>DASVQD010000025.1:0-31799 GCA_036389345.1 Allosphingosinicella sp. | reverse complement strand
ACAGCGCCGATTGCCCCTCCACCATGCTTCGCATGGTCCCCCTCCCCATCCGCTGCGCGGACGGGGAGGAAGAGGGGTCACCGCCCCAGGACATGATCCACCAGGTCTTTCAGCGTCTTGAAGC
Organism: Allosphingosinicella sp.; assembly: GCA_036389345.1. Classification (GTDB taxonomy): domain Bacteria; phylum Pseudomonadota; class Alphaproteobacteria; order Sphingomonadales; family Sphingomonadaceae; genus Allosphingosinicella. The sequence continues at coordinate 31,675 of DASVQD010000025.1, read as the reverse complement.
CCGAGAGCCTCATGCCCCCCTCCCCCTTCACCGAGGCCGGGACCAGGGCCCGCTCGAAGCCCAGCTTCGCCGCCTCCTTGAGCCGCAACGGCCCGTGCGCGACCGGCCTCAGCTCGCCGGACAAGGCCACTTCCCCAAAGGCGACCGCCTCGGGCGGCACCGGCCGCTCGGACAGTGCCGACACCAAAGCCGCCGCCACCGCGAGATCCGCCGCCGGATCGCTCAGCCGGTAGCCGCCGGCGACGTTGAGATAGACCTCGGCCGTCGAGAAGCTGAGCCCGCACCGAGCCTCGAGCACGGCGAGGATCATCGCGAGCCGGCCCGAATCCCAGCCGACCACCGCCCGGCGCGGGGTTGCGCCGCTGGCGAGGCGGACGGTGAGTGCCTGGATCTCGACGAGCACCGGGCGAGTCCCTTCGAGCGCCGGGAAGACGACCGCGCCCGAGACCGCCTCGCCGCGATGGGTGAGAAAGAGGGCGCTCGGGTTGCCGACCTCCTCGAGGCCGGATTCGGCCATCGCGAAGACTCCGATCTCGTCGGTACCACCGAATCGGTTCTTGGTGGCCCTGAGAATCCGGTACTGGTGGCTGCGCTCGCCTTCGAAGGCGAGGACGGTGTCGACCATATGCTCGAGCACCCGGGGGCCGGCGATCGCTCCGTCCTTGGTCACATGGCCGACGAGGACGACGGCGGCGCCGGATTCCTTGGCGTAACGGATGAGCTCTCCGGCCGAGGCGCGGACCTGGCTGACCGTTCCGGGAGCGCCCTCGATCAGATCCGAATACATGGTCTGGATCGAATCGATGACCACCAGGGCGCAGGGCGGCCCTTCGGCGAGGGTGGTCAATATGTCCCTGACCGAGGTCGCGGCGGCGAGCTGGACCGGGGCGCTTCCGAGGCCGAGGCGGCGCGCTCGGAGCCGGACCTGGTCGGTTGCCTCCTCGCCGGAGATGTAGGCGACCCCGAGGCCCGCTTCCGCCATCCTTGCGGCGGCCTGGAGAAGCAGGGTCGACTTGCCGATTCCGGGATCGCCTCCGATCAGCGTCGCGGACCCGGCGACGAGGCCGCCGCCGATCGCCCGGTCGAGCTCGCGGATCCCGGTCGACATCCGCTCCGGCAAAGCGACGTCGCGGTCGAGGCCGATCAGCTCGATCGCCCGGCCGCCGCCGCGCAGATTGTGGCGCGCCGAAAAGGGAGTGACCACGGCCCCGGCGTCCTCGACCAGAGTGTTCCACTCGGTGCAGTCGGGACACTGGCCCATCCAGCGGCTCTGGACCGAGCCGCAGGCCTGGCAGACGAAGCGCTTCTTGGGTTTGGCCATTGGGCGGCTGTAGCGGCGAGGAGCGGGAAACGGAAGGGGAACGTGATGTTCCCGTCATCCCAGCGAAGGCTGGGATCCCGGCGGGTGAAAGGCGCCGGCGATCTTCACCCCCCGGGGCCCCAGCCTTCGCTGGGGCGACGCGATTTTCTCGGAACCCCCTCCCCTCCCCGGCATTCACCCCATGCCAGCAATGGAGAGTGTCTTGTTCATCCAGATTCACGCCGACAACCAGATCGACAGCGACAACGAACGCGACAGCCGGCTCGAGGAGCAGATCCGGCAGCGCCTCGCCCGATTCGAAGGACGGATCACCGACGTCGAGGTCCATGTCTCGGACGTCAACGGACCGCGCGGCGGCAATGCCGACATGCGGGCGTCGATCGAGGCCCGGGTCAACGGGATCCCGCCCGTCGCCGCAATCGACGAGGGCGACACGTTCGACCGGGCCGTGATCGGCGCCGCCAAGAAGGTGGTCCGGGCGCTCGACCACCAGCTCGGCAAGCTGAACGACCGGCACCGGCATTAAACGGTTCATCCCCATCGCCATGCGTGGGGAGGGGAACCATGCGAAGCATGGTGGAGGGGTAAGGGGCGCCGCGATCAGTGAGTTCATTGGACAACTTTCCGCGGCCGGCGCCGCCCACCACTCAACCACATTTCATGTGGTCCGCCTCCCCACCGCTTCGCGGCAGGGAGGATGAGTGCGCGTCATGATCCGAGTCGCCAGCTACAATATGAGGAAGGCGATCGGCACCGATCGCCGGCGCCGGCCGGAGCGGACCCTCGAAGTGCTTCGCGAGCTCGACGCCGACGTCATCGCGCTCCAGGAGGCCGACCGCCGATTCGGAGCGCGGGCCAGCGCCATCCCGCTTCACATGATCGAGGAACATAGCGACTACAAGCCGGTCGCCTTCGACGCCCGCGACGGGAGCCTCGGCTGGCACGGCAATGCGCTTCTGGTCCGGAAGAATGTCGACGTGCTCCACAAGGAGCTACTCCACCTCCCGTCGCTTGAGCCGCGGGGCGCGGTGATGGCGGACATTTGCCTGAACGGCGAGGAGCTGCGCGTGGTCGGTATGCACCTCGATCTGTCGGGCCTGTGGCGGCGGCAGCAGGCGCGCTCCATCCTTCATCATCTCGAGACCCGGGAGTCCGCAATGCCCGCGGTCCTGATGGGCGACCTCAACGAATGGAGCGTCCGGGGCGGCTGCCTCCGGGATTTCGGCCACCACCTCGCCTTCGCCGAATGCGGCCGGAGCTTCCACGTCCGCCGGCCGGTCGCCCGGCTCGACAGGATCATGGTCACGCCGGGGCTCGGGATCGACGAATGCGGAGTCCACCACAGCGCGGCGGCGAGGAAGGCGAGCGATCATTATCCGGTCTGGGCGAAGCTGAGGCGGACCTGACCGCGAAGGCGGGACCGGCGCCGCCATTCGTCATCCCGGCGAAAGCCGGGATTCCAGGACAAGAAGTCTCGGTGGGTCTCCCCGACGTCCCGGCTTTCGCCGGGATGATGGTTATTGAGTTCCCGTATCCGCGATCGAATTATTGCCTTCCGCCGCGGGCTCCGGCTCCGCGGCCGGAGCCGCCGCGCCGGGCTTCTGGTCGAGGAACAGCCAGTCCCTCGGCTCGAGCTTGTAGAACATGTCCATCACCTCGAACTCCAGCCCGCCGGGCTGGCTGCTCGAGCCGTTCCAGAGCGCCACCACCCCGGACTTGAGCGCCGGATCGAACATGATCAGCGACCTGTAGCCGCGGACCCCGCCGCGATGGGCGACGACGCGGTGGCCGGCATAATCGTAGACCCGCCAGCCCAGGCCGTAGGCGGCGGTGCGGACCCGTTCGCGGAACTTGCGCATCCGTCCGAGCTCGCCGGGGGTGCTGACCCGGGCGGTCTGGACGGACTCCAGGACGCGCGGCGAAAGCACCGCGGCCTTGAGGCCCATCTGGGCCTGCATCCAGATGGCGAGGTCCTTGATGGTCGAATTGACGCCGCCGGCGGCCGGCACCCGGTAATAAGGCTCGGCGACCTCCACCGGCTTCGAATTCTTGCCTCCGACATGGGGACGGGCCCAGCGCTTCGAGCCGACCAGCGCCTCCCGGCTCATGCTCGCTCCGGTCATCCCCAGAGGCGCGAAGAGCCGCTCGCGAACGGCGTCCGCATAGCTTTGCCCGGTGACCTTCTCGACGACCTCGCTTGCCGCGTCGTAAGCGACGTTCTGATAGGCCCAGCAGCTCCCGGGCGAGCAGATCGAGTTGAGCTGGGCGAGGCTGGAGCGAAGGAAGCGCGGATCCATCCCGTCCTCGAGCTTGGAATCGTTGGCGTGGCTGAACAGGCCGAGCCGGTGCGAGAGGAGGTCGGCGACCGTCGCCTTCTGCTCGTTGCCCGCGGGAAGCCGGAGCGAGGCCGAATATTTGCCGACGGGCTCGTAAAGGGAGAGCTTGCCCTGGTCGGCGAGGAGCGCGACCATGTCCCCCGCCACGCCTTTGGAGAGCGAGGCCCAGCGGAAGACGGTGTCGGTCGTCACCGCCTCGCCGCTTCCGGCGTAGGTCTCGCCATAGCCCTTGAGGAACCGGATCTCGCCATTCTCGACGACCCCGACGGCCAGTCCGATCATCTGCTGGCCGCGCATCAGCGCCTGGAGGCGCTGGTCGAGGCGCTTATAGTCGGCGACGCTTCCGGGCGCGTTCTGCCGCTCCTCGATATTGGCGAGCTGCTGGTTGGAGATGCCGAGCTCGGGCTGAGCCGGGGCACCGCCGCCGAAGCTGACATGGGTCGCAGCCCAATAGAGGAAAATGAGGAACAGACCGGCCACGGGCAGGTACAAAAACGGCCGCTTCAGCTTTGGTCTCCCGCCCCGGTCGCGAACGGGCCGGCGCTAGTGCGCCGGCCCTGGTCGATTAGCCCTACCAGACCCTGATACGCTGTTCAGGGGGCAAATACAGCTTTCCGTCGCGAACGTTGAACGCCTTGTACCAGGGATCGAAGTTACGCACGACGAGCGGACGGATCGGGCCCGGCGAATGGACGTCGACGGTCAGCAACTGCTGAAGCAGCGCGTCGCGATACTTGGTCCGCCACACCTGGCCGAAACCGAGGAAGAAGCGCTGGTCGCCGGTATAGCCGCCGATGACCGGCGCCGGCTTGCCCTTCAGCGACATGTGATAGGCGTCGTAGGCGACGGCGAGACCGGCGAGGTCGGCCATGTTCTCGCCGAGCGTGAGCTCGCCGTTGACCTTCTTGCCGGGCAGGGCCTCGTAGCCGCCATATTGAGCGACCATCTGGTCGGTCAGCTTCTTGAAAGCAGCGACGTCGGCCGGAGTCCACCATTCGGCAAGGTTGCCCCTGGAATCGAACTTGCGGCCCTGATCGTCGAAATGGTGGGTGATCTCATGACCGATCACCGCACCGATTCCGCCGTAATTGACCGCATCGTCGGCATTGGGATCGAAGAACGGGGGCTGCAGGATGGCGGCCGGGAAGACGACCTCGTTCATCAGCGGATTGGCATAGGCGTTCACGGTCTGGGGCGACATGCCCCATTCGGAGCGGTCGATCGGCCGGCCGATCTTCGCGAGGTTGCGGCGATATTCGAACTGGCGCGCGCGCATGGCGTTGCCGAGCGCGTCGCCGGGCCGGATCTCGAGCGCACTGTAATCGCGCCACTTGTCCGGATAGCCGATCTTGGGAGTGAAGGCGGCGAGCTTGATCCGCGCCTTGGCCTTGGTCTCGGGCGCCATCCAGGTCAGGCCCTGGAGCCTCAGATCCATTGCCTTGATCAGGTTGCGGACGAGCGCGTCGGCCTTCGCCTTGGCTTCGGGCGGGAAGTAGCGGGCGACGTAGAGCTGGCCGACGGCCTCGCCCATCCCGCTCCCGACGAGGCTGGAGGCGCGCTTCCAGCGCTCCGGAAGCTGGGGAGTGCCGGAGAGCACCTTGCCGTTGAATGCGAAATTCTCGTCGACGAACGCCTTCGGCAGCAGCGGCGCCGAAGCGGCGATCGAGCGGAAGGTGAGATAATCCTTCCAAGTCTCGATCGGCTCCGAGGCGACCAGTTTGGCGGCGCCGGTGAGAGCGCTCGGCTGGGTGACGATGACCCCGTCGACCCCGCCGAGCCCGGCGGCGGAAAGATAGGCGCCCCAGTCGAAGCCCGGCATCTTCGCCGGAAGCTCCGCCATCGTCATCGGATTGTAGAGATTTTCGACCTGCCGGCTCTGCACCCGGGTCCAGTGCGCCTGAGCGATCTTGGTCTCGAGGTCGAGAATCCGACCGGCACGGCCTTCGGGATCGGAAATCCCGGCGAGGCGGAGCATGTTGGCGATGTGGGCGCGGTATTTCGCCTTGGCGTCGACGAACTTGGGATTGGCCGCATCGAGATAATAATCGCGGTCGGGCAAGCCGAGGCCGCCCTGGCCGACATAAACGGAATAGCGGCTATTGTCTTTGAGGTCCTGGTCGACTTCGGCGGAGAACGGCGTTCGAACGCCCATCTGGCCGAGCTCGCCGAAGGCGCGGGCGAGATCGGACGTCGTTCGGATCGAAGCCACCCTGTCAAGAGTCGGCTTCAATGGAGCGGCGCCCCGCGCCTCGATCGCCGCTTCGTCCATGAAGCTTGCGTAGAAGTCGCCGACCTTGCGCTGGACGCTTCCGGCCGGGGCCTTGGCCCTTGCGGCCTCCTCGATAATCTCGCGGGTGCGCCGGGTGGAGAGCTCGTCGAGCTCGACGAAGCCGCCCCAGACCGGCTTGTCGGCCGGGATCTGGGTGGTCTTCGCCCAGGTGCCGTTGGCGTAATCGAAGAAATTGTCGCCGGGATTGACGCCGCGGTCCATGCCCGCGACGTCGAAACCCCATTCGCCGAGCTGCGGCTTGGCCGCCGAGTGGCCGGCATGGGAATTGTTCTGCTGGGCCGGAGCGGCGGCTCCGACGAGGCTGAGCGCGGCCACGCCGCAAAGCGCTATGTGCTTGATCATGCTGACAAATCCCCACCGGAAGGTTGCATGCGCCCAATAGCGGGCGGTGTAGGATTTGGAAAGGGGGAGATGACCGTTATCCCGGGCGAAAGCCGGGATGACGGGAGGCCTCAGACGGTCGGGACGAGCTCCAGACGGACCTGGGCGGTCCCGGTGCGGATCATCTGGATCTCCTGCGCGGCGCCCAGCGAGACGTCGATCAGGCGCTTGCCGACGAAGGGCCCGCGGTCGTTGACCCGGACGATGACGCTCCGGCCGTTGGCGACGTTCGTCACCCGGATCTTGGTCCCGAGCGGAAGGGTACGGTGGGCGGCGGTGAAGCCGGCCGGGTTGAAGCGCTCGCCGCTCGCCGTGCGGTTGCCGGCGAGCTCGCGGCCGTAATAGCTGGCGGTGCCCTGGCCGATCGCCTTGTAGATCTTTTCCTCGGCCGCCACCGGGTCGGCGATCGCGACGGTTTCGTCGAGGGCCGTGACGGTTTCGCTGAGGCTCTCGATTCGCTCGACGGCCGGAGCCTCCGCCGCCTGGACCGGGACCGAACTGATCAGCCCAGCAAGTGCAAGCATTGCGGCCGAGTGAGTGCCGCGGCGGTTCGAGCGCGTAAACAACATAAGCTTTGTGGCCCCTCAGCCTCCGATGGGAGTCGGGCTAAAGGCACAATCTAAATGAGTCCCGGTCGTTACGGCGGCGTGCAGGGATTCCGGGATGAGTTGAGCCGAGTTCCATTCGTCTCGACAACTCGTCGCTCTACTGCCACGACTCGTCGGGTGCGTGAAAAGGAATTACGGCTGGCGCTGGTCTGCTACGGCGGAATCAGCCTCGCAGTTTACATGCACGGGATCACCAAGGAGGTCTGGCGACTCGCCCGCGCGAGCCGTGCCTTCCATTCCGGCGAGCCGGCCGAGCCCGGCAGCGAAGCGATCTATCGACGGCTGATCGAGTCGATCGCGTTCGAATGCGAGCTCGACGTCCGGGTGCTGGTCGACATCCTCGCCGGGGCGAGCGCGGGCGGGATCAACGCAGTCTTCCTCGCCGAGGCGATCGCCACCGGCCGCTCGCTCGAGCCCCTCACCGACCTCTGGCTCGAGACCGCCGACGTCGACCGGCTGATCGATCCGGCCCTGAGCCGCTTCTCGAGGCTCGCAAAGTCCGCGGCGGTTCCGCTCGCCTGGGCCTGGTCCTCGAGGCGCGGGGCGCTCGAAAAGACGGTCGAGGCGGAGCATCGCGAGGAAATCCGCGGCAAGCTCGCCAATTTCGTCCGGGCCCGCTGGTTCGCACCGCCGTTCAGCGGGCCCGGCTTCACCCGGCTCCTGCTCGACGCGTTCGACGCAATGGCGAGCGGCGGGCAAGGCCCGCCGCTCCTGCCGAGCTACCATCCGCTCGATCTGTTCGTCACCGTAACCGACTTTTACGGCTATTCCGAACAGCTGCGCCTCAACTCGCCGAGCGAGGTGATCGAGCAGGAGCACCGGCTGATCCTGTCCTTCCGCCGTTCGGGCCCTGGGCCGCTGGCCGACTCCGCCGAGCTCGCCTTCGCCGCCCGGGCGACGGCCAGCTTCCCCGGGGCCTTTCCGCCCTTCCAGGTCGCGGAGCTCGACAAGGTGCTGGAGGAGCGCGGCTCGGACTGGCCAGGGCGAAGCGATTTCCTGACCCGCGCCCTGCCCCGGCAGTCGGCGCTCGGAATGGCGGAGTCGGCGGTGCTCATTGACGGCTCGGTCCTAGCCAACGCGCCCTTCCGGCCGGCGATCAAGGCGCTCCAGAACCGGCCGGCGCACCGCGAGGTCGACCGCCGGTTCGTCTATATCGATCCGAAGCCGGGAGTCCGCTCGGTTCGCCTCGCCGCGGGCGGCAACGACGAGGCGCCGGGCTTCTTCGCGACCATCTTCGGAGCCCTTTCGGACATTCCGCGCGAGCAGCCGATCCGCGACAATCTCGAGGCGATCGAGCAGCGCTCTTCCACCATCCGCCGGCTTCGACGGATCGTCGAGGGGATGCGTCCGGAGGTCGAGGCGGCGATCGAGCGCGCCTTCGGCTCGACCATCTTCCTGATGAAGCCGACGGCGAAGCGGCTCGCCGCGTGGCGGACCCGGGCCCAGAACGTCGCGGCCCGGGAAGCGGGCTATGCCTACGCCGCTTACGGCCATTTCAAGCTCGCCGGAGTGGCGGAGGAGGCGGCCGAGCGAATCTTCCGGCTCGGCGGAGGCGGCGACCGGGGCCGGCACGAACGGATCCGCCAGGCCGTGTGGAGCGAAGCCCGGCGGCTAGGCCTCGCCGACCAGGATTCGATGACGAAGGCCGGCGCGCGGCCCGAGGTGGTGCTGTTCCTGCGGAGCTTCGACGCCGCCTTCCGGATAAGGCGGCTGCGTTTCCTGGTCCGTCGCCTCGGCCAGATCGAGGAGCAGCCGAACCCGCCGCGCGAAGCGATCGCCGCGGCGCGCGGGGAAATCTACCGCCTCATCGGCCGCTATTCGCAAGAGCCCGCCGGGGCCGGCGCCGACGTCTATCGGAATGCGGAGGACCGGCCTGCCGACGCTCTCGAGGCGCTGGCCGACGCTCTGTCGCTCAGGGCCGCCGACGACGAGGCCGATTCCCGGCTGACCGGTGCGCTCTCCGCCTTTCCCAAGCCCGAGCGCCGAAGCCTGATCCTCGCCTATCTCGGATTTCCTTTCTACGACATCGCGACCCTGCCGCTCCTGCAGGGCGAAGACCTCGACGAATATGACGAGGTGAAGGTCGATCGGATCTCACCCGAGGACGCGACCGCGATCCGCGGCGGAAGCGCCGGGGCGACCTTGAAGGGGATCCAGTTCAACAGCTTCGGCGCCTTCTTCAGCCGCGCCTATCGCGAGAACGACTATCTGTGGGGCCGGCTCCACGGCGCCGAGCGACTGATCGACATCACCGTCTCGACCCTGCCGGAGGGCTTGAGCCTGCCGGAGGGGCTTGCCGACCGCCTTAAACGTGAGGCCTTCCGTGCCATCCTTGCGGAGGAGAGGCCGCGGCTGAAGGAGATCCAGCCGCTGTTCGAGGCGATCGAGAGGGAATTGCTCTAGCCGTCGTCCCAGCGAAGGCTGGGACCCCAGGGGGTGAAGAGCCCGGCGCCTTTCACCCCCCGGGGCCCCAGCCTTCGCTGGGGCGACGCGCCATCCGGCCATTGCGCCGCCGCCTCTACCGCCATAGACCCGTACCGAACCCCGGAGGGCGCGAATGCAGTTCCTGAAAACCCTCTTCTGGATCGCTCTCACCGTGGTCCTCGTGCTCTTCGCCAAGGCGAACTGGAACGCCGTGACCCTGAAGCTGTGGGGCGGGCTGGAGGCGGACGTGAAGCTCCCGGTCCTCGTGCTCGCCGCCTTCCTGCTCGGCTTCCTTCCGACCTTCATCGTCTACCGGGCCCGGCTCTGGGGCCTCAGGCGCCGGCTCGAGCCGACCGCCGTCAGCGTCGCTCCTGCACGCCCGGCCCCCGCCCCGGTGACCGTCGACAATGGCGAAGGTGCGGGTGGGGGCGAGCGGGTCGCGACCGACTCCAAGGTCTGGCCGACCGCATGAGGAGCCCGATCTTCGTCGCCATCGACACACCCGATCTCGAGCGTGCCAAAGCGATCGCGACGCGGGTGAGGAACCATGTCGGCGGGATCAAGCTCGGCCTCGAATTCTTCTGCGCAAACGGACGGCACGGAGTCCGGGAGATGGCCGAGCTCCACCTTCCGATCTTCCTCGACCTGAAGCTCCACGACATCCCCAACACGGTCGGCAAGGCGATCCAGTCGCTCCGGCCGCTCGAGCCCGCGATCCTCACCGTACACGCGGCCGGCGGCAGGGCGATGATGGAGGACGCCAAGGCGGCCGCTCCGACCGGAACGAAGGTGGTCGCGGTGACCGTCCTGACCAGCCTCGACGGAAGCGACCTCGATTCGATCGGCCTCTCCGCCGATCCCGGCGGGCAAGTCGAAAGGCTGACGGCCCTGGCCCGCGAGGCCGGCCTCGACGGGGCCGTCTGCTCCGGCAACGAGGTCGCGGCGGCGAAGAAATTGTGGCCCGACGGCTTCTTCGTGGTCCCCGGGGTTCGTCTGGAAGAAGGTCCGGCGGGCGACCAGAAAAGAGTGATGACCCCGAGGAAGGCGCTGGACTCGGGCGCCTCGATCCTGGTCGTCGGACGGCCGATCACCGAGGCGGAGGATCCGGACCAGGCGGCAAGGGCGATCGAGGCGACTCTGTAGACACGTCGCCCAGCGGAGGCTGGGGCCCCGGCGGGTGAAGACCGCCGGCGCATTTCACCCCCTGGGGCCCCAGCCTTCGCTGGGGCGACGACGTTCTGGACACCCCTCCCCCACCCTCCTATCTCGCGCCCCTCAGGAGACCCCCAATGAGCTGGCTGAACCGAGTCCGAAACTCCATTCCCTTCCTCCCCAAGCGGGAGACCCCGGACAATCTTTGGCACAAGTGCCGGCAGTGCAACGCGATGATCTTCACCAAGGAATGGGAGGAGAACCAGTCGGTCTGCCCGCGCTGCGAGCATCACGGCCGGATCGGCCCGCGCGCCCGCTTCGAGAACCTGTTCGACCCTGGCTACTCCATGCTCCCCCAGCCCCAGGTGCGGGAGGACCCGCTCAAGTTCCGCGATTCCAAGCGCTACAGCGACCGGCTGAAGGCCGCCCGGTCGGCGACCGGCGAAGGCGACGCTCTGATCAATGCCCGCGGTACGATCGAGGGCCGCCGGACCGTGGTCGGAGTTCAGGATTTCGCCTTCATGGGCGGATCGATGGGGATGGCGGTCGGAGCGGCCTTCCTCGACGGCGCCCGGGCGGCCGTCGCCGACCATTGCCCCTACGTCATCTTCACCGCCGCCGGCGGAGCGCGAATGCAGGAGGGCATCTTGTCGCTGATGCAGATGCCCAAGACGACGGTGGCGATCGCCGAGCTGAAGGAGGCCGGGCTGCCCTATATCGTCGTCCTGACGGATCCGACGACCGGCGGAGTTACCGCCTCCTACGCGATGCTCGGCGACGTCCAGATCGCCGAGCCCGGCGCACTGATCGGATTCGCCGGCCAGCGGGTCATCGAATCGACCATCCGCGAGAAGCTCCCCGAAGGGTTCCAGCGCGCCGAATATCTGCTGGCCCACGGGATGGTCGACATGGTCGTCCACCGCAAGGAGCTGCGCGAGACCCTGGCGAAGCTGATCGGGTATCTGGCGCCCGAACAGAAGGCCGCGGCGTGAGATCCTCATCCTCCCTGCCGCGAAGCGGTGGGGAGGGGGACCACCCGAGGGGTGGTGGAGGGGCAGCTGGCGGAAAACAACGCCCTCTACCCCTCCACCAGGCTTCGCCTGGTCCCCCTCCCCATGCCTTGCATGGGGAGGATTAAGTGGACCGCGCAGTCTCCGACCATCCGGCCGTCCAGCGCCAGCTCGACCGGCTGGCGGCGCTTTCGCCGGGCGCCGACATACTCGGACTCGAGCGGATCACCGCGCTGCTCGCCCGCCTCGGCGATCCGCAGGACCGGCTTCCGCCGGTCTTCCACGTCGCCGGGACCAACGGCAAGGGCTCGACCTGCGCCTTCCTGCGCGCCGCGATCGAGGCGGCCGGGCTGACCGCACATGTCTATACCAGCCCCCACCTCGTCCGGTTCAACGAGCGGATCCGGCTGGCCGGGAAGCTGATCGAGGATTCAGCGCTCGCCGACCTGCTCGAGGAGACGCTCGACTCCGCGGCCGGAATGGAGATCAGTTTCTTCGAGGCGACCACCGCGGCCGCCTTCCTCGCCTTCTCGAGGCACAAGGCGGACGCGTGCATCGTCGAAGTGGGCCTCGGCGGCCGGCTCGACGCGACCAACGTCATCCGGGCGCCGGCCGCCTGCGGGATCGCCCAGCTCGGAGTGGACCATCAGCAGTTCCTCGGTCACCGGATCGAGGACATCGCCGCCGAGAAAGCGGGGATCGCCAAGCAGCGGGTCCCACTCGTCACACAGCATTATCCCGAGCGCCTGTCGGAACGGATCGCCGAGGCGGCGAGTGCGGCGGGCGCGATCTGGATGCCGCGCGGCGACCGCTGGGACGCGATCGTCTACCGCCAGAAGCTCCATTACCGGGACGAGCGGGGCAAGCTCCAGCTCCCGCTCCCGCGGCTCCAGGGCGCCCACCAGGCACTGAACGCGGCGCTCGCCGTCGCAATGCTCCGGGCGCAGCGAACCGTGACCGTGCCGGAGGCGGCACTGCGCGCCGCGATCGGCTGGGCGGACTGGCCCGGCCGGCTCCAGCGCCTCGCTCCAGGCCCGCTTTCCGGGCGCCTTCCGAAGAATTCGGAGCTGTGGCTGGACGGCGGCCACAACCCGGCCGCGGCCCGGGCCGTCGCCGACTTCTTCCGAGGCCATGTGCCGAGCGACCGGCCGTTTCACATCGTCCTCGGCCTGCTCGCCAACAAGGATATGCCCGGAGTCCTCAAACCCTTCGCCAACCGGGCGGCGACCCTCCACGCAGTCCCGGTGCCGGGCCATGCCCACCACGCCCCGGCCGACCTTGCCGCCGCGGCCCGGGGCGCCGGCCTCAATGCCCTGGCCGCCGCCGACGTCGAATCGGCCTTGGGCTGGATCGCCCGTCACGCCGACCGGGAGAGCCCGCCGATCGTCCTGATCCTGGGCTCGCTCTATCTCGCCGGCGAAGTGCTGAACTCGAACGACCAGGCGCCGGCCTGACATTTCTCCCGGCGCGAAGCTTGGGATCAGCCCGCCGACTTGGGCTCCGCCGGCGGATCGGCGCGGGCGTCGCCCTCCCCTTCCTTGCCGGCGTCGCCGATCGCGGCGTCGACGAGGCCCGACCGCATCATCCACCAGAAGATGAGGATACCGGGCAAGGCAGCCGCGGTGGTGAGCAGATAATAGTTCGGATAGCCCATCGCGTCGATCAGCCGCCCCGCCACCGATCCGGTCAGGAACCGGCCGAGGATCGCCGCGGCCGCCGAAAGCATCGCGAACTGGGTGGCCGTGAAGCGGAGGGAGCAGACGGCCGAGAGGAAGGCCACCACCGCCACTCCGCCGACTCCGCTGGCGAAATTCTCGAACCCCATGGTAAACGCCATCATCGGGACCGATCGGCCCATCTCGGCGAGTATCGCGAAGCTCAGGTTCGAAATCCCCATCAGCACGAGGCTGAGAAGCACCGCGCGCTTCATTCCCCAGCGGGCATAGACGATTCCGCCGACGAAGATTCCGACCATCAGGCAGCCGAAGCCGACCCAGACGTCGGCGAACAATATCTGTTCCTTGGAAAAGCCCTGGGTCACGAACAGGTCGCGGACCATGAGATTGGCCATCGTGTCGCCGATCTTGTGGACGAGGACGAACAGGAAGACGAGCCAAGCCCCCTGCCGCCGGAAGAACTCGACCCAGGGTCCGACCACGTCGCGCTTCACCAAAGTGGCCGGGGGATCGCCAAATTGGTTGGGTGCAGGATCGCCGCGCTTGAACGCCAGGACCAGGAGCAAGGCGGCGACGAGGGCGAGCGCGACCCAGAACAGGGTCAGGCTTCCGACCAGGGCCGCCAATGCGGGCGCCAGCAGGATCCAGGCGACATGCCCGGTCCAGCCCACGTCATGCGCCCGGCGGATGGTCAGGTCGACCACCGGGTAGATGAGCCCGAAGATCGCGATCCGGAGCAGGATGGTGGAATCGAGCAGGTAGTCGAGGCCGGAGGCCGCCGCGAGGATCAGCGGCACGGCGACGAGGAATTTCACGAAGCTGCCCGCTCCGGCCCTTTGCGGCCATTCGCGGACCTTGTGCCTCTTGGGCTCTCCGGTCCAGAGCGACACGAGGACGGCTGACAGCGCCAGCGGAGCGCAGGCCAGGTAGCCGAAGGTCCAGTCGATCCTCGCCGCTCCGGCGAGTGCGACGGTGCTTGCGAGGAAAGCTCCGATCCTCCAGCCATATTGCGACATTCCCGATCCGGTGCCGAGCTGCTCGGGCTCGAGCAGCTCGATCCGGAAGGCGTCGATGACGATGTCGTAGGTGGCGCCGGCGAAGCCCAGGACCAAGGCGGCGAGGAGCACCTTCTGGGCGCCTTCCGCCGGATCGGCCCGGGCGAGAAGGACGATCGCTCCGACGACCGCCGCCGCGCACACCACGAGCCATGTCCGCCGCTGGCCGAAGCTTCGGGAGAAGGGAAGCCGGACGCGATCGACGATTGGCGCCCAGGCCCATTTGATCGAGTAGATCAGAAGCACGAAGGCGAAGGCGGAGATCGTCTTGCGCTCGATCCCCCCTTCCGAGAGCCGCTGGGTGAGAGTGGCCGCGAGCAGGGTGAACGGCAGGCCCGAGGAGATGCCGAGGAAGAAGGCGGCGAGCGGCGCCCGCTCCGAATAGGGCCTGATCGCTGCCGGAAGACTGTCGCGCCAGCCGCGCGCTACGCTCGTACCATGATCCGTCATGGCGTCCTTGTAACGAGTCCGTCACGCCGGGCCAGACCCTTCCTTTTTTCGTCATCCCAGCGAAGGCTGGGATCCCGGTGGGTGAAAGGCGCCGGCGTCCTTCACCCCACGGGGCCCCAGCCTCCGCTGGGGCGACGGGCAATTGCCGCTTGCCTTCCCTTGGACCCCGCCGCAATTTCCAGACATGGACATGCCCAGCAGCCTTCGCCCGACCGAGGGGCAGCTCGCTCTCGCGGGAGTCGTCGCTCGCGGGGAAAGCAGCCATGGCGAGTCGGTCACCACCGTTCCGGCCTCGGTCTATACCGATTCCGCCCATTTCGATCTGGAGCGATCCAGGCTGTTCGGGCGCCTCCCCCAGGTGATCGCTCCGTCGGCGCTTCTTCCGCGCGGCAACATGGCGGTGCCCCACGACGGCTTCGGCATGCCTTTGCTTCTCGCCCGCGACAGGGAAGGCAAGGCGAGGGTCTTCTACAACGTTTGCAGGCACCGGGGCACCCGCCTCGTCGAGGGCGGCGAGGCCTTGTGCAGCCCGCGGCTCGTCTGTCCTTATCACGCCTGGTCCTATTCGCTCGACGGAGCGCTCGCCGGAATGCCCCGGCCCGACACCTTCCCGGGGCTCGACCGGAGCCGTTTCGGCCTCGCCGAGCTTCCCTCCCGCGAGGCGGGCGGGCTGATCTGGTTCGCCCGCGAGGAATCGGATTTCGCCGACGCCGGGTCGCTCGCGCCGGAGTTCGACGCCTTCGGCCTGGCCGGCCACCACCTTTATCGCCGCCGGATCCACGACGTCGCTTCCAACTGGAAGCTGATCATGGACGCCTTCCTGGAGAGCTACCACGTCCAGCGGCTCCACGCGCCGACCATCGCGAAGTTCTTCACCGACGGAGTGACGGCGGCGGACTCGCTCGGACGGCACCAGCGCTCGGCGGTCGGCCGTATCGACCATCTCGCCGAGATCGACCATGGCGACTGGGCCGCTCTGCGCGCCGTCATCACCTTCGCCTACCAGCTCTTCCCGGCGACGATCATGATCATGAGCCCGGATTACGTGAACCTGATGGTGCTGATGCCTCAAAGCGTCGGCCGAACCCTGGTCGAGGATTTCATGCTGATTCCCGAGCCCCCCTCCACCCCGGAGGAAGAGGCGCATTGGGAGCGAAGCTGGACGCTTCTCGACGAGGGCGTGTTCGGAGGCGAGGATTACCGGGCGGCGGCGCTGGGCCAGGAGGGGCTGGCGACGGGGGTGGTGAAGGAATTGACGCTCGGAACTCTGGAGACCGGGATCAGGCACTTCCACGACCAGGTCGCGGCGGCACTGGAATAGCCCGTCGCCCCAGCGAAGGCTGGGGCCCCAGGGGGTGAAGAGCGCCGAGCCCATCACCCGCCGGGGCCCCAGCCTTCGCTGGGGCGACGGATCTAAACCTCCTCCTCGTACAGGCTCAGGCCCGCCGGGAGCCTTCCCACCTTCTTCCCCGAAAGCTTGCGGTCGAGCGCGTCGAGCGCACCCTTCAGGACCTTGTCCGTATAAGGCTTGGCAAGGCACCCCATTCCGAGCCCTCTCGCCTCGAGCGGGCAATTGGCGGTGACGAACAGGACCGGCACCTGCCTCGCCCCGGCGGCCCGGGCGACGTCCATCCCGTCGCCGTCGCCGTTAAGCTGGATGTCGCTCAGGACGAGATCGACCTCCTCCTCGCCAAGCACCCTGACCGCGTCGGCGAGCGTGTCGACGGTGGCCACGACCTCGTATCCGCATTCGCGAAGCAGATGCTCGTTGTCGAAGGCGACGAGCGGCTCGTCCTCGACGATGAGGATCCGGCGGATCGCCCTTTCGCGTTTGCCGAACAACATCTAATGCAAGCCCTCGCCACCGGGATCGGTTTCTCATGCGTAACGAGCGCGCCGTGCAACGGTGCCATTCAGGTTGGATCGACTGAGCGCATATTTCCGCCCGTCCGGCTTCCTCGAGGAGAATCACTCTGCCCCCGCCCCGACCCCCAGCCAAGGAACCGCACAAGGAACCGTCCAGGGATTCCCAGCGCATCGCCAAGCTGCTCGCCCGCGCCGGGATCGCCTCGCGCCGCGAGATCGAGCGGATGATCGCCGAGGGGCGCGTCGCGATCGGAGGCAAGGCCGTCGAGACTCCGGCGACTTTGCTCAGCTCGCTCCATGGAGTGACGGTGGACGGCAAGCCGGTGAAGGCGCCGGCCCCGGCCCGACTCTTCCGCTACCACAAGCCTGCCGGACTGCTGACGACGGAACGGGACCCGAAGGGCCGGCCCACAATCTACGACCGGCTTCCCCAGGGACTTCCAAGAGTGATGCCGGTCGGCCGGCTCGACCTCAATACCGAGGGGCTGCTGCTCCTCACCACCGACGGCGAGCTTAAGCGCCAGCTCGAGTTGCCCTCCTCCGGAGTCGAGCGGACCTACCGGGCGCGGGTGTTCGGGGAGATCAGCCAGGAGCGGCTCGAGGAGCTCATCCAGGGCGTGGAGATAGAGGGCATCCGCTACGGCTCGATCGACGCCAATCTCGAACGCCGGACGGGACGCAACGCCTGGATCGAGCTCAAGCTGACCGAAGGCAAGAACCGGGAGGTCCGCCGGGTTCTCGAGCATCTCGGCCTCCAGGTGTCGAGGCTGCTTCGGACGTCCTACGGGCCGTTCCCGCTCGCGGATCTGCCGATCGGGGCGGTGGACGAGGTTCGGCAGCACGATCTGGTGGCGTTCCGGAAGGGGCTCAAGGGCGGGCGCACCGGAAACACCGTTCGCCCTGAGCCTGTCGAAGGGCCTTCTTCCTTCCGTCAGCCGCAAGTCAGGACGGGGGCTTCGACAGGCTCAGCCCGAACGCAAAGGACGGGGTCAGCGCGAACGGACAGGACAGGCTCGGCCCAACCGGGGAAGCCGGGCCCAGCCCGAACGGGCAAGACGGGCCCAGCCCGAAAAGGCAAGGCGGGCCCTGCCCGAACGGGTCGGGGTCCGCAGCGGTGAGGATCATCGCCGGCCGGTGGCGCGGCCGCCCGCTCCTGGCACCGCCCGGCGACTCCACCCGCCCCACCTCGGACCGAGCTCGCGAGGCGCTCTTCTCGATGCTCGCCAGCCGGCTCGGAAGCTTCGAGGGCCTCCAGGTCGCCGACCTGTTCGCCGGCTCCGGAGCGCTCGGCCTCGAGGCGCTGTCGCGCGGCGCGGCGCATTGCGTCTTCGTCGAGAATGACCGCCGGGCGGCCGACACGATCCGGGCCAACCTCGCGGCGCTCGGCGCCTCCGGCGAGGTGCTCGCGCGGAACGCGGAGCACTCCGCCCTCCCCGCCCCGGTCGACCTCGCCTTCCTCGACCCGCCATACGGAAGCGGCCTTGCGGCGGCCGTGCTGGCGAAGCTCACGATCGCGCCGGGCGGCTGGGTCAGCGTCGAGACCGGCCGGAGCGAAACGGTCGCCGCCGAGGGCTATGAGGTCGACTGCGAGCGCAAATACGGCAAGGCGAAGATCACCTTGCTGCGGAGGGCGGCCGGCACCGACTGAGCCTGTCAAAACCGTCATTCCGGGCTTGACCCGGAATCCATGAACACGGTGGGTCGAAAATTGGATGCGGCAGTGTTCATGGATCCCGGGTCAAGCCCGGGATGACGGGGAAGGGAAGCGCCGCCGCCCCCCCGCCCCGACTGCGCTTGCCCCGGCACCCCCCGTTGCCTACCTGTTCGCTCGTGACTCTTCCCGAAGCCCAAGCCGCCGAGCCCCCCTATCTGCGCGGCCTCAATGCCCCCCAGCGCGAGGCCGTGCTGACGACGGACGGGCCGGTGCTGGTCCTCGCCGGCGCCGGCACGGGCAAGACCGCGGCCCTGACCGCCCGGCTCGCCCACCTCGTCTACACCCGCCTCGCCTGGCCGTCCGAGCTCCTCGCGGTCACCTTCACCAACAAGGCCGCCCGGGAGATGAAGGAGCGGGTCGGTCGGATCGTCGGGGACGCGGTCGAGGGGATGCCCTGGCTCGGCACATTCCACTCGGTCGCGGCCAAGATGCTCCGTCGCCACGCCGAACTGGTGGGCTTGCAGTCCAACTTCACGATCCTCGACACTGACGACCAGCTCCGGCTCCTCAAGCAGCTGATCTCGGCGAACGACATCGACGAGAAACGCTGGCCGGCCCGAATGCTCGGCGGGCTCATCGACCGATGGAAGAACCGCGGCTGGACTCCCAACCAGATCGACGCCGCCGAGAGCGAGGCCTATGCCAACGGCAAGGGCGCCGAACTCTACGCGCTCTACCAGGCCCGGCTGAAGGCCCTCAACGCCTGCGACTTCGGCGACCTGCTGCTCCACATGCTGGTGATCCTCAAGGAGCATCGCGACGTGCTGGCCCACTACCAGCAGCGCTTCAAATATATCCTGGTCGACGAATATCAGGACACCAACCAGAGCCAGTATCTGTGGCTCAGGCTGCTCGCCCAGGAGCGCAAGAACATCTGCTGCGTCGGCGACGACGACCAGAGCATCTATTCCTGGCGCGGCGCCGAGGTCGCCAACATCCTCCGCTTCGAGAAGGATTTCCCCGGCGCCAAGATCGTCCGGCTCGAGCAGAATTACCGCTCGACCCCGCACATCCTCGCCGCCGCCTCGGGCCTGATCGCCCATAATGGCGGCCGCCTCGGCAAGACCTTGTGGACCGAGCATGACGGCGGCGAAAAGGTCCAGGTCGTCGGGGTGTGGGACGGGCCTGAGGAGGCCCGGCGGATCGGCGAGGAGATCGAATCCGTCCAGCGAAGCGGCGGCCGGATCGACCAGGTCGCGATCCTGGTCCGAGCCCAGTTCCAGACCCGCGAGTTCGAGGACCGGTTCATCGCCATCGGCCTTCCCTACCGCATCGTCGGCGGCTTCCGCTTCTACGAGCGCGCCGAGATCAGGGACGCACTCGCCTACCTTCGGATCATCGCCCAGCCCTCCGACGACCTCGCCTTCGAGCGGATCGTCAACACGCCCAAGCGCGGCCTCGGCGACAAGGCGGTTGCGAAGATCCATTCGCTGGCGCGGGCGCAAGGCGTGCCGCTGCTGATGGCCGCCGCAATGATCCTCGACACCGACGAGCTGACCCCGCAGGCCCGGCGGCAGCTCGGCAACCTCGTCGGCGACTTCGCGCGCTGGCGCTCCCGCCTCGCCGAGCTTCCGCATCCCGAGCTGGCCCGGCTGGTGCTCGACGAGAGCGGCTACACCGCCATGCTCCAGGCCGACCGCTCGGCAGAAAGCGCCGGCCGACTCGAGAACCTCGCCGAGCTTACCCGGGCGATGGAGGAATATGAGACCCTGGGCGGCTTCCTCGAGCACGTCTCGCTGGTCATGGAAAACGACGCGGAGCGCGACACGGAGAAGGTCACGATCATGACCATCCACGCCGCGAAGGGCCTCGAGTTCGACACCGTCTTCCTGGCCGGCTGGGAGGAAGCCGTCTTCCCCTCGCAGCGCTCGCTGGACGAAGGCGGCCAGGCCAGCCTCGAGGAGGAGCGGCGCCTCGCCTACGTCGCGATCACGCGCGCGCGCCGCAAGGCCTTCATCTTCCACGCCGCCAACCGGCGGATCTACGGCCAGTGGACCAGCTCGATCCCGAGCCGCTTCATCGCCGAGCTCCCCGACGCCCATGTCGAGCAGGAACAGACGATGAGCGGCGGCGAGAGCCTGTGGCGGGCGAACTGGTCGGAGCGGGCGGATCCGTTCGCCGACGTGGCGCGGGGCAGCGGCCGGGGCCCCGGCTGGCGGCGGGCGGTGACGGGCGGCTTCGAACGAACCCCGCCCCGGGTGATGGAGGCGCGGGCGAGCGCGATCAGCCTGGGCAATCCCGGGCGGGGCGACATCGCGGTCGGCCAACGGGTCTTCCACGCCAAGTTCGGCTACGGAAAGGTCGCCGAGATCGAGGGCAACAAGCTCGAGATCGACTTCGAGCATGCCGGCCGGAAGCGGGTCCTGGACAGCTTCGTAAGCCCGGGGTGAGCCCAACGCCGACGGAGCCTTCGCGCGAGGCGGAGCCTCGCTTGGCCTTGACGGTAATCGGCCCCGAAGCCATAGCCCTGCGAACGCCGCGCGCCGCTCGATCCGGCCGCGCCTCCGGATCGCCCGAATGATCCCGTGACCTCCCCTGGAGCCGAAGATGAACGAGTCCGAAGTCGCTCATATCAAATATCGCCGGCTGAAATATGCGCTGAGAAGCACTCTGGGCTATCTCAAGCTCAATTCGACTTATTCCGTGTCGCGCGGAATATCGATCCTGGGCTTCAACATCTTCGTCGACAGCCGCCCCGGCCCGCTGAAGTACAGGTCGACCTACGCGATGGACTATGTTCTGGCGCTGAATCCGAAGACCGTTCTGGACGTCGGCTCGGGCGGAGGCCAGCATGCCCAGGCCTTCCGGAAGAACGGAAGCAAGGTCACCTGCATCGATTTCGGAACCTCGATCTACGCCGACAATGCCGAGAACGAGGGCCTCGAGGTCATCTATGCCGACTTCAACAGCTACGACAGCCCGGTGAAGTACGATCTGGTCTGGGCGTCCCACATCCTCGAGCACCAGCGCAATCCGGGCGCCTTCATCGAGCGCCTCGTCCAGGCCTGCGCCGAGGACGGCCATGTGTGCATCACGGTCCCCGATCCGCACCGCAACCTGTGGGGCGGCCATGTCTCGCTCTGGACGCCGGGGCTGCTCGCCTACAACGTCGTCCTGTGCGGGGTGGATCTTTCGGAAGCCAAATTCATCCGCGGGTCGAACGAATTCTCGATCCTCTTCAAGGCCAAGCGGGTCCCCGTCCCCAACGACCTCCACTACGATTACGGCGACCTGCAGAAGCTCGCCAAATATCTCCCCGAGGGCTTTACGGAGAGTTCCGATCCCTGGCGGGTGACCTGGTCGGTGCGCCCGGACTGACCCATCGCCCGCGAAGGGCCGGGATCTGTCCTGTACGGATTGAAGCGGACTCTGTTCGTCGTCACCCCCGCGGAAGCGAGGGTCCCGCTTCTTGCCGGGTTCCGACCGGCAGGAATGAAAGTGAAGAAGCGGATCCCCGCTTTCGCGCGGATCACGGAATCGATCGCAGCCGAGTCCATCTAAGCGCGACCGGTTCCAGCCAAAGCTCAGCGCCTCAGCCCCGGCCCTGCCGGCCGGCCAGGCCGCCGCTTCCATGCTCGAGCTCGGCGACGATATAGTCGCGCAGCCGGGCGGCGGGAGGCGGCAGGCTGGGCGCGGAGACGAAGGCGACCTCGGTGTCGGCGAGCGCCGGAAGACCGTGCTCGGCCTCTTCGAGGATGTTGAGATCGCCGGGCACCATGTCCTTGGGGAGGACCGTCACTCCGAGCCCCGCCCGGACGGCCGCGTGGCTCCCGGCCAGCGACCCGCAGCTGTAGGCGACCCGCCACCGCCGGCCGATTGAATCCAGCCCTGCCGTCGCCCGGCGCCGGTAGACGCAGGGAATCGGCGAGCAGACGAGCGGCAGCGGCTCCCCTTCCCTCAGGGCCTCCCTGCTTCCGGCGACCCAGACCAGCTGCTCGCGCCATACCCGGGTCCCCTCCAGCGCGAAGGCCGGCTCGCGCTTGACGAGGGCGATGTCGAGCCCGCCGGCGTCGAAGCGCGCCAGGAGCTCGAGCGTAAGCTCGCACGTAACCTCCAGCGCCACTCCGGGATGCGAGCGAACGAAGCTTGCGAGGATGTCCGGAAGCCGGCTCGTCGCGAAATCCTCGGGCGCTCCCAGGCGAACCGTCCCGTGAAGCTCCGGCTCCCGGGCCCGGGCGATCAGCGCTTCATTGAGGCTGAGGATCCGGCGCGCCTGGCCGATGATCATCTCCCCCTCGGCGGTCAGCTGCACCCCCCTCGGGCTCCGGTCGAGAAGCCGGGTCCCCAACTGCTCCTCGAGCCGCTTGATCTGGAGGGAGACTGCCGACTGGCCGCGCAGGAGGCGCGCCGCGGCCTGGCTGAACCCGCCATATTCGACCACGGCGACGAATGCGCGAAGCAGTTCAGGGTCGACTGTCGGAGCGACTGCCATATTGCGTTCCTCAATGAGCTTTGTGCTCCTTATCAATTTCTACAATGGCAATCCAGTCGGTAGTCGAGGGCTTCCACTTTACGGAGGCCCAGAAAATGAACCTACCCCTTCCGAACGCCGCCCGATTGGCCGAGACGGCCCAGCCGCTGCCGGCCGCCCGAATCAGCATCGCCTTCGGGGACGGAATCGGGCCCGAGATCATGATGGCCAGCCTGAAGGTGCTGCTCGCCGCCGGCGCAAGGCTGGAGGTCGAGCCGGTCGAGCTGGGCGAGCGGGTCTACCGGGCGGGGCACAGCGCCGGGATCACCGCCGACGCCTGGGACAGCCTTCGCCGCACCCGGATCTTCTACAAGGCGCCGATCACCACCCCGCAGGGCGGCGGCTTCAAGAGCCTCAACGTCACGGCCCGAAAGACTCTCGGACTGTTCGCCAACGTCCGCCCCTGCGCCAGCTATGCCCCGGCGATCGCGACCCGCCATCCGGGAATGGACGTCGTCATCGTCCGCGAGAACGAGGAGGACCTCTACGCCGGCATCGAGCACCGCCAGACCGACGACGTCTATCAATGCCTGAAGCTGATCTCGCGCCCGGGCTGCGAGAAGATCGTCCGCT
Source organism: Allosphingosinicella sp. (assembly GCA_036389345.1). Taxonomy (GTDB): domain Bacteria; phylum Pseudomonadota; class Alphaproteobacteria; order Sphingomonadales; family Sphingomonadaceae; genus Allosphingosinicella. The sequence continues at coordinate 8,348 of DASVQD010000025.1, read as the reverse complement.
ACGCCTTCGATTATGCCCGGGCCCACGGCCGCCGTAAGGTCAGCTGCTTCACCAAGGACAATATCATGAAGCTGACCGACGGCCTGTTCCACAAGGTGTTCGACGAGATCGGCGCCGAATATCCGGAGATCGAGCAGGAGCATCTGATCGTCGATATCGGAGCGGCGCGGCTCGCCGACTCGCCCGAAAGGTTCGACGTGATCGTCATGCCGAACCTTTACGGCGACATCCTTTCCGACGTCGCGGCCCAGGTCACCGGTTCGGTGGGGCTCGGCGCTTCCGCCAATATCGGCGAGCATTGCGCGATGTTCGAGGCGATCCACGGCTCCGCCCCCGACATTGCCGGGATGGACGTCGCCAACCCCTCGGGCCTCCTTCTCGCCGGGGTCATGATGATGGCCCATCTCGGCCAGAGCGAGGTCGCCGAGCGCGTCCACAACGCCTGGCTGAAGACGGTCGAGGACGGAATCCACACCGCCGACATCTTCGAGCATGGCTCAAGCCGCGAGAAGGTCGGAACCCGCGCCTTCGCCGAAGCGGTGATCGCCCGGCTCGGACAGAGGCCCTCCGCGCTCGAACCGGTAAGCTACGCCGGACTGGTCCCGGTCGCCCCGAGGCCGGCTTCGCCGCGCAAGCCGGCCGTCAAGGAACTGGTCGGAGTCGACGTGTTCGTCCACGCCGATTCCTCGCCGGACTCGCTCGCGGAGCAAGTCCGAAAGGTCGCGGGCAGCCTCTTCGACCTGACCATGATCACCAACCGCGGGGTCAAGGTCTGGCCGGGCGGGCTGCCCGAGACCTTCTGCACCGACCATTGGCGCTGCCGCTTCCAGTCGAAACCGGGCAAGCAGTTCAACAAGGCGATGCTGCTCGAGCTGCTCAGGAACCTCCATTATGCCGGGATCGACTTCGTGAAGACGGAGCATCTCTACACCTTCGACGGAGTTCCAGGCTTTTCACTGGGCCAAGGGCAATAGCCGGAGACGGACTCCACTTCGCCCCCTCTCCCCGGCGGGGAGAGGGAAATCCCTAGAAAACCGCCTTCGCGCTTCCACCCATCATCTGGGCCCGGACCAGGGGCACCGGCGGGCCGCCATAGCTCAGGAACTGGTCGTGGAAGCGCTTCCAGGCCGCCCTGCCGCCCCGGCTCCTGGTCCAGTCCTCCCGAAGCCTCCGGATCATCAGCTTGCCCATCGTGTAATTGAGATAGGCGGGATCGTAGGTCCCGCGCGCACTCTGCTGCCGAGCATTGCCTTCGTCCTGGTAGCATTGGTCGAGGAAGAGCTGCCGCGACTGCTCCATCGTCATCCGCCCGGTGTGCATTCCGATCGCCGAAAGGTAGCGGCAGTCGCGGAGCAAAGCGTTGGAGATCTGCCCGATATGGGTCTCGAGATCGCCGTCGCCCAGCCCGGCGTCCCACATCATCTCCTCGCTGTAATGCGCCCAGCCCTCCGCGAAGGCATAGCCGACGAACACCCGGCCGAAGGTGAAGGGCGAGCGGTTCGAGTGGAGGAAGTTGAGGAAGTGGCCCGGCCAGACCTCGTGGACCGAGGTGAACAGGAGGTCGGCCTTGCCCGGGACGAAGCCGGCCTGGACCTCGGGCGACCAGCTCGGATCGGGCGGGGCGATGTAATAGACCGAGGGCAGGCCTTTCTCGTACGGCCCCGGAATGTCGATATAGGCGAAATTCTGCCGGTTGTAGGGCGGCGCCTCCTCGACCTTCGCTTCCTCGGTGCCGGGGATCGAGACGATGTCCTTCGCGGCGATGAAGGCCCTGAGGCCGGTGAGCTGAGCCCGCGCCGCCTGGACGACTCCGCCCTCGGGCTTGTTGGAGCCCATCTTGTCCATGCACGCCTGAAGCGTCGCTCCGGGCGCATAGCGGGCGCAGGCGGAGCGCAGGGCGTCCTGGTTGCGCCTGAGGTCGGCCCGACCGATCGACTCGAGCTCGGCGATGGGAACGTCGACCATCTCGGTGTCGCGGACCATCTGAGCGAACTTGTCCGCTCCAAGCGCGAAGTCCTGGGTGGCGTTGGGGCGCTGCGATTCGAGCCAGTCGGCGAGCCCCTTCATCGCACGGGCGGCTTCTCGGGCGGATCGGTCGAGCTCCATCTGGAGGTCCGGGTCCCCGACCGCGCCGAAGGCGGCCTTGCCGTCGGTCGGATAATAAGCGGCAAAGCCGGCGAAGCCCGCCTTGCCGTAATCGATGAAGCTCGCCGGGAGCGGGGTCTTGAGGTTGGCCCGGATCTGGCGGGCCGCGCGCGGGACGGACTTCAGATAGGCGATGAACGCCTTCAGCCTCGTCTCCACCGGGGCATAGGGCCGGGTGACGTAGACCGAAGGGTCGAGCCCGTTGCCCATGTAATAAGCGGGGTTGAGGTGCGGCTGGTCCGCGGTCTCCAGCCAGAACAGATCGCCCCGCGCCCGGGCGATCAGATAGTCCCGCTCGAACCGCTCGGTCTTGGACAGGCTCCTGGGATCGAAGGCCTCGGCCGCAGAGATGGACGAGCGCAGGAACTGCGCTGCATTCGAAAGGCCTGTCTCGCTCCAGTCGGGCAGCTGGCCGTCAAATTCATGCCTGCCCTGGCCGACGGCGAAGGCGGGGCTGTTGCGGAAATAGCCCTCGATGAAGCTCTGGGAGAATTTGGACCAGGAGGAGGGCCGCGCCGTCCCGGCCGCCTCGCCGGATCCGGTCGAGGCGCAGCCGGCGAGCAGTAGAGCGGCGGCGGATACGGTGGCGAGCAGGCTTCTGGACATCGGCGACTCCCGGGTTGCCACGAAGCGATAGTCCACCCGTCATCCCGGCGAAAGCCGGGACCTCGGGTCGGAAAGGCTCGGCGGGTCTCCCCGGGACCCCGGCTTTCGCCGGGGTGACGCCGACGGGTTGTTGCGCGCTCCGCCCCCCGCCCCTAAGCGCCCGCAATGGCTTCCTCCGCCGCGCCCCACCCCTTCCGGATCCGCGACTTCCGGTTCTACTGGACGGCCCGGCTCGCCTCCACGGTGGCCCAGATGTCGATGATCATCGTCATCGGCTGGCAGGTCTACGACATCGCCCGGCAGTCGATGAGCCTCGAGAAGGCCGCGCTCCAGCTCGGCTTCATCGGACTCGTCCAGTTCATCCCCCTGTTCGCCCTGACGCTGGTGACCGGCTGGGTGGCCGACCGGGTGGACCGGCGATTCATCGCCCGGGGCTCCATCGCCCTGGAGCTGGCCTGCGCGCTCACCCTCGCAATCCTCACCTATACCGGCTCGATCACCCTGCCCTGGCTGTTCGCGGTCGCCGGCCTGCTCGGAGTGGCGCGCGCCTTCGCCGGCCCGGCGCTGGGAGCGCTCGCTCCGAACCTCGTGCCGCGCGAGTCGCTGCCGCAGGCGATCGCTCTGAGCTCGATGTCGTGGCAGTCGGGCGCGATCGCCGGGCCCGCGGTCGGCGGCTATCTCTACGCCTGGAACCCGCACATGCCCTATGCGGTGAGCTCAGGCCTGTTCGCGATCTCGCTCTTCTGCATGTTCATGATCCGGCCGATCGCCCGAAGCGAGATCCAGGGGTCGCGCAACCCCTGGCGGCAGATGGTCGACGGGCTCCACTACGTCCGCCGCAACCGCCTGGTCCTGGGCGCCATCTCGCTGGACCTGTTCGCGGTGCTGCTCGGCGGAGCGACCGCGATGCTTCCGGTCTTCGCGCGCGATATCCTCCACTCGGATGCCACCGCGCTCGGCCATCTGCGTGCCGCGCCGGCGGTCGGCGCCACCTTGACGGCGCTCTATTTCTCCTGGCGACCGCTGAAGAGCAACGTCGGGACCAAGATGCTCGCCGCGGTCGCCGTCTTCGGGGCCGCCACCGTCGCCTTCGGACTGTCGCGCAACATGATCCTGTCGGTCGGCTGCCTGGCCCTCCTCGGCTCGGCCGACATGGTTTCGGTCTACGTCCGCCAGTCACTGATCCAGCTCTACACGCCCGACGCGATGCGCGGCCGGGTCGGAGCCGCTTCGACGCTGTTCATCTCCGCCTCGAACGAGCTTGGGGAAGCGGAATCGGGCTTCCTCGCCGCCTTGATCGGACCGGTCGTGGCGGTGGTCGCCGGCGGCATCGGGGCGATCCTCGTCACCCTGCTCTGGGCGCGCTGGTTCCCGGAGCTGAGGCGCGCCCGGACCTTCGATCCGCCCGACGACCTGGGGAAGGAAGGTGCGACGACCGGCTGACGACGAGTCAGGCTCCGGTCCAGATCACCAGCGCGTGGCGGGTTCCGCGGGTCACCGGGGTCACCCGGTGGATCGCCCTGGACGGGAAGAAGCGTGCTCCTCCGCGGCCCAGCGTCCGGCGCTGTCCGACCGAGTCCGGGATGATCTCCAGGTCCCCGCCTTCATGCTCGCCCGGAGCGGAGAGCTCGACCGAGACCGAGACCAGGCGCCGGTCGAGTGCGTCGTAGCCGGCGTCGCTGTGCCAGGTCCGGAAGTGGCCGCCCTCGTCGTAGCGAAGGATCTGAAGCGGCTCGATGACGGGCCCGACGGCCAGGCCGAACCTTTCTCCAGCCTCGGCGAACAGCCGGTCGAGCCGGTCGTAGATCCAGCTTGTTCCGCAATCCCTCGGGTGATGACTTGTCCGGGCCGAGCGGACCGCCGAATCGACCCGGTCCTCCGCACCGGCCCAGACCGTCGCAGGAACCAGGCCGGCCCGTTCGCCAAGCGCGACGAGCGCATCGCATTCGGCCTCGGTGAAGGCCTTCGGGACGTCGTAGATCAAAGCCACCGGCGCACGCTAGCGCGGGCCGCCCGGAATCGATAGCGGGAGTTGAAGCGGGTTTTCCAAAGACCCATTTGATCAACCGTGGACCAGGGAGAGCGAATAATGAGAGCGGGCAGCATCCTCGAGACGATCGGCCGGACCCCCCATATCCGGGTCAGGCGCCTGTTCGGCGATTCCGAGGTCTGGGTGAAGTCGGAGCGGGCCAATCCCGGCGGCTCGATCAAGGACCGGATCGCGCTCGCGATGATCGAGGCGGCGGAGCGCTCGGGCGACCTGAAGCCGGGCGGGACGATCGTCGAGCCGACTTCGGGCAATACCGGGATCGGCCTCGCCATGGTCGCCGCGGTCAAGGGCTACAAGCTCATCCTCGTCATGCCGGAGAGCATGAGCCTCGAGCGCCGCCGGCTGATGCTCGCTTACGGTGCGAGCTTCGACCTCACTCCGCGCGAAAAGGGCATGAAGGGCGCGATCGAGCGCGCCAAGGAGCTGCTCGCCGAGATCGAGGACAGCTGGATGCCGCAGCAGTTCGAAAACCCGGCCAATATCGAGGTGCATCTGCACACCACGGCGCAGGAGATACTGGAAGACTTCCGGGATTCGCCGATCGACGTTTTGATCACCGGCGTCGGGACCGGCGGCCACATCACCGCCTGCGCCCAGATCCTGAAGAAGGAATGGCCGCAGCTCCAGGTGTTCGCGGTCGAGCCGACGCTGTCGCCGGTCATCTCCGGCGGGCAGCCGGGCCCCCATCCCATCCAGGGCATCGGCGCCGGCTTCATCCCCGCCAACCTCCACACCGACGTCATCGACGGTGTCATCCTGGTCGATCCGGCCGACGCCAAGGAGATGGCCCGCCGGGCAGCGCGCGAGGAAGGCGTCCTGGTCGGAATAAGCTCCGGAGCCAGCCTGGCAGCGGTTCGCCAGAAGCTCGACGAGATCGGCCCGGGCAAGCGGGTGCTGACCTTCAACTACGACACCGGCGAGCGCTACCTCTCGGTTCCGGACTTCCTTCCGGAGGCTTAGGGTTGCCGTTCCTCCCCGAGCAAGCTCGGGGAGGAATTAGCGCGGCGCAGACTGGAAATCTTTCTCGCCAGTTCCTCCGCCGCCCCGTCGCGCAGATCGACGATCCGAGGCGCGTTGATCATCGACGCTCCGGCAGTGTCGATCGCCAGGGTGGCGAGGCCGAGCCGGCGCTGGATCGGGCCTCGGCTGAGGCTCAGCGACTGGACGTTCCTCAGCGGAATCAGCCAGAGCCGCCGGCGCCAGACCCCGCGGCTGACGAAGAGGAGGTCGTCGGCAAGCGCGTATCGGTGATAGCGCCGCTCGAGCGCGGCCGCGCCGACCAGCAGCGGCAGGGCCGCGAGAAGCGCTGGAGCGTAGGGTAGCCAGTAGGACGCGGCCGCAATTCCGGCGAGGGCCGGGAGCAAGGCTCCCGCCGCGCTTCGAAGGATGTGACGCCTGGATACCCGGATCATTTGCGGCGGCGGCGGCAGGCGGAGCGGCGCGACCTCGGCCAGCACCGCCTCGATCTCGCTTCGAGTGGCGAAAGGCGCCGCGCTCTGATGGCCGCTTCGATCCGTCCCGGCGCCCAGGGTCTGGAAAGACAGGCCCGCCCATCCGAACAGGTTTCGCACGGGGCCGCCGCCGACCTCGGCGAGCTGGACCCGGCGGCGCGAGATCACTGCCTCCTTGCGGGTGAACAGGCCCTGCTCCCGGCGAAGCCGCTCCCCCTCGAGCGAGAGCCTGAAGCCGTAGTCGCGGGCGACGGTCCGGACCACGCCCGCGACCGCTCCGAGCGCGGCGGCGACCAGCAGGAGTGCGCCGATCGCTCCAAGCGTCAAGCGCGCAGGCAGATATTCGTCGGCGAGCCCGATCCAGCGGGCCGGGTCGTAAATGTCGAAAGGGAGGAGATTGTCGAAGGTCTGGAGGATCGCGAAAAGGCCGGCGAGATAGACCATCGAGAAGTTGAAGAGCCCGAACAGGAGCAGCCGCGGCGGATCCATGGCGAAGAGGATCCGTTGCGTCGGCGCTCCCGTTTCCTCGACGCTTGCGGACGCAATTGCTCCGGACCGGCTGGCCCGCACCGCTTCGCGGAGGCGGTCCGCTTCGGCCAGCGACACGCTGTCGAGAAGGCCTTCGTCCTTGCCCCCAGCCCCGGTCTCGATCCGGACCTTGGCCAGGCCGAACAGTCGGGCGAGGAAGGTCCGCTCGACATCGACGTCCTGGACCCGATCGAAGGGTATGCTCCGCCGGTTGCGGTGAAGCACTCCGCTCTCGATGACGATCTCGGTCGCGCTTACCCCATACATAAAGCGGCGCCACGCGATCCATTTGAGGACCAGCAGGACCAGCGCGAGCCCCGCCGCCAGATAGAGCGCGTTGGTGAGCCCGGTTTTCGAGGAAAAGGCCACGGCTGCGGGGAGCGCGAACAAAGTCTGAGGCGCGTCCTTGATGAATCGAAGAGCGATGGTGCCGGGATGGAGACGGCGCTCGGCGCCGCCGCTCATTCCGGATCCTCGCGCATGCGGGCCCGGATCTCGTCGCGGATCCCCTCGGCGGTCGTCCGGGTGAGGCCGGGAAGGACGATCTGGCTGTGCAGGGTTCCGGCGGTGTGAAGGACGAGGCTGCAGATGCCGAAGCCGCGCTCGAGCGGGCCCTGGCTGACGTCGATATGCTGGACATGATCGAGCGGGACCACGGTGTGGACCCGGGTCCACACGCCGCGGCGGACCTGCAGCTCCTGGAAGTCCATGCCATAGCTCCATGCGCGATAGCGGCGGGGCGGAGCGAGCACCGCCAGATAGATCAGGAGCGCAAGCCCGGGGCCGAGCAGCAGCCCGAAGGGCATGGGCGCAAGCCTGTCGACGAACGCCTCGCCCGCCGCCGCCGCGGCAAGCAGGACGAGGCCCGTCATCGCGCCGCGAAGCCGCATCAGCCGAAGCAATCCCCGGTCGAGCGGAGTCAGCGGCAAAGTTTCCATGGCTCAACCATAAGGCGCACTCATGCTATGCGTCCACCATGTCGCCGCTCGAGCAGTCCCTGATCGCCTTCACTCTCGCGGCGGCGCTGCTCACAGCGACTCCGGGGCTCGACACCGCGCTCGTGCTCCGGACCGCCGCGGCCGAAGGCGCCCGGCGCGCCTTCGCCGCTTCGCTCGGAATCTGCCTCGGCTGCCTCGCCTGGGGAGGCCTGGTCGCGATCGGCCTCGACATGCTGCTCCAGGCCTCCGGCTTCGCTTATCTCGCTCTGAAATGGGTCGGCGCGTTCTACCTGCTCTATCTCGGCGCCCGGATGATCCTCACGCCGCGTGCAGAGGGCGGCTCCGAACAAGATGTTCCGGCAATCCGCGCCAACTGGCTGATTCGGGGCTTCCTGACGAACCTTCTCAACCCGAAGGTCGGAGCCTTCTACGTCTCCTTTCTTCCCCAATTCATTCCGGCGGGAGCGAACGTGGCCTGGACGACTTTGCTTCTGGCGGGGGTCCATGCCGCGCTCGGGCTGCTGTGGTTCGCAGCGCTGATCGCCGCCACCCGGCCGGTGGCGAGAGCGCTTCGAAGCCCGGCCCTGGTCCGCGGCCTGGACCGGACGACCGGCGCGGTGCTGATCTTCT
>DASVQD010000024.1:0-21928 GCA_036389345.1 Allosphingosinicella sp. | reverse complement strand
AGGGCACCGGCTACGTCGTAGCGCTCGTGCGGGCAACCAGCCCGCCCTTCGCACCCCTCCTTGCCGGTGCCCTTCTCCGGGCGGTCCTGGCCATTGCCGGTCATGAGTACAGGCCCTAACCCAGGACAGCCCGGATCAGCTCGGCCAGCTTCTCCGCCCGAAGCCGGAGCCGGTCCGGCGCAAGGGTGGGATGGATCTCCACCGCGAGGCTGCTCTTCGTCATCGCGCGGGCGTTGGGCAGGTCCGGCCGCGGGAGACCGCTGAACGCCTCCTCGAGGTAGACCTCGGAGCAGGAACCGGTGAACAGCCGGAGCCCGGCTTCCCCGGCCCGCGCCAGTATCTCCTCGCGCGCGCCCTCGGCGCCCGGCCGAAGGTAGAAGTTGAGGCGGTAATAAGCGTGGCGGAAGCGCTCGTCGGGCAGCGGAACGCGAACTCCCGGCTGGTTGGAGAGCGCCTCGATCCAGATGGCGGCGTTGCGGGTTCGGGCGGAACGCCAATCGTCGAGCTTGGCGAGCTGCCTGAGGCCGATCGCCGCCTGCGGCCCGGTCAGGCGCCAGTTGGTCCCGACGCTGTCGTGGAGCCAGCGGAAACCCGGGGCGACCGGAGGCGCGTTCACCTTGGCCCGGTTCTTACCGTGGTCCTTGAAGCTCCACGCCCGCTCGAACGCGGCCTCGTCCCTGAAAAGGACCGCTCCGCCCTCGCCGCCGGTGGAGATGATCTTGTCCTGGCAGAAGGAGAAGGCGGCGGCGTGGCCGAAGCTTCCGGCCGGGCGGCCGTCGATCTCGGCGCCGTGCGACTGCGCGCAATCCTCGATGACGAACAGGCCGCGACGCTCGGCAAGCTCCATGATCGCCGGCATGTCGCAGGGCCAGCCGCCCAGGTGGACCGGAATGATCGCCCGGGTGCGCTCGGTCAGGACCCTCTCGATGCTCTCGGCGGTGATGTTGCCGCTGTCAGGGTCGATGTCGGCGAAGACCGGGGTCGCGCCAAGGAGCATCGCGGAGGTCGCCGATGCGACGAAGGTGCGGGGGGTCGTCACCACCTCGTCGCCCGGGCCGATTCCGAAGACCCGCAGCGGAAGCTCGAGCGCCAGCGAGCCGTTGGCGAGCGCGATGCAATGCTCGCCGCCGAAGGTTCGGGCAAGCGCGTCCTGGAAGGCGAAGACCTCGCCGCCCGTCCACTGGTTGACCCGTCCCGAACGAAGGACCTCGGCGACGGCCTCGATCTCGTCCTCGGCATAATAAGGCCAATGCTCGTCCGTGCCCGGCCGCAGGTCCTGCGCCGAAGCGGGCGCTTCGGCCATGTCTTTAACGTTCAGCATCCTGATCCACACCTTTCGGGCCGCGCAGCGCCTGGTCTTCAGGCGCGCCGATAGCCCTGTGCCGTCTCCGGGTGACCCGCATAAGGCGATGCGACCGGGTCGTAAACCGTTGCCGTTCGGACCGCGCGCACCGCCAGCGTCGCGGCGAAGAAGACGAGGAGCGTCGGCATCATCATCATCTTCTGCCTCAGCCCGAGGCCCACGTTGAAGGTGAACAGGCTGAGAAGGATGGTCATCATCACGAAGAAGAAAAAGGCGAAGCGCGCGAACACCGTCGCCCGGGCCACGGCCAGAGCCGTCCCGAAGCGCCAGACCAGGGTCAGGACCACGGCCAGGATCACCAGATTCTCGAGCGAGGCGATATAGCCGAACAAGCCTTCGGCATCGAGGAAGAACGGCCTGAACAGCAGGCTGAGCACCTTCACCGGAAAGGCCGCGCTGGTCAGCGCGAGGTCGGCTCCGGACTCCTCGGTCACCCGGGAAGTGGACTCGAGGACCTCGCTCATCGCGTCGGTGCTCGAGAAGCTGAGGCCGATGACCACGCTTTCGACGAGCCCCGCCACCGAGCCGATCCCGGCGAGAACGACCGCGAGCAGCGCGACTCGAGTGAGCAACGAAGTGCCTCGCCCGACCAGTAGGGTAAGCGCGAAGGCGACGAGCGCCAGAAGTGCGATATGCGGTCGAACCAGAAGCGCGATCGCGACGCCCGCCCCGAACACCAGATAGCGGCTCTGCAGCCGGAACGCGGCCCAGGTGCACAAGGCGACGGCGAAGAACATGAGCGCGTCCTTGCCGAGTCCGCTGGTCCAGTAATGGAGCCCGGGGAGGAAAAGGATGAGGTAGATAAGTTTGTTCGTAGGTTGGCCAAGCTCTCGATGGATATCATCGAACGAGCGCATGATAAACAAAATGCCCCAGAAGCCGACCGAGCCGAAAAGGAGGTAGTAATCGAAATAACTACCGCCCAGATAGCTTTTGATGAACTGAACCAGGTTGACCATGAATATAGTGCTCACGCCGCTGCGAGAGCCATATATTCTCCAAGGGTCGTAATAATACAGGTCGGCGTCGCTTCCGAACTGAATGGTGTAGAGATAGCCCGCGATCGAAGCTCCGACATGTTCCAGCAGGAGCAGCGCGAACAGCGCGAAGCGAGCCCGCGATTGATCGGCGCGCGCGAAGCGGAAACCCGCCATGCAGATTATGATCGCGAACAGGCCCAGGGGAGTCATGCGCGGGGGTCCTTCCTCGGGCTCACGGCCCGGACACCGCGAACCGGCGCCGGCAGCGCCATGATCTTCACTGCAACGGTCATTCCCCGAGATCTCTCCGTAAGTCGATGGAAGCCCGCGGGCTCGATCGGGGTGCGCCCGGCGGGTGGATTTGCGGCAGGCTCGCCCGTAGAGCGCCTACACGCACCGGGCCGAGGTTGGAAGCCTCGGCTTCGCCGGCGGCGGCGGACGGGCGATCCTGCCGCCGACGCAGCCTCTTGAAAGAAAGAAGGAATAGCGATGACCAGTCCAGCCGCCCGCGCAGGGCTCGTCGCTTGAAGGGCATAATCCTGGCCGGCGGAAGCGGCACCCGCCTCTACCCCGCTACCCTCTCGGTCTCGAAGCAATTGCTTCCCGTCTACGACAAGCCGATGATCTATTATCCCCTGGCCACCCTGATGCTGGCCGGGATTCGCGAGATGCTGATCATCTCGACCCCGCGCGACCTGCCGGGCTTTCGCGACCTGCTCGGCGACGGTGCCGGCTTCGGGCTGTCCCTGGATTATGCCGAGCAGGCCCATCCCAACGGCCTGGCCGAGGCGCTGATCATCGGCCGCCGGTTCGTCGGGGACGATTCGGTCGCGCTGATCCTGGGCGACAACATCTTCTTCGGAAGCGGGCTCGCCGACCTGTGCCGCGACGTCGCCACCCGGACGCGGGGGGCGACCGTCTTCGCCTATCATGTCGAGGATCCCAAGCGTTACGGGGTGGTCGCCTTCGATCCGGAGACGATGCGGGCGGTCGAGATCATCGAGAAGCCGGCCGTGCCCAAGTCCAGCTGGGCTGTGACCGGCCTCTATTTCTACGACAACCGGGTCCTCGACATCGCCGCGAACGTGAAGCCGTCGGGTCGCGGCGAGCTGGAGATCACCGACGTCAACCAGGCCTATCTCGACATGGGGGAGCTCGACGTCGTCCGGCTGGGGCGCGGCTATGCCTGGCTCGACACCGGAACCCATGACAGCCTCCACGACGCGGCGTCGTTCGTCAGGACGGTCGAGCTCCGCCAGGGGATCAAGGTGATGTCGCCGGAGGAGATCGCCTTCGACTACGGCTATCTCGACGCAGACCAGCTGCGCGCCGCGGCCGACCGGCTCGGAAAGTCGGATTATGCCGATTTCCTCAGGCGCCGAGCGGACGAGGGTCCGTCCGGGCCCGGGGGCCTCTACGGCGTCGCCCGATGAGCGAGCGCCTGAGCATCCTCGTCACCGGCGGCGCGGGCTTCATCGGCTCCGCCCTGTGCCGGCATCTGGTTCGAGACGGCCGCTACCGGGTGATCAATTTCGACAAGCTGGCCTATTCGGGAAACCTCGATTCCCTCAGGGAGATCGGCGGTCGCGCCGACTATCGCTTCGTCCAGGGCGACGTCGTCGACCGCGCGGCCGTCCGCGAACTCCTTTCCGCCGAGGCGGTCGACATCGTCATCCACCTCGCGGCGGAAAGCCATGTCGACCGCTCGATCGACGGGCCCGAAGCGTTCGTCGAAACCAACATCGTCGGAACCTTCCGGCTGCTCGAGGCGGCGCTCGACCATTGGCGGCAGCTGCCTGAGGACCGCAAGGCCCGCTTCCGCTTCCATCACGTCTCGACCGACGAGGTGTTCGGCGACCTGCCGCCCGAAGGCCGGGCGTTCACCGAGCAGTCGGCGTACGCGCCGTCGTCGCCTTACTCCGCCTCCAAGGCCGCCGCCGACCATCTCGTGCGGGCCTGGCACCGGACGTACGGGCTGCCCGTCCTGCTTTCGAGCTGCTCGAACAATTACGGGCCCTACCATTTCCCGGAAAAGCTGATTCCCCTGGCGATCCTGAACGCGCTCGAGGGGAAGCCCGTGCCGGTCTACGGCCAGGGCGGAAATGTCCGGGACTGGCTTCATGTCGAGGACCATGTCCGGGCTCTGGAGCTGATCGCGACCCGGGGCGTCCCCGGCGAGAGCTATAATGTCGGAGCCCGGACCGAGCGGACCAACCTCGAGGTCGTCGAGACGATCTGCGACCTGCTCGACGCCCGCCGGCCCCTTCCGGACGGCCGCCCGCGGCGATCGCTCATCGCCTTCGTCGCCGACCGGCCGGGACACGACCGCCGCTACGCCGTCGATCCCTCGAAGCTCGAACGGGAACTGGGATGGTCGGCCCAGGAAAGCTTCGAGAGCGGGATCGGACGGACCATCGACTGGTATCTTGGCAACGAGTGGTGGTGGCGCCCGATCCGCGAAGGCGGATATTCCGGAGCGAGGCTCGGGGCCGGCTGATCCCGGCGCCCGTTGCGGGCGCGACGCGTTGAACGAACAGGTTGGATCACGCAAACGTTCGCCCTGAGCTTGTCGAAGGGCTTCTCTTCTTGTTTTCTCAACAGAGAAAGGTTCGACAAGCTCAGCCCGAACGGCGTTGGTAAGCTGGCCGACCGGCTCTAGCCGACCTCGAAGCCGAAGCTGGAGAACATTCGGTCGAACGGCGCCCGGAAGGCCGTTTCGTCATAGGCGCTGAGCGCATGGTCGTGGCCTCGCCGGGCCAGGCCGGCGAGAGTATCCGAGGGCGCCTCGGCAAGTGCGGCAAGCCTTTCCGTCCAGTCGCGCTCCGTCGGGCAGATCATGTCGACGCCGGCGGCGGCCATCGCTCGCCGGTAGGCTGGAGTCGGAGCGGCGAGCACGGGCATTCCGAGCCTCCAGAGGAGAACCAGCTTATTCTCCGGCTTCTGGACGAACATCGGGTGGCTGAAATCCATCGGGATGATGGCGAGATCGCCGGCCGTGATATGCCCTGAGAAAGTCGCCTTTTCCCAGGGTGTGAACCGAACCGGGCACTCGATCCCGGCGAGAAGCTCGCTCGTCGGAAGCGTCCCGAGCCGCCCGTAGAATCGCGGCACCGACGGATCGGTGACGACATGGAGCTCGACCCTGTCCTTGAGCGCGTTGAGCGGACCGCGCAGGGTCTGGATGCTTCGCAGGGTTCCGGCCTGCCCCTCCCAGACCAGCTTGAGCGGGCCCTCGCGCCGGAAATCCCGTTTCGGCGGGCCGAGCTCGTCGGCGAACCAGTCGAAGCTGATCTCGACGTTCGGAGTATATTCGAGAATCGTCTCGCGCTGCTCGATCGTCGAGCAGAACACTCCGTCGGCGGCCCGGCAGACGTTTTGGAGAGTCCTAAGGAAATCGGGCGAAAGGCGGCTGTCGCGGCCTTCGACGAAGCGGCCGACGCCCTTCAGAAGCCGCTCGTCCAGCCGCTTCTGCTGGAAATAGGGGTCGACCAGGTCGATGACGAGACGGAGCCGGTCGCCCTCGCGGCGCTTGCGCTTCGTCCAGCCGGTCAGGTCGGCATTCTGGGAGAGGACGACCAGGTCGTAGTCGCGCTTCAGGTCGGGATATTCGTAGGTCAGGCCGCGCTGGCGCGCATAAGCGGAAAAGCGGCGCCGGTCCCCGGGGCGGCTGAAATCCCGGCTGTAGCCGCCATAGCCGATCCGGGCGTCCGAAAGCCGCCTCATGCCATCAGCTCGGTCAGGCCCTGCCGAAGCGGACGCACGCCGGGGTCGCCGACCTCCGCCCGGAAGCGGTCCATGTCGGCCTCGATCAATTCGGCCTCGCCGGCTCCGACGAGGTCGTTCGCCTCGATCAGTTCGGGCCGCCCGGCGACGTCCCCGGCGAGCGTGGCGATGTCGGCGAGCCGGGCGGCCTCGCCGGTGCCGGTGTTGACCGCCCCCTGGACCGGCGCGAAGGCGATGCGCGACAATTGACCGGCGAGATCGTCGACATGGATATAGTCGCGGCGAAGCGCGCCGTATCTCGGGGCGAACTTTTCTCCGCCGGCCAGACGTTCGAGGATGATCGGGATCAGCCGGCCGGCACGGTCGCCGGGCCCGTAGACGAAGAAGACCCGCGCCCAGCCGAAGTCGCCGCCGCGCTCCGAAAGGCGGTAGAACAGCGCCGTCTTGCAGCGCGCATAGAGCGTCTCGGGGCCGAGCGGGCTGGAATGCTCGGAAAACCGGCCGCTTCCCGCCCGCTGGTCATATTCCAGGCAGGTGCCCAGCCCGACGAAGCGCTCGCCGCCGCCGGACCTGAAGCCGGCTTCGAGCCGGAGGCTCGATTCCACCCAGTCGCGGTTGACGTCGGCGACCAGGTAATCGGAATGATTGGTGTACCAGGCGGCGTGGAGGCAGTGGCTGATCCCCTCCTCCTCGACCAGCCGGGCGATTTCCGCCTCGTCCGCTCGCAGCAGGTCGAGCTGGCGCCAATGCGGGTCCCCGTCTCCGGCCGAGCTCGAAACCGCGACCGGCTCGTGGCCGTCCGCCCGAAGGCGGCGGTGGATCGCCCGGCCGATGAAGCCCCTCGCGCCGGTGAGCAGGACCCTCGCCATCAGATCACCGCGAGTTCGGGCACCGCGACGACGAACTTGGCGCCCCATTCACGCGCATGAGCGAGCTGCTCGACCACCTCCGCTTTCAGGTTCCAGGGAAAGATGACGATGAAATCCGGCCTGCGCTCGGCAATGGCCTCCGGCGCGAGCACCGGGATCCGGCTTCCCGGAAGGAACTTGCCCTGCTTGTGCGGCGACAGGTCGGCGACGAACCGGATGAGCTCGTTGCCCTTGACCCCGCAATAGTTGAGCAGGGTGTTGCCCTTCGCCGCCGCCCCGTAGCCCGCGACCGTCTTCCCGGCGCGGCGCTGCTCGAGGAGGAAGCCGAGGAAGTCGGCCCGGACGGTATCGATCTTCGACTGGAAGCCCTCATAGACCTCGCGGCCGGCAAGCCCGGCCTCGCGCTCCTCCGCGACCAGCGCCTCGACGGCGTCCGAGACGGGCCTGGACTCGTCATCGGCGTGGCACCCGAAGACCCTGAGCGAGCCGCCATGGGTCGAAAGCTGCTGAACGTCGAAAACCTTCAGACCCTGCGCCTCGAAGATCGAGCGGGTCGTGGCGAGCGACAGATAGGAGAAATGCTCATGGTAGATGGTGTCGAACTGGGATTCCTCGATCAGCTTCAGGAGGTGCGGAAACTCGAGCGAGATCACGCCTCCTGGAGCGAGCGCCGCCTTAAGGCCCGCCGTGAAATCGTTGATGTCCGGAACGTGCGCGAAGACGTTGTTGCCGCACAGGAGGTCGGCCTTCTCGCCCTGGGCGGCCAGCCGCTCGCGCGCGAGACGTTCGCCGAAGAAGTCGACGATGGTCGGAATGCCCTTTGCCTGAGCGACCGCGGCGGTGTTGGCGGTCGGATCGACTCCGAGCACCCGGATCCCGGCTTCCTTGAAATATTGAAGGAGATAGCCGTCGTTGGAGGCGACCTCGATCACCTTCGACTTCGGGCCGAGGCCGAACCGCTCGATCGCCTCGCCCGCGAACTTGCGGGCATGGGCCAGCCACGACGAGGAGAATGAGGAGAAATAGGTATATTCGGCGCTGAATATGTCCTCGGCCTTCTTGTGCTCGTCCACCTGCGCGAGGAAGCAGACGTCGCAGGTTTCGACCACCAGTGGATAATAGACTTCGGGGTCGGCCAGGCCCTCGAGCGTCAGCATCGAGTTCGAAGGGGGGCAATTCTGAAGGTCGGCGAACGGAATGAAGCTTCCGTTGCCGCAATGGCGGCATTTCATTGAACGGTCTTTCAGAGTCGTTGCGGAGGGCCTGGGGGTCGGGGAGGGCGCAGACCGCTTAATGGCTGGGCCGAATGGTTGCAACCGTCGGGGGTTCCCGGAAAACGGGGCGCGGCGCCGGGCCCGCTTGGGCGCCACGGGGGATTGAATCGGGACGCCTTGCCTTATAGGGACCTCGCCGCCGGAGGGGCCGCTCGGCGGCCTTCTCCGATTTCGCGCGCTTGCAGAAATGGGATGGAATGAAGATACTTCTGACCGGCAATATGGGATATGTGGGGCCGGCGGTCGTCGCGCATCTGCGGCACACCCATCCCGACTGGACCCTCGACGGGTTCGACAATGCCTATTTCGCCCATTGCCTGACCGGCGCCGTCCAGCTTCCCGAGCGCAAGCTCGACCGGCAGTTCTACGGCGACGTCCGGACGATCGATCCCCGGATGCTCGAAGGCTATGATGGGATCGTGCAGCTCGCGGCGATCTCGAACGATCCGATGGGCAACAATTTCGCCGAAGTGACGAAGCAGGTGAACTGCGACGCCGCGCTGGCGATCGCCCGGGCGGCGGCTCACGCCGGAGTCAAGTCGATCGTCTATGCGTCCAGCTGCAGCGTCTACGGAGTCGCCGACGGGGCCCGTTCGGAAGCCGATCCGGTGAACCCGATCACGGCCTACGCCAAGTCCAAGATCGAGGCGGAGGAGGGACTGCGCGGCCTCGAAGGGGATATGCTCGTCACCAGCCTTCGGTTCGCCACCGCATGCGGAATGTCGGACCGGCTTCGGCTCGACCTGGTCCTGAACGACTTCGTCGCCGGTGCCCTCAGCGGCGGGAAGATCGTCGTGCTCAGCGACGGCTCGCCGTGGCGGCCGCTGATCGACGTCGCCGACATGGCGCGGGCGATCGAATGGGGTCTGCTCAGGACCGGCGACCAGGGCGGCCGCGAGGTTACCGTCAACGTCGGAATCGACGAGGCCAATTACCAGGTGCGCGACCTTGCCGAGGCCGTCGCCCGAGCGATCCCCGGGACCGACGTCTCGATCAACAAGGATGCGCCCGTGGACAGCCGTTCCTACAGGGTCGATTTCGGCCTGTATAAGCGCCTGGCGCCGGAGCATCAGCCCCAGGTCAGCCTGGCGCAGTCCATCTCGCGCCTGATCGAGGGGCTCGGCCGGATGAAGTTCGACGACAGCGCGTTCCGCGAATCTTCGCTGATGCGCCTGCAGGTGCTGAACGGGCATATCGCCGAAGGACGCCTGGACCGCGACCTGGCCTGGCAGCACTAACTGCTGCCGACGGCGCGCGCGGCGTCGGCCGTGCCCTTCGGGCCGCGGATCGGGATTGAGTGGATGAACGAGGTCGGCGCGGTTGTGATCGGGGCGGGCGTCGTCGGCCTGGCGACGGGCCGGGCGCTGGCCCGCGCCGGGATCGAGACCCTGGTGCTCGACGGAGAGCGGCAGTTCGGAAGCTGGACGAGCTCCCGGAACAGTGAAGTGATCCATGCCGGGATCTACTATGCGCCCGGCTCGCTCAAGGCTCGGTCGTGCGTCCGCGGCCGCGAGCTTCTCTATGATTATTGCCGGTCGAGGGACGTTCCGTTTCGGCGGACCGGGAAGCTGATCTTCGCCGCGTCGACACGCGACGGACCGGCGCTGGACTCGATCATGGCCCGGGCCGAGGCCGCCGGAGTGACCGACCTGGAGCGGCTCGACCGGGCGGCGGCGGTCAGTCTCGAGCCCGAGCTCCATTGCTCGGAGGCCATCCTCTCGCCGAGCACCGGGATCGTCGATTCCCACGCTTATATGCAGGCGTTGCTCGGCGACCTGGAGGCCGGCGGCGGAATGCTGGTCTGCAACACGCGAGTGAGCGCCGTCCGGCCGACGCCGGACGGCCGCTGGGAGATCCATGTCGAGGGTGAGACCGGCCCGGCGGTCGTCACGCCCCGAGTCGTGAACTGCGCGGGCCTGGCGGCGCACGCGGTGGCGGCCGCGACGGACGGGTGGGACCAGGCCCTTCTGCCCCCTCTCCGGCTCGCCCGCGGCCTCTACTTCAGCTATTCAGGCCGAGTGCCTTTCCGGCACCTCATCTATCCCGTTCCGGAGCCGGGAGGGCTCGGCACCCATCTCACCTTGGATCTGGGCGGCTCGGCGCGCTTCGGACCCGATGTCGAATGGATCGACTCGGTCGACTACAACGCCCCGCCGGACGCCGAGCGGGCCCGGCGCTTCGCCGAGGCCGCCCGGCGGATCTGGCCGTCGCTCGACGAGCGGCGGCTGGAGCAGGGCTTTGCGGGGATCCGGCCGAAGCTGTCGGGTCCGGACGAACCCGCGGCCGACTTCCTGCTGCTCGGCCCGGAAAACCATAAGCTCGGCGGACTGGTCGGCCTGTTCGGGATCGAATCGCCCGGCCTCACCGCGTCGCTGGCGCTGGCCGAGCAGGTCGTGGACCGGCTGGGGCTTCGGCCGTCCGGCCAGGGCATGATCGTCTTCGACTGACCACCGGGACGGCACGCGCCTCCCGTTTCCCGGCGAAGGCCGGGACCCATTCGTTCCGCCCGCGCCGCTGGGCCCCGGCCTTCGCCCGGGAGCACCCTTCGCTTCAACCGGAATTGATTATGCTCCAGGGCGTCATCGTCACCCCAGCGAAAGCTGGGGTCCATCCCGAAGGTGGAGCCGGCGCGGACTAAGCATGGATGCCAGCCTTCGCTGGCATGACGACGAATACTCAGACTGACATGATCACCTAAAGCACGACCCCGGCGAAATCGTCGCCGATCAGCGGGAAGGCCGAATCGCGCTCCGAAAGGTTGGTCGCGGGAAGCGGCCATTCGATTCCGAGCGCCGGGTCGTCGAAACGCACCCCACCCTCCGCCTTGGGATGATAATATTCGCTGTGGAGGTAGACGAGGTGGACTTCGTCGGTGAGCGCCTGGAAGCCGTGCGCGCAGCCCTTCGGGATATGGAAGGCGACGCTCTCGTCGAGCTCGAGGGCGGCGAACCTCAGATAGGTGGGCGAATCCGGCCGCAGATCGACGGCGACGTCGAACACCCGGCCGTAGGTGCAGGTGACCAGCTTCTCCTCGGCATGCTCGCCCCGCTGGAAATGGAGGCCCCTGATCGACCCGCTGCCGAGCGTGATCGAGTGGTTGACCTGGGCGATCTCGCCCATCAGCCCGGCGGCCTCGAATTCGCGGCGGCAGAACTGGCGCTTGAAGCGCCCGCGCTTGTCGGCTCGAATGTCGAAGCGGACCTCGACGACGCCCGCGATTCCGGTCTGGACGAAGTCCATGGCTCAGAAGGCTCCGTCGCGGAGGGCCCGGGACCCCGTCACCACATCTTCCACGGCGCGGCGCCGCGGTCCCACAGGTCGTTGAGCTGCCTGAACTCGCGCATCGTGTCCATCGGCTCCCAGAAGCCCTCGTGGCGATAGGCGGCGAGCTGATCCATCGCCACCAGGTCGTCCATCGGCTCGCGCTCGAGCATCACGTTGCCGTGGCGCTCGGCGATTTCGAAGAACTCGCGCTTGAAGACGAAGAAGCCGCCGTTGATCGTCCCGCCGCCGGCGTCCTGCTTCTCGGCGAAGGCGGTCACCGCGCCGTCGTCGTTCACCTCGATATTGCCGAAGCGGCTCGACGGAGTGACGCTGGTGACGGTGCCCATCCTGTCCTTTTCGATGGCGAAGCGGGCCAAGGCGTCGATGTCGATATCGGCCACTCCGTCGCCGTAGGTCGCCATGAAATGGCTGGTGTCGACATATTTGCTGCACAAGGCGATGCGCTGGCCGGTCTGGGTCTTGCCCCCGGTCTCGGCGAACACGATCCGCCAGTCGTTCGACTGGGGCCCGCTATGGACGTTGATCTCCACTTCCCCGCCCCGGCTGACCAGCTCGAAATCGGAGTCCATCAGCCGCTGGTTGAGGAAGTAGTTCTTGATCTCCCAGCCGAGGTGCCCGAGCGCCAGGATGAAGTTGCAATAGCCGAAATGGGCGTAGATCTTCATGATGTGCCAGAGGATCGGCCGGTCGCCGATGCGGATCAAAGGCTTCGGGACCGCGTCGCGGGAGACGTCGGCGATCCGGGTGCCTTCGCCGCCGCACAGGATGATGACCGGTGTGTCTTTGGGGAGCATCTCGATAACGCTTTCGGAAGGTTCGTGGTGAAGGGTTCGCCCCGCCCGCCGAGCGGCCCCTGACGGCCGCCCGGCTTTAGAGGCTGGCGCAAGCCCGCGCAACAGGAAGGGCGGCGGCCCCAGCCCGGCTTGACTGCCGGCGGCGGAGCGGACAGGCGGGCGTCCGATGACCGCGCCTTGCTATGAAAAGAGCATCACCGCGGGCCCCGCGGACGCCGACGCGCTCGGCCACGTCAACAATGCGGTCTGGGTGCGCTGGATCCAGGACATGGCGACCGAGCATTGGCGGTCGGCCGCCGATCCGGCCCATGTCGACTCCTATGTCTGGGTCGTCGTTCGCCACGAGATAGACTATCTGCGCGCCGTGCTCCCGGGCGAGACCGTGACCGGCCGGACCTGGGTCGGCGAGGCGCCCCGGGGGGCGCGTTTCGACCGGCATGTCGAGTTCACCGGCTCCGACGGCAGGCCGCGGGTTCGTGCCCGGACCACCTGGGCGATACTCGACAAGTCGACCGGCCGCCCGATCAGGGTGCCGGCAGCGGTGGCCGAGCGGTTCCTACACGATCCGGCCCTGCCTCGCCGGCCGGCCTAGGCCCCGCATTTCTCCACCGTTACGTCGAACAGCGGCCTTCCACGCGCGTCCCTGTAGGAGAGGACGAACCGCCCGCCTTCGCGGACCATGAGGGCGGTTTCCACCTTCGAGCAGATCTCGCGGCCGTAGCTTCGGCTCAGGGCGGCGCGGCTTCCCGCGACGTCGAGCCGGTCCGTCTCGATCCGGTAATGCTCGGTGATGGTTGTCCCCGACACCGACACGCGATCCATGGTGGTGAAGCCGTTGACCCGCCTGGGGCCGCCGGCGTTGATCTGGGCCGCGACCGACTGCATCTGGCGGCGGACCCGCATCTCGCCCAGGGTCTCGCGCCGCGACGGGCCTTCGCCGGTGGTGACGAACACGTCGGAGCCGGTCAGCACGCCGGCCTCGACCAGCAGGTCCGCGGGCGGCACCCAGATGCCCTGCGCCGGGGTCGTCATCGCGCGTTGGACGAAGCGCTCGTCCACTCCGGCCGCGAGATATTCGGCTCGGGTCTCCTCGATGGCGTCGCGAAGCTCATAGGCGTTGAAGCCGGGAAAGCTCGGCTGATGGAATCCGACCCGGGCCGATTCCGGCGCGGTCCGGGTCCTGCCGGCGAGGAGCAGGCTGGTGCAGGCCGACATGCAATGATCGTCGACCCGGGTATCGAGCCCCCTCTTGCGGATGAGAGCGGCTATGCGCCGCGCTTCGAGCATGCGCCCGCCGGGAGAGTTCAGGACCACCTCCTTCACGGACGGACTGCTGCCCAGCAGGCTTTCGAACCTCGCCGCGGCGCCGGAGGCGAGATTGCCGTCGACGACCAGCCTGGTCCCGTCCTTCGAGACTGTCATCCGGGCGATGTCGCCGATCGAGTCGCGCCCCCGAGCCAATATTCCAAGCTCCGTCGCCTGAAGCGTGAGGTCCCCCGATCGGAACAGGGTAAGGATCAGGCTTAGAACCAGTGCGACTCGAGCGGCGATCCCCCAGCCGTGGGTCCCGCCGCGCCGGTGGTGCCAGTAGGCCGAGCGCCAGATTCCCACCGAGCTCCACACCCACAGGATCGCCGAGAAGCCCAGATAGACCAGGGCGACGATGGCGAGCCCGCGAAGCGACCCGCCCGCGTCGGCGATCCGGGCGGTCAGATATTCGACGGCGGCGAGGATCAGCGCGGAGAGCAGCGCTCCGTTGACCCAATAGGATATCGGAAGCGGCAGATGGCCGGCCCAGTGGCGCCGAAGGTAGTTGCGGCCGCGATTCTCTTCGTCCCAGGCGAGCACCTCCTCGTCATATTGGGCGCGGTCGTAGATGTCGGCGTCGAAGACGAGCGCCTCCTCGCCTTCCTCATATTCGCGGCCGTAGAGGACGGTCCGGATCGCTCCGACCGCCGCCAGGCCGAGGATGAAGGCGATCGCGAAGCCGATCGGCGGGACGATGACCGGCCCGCTCCGGAACGGGTTCGACCCGACGCCCCAGCAGAGGAGGGCGGTGGCGGCGGCCATCATCAGGAGGAAGGCGATCGCGCAGCCCAAAGCGATCCCCGCGATCCTGTCGTCGACCAGCTTCCTCAGGAACGCCTTGTCCATCGCCCAGGTCAGGGCGTAGCCGACCGGAATCGCCGCGGCCGCCGCGGCCGCGATGTGGATCAGGTCCGGCGCGTAGAAGAAGCCGGCAAGCCGATCCTCCCGGTACAATTGGACCGGCTCCAGAAATGTCGTCATCGATTTCCCCCGCCCGAACCTTAGCAAATCAAGTGCTTGCGGGAAGGGCTTTTTTCGCGCGGGGGGTCTCGGCTCCCGGCGGGCGGGCGGAGCGCCGTGTCCTTCTAGGCGCCGAAGTCGCGGATCGCCTCGATGATCCTGGGGAAGGCGCGGCCGCTGACCGCATAGCCCATGTGGCGGCAGTCGAGCTCCTGCTCGCGGTCGCGCTCGTCCGGCTCGCCCCGAGCGGCGGCGGGCGCGATCAGGCCGTCGCGCCTCGACCACAGGGCCAGGGTGGGCACCGGAGGCTTGACCGCCGGATCCCCTCCGACCGGAGGCTTGTCGACCGGGTGGCGGGCAATGGCTTCGTAGAGGCGCCAGACGTTGTTGTTGCGCCGGTCCCCCGAAAAGGGTGTTCCGAGGGTTACCACCCTGGCGACCAGCTCGGGCCTGACCTTGGCGACCTCCCGCGCGTAGATTCCGCCGAGGCTCCAGCCGACCAGGATGACCGGATCGCCGCCGCCGAAGCGCTCGAGCCGCTCGGCAATCCGCTCGAGCGTGTCGGGCCGCACACCGCGGTTCATCCCGAGCCCCCAGCCGCTGACCCTGTAGCCCGCCCCGGCGAGGGCCCGCTGAAGGCCGAGCGTGGTCCGGTCGGTAGCGAGGAAGCCCGGAAGGACCATCAGCCTCGGGCCGTCCGGCGGGCCTCGCTCGCCGAGGCGGCCGAAGGCGCGATAGACTCTCGGGAGCAGGGCGGTGCCTTCCAGCACCAGCCGCCACCGCGGCGGCGGCCGGTAGTCGGCCTCAGAGATATTCGCTCCCCATCAGGCCCCGAAGGGCCTCGGGCAGCCGCACTCTCCCGTCGGCCTGCTGGTGGTTTTCGAGCAGCGGGACGAGGATCCTGGGGCTTGCGAGCGCGGTGTTGTTGAGCGTGTGGACGAACCGGACCTTGCGCTCCGAATCACGCCACCTCAAATTCGCCCGGCGCGCCTGCCAGTCGTGCAGGGTCGAGCAGCTGTGGGTCTCGCGATACTTGGCGAGGGAGGGGACCCAGCTTTCGATGTCGTTCATCCGGTACTTGCCCAGGCCCATGTCCCCGGTCGAGGTCTCGACGACCTGGTAGGGGATTTCCAGGCCGCGGAGCAGGCGCTCGGCATTGGCGAGGAGGCGAGCGTGCCAGCGCGCCGATTCCTCCTCGTCGTCGGCGCAGATGACATATTGCTCGAGCTTGTAGAATTGATGGACCCGGAGCAGCCCCCGGACGTCGCGGCCGGCGCTTCCGGCCTCGCGGCGAAAGCAGGGCGAGTAGCCGGCGTAGAGGATCGGAAGCTGGGCGGCCTCGAGGATCTCGCCGGAATGGAGCGAGGTCAGCGCGATCTCGCCGGTGCCGGCGAGGTAGAGCCCGTCCTTTTCGACCTCATAGGCTTCCTCCTCGTGGCCGGGGAAATGCCCTGTCGCGACGAAGGCCTGCGGCTTGGCGAGGGCCGGGACGGTCATAAGCGTGAAGCCGTCGCCGGCGATGATCTGCTGTGCCCAGAACATCAGGGCCTGCTCGAGCAAGGCGAGCCGGCCCTTCAGGGCGTACATGCGCGAGCCCGCGACCTGGGTGATCCGCGACAGGTCCGCCCAGTCGTTCATTTCGACCAGGGCGACATGATCGCGAGGCTCGAAGTCGAAGCTCGGCGGCTCGCCCTCGGTTCGAACCACTTTGTTGAAGCTCTCGTCGGGGCCGACCGGCGCCCCCTCCCAAGGGATATTGGGCAGCCGAAGCATCAGCGCGTCGAGCTCTGCGCTTCGCTCGCCGAGCGCCGCCTCCGCCTCCGCGGCTTCGGCGCCGAACGCCTTCGCCCTGGCGCCGAGCGCCGGGCGTTCCGAAGGGTCGGCGGTCTTGAAGCTCGCGCTGATCTCGTTGCGCTGGCGGCGAAGCTCGTCGATCCGGGTCTTCAGCCGGCGCACCTCGCCGTCGAGCGCGATCAGCCGGTCGAGGTCGAGGGCGACGTTCTTCTCGATGGCCGCCTTCGCGACGGCCTCCCGGTTCTCGCGGACGAAGTTGAGGCTGAGCATCGTCGGCGCCTAGCGCCCAATCGGCGGGAAGCCAACCGGGCTCAGCCGAAATTGACCTCGCCCGACATCGGTTCGGCGCCCTGGAAGGCCTGGTCGCGATACGGCCCGTCGGCCTCGACCCAGTGGAGGAAGAGGTGGGCCGACCATCGATTGGGATTGGGAGTCGTTCGACCGTGCCGCCGGTGGACTCCGCGGTAAAGGACCGCGTCGCCCGCGGCCATCGCCACCGAGGCATGGGCCTCGTCCGCGAAATCGTCGGTCACGAAGGTGCGGGGACCGGGAAGGACCCGGCTTCCGATCTCGAGGTCCCAGGCCTTGCCGTCGCTATAGCCCAAAGTGAGCGACAGGCTGTGCTCGCAGGCCTCCCGGTCCGAATGGACCCGGCAGACGTCGCCCGCCCGGTAGACCCGGAAATAGTCGTAGGTCGGCAGAAGCTCGCGGCCGACGAGCCGTCCGATCAGCGGAGTCAGCCCCCAGAGGAAGAACTGCATCGGCGCGTAATCGGGGCCGAAGACGTTGAGGGCGGGCCGGTTGAGAACGTCGGGACGGGCGTCCTCCCCTCGAAGCGGAAGCGCGGTCCGGCCCAGGTCCCTGGCCAGGCGATGGAGGAAGGCCTTCGCGATCCCCGGCCCGATCAGATCCCTGATTAGCGCGTAGCCGTCTTCCGCGTAGCTTCCGGCGACCTCCATCCCGCCCGGCTACCGCGCCGGTCCAAGGGGTGCAAGCGAAGGAAGTTGCGCTCGGCCGCACGGCTCGGTTGAAGGATCGGATTCCCGCCTCTATAGGGTCGACGCTTCGGCGCCGGAGACGTGGGTGAGTGGCTGAAACCAGCGGTTTGCTAAACCGCCGTAGGGGGATTACTCCTACCGAGGGTTCGAATCCCTCCGTCTCCGCCAGAGCCTGTAAGTTTTCAAGGGTTTGGCCAGGTCGCTCCCGCTGCGCTCGGTCAGTTGGCCATTGCGAAGTGGCTTCGGGCAACCTTCTGCGGACTGGCATGCTCACGTGAGCTCGGCGCTCCGGCTTCACTGAATTTGACTGAGTCGGCAGGTGCTGATCGACTCGTTGGGAGGCGGCGTCCGGAAGCCCAGGGCCGTCGGTCGGGCGCCTTGACCGTCACGACATGCTTTTCATGAGGGCGATTGAGCGGCAGTAACCAGGACCAGGGGCTCGCGGGCCGAGGTGGCGGCGGCTTATATTTAGCGCGGTGCGTGCAAGCCAATGGAACTGACGGAGCTCATTTCGAAGCTCGATGAGGTTAAATTTGCGCGGCTGCTGCGGCATTTCAACGAAGCGCCGCCTCATGGCCTGGCGGACGATCAGTTTGCTATTCCGGCCTATCCCGTGGCGCTTCCAAATACCCAACTTATGATCCGTCTCGTCGGCGGCATGTCGTCGAAAGAGTCTTGGCTCGGCTCGTGGGCGTTTCAAGTTGCGGGGCTTCCAAGCGGGATCGAAACCTCACCCCAGATCCTGGAGATCTTGCTGAAGGAGCTGGAGCGCGGTCTTCGCCAGCTGGCCCGCCTCGACGATCCTCTGGGGACGCTCCTCGGCGCGGATTGCGATCATGCTTTTCGCCAGTTGATCGGGCCGGCGGAAGGTTGCGACTATCATCTCGTCACGAACCTATGCGTCGGTGAGCCGCGGGCGCTCGTGGATGACTTCGCCGTGGGCGCCGGACAATTGCTGCGCCAAATCCTCGTGGAGCCGAAATGGTATCCCCGATTTGGGCTAGGCACTCCGGAAACCATCGCGGCTCATGCTCCCGCCGACGCCGAGCAGTTAATCTACGATTTGCTTCGTTCCCCCACCGGCTATCAGCTGGTGGCACGAGAGGGGCAGGTTGCGATATCCGCCTTCAGCGACCATGGCCTTTATCTCGCGCAGGGTGCCGGCCGGCTCCCGGCCACCACGCGCGCGATTGCGGCCGCGACAGCGACTCTCCCTATCCCGGGTCCGGACAAGCCTCTCATCGATGAGCTCGAGCAGCTGATCAACGACCCGGCTGTCAGGGAAGCGGATATCCAGCGCCTGTTTGAGGAGTGCCCGGCGCTGCTAAGGCTGATCAACCCCCACTATACGGAAATCCTGCCGCACGTGTGCCTCTCGGATGCAGGCGGCAACAGGTTAATTCCCGATTTCATGGCTCGGATCGAGGGGCCGAACGTCTGGGACATTGTCGAACTGAAGTTGCCGAAACATTCGGTGAGCGTCTCTCGTGCCGGAGTGCGGAAGCCGTCTGCGCAAGCGGCCCGGGGTATCGCGCAACTGCTGGAGTATAGAGACTTTTTCACCAAACAAGCCAACCGCGACCGGATCGCTCGTCGATATGGGTTCGCTCCACTCGAGCCCAACCTTGTGCTCGTCACGGGAATGGGAAAGCCCGGACTCGCCGAGTGGCGCAGCTACCTCACTGGGATACCGGGTGCGACCGTCGTCAGCTATCAATTTGTCTTGGATCAGGCGCGCCGCTGCTCGCCCGACTGCTGAAGTCCAGACGGATCGATCGGCGGTCCCGGCGCCGGGTCGAGTGAAGCACGAAGCGACGTTCCAGCGCGCCTGCGCATCTAGTATTCTATGTGCTCCGATCCCGGCACGAGATAGGCCGGGCCGTCGCGTTGCCGCTTCAAGCTCGGTGCCGCGGCCACCCCCCGCGCGCGGCGAAGCCCGCAATGTGCGCGGCCGCATCCGATGGCGCTTCCGCTGCGTATCTTGAACGCAAGGGAGAATGGATCATGCCGGCGCTCGTGAACGAACTGCAATGGCCGACGATCGCTGCCGCGGCCGGGGCTACCGGCATGTCGGGGCGCCGCCGAGCCGCGCGCCTGGCGGGCCACCTCCTCGGCTGGCCGCTGCTGGTGAAGGCCGGTCTGCTTGGTGGAGTTGGGCTCGCCTGGGCGGTCCGGCATCTGCTGGGCGCCTAGGACATGACCGCGACCACTCCATCGCGACGGTCCCGCAAAGGGGGCGTGACCGGACACTTCGCCTCGCGCAGAGACCTCACCTCCCAAGTCTGGGCGATGCATCGCCTGCAGATATACCCGAACGTCACCGCGATCGCCCGCGCCTGCGGGACCAGCGTCGGCGCGATCGCGACCATCCTCGTAAGCGGCGACGGCCGTGACGAGTATCTCGCGAGCGGCTGCCTGACCGGTGACTGACTCCGGCGGCTCCAACCCGCCGGCCGCCGCTCACCTGCGCCATCTCCGGCTGCGGGTACGCGAGGAAGCCCGGGCCGCGGTGAGCGCGGCCGACCTCACCGCGACGCTCGCTCATCTCGCGCTCGCCACCGCCTATGCAAGGCGTCTCCGCGAGCAGGAAAGCACGGCAGCTGCATCCGCCGCATCTCCCGCTCCGTAGCTCACTGACTACGAACAGGAGAGAATATGACCAATCATTATGTGAAGCCGGCGCTCGCGGCAGCGGCAGGCCTTCTGGTCGCCGTCCTTGCGGCGGTGCCGGCGGCGGCGCAGTCTTCGGAAGCCGAGAGCTGGACCGGGCCCTACGTGGGCGGCCGCCTCGGCTACGCCTTCCAGCACGGCGACGAGGGCGAAACCGTCCTGTTCGATACGAACCTCGACGGCAGCTTCGACAACACTGTCACCACCGGCACCGGCGCCAACGCCTTCTCGCCCGGCTTTTGCGGGGGTGCGGCCACGACGCGCACGCCGCCCGCGGGCGGCTGCGCCGACGACCGCGACGGCACCGATTGGGCAGCGCATGCAGGATTCGATTACCAGATGGGCCGCGTCGTCGTCGGGGTCGTTGCGGAATATGGCCGAACCGACATCAGCGACAGCGTCTCGGCCTTCAGCACCACGCCGGCCTTCTACACCCTGACCCGGGAGCTCAGGGACACCGCTTCGCTTCGCGCCCGCGCGGGCTTCGCGAGCGGCAACACCCTGGTCTACGGCACCGGGGGCGTCGCCTGGGGCAAGATCCGCAACAGCTTCTCGACCAGCAATACGGCCAATGTCTTCACGAACAGCGGCAATGACGATGCCTGGGGCTACCGGGTCGGCGGCGGAATCGAGCAGCGGCTCGGCGGGGGCTTCTCGCTCGGGGCGCAATATCTTTACACCAGCCTCAAGGACGACGATTTCCGGGTTCGCGCGGGCGGCCCCGCTCCGGCCGGCAACCCCTTCCTTCGGACCAACGCCTCCGGGACCGACTTCGCCCGGAGCGGCGACCGGTTCAATTCGCACAGCGCGCATGTGACGGCCAACTTCCGGTTCTAGCGGGGGCAGGGAGGGAGGGCGGAAGAGCGAACTTCCTCCCCCGCCGAAATCGCGGATCCAGGGACGGGGGGGCGCCTGCGGGCGCCCCCTTCCTCGCGTTCAGCCCGACATCGACACCCGGTCGGTGACATGAATGACTCCGTTTGACTGCATCACGTCCGCCTGGGTCACCGTCGCCACGCCACCCTTCGAGTCGACGATGACGATGTTCCTTCCGCTCATCCTCGCAGTCAGCATTCCGCCCTGCGCCGTGGTCAGGCGCGCCGAGCCGCCGCCGTCGCGGATGCGCCGGCCAAGGTCGGCGGCCGTGAGCCGGCCGGGCACCACGTGATAGGTAAGCGCCGACTGGAGCATCGCCATGTTCTCCGGCCGGAGCAGCATTTGCACGGTGCCGGCGGGCAGGCGCCGGAAAGCGGAGTCCGTCGGCGCGAACACGGTGAACGGTCCGGCGCCCGACAGGGTGTCGATCAGGCCGGCGGCTTTCACCGCGGCGACGAGCGTCTTGTGATCGGGCGAATTGGCGGCGTTCTCGATGATGTTCCGATTGGCGTACATCGGCGCTCCGCCGACCTCCACCATCGAGGAAGAGGATGCGGAGGACTCAGTGCCCATATCGCCGCCCATCGTCGAGCAGGCCGCGAGCGAGCCGCCGAGCATGAGGGCGGCGGCGATTTTGAAACTGCGCATTTGAGATCTCCTGTTGTCAGGTCCCCGAAACAGGGCTGCACCAGGAGCTACGGAGAGCGGTGCCACGCGGATGCGCTAGACGCGGGTCACCGCACCCGAAGCAATTACCGGACCGGTGGGACTGCCGGTCGGGGAACCGCCCGTCGGCTCCACCGAAAGGGCCACGGTGGCGTCGGGCGCAACGGCGCCGCGGAGCGCCGGCGGGATGGCCATGCGCCTCGGCGCCGGCCCCCGCACGATCCCCAGCGAAACCGGGGCCGCGCCTTCGCGGGCGATCAGCCAGAGCTCGTGGTCATGCCCGGGCGCCCCCCGAAGCCGGGCCGGAGCCACCACCATCGTGCCCCGCTCCGGCTCGAACGCGACGGCGAGCGCGGCCTCGCCGTCGT
>DASVQD010000023.1:0-34101 GCA_036389345.1 Allosphingosinicella sp. | reverse complement strand
CTTCGGGCGGTCCCCCTCCCCATCGCCTGCGGCGACGGGGAGGACTGGAAAGCGATGTCTCGCTCCATCCTCATGAAGTCCTCGAATTCTCTTTGATGTAACCGGGCCCCAGGTCGATCCCGATCACCTGAGCCCGGCCCGTGCCGAGGCCGAGCGCGACCTCGATCTCGATCCGCTCGCCCTTCATGTGCTCGGCCACGGCCTCCGAATCGTGGTCGGCGTTGGTGCCGGCCCTCGAGACGATGGTGCCGCCGTAGGCGACGGTCGCCTTGTCGGCTTCGAAATCGATCCCGGCGGATCCGGCGGCGGCGAGCAGCCGGCCCCAATAAGGGTCGCCGCCGTACCAGCTGCACTTGACGAGATTGTTCTCGGCGATCCGCTTGGCCGCGATCCGCGCCTCCGCGTCCGACCGTGCGCCGGTCACCGAGAGCGCGACCATCTTGGTCATCCCCTCCGCGTCGCGGGCCATCTGAAGGGTCAGGTCCTCGCAGGCCCTGTGAACGGCGTCGGCGAATTCCGCCATGTCGGGCCGGCCGCGGCGCGCCGAGGCGAGCAGCATCGCGGTGTCGTTGGTCGAGGTTGCTCCGTCGACGTTCAGGGTATTGAACGTCCGGTCCGAAGTCTCGCGAAGGATCGCATTCATCTCCTCGGCGGAAACGTCGGCGTCGGTGGTCAGGAAGGCGAGCATCGTCGCCATGTTCGGGGCGATCATCCCGCAGCCCTTGGCCATCCCGCCCAGCGTGAAGGTCGAGCCCTCGACGAGCACCTCCTTGGCCTGGTGGTCGGTGGTCAGGATCCCGCGCGCCGCGTCGTGGGCGCCGCCGACCGACAGCTTCCTCGCGATCTTGGGAGTGGCGGCGAGGATGACGTCCATCGGAAGCGGGGTCCCGATGATCCCGGTGGAGCAGACCAGCACGTCCGTCTCCGCCACGCCCACCGCCTGGGCGGCCGCCGCCGCCATCGCCTCGGCGTCGGCCAGCCCGGCGGCTCCGGTCCCGGCATTGGCGTTGCCGCTGTTGACGATGATCGCCGAAGCCCGTCCGCCATTCTCGGCGAGGCGTTGCCGGGACAGCACGACCGGAGGCGCGACGAACTTGTTGCGAGTGAACACCGCCGCCGCGGCGACCGGCTTGCGGTCCTCGGTGGCGACCAGCGCCATGTCGAAGCGGCGGCGCTTGATCCCGGCATGGCAGCCGGCGGCGACGAAGCCCTGTGCGGAAGTGACGCTCATAAAATCCTCCCCTCGATTTCGAGGGGAGGGGGACCATGCGAAGCATGGTGGAGGGGCCTGCTGCCGTCGAGCCCCTCCACCGCCCTCCGGGCGGTCCCCCTCCCCTGCAAATGCAGGGGAGGATTATCGACAGCTATGCTCATGGATAGACTCCCGCGACGGGCAGCCCGACCGTCTCGTCGAGGCCGAGCATCAGGTTGGCGCACTGGATCATCTGGCCCGCGGCTCCTTTGACGAGATTGTCGAGAGCCGCGATCGCAACCACTCGTCCGGTGCGCTCGTCGTAGCGCGCGGTAAGGTGGACGGCGTTCGACCCGAGCGTCCATTTCGTCGCCGGCGCCCGCTCGGAGACGTGGATGAAGGGCTCGCCCGAATAGGCGTCGCGAAGCGCCGCGAGCGGATCGCAGGGGCCCCTGGCGACTCCGTAGCAGGTGGCGAGGATTCCCCGATTCATCGGAGCGAGGTGCGGCGTGAAGAGCAGGCTCGCCCCGAGCTCCATCTCCATCTCCGCGGTGTGGCGGTGGTTGAGGAGCCCGTAAGCGGCGAAGCTTTCGTCGACGCTGTTGAAATGGGTCTCCTCCTTCAGCGCCTTGCCGGCCCCGCTGACCCCCGAGGCGGCGTCGACGACGAGGCTTCCGGGCTCGATCAGGTCGACCAGCGGCTTGAGCGCCAGGATGGCCGCGGTGGCGTAGCAGCCCGCGGCGGCGACGGTCGCGGACTTGGCGATCGGCCCCCGGTGAAGCTCGGGAATGCCGTAGACGAAGCGGTCGATGAGGTCGGCCGCGCCGTGCGGCTCGCGGTACCAAAGCTGGTAGTCGGCGGCGCTGCCGAGCCGGAAATCGGCGCCGAGATCGACGAACGGGATCGACCTGGCGAGGACGTCGCGCGCCAAGGCCTGCGAATGGCCGTGGGGGAGCGCCGCGAAGACGAGGTCGACTCCGTCGTCCAGCGCTTCGGCTGCATAACTATTCACGACCGCTTCCGGATAAGCGAGCACGAGATGGGGGTGGACCAGGTCCAGCTTCTGCCCGGCCTGGCTGCTTCCGAACAATTTCGACGGGTGCAGAGCTGGATGCTGGGCGCAGAGCCGGAGGAGCTCGGCTCCGACGAAGCCCGAGGCTCCTAGGATAGCAACGCGAATCATGGGGGCCGGGCCATGCCCGCTAATGCATAATTATGCAATAAGCCGTGTTTTATGCATCAAGTTTCGCCGAGGGCTCCGCCGGCTGGGCCTCGAACAGGTCGATCCTGGGCTGGTGCGAATGACGCCGGCGATGGCGGCGCCGGCGTTTCCAGGGCCGGAAGACGATCATCGCGACGGCGGCGCCGGCGACGAGCAGGCAGGTGACGATGATCGCGATGCTGTCGATGATGATGCCCTGCATCTCTCCACTCCCCCCGAAGTAACCTAGACCGGTTCGCCGGCCCTTTCCAGCCGCAGCTTCCACAGAGTCACGGTGCCGTCGTCGCCCGAAGCGGCGAGCCACCGGCCGTCCGGGCTGAAGCCTGTGTACATGACGTCCTCCGGCATCCTCAGGACCTCGACCAGGGCGCCGTCGTACACCCGCCACAGCCGGACGGCCTCGCCGTCGCCGCCGGCGCCGGCCAACCCGTGCCAGAACGTGCCGAGGCCGCTCCGGGCTCGGCCGGAAGCGGCGAGCCAGCGATTGTCGGGGCTGAAGTCGAGCTTGTAGATGTGATTTCCGACATGGACCCGCTTCACCGCCTTGCCGTCGGAAGCGCGGCGGATGACGATGGTGGAATCGTCGCCCCCCGTGGCAAGCAGGCGCCCGTCCGGGCTCCACGCGAGGCCGACCACGGCCTCCTCGTGGTCGGTGAGGGTCGCCAATGCGGCGCCGCCGGCCGGGTCCCAAAGCCGCACCGAAGCGTCGAAGCTTCCGCTCGCCAGCCGCCGGCCGTCGGGGCTGAACCGGACTTCCCAGATATTGCGCTCGTGGCCCGACAAGGTGGCAAGGAGGCGCCCGTCGCTCGCGCTCCAGATCCGGACCTTCCCGTCTTCCCCGGCCGCGGCGAGCCGGTCGCCGGCCGGCGCGTAATCGAGAGTCCAGACCGTCCCGACCGCACCTTCCAGGCGGCGCTCGAGCCGGCCGCTCGCGACTTCCCACAGAAGGATCGCGCCGTCATATCCCGAGCTTGCGAGGCCGGCCCCGCCGGGCGCGAAGGCGACCGTCGTCGCGCCGCCCGGATGCCTGAGCCTTCGGACGACCTTCAGGTCCGGCATCCGGCGGATCACGATCAGGCCGGAAGCGCTGCTGGTGGCGAGCAGTCGGCCGTCGGGGCTGAAAGCGGCTTCCCGGCCGGGCGCGTCGTCGTCGCGGAAGCTGGCGGCCGGCTCGGCTCGGAGCCGGGGTCCGGTGGCGACGGGCTGCGGGCCGCTTCCGCAGGCCGCGAGGAGGATGAAGGCGAGGAAAGCGAGCCGCTTCACGCGCGTCTTGTAGCAAAAGATCGGCGAATCGCCATTCCGTCGCCCCAGCGTAGGCTGGGGCCCCGGCGGGTGAAGAGCGCGGCGCCTCTCACCCTCTGGGGTCCCAGCCTTCGCTGGGACGACAAGATCAAGCCCGGGACGACGAGCCTTGCGCCGGGCCGATCGACGGATCGAGGACGAACGCACCGGACCCGACCGGCGCGCCGCCCTCGGGCGACGCGCCGGCTGCCGCCCCCGCGGCAAGCAGAAAGAATGCGACGAGCAGGAACAGCACCGCGCCGATCATTCCGCGCGAGGCCGAGAAGGGCAGCCTGGCGGCCTCGCCATGCGCCGCGCGCCGGGTGTGGAATGCCGTGACTGTCGCCATAGTCCCGCTCCTTCGAATTGCCTCGAGACTAGGCCCCCGGGGCGCCGCCCCGCCACCAGCATTAAAGCCAAGTTTCGGCACATTCGCAGGGCCCCGCGCGGCTGGCATGGGGTGCCGCGTGCGGATATGTGCGGATATGTGCGCGGCCCGAAGCGAGGTTCGACAATCCGATGCCCGATCGACGATGACCAGCGGCCCCATCCGAGTCGGAGTCGGCGGCTGGGACTATGATCCGTGGCGCGAGACCTACTATCCGCCCAAGCTGCCCAGGTCGAAGCAGCTCGGGCATATGGGCGGCAGCCTGACCGCGGTCGAGATCAACGCCACCTATTACAAGCTCCAGACTCCGCAGCTGTTCGAACGCTGGGCGAAATCGGTGCCCGACGGCTTCCGGTTCGCGGTCAAGGGGTCGCGATTCTGCTCCAACCGGAAGGTGCTCGCCGAGGCGGAGGAGGCGGTGGGACGCTTCTGCGGCCAGGGGCTTGCGGAGCTGGGCGACAAGCTCGGCCCGATCCTCTGGCAGTTCATGGGGACGAAGAAATTCGAGCCGGACGATTTCAGGGCTTTCCTGGACCTTCTGCCGCGCAGCATCGCGGGCCTGGCGCTCAGCCACGTGGTCGAGCCGAGGCACGAAAGCTTTCGCGACCCTGCTTTCGTCGCGATGGCGCGGGCGTCCGGCGTGGGGATCGCGTTCGCCGACTCCGACGAATTTCCCTGCATCGCCGATCTGTCGGGGGACCTCGTCTATGCGAGGCTCCAGCGCAGCCGCGGAGACGTCGAAACCGGCTATCCGCAGGGCGAGATCGACCGCTGGGCCGAAGTGGCGAAGGCCTGGGCGCGCGGCGAGAGCCCGGAAGGCTTCGCTTATGCCGCCAGGCCGCCGGAGCCTCGGCCGCGCGAGACCTACGTCTTCTTCATCTCCGGCGAGAAGGCGCGAAATCCCGCGGCGGCGAAGGCTTTGATCGAGCGGCTTGCCTAGTCCTCCCCGTGGCGAAGCCATGGGGAGGGGGACCACCCGAAGGGTGGTGGAGGGGCATCTGGCGAGACCTCGTCAATTGCCCCTCCACCATGCTTCGCATGGTCCCCCTCCCCATCTTCGATGGGGAGGATTAGGACGGCGCAATGAACCCGCTCTTCGCGAACATGCCGATCAACGTCTTCAGCCGGATGTCGGCGCTCGCCGTGGAGCATGAGGCGGTGAATCTGGGCCAGGGCTTTCCGGACTTCGGGTGGCCGGACGACGTCGTCGCCAGGGCGGCCGAGGCGCTTGTGTCCGGGTCCAATCAATATGCGCCGATGACCGGGCTGCCGGAGCTCCGGCAGGCGATCGCCGGTCATTACCGGGCGCACCAGGGCCTCGAGGTCGATCCCGGGGCGGTCGTCGTCACGTCCGGAGCGACCGAAGCGCTGGCCGCCTCGCTGATCGCCCTCATCGAGCCGGGCGACGAGGTGCTTCTGTTCCAGCCGCTCTACGACCTTTACCTTCCGATGGTGCTTCGAGCCGGCGGGGCGCCGCGCTTCCTTCGACTGACTCCGCCCGACTGGCGGATAAGCGAGGACGCGCTGGCCGCGGCCTTCACTTCGAAGACGAAGCTGGTCGTCTTCAACAACCCGCACAATCCCTCTTCGCGGGTGTTCGGTGCGGACGAACTCGAACTCCTCGCCGGAGCCTGCATCCGTAGCGGCGCGGTCGCACTCACCGACGAGGTCTGGGAGCATGTCGCGTTCGACGGCCGCCGCCACCTCCCGCTGGCGAGCCTGCCCGGGATGGCCGAGCGGACGGTGAAGGTCGGCTCGGCCGGCAAGATCTTTTCGCTGACCGGCTGGAAGGTCGGCTGGGCGGTCGCCCCCCCCGCGCTCGCCGGACCGATCTCGAAGGCGCACCAGTTCCTGACCTTCGCGACCGCGCCCAATTTGCAGTCGGCGGTGGCCTATGGGCTCGGCAAGCAGGCGGCCTGGTTCGACGGGATGCGGCGGGATTTCGCCGAGGCGCGCGACTTCCTGGTCGAGGGGTTGCGCCGGGCGGGCTTCGAGACCCTCGCGGCGGAGGGGACGTATTTCGTCGGGGTCGACCTGCCGGCCTCGGGGATCGAGGCCGACGACGTCACCTTCTGCGAGCGCGCGGTGAGGGAGGCCGGGGTGGCGGCGATCCCATTGTCCGCCTTTTACGCCGAGGATCCGGTGACGAGCGTGGTCCGGCTCTGCTTCGCGAAGAAGCCGGAGACTTTGGCGGCCGGGATCGAGGCGATGGCGAGGGCGAGGCGGTTGCTCGCCTGATCCGTCGTCCCGGCGAAGGCCGGGACCCCGGCGGGTGAAGAACTCGGCGCCTTTCACCCGCCGGGGCCCCAGCCTTCGCTGGGGCGACGGGTTGCTTCGGGGCCGTTCGCCTGATCCGCTGGCGCGACGGGTTGCTTCGGGGCGGTTCGCCTGATTGCCTCCCCGCCGCGAAGCGGTGGAGAGGGGGACCATGCGAAGCATGGTGGAGGGGTAGCCAGTTCAAAGCCGGGGGGCTGCATCTGCTACTTCTTAGTTTGAGCCAATTACCCCTCCACCACCTTCGGTGGTCCCCCTCCCCATCTGGCGATGGGGAGGCAACTGGCGTCGCCGCCGCGGCTTGGCTATGCGCCCGCCATGACCTTCAACTCCGCCGACGAAGCCGGCGCTCTCTTCGAGCGCCTAGCCATTCCGCTCCCGCAAGGCGATCTGGCCTCTCACTCCCCGATCGACGGCCTCGCCATCGGCTCCGTGCCGGGCGCGGGCGCGGCCGAAGTCGCCGCGGCCGTGGCTCGAGCCCAGGACGCCTTCCTTGCCTGGCGCGAAATCCCGCCGCCGCGGCGGGGCGAGCTCGTCCGGCTGTTCGGCGACGTGCTCCGCGAGGAGAAAGAGGCCCTCGGCCGGCTCGTCAGCCTCGAAGCGGGGAAGATCCTCCAGGAGGGCCTGGGCGAAGTCCAGGAGATGATCGACATTTGCGACTTCGCCGTGGGTCTTTCGCGCCAGCTCTACGGACTCACCATCGCGACCGAGCGGCCCGGGCACCGGATGATGGAGACCTGGCACCCGCTCGGCGTGGTGGGAGTCATCTCCGCCTTCAACTTCCCGGTCGCGGTGTGGGCGTGGAACGCCTGCCTCGCCTTCGTCTGCGGCGATCCCGTGGTCTGGAAGCCGTCCGAGAAGACCCCGCTCACGGCTCACGCGGTCCAGGCCCTGTTCGAGCGGGCGGCGGAGCGGTTCGGCGAAGTTCCGGCCGCGCTCAGCCAGGTGGTGCAGGGCGGGGTCGAAACCGGCGAGGCGCTGGTCGACGATCCGCGCGTGGCGCTTCTTTCCGCCACCGGCTCGACCCGGATGGGCCGGACGGTGGCGCCCAGGGTGGCGGCCCGCTTCGGGCGGACCCTGCTCGAGCTCGGCGGAAACAACGGGATGGTGGTCGCGCCCTCGGCCGACCTCGCGCTTGCGGAACGGGCCATCGCCTTCGCCGCGGTCGGCACCGCGGGCCAGCGCTGCACGACCCTTCGCCGCCTCTTCGTCCAGGACGAGGTCTATGACAGGCTGGT
This sequence comes from Allosphingosinicella sp., assembly GCA_036389345.1. Taxonomy (GTDB): domain Bacteria; phylum Pseudomonadota; class Alphaproteobacteria; order Sphingomonadales; family Sphingomonadaceae; genus Allosphingosinicella. The sequence continues at coordinate 26,506 of DASVQD010000023.1, read as the reverse complement.
GCCGAGGCTTCACCACATCTGGGCGGCGGTGCCGGTCGGAAATCCGCTCGAGGAAGGGACTCTCGTCGGGCCGCTGATCGACGAGGCCGCCGTAGGAGCGATGCAGTCGGCCCTCGAACGGGCGGCGGCGGAGGGCGGAACGGTGAGCGGCGGCGAGAGCCTCGGCGGCCTCTTCGTCCGTCCGGCCCTCGTCGAGATGCCGGGCCAGACTCCGGTCACCTTGACCGAGACCTTCGCTCCGATCCTCTACGTCATGCGCTACGGAGCGCTTGGCGAGGCGATCGCGGCGCACAACCGGGCGCCGCAGGGCCTGGCCTCGTCCATCTTCACCAACGACATACGCGAAGCCGAGACCTTCCTCTCCGCGGCCGGCTCGGACTGCGGGATCGTCAACGTGAACATCGGCCCGTCGGGCGCCGAGATCGGCGGTGCGTTCGGCGGCGAGAAGGAGACCGGCGGCGGCCGCGAAAGCGGCTCCGACGCCTGGCGCAACTACATGCGCCGGGCGACCAACACGATCAACTACAGCCGCGAGCTCCCACTGGCTCAGGGCATAAATTTCAGCATGCCGTGAGCGGCCGCGTCTGCATCCTCACTCCGGACAGGACCAGCGAGGGCTTCCGCACCCGCTGGCCCGACGTGCTCGAGCGCAACGCCGGGCCGCTCCGCGGCGCGGGTCTCGAGGTCGAGGCGCGCGACTGGGCGGACTCGGCGGACCTCGCCGAATTCGACCTCGTCCTTCCGCTCCTCGTCTGGGGCTATCCCTTCGCGCCGCTGCAATGGGCGCAAGCGGTCGACCGTTGGGAAAGGGAAGGGGTCAGGCTCCGCAACCCGGCGTCGGTGCTTCGCTGGAACGCCGACAAGATCTACCTGGAGCGGCTCGCCGCGCTCGGAGCGCCGGTCGTCCCCACCCGGCATTGCACGCAGCTGGACGAGGCGCGGCTGGAGGAGGCGGCCCGGGCCTTCGGGACCGACCGCCTCGTCGCCAAGCCGCGAATCTCGTCGAGCGCGTGGCAGACGATCCGCTGGTCGCCGGGAGCGCCGCTCGCGGGCGGACCGGAGGGCGCGGCGATGATCCAGCCCTATCTGCCCGAGATCGAGCGGTCGGGGGAGGTGTCGCTGATCTTCTTCGGCGGCGATTTCAGCCACGCCATCTCGAAGCGTCCGCAGCCCGGCGACTTCCGGGTCCAGCCCGAGTTCGACGGCATCATCGCCCCCCACCGGCCCGATCCGGACGAGCATGAAGCCGCGTCGAGGATCCTCGCCGCCGTGGAGGAGCCGCTGCTCTACGCCCGGGTCGACCTCGTTCGAGGCCTGGACCTGAAGCCGCAATTGATCGAGCTCGAGCTGATCGAGCCCGACCTCTATCTCGGCTACGATAACGGGGCCGGGCCCCGGTTCGCCGCGGCCGTGGAGCGGGCGATCCGCTCGAACCGTTCGCCCTGAGCCGGTCGAAGGGTCTCTTTCTGTATTGCAGAGGAAAAGAGAGGGCTTCGACAAGCTCGGCCAGAACGGCGGCCAGGCCCGGTACCGAATCCCCTAGCCGCGCGGCGCCGGGAGAAAGCGGGCGAAGCGGCCGAGGCGGTTGCGGATGACGGCCGGGGCGTGGATGGCGCTCCAGACCGTCGCCGCGGCAAGAAGCGCGAGAAGGACCGGATAGCGCACCAGGCCGTCGAGGGCCCAGGCGGCGAGGACGGACGACAGGGTGAGGCCGGCCGGCACGACGAGCGGTCTCAGGATCGACCATGGGACCCGGGCGAGAAGCACGAGCGCGATCGCCTCCAGCGGAGTTCGGACGAGGAACACAAGAGCCGCTCCGACCAGCCCGAACAGCGACAGCGCCAGCAGGGTCGCAGCGACGAAGGGGGGGATCTGGGCAAGGAACAGCTTCGAGACGAGGTCCGGCCGTCCGGTGGCCTGAAGAAGCCCGACCGCCGGATAACCGATGCAGTAGAACCAGAAGCCGACCGCGAACATGTAGGCCAGCGGAAGCGCCGCTTGCGTGAGCTCGCGGCCGATCCACAAGGTGAAGAAGGGCTCCACCAGCATGACCGCGCCGATGAGCAGCGGAGTGACGATCGCCGCGACCGTCTGGAGACCGTGAAGCACCAGATTGTCCCGCTCCGCTTCGTCGAGATAGGCGAAGCGTGGGAAGAGGACCGGCGAAAGGCTGTGTGGGACGATGTAGATTCGCGACATCAGATTATACGGTATCGTGTAGACCGACACCGCCGCGGCGCCGATCATTCCGCCGATCATCAGCCGGTCGGCGCTGTTGAGCACCGTGATCGCGATCGTGGTCAGCGAGACCCAGCCGCCGAAGCCGAGCAGGCTCCTCGCCGAAGCGCCGGAAGGGCGCCTCACCCCCCTCAGCGGAACCGCCCGGCGGCACAGGGCGAACAGCAGGGGTATCGGCGCGAGCCTCCCAAGCAGGGCCCCGGCGACGAGGACTGGAAGGACCGGTGACCAGAAATAAGCAAGGACGAGCGGAAGCACCGCTCCGAGCGCGTTGCCCAGCACCTGGGCGCCGTTGAGGGCGAGGAACCGTTCCCGCCCCTGCAGCGCTCCGGTGAGGACTCCGCTAAGCATCAGCACCGGCACTGCGGCGGCCATCAGCGGGATCGCGGCGGCGACCTCGCCCCGGAAGCTGGCCGCCACCTTCGCCATGTTTCCGAAATAATAGAGGCCGCCCGAATAGACCGCCGCACCGGCCGCAAGTCCGAGCCCCAGGCTGAGCCAGATCGCGGTCCACAGCGCTTCGGCCGCGTCTTCGCCGTCGCCGTCGCGGATCTGCGCGATCCTTCGGGCGACCGCCAGGCCGAGCCCGAAATCCATGAAGGCCGAGTAGGACAGGAACACCCAGCACAAGGCGAGCACGCCGTAGCGCTCGACCCCGACGAAGTGCAGGTACAAGGGCACCGTCACCAGGGTCAGAGCCGAAGGCACGGCCGCTGCGATCGCGCTGTAGGTGGCGTTCCTGGAGAGGCTCATCGCGCAAGCCTGTCGCCGACCGCGGCGCAAACCGCAACCGCCGGTTGGGCCCGGCGCAAAGAAGAGCGGCGGATTTCGCGCCCCGGCGGGAACCGATCGGCCGGCCGCCCTTTCCATGATCCATGGGCCACGTCATCCTGCTGGGCGATTCGATCTTCGACAATGCCGCTTATGTGCGCGGCGGTCCGGACGTCGTTCGCCAACTGCGCTCGAAGCTTCCAGCCGGCTGGAATTGCACCCTGCTCGCGGTGGACGGAGCGGTGACCGGCGAGGTCGAAGCCCAGCTCGCCGCACTGCCGGAGGATTCCACCCACATCGTCGTCAGCGCCGGCGGCAACGACGCGCTCGGCGCCTCGTTCCTGCTCGGCCGGTCGGTCGCCACCGTCGCCGAGGCGCTGTCGGTGCTCGAGACCGCTCAGAGCCGCTTCGCCGCCGGTTACGCCCGGATGGCGCAGGCGGTCACGGCCGCCGGGCTTCCGGCCGCCTTCTGCACGATCTACGATACTCCGCCCTCCGCCCCCGATCACCGCATCGTGCGCACCGCGCTCGCCTTGTTCAACGACTCCATCACCCGGACGGCCTTCGCCGCCGGCGCCGGGCTCATCGACCTTCGGCTGATCTGCGACCGCGACGAGGATTATGCCAACCCGATCGAGCCTTCCGTCCAAGGCGGGGACAAGATCGCCTCGGCCATCGCGGCGTGGACCGCCGCGCGGAACCCGGCTGGTTACGGGACCGTTCTTACGCTCAGAGACATCGAGTACGCGTAAAACACAACAAACTCAGGGGAGTTGGATCATGAATACGCGGACTTTCGCCCTAATCTTCGGAATCGCATTTCTACTAATCGGCGCTAGCGGCTTCATCCCGGGGCTGAATCAGCCGGGCACTCCCGATCCGGGTCTCACAATGACCCACGGTTACGGGCACGCGCTCGGCTTGTTTCCGGTCAACACGCTCCACAACATCGTGCACCTGCTTTTCGGCGTGTGGGGCATCGTCGCCTATAAGAGCTACGGCGGCTCGCGCTCCTATTTCCGCGTCGTCGCGGTGGTCTACGGCCTGCTGACCATCCTCGGCCTGCTCGAGCCGACGCGGACCACCTTCGGGCTCGTCCCGATCTACGGCAACGACGTGTGGCTCCACGCTTTGCTGGCCCTGGTCGCGGCCTATTTCGGCTGGGTCAACCGCGACACGGCGGGCGACCGGGTCTGATTTCTGCCTCCCCATGCGGAACGCATGGGGAGAGGGACGACCGAAGGTGGTGGAGGGGTGGCACGGGGCGTTGCCGTCACCTGAGGGAGCCGGCTGCCGGGTCAGGTCACCACTCCACCAGGCTCCGCCTGGTCCCCCTCCCCATCGCATCGCGATGGGGAGGCAAACGGCAGGACGGTCCGGTCTCGCGCCGGGCCGTTTGCCTTTTCTTTCCACAGCTTGCCCCGGCCTTGCCCGTCCGTTCAGCGCGCTTTAATAGGCAATCGCAGGATAATGGCGCACTGCCACGCGGAGTTTTTTCGCGGCCGCCATCGACGGGGATAAACCATGTTCAGCCGCAGCTTAATCGCACTCCTCGCGCTCGGAGTCGCCTTCCCGGCGGTCGCCCAGAACTCGGCCGCCCCGAACGATGCCGATCCGACCCCCGGGGCGGACGCGGTCCAGGCTCCGCCGCCGGCCGCCTCTCCGCTCGCCGCCGACTGGTCGCGCAAGGGCGCCGAAGACCTGCTCGCCTATGTCGAGAATGTCGACGGCGAAGGTCTCGATCCGGCCGATTACAATCCGGCCGCGCTTCGCGAGGCGATCGGCGCCAAGGGCGGAATGCTGAACAAAGTCGCCACCGCGACCTTCCTCAAGCTCGCCGGCGACCTCATGTTCGGCCATGTCCGCGGCGACAGCCGGATCGACTGGCACGTCAAGGACGACAGCTGGAACGTCTACGACCAGCAGGCCCTGCTCGACCGGGCCTCGGCGGGCGACGTCGCCGAGACCTTGAACTCGCTCCTCCCGACGCACCCGCAATATGCGGCCCTCAAGGGACTGCTTGGCGACAAGTCGGTCGATTCCAAGACCCGCGACCGGATCCGGATCAACCTCGACCGCTGGCGCTGGCTTCCCCGCGATCTCGGCTCCAAATATGTGATCGTCAACGTTCCTGCCTATACGGTCGCGCTGGTCGAGAACGGCCGCACCCTCAACCGCCGCAAGGCGGTGGCGGGCGCGCTCAAGACCCCGACGCCGCAACTCTCCGCGGTCATCACCGGGGCCATCTTCAACCCCTGGTGGGAAGTTCCGGCGAGCATCGCCGCCTCGGTGGCCGGCAAGAAGGGTTATGTCTCGGTGCCCAACGGCAAGGGTGTGCGCTGGCGTCAGCCCCCGGGGCCGGGCAACGCGCTCGGCCGGGTCAAGCTGGTGATGGGCAATCCCCACGCCATCTACCTTCACGACACAAACGCGAAGAACCTGTTCAACCGGCAGGCGAGGGCGTTCAGCCACGGCTGCATCCGGACCGAGGACGCGGTCGGCTTCGCCCAGACGCTGCTCGACGGGACGGAGTGGGACCGGCCCAAGATCAACCAGGTCCTGGCGTCGGGCAAGGCGACCCAGGCCAATCTGGCCGCCCCGGTCCCGGTCTACATCGTCTACTTCACTGTCGCCGCGACCAGCGACGGTCCTCCGATGAGCTATGCCGACATGTACGGCCGCGACGGCAAGGTGCTGACGGCGCTTTCCGACCGCAGGAGCGGCACCGCGCTGGCCTCGTCGGGGAAGTAAGGTTTTATCCTCCCTGCGGCGAAGCCGTGGGGAGGGGGACCATGCGAAGCATGGTGGAGGGGCAGACGGCGCCGGAGCCGGCGCTTCTCGCGAGACCCCCTTGAACTGAGCCAATTACCCCTCCACCACCCTTCGGGTGGTCCCCCTCCCCATCGCTTCGCGACAGGGAGGACGAGGGTCGGAGGAACCTGAACTCAGCACATGGACGCCTTCATCGCCTTTTTCCGGCTGCTTTCGCCCGCCCGCCGCCGGCAATTCTTTCTAACCTTGATGCTCATGCTGGTCGGCGCGGCGGCGGAGATGGTGACGATCGGCGCCGCCTTGCCCTTCCTCGCCCTCGTCGCCGATCCGGCAAGCGCCCTGATCCCGCCGCGCCTGCTCGGCTTTCTGACCGCGATCGGAGGCTCGCCGGTCGTCGGCGCGGCCCTTCTGCTCATCGTCGCGGCTCTCGGCGCCGCGGGCGTCCGCCTCGCATTGACCTGGGGGACCCAGCGCTTCGTTATGGCGACTGGCCACGACATGGCCGCCGCGGTCTTCGGCCGGATGCTCCGCCAGCCTTATTCGGAGCAGGTTCGGCGCAATTCCAGCCAGACCCTCGCCGCCATCGAAAAGGTGCAGGGGGTGGTGTTCGGGATGCTCCAGCCCGCGATGCAGGGGTTGATCGGAGCCTTCATCGCCGTCTGCGTCTTCGCCTTGCTGCTGAAGATCGACGCCCGGGCCGCCGGCCTCGCCGCCGGAGCGGTCGTGCTCGCCTATGTCGGGGTCAGCCTGCTTGTCCGCCCCCGGCTTCGGCGCAATTCCGAAATGCTGGCTGGAACGATAGTCGAGCGCACCCGGACCGTCCAGGAAGGCCTGGGCGGGATCCGGGACATCATCCTCGACCGCTCCGAGCCCCTGTTCGAGGCGAAGTTCGCCGATCTCGACGACCGCTACCGCCGCTCCCAGGCGGCCACCATGTTCGTCGCCGGAGCCCCGCGATTCATCGTCGAGGCGGCGGGACTGGTGGCCATCGCCCTGGTGACTCTGGCGATGAGCCTCGAGCCGGGCGGGGTGGTCAAGGCGATCCCGGTGCTCGGAGCCCTGGCTCTCGGCGCCCAGCGGCTTCTGCCACTGCTCCAGCAGACCTATCACGGCTGGAGCGTGGCGAGCGGCAATTACCGGGCCTTCCAGGACGTCATCGAGATGATGGAAATGCCCGTTCCGCCGCCGCAGCCGGAAGCTCCGCCGCTCTCGATCGAGCGGGAGCTGGAGTTCGAGGGGGTGGGCTTCCATTATCCCGAGGGCCGGTTCGCGCTTCGCGACGTCCGCTTCCGGATCCGCGCCGGCGAGCATGTCGGAATCGCGGGCGCGACCGGCGGCGGCAAGTCCACCCTGCTCGACCTGCTGATGGGCCTTCTCGAGCCGGACGAGGGCGCCATCCTCGTCGACGGCCGGCCGCTCGACGCGGCGACCCGGCCGGCCTGGCAGGCCGGCCTCGCCCACGTTCCACAGGCCATCTATCTCGCCGACGACACGATCGCCGCCAACATCGCCTTCCCGCGGGGTGGCGGGGACATGGACCCCAAGCGGCTCGAGGCGGCGGTGCGCGCGGCCCAGCTCGAGACCTTTCTCGCCGGATTGCCCGACGGGCTTCAGACCTATGTCGGCGAACGCGGAGTCCGGCTGTCCGGCGGCCAGCGCCAGCGCATCGGCCTCGCCCGCGCCCTCTACCGCCGGCCGCGGCTGCTCATCCTCGACGAGGCGACGAGCGCCCTGGACGAGGGCACGGAGCGCGCGGTCCTGGCCGCGTTACAGGGGCTTCGGAGCGACATGACCCTGGTCACGGTGGCGCACCGCGCGACGACCCTGGCGGCCTGCGACCGGCTGATCCACGTCGAAGGGGGGCGGGTGAGGGAAGGGTAGGGCCCCCTCCGTCGCCCCAGCGAAGGCTGGGGCCCCGGCGGGCGAAAGGCGCCGGGGCTCTTCACCCCCTGGGATCCCAGCCTTCGCTGGGATGACGGGTTTGCGAGGATAGGAATCGCCCCTCCCGCGTTCCGACCCAACCCGTGACCGCGACCGCCCCCCAGCTTACCGCCTTCGGCCTGCTCGCCGGAATGATGCTTCTCTTCATCTGGGGGCGGGTGCGCTACGATCTCGTCGCGGTCCTCGCCTTGCTCGCGGCATTGCTCCTCGGCCTGGTGAAGCCCGAGGACGCGTTCGGCGGATTTGCCGACGACATCGTCGTCATCGTCGCCTCGGCCCTCGTCATCTCCGCGGCGGTGGAGCGATCGGGAGTCGTCGAGGCGGCGATCGGCCGGCTGAGCGGGGGAATGACCCGAATGGGCTCGCAGCTCACCGTCCTGGTCGGCTCGGTCACCCTGCTCTCGGCCCTGGTCAAGAATATCGGCGCTCTGGCAATGCTGATGCCGGCCGCGTTCCGGATGGCGAAGAGGTCGGACAGCTCGCCGTCCTGCTTCCTGATGCCGATGGCCTTCGGCTCGCTTCTGGGAGGGCTGATGACCCTGGTGGGAACCTCGCCCAACATCATCGTCAGCCGGGTGCGCGAGGAGATGACGGGCGAGCCCTTCTCGATGTTCGACTATACTCCGGTCGGAGCGGGAGTCGCGGCGGCCGGCCTCCTCTTCCTCCGCTTCGGCCACCGGCTTCTTCCCTCCGACCGCCGGGCGGCCCCGACCATGGGCGAGGCGCTCGACATCGAGGATTACGCCACCGAGGCCGAAGTCCCGCCCGGGTCTCCGGCCGAAGACAAGACCGTCGCCGAGCTGCGCGACCTGCTGGAGAAGGGGGTCGAGCTGACCGGGATCCACCGCTGGGACAGGCGGGCGACGATGCCCCTCCCCGACGCGGTGATCCGGGCGGGCGACGTCCTCATCCTCAAGGGCGAGCCCGAGGCCCTCGAGCGGGTCATAGCCTCCGTCGGCCTCGAGCTCGAGGGCCATCATCGCGACGCCGCGGCCGGGACGGCTTCATCCAATGTCGGAGTGATCGAGGCCGTCATCGGCCGCGACTCGATCCTCGCGGGGACCGCCGCGGGGCGGGTCGCGCTCCACGACCGCCACGGGGTCAACCTCATCGCCGTCTCCCGCCGCGGGGAGAGGATCACCCGGCGGCTTCGCGACGTGGTCCTGTGCGCGGGCGACGTCGTCGTCCTCCAGGGGGCCCTGGACACCCTGCCCGAGCGGCTGAGGGAGCTCGGCTGCCTTCCGCTCGCCGAGCGGAGCCTGAGGCTCGGCAACGCCCGGCGAGGCCTCATTCCGCTCGCCATCCTCGCCGCCGCCATGGCCCTGACCGCGGCCGGCTGGGTTCCGGTCGCCGTCGCCTTCTTCGGAGCCGCCGCTCTCATCATGCTGTCCGGCGCTCTGCCGGCGAGGGAGGCCTATGGGCGGATCGAATGGCCTATCCTGGTGATGATCGGCGCTCTCATCCCGGTCTCCGACTCACTGCGGACGACCGGAGCGACCGACCTCATCGCCCATCATCTGTCCGGTTTCGCCGCGACCCTGCCGGCCTGGGGCGCCGTCGCACTCATCATGGTCGCCGCGATGGCCGTGACCCCGTTCCTCAACAACGCCGCGACGGTGCTGGTCATGGCTCCGATCGCCGCAAGCTTCGCGGGCGGGCTGGGCTACCGCCCGGAGGCCTTCCTGATGGCTGTCGCGGTCGGTGCGGGCTCGGACTTCCTCACGCCCATCGGCCACCAGTGCAACACCCTGGTGATGGGGCCGGGCGGCTATAAATTCGGCGATTATGCGAGGCTCGGAGCGCCGCTGTCGGTGATCGTGGTGTGCGTCGGAGTGCCGCTCATCCTCGCGGTCTGGCCGCTTCGGTAGCCGCTTCCGTCATTGCGAGCGAAGCGAAGCAATCCAGTACGGCCTCGAAGACCGCTGGAGCCGCGTCGCTTCGCTCCTCGCAATGACGGTGGAACAAGGATGACAGCGCTCTAAAGCCGCCAGACAATCCTGCCGTCGACCTTGTCCGCGACCGTGGCGCCGCCTGCGTCGACGGCCGGTGTAAAGCGGGCCCGTGACCTCATCAGTCGGCAGGTGGTCGAGTCGAGCACGGCCGAACCGCTGGACTGCGTGATCGTGCACCCCGTGACCCGGCCGTTCGGACCGACATCGAGTCTGAACTCCACCAGGCCTTGTTCGCGCGCGGCACGGGCGGCAGCGGGATAATCTTCATTGCGGAGCAGGTGGGCCAGATGGACCTTCGCGGCCGCCCGGCACCACCGGCGACGATCCTTGGAAGGCCGAAGCCGTACCGGCAATCGATGTGCACAGCAGCGCCAGCAGGGTCAGTTTGAGCATCGCCATTCCTCGGATGAACCGGGCTGAAATTGTCACGGCCATGGGCGGCTGGCGAGATGATGAAACTACGCGCTTTCCGGTGGGTTCAGGCCAGCTTGTCCGCGTAAAGGAATCGGCCCGGCCCCAGGCGCGCCAGGACCTGCTGGAGACTGTTGTAGGGGAGGGCGAAGCAGCCCTCGGAGCGGCCGAGCTTGCCGTGGGCGGCGAGCTGCTCGGGTTCGGCATACCAGGCCGAGTGGACGACGATCGCCCGGGTCTCGGCATTGGAGTTGCTCCAGTCGAGGCCGGTAAGGCGGAGCGAGCGGCCGTATTTGCCCTGGTAATAGTCGCCGGTGCGGTACCCGCCCTGCGAGGAGGCCTCGGAGCCGGGCGCGTTCGAGAAGCGCTCGAGAAAGCCGCTATGGTCAGGATCGGAGCCGCGGCCGTGGGCGACGAGATGGTTGCTCACCCGGCCCGAACGGGTGTCGAGCAGGAAGAAGCGGTGGTCGTGCGACGGGCGGCTGAAGTCGGCGATTCCGACGACGTCGGTGTGGCGAAGCTGCGAACGATGGCGCTCGAAGGAGGCGCGGGCGCGGGCGAGGAGGCGCGGGTCGATCGCCCCGTCGACGGCGACCCGGGGCTGGGCCGGGACGCTCCTCGGGTGGACCTGCACCTGCGGAAGCGGCTTCGGCGCCGGATCCTTGAGGCCTGCGACGATCTGCGCCAGGGTCTGGCCCTGGGCCGCCGTGGCGAGAAAACCGGCCGAAAGACCGGCACCAAGCAATTGCCTGCGCGAGTAGATCAAGATTTTCCCCTCAGCTCTCGAGTCATAAGTTATAGCTTTTGTCCTTAAGTTCCAGTGAACTGCAGCCGCTTCATCCCGTCGGGTCCTCGACTCGCCGCATTGATTACGGCTCCGGTTGGTTACCGGGCCGTAACGGCGTCGGTGAAGCGTGCGCGGAACCCGGCGGGCTGTGGAAGCGTCTTTCGACTCGCTAATGGCCGAGTTCGATCGCCTTGAAGTGAAGCCCGGGCTGGCCCCGATGGAGGCGAAGCTCGTCGATTCGCTGCCCGAGGGCGAAGGGTGGCAGTACGAGCCCAAATGGGACGGGTTCCGCTGCCTGATCTTCCGCGACGGGCCCGAAGTCGCGTTGATGTCGAAGTCGGGAAAGCCCCTCGGCCGCTATTTTCCGGAGGTCGTCGACACGGTGCTCGGGATGGAGGCCGACCGGTTCGTCCTCGACGGCGAGCTCGTCATCCCGGTGGACGGATCGCTTTCGTTCGACGCACTCCAGCTCCGGCTCCATCCCGCCGAGAGCCGGGTCAACCGCCTCGCCCGAGAGACCCCGGCCCAGGTGGTATTGTTCGACCTGCTCTTCTCGAAGGAGACCAGCTATCTCGAGGCTCCGCTGGAGCTGAGGCGCCGGTCGCTCGAGATCATCTACGCGGCCGAGCAGCATGACGACCTGCTGCTTTCACCCTGCACCGCCGATCCGCAGGTGGCCCGCGGGTGGCTCGACCAGGTCGGGGCCGCGCTCGATGGGGTCATCGCCAAGCGCCTCGACGGCAGATACGAATCGGGCGAGCGGGCGATGATGAAGATCAAGACGATGCGGACCGCAGACTGCGTCGTCGGCGGCTTTCGCTACGGCACCAACAGCAAGGAGGTCGCCTCGCTCCTTCTCGGCCTCTACGACGAGGACGGGCTGCTCCATCATGTCGGCTTCACCTCGTCGATCCCGGCCGACGAGAAGGCGGCTCTCACCCGGAGGCTCGAGGCGCTGGTCGAGGGACCCGGCTTCACAGGCGACGCTCCGGGCGGGCCGAGCCGCTGGTCCACCGAGCGGACCGGGGAATGGCAGCCGCTCAGACCGGAGCTGATCGCCGAGGTGCGCTACGACCACGTCACCGGCCGCCGTTTCCGCCACGGCACCAAGTTCCTCCGCTGGAGGCCCGACAAGGCGCCGGCCCAGTGCCGGATGGACCAGCTCCAGCCCGAGGCCGCTGCGGACACTCTTGCCGACCAGCTTAGGGGAGCGTGATGAAGCCGGAACGGATCGTCGAAGGTGTGAGGCTGAGCAACCCCGACAAGATACTCTATCCCGAGCAGGGGATCACCAAGGGCCAGCTCGCCGATTATTATGTCGCGATCGCCGACCGGATGCTTCCCCATGTCGCGTTCCGGCCGGTGACCATGGTCCGCTGCCCGACCGGCGAGGGGACGAAATGCTTCTACCAGCGCCATGCCGGCTCCGGAGTGCTCGAGCAGCTCCACGAGGTGACGATTCCGGGCTTCGACGAGCCCTATCTCTACATCTCCGACGCTCCGGGCCTGGTCGCGATGGTCCAGATGGGGGTGCTCGAAATGCATCCCTGGGGAGTGAAGGTGGAGGCTCCCGACCGCGCCGACCGGATCGTCTTCGATCTCGATCCCGCCGAAGGGCTCGGCTTCGAAGCGGTGATCGAGGCCGCCCGGGAGGTTCGCGACCGGCTGAAGGCGCTCGGGCTCGTCAGCTTCGTCAAGACGACCGGCGGCAAGGGGCTTCACGTCGTCGTGCCCGTGGACGCCACGTCCCCCTGGAAGGAGGTGAAGAGCTTCGCCAAGGGCCTGTCGGCGCAGATGGCGGCGGATTCGCCCGACAAATATCTGACCACCGCCGGCAAGGCCGATCGGGTCGGCCGAATCTTCATCGACTATCTGCGCAACGACCCGACCTCGACGGCCGTCGCCCCTTATTCCACCCGCTCGCGAAAGGGCGCTCCGGTGGCTATGCCGATCCGATGGGAGCAGGTGAAGCCGGGGCTCGATCCTTGCGATTATACGGTGGAGACGGTCCCCGCCCTGATCGCCAGGCAGCGGAGCGATCCCTGGGCGGACATGCTCGAGATCAGTCAGGCGCTTCCGGAAGGGCCGCGCGCCTAGTCCTCCCCATCGCGAGATGGGGAGGGGGACCACCCGAAGGGTGGTGGAGGGGTGGTTGGCTCTTGGTGGGTGGTTCTCGCGTGATCCGCCGGTTCAACGCCATTTACCCCTCCACCATGCTTCGCATGGTCCCCCTCCCCGCGAAATCGCGGGGAGGATTGGTTTCGCGCGCCCCACCCCCTATCTCCCACTCACAGCGAAAAGGAGTGACGATATGGCCGAACAGCAGGCGATCCTGGCGGGCGGGTGCTTCTGGTGCACCGAGGCCGTGTTCAACGACGTCATCGGAGTGACCAGGGTCGAGAGCGGCTATATCGGCGGGAGCGTCCCCAACCCGACCTACAAGGCGGTCTGCGGCGGCGGCACCGGCCATGCCGAAGCGATCAGGCTCACCTTCGATCCGGAAATCATCTCCTATGACGAGATCCTCGACCTGTTCTTCGCCACCCACGACCCGACCCAGCTCAACCGCCAGGGCAACGATGTCGGCACTCAATATCGCTCCGCCGTCTTCCCGCTATCGGACGATCAGGAAGGCGCCGTCCACCGCGCCATCGAGCGGGCCCGGGCCGACTGGCCGGCGGATATCGTAACGACGATCGAGCCGGCGTCGCAATGGTATCCCGCCGAGGATTATCACCAGGATTATTGGGCCGGCGAAGGCCAGCGCAACCCTTATTGCCTCGCCGTCATTCCGCCCAAGCTCAAGAAGCTTCGCAAGAGCTTCGCCCACCGGGTGAAGGGCGAGGCGGCGGGGGCGGCTTGACGGCCCCCCGAGCGCTGGCCATGGGCCTGCTTGCGCTGGTCGCAGCGGCTCTTCCGGCCGCGGCGGAAGCGGGTCCGCAGTGCCGGATCTCGGTGACCGCATCGGTGGACGGCAGCTTTGCCGCGGCCGGCCACGATTCCCGCCCGGCGCGGCTGCGGCCCCTCGCCGCTCTCACGCGCGACCGCTTCGTCACCGCCGCGCGCCGGCTCTGCGCCTCGGGCGCCCTTCGACCGGCGGACCTGGCGCGATTTCGAAGGCTCGTCGTCCAGAACGGCGAAGGGGCCACCGATCCGCTCATCTACCGAGACGAGGCCGCGGCGAAGGGCTCCTACGTTTTCCAATATGCCTTCCAGGACGGCGGCCCCCCCGAGCCTGCGGCGTTCGAGCAGGCGCTGAGGTGCTGGAAGCGGCCGGAAAGCCCGGGCTGCGACCTGGGCGATTGATTGGAAGCGCCGGACCTTGCTTGAATAAATACGTTATAAACGATGACTATAACGCAGTAGCTTATCGGTTCTGACAATAACATATCCGAAATAAGCCACACTTCTGGCGTTTAGGCCGAAATTATAAGGAGTTGCGATCTCTGCTACTTGTCAGTGGCCGACGGGTCGTTCAGCTTCTTCCCCGCGAGTCGTATAAGGGCGACTCTTCTTGGGGGGTTTTCAATGAAAAAGATCAATTCGGCGCTTTGCGCCGGCGCAGCTCTGTTGCTTGTTCCATCCGCGGCCTTTGCCCAGGCCGTTCCGGCGGCCCAACCCGCAGTTGCGGAGGCTCACTCGCCGATGGCGTCCGAGGCAATGCTTCCCGCCAACAGCGAAATCGTCATGACGATGAACGAGACGGTGAGCAGCAAGTCGCACCGGCTCGGCGAGAAATTCTCGCTGACCGTCGCTCAGGACGTCAGGGCCAATGGAATGACGGTCATCCCGCGCGGGACCCGGGCCGTCGCCCAGGTCACTCGCCGCACCGGCAAGGGCGGGTTCGGCAAGTCGGGCAAGATGGACTTCACCTTCCGCTACATCGATCTCAACGGACAGCAGATCCCGATCGAGGGACGCCACCACCAGGCGGGCGACAGCCGCACCGGCGCAACCGTCGGAGCGGTCGTCGCGGCCGGTCTCGTCGGCGGAATGCTCGTCAAGGGCAAGAGCGCCAAGATCGAGGAAGGCCGTGAGTTCACGGCCCGCACCGTCGACGCCATTCCTCTGGTCATGGGCGACAACGGCGCCGCGGTCATCGCGGCGAGCTACACGCCGGCCCGGGTCAGCATGATGGCCGAGACCGACAAGCAGCGCAAAGCCCGCGAGAAGGCCGAGAAGGCGCGCGGCAAGAAGGCCGCGAAGTAACGCGGCTCTCCCTCGTCATTGCGGGCAAAGCGAAGCAATCCACCCGGGCCGCAAAGGCCACTGGATTGCTTCGTCGCTTCGCTCCTCGCAATGACGGGGGCGGGAGGAAAGGGGCGGCTTCGGCCGCCCTTTTTTTCAGCCGCCGAGCTTGGAAAGCAGGAAGGCGGCGAGGAAGCCGCTGACGGCGATGAGGCCCGCATAGTCCTGGGTGCCCTCGAAGGCCTCGGGGACCATCGTGTCGACGATCATCGCCAGGATCGCTCCTGCAGCGACGGCCTGGACCGCGGCCGCCGCGGCCGGGTCGACTCCCTCGAAGGCGACGTAGCCGCCCAGCGCCGCGGCCCCGGCGGCTACCGCGATCGCGCTCCAGAGAAGGAACACGAACGCCGCGCTCTTCCCCTCGGCCTTCATCCCGGCCGCGCTGGCGAGTCCCTCGGGAAGGTTGGACAGGAAGACGGCGATCACCGCGACGAAGCCGATCGCTCCGCCCTCCAGCAGGCTGACCCCGATGACGATCGATTCCGGGACCCCGTCGATCAGAGCCCCGAGCGCGAGCGCTGCGCCGTTATTTTCGCCATGGGTCTTGCGCAGGTCCGGATCGCTGCGCTTGCGGTGACGCGCGCCCCAGGCCGAGAGCAGCGCGTTGCAGATCGTGAAGAAGAGAGCGCCTCCGAAGAAGCCGCCGGCGACCGGCCAGACTCCGCCCCGGCGCCACGCCTCGTCCATCAGGTCGAAGGACAGGGCCGAGATGAGGACCCCGGCCCCGAACGCCATGATCGCCGCGACGACCCGGCGCTTCATCGGCAGGAACCAGCCGGCAAGCGCTCCGAGGAGCAGAGCGGACCCGCTGAGCAGGCCCCAAAGCCCGGCCTGAAGTGCGAGCGGAATCAGTCCACTCCCCTCGGCGCCGCCGCCCGGCGCAGCCGGTCGTTGATGGCGAGGCCGATCCCTTCGCCCGGAATCCGGGCGACGGCGATCCGGGGGCGGGGCTGGGCGTCGGCGCGATGGAGCGCGTCGAAGAGGCGCGCGGCGGCCTCGGCGAGGTCCCCGGAGGGCGAGAGATTGTCATCGCCCTCCACCGGACCGAAGCCGATCAGCCATTCGTCACCGGAGGCGGAAGCCGCGTCGAGGCGGAGCGGCTTGGACGGAGCGTAGTGGCTGGCCAGCTGACCCGGCGCCTCGATCTTCCCCTTACTGGAAGGGAGGGGTCGGGGGTGGATAGGCGAGCGTTGCGAAACTTTCGCGGTGTCGGAGTTTCGGCCGCCATTGGCACCTCCTTGCCACGAAGGAGAGAGTGCGGCTTCGATCTCGTCCAGCCCGATCGGACCCGGCCGCAGAAGGCGCACGCGGTCCTCGTCCACCGCGACGATGGTGGATTCCAGGCCTCGTTCGGTCGGCCCGCCGTCGAGGATGAGCGGGATCCGCCCGCCCAGGCTGGCCAGGACATGCTCAGAGCGGGTCGGGCTGATTCCCCCGCTGGCATTGGCTGACGGCGCGGCAAGCGGCCGGCCGGCGGCGGCAAGCAGGAACCGCATCGCGGAATGAGCGGGGCAGCGAAGCGCGACCGTGGCGAGCCCGGCGGTTACGGACGGCGCCAGGCCGCTATCCTCGCGCACCGGCACCACGAGGGTCAGAGCGCCGGGCCAGAAGGCCTCGGCGAGCGCGCGCCCGCCGTCCGGCAACGTCCCAAGCAATTGCGCGTCAGCCACGTCCTTCACATGGACGATGAGCGGGTTGAACGCCGGCCGGCCCTTGGCGGCATAGATTCGGGCGACGGCGTTGGCATTGGTGGAATCGGCCGCGAGCCCGTAGACGGTTTCCGTCGGCACGGCGACCGGGAAGCCGGCGAGGATGAGGCGCGCCGCCTCGGCGATGCCCGCTTCGTCGGCAAGTCGGACCCGGGTCTCGAATGGCGGGTTTTGCGGCTCCACCCGTGCGGGCTATAGCGGCCTTCACCGCCGCGCAACCCGAAGGCTCCCGATGACCTACACGCCTCCCGTCGCCGACCAGCGTTTCGTGCTCCGCCATATCGTCGGGATGGAAGAGCTCGCCGGCAACCCGGCCTTCGCGGAGGCCACATCCGACCTGGTCGACGCCATCCTCGAAGGCGCCGGCGAGTTCGCCGCGGGCGAGTTCGCGCCGCTCAACCGGGTCGGTGACCAGGTGGGCGCGAAATGGTCGGCCGACGGGGTGACGATGCCGCCCGGCTTCCGCGAGGCCTATCGCGCCTATGTCGAGGGTGGCTGGGGAACGCTTGCCGGGCCTCCGGAGCAGGGCGGGCAGGGGCTTCCGCTCGTCCTTGCAACCGTCGTCATGGAGGATCTCGGCTCGGCCAACATGGCCTTCTCGCTGGTGACCATGCTGAGCGCCGGAGCGGTGGAAGCGTTGAAGCATCATGGCTCGCCCGAGATGAAGGCCGAATGGCTTCCAAGGCTGATCAGCGGCGAATGGACCGGAACGATGAACCTCACTGAGCCGCAGGCGGGCTCCGACGTGGGCGCTCTCAAGAGCCGGGCGGAGCCGGCCGGCGACGGAAGCTGGCGGGTGAGCGGCCAGAAGATCTACATCACCTTCGGCGATCACGACCTCGCCGACAATATCGTCCACCTCGTCCTCGCCCGGACCCCCGGGGCGCCTCCGGGGACCAAGGGGATCTCGCTCTTCCTGGTGCCGAAGGTCCTTGCCGACGGGACGGCCAACGACCTGAGATGCGTGTCGATCGAGCACAAGCTGGGGATTCACGCCTCGCCGACCTGCGTGATGGCGTTCGGCGACAATGGCGGGTGCCGGGGCTGGCTGATCGGCGAGGAGATGGGGGGAATGCGTGCGATGTTCACGATGATGAACAACGCCCGGCTGAACGTCGGACTCCAGGGCGTGTCGATCGGCGAGCGGGCGACCCAGGCCGCTCTCGCCTACGCCCGGCAGAGGGTCCAGGGAGTCCGGGAAGGGCGGCCGGCGGCGATCGCGGAACATCCCGACGTTCGCCGGATGCTGCTTCGAATGACGGCCCTGACCCAGGCGGCCAGGGCGCTTTGCTATTATGCCGCCGGCCAGACCGACCGGGCCACTCTCGGCGACAGGGCGGCTCAGGCCCGGGCGGACCTGCTCACGCCGCTCGTCAAGGCCTATGGCACCGACATCGGCTGCGAGGTGGCGAGCCTCGGCGTGCAGGTGCATGGCGGGATGGGATTCATCGAGGAGGCCGGCGCCGCCCAGCTTTACCGCGATATCCGGATCGCGCCCATCTACGAGGGGACGAACGGGATCCAGGCCGCCGACCTAGTCGGCCGAAAGCTCGGGCTGGAGGGGGGCGAGACGGTGAGGCGGCTGCTCCGCGAGATACGATCGGAAGCCGGGGGACCGTTGCTCGAGTTGGCGGAAGTGGTCGAAAGTGTAGTCGAAAAGCTGGTCGGGATGGGGGCCGAGAACCGGCTGGCGGGGTCGTACCCCTTCCTGACCCTCCTCTCCACTCTGGTGTGCGGCTGGCTGATGAAGCGCCAGCTGGAGGTGGTGGAAAGTGGAGGAATCGACGAGAATCGACACTTTTCGACAGTGAAGCGCTCCGCCTGCCTTTACTATCTCGAGCATGTCGTTCCCGAGGCCTCCGGGCTTGCCGTCCAGGCCACCGCCGGCGCGGATTTGCTTTACTCCGATACGGAGTGGATTTCGGGCTGACGCTGCTTGTGAAGCAAATAGTTCTCTGTCAGGCGCCTACGCGGGGATCGCGCCGCAAATCTGCGCGCTTCGGGGAGAATCCGCATGGTCCAATTGTATCGCCGCAAGGGCGCCGACACGCTCGTCAACACTGAAACGAGCAGTCATCAGAGCGCGGCCGACGTGGCGGTCCTTCCGGGCGGCGGTTATGTCGTGACCTGGGCCGACAGCAGCACGATCGGCGGCGACCCGACCGGCGTCGCGATCAAGGCGCAGCGCTTCGACTCTCAGGGCAACAGGCTGGGCAGCGAGTTCCTCGTCAACGGAACGATCGCCGGGGACCAGTTCGGCCCTACCATCGCGGCGTCGGATCGGGCCGATTCGTCGTCACCTGGACCGATTCGAGCCACACCGGCGGCGATACGTGGGGCTATGCGGTCCGCGGGCAGATTTTCGAGGCGGACGGCACCCGGGCCGGGGGCGAGTTCCTCATCAATACGCAGACCAATTCCGACCAGCAGAATACGCGGGTCACCGGGCTCGCGGGCGGCGGTTTCGCGGTGACCTGGGAGGAATATAGCGACGGCAGCTACACCGGACTCAAGGCGCAGCTTTTCGATTCCTCCGGGTCGAAGCTGGGCGGCGAGATCCTGGTCAACACGACCATCGCGGGCTTTCAGCGGCATGCCAGCGTCGCCGGACTCCCGTCGGGAGGGTTCGTCGCCGTCTGGACCAACTTTCCCCCCTTCGAAGACTTCGGGTCCGCGAAGCTGCAATTGTTCGACGCGGCCGGGGCTAAAATCGGCGCCGAGATCCTGGTGAACGCGACCGACAGCCGCGGCTTCAGCCGGACCGATGTCGCCGTGCTCGCCGACGGTTTCGTCGTAACCTGGGCGCAACAGGATCCCACGGCGTTCGACATAGAGTATGACGTCCGGGCGCAGAGGTTCGACTTCAGCGGCGCCAAGGTGGGCGCCGAGGTCGTCGTCCACGCGTCGACCCCGGGCAACCAGGGCGACCCCGACGTCGATGCGCTTCCCGGGGGCGGCTTCATCATCACCTGGCGCGCTCCGGGCCAGGACGGGTCCCTATCCGACGTCTACGGCCAGATATTCGACTCGGCGGGAGGCCGGGTGGGAACCGAGTTCATCATAGGCACCGTCGCCGACGGACGCCAGGCAGGGGCCAGGTTCGAGGTCATGCCGTCCGGTGACATCGTGATCGTCTGGAGCGACGAGAGCTTCACCGGCGGCGATGTCGACGGCTATGCGGTAAAGTCGCAGATCCTGACCGCCTCCGTGCCGGGGGACGAGGATATCGTGCTCTCGGCTACGACCTTGAGCGAGAATGCCGCCGAGAACCTCGCCGTCGCGAGAGTCTCGGCGACGTGGGCGGTAAACAGCCTTTTCACCTACGAGATCGTCTCCGACAGCACCGGCGGCGCCTTCCGGATCGACGGCGATCAGCTGGTCGTCGACGACAATGCCAAGCTCGACTTCGAGACCGCGCCGCAGGCGGCCGTCATCATCCGCGCCACCGACATAAACGGCCAGTCCTACGATGAGCAGTTCATCCTCGACGTCACCGATATCGAAGCGGAGAAGCGCTGGTCGGCGGGGGACCGGTTCGCCGTCAACACGACGTCGACGGCCGATCAGAGCAGCAGGACCGCGGTCGCGCTGGCGGGCGGCGGCTTCGCGCTCTTCTGGATCGAATATAATTCCGAGGCCAGGCCGGGAGCGACCCTGATGCGCGTCTACGATTCTGCGGGCGAGCCGGTCGCCGGCGAGATCGTCGTCGGCGGGTGGGGGGAAATCGACGTGGCCGCGCTCGCCGACGGCGGGTTCGTCCTCGTCCGCGCGGCCCAGCGGGGGCCGAACGGCACGACCATCGTCGAAGCGCGGATCTTCGATTCGACCGGCAACCAGCCGGGCCCCGAATTTTTCGCCGGAACCGACCAGGGTAACTACGTCTCAGGCCCGGCCGTGGTCGAGCTCAGCGACGGCGACCTGATGATCGCCTGGGTGACCCAGACCGGCGAAGTGCATGCGCAGCGGTTCGACTCGGCCGGAACCGAGACCGGGGCCGAGATCGTCGTCACGACCGTCCTTTCGGCCTGGCCGATGGGCCTGGTCGCCACTCCGGACGGAGGATTTGCGGCGAGCTGGATCGCCAGCGATGGCAATCCGGACGAGGCCAGGGTGCAGTTCTTCGATTCGGCCGGCGTCGCCGCGGGCCCCTATCTGTCCGTGAACCTCGGCCTCGATTCCGGCTCTCTCACCCTTCTCGCACTGGCGGGCGGCGGCTACGTCCTGGGCTGGAGAGAGCTGGTCTCCGACAACGGATCGGGAGTGGCGCTGCAGGCGGTGAGGGCCCAGATCATCGGCGCCGACGGCGCGGCGATCGGGGAGCCTGTCCTGCTTTCAAACTATGCCGGCGAGCAGGACACGGGCAAGGTCAGCTTCGCCGCCCATCCGGACGGCGGCTTCGTCGCCACCTGGCCGCTGTCGGCGGGGACGTCTCCAGCCGCCTTGGACAGCATGCAGGCCCGCCTGTTCGATGCTTCCGGCTCTCCGGTCGGTCCGCAATTCGAGGTGTCGGCGACGACCTGGAACGACACCGGCGTGGCGATCGTCCTGACGGACGGCTCGATCGTCGGCAGCTGGACCGGTACCGAAGGCATTGGAAGCGGAGTCTACGCCCGGATCTTCAAGGCCGCCGGCGATCCGCTCGGGACCGAGGGCGACGACCAGCTTTACGGAGACGAGGGCGCCAACACCCTGGACGGCCGCGAGGGCGACGACCAGCTCTTCGGGTTCGGCGGGGACGACAATCTGATCGGTGGAGCCGACGGCGACCTGCTCGACGGTGGGGCCGGCGCGGACTCGATGGCCGGCGGCACCGGCAACGATTCCTATGTCGTCGACGATGCAGGCGACGTGGTGACCGAGAATGCGGGGGAAGGAACGGACGAGATCCGAACCGATCTCGCCGCCTTCAGCCTCGCGAACCTGCCGAACGTCGAATATCTGACGGGCCTGTCGGAGCTCGGCCAGTCGCTGACCGGCAACGCCGCCGACAACATCGTCAATGCCGGCGGCGGCAACGACTTCGTCTTCCTGCAGGCGGGCGGAAACGACTATGCGCTGGGCAACCAGGGCAACGACGTCTTCCTGTTCGGAGCGTCGATGAACTCGGCCGACCAGGTCGATGGCGGCGACGGGATCGACCAGATCGTCCTCCAGGGCAATTACGCCGGCGAGACCGCGCTCTATCTCGACTTCAACGTCAGCGGGATCGAGAATCTCGCGATCCTGGCCGGATCGGATACCCGCTTCGGCGATCCGGGAACCAATTCCTACGACTACGAGATCGCCGTCAGCGATTCCGTGCTCGGCGAGGGAGTCCAGCTGGTGATCGACGCCAACCGGCTTCGGGCGGGGGAGGATCTGACCGTCGACGGCTCGGCCGAGACCGACGGAAGCTTCTTCATCTACGGCGGGAACGGGGTCGACCGGCTTACCGGCGGAGCGAAGAACGACGTGTTCATCTTCGGCGGCCAGGGCCAGTTCGGCTCCGGCGACGTCCTGGTCGGCGGCGACGGGATCGACCAGCTCGGGCTTCGAGGCAATTACACGATCACCTTCGGTGCCGGCCAGCTGCTCGGGATCGAGCAGATCGGAATGGTCTCCGCCCAGGACACGCGCTACGGCCCGCTCGGATCGAGCTACAGCTACGACCTGACCATGGTCGACGGCAACGTCGACTCCATCCAGATGACGGTGGACGCCGCTCCGCTTCGGGCCGGCGAGACCCTGAAGTTCAACGGCTCGGCGGAAGACGACGGAAGCTTCCGGGTGTTCGGCGGCCGCGACAACGACATCATCGTGGGAAGCAGGAACGGCGACATCCTTGCCGGCAACGGCGGCGCCGACAGCCTGACCGGCGGCGCGGGCGCGGACGTCTTCCGCTACGTCGCTTCGACCGATTCGGCGGTGAACGCGAAGGACCAGATCCTCGATTTCCTGAGCGGGACCGACAAGATCGACCTCGGCCGGATCGACGCCGACGTCCATGTTGCGGGCGACCAGGCCTTCCACATCGTCGCGGGCTCCGCCTTCACCGGCGCCGGCGCCTCGTCGGCGGGCGAGCTGCTGGTCTACGGCCAGGCCGGAATCTGGCACGTCGAGGGCGATACCGACGGCGACGGCAATGCCGACTTCTCGATCACCCTCTTCGTCGCCGGCCAGCTCGACCCGGCCAACAGCGACTTCCTGCTCTAGGCTGAATCGCCAATCACCGTCCCACCTTTCCCCTCTCCCGTCCTTACGGGAGAGGAGGGGCCCGCCGCGAAGCGGTGGGAGGTGAGGGTCTGTACTTCAGATTCAGCAAGACCCTCACCTCCCAAGCCTTCGGCTTGGGCCCCTCCTCTCCCGCGAAAAGCGGGAGAGGGACTTGCGCAGCGGGCGGCGTCGAAGGCGGGACGACGGAGTAATCTCCCGGAAACCTTCAGCTTCTAATCGAGTGCGGACCCCGGGCCGACGCAGACCGCCGCCGCCGGGGGGCTGCCGGATGCCGAATGCCGGGTGCGTATTTGAAGGAGACTGCCGTTCGCGGCAGGAGGAGATCGGATGGCGACTTTCACGGGCGGCGGCGCCGACGATTCCTTTCTCGGAACGGGCGACAGGGACATAGCGAGCGGCGACGAGGGCAATGACATCCTGGTCGGGCTCGGCGCCAAGGACAAGCTGGACGGCGGCGCCGGCAACGACATCCTCAACGGCGGCGACGAAGGCGACTACCTCCTTTCCGGCCCGGGCGACGACCAGCTGAGCGGCGAGGGCGGCGACGACTATCTCTATTTCGGGGCCTATTTCGGAGCGGCGGACCTGGCCGCGGGCGGGGCGGGCAGCGACTATCTCGCCCTCAAGGGAAATTATGTCCTGACCCTGTCCGGCTCGAACATGGTCTCGATCGAGAGCCTCATCCTTTGGTCCGCCTCGACTTCGTTCGACGAGGCGGCGCCGGGAGGAAGCTTCTCCTACAGCCTGACCACCGCCGATTCGCTCGTGTCGGGAACCGACCGGATGCAAATCGACGGGCGCGACCTGACGGCCGGGGAGGTCCTCACGTTCGACGGCTCGGCCGAGACCAGCGGCGGCTTTTCCGTCTTCGGCGGAGCGGATTCGGATTCGATCATCACGGGAGCCGGCAAGGACATCCTCGACGGCGGCGGCGGTGCGGACGTGCTTCGCGGCGGCCTCGGGGACGACCAATATGTCATCGACGATATCGGCGACGTCATCATCGAGAATGACGGCGAGGGGATCGACATGGTCGTCACCACGCTCCCCGTCTTCAGCATGTTCGGCACCAGCATCGAATCGCTTCTGGCCGGCGACGACCTGCACCACGATTATCGGGGCAATTCGGCCGACAACGTCATGATGGGGGGCGACGGAAACGATTTCTTCCGCTTGCAGGACGGCGGCAGGGACTGGGTTTACGGCGGCTCCGGCAACGACGTGTTCCTGTGGGGCGCGGCCTTAACCGGGAGCGACATCGTCCACGGCGACGGCGGCACCGACCAGATGGTTCTCCAGGGCGACTATACGGGCATCAGTGCGTTGAGCTTCATGAGCCTCTACTCGATCGAGATTATCGCGATCCTGCCCGGCGACGATCTCCGCTTCGGGGACCCGGGGACGAACTTTTACGATTACCGGATCGCCGTCGATAATTCCGACGTCTCCGCCGGGGCGCAGCTGGTGGTGGACGCCAACCGCCTCCGGGTCGGCGAGGACTTCACCTTCGACGGTTCGGACGAGCTGGATGGAAGCTTCTTCATCTACGGCGGCGGCGGGGTCGACCTGCTGACGGGCGGCGCGAAGAACGACGTCTTCATCTTCGGCGGCCAAAGCCAGTTCGGATCGGGCGACGTCGTCACCGGCGGCGCGGGGATCGACCAGCTCGCGCTTCGCGGCAATTACACGATCACTTTCGGGGCCGGCCAGCTGGTCGGGGTCGAGCAGATCGGAATGGTCTCCGCCCAGGACACCCGGTACGGCGCCCTCGGCTCGGTCTACAGCTACGACCTCACGATGGTCGATGCCAACGTCGACTCGATCCAGATGACCGTGGATGCTTCTCCGTTGAGGACGGGCGAGACCCTGAAGTTCGACGGCTCGGCGGAGGACGACGGGAGCTTCCGGGTGTTCGGTGGCCGCGACAACGATTCCGTCGTCGGAAGCCAGAACGGCGACATACTGGCCGGCAATGCCGGCGCCGACAGCCTGACCGGCGGCGGCGGAGCGGACGTCTTCCGGTACCTCTCGGCGTCGGACTCGACGGCGAGCGCCATGGACAGGATCCTGGACTTCGCCGCGGGGTCGGACAAGATCGACCTCGGCCGGATCGACGCCGACAGCCTGACCGCGGGCGATCAGGCGTTCGTCTGGATCGGCTCCAGCGCGTTCAGCGGAGCGGCCGGGGAGCTTCGGGCCTACCAGTCGGGCAGCGACTGGATCGTCGAGGGCGACACCGACGGCAACGGCGCCGCAGATCTGGTCATCCAGCTCACCGTCGCCGGCGGGCCGCTGACCCAGGGCGACTTCCTGCCCTGAGAATCGTCATCCCGGCTTTCGCCGGGATGGCGGGTGGGCCTAGACCATCACCAGCCGGGCTTCGCGGCGGCCGACGGAGCGGTAGATTCGCGGTCCGAGGTCGAGCCGGAACGGTCCCATCTTCTCGGTCGGCACCTCCGCCTCGCGGCCGACCAGCCAGGAGCGGGAGGTCCGGCCGGCGCCGCCTCCGGCCCAGTCGTAAGCGACGTTGATCGCCACCATGGGAACGAAGATGCGCCGGCCGCCGAGCTCGATCTCCCTCAGCTCGGCGTTCGGCATCGCCACCTGTCCGTTCAGCTTCAGCGAGCCCCCGGGCGGAATGACGACCTGCGGCGAGCCGCTCTGCTCGTGGATCGGTCCCTGGAAGAAGGCGAGCATCTCGCCCTCGGCTCCGGCGTTGAACAGGCGCGGGTCGATCCGGATGTTGCGGGCGTCGGAATCGCCCTTGTTGGTGACCGCCAGGGCGTAGCGGACATAGACCTCGTTCTCGGTCGCCGCGGCGCGCTCCGGGACGATGTCGAGCTCGAGCCAGGGACGCGCCGCCGCCGGCGCCGCCGGGACGGCCGGGGGCTCGGGTTCGGGCCGGCGTTCGGCTTCGGGTCGAGGCCCGGGCTCGGGTCGGGTCTGCGGCGCGGCTTCGGGCTCGACCGTCAAGGCTCCGCCGATGGACTCGCGCGCCAGGTCGCGCTCGCTCTCCCGCTCGCCGAGGGCGCGCCGGCGGCGAAGCAGGAAGACGGCGGCGAGGACGAGGAGCAAGGCTCCGCCGGCCGCGGGCCAGACCCAGGCCGGGACCGCCTGCGGGGCCGCGGCGGGAGGGGGTACGGGAACAGCCTCGGCGGCCGGCCCGGCCGAAGCCGGCGGCGGGGCCTGGACCGGCTCGGCGGGCTCCGGCTGGGCTTCGGGCGCCGCGGCCGCAGGCTCGGGCGCCGCTGCTGGCGGAGCGGGGGCGGTCCCCGCCGCTCGATCCGGGGCCTGGCGGGCCCGCGCGGGGGCCGCCGCCGGGGGCTCGCGGGTCGCCGGAGCGGGCTCGGGCGGCGGTCCCGGATCGGCGGCCGGAAGCCGGGGCGCCGGAACGGGGGCGGGGGCGGGGGTTGCAGGCGGAGTGGTGCGCTGGCCCGGAAGCGAGAAGTCCTTGAGCTGCGGCG
>DASVQD010000022.1:0-44066 GCA_036389345.1 Allosphingosinicella sp. | reverse complement strand
CCGCCCAGCCGAGCGGCGCGATGTAGAGGAAGCGCTCGTCCCTATCCTTGCGGCACCCCTTGGTCGCGGACCAGGCGTGAAACGCGATGAAGCTTCGTCCCGCCGCCTGGAAGACGCTCGTGTGGCCCGGCCCGCTGAGGCAGCCGGCCTTGCGATCGTTGAAGCTGTGCAGGATCGGATTCTCCGGCGCGTCCTTGCACGGTCCGAGGGGGCCGGCGCAGGTCGCGTAGCCGGTGGCGTAGCGGGACAGGCGCTCCTTCGGATCCCAGCCGTAATAAGCGGCCGAGTAGAACAGCCGAAGCCCCGCGGGCGAGCGGACCATCGCCGGCGCCTCGACCAGCTTCCATTCCCATTTCTGGTCGTCTTCGATCAATGCGGCCGCAGGCCCCGCGACGGACAGGCCGTCGTCCGAGAGTCGCTGCCCCCAGATCACCGTCTTCCTTCCGACCCGGTTACCGTCGCTCTTGTAATAGAGGTAGAGCTTGCCGTCGGAGTCGCGGAACGGGTTGGCGTCGATCGTCCCGCCGAGATCGAACTGGCAGACCAAAGGCTCGGCGGAGCTGTCCCTGAACGGACCCCTCGGATCGTCCGCGGCCGCGACTCCGAGGCACTGGACGTTCCGCCTGCGGTGGGCGGCGGTGTAGTAAAGCAGCCACTTGCCGCCGATCTTCATCACCTCGGGCGCCCATGTGAAACCTTCCTTCACCCAGGGGGCGAGCTTCGGCATTCCGTCGAGGCGCTTGCCGTCGGCGCCGGTCACCCAGGTCCACCGGACTAGATCGCGCGATGCCAGCATCGGCAGGTTGATCCCGGCATTGGTCGCGTAGGCGATGAATTCGCCGCGATGCTCTACGACGTGCGGGTCGGGGAAATTGTCGCGGAACACCGGCACGAAGCTCGGCTCGGCGGCCGGCGCCGCGGCTGCGATCGCCGCGAGCAGCAGCACCGCCATGCATCTTGGGAAGGACCGATAGACAGGCATCGCGAACAATCCTCTCGATGCGGTTGTAGCCTCCTCGGCTTGTAGCACGGAGAGGTCCGCCGCGAACCCGTCATCGCGAGCGAGGCGAAGCAATCGAGTAAGTCGGATCTCGGGCTCCCAGCTCCGTCATCCCGGGCTTGACCCGGATCCATGAACACGGGTCTGCGCGGGCTCCCCTCCGGCGGTATTCATTGATTCCGGCTTTCGCCGGAATGACGGGCGGCCTCCTAGCCGGCGCGCTCGGCGTCGTCGATCATCGCCATCACGTCGGCGATGATCGCCGCCATCGCGCGGCGCGCTTCGACGGGGTCTCCGGCCTCGATCGCCGCGAGGACCTCGTGGTGCGCGGGCAGGCTGGCCGTCCGGCCCTTGAAGCGGTTGGTGAACCGGATCGAGGTCCTGAGCGCCGTTGCGACGACGTCCCGGAACTGCATGTAGAACGGATTGGCCGAGGCGTTGAGGACCGCGATATGGAAGGCGATATCGGCGTCCAGGGGGTCCGCGCCCCGAGCTTCCGCGCCTTCCATCCGCTCATAGCCGGCCCGGATCTCGGCGGCCGCCGCTCCGTTCGCCTCGCGCGCCGCCAGCGCCGCCGCCTCGGGCTCGATTGCGATCCTGAGCTCGCTGAACTGGCGAAGCAGCTCGAGCGAGAATTTGCGCTCGAGCAGCCAGCGCAGGACGTCGGTGTCGAACAGGTTCCAGGACGAGGAGGGCTGGACCGTGGTGCCCTTGCGCGGCCGGGCGGTGAGCAGGCCCTTGGCGGTCAGCATCTTGACCGCCTCGCGGGTGACCGAACGGCTCACCCTGTGCCGGTCGGCGAGCTCCGCCTCGGTCGGGAAACGCTGGTCCTCATAGGCCCCGGTGACGATCGCCCGCCCGAGCGCCTCGAGCATCCCGAAGGTCAGGTTGCGCCCTTCCGAATCGCCACGTCCGCCAGGCTCGTTCACCGCCCAATCCTTTCCCGGCTCCCGCCCCCGCCGATCCTAGGATCCCCGCGTCCGGGCGGCAACTCCGGCCCGGCCCGGTTCGGCCCGAAGGCGGCGGAGGACGGCCGGGCCCGCCTCCACGGCCTCCCGCCCGCGGTCCGGAGCGCGCGGGTCCGGCGTCCCATGCCTCGCATGCGACCCGCCGAACCCGTGCGCCCTCCGCCGCCGGAGACGCCGTTCAACTTCGCTCACAATTTCAAAGAGCCCCCGGGCAATACGCGACTCGCCCGAGGACCCTTCTAGTAGGAAAAGTCCTGTCCGTCAAGAACAAAAACGGAACATAATTTCAGACGAAGGGCTCTGCCGTCTCGCGCCGCCCGACCAGGAACGAGTCGGCGACGATACGAAGCGGCTCGCGGTCGACGTCGCTTTCCCGGGCTTCGACGAGCCCGGCGAAGCGGTCGTAGAGAGACGGATATTCCCCACGGTCGGGGACGGCCTGGGCCTCGCCGTTCAGAATCATCCGGGCTCCGCCGTTGAGCAGCTCGACGACCGTCCCGTCCGCCGTCTCGACCCGGATCGTCCAGCGCTCGCCCTCGGTGTAGCGCCAGTCCAGGTCGGCTCCGAAGCGGCCCGTCTCGCCCTCGAACGCGATCCGGGCCGCGATCGGGGTCTGCTTGTTCTCCGGAAAGGCGAGAAGCGCCTCTCGGACGAACAGGCGCGAGGGAAGGATCCGGGTGGCGATCGACAAAGCGTTGATCCCCGGGTCGAAGATCCCGAACCCGCCCGGAGCCCAGATCCATTCCTGCCCGGGATGCCACTTGCGCACGTCCTCGTGCCACTGGATATGAAGGGCGCTCACCGTCTTTCCGGCCAGCGCCGCTCCGGCCGCTCCGACCGCGGCGGCGTGCTGCGAATGCCAGGCGGCGAACAGTATCCGGCCGGCCTCGCGGCCGAGCCGGTCGATCTCGTCTATCTCGCCGAGCGTCGCCGCCGGCGGCTTTTCGAGAAGCACGTCGAGGCCCGCAGCGAAGGCCGCCTTGGCGATTTCGAGCCGGACGGTCGGCGGAGTGCAGATCGATACGGCGTCGATCTCGCCCGCCATTGCCGAAAGCAGCGCCTCATGGCTCTGGAAGACCGGGACTCCGGCCTCGGCCGGAGCGCGCGGACTGACCACGGCGGCGAGCTCGAACCTGGGATCGGCCGCGATCGACGGGGCGTGCTGGTCCCTTGCGATCTTACCGTAGCCGATAATCGCGATTCGGATCGTCATTCTGGCCTCCTGCCTTGGTCGCCGACTGATGGACCGGCGGCCGGGCGAGGCAAAGCCCAAAGGCGGCCAGGAGGTGCCACCCACCGGTGGATAGGCTATGGAGCGGCTTGGGGAGGAACCATCATGGCCGATCGATCCGCCGCAAGGCCTGTCGCCGACGAAAGCGAGGCTCGGCGAATCTTCGAGCTCCAGCACCGCGCCTCGAGGCAAGGGCCGGCCGCGACCCTCGAGCTTCGGCTCGACCGGCTGGATCGCCTCCGGGCGCTGATCGCCGGCAACGAGTCCCTGCTCGCCGACTCCGTGTCGAGCGATTTCGGAGTCCGCTCGCGCACCGAGACCCAGCTGCTCGAGATCGTTCCGACCCTGAACGCGATCCGGCACGCCCGGAAGAATCTGGCGCGCTGGATGCGGCCGGAGCGGCGGAGGGTCGATCCCCTGTTCCAGCCGGCGAGCGCGCGGGTCCGGCACGAGCCTTTGGGAGTGATCGGGGCCATCTCCCCCTGGAATTACCCGCTCCAGCTCGCCCTCTCGCCGCTCGTCGACGCCGTCGCCGCCGGCAACAGGGCGATGCTGAAGCCGTCCGAGCTGACCCCGGTTTTCTCGGAAACGCTCCGCCGGTTGGTCGCCGAGCGTTTCGACGAATCGGAGGTGGCGGTCGTCACCGGCGGAGTCGAGGTCGGCCAGGCCTTCGCCTCGCTCGCCTTCGACCATCTGCTGTTCACCGGCTCGACCGAAGTGGGCCGCAAGGTCTATCAGGCCGCCGCCGCCAACCTGGTGCCCGTGACCCTTGAGCTGGGCGGCAAGTCGCCGACCATAATCTGCCCCGGCTACGATCTCGCCAAGGCGGCCCGGAGCATCGCCTTCGGCAAGTTCGTCAACGCCGGCCAGACCTGCATCGCCCCCGATTACGTCCTCGTTCCGAAGGGGAAGGAGCGCGCCTTCGCCGACGCCCTGATGGCGCAGGTCCGCCGCTCCTATCCCGCGATCGCCGGCAACGACGATTATTCGGGACTGATCAGCGAGCGTCACCGCCGGCGGCTCGCCGACGCCGTCGAGGCCGCCCGGGCAAGCGGCGCGACCGTTCTGAGCCACGAGGACGAGGGCGCTCGGGCGGAAGGCAAGATCGGCCCCACGATCCTGCTCGGAGCCCCGGAATCCAGCCTGTTTCTGACCGAGGAGATCTTCGGCCCGGTGCTTCCGATTCTGCCCTATCGCGACCTTGCCGAGGCCGTCGCCTTCGTCGCGGCGCGCGAGCGGCCATTGGCGCTCTATTGCTTCAGCGACGATCGCCGGCAGCGCTGGCAGGTCCTGGACGGTGCGATTTCCGGCGGAGTCACGCTGAACGGGACGCTGATGCACGTCGCCCAGGAGAATTTGCCGTTCGGCGGAGTTGGAGCGAGCGGCATCGGCGCCTATCACGGCCATGAGGGCTTCAAGCGCTTCAGCCATGCGCGGGCCGTCCACAAGATCGGCTTCGTCAACGTCTTCGAGCGGCTCGGCCCGCCGTGGGGGAAGATGGCGAAGGGGCTGGGGCGGCGGATGGCGAAGCGGCGCTGAGCGCGTTTTCGCTTCGGCGGACTGGAAAGCGGCCCGGGTGCGAAGCGCCCGACGAGCCCCGCCTGCCCCTATCCGGGCCGCTCACCCGCCGCTTGCCTCGCTGAGACGGGCAAGCGGCTGAGAAGTCGAACTTCGGCTGGGGGGCGTTCGGCCCGGCGGTGGTACGACGGCTGCGCGCCGCCTATTGAAGCGACGATTGATAATGCAGGCAAAAAGCTGGTACCGCCGGAGGCTGTACGGGCCGGGCGCCGGTGTCGACACGGCCGATTATTCGCTCGAGACCGGCGGCGGCGGGATCACCGTCAACCTTTCCGGGGGGCTCGTCTACATATTCGACGGGCCGACGCTCCAGCCGGGACAGGCGCGCGATAGCCACGGCAATGTCGATACCCTTGCGAACCTCGAGAATTTCAGAACGGGGTCCGGCGACGATTACGTAATAGGCAATGCTGTCGCCAACCGCATCGAAACCGGCGGCGGCAGGGATATTCTGGTCGGCGGCGCCGGCGCGGACTATCTGGCCGGCGGGGACGGAGACGATCAATATTATGTCTACGCTGCCGACAGCGCGACTTTCGAGGACGTCATCGTCGAGGTTGCGGGCGGCGGCTGGGACCAGATCCGGACGACTCTGTCGAGCTTCAGCCTCGCCGGCCTTCCTGAGGTGGAATCGCTGTTCGGAATCGCCGACACCGCGTTCAGCCTGACTGGCAACGACCTCGACAATTACATCATCGGCCTCGGCGGCGACGATACGCTCGAGGGCGGGCTCGGCGACGACAAGCTCGAAGGCAATGGCGGCATCGACACGATGCGCGGCGGCCTCGGCGACGACGAATATGTCGTCAACGAGATCGGCGACGTTGTCATCGAGAATGCCGGCGAGGGCACCGATCGGATCTGGACCACCCTTGCGACCTACAGCCTTGTCGGAACCAACATCGAGATCCTGAGCGCGGCTTCCCAGGTCGCTCACGATTTCCGCGGCAACGCCTTTGACAATCGGATCTCCGGGGCCGGCGGCAACGACTTCATCCGGCTCCAGGACGGCGGCGACGATACCGCTCAGGGCGGTCAGGGCAACGACGTCTTCCTGTTCGGGGCCACGATGAACGGTGCAGACGAGGTCGATGGCGGACCAGGCACCGACCAGGTCGCGATCCAGGGCGATTATTGGGGGGCGAAGGCCCTGAGCCTCGGATCGAACTTCGTTTCGGTCGAGAATATCGCGATCCTGCCCGGGGACGACACCCGCTTCGGCGACCCGGGCACGGCCTTCTATGATTACAGCCTCAGGATTCTGGATTCGGCGGTCGCCGCGGGAGTCCAGCTGACCGTCGACGCTAATCGGCTCCGGGCCGGCGAGGACTTCACCTTCAATGGCTCGGCCGAGACGGACGGGAGCTTCTTCGTCTACGGCGGGGGCGGGGTCGATCGCCTGATCGGGGGAGCTAAGAACGACGTCTTCATCTTCGGCGGCCAGGGCCAGTTCGGCTCGGGCGACTTCGTGATCGGCGGCGGCGGGATCGACCAGCTCGCGCTTCGCGGCAACTATACGATCACGTTCGGGGCAAGCCAGCTGGTCGGCGTGGAGCAGATCGGAATGGTCTCGGCTCAGGACACGCGTTACGGCGTGCTCGGCTCGAGCTACAGCTACGACCTGACGATGGTCGACGGCAACGTCGACTCGATCCAGATGACTGTCGACGCTTCTCCGCTGAGGGCGGGCGAGACCCTGAAGTTCGACGGTTCGGCGGAGGACGATGGAAGCTTCCGGGTGTTCGGAGGCCGCGACAACGACACAATCGTGGGAAGCCGGAACGGGGACATCCTTGCCGGCAACGGCGGCTCCGACACCCTGACCGGCGGCGACGGCAGTGACGTCTTCCGCTACTACTCGACGACCGATTCGACCGTCGCCGCGCCCGACCTGATCCGGTATTTCGTGGGGGGCGCCGACGACATCGACCTCAGCCGGATCGATGCGAACGTCCATGTCGCGGGCGACCAGGCCTTCCGCTTCATTGCCAGCGCCGCCTTCACCGGTGCCGGGGAATCGTCGGCGGGCGAGCTTCGGTCTTATGGCGAGTCTGGAATCTGGCACGTCGAAGGCGACGTCGACGGCGACGGGAGCGCCGATTTTTCGATCCAGATCATCCTGGCGGGCCCGCCCCTGATCACCAGCGACTTCCTGCTCTGACAAGTCTCTCCTCGCGGGGTCCGAGACCTCGGGACGAGAAGTCTCTGCGCGTCTCCCGAAGGTCCCGGTTTTCCGGACTTCCCGGGACCTAGGCGATCTTTCCCAGGATCATGTCGCTTGCCTTTTCCGCGATCATGATCGTGGGCGCATTGGTGTTTCCAGACACCAGCCTCGGCATCACCGAGGCATCGACCACTCGAAGGCCCTCGACGCCGTTCACCCTCAGGCGCGGATCGACCACCGCTTCGGGTCCGCGGCCCATCGCGCAGGTGCCGACCGGGTGGTAGATGGTCGTTCCCCAGCTTCGCGCGTGGTCGAGCAGCTGCTCGTCGGTTACCGCCTCCGGGCCGGGCATCAGCTCGCGCTCGATGAACCGCGCCAGAGCGGGCTGCCCGGCGATCCGGCGGCCCCAGCGAAGGCCGGCGACGATCACCTCCTGGTCGAGCCGGTCGGACAGGTAATTGGGCCGGATCGCGGGATGGGCCGAGGGATCGGGCGACTTGATCCGGATCGTCCCGCGCGATTCCGGGCGAAGCTGGCAGGGCGCGATGGTGAGGCCGGGCTCCTTCTCCAGCTCCATCTTCTGGGCGCCGGCGAGCTTCTCGGGATCCATGGTGGCGGGAAGGATGTGGAACTGGATGTCGGGGCCGGCGAGGCCCTCGCGCGACTTGCAGAACACCGCGACATGGGCCGCCGAAAGCGTGAGCAGGCCCCTCTTCCCGAACATGTATTTGAGCGTCTCCCTGAGGAAGCGCGTTCCCCGGACGAGCTCGTTGACCGACACGACCCCCTTCCTGAGACGGAAGGTCTCGCCGGTGACGAAATGGTCCTGAAGGTTCTCCCCGACTCCCCGAAGTTCGGCCACGACCTCGATTCCGTGCCCGGCGAGCAGCGCGCCCGGGCCGATTCCGGACAGCTGGAGCAGCTGCGGCGAGTTGACCGCTCCGCCCGCGAGGATGACCTCGGCTTCGGCTCGGGCGACCCGCTTCACTCCATTTTGGACGAACTCGACTCCAACGGCGCGCCTGTCTTCGAAAAGGACCCGCTCGGCCAGGGCCCGGGTCTCGACCCGGAGATTGGAGCGCTCCATCGCCGGATGGAGATAGGCGACGGCGGCCGAGCAGCGCTTGCCGTCCTTGATCGTCACCTGATACCAGCCGACGCCTTCCTGCTCCGCCCCGTTGGGGTCGCGGTGGGGCAGGCCGAGCGCCTCGCACGCCTCGATCACCGCTTCGGACACTTCGTGGCCCGTGGTCGGATCGGAGACGTTGAGCGGCCCACCGGTTCCGTGAATTTCGCAGCCGCCCCGCTCCTGGTGCTGCGACCGGCGGAAATAGGGCAGGACGTCGTCCCAGGCCCAGCCTTCGCAGCCCAATTGCCGCCAGCCGTCATAGTCGGCGCGCTGGCCCCGGATGTAGAGCATCGCGTTGATCGACGAGGAGCCGCCGAGCACCTTGCCGCGCGGCCAGACATGGCTTCGGCCCTTCGTCCCCTCGTCCGGCTCGGTCGCGAACAGCCAATTGACCTTGGGATCCTTGAGTGTCGCCGCATATCCGACCGGAACGTGGATCATCACGTTGGAGAGGAATTGCGACGGCTCCTTCATCGGCCGGTCGTCGCCCCCCGCCTCGAGCAGGATGACCCGGGTTCGGCCGTCCTGCGTCAGCCGGTTGGCGAGGACGCAGCCGGCCGAGCCGGCTCCGACGATGACGTAGTCAGCCTGCAGCGCGTCGGGCATCGGGCTCCTCCTTCCGGGCGGCGGCCCGTCGGACGAAGGCGGCGGTGAGCTCGGGCCGGGTGAAGGGGAGCATGTGGCCGCCCTCGACCAGCTCGATCTCGGCGCCCGGGATCTCGCTCGCGGTACGCTCGCCGTGAACCTTGGCGTTCAGCAAATTGTCGGCCCCCGCGTAAAGGATCGAGACCGGGACCTTGAGCGCCGGATAGCGCTCCACCATGCCTTCGAGCTCGCCCTCGAGATCGACGAGGTCGGCGGAGGAAGCGTAGAAATTGTCGGGCCGCATCGCCAGAAGCCCGCCGCCTTCGGTCGGAAAATCGGCCGGTACCGGTTCCGGGGCGAACACCGCCTTGAGCGCCTTGTCGGCCGTGGCCATCCCCATCGGAGTCGCCAGGGTCCAGGCAATCGTCTTTCGAACCGCGGCCCTTCGAATGACGAGCCCCTTGAAGACCTCGGGCACGTCCTTGATGTCCTGGACCTGGCTGAGCGGAGCGATGAGGGCGAGGCCTCCGACGACATCGGAGTGGTTGAGAGCGAGCGCCAGGGCCAGCGCTCCGCCGAGCGAATGGCCGACGATGAGCGGCCGGTCGAGCTTGAGGATCCGGATGAGCTCGGCGACGACCTCGGCCTGAACGCGAAGGCGAGCGGAGGTCGAGGCGGTTCGGGGCGAGTAGCCGGAGCCGGGACGGTCGATCCGGATCACTCGATAGTCGCGTGCCAGGTCATCCACCAGCGGTCTCGCGAAGTTGCGAAGCTGCCCGCCGAGGCCGTGGATCATGACGATCGCGGGGCCCGAGCCATCGTCGGTGTAATGGATCGTCTGCCCGGCGACCTCGATCAGCTTGCCGTCGCGGGGCACCGCCTTCTCGATCTTCCGGGCGACGGATCCGCTGTACGCGGCAAGGCCGCCGCCGAGGAGCCCGAGACCTCCGGCGCCGGCGAGCAGGAACGGGATCATTTCAAGGCCCTCCCAAGGACTTTCCAATAGGACACCGGCGCCAGCCGCTCCATCGCCGCCATGAACCGCGCGTCGTTGCCGACGATGATCCGCGGACGGTCCTTCTCGACCCCCGACACGATGATCTCGCCGGCCTTGACCGGCGGCATCCGGAGGAACTTGTCGAACCTTTCCTTCTGGGCCTCGAGGTCGATGTCGTTCACTCCGCGCGGCGGCCGAGCATTCTTCGCGATAGAGGTCGCGACTCCGCCGGGATGGACGACGGTCACTCCGATCTTCGCTCCCTCCGCCTCGAGCTCGCGGCGAAGCGATTCGGAAAAGGCCCGGACCGCGAACTTGCTGGCGGAATAAGCGGTCTGGCCGGGCGGGGCGATGATCCCGAAGATGCTCGACACGTTGACGATCCGGGCTTGGCCGCTCGATCGGAGGAGTGGAAGGAAGGCCCGGGTCATCCGGACCACTCCGAAGAAATTGATCTCCATCAGCCAGTCGAAATCCTCCTCGGCGACCTGGTCGAAGGTGCCTCCGATCGCGACCCCGGCATTGTTGAAGAGGAGGTCGGCCCGGCCGTGGGCGGAAAGGACCGATTCCGGCAGCGCCGCGACGGCCTCCCGGCTGGCGACGTCGAGGCGGTGACGACTGACCTTCACCCCGCTCGATCCGGCGAGCGCGGCGGTCTCCGCAAGCCCTTCCTCGTTGAGGTCGGCGAGTGCGAGGTTGCACCCCCGCCTGGCCAGGGCCTGGGCGGTACCCCGCCCGATCCCGCTCGCCGCCCCGGTGACGACCGCGGTTCGACCCTCGAGCTTCATGCCGCCTCCCTCTTCCGCCCGGCCGGCTCCGCCTCGGCCGCCCCGCGCGGGAGGAAGCGGATCACTCCGTCCTCGACCGACGAGAATTTGAGGCTGAACATGTCGAGCGCATAATTCTGGTAGAGCTTCCAGGGCTTCTTCGACCCCTGCTTGGGAAGCACATCCTTCGCGCGCTGGACGTAGCCCGAAGTGAAGTCGAGGAAGGGCACCTCCTCGATCCCGGGCTCGCGGGCGGGGAGGGCGATTTCGGCGCCGGTCCTCTCGAGATGATTGAGAAGCCGGGTGAGATAGCCGCCGGTCAGGTCCGCCTTCAGCGTCCAGGAAGCATTCGTGTAGCCGAACGAATAGGAAAGGTTCGGCATGTCGCTGAACATCATTCCGCGGTAGCTCAGTGTCTTCGACAGGTCGCGCGCCTCGCCGTCGACGGTGAAGGCGATGTCGCCCGCCAGCTGGAGCTTCAGGCCCGTGGCAGTCACAACGACGTCGGCCGCCAGCGCCTCGCCGTTCTTCAGCCGGATCCCGCTCTCGGTGAACTCCTCTATCTCCCCCGTCACGATCGATGCGCGTCCGCTGCCGATCGCCTCGAACATGTCGGAATCGGGGACCAGGCACAGCCTCTGGTCCCAGGGATTGTAGCGCGGAGTGAAGTGGGTGCCCACGTCATAGCCTTCTGGAAGAAGCTTCGTCACCTCCTCGAGCAGCTTCTTCTTCACCGTGGCCGGCCGCTTTCGGGCGAGCTTGAAGAAGGCCATCTGGAGGAGCACGTTCTTCCACCGCGTGATCCCATAGGCGACCTTGGAGGGGAGGGCCCGGCGCAGAGCGTTGGCGACAACATCCTCGGAAGGACGCGACACCATGTAGGTGGGTGAGCGCTGAAGCATGACGACGTGCGCCGCCGTCTTGGCCATTTCCGGGACGATGGTGACCGCCGTCGCTCCGCTGCCGATCACGACGACTTTCTTTCCGGAATAATCGAGGTCCTCCGGCCAGAATTGGGGATGGACTATCGTGCCCTCGAACCGGTCCCTTCCGGCGAAGCCCGGATCGTAGACTTCCGAATAATTGTAATAGCCGCTGCACATGTGCAGCCAGTTGCAGCTGAAGCGGACCGGCTCGCCGCCCTCGGCGCGGCCGGCCTCGACGATCCAGCGCGCCTCGGCGGAAGACCAGTCGGCCTTCTTCACATGATGGCCGAAGCGGATTCGCTCGCGGATCCCGTAGCGGTCGGCGGTGTCGTTGACGTAGCGAAGGATGGAGGGCCCGTCGGCGATCGCCTTCGCCTCCTCCCACGGGCGGAAGCTGTAGCCCAGGGTGTACATGTCGCTGTCGGATCGAATGCCGGGGTAGCGGAACAGGTCCCAGGTCCCGCCGATCGCCCCTCGCCCTTCGAGGATCACGAAGGAGCGGCCGGGGCTGCCCTTCTGGAGATGGTAGGCCGCGCCGACGCCTGACAGTCCGGCGCCGACGATGAGGACGTCGAAATGCTCGACCGGCACGGCCGCCGGGCCCGACGGACTTATCCCGCTTTGCAACATCGCTCCCCCATGTCTCCCCGCTTCGACGCCTGCGCTTGACACCAATAGGGCGCAAGGGGATTGTGGGACAAGAAGCATAAAGTTGCCGGACGAAACCGGTACTGGGGACAACGGGCCCGACGAGGCCCCGGGGAGGAACATCGCAATGAACAGGAACGTGATTCTCGCGCTCGGAGCGTCCGTGCTCGCGCTCGCAGCCGCGGCTCCGGTTTCGGCCCAGACCGTGCCGGAAGCCGATGCCGCCCAGCAACCGCCGGAGTCCGATCTCGGCCCGAGCGGCGATGCGCCGAGCGGCACCACCGACTCCGCCGAGGCGGGCGCCGGCGAGGACATCATCGTGACCGCGCAGCGCCGGGCCGAGACGTTGCAGAGCGTTCCGATCGCGATCTCGGCCTTCAGCGGCGAGGCGCTGGAGCGGCAGCAGATCGAGAACCCCTCCGACCTGCAGCTCACCCTTCCCAACATCACCTACACCAAGACCAACTTCACCTCTTCGAGCTTCACCATCCGCGGAATCGGCGACCTGTGCGTCGGAGTGACCTGCGACAGCGCGACGGCGATCCACATCAACGACATGCCGCTGCTGTCGACCCGGTTGTTCGAGACCGAATTCTTCGATCTCGAGCGGGTCGAGGTGCTGCGCGGCCCGCAAGGCACGCTGTACGGCCGGAACGCGACCTCGGGCGTCATCAACTTCATCACCGCCCGTCCGGACTTCAACGCCTTCGCAGCGGCGGTCGAGGCCGAATACGGAAATTACGATTCCAAGCGGATCAAGGGGATGGTGAACATCCCGCTCGGCGATACGCTTGGAGTCCGCTTCGCCGGAATGTACCTCAACCGCGACGGCTACACCCGCAACCTGTTCGACGACAGCCGGATCGACGACCGCGACCTCTACGCCGTCCGCGGAACGCTTTCGTGGGAGCCGACCAGCGATACCCGGCTCGACCTCATCGGCTATTATTTCCGCGAGGACGACAACCGGTCGCGCATCCAGAAACAGCTCTGCAACCGCGACCCGACCGGAGTGCTCGGCTGCTCGCCCGACTCGCTCGAGTTCGAGACGACCAACGGCAATTCGACTCTCGCCACCGTCCTCACCAGCAAGGAGTTCTTCGGAGTCGCGCTCGGGGCGCTCGCGCCCGCCTTCCAGCCGCTGGCGCTCGGAAGCGTCTACGGGCCCGACACCTATTCCGGGGTCGTGGTGCCCAAGGACCTGCGGACGGTGAACGTCGACTATCGGCCGACCTATTTCGCCGAAGAGCAGCAATATATGGCGAAGCTCACCCACGATTTCGGGAGCCTCGATTTCACCCTCACCGGCGGCTATGCGAAGAACGAGGTCCGCTCGAGGACCGACTACAATCTCGCGGTCGAGAACAGCTACGCGAACAATCCCGGACTGCTCGCGCTCAACGCCTATGCGGCGGCCGCGCCGGCGCCGATCGCTCCGGTCGCGGGCAACATCTTCACTCAAATCCGCAACACCCTGATCCCGAACGGTCCGGCCGGCGGCATCTGCCAGTCGGACGCGGATCCCAACAATGTCGGAGTGTTCGGCGGCAACTCGATCGGCTGCTTCTCGACCAGCCTGGATTTCGACGAATCCAGCCAGCGCGTCCGCCAATATTCGATCGAGGCGCATGTCGACAGCGACTTCGACGGGATGTTCAACTTCCTGATCGGTGGAATCTATTTCGACAGCAAGACCTTCAACAACAGCTACTACGTCAACGCCTTCCCGCTCGATTACGCCGCCGCCATCCTCGGCGCGGCGCAGACGATCGGTGCCCGGGCCGCGGGCGCCTTCACCTATCCGAACGTGTTCCGCGCATCGCCCTTCTACCGGAGCAACACGGACTTCTTCCACCTCAAGTCCTACGGCCTGTTCGGCGAAACCTATTTCGAGTTCAGCGACCGGCTGAAGCTGACCGCCGGCCTTCGCTACAACCACGACGACAAGTTCGTCCGGGCGCGCACCACCTTCCTCTCGGATGCGAACGGCGCCGCGGTCCCGGTCCCCTACGGAAGCGATTCGATCACCGACGCGGTCGGCTATGCAGGGCTCGACTTCGACGCCCTCACCCCGGGAGCCCAGGAGTTCGCTCAGAACCAGGTGTCATTCAACCGGCTGACCGGCCGGGCCGTCGTCGATTACGAGCTCACTCCGGACAACCTCCTCTACGCTTCCTATTCGCGCGGCTATAAGTCGGGCGGAATCAACCCGCCGCTGTCGGCGGTGTTCGCCGTCCCGGCCACCTTCGCTCCGGAGAAGGTCGACGCCTTCGAGATCGGCTCGAAGAACAGCTTCGCCAACGGCCGGCTTCGGCTGAACCTCGCCGCCTTCTACTACAAATATTCCGGCCTTCAGCTCAGCCGCATCGTCGCCCGCACCTCGGTCAACGACAATGTCAGCGCGAATATCTACGGCCTCGAGGCCGAGGCCGTCGTCCAGCCGGTCCGCGGATTCCTGATCAACGCCAATGCGAGCTACCTCCACAGCAAGGTCAGCGAGGACAAGCTCCTAGCCGATCCGCGCGACCCTTCGGGTGGGCGCTCGGACGCGGTGATCATCAAGGACCTGACGAACGCGTCCAACTGCGCCGTGGTGCCGACCACCGCCGGCAACGTCCTCGGAGTGAACACCTTCGTCACGGCGATCAACGGCGGCATCGGCCTTGCCGGGCCGAAGCCGGTTCCGGGCACGAACACGACCGGCGCCTTCGGGGTCTGCTCGGCGCTCGCCGGCCTCGCCGCCAACCCGTCGGCTCCGCTTCGCGGGCTGTTCCAGGTTCCGACGGGGCCGCTGCCCTTCACGGTCCTTGGAAGCGGAGTGGAGGTCAACATCCGCGGCAACGAGCTGCCCCAGGCGCCCAACTACAAATTCTCGGTCGGCGCCCAGTACACCTTCGCGGTCGGCGGGGGGATGACGATCGTCCCGCGCGCCGACCTCGCCTACACGGGCAGCAGCTACGGAAGCATTTTCAACCGGCCGATCGACCGGATCGAGGGCTATGAGATCGTCAACGCCCAGATCCAGCTGAACGGCCCGGGCGAGCGCTGGTTCGCACGCGCCTTCATCCAGAATTTGACGGGCAACGACGCGATCACCGGCCAGTACGTCACCGACCAGTCGTCGGGCCTGTTCACCAACGTCTTCACTCTGGAGCCCCGGCGCTACGGAATCGCGGCGGGCGTGAAGTTCTAATAGGATTTGCCTTTCCATGCGCAGCATGGGGAGGGGGACCATGCGAAGCATGGTGGAGGGGTAGCCTTGCACCTCTCGAAAGCCTGTGCCCGATCACCCCTCCACCACCTTCGGTGGTCCCCCTCCCCACGAGTTCCACTCGTGGGGAGGCAAGGCTATAGCCGCTCCGACTCGCCTCAAAGGAACCACCATGCGCGACTATCTCGATTTCTACATCGGCGGCGAATGGGTGAAGCCCGTCGAGCGCCGCACCCTCGACGTCGTCAACCCGGCCGACGAGAGCGTCGCCGGGCGGATCAGCCTGGGGGGCGGCGAGGACGTCGACCGGGCGGTCGCCGCCGCCAAGGCCGCCTTCCCAACCTATTCGGAAACCACGCGCGAACAGCGGCTGGAGCTGCTCCAGTCCATCGCCGCCGAATATCAGAAGCGCTACGCCGAGATCGCCGAAGCGATCACCGAGGAAATGGGCGCTCCGTCCGCGCTCGCCCAGCGCGCCCAGGCGGCGGTCGGTATCGGCCACCTCCAGGCCGCCATCGGAGTGCTCAAGGACTATCCGTTCGAGGAGCTTCGAGGCTCAACCCTGATCAAGAAGGAGCCGATCGGGGTGTGCGGCTTCATCACTCCGTGGAACTGGCCGATCAACCAGATCGCGACCAAAGTCTTCCCGGCGCTCGCCACCGGCTGCACCATGGTCCTCAAGCCGTCGGAGGTCGCGCCCTTTTCCGGCTACCTCTTCGCCCAGGTGCTCCATTCCGCCGGGGTTCCGGCCGGTGTATTCAACCTGGTCAACGGCGACGGTCCGGGCGTCGGAGCCGCGATCGCCGCCCATCCCGACGTCGACATGGTCTCCTTCACCGGCTCGACCCGGGCCGGAATCGCCGTCGCCAAGGCGGCCGCCGACACGGTCAAGCGGGTCCATCAGGAGCTCGGCGGAAAGTCGCCCTTCATCGTCCTCGAGGACGCCGATGTCGGCAAGGCGACGACCGCGGCGATGCGCCACATGCTGACCAATTCCGGCCAGTCGTGCAACGCGCCCACCCGGCTGCTCGTCCCGAGGGCCCGGATGGAGGAGGCCAAGGAAGCCGCGCGCGCCGTCGCCGAGAAGACCAAGGTCGGCGATCCCAAAGGCGATTCCAATCTCGGCCCGGTCGTCTCCGACGTCCAGTGGACCAAGATCCAGCGCCTGATCGAGCGCGGAGTGTCCGAAGGCGCGACCCTGGTCGTCGGAGGCCCCGGCAAGCCCGAAGGCCTCGACAGGGGCTATTACGTCCGGCCGACCGTGTTCGCCGACGTCGACAACGACATGGCCATCGCTCGCGAGGAGATATTCGGGCCCGTCATGTCGATCATCGGCTATGACGACGAGGAGCAGGCGATCCGGATCGCGAACGATACGCCCTACGGCCTCGCCGCCTACGTCCATTCCTCCGACACCGGCCACGCCCGAAGGATCGCAGCACGCCTTCGCACCGGCCAGGTCAACATCAACTCGGCCGAGACCGACTTCATGGCCCCGTTCGGCGGCTACAAGCAGTCCGGCAACGGCCGCGAATGGGGCGACCACGCCTTCGAGGAGTTCCTCGAGACCAAGGCGATCCTCGGCCACGCCTGAGGGGATGCAGACAGAGGCCTGGCCTTAATTCGTCATCCCGGCTTTCGCCGGGATGACGGTCCCATCCCACCGCCCGCCGCCGAGCCTCCTTGGCCGGGGCCAGCCCCTTGGCAGGGGACAGTTACCTAACTGTCCCCTGACTGTCCCCGCCACCGCGCCCTTATCATCTCGCTGGTCTCGCGCGAGCCGTCGTGGCTCCAGCCGGGTTCGCGGAGGAGATAGGCGAGCTTGGCCCTGAGCCCCGGCGCGCGCCATGCGTCCTTCGCCATCTCCACCCATTCGTGGAGCGCCGCCCAGAAGAGGTTGTAGGAGCCCAGCGGCTTCACGATCCCGTAGCGCGGCGGGTCGTCGTCCAGCTCGGGCTCGAAGCTTCCGAACAATCTGTCCCAGATTATGAACACGCCCGCATAATTGCGGTCGAGGTAGCGCGGATTGACGGCGTGGTGGACGCGGTGATGCGCCGGAGTATTCATCACCGCCTCGAACCAGCGCGGCATCCGGCGGATCGTCTCGGTGTGGATCCAATATTGATAGACGAGGTTGAGGCCCACGCAGAAGAAGACCATCGGCGGCGGGAAGCCGATCAGGAA
Source organism: Allosphingosinicella sp. (assembly GCA_036389345.1). Taxonomy (GTDB): domain Bacteria; phylum Pseudomonadota; class Alphaproteobacteria; order Sphingomonadales; family Sphingomonadaceae; genus Allosphingosinicella. The sequence continues at coordinate 26,678 of DASVQD010000022.1, read as the reverse complement.
GAGCGGAAGCCGGAACAGGAAGTTGAGGCTGAGGAAGCCGGTCCAGGTCTGCCTCAGCGCCGTCGACAGATTGTAGCGCTCGCTCGAATGGTGGACGACGTGGCTCGCCCAGAACCAGCGCACCCGGTGCGCGGACCGGTGGAAGACGTAATAAGCGAGATCGTCCAGCACGAAGCACAGGACGAACGCCCACCAGGCGTATCCGATGTCGATTAGGTGGAACCGGTAGACCCACAGGGACAGCGCCGCGACGAGGCCTGCGGAGAGGATCCCGGCGCCGAGGCTTCCGAGCCCGAGCCCGAGCGAGGTCAGGGTATCCCTGCCCTCATGAAGCCGCCTCTGACCCCGCCGGGCGACCCACAGCTCGAGCAGGAGGAGGCCGACGAAGCCGGGAATCGCCCAATAGACGGGGTTGGGAAGGTTCGGCACGGGACCGGTCTACTACTTCCCGTCATTCCGGCGAAAGCCGGAATCCATGAACAGGGCCGATCGAGGTTTCAGACGGCAGTGTTCATGGATTCCCGATCAAGTCCGGGATGACGCTCCTCCCGCATCGCTCTAGCCCCGCGCGAGAAGCCGTGCGAAGGGAAACCCGATGAGCGACCTCGAATCCATCCCAGCCATCATCGATCAGCTTTGCGAGATGTTCGACGAGTCCGTCGCGGCCCTTCGCGGCGCCCTGGCGCGCTACCTGCTTCGCGGCGAGCGGCCGGACGTCGAGGCCCGCGCACGCGGCCTGTTCGCCTATCCCGAGCTTCGAATCGACTACAGCTTCGACCAGCCGCCGAGCTTCCCGCCGCGGGCGTTCGGCCGGCTCAACCAGCCCGGCCGCTACGCGATCAGCGTGGCGAGGCCGCGCCACTTCCGCAAATACCTCACCGAGCAGCTCGAATATCTCGTCCGCGACTACAAGGTGGAGGTCTCGGTCGGCCCCTCGGCGAGCGAGATCCCTTACCCCTACGTCCTCGACGGCACCGACGACCTGCGCCTCGACGGAGCCCATGCCGCCGACCTGAGCCGCTGGTTCCCGGCGACCGAGCTCTCCCATATCGGCGACGAGGTGGCGGACGGGACCTGGGATTACAGCCGCCACGCCGACCGGCCGCTCGCCCTGTTCGACGGCCCGCGGGTCGACTTCAGCCTGGCCCGCCTCCGCCACTATACCGGCACCCCGGTCGAGCACACCCAGCGTTACCTGCTGTTCACCAACTACGTCCGCTACGTCGACGAGTTCGTCCGCTGGGCGGTCGACGAGCTCAAGCGCGAGGACAGCCCCTACGAGGCGCTTTCGGCCCCCGGCGGAGTGCTCGTCACCCGCGACACGGCCGATCCGGTCGCGGACGTCGCCGCCGGGAGCTGGCGCAAGGTGCAGATGCCGGCCTACCACCTGATCGCGGCCAATGGGGGAGGGATCACGCTCGTCAACATCGGGGTAGGGCCCTCCAACGCCAAGACGATCTGCGACCATCTCGCGGTGCTCCGGCCCGAGGTCTGGCTGATGATCGGCCATTGCGGAGGCCTGAGGCCGAGCCAGACGATCGGCGACTATGTCCTCGCCCACGCTTATCTCCGCGACGACCACGTCCTCGATTCGAACCTTCCGATCGAGATCCCGATCCCGCCTATCGCCGAGATCCAGCAGGCGCTCTACGACGCCGCAGCGAAAGTCACCGGCGAGGAGCCCAAGGAGCTCAAGCAGCGGCTGAGGACGGGCACCGTCGTCACAACCGACGACCGCAACTGGGAGCTCCAGATCCAGAGCTCCGCGCTTCGCTTCAACCAGTCCCGCGCCGTCGCGATCGACATGGAATCGGCGACCGTCGCGGCCCAGGGCTACCGTTTCCGGGTCCCCTACGGAACCCTGCTCTGCGTCTCCGACAAGCCGCTCCACGGCGAGATCAAGCTGCCGGGCCAGGCCAATGCCTTCTACGAGCGCGCGATCAGCCAGCATCTGCGGATCGGGATCGAGACTTTGAGGATCCTCAGGAACCAGGGTGGGAACCTGCACAGCCGCAAGCTGAGGAGCTTCGACGAGCCGCCGTTCCGCTGATTTGCCTCCCCATCGGAGATGGGGAGGGGGACCAGCGAAGCTGGTGGAGGGGTGATCTGCTCAGGCCTGCGCCAACTACCCCTCCACCACCTTTCGGGTGGTCCCCCTCCCCATGCGAAGCATGGGGAGGCAGCTAAGGCTTCGGAGTCACGTCCCGGATTCGGTCCATCGCCGGCGGAGTGAGCGGGCTGGATCTGGCGATCCAGGCTTCAAGGGCGTCGAGGTCGATGGGCCCGCCGGCCGGATCGCTGCCTTCCTTGAAGACCGTGAAATTGTCGCCTCCGGTCGCGAGGAAGCTGTTCATCGCCACCCGGTAGACGGCGGCATCGTCGATCGGCCGTCCGTCGACCCTGAGGTCGAGGATCCGCTGCCCGGCGGGCTTGGACAGGTCGAAGGCGTAGCGCACGTTCGCCGAGGGCAGGAGCATGTTGGGCGAAGCCACGCTGTTCGATCCACTGTCGAACTGCTGCTCGAGCAACGCCCTGATCTGCCGCCCGGTCAGGCTCTTGACCGTCAGCGTGTTGCCGAACGGCTGGATCGCGAACAGCTGCCCGTAGGTGACGCTTCCGTCCGGCCCGGGCTGAAGGTCGGCGCGCACCCCATATTCGTTGGTGAAGGCGATCTGGGCGCCCGAGGCCCGGGTCGCGGCGAGATGGGCGTCGGCGATGATGTCGCCGAGCACCATCTCGCGCGACGACGACCGGGTCCTGAGCGCCGGGCCGGTGACCTTGCCTACGACCCGGTTGGCGACCGGGCCCGCCCGGTCGGCGTAGCGCTTGACGAGAGCGGCCATCGCGGCGTCGGGCTCGTAGCGCGGATAGGCCGTGGCGAGCGAGACGTTGCCGTAGGCCTCGCTCTGGACGATCAGATTGTCGGCGCGCTTGGCCGTGACCTTTCCCGCCGAAGGATCGATGGTGAGCCCGATGTCGGTGACCATCGTTCCGTAGCGGCCGGCGCTCGTCACCAGGATCGGGCGGGCCGGATCGATCCTGCCGTAGTCGCAGATATAGGCGTTGTGGGTGTGGCCCGAGACGACGAGGTCGATCGCCGGATCGAGCTTGGCGAGGATCGGCAGGAGATCGCCGTCCACCCCGCCGCAATCCTTGTCGTTATAGCCGACCTTGGTTGACAGGCCCTGGTGGATGAGAACGACGATCGCGTCGGCGCCTTCGGAGCGCAGCTTCGGGACGAGCGCGTTAATCGTCTCGGCCTCGTCCGCGAAGGTGAGCCCCGCCACGCCCGACGGAGTGACGAGGGTAGGGGTCTCCTTCAGGGTCAGGCCGATGAAGCCGACCTTCACCCGGCGGCGCCCCTTGCCGAAGGTGCGCATGCCAGTGGCCGGAAAAAGGGTCGAGCCGTCCTCCGTCCGAACGTTCGCGGCGAGGAAGTTGAAGCGTGCCCCCCCGAACGGCTCGACGGCGCAGGGCTGGCGGGAGGTATGCTTGGCGCAGCCGCCTTTCTGCATCCGGAGCAGCTCCTGGCGGCCCTTGTCGAACTCGTGATTGCCGACCGCGTTGAAGTCGACCCCGACGAGGTTCATCGCGTGGATCGTGGGCTCGTCGAGGAACACCGCCGACACCAGCGGCGAGGCGCCGATCATGTCCCCGGCCGAGACGACGGCATGGTTGGGATTGGCCGAGCGAAGCCGGGCGATTGCCGAAGCGAGCCAGGCCGCGCCGCCGGCGGGGACCCGGGTGGCGCCTTCCTCGCGGCGCGGAGCGTCGACGGACTGTTTCGGAGGCTCGAGATTGCCGTGGAAATCGTTGAAGGCGATCAGCTTGATCTCGACCGGAGCGCTTGTCGAGCGCGGCCCGGTCGTCGCGCAACCCGCGACCGCAAGCCCGAACGCCGCGGCAGCGGCCAACCTCAACCTCGTCATCTCATTCTCCGCCGAAGATGCGTGGCGTTCGTGGCACGGTCTGGCGCGAATCGCCAATGGCTTTATGGGTGTCCGGCATGACCACAGACACCGGCCCCCTCATCGAACGCGCCCGAGCCGCGGCGCTCGCCGCCTACGCCCCCTACAGCCGCTTCAGCGTCGGCTGCGCGATCGAATCCGTCGACGGCGAGATCGCGGTGGGGTCGAATATGGAGAATGCCTGCTACCGGCTCGGGGTGTGCGCCGAGATCGCCGCCTTGACCGCGGCGCAGCAGGCTTTCGGGCTCGGCAAGGTCAAGCGAATCGCGGTCGCGGGCGGGCATGTCGAAGGCGGTGCTCTGGCGGGGGACGGGGTGGTGACTCCCTGCGGCGGGTGCCGGCAGGCGATCTATGAGGCGGCCTGCGTGGCCGGGGCGGATATAGAGGTGATCTGCTCCAATGGCGGCGGGGAAAGGGTGGACTCTACCCGCATCTTCGAGCTTCTCCCGAAAGGCTTCGGTCCGGAAAGCCTGAAGGACTCGGGCTGATCTTGCCTCCCTGTCGCGAAGCGGCGGGGAGGGGGACCACACGAAGTGTGGTGGAGGGGTAGCTGCCGCGGAACCAGAGGTTCAGGCGCTCGACGGCGGCTGCCTGCGCCATCTACCCCTCCACCACCTTTGGTGGTCCCCCTCCCCATCTTCGATGGGAAGGCAAATCAGGCCAATTTGATCTCGCGCAGCCGCTCCTGGAGATATTCGTCCGCCGTGCAGGTCGGCCATTTCGGCTGCTCGCCGGCCGGCACCGTTCCGGGCAGGGCCTCGATGACGAAGTCCGAGCGGAAGTGGAGGAAGAAGGGCATCGAGTAGCGCGAATGGCCGAAGCGTTCCGGCGGCGGGTTGACCACGCGGTGAGAGGTCGAGCGGAGCCGGCCGTTGGTCAGCCTTTGAAGCATGTCGCCGATATTGACCACCAGCTCGCCCGGCTTCGGCGAGACCGGGATCCACCGGCCCTCCTTAGTCAGTAGCTCGAGGCCGGCCTCCTCCGCGCCCAGGAGCAGGGTGATGGTGTTGATGTCCTCATGGGCTCCGGCCCGGATATGGCTCCCCGGCTCGCCTTCGATCGGCGGATAGTGGAGCATCCGCAGCACAGAATTGCCGTCGCGCACCGAGTCGACGAGAAACTCCTCCTCGATCCCGAGATAGCGGGCGACCGCCCTCAATATCTTCACTCCGGTCCGATCGAGCGAGTCGTAGAGCTCGAGCAGAGTGTCGTGGAAGCTCTCCACTTCCTCCGGCCAGACGTTGTCGGGCATTGGCCCCCGGAAGGGGTGGCCTTCGGGCAGCTCGCGGCCGACATGCCAGAATTCCTTGAGGTCGTGCGCCTTGTGGCCCTTCGCGGTCTCGATCCCGAACGGCGTGTAGCCGCGCGCTCCGCCGCCGCCGGGAACATGGTAGCGCCTTTTCACCTCGTCCGGCAGTGCGAAGAAAGCCTTGGCCTTCTCTTCGGCGCGGCGGATGAGGTCCTCGGGAATGCCGTGGTCGGCAATGATCGCGAAGCCATATTCCTCGAAGCTCCGGCCGACCTCCTGGGCGAAGCCTTGGGGGTCGGAATCGGACTCGGTCAGAGAGACGGAGGCGATCGGGCGGGGTTCTAGGAGAGTGGCCATTGGGGCGTTTTAGCCGCAACGGCCCGCTCCGTCACCCCGGCGAAAGCCGGGGCTTCGTGGGGTGAAAGGCTCCGAGTCCTGTCTCGCCGAGGTCCCGGACTTCGCCGGGATGACGGCAAGGGTCAGGGCAGAAGCAGCCCCGCCAGCGCGGCGCTCATCAGATTGGCGAGCGAGCCGGCGATCAGGGCCCGGATCCCGAGCCTGGCGATGGTCGGGCGCTGGTTGGGGGCGAGGCCGCCGGTGACCGCCATCTGGATCGCGATCGAGCTGAAATTGGCGAAGCCGCACAGCGCGAAGGTGACGATCGCCCGGCTCCGCTCGGAGATCTGCGCCGCCTGGAGCTGGCCGAGATCGATGAAGGCGACGAACTCGTTGAGGACGATCTTGGTGCCGAACAGGCCGCCCGCGACTCCGGCCTCGTTCCACGGCACCCCGATCAGGAACATGATCGGCTGGAAGATGTAGCCGACGATCTGCTGGAAGCTCAGGTTCGGATAGCCGAACCAGCCGCCCACTCCGCCGAGCAGGCCGTTGGCGAGGGCGACGAGGGCGACGAAGGCGAGGACCATCGCGCCCACCGCGACGGCGAGCCGCACTCCGGTCTGGGCGCCCTGGGCCGCGGCCATGATGATGTTGGCCGGCCGCTCGCCCTCCTCGAACGTCTCGGCGACCTCGACCGGCGCCTCCGGAACTGGCCTCCCTTCCGGCAACAAGGCGGCCGGCCCCTGCGCGCTGATCCGGCCTTCCGGAAGCTCGAGCTGCTCGGGCTCGGTCGGAGCGACGGTGTCCGGCATCATGATCTTCGACATCAGGATCCCGCCCGGAGCCGACATGAAAGCGGCGGCGAGGAGGAAGGGAAGGGCCTGCGGTCCAAGCAAGGCGGCATAAGCGGCGAGGATGGTTCCGGCGACCCCGGCCATTCCAACCGTCATCAGGGTGAAGAGCTGCGGGGGCGTCAGCGCAGCCAGATAGGGCCTGACGACCAAAGGCGATTCCGACTGGCCGACGAAGATGTTGGCGGCTGAGCCGAGCGATTCGACGCGGCTGATCCCGGTCACCCAGCCGATCGCTCCGCCGACCCAGCGAACCACCCGCTGCATGATCCCGAGATAATAGAGGATCGACACCAGGGCCGCGAAGAAGACGATGACGGGCAGCGCGCCGAGCGCGAAGGTCTGGGCGAGCGGGTTGGTCGCGGACGGCCCGAACAGGAATTCGGTGCCTTTATTGGCGTAGCCGAGCAGGTTCGCGACTCCGTGCGCCATCGCGGCGATCCCGGCCCGGCCCCAGGGCGTGTAGAGCACCAGCACCGCGATCCCCGCCTGGAGCGCGAAGGCGGCGCCCACCACCCGAAGCCGGATCGCCCGCTTGTTCGACGACAAAGCGAAGGCGATTGCGAGGATGACCAGGATCCCGGCCAGTCCCATCAGGATCCGGTTGACGTCGTTCATTGCAATCCCCCCACGCGGCTCTCGCGGCCTTGTCGCTCTTACCAGACCATCCGGGTTTCGGCGGCTTTTTCGGCTTCGTCCAGCTTTTCGATGGCTTCGCCGATCTCGCTCGCGACGAGAAGCTGGGCCCGCCGGTCCGGCGACATGAAGCCGCTTGCAGTCACATGGTCGAGAAACTCGATCATCTTGTCCCAGAAACCGGCCACGTTGAGCAGGCAGAAGGGCTTGGAATGATAGCCCAGCGCGTTCCAGGTCCAGGCCTCGAACAGCTCGTCCAGGGTGCCGATCCCGCCGGGTATGGCGATGAAGGCGTCGGTCAGCTCGGTCATCCTGGCCTTGCGCTCGTGCATCGAGACGACCGTGTGGAGCTCGGTCAGCCCGGTATGGGCGACCTCGAGGTCGACCAGCGCCTGGGGGATCACCCCGAACGCCTTGCCGCCGCCCGCGAGCACCGAATCCGCGACGACCCCCATCAGCCCGCGATGGCCGCCGCCATAGACGAGGTCGATCCCCCGGCGGGCCATCTCGGCTCCGAGGTCACGGGCGAGGTCTGCGAAAAGCGGGTCGGCGCCCATCGAGGAGCCGCAATAGACTGCGAGCCGTTTCAAAGCTTCTCCACCAGTTCCCTGAGTCCCGCTTCCGGGCGTGCGCCCACGTGGGAGATGATCTCGGCCGCGGCCACCGACCCGATCCGAAGCGACTGCTCGAGATCGAGTCCCCGCGACTGCCCGACCAGGAAGCCGGCGGCGAACAGGTCGCCGGCCCCGGTCGTGTCGACCACGCCTCGGCCGATCCTGGCGATCGGGACCTCCACCCGGCGGCCGCCCTCGACGGCGACGGCCCCGTCCTCGCCGCAGGTGACGACGACCAGCGGGACCTTGCCCTGGATCGCGGCGATCGCCGAATCGCGGTCTGCCAGGTCGGCGAGCTCGCGAATCTCGTTCTCGTTCGCGAACAGGAGATCGATCGCTCCGGAGTCGATCATCGCCATCATCTCGGAGCGGTGCGGAGCGATGCAGGCGATGTCGGACAAGGTGAAGGCCACCTTGCGGCCCGCCTCGTGCGCGATCCCCATCGCCGCCTCCATCGCCGCCCTGGGGCCCTTGGAGCGCCACAGATAGGCTTCGAGGTAGAGGATTGCCGAGTCCCGGATCTGCCCTTTGTCGAGCGCGTCGACGGTGAGCTCGTGCGCGGCGCCGCGGAAGGTGTTCATCGTGCGCTGGGCGTCGGGCGTGACGACGATCAGGCATCGGCCGGTCGGAAGCCCGCCCTTGAGCGCCGGAGTGCGGAACTCCACGCCGAGCGCCCTTATGTCGTGGGCGAAGATGTCGCCGAGCTGGTCGTCGGCGATCTGGCCGACGAAGCCCGCCTTGCCGCCCAGTGCGGCAACGCCCGCCATCGTGTTCGCCGCCGAGCCGCCGCTGGTCTCCTTGGCCTGCGGCATCTTCGAGTAGAGCCGCCTCGCGCCCTCCGAATCGAGCACCTGCATCGAGCCCTTGACCAGGGACTCCTCGACGAGGAAGCCTTCGTCCACATGGGCGATGACGTCCACGATCGCGTCGCCGATGGCGAGGACGTCCAGGCGGGTTCCAGTCACGGCCGCACTGATGGCGGGAAGAGGGGCGCTCGGGAAGCCCTTTTTGATCTTTGCCTCCCCGTGCGGAGCACGGGCAGGGCGACCACCCGAAGGGTGGTGGAGGGGTGACCTGGCAAAGACTCCGGTTGTTCCCGAGCGATCCACCTATCTCGGCGCCGGTCACCCCTCCACCAGCTTCGCTGGTCCCCCTCCTCATCTGGCGATGGGGAGGCAAGTTCCCATCGACGCTCCGCCGCAAACCGGTTACGCAGCCGTCATGTCGACCCAGACCCAGGCGCCCGCCATCCCCCGCTCGCTCTTCGCCTATTCGATCTTCTACGGCGGGATGGTCTGCATCGCCGGAGTGCTCGCCAACAAGCAGGTGGCCCTCGGCCCGCTCGCGGTCGAGGCCGGGATCTTCGCCTTCCTCCTGCTCGTGGTGGCGTCGAGCGCCGTCGCCGAGCTGTTCGGGCGCGAGACCGCGAACCGCTTGGTCCTGATCGGATTCGCGCCGCTCATCTTCTCGATCCTGCTCGCGATCTTCGTCCTCAAGCTTCCGGCCGCGCACGACATGCCGGCCGACCGGCTCGGCGCCTTCAACACGATCATGGGCGGAACCCCCCGGATCTGGATCGCGGGGATCATCGCCTACGGAGTCTCGCAATTCCTCAACGTCACCATCTTCAGCGCCTTGCGGGGGAAGGGCGAGGGCAAGCTGGTATGGCTTCGAGCCGGGGTCGCAGCGGTGCTCTCGCAGATCGTCGACACCCTGCTGTTCATCACCATCTCCTTCTATGGCGAGTTCCCGATCACCGACCTCCTGATCGGCCAGATGCTCGCCAAGGTGGTGCTTTCCATCGTCCTCGTGCCGCCGCTCGTCGCCCTTGCCGTAGCGTTCGGACGAAGCCTCGACGGGGCGCTCGCCCGGGATCGAGCCTGATTTGTTCCGGCAATATAATCAGTGACTTAGGGTCCTGTGCGACATCGCTGCAACCCATGATAACTTTTTTGGGGGGAGGTGCAGTTTGAGTCTTCGAATCGTCCCATTGGAGCTATAGCAGGCGCCGGGAACGAGGCGATTCGGCCTCCGAGGGGAATTAGCTATCATGAAGAAGCTCTCGCTGCTTTGGGCGACCACGGCGCTTGTCATGCCGGTCGCGGCCTTCGCTCAGTCCACCGGTTCGCAGGAGGTCGAGGAAGAAGAGACGATCGTCGTCACCGGAACCCGGACCCAGGGCGTCGGCGGAGTCGTCGTTCCGGACGTCCCCAAGACTCGTTCCATCCTCACCCAGGAGGTCATCGCGCGCCAGCCCGAGGGCCAGTCGATCCTTCAGACGATCAACCTCATTCCGGGCGTGAACTACACGAACTCGGATCCCTACGGCGCGTCCGGCGGCAATTTACGAATCCGCGGATTCCCCGGCAACCGTGTGGCGCTGCTCTGGGACGGCCTTCCGCTCAACGACACCGGCAATTACGCCATCTTCGGCAACCAGCAGATGGACCCCGAGCTGATCGACCAGGTTTCGGTTAACCTCGGAACCACCGACGTCGACAGCCCGACCCCCTCGGCGGCGGGCGGCGTCGTCTCCTATCGCACGCTCATCCCGGGCAAGGAATTCAGCCCCCTGCTCAAGGGCTCGGTCGGCACCTTCGACTATTTTCGCGTGTTCGGGATGGTCGAGACCGGCGAGCTCACCTCGTTCGGAACCCGTGCCCTGTTTACCGGCTCGAACCTGAGGTACGACAAGTTCAAGGGGCCGGGGCAGCTCAGCAAGAACCAGTTCAACGCGCGCGTCTACCAGTCGCTGGGAAGCAATGGCGACTTCGTTTCGATCGGTGCGCACTTCAACCGCAACCGCAACAACAGCTATAATAACGGCCTCGCAAGCGATTACGCGCTGAACCGCGACTTCGACAACATCGCAACCTGCGTCCGCGACACTCCGACCCGCGGCGTCGCCGACAACGAAGGCTCGGGCAGCACCTCCAACAACGCCCAGCCGGCGAGCTGCACCAACTATTACAACCTTCGAATCAACCCTTCCGACACCGGCAACGTCCGCGGTCAGATGCGCCTCACCCTGATGGACGGACTCATCCTGACCATGGACCCGGGCTACCAGCGCACGCTGGCGAACGGCGGCGGTACCACGACCCTCTCGGAGACGGATGCCCGCCTGCGCGGCGCGAACCCCACTCTGAACAAAGGCATCGACCTCAACGGCGATACCGATCTGCTCGACACGGTGCGAGTCTACCAGCCCAACAACACCCGCACCAATCGCTACACCTTCCTAACCTCGCTCATCTGGGAGGTGACCGAGCAGCACCGCCTCCGCCTCGCTTACACCTACGACCGGGGCGAGCATCGCCAGACCGGCGAATTCGGTCGCGTTTTCGACAATGGCGACCCGATCAGCGTGTTCGGCGGAAAGTATAACGAGCGTGCGCGCATCCTCACCGCCGACGGAACTCCGCTCCAGAATCGCGACCGCTATTCCGTCGCGCTTCTGAACCAGGTTTCCGGCGAATATTTCGGCAAGTTCCTGGACGACGATCTGACCGTCACGGTCGGCGTCCGCGCACCGTTCTTCGAGCGCGACCTCAATCAGTTCTGCTATACGGTCATCTCGACCGGCAACCCGACCTGCACCACCGCTCCGATCGCTGCCAATCTGATCATCGATCCCAGCGTGCCGAGGTCGGGCAACCTTCCGGCGGGTGCGGTCTACGCGCCCTTCCAGCGTACGGTGAAGTACAGCCCGATCCTTCCGTCGGCGGGCATCGCCTACGAGTTCGGCGACAGCGGCCACAGCGTCTATGCCAGCTACGGCAAGAACTTCTCCTCGCCGAGCACCGACAACCTCTACCGTTCGGTCAACATCGACGTGGAGCCGGAAACCACCGACAGCTTCGAGGCCGGCTACCGCTTCCGCTCGCGGCAGATCCAGGCGCAGGCCGCGACCTATTGGGTCAACTACAAGAACCGGATCGTCACCGCGACGGACCAGGATCCGCTCAGCCAGACCTTCGGCTCGACGCTCGACCGCAACGTCGGCGACGCCCGCGCCTACGGCTTCGACGCGCAGGCGTCCTACCGTCCCGTCAAGGAGCTGCTCCTCTACGGCTACGTGTCCTACATCGACTCGAAGCTGAAGGATAACGTCCCTGGGCCGAATAACTCGCAGATCCTGACGGCGGGCGCCGAGTTCGTCGAGACCCCGCGCTGGCAGTACGGCACCCGTGTCCAAGGCGACATCGGACCGGTCTCGCTGGGCGTGCAGTGGAAGCATGTCGGAAAGCGCTATTCGACCGACGACAACGGCCGCACCCTCGCGACCACCTCTACCAACGGACAGACCGCCGGCACGCCGTTCACCTTGCAGAACATCGCCGGAGTGCCGATCGGTCCCAACGGCCGTACCGACAGCTACGACGTCTTCGATGCGGACGCGCGGATCAGTCTTCGCGGTCTCGGCCTCGAGGACACGAACCTGAAGCTCAGCGTCATCAACCTGTTCGACAAGTTCTACTTCGGAAACATCAACACCCAGAACACCCTGTCGGGCGGCCCGCGCTTCTCGGTGGGTGCGCCGCGCACCTTCCAGGCGACGATCAGCGTCGGCTTCTAAATCGGCGGAGACGAACGGATGCCGCCGCGACCCGGTCGCGGCGGCATTTGCTCAGCCCTGCCGCTTCTTCTCGGGGGGCGCATCCGACCGGGTGACGCTGTCCACCGGGCAGCGCTGCTGCTCGACCCGAAGCGCGCCGTGGCGATCGAGCTGCCCCAGCGCCGAAGTCTCGAACCCGATCGTTCGCGCGTATCGAAGCGCGCTGCAACGGCCCAGGGTCCGGACCAAATACCATCCGCCGGTGATCGCGCGAACGTACAGCGCATTATCCGAAGCGATCCGCCATTCGTTGACGCCGTTGCTGCTCACGTAGGGGATATAAGTCTCGCCGATGCGGCTTGGGGCGGTCGCGCCCGCACAACCTCCGGCGAGGATCAGTAGAAGCAGACTGGTCTTGTTTCGCATCGCGGCCTCCAGGCCCAGAGGTAATTACTCGGCCGCCGCTTCGCCAGAGGGGCGGCCGCGACCGATCATTCCCCTCGCCTGCCGCCCAGGGTGCTACTAAGGCGCTCCGATGAAATGCCTGATCATCGCTGCGGGGCAGGGGACCCGGTTGCGCAGCGTCGCACCCTCCAAGCCGCTCGCAAGCGTCGCCGGCAAGCCGTTGATCGAGCATGTGGTGACAGCGGCGGCGGCGGGAGGCGCGACGGAGTTCGTCGTCGTCACTGGCTATGAGCCCGAGCCGCTGGAGGCCTTTTTGTGCTCGCTCGCCGAACGAAGCGGCCTTCCGATCGAAATCGTCCGCAATCCGGAGTGGGCGCTGCCGAACGGAGTCTCGGTCCTCGCCGCGGCGCCTGTTCTGGCTTGCGAGTTCATCCTTCTGATGTCCGACCACCTGTTCGATCCGGCCATCCTCTCCGACATGATCGGAGCCGATCGCAAGGAAGCCGCGCTCACTCTCGGCGCCGATCACGCCGTCGGCAATCCGCTGCTCGATCTCGACGACGCGACCAAGATCGAGCTTGGCGAGGGCGGCCGGATCCGGCGCATCGGCAAGACGCTGGCGCGCTTCGACGCCGTCGACACCGGCATTTTCATCGCGACTCCGGAGCTTTTCGAAGCGCTTCGGGCAAGCCGGGCAACCGGGGGGACGGGCTCCTTGTCGGAAGGAGTCCAGGCGCTTGCCGATTCGGGCCGGGCCTTCACCCACGACATCGGCGGCCGCTGGTGGCTCGACGTCGACGACGAAACCGCGTTCGCGAAGGCGGAAGCGGCCTTGCTCTAACCGTCATCCCGGCGAAAGCCCGGGACCTCCGGTCGAGAAGTCACTGCGGGTCTCCCCGAGGTCCCGGCTTTCGCGGGGATGACGGTTACATTTCGTCCAGCGGCGAGCCGCCGCGCAGCCCCTGCACGTAGGCACGCGCCTTCGCGCCGGTCTCTGCCGCCGACTGGCCCGGCCGGTAGAGGCCCGAGCCGAGGCCGAAGCCCTGGGCCCCCGAATCGAGCCAGGGCTGCATGTTGCCGGGGCTGATTCCGCCGACGACGAGCAGCGGCACGTCCTTCGGAAGCACCGCCCGCTGAGCCTTGACGACCGCCGGTGAGGCGCCTTCCGCCGGGAACAGCTTGAGGCCGGTCGCGCCGGCGCGGAGCGCCGTGAAGGCCTCAGACGGGGTGAAGAAGCCGGGAAGCGAGACCAGCCCCGCCGCCACGGCAGCCTCGATGACCGGCTCGAACGTGTTGGGAGAGACGATCACCCGGCCTCCCGCGTCGTTCACTCGAGCCACGTCGCCCGCCTGGAGAACGGTCCCGGCGCCGATCAGTGCACGCTCCCCGAACCGCTTCGCCAATCGTTCGATACTGACGAGCGGCTCCGGAGAGTTGAGCGGCACTTCGATGATCCGGATCCCGGCCTCGAAGATCGCTTCGCCGATGGCCTCCACTTCGCCGGGCGTGACTCCGCGGATGATCGCGACCAGCGCGCATTCGCCGAGACGGCGCCTCAATTCCTCGACAGGGTTCATCGAACGAGCTCCACAAGATGCCGGATGCCGGCGAGGAAGGCCTTTTCGCCGTCGATCGTCCGGGCGGGCCGGCCGACCGCCTGGAGCGCGGCGCAGAAAAGGATCGTGAGGTCGGGGCGGCCCACGACGATCACCTCGTCGGCCCCGGCGAGCCGGAGGCCGACCTTGAGGTCCGCTCCGATCAGAAGCCCGCTGACATAAGCGCTCGCATCCTGGGCGGGAGCCTTGCCGAGAAGGGTCCGGGCTCGGACCGAGAACAGCTCGGCCGTGAGGTCGTCGCCTTCGAGACCCTGCCGGACGCCCGCCTCGAAGGCCGGACCGGGCTCGGCCGGAAGCGCGAGCAGGTCGGCCAGGATGCTGTGCTTCTTGAGCAGGTTGAAAAGCTCGCCGGTCATGATCGTCCGGAAACCGCCGATCCGGCCGTCCTGGAGCCGAACCCACTTGTTGTGGGTGCCCGGGTGGCACAGCATCGAATCGGCGCCGATCCAGCCTTCGGCGAAGGCGCCGAGCAACTGGACTTCCTCGCCTCGCATCACGTCGGCGGCCTCGCCCAGGTCATAGGCCGCCCCTGGGACGATCGCCGCCTGCTCGCCCTCGATCCAGCACAGGTTTGCGGCGAGCTCGGGCAGGCCCGCGGGGCAGCGCACGTAAGGCGCCTCCACCCATCCGCGATTGGAGCCGACCATCCCGGCCATCAGCATCGGCAGGTCGCCGAGCCGCTCCCGGATCTCGGCGACGGCCGAGTGGAAACCGCCCTTGCCGACGGCGAGAATGCCCCGATCGTCCTCCAGCTCGCCGGTGACCGATCCGTCCGGGACGAGGCGCCACGCGCGCCGGTTGGTCGTGCCCCAGTCGACGGCGATATATCCTTCGCTCCAGCGCATCCAATCCTCTCGCCGAGTCAACGCTCGGAACCGGTCCGGGTCTCGGCAGGGCCGATAGCAGCTTTTCGCTCCGGCTCAACGCGGACGGACTATTCGGTCGAAAGCGATTCTTCGCGTCGAGCGACGGCGAGCCGCTGGGAGTGAGTCGTCCCGCCCGCCGGCACGATCACCGGGACGACGCTCGGAGCGCTCGCTGCGGGGGCGATGTTGAAGATTCGCGAGATCAACGCCTCGAGCGCCTGGAACACCGCTTCGACTCCGAACCCGGCGACGAACGAGATGGCCGAGGACGAGAGCGGCACCGGCCCGAGCAGGGCCATTTCGGTGGGCTTGTCGCTGCCCGGCTGCGAAATGAACAGTCCGATGCAGGCGCCGATCACCGCCCCGAGGGCGAGCTGCTGGAACGAGAGCTGGAAGTCGCGCGGGCTCAGCTGGCTGCCCTTTATCTTGCGCGAAAGCGATCTCACGATGGCGGCCGCGGCGCCGAGGAATCCGTAAAGGACCGGAAGCACGGCCCCGCCGAGCACGTTCAGGATCCAGCGGGCGGCCGATTCCCCGCCCGGGGTCCAGGAGGCCAGCGAAGCCTTGACGGTCTTATATTCCCCCTCCCGATCGCGCAGCGCTTGGCAGCCCTTCATCAGATCGACGGTCGGGAAGTTCGGACGCTTCGATTCGCAATAATCGGAGCTGTACTGCTGAGGCGACTGATCGGCGGTTTCTTTCTCCAGCGTCACGTCTCGGGTGAAGAAGGCCGTCTGGGCGTCGCTGACGCTGCTCTCTGCCGCGACGATTCCCGCCCGGGTCGAGGTGAGGTCGGCGAGTGCTGCATTGCCCATCGCGACGTACCAGGAGAGCAGGCAGGTGCCGGCCAGGATCGCCAGGAGCGCGATCGCCATGATGAACATCCAACGGCGGAAGCCGCGCGCCTTTGGAACGAGATCGGGATAGGCGTCGCAGGCGAGCGAGCTCCGCGACGGCGCCCCGTCCGTCTCGTCCTCCGGCGCGATTCGTTCCTGGGTCACCATCAGGGTGAAGGCGATCGAGGCGCCGCTGGCCGGCTTTGCCAGGCTGTTCAGATAATCCTTGGCGCGGATCAGAAGCGCGGCCTGGTCCGCGAGGGTCCTGGGTGTCGCGTCCGGAGTTTCGGGAGGCCAGGTGATCCGGCAGATTTCCTCAAGCCAATGTTCGTCCAGCTCGGCGGGACGGCCGGACGCGGTGAGCGCCGAGATGGTGGTGTCCGGATTTGCCGAAAGATTGTCGAGCAGGAGGTGAACCTCGCTTCTCGCCCGACGCAGGATATAGGCCATCGGGTCTTCCTGCTCTTCGAGGACCTGCGCCAGATGCGCCCCGGCTTTCGCCGCCGGATCCGAAGCACCGGATATTTCGGTAGTGCCCATCGACGCCCCCCTGTCTTCGTCCCCCGGGCCGGCCATTTCGTTCGCTCGCCGCCCCAATGCTGGAAGACTATACCTTTTACTCAGGGCAGGCGAATCCGGTCTGCGGCGGCCGATCGGGCGGCACCTCGGCCGGGCTGCCGGCCCGCACCGTCCCCGCATTCCGCCGCCCGCACCTTTTTTCCGCTCAACCGCGCGCTTGAGGCTGGCCCCGCCTTCGCTCGCACGTTAGCCGTTGCACCGCTCAGGCCGCGTAGGAGTGCAGTCATCGCCAATTTCATGTTCGCGACCGGGATCGAGAACAGCATCCCGACCATCAACGGCGGCCGGACCCGGGTCGACCAGATGGAAGTGTGCGGTCATTACCGGCACTGGCAGACCGACTTCGACTGCGTCGACGAGATCGGGATCCATTTCCTGCGCTACGGCCCGCCGCTCCATCGGACTTTGCTCGGGCCGAACAAGCACGACTGGGAATTCTCCGATCTTGCCTTCGCCGAGCTGAAGCGGCGCAACATCACTCCGATCGTCGACCTGTGCCATTTCGGAGTTCCCGACTGGGTCGGGAATTTCCAGAACCCGGATTTCCCGCAGCTCTTCGCGACCTATGCGGGCACCTTCGCCGAGCGCTATCCCTGGGTGCAGCTCTACACGCCGGTGAACGAGATGTTCATCTGCGCCATCTTCTCCGCCAAATACGGCTGGTGGAACGAGCAGGCGACCGACGACAGGAGCTTCGTCACCGCGCTCAAGCACATCGTGAAAGCCAACGTGCTTGCGATGATCGAGATTTTGAAGCGGCGGCCGGACGCCATCTTCATCCAGTCGGAAAGCTCGGAATATTTCCACGCCGACAGCCCGCCGGCGATCCACAAGGCGGAGCTGATGAACTCCCGTCGATTCCTCAGCCTCGACCTGAATTACGGACGCCGGGTCGACAGCGAGATGTACGAATATCTCATGGACAACGGGATGAGCAGGGAGGAGTATCATTTCTTCCTGAACCACAGACTCAAGCAGCACTGCATCCTCGGCAACGATTATTACATGACCAACGAGCATCGGGTCTATGCCGATGGCCATACCGAGAGTTCGGGGGAGGTGTTCGGCTACAGCGAAATTACCCGCCAATATTACAACCGCTACCGGCTTCCGGTCATGCACACCGAGACGAACCTTCGCGAAGGGCCCAAGGGCGACGAAGCGGTGCACTGGCTGTGGAAGGAATGGGCCAACGTGCTCAGGATCCGGAACGTTGGGATTCCGACCGTCGGCTTTACCTGGTATTCGCTCACCGACCAGGTCGACTGGGATACGGCGCTCCGCCAGCAGAACGGCAACGTCAATCCGCTCGGCCTCTACGATCTCGACCGCAACATCCGGAACGTCGGCCGCGCCTACAAGAAGCTGATCGGCGACTGGCGCGACGTCCTTCCCGCCTCCAGCCTGTGCCTGTCGGTCCCGATCGTCCCGCCCACCCAATGGGATCGCGGCCTCGCCCGCGAGCGGCAGGAGGAAGCGGCAAGGCACCTCAAGGGCTTCGTCACCGAGCCCGCCAATCCGGAGGGGACGGTATGAGCAGGTTGTCATCCCGTCCTTCGATACGCCGGTTCGACAAGCTCCCCGGCTGCTCAGGATGAGCGATAATGAACTTACCGCTCGTCCTGAGTAGGGACTGAGCGAAGGCGAAGGCCCGTATCGAAGGACTGAACACCAATGAAAATCGCCCGGATAGAAACCTTCTACGTTCCCCCGCGCTGGCTTTTCGTCCGGGTAGAATCGGACGAAGGCGCGGTCGGCTGGGGCGAGGCCAGTCTCGAAGGCTGGGCGGAAGCCGTGGACGGCGCCTTCGAGGCGCTTCGCGACCGCTTCCTCGGCCACGACCCGTTCCGGATCGAGGACGTCTTCCAGATCGGCTATCGCGGCGGCTTCTACCGCGGCGGCCCGGTGCTGATGTCGGCGCTGGCGGGGCTCGAACAGGCCTTGTGGGACCTGAAGGGCAGGGCGCTCGGCCTGCCCGCCTGGGAGATGATGGGCGGCAGGGTCCGCGATCGGGTGCGCGCCTACGCCTGGATCGGCGGCGACCGGCCGCACGAGATCGGCGAGGCGGCGGCGGGCCGCCGCGCCCAGGGCTTCACCGCCGTCAAGATGAACGCGACGGCCGACCTCGACTGGATCGGAACACCGAAGCTGTTCGAGGAGGTCGTCGCCCGGGTAGAGGCCGCTCAGGCCGCCGGAATGGACGTCGGGCTCGACTTCCACGGCCGGGTCCACCGGCCGATGGCCAAGCAGCTCGCCAAGGCGCTCGAGCCGCTGGGCCTCCTCTTTATCGAGGAGCCTTTGCTGTCCGAAAATCCCGAAGGCCTGGCCCAGCTTGCTTTGCTCGTCTCGACTCCGATCGCGCTCGGCGAGCGGCTTCATTCACGCTGGGACTTCAAGCCCTTTTTCGAGGCCGGCGCGGTCGACATCATCCAGCCGGACCTCAGCCATTGCGGCGGGATCCTCGAGGCCCGGCGGATCGCGGCCATGGCGGAGGCCTATGACGTCGCGGTGGCGCCGCACTGTCCGCTCGGTCCGCTCGCGCTCGCCGCGTGCCTCCAGGTCGCCGCGACCGCGCCGAACGTCGCGCTCCAGGAGATGAGCCTCGGGATCCACTATAATGTCGGAGGCGACCTCTACACCTTCTGCAAGGACCCGGCGCCGCTCACCGCGACCGACGGCTGGCTCTCGGTGCCGACGGGTCCGGGCCTCGGCGTGGACATAGACGAGGAGGCCGTGCGCGAGGCAGACAAGGACCGCCACCGCTGGCGCAACCCGATCTGGCGCCACGAGGACGGAACGTTCGCGGAGTGGTGAAAATTTGCCTCCCCATCGAAGATGGGGAGGGGGACCACGCGAAGCATGGTGGAGGGGTGAGCTAGCGCTGGCCGCAAGGCGTGGCGCGCTTTCCGTCACCCCAGCGAAGGCTGGGGTCCCAGGGGGTGAAATCCGCAGGCGCCTCTCACCCGCCGGGGCCCCAGCCTTCGCTGAGGCGACGG
The DNA here is from genome assembly GCA_036389345.1 of Allosphingosinicella sp. Lineage (GTDB taxonomy): Bacteria > Pseudomonadota > Alphaproteobacteria > Sphingomonadales > Sphingomonadaceae > Allosphingosinicella. The sequence goes on along the minus strand of DASVQD010000022.1, from coordinate 7,165 downwards.
TGAAGACTTAAGCGACTATTCTGAGCTTCCCGGCCCGCCGCGCGGGCACCGGGCAGAAACCGAGCTCGTCGTGGAGCCGGTTCAGCTCGCGTTCGCGGGACTGCCGATAGGCTTCGGCGTAGCGCGCGTCGCACTCGGCCTCTTCCTGGGTCTGAGGGCGGTAGAAGCTGACGCAGATGTGGCGGCCGAAAATGTCGTCGCCTCGCATCTTCACTTCCGGCTCGGCTCCGGTCGGCAGGCTGCCGCGGACTTGCTGAAGCCGCTCGATCAGAGCGTCGAGCGAACCGGTATCCTTCACCTCGATAAAATCTTTGACTCGTCTACTCATCACCAGAACCCCTCCCGGTCACTCCCCGGGCATTTGTTAGCTCGCAGTGGAATCGGCCTGCAAGACTAATCTGCATCTATCCACAGGAGAGTTTCACTTCGCTGAACGCGGCTCTATTGCAGGAAGCGCGATGGACCCGAATATCTTCCCGACGCTCACTCGAGGACGCCTCTCGCTGGGCCTCGCACCGCACCTCGGCGGCGGCATTGCGAGCTTCGAATGCTGCGCGGTAAGTGGCGGAAATATACCGATATTCCGTCCATCCGAGGCCAATGCGGATTCGCCGACTTCGCTTGCCAGCTTCCCTTTGGTGCCGTTCGTGAACAGGGTCCGCGGCGGGACCTTTTCCTTCCGTGGCCGCAGAGTCACACTCGCCCAAAATATGCCGCCGGACCCGAGTCCGCTGCACGGACAGGGCTGGCTCCGCCCGTGGCAGGTCGAGCGGCTCGAGCAGGATCGCGCCGAGCTGGTCTATCGGCACTGCGCCGGCGAATGGCCCTGGGACTATGAGGCGCGTCAGTCCTTCGACCTCGACGAGGACGGCTTGAGCCTCATCCTCGTCTGCACGAACCGCTCGGACGAGCCGATGCCCTGCGGCCTCGGCCAGCATCCCTATTTCCTTTGCTCTCCGCAAACCCGGCTCGACACCCCGGTCGAGACCGTCTGGACGATCGACGAACATGTGCTTCCGGTCGAGCAGGTGCCCGCTTCCGGCCGCTACGACCTTCGCGACCGGCCGGTCTGCGGCCAGGGCCTCGATCACGGCTTCGGAGGCTGGAGCGGCCGGGCGGTCATCTCCGATCCGGACCTTCCGTTCCGAATCGCAATGTCCTCTCCCGACGCGCGCTTCTTCCAGCTCTACTCGCCCGCCTCCGGAGGCATTTTCGTCGCCGAGCCCGTCACTCACGCCAACGCCGCGATGAACGCTCCGGAGGAGCAATGGGCCGAGCTCGGGATGCGGGTGCTGGAACCGGGCGAGGCGATGTCGCTGACCATGCGGGTCGACGTGCTTTGAGGCCTTCACCCTCCTTCCGCGGGAGAGGAGGGGCCCGCCGCGAAGCGGTGGGAGGTGAGGGTCTGTAAACCGGACTCGGCAAGACCCTCACCTCCCAAGCCTTCGGCTTGGGCCCGTCCTCTCCCGTAAGGACGGGAGAGGGGTTCAGAGGCCGATTCAATATTCCGCGTCGAGCAGGCCTTCGATCACATGATGCTGAAGGACCGGCTTCAGATCGTCCGCCACCCGATAGGTCAGGTGATCCCGCACCCGCGCGGGAAGCGATTCCAGGTAGCTCCTCGTCACCTGCAAATCGTGATGACCCGAATTGGTCGCGTCGGGCGCGTCCACTCCGACCACCAGCACCGGACGCCATTCGTCCGAACGATTCGCGGTGCCGCGATGGATGGTGAGTGCCGAGCGTGCCGAAATGTCTCCCATCTGAGCGAGCCGGGCCTGGCTCCGCGAAATGTAGCGCGGCCAATATTCCTTGGGCGGGAACATCCCGTCCCTGCAGCCCTCGAGATCATCCCACTGAGTCCCCGGAGCGATCTCGAAGGCACCGTGCTCGGGTCTGGTGTCGACCGCGCTCAGGTTGAAGGCGAGCGAGTTGAGCCGCCGGCCCCTCGTCGTCGCCTCGGGAGCCGCGAAGTCGCGGTGCCAGGGCTGGTCGGCGGCGCCGGGGAAGGGAATGTCGAAACCCACTTCGACGATCCGGTAATCGGGCCCGAGAACCGCTTCGCACACGGCCACGAACCAGGGGTGGGTGGCGATGTCGACGAAGCCCCGGATCCGTTCGGGATGTACCTCGACGTACCAGCGCTGCGGGCCGCGCGGCAGAGCGCCGCCCGGCACGCTCTTGGCCTCCTCGAACAGGAAGCCGATATCCTCGCGCATCCGCTCGGCCCAGGCACGCGGGAAGGCGCCCTTCAGAGCGATGATCCCGTCGCCGTAAAGGCCGCCCATGATGGCGCCCGTGTCGTAATCTTGCACTTCGATCTTCGCCGCCGTCGCCATCGCCGATTCACCCCACCCCTGAAGCTTTTTCCGGATTAAACCATTTGTATGATTAATGCGAGGCGGCTAACGGGCCGCCGATGTCGAAAAATGCACGATTCGCCTTCGAAGTAGAAGCGCAAGAAGACGGGGAGGGGACTCGCTTCGCGGTTCGCGCCGCAGGCCGCAGCGAAGTCCGGCGCTATCGCCTGACCGGTGGGGAGCAGGTCGATTATGCGGCCTTCTACCGGCAGCTTGCGGACGATTGGGGAACCCACGTTCCCCACATCTTCTCGGAACCCGCGCAACATCCCGAGCCCGATGTCGAGTGGCGCCCGCTTCTCACCGACAACGTCTCGCCGAGGATCCTGGCCGGCTACGGCGATCCCGCCGTCCTCAAGACCGACCAGGGCTATATCCTCGTCGCGACTTCGAACGACGCGCCCGACGCCTTCCCGGTCCTTCGCTCCGACGATCTCGAGCATTGGGAAACCGCCGGCTTCGTCTTCCCCGAGGGAGAGGCGCCGGAATGGACCGCAACGGGACGCAGGGTGGCCGATTTCTGGGCTCCTGAAATGGCCCGGGTCGGCGACGAATATTGGCTCGTCTACTCCGCTCGGCAAAGGTCGAACGCGCTCGCCATCGGCCTCGCCAAAAGTGACAGCCCCTTCGGACCCTGGAGCGATCTCGGGCGGCCGCTGATCGCGGGCCACGCGATCAACACGACCGGGGTGCCGGACGATCCGGTCAAGCCCCTGCTCAGCGGCGGAGTGATCGATTCCCACATCTTCATCGACGAGGACGGCCAGCCCTTCCTATTCTGGAAGGCGGATACGAACGGCGTGTGGCCGCGCCCCCTCGCGACCCTCCTGCGCTCCCAGCCCGATCTCATCGACCGGCTCTTCGAGCGCGAGGAGGACCGGCGCACAGCCGCCTTCGCCGCGGCGGTGGTGCCCTGGGCGAACACCCGGCGGCCGATGGAGCGCTTCTTCCTGATGCAGCCGCTGATCGAGGCGGCGCTGGCCAACTGGAAGCCGGTTCAGAAGGCGCTCGAGCAATGCGGAGTCGCGGGCGCGATCCTGGAGGCGATGCGCACCCCCATTTACGGGCAGAGGATCGCTCCGGACGGGGCCTCCTTCCTCGGCGAGCCGACGATCGTCCTTTCCAACGACCTCGACTGGGAAGGCCATCTCATCGAGGGGCCCTGGGTGACCCGCCAGCAGGGCCGCTACTGGATGTTCTACGCCGGCAACGATTTTTCGACGCCCCGCTACGGCATCGGAGTCGCCGTCGCCGACCATCCGCTCGGCCCCTACGTGAAACAGGCCGAGCCCTTGCTCCGCTCGACCCGCACCTGGACCGCGCCTGGCCACGCCTCCGTCGCCCCCGGCCTCGACGGCGAGCCCCAGCTCTTCTTCCACGCCTTCCATCCGGGGACGGGCGGCTACAACGTGTTCCGGGCGCTGCTTACGGTAAGATTGGCTTTCGAGCAGGAGGGGGTGAAAATTCTTCCCGTTCCGGTCGTTGATGGGCACCCGTCCCTGAACCGTTCGGGCTGAGCAGGGCGAACGGATTCGGCGAACCCTCCCGTCTCTCGGCATATGGACCGGGAGGCCTATTGAGCCCGGCTCGGCGGCACTCCGTATGCCTGGCGGAAGGCTCGGGTGAAGGCGCTCAGCGACGCGTAGCCGAGGCTCTCGGCAAGGTCGGTCGGCGACGCGCCGCCCTGCTTCAATAGCCTCGCCGCGCCTTCCAGCCGAAGGCGGCGATGATAAGCGAGCGGCGGAAGTCCGTGAACTTCGGCGAAGCTCCGGCTGAGGTGGAATCGCGACAGCGCCGCCCGGGCGGCGATCTCGTCGAGGGTGAGCGGCCGGTCCTGATGCTCGTGGATGAAGGCGCGGGCCCGCTCGATCCGCTGCAGGGTCTCGATGCGGGTCGAGCGCTTGAGGCTGCTCAGCCGCTCGAGCCGGCTCGCGAAGCCGGAAAGATAATCCTCGGCCCCGGCGGTGACCTGCTGGACGATCTTCGAGGCGAGAGCCGGGCCGGCATCGGGCCGGGCGGCGAGAAGCCGGGCGTAGCGCGAGAGGAGCGGCGCGAGCGGCTCGGCGCCGCACCCCTCGATGACCCGGCCGAGCGGTCCGCGGTCGGCCGGCGAAGCGGCCGAGACCCCGAGATAGACGCACAGGCCCACCGTCTCGTCGGGGCGCGGCGTCGAGACTTCGAACTCGGTTCCAGCCTCCACCAGCAGGAAGCTGCCTGGCCTCACCGCCCGGGCCCGGCCGTCTATCCTGTACACCTCCTCGCCGCTGAGCACGAACTTGACCGACGGCGCGAGCGCCCGGACCAGGCTCCGCCCGCCCTCGAGCCGCGAGAGCACCACGCAGCCGTGCCTCAGCGGAAGGCGCTCGCCCTCGCCATGGCCCTGCATCAGATAGAAAGGTGTCGAGTCGATCACAGGTGTAATCGTAAGCAAAATCCACGCCACGTAAAGACTTGGCGGAAATCCGCCATTCCAGGCCGGTTGACACTTCTTGCTCGCGTCCGGAACCGGTCGCGACCGTACGCTTTCGGACGGGATGCGGATCGCCACTTTCAACGTCAACGGAGTCAACGGCCGGCTCCCCTTGCTTCTCAAATGGCTGGAGGCGTTCCGACCGGACGCCGTCTGCCTCCAGGAGCTCAAGGCGCCGGACGAGAAGTTTCCGGCGAGCGCCATGGAGAAGGCCGGCTACGGCGCGATCTGGCACGGCCAGCAGCGCTGGAATGGAGTCGCGATCCTCGCCCGGGGCTGTGTGCCGGTGGAGACCTGCCGGGGTCTCCCCGGCGACCCGGCCGACGAGCAGAGCCGTTATATCGAGGCGGCGATCCAAGGCGTTCTGGTCGGCGGACTCTACGCGCCGAACGGCAACCCGCATCCCGGGCCCAAGTTCGACTACAAGCTGGCCTGGAACGAGCGCCTCATCGCCCGGGCCGCCGAGCTGATCGCGCTAAGCGAGCCGGTCGTCCTGGCTGGCGACTACAACATCATCCCCACTCCGACCGACCTCGACGCCTACAAGGCGGAGCGCTGGATGGACGACGCTCTGATGCAGCCCGAGCCGCAGGCTCAGTACCGCCGGCTCGTCGCCCAGGGCTGGACCGACTCGCTTCGCCATTTCCACCCCGACGAGCCGATCTTCACTTTCTGGGATTATTGGCGGAACGCCTTCGCCCGGAACGCCGGGATCCGGATCGACCATCTCCTCCTTAACCCGCCGGCGGCGAAGCGGCTCAAGGCTGCCGGAGTCGATCGCGAGGCGAGGGCGAAGGAAAAAGCGAGCGATCACGCTCCGACATGGATCGAGCTGAAATAGTTGCAATGACGGCAACGTCCGCTCCTCCACTCAGCCCTTCAACGCCTTGAAAACAGCGGGCCACCCGCCAGCTTAGGGAAGCGCCTCAAAGCCCCTCCTTCAAGGTCTGCCATGCGCCGCTTCGCCGTCCTGTCCTTCGCCGCAAGCTTCGCTCTGGCGGCCCCCGCCTGCGCGGCGCCCGCACCCCCTTCGAAAGTGGAGCGAATCGTCGCCTTCGGCGACAGCTATGCCGACAACGGGAACATGTTTCGCCTCGCCGGTGCAACGCCGCCGCCGCTTTATCCGAAGGGCCGCTTTTCCAACGGGACCAATTTCGTCGACACGATGGGCTCCATCCTGAAGGCGCCGATAGTCAACTTCGCTCTGGGCGGGGCAGTGACCGGACCGGGCGACAGGGATTTCCGCCCGGCCGGCCTCGATCCCCAGGTCCACGCCTTCCTGTCCGGCGGCGGTCCGCTCGGCTTTCCACGAACGAGCGGGCGTTTCAGACCCGGCGACCTCGTCGTGATCTCGATCGGGGGCAACGATGCGCGGCGCTTCGAAAAGAGCTTCGGCCCGGCGCCCGGCACTGAGCAGGTCTCCGCGGCGATCGCCGCGGCACCGGCGGCCGCCGATCGCAGCGTTGCAAACGCCGCCTCCGCTCTCGACTCCCTTGTCCGGGCCGGCGCCCGCAACATCCTCTTCCTGGGCGGCGACGTCGGCCGGCTGCCGGAGGTCAAGGGAACCCGGCTTGCGGCGATCGGCTCGGCCTTTTCCGCCCGCTACAATGACGGTATTCGAAGAGCGCTGGCCGGGCTCTCCGCGCGTAACATCGTTGCGCGCTATGTCGACCTCGACGCGCTGAGCGACAAGGTCGAAGCCGATCCGGCGGCTTACGGGCTGACCAGCACCGGCGCCTGTCCGCAAGCCTGCCTGCGGGATCCCGCCTTGGCGGGGCGCTACCTCTTCTATGTCGATAAGCTTCACTTCACCGCCGCCGGTTATGCCATCGTCGGCCGTTATGCGGTGGAGCAATTGTCCCGCCCGCGCTGAAAAGCGTCGGAACGGTTTACGACGTTTATGTCCGGAAGGCTCGAAAATCGCGGTTTTCCGCCCTTGGCCCGCATCTTGCTGATTAGCGGACATGCTGAAGAAGGCCTTAAGACTTTTCGTGATCAAGACCCGGCTGGAGGCCTGGGCCGTCATCTATGCGCTCGCCGTCGGCGGAGTGACCCGAGGCCTTCATTACACGATTCAATATCCCGGAACCGGTGGCTGGCTTCTCTTCGCCGCCTGCACCGGAGCGGTCTTCATGGCAGGCGCCAAGATCCTCGACGCCACCCGCGGCCCGAGCCACCGCCGCTCGACGCTCCAGCGCGTCCTGGAGCGGGCGAGAGCCGCATAGCACCAACCCGGCCCCCCCACACCGTTCGGCCTGAGCCTGTCGAAGGCCTTTCTTTCGGACGGTAGGGGAGGGGAGGGCTTCGACAGGCTCAGCCTGAACGGGTTGCTGGG
>DASVQD010000021.1:0-26282 GCA_036389345.1 Allosphingosinicella sp. | reverse complement strand
TTCAACTAAGCGGGCGGCAGCATTGCTGGTGGGTGCCGGGGCAATACTGGGATGCCTTGCCTACATTCGTGTTCTCACCACCGGCGAGCTGCACGACAAATACGTTTACTCCGACATGGGTGCGCTGATAGCGAGAGGCGCTAAGGTGGCGCAATTCGTCCCGTTCACCAGTGCGAGCGATTACCGCTTCTACGCGCTACCTACTCGAACGCGCGGTAACGCTATTGTCGGCGATCCGAACGAATTCGTTCAGCTCATTGCTCTCGACACGCTTTGCAGCGGCGAGGTGTGCCTCTGGGACCCCGACAAAAAGATCGACGTGAAATGCTCCCAAATATCAGGTGTGCTGCAGGACGAGCGTGTCGTTAAAAAGGCGAGGGACTATCTGCGCTCGAGCTGTGTCGGCCGCTAGAGCCTGGAAATCCGGGACAGTATACATTTTCTGGCCGGTAAACACGATTTTAGCATAAACCTTCCGCCAGGCTTCCTTCTCGCCTCGCTCTGGCCAATAATGGTTCGCTGATTGCCGAGCGCGCGGACCGTGAGTGAAGAACGCCAAGTCATGACTCCACCGACGCTGAGGGCGCTTCGGCCGTCGCCGAAGGTCCGCTCGCGGAGTCGCGCAGTTCGGGCACGTTCGCGCCTTCGCGGACCCGCCTGTCCTCCAGCCGCCGTGGCGCCCTGGCCACCGTCCGATCCGCCGCCGCCAGCACCCCCAAGATCCTCGCCTCCTCGATCGCCTGCATGCCGTACGGCGCGGCGGCAGGGCCTGACCCTCGGCAACGGCGTCCAGCTCGCCAACAGCTTCGACTTCGACTACCGGCTGACCGAACTGAATGGGAGTTATCCAGAAGGACAGACGAGGAAGCGGAGGGCTCATTAAGATAATTGAAGCTTTCAGCTACTATGTGAAAATAGTTCTAAACTGTTTATTTGTATAAATGAGCAAGGTTGCCATCGACACTCTTTGCAGCGGCAGGAGGTATCCCTGTCGGATCGCGACAAACAGATCGACGTCGGCTGTGCGGACGTAGAGGGGGCCCTGCGAGATTCCCGCGTCCTCATGCCCGTTAAAAATTTCCTGAGGTCCAAGTGCCGGCGGCACTAAATTACGCAGCCGCCGGACGGCAAATCAGGCCCCGAGGCTTCGCCGACCGGCGCGCTGCTACGCCGCGGGCCTCGCTTCGGCCTGGCAGGAGTGGAGGGATTCGAACCCACGACCCTCGGTTTTGGAGACCGATGCTCTAACCAAACTGAGCTACACTCCTAAGGCCGCGCAAGCAGATAGCCGCGCGGCGCGATGTTCGCAAGGCGGAGCGGGCCTCGGTACCCGTCATCCCGGCGGAAGCCGGGACCCTGGGGCCGGAAGAGTCCCGGCGGGCCTCCCCGAGGTCCCGGCTTTCGCCGGGATGACGCGTCCCCGCCACCGGTCCCGCCGCCCTTGCCATCGCCCCTCCCGCTCGCTATCTCGCGTCCTTCGCATGCATCGGCAAAGCTCGGCTGACCGGCCCCCCGGTCGAGAGCGGCTGCCCGAAACTCGAAAGACGAAGGCGCCCCATGGCAAGAGTCAATCCCGGCGAATTCCTCCGCCAGGTCCGGGCCGAGACCGGAAAGGTCTCCTGGCCGACCCGCAAGGAGACGGTGACGACCGGAATCATGGTCCTCATCATGACCAGCCTGCTCGGGATCTTCTTCTTCGGAGTCGACAGCGCCTTCGCCGCCCTCGTCAGCCAGCTGCTCAAACTGCTCGGTTAGTCAGACCAAGGTAGAAACCACATGTCCCGCTGGTACATCATCCACGCTTATTCGGGCTTCGAGAACAAGGTCCGCGAGGCCATCCAGTCCGAGGCCAACCGGCTCGGCCTCGCCACCCTGGTCGAGGCGGTCGAGGTTCCGACCGAGAAGGTCACCGAGGTCCGCCGGGGCAAGAAGGTCACGTCCGACCGCAAGTTCTTCCCGGGCTACGTGCTCGCCAAGCTGGCGATGAACGACGACGTCTACCACCTCGTCAAGAATACGCCCAAGGTCACCGGCTTCCTCGGCTCGAGCGGAAAGCCGCAGCCGATCACCGACGCCGAGGCCGCCCGGATCCTCAACACCAAGGACGAGGCCGCGGCCGCGGCGCCCAAGACCAAGATCAACGTCGACTATGAGATCGGCGACCAGGTCAAGGTCCTCGACGGCCCCTTCGCAAGCTTCAACGGCGTGGTGGAGGAGCTCGACTTCGACCGCGGCCGGGTCAAGGTCGGAGTCTCCATCTTCGGCCGGGCCACCCCGGTCGAGCTCGAGTTCGAGCAGGTCGAGCTGGTGAAATAAGCCGCCCTCAGGCGTTTCTGGAGCAGTGCAGTCGAAAGGCCGGGGCGCAAGCTTCCGGCCTTTTCGATTCACCCGAGCCGCGAATTGGAAAGGGCAGAAGGGAACGTCAAGCCGGGGTGAGCGCGGCGTCCCTCAGGCCGCGCCACACCCGAAGCGCCTGGACCGTCTCGGGGACGTCGTGGACCCGAAGGAGCTGGGCGCCCTGCTCGGCCCCCTTCAGGGCGAGTGCGAGCGATCCGGGCATTCGCCCGTCGGCCGGCGCCTCCGCCGACAGCGCTCCGATCATCCGCTTGCGGCTCGCTCCGAGCATGATCGGGCAGCCGAGGCCGTGGAGCAGCGCGAGGCCGTTCATCAGGTCGAGATTGTGCTGGACGTTCTTGCCGAAGCCGATGCCCGGATCGACGACGATCAGCGACCGATCGATCCCCGCCGCCTCGGCGGCGGCGATCCGGGCTTCGAGCCAGTCGTAGACCTCGAACAGCACCGGGCGCTCGTACGAGGGCGCCTGCTGCATCGTCTCCGGAGGACCCTTGTGGTGCATCAGCACGATCGGGCATCCCGAGGCCGCGACCAGCGCCGCCGCGGCCTCGTCGAAGGTCAGGGCCGAAACGTCGTTGACCATGGCCGCTCCGGCCCCCAGCGCCGCGCCCATGACGGCCGCCTTGCGGGTATCGATCGAAACGGCGGTTCCTCCCGCGGCGAGCCGGGCGACGGTCGGAAGGACCCGCTCGATCTCGTCGCCCTCCCAGACGGGCTTGGCTCCCGGCCGAGTCGATTCGCCGCCGACGTCGACGATCGCGGCTCCAGCCTCCGCCATCGCGAAGCCGGCCTCGGCGGCGGCCTCCCCGCGCTCGAAGCGGCCGCCGTCCGAAAAGCTGTCCGGAGTGACGTTGAGGATACCCGCTACCTGCGGCTGATCGAGCCGGACCACGCGCTCGCGCAGGCGAAGCGGCGCCCGAGGCGAAGTCAGGTTGTGCCAGGCCCGTTCGGCCTCCTCGCCCTGCTCGAACAGGGTCTCGGCCCGCTCGACCGGGACGAGCTCAGCCGAAACCCGGCGATTGCCCTCCAGGGTCACTCGCTCGATCGCTGCGAACCACTGCATCCCGCCAGCCAGCCGGGCCACCTTCCCGTCATGGCCGAAGGGCGCGTCGACGAAGGCGGTGGGCCGCAGATAATGGCGAAGGGTCATGAAAATGCGGCTAGCGCAAAAATAGGGCGACAGGAATCCCGGATGGCGGGGACTAAGGGCGGCAATGGATTTGAGGAGCGTGCTCGTCATCCCGGCAAAAGCCGGGACCTCGGAAGCCCCGCCGAGACTTCTTGTCCTGAGGTCCCGGTTTCGCCGGGATGACGGTCGGGTCATGCGCTGCGAATGGAAAAGGTGACGACCGCCTCTAATCGAAGATCGATAGGGTAACCGAATCTCCGAGGCCCGGACCACCATGTGGGGCATGGTATCGGCCCGAACCCATCAACACCCAAAGGGGCTCCCGCGCGTCTCCCGTGGTCAAAGGCGTGCGGGCGTTGAGCGTGAAGGGACGGTCGTCACTCGCAATGTGCCTTTGTTTCACGCTCCTGTCGAGTGGCAGGGTGCAACCTTTTTTTGGTGAACCGACTCAGTCGAGGGTCAGCAGGTAGCGCTGCCTCAGCGAGTCGAGCGGAAGCAGTGCCCCGGCCTCTTCGAAATGCCAGAAAGCCCAGCCGTTGCAGGCCGGTGCTCCTTGCGCGAGAGCGCCGATGCGGTGAATCGAGCCGGCCTCTCCGGCCATTTCGATCGAGGCGTCGGCGCGGACCTGCGCCTGCCAGCGGCGCTTCGTGTCGGTCAGCATCGTCCCAGGTTGGATCATCCCGATTTCGACCAGGGCGCCGAACGGGACTCGCGGGGCCGAGCGCCTGGAAGCCATCGTCTTCATCGCGCTCTCGTCGAGCTCGAGAGTCGAATCGATCCGCTCCCGTGCGACCCGGACGTAGCGCTTCTCGCGCTCGATCCCGATCCAGCGGCGTCCAAGCCGCCGGGCGACCGCGCCCGTCGTCCCAGTGCCGAAGAACGGGTCCAGAACCACGTCGCCTTTATTGGTGCAGGCAAGCATCACCCGGTAGAGCAGGCTTTCCGGTTTCTGGGTCGGGTGGGCCTTGGCTCCGCCGTCCTTGACCCGTTCCCCGCCCGAGCAGATCGGAAGCAGCCAGTCGGAGCGCATCTGAAGCTCGTCGTTCAGGGCCTTCATCGCCCGGTAGTTGAACGTGTAGCGGCTGTCCTCGCTCCGGCTCGCCCAAATGAGGGTCTCGTGGGCGTTGGTGAACCGGGTCCCCCGGAAGTTCGGCATCGGATTGGACTTGCGCCAGATGATGTCGTTCAGGATCCAGTAGCCCGCGTCCTGAAGGGCTGCTCCGACCCGGTAGATGTTGTGGTAGCTTCCGATCACCCAGAGGGTGCCGTTCGGCTTCAGGATGCGCCGCGCTTCCTTGAGCCAGGCGCGGGTGAATTCGTCATAGGCGGCGAAGGTGGCGAACTTGTCCCAATCGTCGTCGACCGCGTCGACCAGGCCGCCCTCCGGCCGGAAGAGGTTGCCGCCGAGCTGGAGGTTGTAGGGCGGATCGGCGAAGACCATGTCGACGCTTCCCTCCGGGAGGCGCGCCATGGCGGCGATGCAGTCTTCCTGGAGTATCTGGTCCAGCGGAAGCGCGGGATCCGGAGCCGGCGCCGAAGCGCGCTTTTCCCTCGAGCCCAAGCGCACATGTGCAGTCATTCGATACCGCCCCCCGGTTCGTCCAGACAGCCAGCCTGAGTCAGCCGGAGTCTCGGGTCAACAACAAGGCGTTACGGGCGAAGCTTGAGACCCAGGTTAACGTGTCGGGAACGAAACGAGTCTGCGCTACTAATGGAGTCCGATCGCACCGGACGAACTCAACATGATGTGGGTGTGGCCCAAAGGACTCAGCCGGTCGCGAAGTGGCGGAGTGGGGCCCGCGGTCAGCCTGGGGCAAGGCGGCGCCCGCCATGATTCGACGAATGACCACCGCCCTCTCCCCGATTCTGGCTTTGCTCGCGGCCGCCATGGGCCAGGGTTCCGATTCGCAGCGAATCGACCCCGTCCGACCGTCCGGCGCCGCGCTCCATCCGGACGCCGCTGAGGTCGCGCGAGGCGGCCGTCTGAGCCAGACCGAGGCGGCGCGGCGGCTTCGGCTTCAGGAAGTGGCGGCGCCCTACGTCTCGGCCCTCCGGGGCGAGTTCGCGGGCCGCTTGGCCGGCCTCTATCTGGAAAGCGAAGGCGATTATCGCATCGTCGTGCGCCTGAAGGGCGCGGAACCGGTGCGGGACCGCTGGATCGGGAGTGGGCGCGACCGGATGCGGATCCAGTTCCTCGCCGGCGCCCCGGCCACCCTTGCCGAGACCCTCGAAAAGGTCGCGGCCGCGATGCCGGCCATCGGAGCCCGGCTTCCCGGGCTGATGGGGACCGGGGTCGACGAGCGGACCGGCGAGGTGCTGCTGAACGTCTACGCGGTCGGCCAGGAGATTGAGAGCGCCGGAGCCGCCGAGCCCGCCCTCGAAGGATTGCTCGGCCATGCGGTCCGGATCGAATTCTCGTCCGCCCGGATCAGGGACGGGCGGGCGACCGCCCCCTCGACTTTCCAGCCCGGAACACCGGATTGGGGCGGGCACATGCAGAGGCTTGCCCGGGCGGCGCGCGACCCGGGCCATCCCCATCCCGGGATCCTCAACTTCCATAACGAAGCGCGGCCGCTCGCCCGGCGAATGCAGGCCGATCCGGCGTTCGCCGGCTTCGTGTTCAAGAACGACAACGAGCCCCATGCCGTGGCTCTGTTTACGGGCGACGCCGCCGCGCACCTCGCACGCTATACGAAGGACCCGCGCTTTTGGCCCAAGTCGGCGGGTCTCACCCACTCGCAGCTGCGCGCGTTGCAGGATTCGTTCGGCAAGCTGCTTCGGCAGCTGGACATCCACTCTACCTACAGCTCCGGCGACGAGGAGAACAACCGGGTTACCTTCGCGATCTCGGAGATGGACAAGTTTCGCGAAGCGGTCGCGGCCGGCCGGATCAAGCCGAATCCGCATGTCGTCATCGTCCAGGACAAGGGGCCGATCGCCCGGGCACCGCAGAGCGCGGGTCCCGTCGAGCATTTCCCCCAGTTCAAATTTCCCGGCCCGGCGGGCGAGGCGCTGTTCACGGGCAAGTTGGAGGTGAAGAACGGCTGTCTCATGATCGACGGCAATCTGATCCTTTGGCCGTCGAATGCCCGGCTGTCGCTCGGCGCGGACGGGGTCCCACTTGTCGGAGGCGGCACGGGGCGCCCTCTGCGGGTCGGTGATCCGGTTCGAATGGGAGGCGGCACCGCCTGGGCCAACTTCCGCGGCCAGGGACTGCTTCAGCCCCTGCCGGCGGAGTGCGCCGGCGGCGCCTTGGTTACGGACAATTTGTGGGTAGTCGGGGAGTTCTGATTGCCGGACCCGGCAGCGCTTGCTCCCCGGCGAAGGCCGGGGCCCAGGGACTCACGAGGCAAGGCTGGGTCCCGGCCTTCGCCGGGAAACGGTCAGAGATCGATCAGCTGCTGCGATCCCACTCCCGACGCCCCGTCGCGGATCGCCAGATAATGCCTCACCGGGGCGAAGCTCCGGCGGTGGAGCGGCGTGGGGCCGAGGGCGTCGAGGCCTCGAAAATGTTCGGGCGTACCGTAACCCTTGTTGGTCTCCCAGCCATAGCCCGGATGCTCCCTGGCATAGTCGCTCATGATCTTGTCGCGGGTAACCTTGGCGACGATGGAGGCGGCGGCGATCGAGCGGCACTTGGAGTCGCCGGCGATCACCCAGACCGAGGGCCGCTCCCATTTCGGGCAGCGATTGCCGTCGACCATGACCATCGCGGGATCGATCCCGAGCGCGTCGACCGCCCGGGTCATGGCCAGCATGCGGGCCCAGTAGATGTTGATCGAATCGATCTCCTCGACGGTGGCCACGCCCACTCCGACCCGGGCGACCTTGTAGAGCTTCGCGCAGATCGCTTCGCGCGTGGCGGCGGGAAGCGCCTTGGAATCGTCGATCCCGCGCGGGAATTTCTCCCGGTCGAGGATCACCGCTGCGGCCACGACCGGGCCCGCGAGCGGCGCGCAGCCGGCCTCGTCCACTCCGGCGACGGGATCGGGATGGACTTTCTCGAGCTTGAAGCAGGGCCGGGCCATGGGAGGCAAGCTAAAGGCGTCCGAAGCCAAGTGCCAGAGGGCACATAGAAAATTTGCCGGTCGCCCGTCATCCCGGCGAAGGCCGGGACCTCGAGGAGGCCCGCCCGGACGCGGCGAGGAAAGCGCTCGGGCCGTGCGCGGATTTAAGCCGAGCTTCCGGAGGCAGCTTTCAAACGCCGTGCGACCTCATTTTTTCACGCAAAGACGCAAAGGCGCAAAGATTCCGCGAAGCGGACTGATGCGTGTGCCCTCTCGCCAACACCACGCCTGCCGCCGGCTGCGGCGGTGAGGGAGCGCTGCGCGCTCTTTGCGTCTTTGCGTCTTTGCGTGAAAAAAATCGACCGGCACCGAGCCTGCGGATCGGCACGGACGGCGCAGTCCGTCATCCCGGACGAACTAGGTCATCCGCCAGGGCGGGAAGCGACGGTAGCGGCCGGCCCTGTACAGGCACAGGCGGTTGCCGGCGGGGTCGCGCAGATGTGCCTCGCGCCAGCCCCAGTTCTGGTCGACCGGCCCCGAATCGAAGGCGATGTCCGCGGCCCGAAGCCGATCGATCCAGGCATCGAGCTCGTCGCTCTCCAGATAAACGACGCTGTCCCCCGCCGGCCGCCCCTCTTCTACGTGGATTGAGAGGGTGGCCCCGCCCGGGCATTCGAAGCGCGCATAGCGGCCGGCGGAATCGACGATCTGGCGAAGCCCCAGCCGCCGGTAGAAGGCGACCGAGGCCTCGTAATCGTCGGCGGGGAGGGTGACCTGGTTGAGGTTCATCCGGACAATTCCGCCGAGCCAGGCGGTCTGGTCCTCCGGCTCGTAATCGTCCCAGCGGAAATCGGTGACGGCCTGTTGTCCGATAGGGCCCGAGCCCTCGCCGAAGCCGGGCGCTTCCAGGATCGCGATCCGGACGAAGCGGACGGCCTGCTCGAAGGCCTCATGGATGCTCAGCCCCGCCCCGAGCCCGCAGGCCAGGGCGCTCGCGAGGGTGCAGCCGGTGCCGTGGGTGTCGGTGGTCTCGAACCTCTTCCCGCGCAATTCCCGGCGGGCGCCGGCGGGCGAGATCAGCGAGTCGACGATCTCCGAACCCTCGGCGTGCCCGCCCTTGGCGAGAAGATGGCAGCCGTGAGCGAGGATCGCGGCCTCGCCGCCGAGCGCCTCGAGTTCCGGGAGGTTGGGAGTGACGACCGAAGCGACCCGCATCAGCCGGCCGAAGGCGGCGATCGTCGAGGCCTCGGCGAGCACCGACCCGCTCGTTGCCACCATCACCGGATCGAAGACGATCGGAACCGCCAGCCGCTCCAGCCGCTCGGCGACCGCCTCGGCGGTCCCGGCCGAGCCAATCATCCCGATCTTCACGCAGTCCACGCCGATGTCGGAGACGATTGCGTCGATCTGGGCGAGGACCATCTCCGGGGGCACGGCCAGAACCGAATGCACCCCGAGCGTGTTCTGGGCCGTGATCGCGGTGATCGCGGTCGTCGCGAACCCGCCGAGCATGGTCACCGTCTTGATGTCGGCCTGGATCCCGGCGCCCCCGCCGCTGTCCGAGCCGGCGATGATCAGGATGCGCGGCGGCTTCACCTCGGTCCCTTGCGCGCCGTCGAGGCCGGGAAGCGCTCCAGCTTGCCGGACGGACGGATCGGCCGAGGCACGAAATTGCCGCCGCAATTGGGGCAGATTCCGCCGAGCGGCCCCTCGACGCAGTCAGCGCAGAAAGTGCATTCGAACGTGCAGATGCGGGCGTGCTGGCTCTCCGGCGGAAGGTCGCTGCCGCAGCGCTCGCAATCGGGTCTCAGCTCGAGCACGGAAGTCTCTCCTCGGTCGTCATCCCGGACTTGACCCGGGATCCATGAACACCGCCCGGCGCGAACATGTTGCCGCCGTGTTCATGAATTCCGGCTTTCGCCGGAATGACGGGATTCTCACGCCGCCTTCACCGCTTCGCAGATGCTTTCGACCACCTCTTCCACCATGGCCTCGTCCTCGCCTTCGGCCATGACCCGGATCAGGGGCTCGGTGCCCGACTTGCGGATGACCAGCCGGCCGACGCCCTCGAGACGCTGTTCGGCGGAGGCGATGGCGGATTTGACCCCGTCCGTCTCGAGCGGAGCGCCGCCTTCGAAGCGGACGTTCTTGAGGAGCTGCGGCAACGGATCGAACTGGTGGAGCAGTTCGCTCGCCGGCCGGCCGTCCTCGACCAGGCAGGCGAGCACCTGGAGAGCGGCGATGAGGCCGTCCCCGGTGGTCGAATGGTCGGACAGGATGATGTGGCCGGACTGTTCGCCGCCGACGTTGAAGCCGCGCTCGCGCATCGCTTCCAGCACGTAGCGGTCGCCGACCTTGGTCCGGACCAGCTCGAGCCCGTTAGTGGCGAGGAACCGCTCGAGCCCGAGGTTGGACATGACTGTCGCGACCACTCCGTCGCCCTCGAGCAGGCCGCGCCGGGCGAAGAAGATGGCGATCAGAGCCATGAGCTGGTCGCCGTCGACGATCCGCCCGGCCTCGTCGACGATGATCAGCCGGTCGGCGTCCCCGTCGAGCGCGATCCCGATATGCGCCCCCTCCTCGACCACCCGCGCCTGCAGGGCGGCCGGAGCCGTCGAGCCGCAGCCGTCGTTGATGTTGAGGCCGTTGGGGCTCACCCCCATCGCGATCACGTCGGCGCCGAGCTCCCAGAGCGCGGAAGGGGCGACCTGGTAGGCGGCGCCGTTGGCGCAGTCGACGACGATCTTCAGACCGTCCAGCCTGAGCTCCTCGGGAAAGGTCGACTTGGCGAAATGGATGTAGCGGCCGCGCGCATCCTCGATCTTGCGCGATCGGCCGATGAGGGGCGCGTCGACCAGCCGGGGCTCCTGGTCGATCAGCGCCTCGATCGCCGACTCGTCCTCGTCGGACAGCTTGTAGCCGTCCGGCCCGAACAACTTGATCCCGTTGTCGGTATAGGGGTTGTGGCTCGCGGAGATCATCACGCCCAGGTCCGCCCGCATCGAACGGGTCAGCATCGCGACCGCCGGAGTGGGCACCGGCCCGACCATCACCACGTCCATCCCGACGCTTGTGAAGCCGGAGATGAGCGCCGTTTCCATCATGTAGCCGGAAAGCCTCGTATCCTTGCCGATCACGACCCGATGCCGGTGATCGCCGCGCTGGAAATGCGCGCCGGCGGCCTGCCCCACCCTCTGCGCCATCTGAGCCGTCATTGGAATCCGATTGGTCCTGCCCCTGATTCCATCGGTACCGAAGAATTTGCGAGTCATGGCGGTCCTTGCGTGAGGTGGCGGCCGCCATAGCGCGACGGCGCACCGATGTGAAATTCCTCCCCGAGCTTGCCTTGGGGAGGGGGAGCGCGGCGCGGAGCGCCGTGGTGGAGGGGGATTCCGACTCCGTATTTCCCCTCCACCCCCGCTTCGCGCGGTCCCCCTCCCCCAGCAAGCTCGGGGAGGAATTGGCGGCCTTCCCCCTCCCCTCCTCCCTCGCTACACCTCCTCGAATGTCGCAAGCCACCCGCATCCTCGCCGCGCTCGCCGCCGGGCTCCTGCTCGGGATCTTCACCGCCGATTTCGGCTGGGCGCCGAGGGCGGCCGAGCTGGTCGAGCCGATCGGGCAGATCTGGCTTCGAGGGCTCCAGATGACGATCGTCCCGCTGGTCGTGGCACTGCTCGTCACGGGGATCGCCGAGAGCGCGGAAGCGGCGCGGGGAAGCCGGGTGGCGGGCCGCTCGTTCGTCCTGATGGTCGTCATCCTCTGGCTTTCCGCCATCTTCGCGGCCCTGTTCGTCCCGCTACTGCTCCGGCTGTTCCCGATGGGCGCCGAGGCGGCCAAGGCGCTGAGCTCCGCGCTCACCACCGCAAAGCCGGTCGAGACGGTCCCCGGCTTCGGGGATTTCCTGAGGTCGATCGTGCCGTCCAATCCGGTCGCCGCCGCGGCCTCGGACCAGATCCTTCCGCTCGTCGTCTTCGCCACCGTCTTCGCCTTCGCGCTGACCCGTATCCCCGCCGACGGGCGCCGCCGGGTGGTGGAGCTCTTCCGGGCGGTCGCCGAAGCGATGATCGTCATCGTCAACTGGCTGCTCTGGCTCGGGCCGATCGGCGTTTTCGCGCTCGCCTACGTGGTGGGAGTCCGCGCCGGCGACGACGCCTTCGCCGCGCTTCTCCACTACATCGCGATCGTCTCCTCGGTCGGGATCGTGATCCTCGCGCTCGCCTATCCGCTCGCCATTGCGGGCGCCCGTCTCCCGCTGCGCCGGTTCGCGAAGGGCGTGGCTCCGGCCCAGGCGGTCGGATTCAGCACCCAGTCCTCGCTGGCCAGCCTGCCGGCGATGCTCAAATCCTCCGAGCGCCTCGGAGTCCCGGTCGCAGCCTCGGGAGTCAGCCTGCCGCTCGCCGTCGCGCTGTTCCGGGCGACCGGGCCCGGGATGAACCTGGCCGTCGTCCTCTACATCGCCCATTGGTACGGGATGAGCCTCAGCCCGGCGCAGATCGCGATGGGGGTGGTCGTCGCCGCGATCACGACCTTCAGCGCAATCAGCCTTCCGGGCCAGGTGAGCTTCGTCACCAACACCGCCCCGATCGCTCTGGCCATGGGAGTCCCGCTCGAGCCGCTCGCGCTCCTGATTGCGGTCGAGACCGTGCCCGACCTCTTCCGGACCGTCGGCAACGTCACGATGGACGTGGCCGTGACCGCCACCGTCGCCCGCCGGACCGGCTTCGACGAGGGCGAGAGAGGCGAGGAAGACCGGCTGCTCCGGGAAGACGAGGCAAGCGACGTCCCCTTGCCTCCGTCATCCCGGACTTGATCCGTCGCCCCAGCGAAGGCTGGGGCCCCAGTGGGTGAAGAACACCGCGCCTTTCACCCGCCGGGATCCCAGCCTCCGCTGGGATGACGATAGGGTGCGGCCCTACCGCGTCAGCGCCACGATCGGCGACGCCGCCGGGGCGTGAAGCCAGGTCACGCCAAGCCACAGGACGAGCCCGATCAGAAGCGCCGGCCAGGCCTCGGCAAGTCCGCTCCACTTCGCCCTGCCCGCGAGCAGCGCACCGAAAGGCAGGAAGGAGGTTCGCCGCATCCACTCCCGCCAGGGTTCGCCGATCACGTTGAGCTTCTTATGGTCCTGGCCGATCGACCCGACCAGCGCCAGGACCAGTATCCCGGTCGCCACGATCAGGTTGGGAAGCGCGCCCCACAAGGCGAAGTGGACGAGCGCCCAGAGGATGAAGGCCATGTTCATCGGGTGGCGGGTCACGGCGAAGATGCCGGTCGCCGGCCGGACCGGCTTCGGCTTCGCGCCCGGGCGCGGAAAGGCCGGGTTTCCGAAGAAGGAACCGACCAGGAGGATGGAGGCGAGAAGGGTGACGGCCGAAGCGACCGGTTCCGCCCAGTCGGGCGCAAGCCACAGCAGGTAGCCGTCCTCGGTCGCCCGGTAGGAGAGGATCATCCAGCCCAGGGTGACGGCCGATACCGCCGAATAAAGCAATGTGAACCACTGATCCCCGAGATTCTGGACGAGCCGGGTCCGGAAGGGATGGGACATTGCAAGATGGGTGCCGACGAAGGCCAGAGTCGCGAGCGCGAGGCTGACCGTGGCGATCATCTCTCATAGGCTTTCGGAAGATCGCCCTCGCTCGCATTGCGGTAGCGGTCGCGAAGCTTCGTCTGGCGATTGTCGAGCGGCTGCCGGACCCCGTCGATGAGGACGATTTCGGCGGCGCTGCTGTTCTCGAACGGGTCGCCCGACCAGATGACGACGTCGCCCCGCCGGCCGGGCCGGAGCGATCCGATCTCTCCGCCCATTCCGACCGCCTCCGCGGGCGCCGAAGTGATCGTCGCCAGCGCCTCGCCCCAGCTCAGGCCGGACGCGCCCGGGACCCGCCCCACCGCAACGAGATTGCCGGCCTGCTGGCGTGCAAGCCTGACCTGGCGCGCTTCCTCGTCGTTGATCATCCCGAGCGAGACCGGGACTCCCGCGGCCCTGAGCCGGGCGACGTTGGACTGGGTCGCCGCCAGCTGCTCGAAGGTGGAAGGCAGATCGTTGAGCGCATTGGCGATCACCGGCACCCGGGCCGCGGCGATCCGGTCGGCGACGGTCCAGCCCTCGGTGGCGCCGACGATTACCAGGCGCAGCTTCGGGAACTCCCGCTTCAGGCCGAGCACCTGCAGGATGTCGCTGGCCCGCTCGACATGGACGAGGAGCAGCTGGCGGCCCTGGAGCACAGGGACCAAAGCGGCGGCGTCGAAGCGGGTGAGGAGGACGTCGTCCGGGCGGCTCGCGCCGGGCGACATCAGCCGGCTGTCGGGCACCTCCTCGAGCGGGAAGTCGCGCTGGTCGTTTGCCCTGGCCTGACGGCTTTGACCTCCGCCCGAGATCGGAGAGGAGAAGCGGCCGAGGTCGCGGGCCTCCCTCAGGGCGTTGCGGAAGAGGACGTAGGCGGCCGCCCGGCTTCCGCCCGCCTCGTCGGCGCCGGTCTCGCCCATCTCGACGAACTGGAACGCCCGGGCCCGGGTTACGGCGTCCATGTCGTTGCCGAGGTCGATGACCGCGCCCTGGCCGGCGAAGATGCTCTTCGCGGTCCCCGGGGCGACGATCGCCCTTGTGATCCCGCCGGCGCGGTTCACCTGGATCGGCATCGCCCGGGGATTGATCGCCGGAGCCACGTCGATGGCGGCGCTGAACGGCGAATTGCCGGCCGAGACGTCGTTGGTCGAGCCTACCGCGTCGACCTCGACCAGTCCGACCCGGGAGAAGCCGGCGACGATCCCGGGAGTGACCCATTTGCCGGTCGCGTCGACCCGCTCGGCCCCCGCCGGAATAGCGACATTGCGGCCGGCGGCGAGGATCCGCCCGTTCTGGACCACGACCGTTCCGCCCTCGATGGGCTCCGACCCGTCGCCCAAGGCGACGGTGCCGCCGGTGATCGCGACGGTCTGGGCGAAGGCGGGGGCGGCGAACGCAAGAAGTGCGGCCACACACGTCATCCCGGCGAAGGCCGGGATCCATGAACGCGGACGTTTGAAACTTCGGACGGCCGTGTTCATGGATTCCGGATCGAGTCCGGAATGACGAACTTCAAACACCCGCTTCACTTCACATCCCCTTCGCCCGGCTGGCCGAGCTCGAAATCGCTGACCGGCCGGCGCTTCGGATCGGCGCTGTCGTACATCACGGCCCCGTCGACCCAGACCCGTTCGGGCCGGGTGTAGACGCTGAACGGATGGCCGTTCCAAAGCACCACGTCGGCCATCTTGCCGACGCGAAGGCTGCCCGTCTTGTCGCCGATGCCGAGCGCCTTGGCCGGGTTGATCCCCAGCCAGGTCCAGGCGACCTCGTCCGGGATCTGGATCCCCATCCGCCGCCCGTTGGCTAGCGCCTTGGCCGCCTCCTGGTAGAGCCTCTGGATGCCGTTGGCGTCGTCGGAATGGACGATCGCGCAGGCCCCGGCATTGTGGACGAGCGGGATATTCTCCTGGATCCCGTCATAGGCTTCCATCTTGAAGCCGTACCAGTCGGCCCACATCGCCGAGCAGACCCCGTTCGCCTTCAGGAGATCGGCGATCTTGTAGCTTTCGACGGCGTGGTGGAAGGCGGCGACCTTGTAGCCGAACTCCCTGGCCATATCCATGATATTGGCCATTTCGTCGGCGCGGTAGCAGTGGTTCTGAACGAGGATCTCGCCGGCCAGGACTCCCCGCAAGGTGTCCATTGCGAGGTCGCGGCCGGGCATCTCGCCGCCGTTGCGTTCGTAATTGTCCCACTTGCGCTTATACTCGGCTCCGCGGGCCCAGGTCTGGCGCATCACTGCGACATTGCCCATCCGGCTCGCCGGCGGCTGGTTGCGGCCGCCATAGACGCGCTTCGGATTCTCGCCGCAGGCCATCTTCAGCGAATAGGGGGCGCCCGGGAACTTCATTCCCTGCATCGTCCGCGCCGGGACGTTCTTCATCGTCGTTCCGCGCCCGCCGAACAGATTGGCCGAGCCGGGGAGGATATGGAGGGTGGTCACACCGCCGTTGACGAGCGCCCGGCTGAAACCCGGGTCCTGCGGCCAGACGCTGTGCTCGGCCCAGACCTCGGCCCGGACCGGGCCCGTCACCTCGTTGCCGTCCTGATGCGCCTCGACCGAGGGGCTCGGATAGTCGCCCAGATGGCTGTGTATGTCGATGATCCCCGGAGTGACCCATTTGCCGGCGGCGTCGATCCGGGTCGCTCCGGCGGGGATCGCGGTGTCGGGGCCGCCAATGGCCTGGACGAGCCCGTCCGCGAGCACCACGGTCCCGTTGTCGATCCGACCGCCCTCGCCGTCGAACACCGTGGCTCCGGTGATCGCGGTGACGACTCCGGGATAGCGCTTGTAGGTCGAGGGGAAAGGATTCCTCGAATAGGTCTTCGGCGGAGTCCGGGGCGCCTGGGCGGAAGCGGTCTTGGGTCGGTCGTCATGGGTGCACCCGGCGACCGCCGAGGCGGCGGCCGCGAGCGCGAGAAGGCTTCGAAGCTTAGTCAACGCCGTGCATCCATTTCTTGATCAGCGGGGAAAGGACGAGGAGCAGGAGCCCGATCCCGGCGGAGACCAGCCCGATCGTCCAGAAGACGTCGGTATAGGTGTCGAGGCTGACCTTGAGGTTGGTCACCTGTCCGCCGACCGTCTCGACGCTGGCGACCTGCGCCACCACTCCGGCCACATATTGAGCGACGGAGATGGACAGGAACCACACGCCCATCATCAGCCCGACGACCCGGGCGATTGCCAGCTTGGTGATCATCGACAGGCCCACCGGCGAGATGCACAATTCGGCGATCGAGTGGATCAGATAGAGGCCCGCCAGCCACCAGATCCCGACCTTGAAGTCGGAGCCCGCGAACTTGGCGCCCCAGACCAGGAACAGGAAGCCGAGGCCCACGCCCATCAGCGCGAAGGCGAACTTGACCGGGATCCCGGGCTCCAGCCCGCGCTTCGCGAGGCTCGTCCACAATATGCTGAACAGGGGCGCCAGGAGCACGATGAAGATCGCGTTGAACGACTGGGTCTGGGGCGCCGAAATGCTGAACCAGCCGAAGAAGGACAGGTCGGTATTGCGGTCGGCGAACAAGGTCAGCGAGGAGCCCGCCTGCTCGAACAGGGTCCAGAAGACGACGTTGAAGATGACGAGGATCATCGCCGCCATCATCATCTGGAACTCGACCCGGGTGCCGACCTTGTAGGACCAGATCAGGATCGCAGGCACCGAGAAGAGGAAGGTCAGGAACAGCGCCTTGCCCATGATCGAGAGCGAGGCGATGTAACCGATGATTCCGGAACCGGGCACCGGCTCGGGCGCGTTCATCAGGTTGGTGAAAAGGAAATATACGACGGGCACCGCGACCGCCGCTCCGAGGTAGATCCACAGCGACCGGTCCGGCCCCTCGCGGGTCGGCGGCTCGCCATAGCCGTTGAGCTTCCCGCCGTCGAACTGGATGAGGCTCCACGACACCAGCATGCCCAAAGCGGCGAGGCCGAAGCCCGCCCACCAGCCGACATGGGTGACGAGGAAGGGACAGGCGAGCTGGGAGAGGAAGGAGCCGAGGTTGATGCCCATGTAGAAGATGGTGAAGCCGGCGTCCCGGCGCCGGTCTCCTTCGGCGTAGAGCGAGCCGACGATGGTCGAGATGTTGGGCTTGAAGAAGCCGTTGCCGACCGCGACCATGGACAGCGCGATGAGCATCAGCATCGTGTAGAAGGGATTGCGCTCGCCCGCCGCCTCGAAGCGGTCGGACGGCACTTTCTTGACCTCGGCGCCGGCGGCGTCGACGAACGAGACCGTCTTGTCGTCATTGCCCTTGATGAGCAGCTGCTGGCTGCCCGCGACGATGAACTGCCGGCGAGCGTCGCCGACGCCCTGGTTGACCACCTCGAAGCGCTGGCCGTCGACCATCGCATAGGGCTTGGCCGGAGAGCCGCCGAAGCACAGCAGCAGATAGCCGAGGGCCATGACGATCGCCCCGAACTTCACCGAGCGTTTCGAACCGAGGAAGCGATCGGCGAGAAGCCCGCCGACGAGCGGAGTGAGATAGACGAGGGCGGTGAAGCCGCCGTAGAGCCCGGTACTCTGGCGGTCGTTGAACAAGAAGAACTGGGTCAGGTACAGGGTGAGAAGCGCCCGCATTCCATAGAAGCCGAACCGCTCCCACATTTCGGTGGTGAACAGACGCGCCAGCTGCCGCGGGTGGCCGAACCAGGTCTCGCCGTCGGTGCGGCTGACATCGGGACGTTCGCCCTCGGTGGTGGTTTCGGGTGCGACGTTGACCATTTTCACTCTCCCCGTGCTGGGCCCTGCTCTGCCGGCGGCCCCTTGCAAGCCGCGGCACCCTAGCGGCGAATCGCGCCGTGTGAAGCCGGATTGTTGCATTGTCTCAAGGCTGGTAGCGCCTGCTCATGTTCAACGACCGTTCGTCCCTCATCGACTACCTGGCGACCCGCCGCTCGTGCCGTCCGCGCGACCTCGTCGAGCCCGGTCCCGATCCCGCCCAGTTGCGGCGGATCCTGGAGATAGCGGCCCGGACCCCCGATCATGGCAAGCTCTTCCCGTGGCGTTTCGTCCATATCGCGAAGGACCGCCGGACCGCCTTCGCGGAGATGCTCCACGCCGCCTATCGCTCCGGCAGGTCGGAGCCTCCGGCAAGGCTCGAGACCGAGGCCGTGCAGCGCTTCGCAACCCAGGCGCCGGAGCTGGTCGTTCTTCTCTCCAGCCCGATCCAAGGCCACAAGATCCCCGTCTTCGAGCAGGAGCTTTCTACCGGCGCGGTCGCGATGAACCTGCTTCACGCCGCCTCGGCCCTGGGCTTCGGCGGCGGCTGGGTGACCGGCTGGGCGGCCTATTCGACGGCGGTGCTCGAGGCGCTCGGCGGGCGGCCGCCTGAGCGGGTGGCGGGGTTCTTCTTCCTTGGAACCGGGAGCGTGGCGCTGGAGGAGCGGCCGAGGCCGGTGCTGGAGAATGTGGCGCGGGAGTGGTGATCTCTCGTGCTCCCCATCGCCAGATGGGGAGGGGGACCACGTGCAACGTGGTGGAGGGGTATCGCGCCGGGCTCGGCGGATCTCCCCCGGGACGGCGGAAGCCTTAACCATCTACCCCTCCACCACCCTTCGGGCGGTCCCCCTCCCCGAGCGAGCTCGGCGAGGATTTGCTCACCTTGACTGCGCCACTGTATTAGCTCACTATAGCGCCGTGTCAGAAGAACGCCCCGTCTATCTCCGCCTGCGCGACAACATCGCCGCGATGATCCTCGAGGGCCGGGTCGGGGACGGCGATGCCCTGCCCTCGGTTCGAAGCCTCGCCGCCGAGTTCGGCGCCAACCCGCTCACGGTCGCCAAGGCCTATCAGACCTTCCAGGACGAAGGGCTGGTCCTGGTCAGGCGCGGAGTCGGTATGTTCGTCGCCCAGGGTGCGACCGATCGCTTGCGCAAGACCGGGCGCGACGATTTCCTCAACCATCGCTGGCCGGAGATCGCCGCCCAGATCCGCCGCCTCGGCCTCAGCGCCGAAGAGCTGCTGGAGCGGATCCCGGCCTGAGCCCGTCATTCCGGCGGAGGCCGGAATCCGTGAACACGGAATGCTGAGAACAGCCGCTGACGGCTGTGTTCATGGATCCCGGCCTTCGCCGGGATGACAACATTCCACTGACACAATTGACACCAATTGCCCTCGTCCGCGGCATCGGCCGGACACGCGCCGCCGCCAGAAAGGCGATGCGGCTTCGGTCGGCGGCGTAACGCCCCCTCCGCACGCTGGCCGGAGCCGCATCCGACCCGAGATCCAAAGGACCGACCCCGTCATGCACCCCGCCCGCGCCTTCTTCGCCTCGCTTTCGATGAGCCTGCTGGTGCTGACCCTGAGCTATCAGGCGGCCGCGATCCCCGCCGCCTTCACCAGGCCGGTGCCCGGGCCGAAGAGCGACGCCTGGATGGACCATGCGGCCGTCAAGAAGGTGAAGAAGGGCGAGGACAAGGACGACATGTCCGAGCTGATCCCACTGCTCAGCGCCGCCTGATTACCCGCTCCTGGTGACCACCGGGACCCGGGGGGTGGAGAAGGAAGCCCTCCACCCCTCGGAATTTACGTCGCCCCAGCCCTTCGACGCCGCCTGCGGCGGCGCTCAGGATAAACTTCACCTTCGGTGAAGGCTGGGGCCCCGGCGGGTGAAGACTGCGGCGTTCTTCACCCTCTGGGATCCCAGCCTTCGCTGGGATGACGGTCAGGCCCGCGCCGCGGCCGTCCGCTCCCTGATCCGCCGCTCCAAAATGGTCAGCGGCATCGCTCCGTCCTTCAGCACCTCGTGGAACCGCTTGAGGTCGAACCGGCGCCCGAGCGTCTTCTGCGCCTCGGCGCGGGCCCGGCTCCAGGCCATGTGGCCGACCTTGTAGCTGCACGCCTGGCCGGCCTGGGTGCAGTAACGCTCGACCTCGCGCTGCGACCTCGGGCGCGCGAAGCCGGTGGTCGCGACGAGATAATCCGTCGCCTTCTCCCGGCTCCATTTCTTCGAATGAAGCCCGGTGTCGACCACCAGCCGGGCGGCCCGGAACAGGAAGGACTGGAGATAGCCCGCACGCTCGAGCGGATTCGCATAGGCGCCGAGCTCGTCCGCCAGCTGCTCGGCGTAGAGCGCCCAGCCTTCGCTGTAGGCGCTGAAGAAGCCGACCTTCCTCAGGGTGGGGATGTCCTTCGATTCCTGGGCGAGGCTGATCTGCAGGTGATGGCCCGGAGTGCCCTCGTGATAGGTGAGCGAGGGCAGCGAATATTTCGGCCAGTCGCCCGTGTCCTTGAGGTTGATGAAATAGATGGCCGGCCGGGAGCCGTCGAGCGAGGCGCGGTTGTAATAGCCGTTGGAAGCGCCGTCCTGGATCTCGGGCGGCACCCGCCGGATCTCGAGCGGAGCGTTCGGAAGCGTTGCGAAGGCGGCTGGAAGCCGGGCGTCCATCGCCTTGGCACTCCGGTTGAGGCCGGCGATCAGCTCGGCCCGGCCCTCGTCGCTGTTGGGATAGACCTGGCTGGGCTCGACGTTGAGCGCAGCCAGCCGCTCGCCGACGCTTCCGCGCGCATAGCCCTGGCTCCTCAGGATCCTGTCGAGCTCGGCGCTGATCTCGGCGACCTGGGCGAGGCCCATCCTGTGGACCTCGTCGGGGGTGAAGCGGGTCGTCGTCGCCTGCTCGAGCGCGACCGCATAGAGCTCGCCGCCGTGCGGCACCCGCCAGATCCCATCGCCCGGCTGGCTCTTCGTCCCAAGCTCTCGGACCAGCATCATCTGCGCGTCGAGCGCCGGGTAGATCCGCTGCTCGACGATCCTCGACGCGCGCCGCTCCCAGCGCCCGTCGATGCCCTTGGCCTTGGCGCGCCTGGCCAGCGACTGGACGATGCTGCTCCGCTCGGCCATCTGCTCGCGAAGCTTCGCCATCTGGCCGAGGGCCAGTTCGAGCGACCATGCGGGTGCGACGTAGCCGCGCGCCGCCTCGATCCGCTGCATCGCGCTGTCCTGCTCGATCGCGACGGCGAACGCCTCGAGCCGCTCGAGATAGGCTTCGGCGTCTTCTTTGGTGTCGATCGTATGGGCCGTGTTGAGGAAATCGGGCACCGAGAAATAGGCGCCGCCCTGCTGGAAGATTCGGTAGGGCCGGATCGCGCTGTCCAGGCCGAAGCGCTGCGGGGCCGTCGTCTGGCCGGTGAGCGAGTAGGTGACCACTTCGAGGTTGAGCTTCGCCGCCGCCGACAGGGTCCGGCGATCGACCGCGGCGAGCTCGGCCAGCGCCGCCTTGGTCTGCGCGAGGGCCCGTGCCCGCTCGTCGAGAGTGCGCGGGCTGAGCCGGCTCTTGAGGCCCGCATTGGCGTCCTTGTCGAGCCCGAGCGAGGTGGCGAGCTCGGGCGAGCGCTGCACCTGCTGCTGGAAGATCCGCTCGAACAGCGCGTTGAGCGCCGAGTCTCCCGAGCCGGCCCCGGGCTGGGCGAGGGCCCCGGCCGGAAGCGTTGCGGCGAGGGCGGCGGCGCCCGACGAAGCGATGAAGGTGCGACGGTCCAAGGGAGGCCTCCTGGTTGATCCGCCGAGGCCTTAGGCTCGCGCAAGGCTGGCGTGCAACACCCCGTCATCCCGGCGAAAGCCGGGACCTCGGGCCGGAAGAGGCTCGGCGGGTCTCCCCGAGATCCCGGCTTTCGCCGGGATGACGAAAAAGGGGCGCCGAAGCGCCCCTTCCCTCACCAGATGCTCACCCGCTCTTCCGGCGGAAGGTACATCTTGTCGCCGGGCTTGACGTTGAACGCCTTGTACCAGGCGTCGACGTTGCGGACGACTCCGTTGACCCGGAATTCGGGCGGGCTGTGCGGGTCGGTGAGGAGCCGCTCGCGAAGGGCGTCCTCGCGGATCTTGGAGCGCCAGCTCTGGCCGTAGGCGATGAAGAAGCGCTGGTCGCCGGTCAGCCCGCCCACGACCTTCGGCTCGCCATGCTTGGCGACATATTGCTTGTAGGCGGCATAGGCCATTTCGAGTCCGCCGAGGTCGCCGATATTCTCGCCCATGGTGAGCTTGCCGTTGATCTTCGTCCCCGGGATCGGCTCATACTGGTCGTATTGCCTGCCGAACTTCTCGGCGCGCTTGTTGAACTCGGCGCCCGAGCTCGCCGACCACCAGTCGCGGATCCGGCCGGTGGCGTCGAACTGCCGGCCCTGGTCGTCGAAGCCGTGGCCGATCTCGTGGCCGATGATCGCTCCGATGGCCCCGTAATTGACCGCCGGATCCGCCTTCGGATCGAAATAAGGCGGCTGGAGGATCGCGGCCGGGAAGGTGATCTGGTTCATCAGCGGGTTGTAGTAAGCGTTCACCGTCTGCGGGGTCATGTCCCACAGCGCCCGGTCGACCGGCTTGCCGAGGCGCGACAGTTGCAGGTCGTTCGCGAACTTCTCCGCCCTTACGGTATTGCCGAGCAGGTCGCCCCGCTTCACCTCGAGGCTCGAATAGTCGATCCACTTGCCCGGATGGCCGATCCTGGGATCGAAGGCGGCGAGCTTGGCGCGGGCCTGCGCCTTGGTCGCGGCGTCCATCCAGGGCGAGGCGGCGATCCGGCTCTCCAGCCCGGAGCGAAGGTTGGCGATCAGCTCCGACATCTGGCGGTTGCTCTCGGCCGGATAGTGGCGCTCGACATAGATCCGGCCGACCGCCTCGCCGAGCGAGCCGTTGATCATCTGGACTCCGCGCTTCCAGCGGTCGCGCTGCTGGGGCACTCCGCGCAGGGTCTTGGAGTAGAAGTCGAAATTCGCCTGGTCGAAGGCCCTGGGCAAGGCGTAAGCGTGGCCGCTGACGAAGTGGAAGGCGAGATAGTCCTTCCAGGTCGAGAGCGGGACCGTCTCGAGCATCTTCGCGGTCTCGGCGATCGCGCTCTTCTCGGCCGCGATCACCGTCTCGACGCTTCCGAGGCCGGCGGCGTCGAGATACATCGGCCAGTCGACCTGGGGCGCGAGCTGGGCGAGCTGGGCCCGGTTCATCGGATTGTAGATCTGCTTGATGTCGCGCTGGCGGGCGGGCTCCCAATGCACCTTGGCGAGCGCGGTCTCGAGCGCGATGATCCGGTCCGCCTTGGCCTCCGCGTCGGCGATCCCGGCGAGCTGCTGAATCTTCACGACGTAGGCGCGATAGGCCTTCCGGATCGAGTCGTATTTCTCGCCCTCGAGCAGATAATAATCGCGGTTGGGAAGGCCGAGCCCGCTTTGCCCGGCGGCCGCGATGTAGCGGGTCGGATCGGCCGGGTCGGGAAGGATCCCGACCCCGATCGGGCTCATGATCCCCGGCTCGGCGAAGGCGCGCAGCAGGTCGGCCTTGTTCGAGATCGCCGCGATCCGGCCGAGGTGCGGCTTCAGGGGCGCGGTGCCCGCCGCCTCGATCCCCGCCTCGTCCATCCAGCTCGCGTAGAAGTCGCCCACCTGCTGGCCGACCTTGCCGGACTTGGTGGGATCGCGCGCCAGGTCCTCGACGATGGCCCGGACCTGGGCCTCGGCCTCCTCGGCGAGGAGAACGCCCGGGCCGGCGCTGGTGCGGTCGGCGGCGATCTGCGTATTCTTGTCCCAATTGCCGTTGACGAAGTGCCAGAAGCTGTCGCCCGGCTTCACGTTACGGTCCATCGCCGTCAGGTCGAGCCCGAGATCGCCGTAGCGCGGCTTGCCGGCGGCCGCCGCCGAGCTGCCGGAATGGCCGGAATGTCCGCTCTGGGCGAGGACCGGAGCGGCGGCGGTGCCGAGCAAAAGGGTCGCCGCGAAGGCGAGGCTGGAATTGCGCATGTTCAGATTTCCTCCCGGGCCGGGATCCGGCCGTCGCGCGCAGGATTATCAAGGCCGGACGCAACCGGCAACATCGGACGAAACGACCGCCCAAACGCGCAATCCCAGCCGACCCGGCACAGCTCGCCGCCCCGCCGACCAGGGCGCGTTCACGCTCGAGAGCAGGTTGCCGTTGGGGTCGTAGTCGAACGTCGCGGCGCCGGCGGAGGTGTACTGGTTCTGGCCGTTGGCGGCGTAGTCGCGGTTGGCGGCGACGCTTCCCTTCCAGGCGTAGGCGTCGTTGCTCCGGGTCTCGGCGCTGAGCTGGCCGGCGGGGCTGTAGGCGAAGGTCGACAAGGTCGGGCTTGCCGGATCGTTGAACCATTCGCCGAGGCTGGTCACCCGCCCCAGCGCGTCATGCTCCAGGTTGGTCGCCGAGCCCCAGCGGCGCCCGAAGCGGAAGAGGTGCCCGGCCGCAGGGGCCCGCCCAAGTTGCTCGGCGTCGAGAGGAGCCGCCGAGCTGTCGTTGTCCCTGGTGATGGCCTCGACGCCGGGAAGTTAGTAACTGTCCCGGATTATCCGAACTGCTGGTAGATCCTGGCCGGGCGACCCACCCCGTCGAACTCACTATAGGTCGACACCCCGGCGGCATACCCGGTAATAGAGGTTCGAGGCCCCATTTTAGGTGAAGCCCATCATGCCCACCGACGGATCATCCAGCGCTCCGGAATAGCCGCCCTTCATCCGCCCGAATGCATCCCGCGCAGTCCAGAACTTCGCTCGGTCCGGGAAAGCCGCTTCCGGTAATAATACAAGCTGATCTGGGGGAGTCGGGCCTGGCCGCAAACGGAACTGGCTGTAGTTCCGCGTGTGGGGGAGTGGCAAAGTATTGTGGTCACCAAAATCACAGCTGATTCCAACTTTAACGAAATACGATGGAAGCATTAAGCTCCTTTAAGGCCGAAATTCCGCGCAGATTTATGTGCAATTCAGCGGCATCGTCTAGGTTTTTAAAATAGACGACTATCGACGTGTCGGGTCCGCAGAAAATAGTATCTCGGGATAATGCCTTGAAGCGATCAAGCATAACTAGCCCTGTATTGATCTGTTCCTGGGAATATTTTCCTAAGTAGAATCTGCAATAGGTTCGGTCCCGCGTAGTGCCCGTCGACACGTTGATGTCCCCAGCAGACCACTGAAATCTCGGTGTTAATCCGATAATATCTGAAATCCGTGAGGCAGGCGCCGTGGGATGCCAAATGGCACACTCCACTTCAAACCGATCAGTCCATTGACCACTCAACACTGCTATTCCCGCCTCTTCTTGTCGTCCCTGCTTCTGATCTCGACATCATGGTCACTTATATGGCCCTGATCGAGAGCCTTGCCGGTCTTCGCGTCAGTGGTAACGATATTTCCTTGTGGGGTAATGCCCACATAGTCATCGGGTTTGGCACCGATGCCATCCTTAATATCGTGAATGCCCCCACGATCTATGCCCGATTTGTCAATAGGGCGGGTACCGCGAGGAGCATTCGAAGGTGCTGTTTGGCGCCGCCTGTCCTCCGTAGACCGGCCTGCAGGGTCTCTTGCCTCATCAGACTCGTGTCGGGATGTTACGCTGTCGATAGCGTCATCGCAGAAGATAGCGCACCCGATTACGACGAGAGCCTCAACGGTCTTCGCAACCAAGGCAGCGCACACTGCGCCAGGGCCAGGCACAAGGCAGACTGCCGGATTATTTCCGCTCGGATCATTAAGGTTAGTTGGGTCGTTCCCCACATAGGCGTAGAGGTTGAGGCCCCCCTCATACCCAATCGGATCCGTCTGCAGGAACCGCCCCAGATAGGGCGAGTAGAACCGCGCCTTGTAGTAATACAGCCCGAGCTCGGGAATCCACGCCTGGCCCGTATACTGGAACCGGCCCTGGTTGCCTGCACCCGGGATGCCGTACTCGTCGTACGTATTCTTCCACAGCGCCCCGCCGCCGGGGCCTGCGACGGCGATGATCGAGCCCTGGCGGTCCGTGTGGGGGAATCTCGGCTGGGAGAGGTCGGCGCCTTCGAACCCGTAGAGCGGGTCGTCGGAGCCGTCTCCGTGGATGTAGCGGCGGAGCATCGTGCCGGTCCAGGCGTCATATTCCGCGACCAGCTCGTCGCCGTCGTAGAGGAACTGGACCTTCGCGCCGCTCTCCGGGCTCTGCGTCTGGAAGAGGCGGCCGAGCGGGTCGTAGATCAGGCCGAAATTGTGCGTGCCCGACGCCGCGACCAGCCGGTTCTCGACGTCGTAGGTATAGGTCGTCGACCAGGGCGCGTTGAGGCTCGAGAGGAGGTTGCCGTTGGGGTCGTAGTCGAACGTCGCGGCGCCGGCGGAGGTGTACTGATTCTGGCCGTTGGCGGCGTAGTCGCGGTTGGCGGCGACGCTTCCGGTCCAGGCATAAGCGTCGTTGCTCCGAGTCTCGGAGGTGACCTGGCTCGCCGGATTGTAGGCGAAGGTCGACAAGGTCGGGCTTGCCG
>DASVQD010000020.1:0-9234 GCA_036389345.1 Allosphingosinicella sp. | reverse complement strand
GAGCGCGCCACCCGCTCCCGCAAATCATCCGAATAAGGCTTGGCCATCGCTGCTGGCCTCCATCCCAGCCAACAGCTTGAATCACACTTCAACCGAAACGGGAATCCCCAATCGATTCAGGCAAAGCAAAACAGACTCTAGCGCCCCTTGGGGCTCATCTTCAGCAGCTTGGCCGGCGCGGCGAACACCGTCATGCCGGGCTTGACCGAGCGAACCACGACCGACCCGGCCCCGATCGTTGCGCCGTCGCCCACGACGATCTTGGGCAGCAGCCGGGCCCCCGATCCGATCATCACGTCCTTGCCGACCCGGGCATAGCCCATGACGTCGACCAGGGAGCTCAAAGTCGTGAACTCGCCGACGGCGCTGTCATGGCCGAGGCCCGAGAAGTTGATGAGAGTCGCGAACCGGTCGATCCGGGTATCCGGCATCGCCATGGTGTAGGGGCACATGATCACGCCCTCGCCGATCGAGGCCGTTCGAACGACTGTCGTGGTCGGATGGCGAAGGGTGGCGAATTCGCCTCCGCGCGTCTTCAGGAGCTCGACGACCTTGCGCTTGGTCGCCGGATTGCCGAGCGCGAGGAGGAACAGGTCGCCCGGGGCCGGCGTATAATCTTGGAGGCTGCCGAGGCAGGGCAGGTCGTAGGCCCCGGGCAGCTCATGGATCGAGTCGTCGACGAACCCGGCGAGCGCCGGCAACGTGCCCGCGGAATGACAGTCTCCGGCCCAGAAATAGAGCTCGCGGCCGAACCCGCCGGCGCCGACCAGAATGAGACGCTCCTGCGCTTTCATGAACGGGGTTCCCTGCTGTCCTCGAGTGAGTCCCTATCGCCGGGGGAAGCACAGTCAACCGGTTGGGAAGGACCGAGGACCGGGCGGCGAGCCGGGGAGAGCGCGGGCCGGTCCGACTGGACCCTCGGGCGTTTCACCCCTATCTCGGCGCGCAGGTTCTAGGGTGATGCCGATGCTTGCGTGCGATAATTATTTTCGTCCAGAGATACTCGAGGACGAGCTGGGCGCCCTGTTCGATCCGTTCTGGCAGTTCGGCGCCCTCAAGTCGGAGCTCGGGTCGGACCGGGATTTCGTCTGCGTCGACTACAAGGGCACGTCCGCCGTTCTCCAGAACTTCCGGGGCGACATCCGCGCCTTCGCCAACGTGTGCAGCCATCGCTTCAACCGGATACAGCCGGGGGAACGCGGCAACCGGCCGCTGATGTGCAGCTATCATGGCTGGAACTTCGACGTCACCGGTTTCCCGCGCGGAATGCCCCGCCGCGAAGGCTTCGCGCTCGACGACCGCGAATTGCTCTGCCTGACCCGTTACGAGGTGGAGACCTGCGGCAACTTCGTGTTCTTCCGGAAGCGCACCGGCGGGCCTTCGCTGCGCGACTATCTCGGCGACTTTTATACGGTGCTGGAGCAGATCGGGTCCTATTTCGGCCCGGAGATCGACTCAGGAGCGATTGCGCATTCGGCCAATTGGAAGCTGCTCGTCGAGAATGTGCTCGAATGCTACCATTGCGCGGTCGTCCACCAGGAGACTTTCGTAAAGACCCTCGGGATCGGCAAGGCGGGGATCGAGCAGGAGCGTTTCGACGGCCCGCATTCCAGCAGCCACTTCCCGCGCACCGACATCGGCGCGGAGGGGCGGCGGGCGAAGGCCCTGGCCTATCTCGACTCCCGCGAGTTCGCCCACGATTCCTTTTTCCACATCCACATCTTCCCCAACCTGTTCATCTCGTCGACCCAGGGCCTTTCCTTCTACATCGGGAACGCCCTGCCGCTTTCGGCGACCGAGACCCGGCTGCGCTACCGGCTGTTCGAGCCGCGGCTGGACCTGACCCGGGCTCAGCGGTCGGCGCAGGACATGATCAACGCCTCCGGAGTGACCCTGGGCCGTGCCGTCCTCGAGGAGGACAGGGCGATTTTGGAGAATGTCCAGCGCGGGGTCCAGCTCACCGAGAAGCCCGGAGTGATCGGGCGGGACGAGGTCCGGATCGCCGCCTTCATGAAAGCCTATGAGCATCTCATGGGCGGAGGCTCATTTGGCGGTATAGCCCCCGTCGACCACCATGTTGCTGCCGGTGATCCAGCGCGAAGCATCGCTTAGCAGGAACATCGCGGCATAGGCGATGTCGTCGGGCTGGCCGAAGCTGAGCA
Organism: Allosphingosinicella sp.; assembly: GCA_036389345.1. Lineage (GTDB taxonomy): Bacteria > Pseudomonadota > Alphaproteobacteria > Sphingomonadales > Sphingomonadaceae > Allosphingosinicella. The sequence continues at coordinate 7,072 of DASVQD010000020.1, read as the reverse complement.
TGTGCAACGCCTCGTAGTTGCGAACCAGTTCGTCGCTGACCGTCTCGGTGAAGTCGCGGTGCATCGCCGTCTCGATTCCGCCGGCGACGATCGAGTTCACCCGGATCCGGCGGTCGGCCATCTCGGCCGCGAGGACTCGCACCATTCCGTCGACGGCCGCCTTGGCGGCGGAATAGGCGCTCATGCCCGGCCGCCCGCGCAGCGACGACACCGACGACATGAACACCAGCGACCCGCCGTCGACCACGACGCCCTTCTTGGCCGCTGCCCGGGCAACTCCAAAAGCGCCTCGAACGCCGGCGGCGAACATGTCGTCGAGGTGCCGGTTCTTGGTGACCCGCATCGGCAGGATCAGGGCCGTGCCGGCCGAGTGGAAGACTCCGGCGAAGACCCCATGCGCCTTGGCGATCCCCTGCACGGCATCGGCCGCGACCTCGGCGTCGCTCAAGTCGACCGAATGGGTCGAGTGCCCCTCGCCCGCCAGGGAGGCCGCCGTGGCGGCGAGCCGCTCGGCGCTTCGGCCGACCAGCGCCACCCGTGCGCCGGCCTCCGCCAGCCGGACGGCGGTCTGCTGGCCGAGGCCCGACGAGGCCCCGGTGACCAGGATATGGCGTCCTTCGAACGCTTCGGGCGCAAAAATCATAATGTGATCGTCTCGCAGCAGCGCAGCGGGCCGACACGCATGGACGCGGCGGCCCAGGAGTAACCGACACCGAAGCCGAACATCGCCACCTGACGGTCGCCGGACATAAGCTCGTCCGCGACGTCGGTCGCCATCAGAAGCGGCAGGGTCGCGCTGCTGGTATTGCCGTAACGGTCGATGTTGATCGGTACTTTCTCGGGCGGAAGCTTGGCCTTCTTGGCGAGGTGCCGGATCATGAAGGCGTTGGCCTGGTGAAGCAGGAACATGTCGTAGTCGCCGACCGCGTTGCCCGCGGCCGTCATCGTGTCCTTGACCAGCGCCGGAACGGCCTTGAGCGTGAAGTTGAAGACTTCGCCGCCATCCATGAACAGCTTGTCGAGCTGCCGGCCTTCCAGCTTGCCGGTCGCCTCCCGCTTTCGGAAGGCGCCCTCGGCCACGATAAGATTGTCCCCGCCCTCGCCATCGGTGCCGAGGATGAAATGGGCCGGGTCGGAGTCCGGCGACGTGGCTTCGACGGCGGTCACCGTTCCGGCGTCGCCGAACAGCAGGGCGGTTCCGCGATCGTCCGAATCGTTCATGATGCTGCTCGTGTCGCCCACGGCAAGCAGGATCCGCTTGGCCGCGCCGGTCTGCACCATCATCATCGCCAGCCACAGGCTGTACGGATAGCCCGAGCAGCCCAGCGAGACGTCGAAGGCGAGGATTCCCGTGCGCAGGCCAAGCCGGTCCTGAAGCACGCACGAGGTCGCCGGGAGCCGGTAATCGGGCGTCTGCGAGACGAAGATGAGCCCGTCCACGCTGTCCTTTTCCCAGCCCAGGCGATCAAGCAGTCTTTCGGCGGCGGCCGCGCAGAGGTCGGACGTGGTGACTCCGTCCTCGACCCAGTGCCGGGTCTGGACCCCGGTCATCTTGACGACGTCGTGGACCTTGTCGCCGAACCGATCGAGAAAATGCGCGTTCTCGATCAGTCGCGGCGGTACGCACGCAACCACCCCGGCGATCCGGGACCCCGACGTTCGAGCGACCTGACCGCTGGACACCGTTTAGGCCTCGCTCTCGGTCCCGCGTGCCTTGATCAGCGCCTCGATGTCGCCGACCGTCTCGCAGGAGGTCAGAGCGTCGGCGCTCACGGCTTCGTCATATTGCTCGTCGATGAGGGCGATCGTCGAGACCACCGCCAGCGAGTCCCAGGAGGTGTCCTCGAGGCGCAGGTCGGGCGTGACCTGGTCCGCGTCGATTTCCAGGATCTCGGCCAATTCTTCATAAAAAGTGCTCATTCTCGTCCTTTCAAGGAGTTCGGCGGGCGATGAGGGCGCCCACCCGCGACGGTCCGACGCCGGAGCCGATCGCTATATAAGCGTTCCGGCCGCCATTTGCCCATTTATCCGCAAATTGCCAGCCCGAAGGGGATGACCGGCGATAAGCCGGATTCGGTTCGGGTCCGCCCGCGGCCGGGCCGCCGGCCGACGGGGCCCGTGGACATCGGCAGTCCATCCGGGGCCTGCGGTCAATCGTCGGTTTCGAATTGGCGGGCCAAATCGAGCACGTCGCGCGAGCGCGGCCCGAGCTCTCGCGCCGGGTTGCCTCCGTGGATCGTCCACTCCGCGAGCGGACGGTTGACCACCGACATGGCCGCCACCGCCGCGCCCTCGCCGATCGTCGCGCCCGGAAGAATGATGCAACCCGAGCCGACGGGCACGAAGCGGCCGATCCGAATGGGCGCCGCCTGGACCCCGAGCAGCTCTTCCGGCACCGTCGAGTTCGTCATCCGCCTGCCGCTGAAATCGTCGATGGCCGAGAGCAGGCGCACTCCGTGGGACAGGCTCGAAAAGTCCCCGAGCTCGATCTCGCCCCGGGCGCCCAGGACGCAGCCTGAGCAGATGTGGACGTGGCTGCCGATCCGAAGCGGTCCGCCCGACGCGATGATCGTCGTGAATCCGTCGATCCGGACGAAGTCGCCGATGGCGATGTTCTCGAGGCCGACGATCGTGCAGGTTCGGGCGATCGCGCTGCCCTCGCCGACTCGAGCGAAGCCGAAGGCGCGCAGCTCGTCGGACTTGAAATAACCCTGATCGAAGGGATTGTGCACGCCCGCCTTGTGGATCGCGCCCCCGCCCTTGTCCAGATGGGGCAAGGGGTCAGGCCGCCCCGGCCCGGCGCCTGGCTCGGCGGGCGTTGAGCCACATCAGGATTCCCGTGACGGCCAGAAGCGCCGGAATGAGCCCACCGACGAAGATGATAGTCTGCCACAGGGCGCCCATGCCGGTGCCGTCGTGGATTCGCCGCATCAGCCGCGCGGTCGTCTCCGGCCGCGGGGGCTTGGGCGGGCTCGCCCGGCCGGTAAGGTCGTCGACGGTCACCTCGGCCGGGCCGCCGGGCCGCGCGAAGGAGATTTTCCATTTGGCCTCGGGCCCGGACGGCCAGGCGAGGTTGACCAGGCCGCCGGCCGCGAGGGGCCGGGCGGCGGCCAGCGCCTCGTCCGGCCCGAGCCGGGCCTCGGCGATCGGAAGCGCCGCCGATCGCCGCATGCGCTCCGCCATGGACGGGCCGGCCGGCTCGCCGGACAAAGCGGCGAAGAAGGCTGGGAAGGAGATCCAGGCCCCGGTGAACGAGAGGACGGCAAGCGGCAGGGCGATCCAGAACCCGCCCTGGTGGTGAAGGTTGTCGCTCGTCGTCGATCGACGCCTCCACCTCAGCCCGCGGGTGAACCGGCCGCTGAGCGGCCACCACAGCCAGAGACCGGTCAAAGCGGAGAGCAGCATCGCCACTCCGACCCAGCCGACGATCTGCCGCCCGACGCCCGGAACCATCAGCGAGCCGTGAAGGACGTGGAGGACCCGGACGGCGCCTTCGTCGCTGGCGCCGCGGTCGAGCAGGCGCGCCGAGGCGGGGTCCAGATAGAGCAGGGTCCGGACCGGGCGCCCGCCCGCCGGCTGCCCGGTCCTGGCGAGCGTCGCGACCACCGGCCCGCCGTCCCTCGGGAAAGCGAGGCCCGACAGCCGCTCGGCCGGACGGGCCGATCGAGCCGCGGCCGAGGCGTAGGCGGAAGGGGGCAGGCTCGGAGCGGCCGTCGACGCCCGCTCGGGATTGAGCCGTTCGTCGAGCCATTCGTGCCAGACGAGGGCCGATCCGCTCACCGATATCGGGACGATCAGCAATGCGAGGGCGAGGCCGATCCATTTGTGGATCTGGAACCAGGTGGCGCGGAGTCGGGAGCGGGTCGGAGCGGGCATCGCGCCGGGCTAAGTTGGTTGCGAATGATTATCAATAGCGGACGTCCTCATCCCGGGCTCGACCCGGGATTCATGAAACCGCGGCGATTCGACCGGAACTGTCCGCGTTCATGGGCCCCGGCTTTCGCCGGGATGACGATCCTGAAGATCAGAGCGTCCAGCGCTCCACGCCCGGAAGGGCCCGGCCCTTGTAGAGGTGCTTGAGGTCGGCGAGCAGTCCGCCTTCCGCGACCAGCCCCGCCAGCCTCGAATCGTCGATTTCCGCATAAGCGGCGTGAGGCACTGCGACCAGGACGAGGTCGTAGCTTCGGTCGAAGGCGTTCGCGGCGAGATCGATCCCATATTCGTGGCGGGCCTCGGCGCTGTCGGCCAGCGGATCGTGGACGGTGACCTCGTGGCCGAGCTCCTGGAGCCGGCGGATGACGTCGATCACCCGGCTGTTGCGAAGGTCGGGCACGTTTTCCTTGAAGGCGAGGCCCATGACGAGTGTCCGGCCCGGCCGCCCGAGCCGCTTGCTCACGCCGTCGGCGATCCAGGCGCCCATTCCGTCGTTGGTCGAGCGGCCGGCGAGGATGACGTGCGGATCGAGGCCGAGCTGCTGGGCCCTGAAGCTGAGATAATAAGGGTCGACTCCGATGCAGTGTCCTCCGACGAGGCCGGGCTGGAAGGGAAGGAAGTTCCACTTGGTCCCGGCGGCGGCGAGGACGTCCCAGATCGAGATGTCGAGCTTCGAGAAGATCTTGGTAATCTCGTTCATGAAGGCGATGTTGATGTCGCGCTGGGCGTTCTCGATCACCTTCGCGGCTTCGGCGGCCTTGATCGAGGCGGCCCGGAACACTCCGGCGCTGGTCACCGCGCCGTACATCGCGGAAAGCCGCTCGGTGACCGAGTCATTCTCTCCGGCGACGACCTTGACGATTCGGTCCACCGTATGCTCGCGATCGCCCGGGTTGATCCGCTCCGGCGAGTAGCCGAGGAAGAAATCGCGCCCCCGCTGGAGCCCCGAGACCTCCTCGATCAGCGGCCCGCAAATGTCCTCGGTGACGCCCGGATAGACCGTGCTTTCGTAGACGATGACCGGCTTGCGGGCGGGATCGAGAAGGGTCGCGACGCTACGGGTCGCGCTGATGACCGGCCGCAAATCGGGGCAATTGTCGCCGTCGACGGGGGTGGGAACAGTCACGATGTAGATGTCGGCGCCGGCGGCGTCCGCGGAGCGGCTGGTCAGCCGGAGCGGCGAGGCGGCTAGCTTTTCGCTCTCGACCTCGCGGGTGCGGTCGATCCCGAGCTTCAGCTCCTCGACCCGCCGCTCGTCTATGTCGAGGCCGATCACGCTGAAGCTTCGGGCCAGCGCGACCGCGAGAGGGAGGCCGACATAGCCGAGGCCGACGACCACGATCTGCTCGGAGCGGGACGCGTTCATTCGAATATCACTCTGGGAAGGAATTGCGGCGGGAGCGCCGAAGCTCGAGCGCTAACATTCGAGGGTGAAGGAAATGTCAAGCGGCGGGCGCCGCCTTCGCTCCGCCGCGGTGGATCGTCGCGTTGCGGCTGGTCAGCCAGGCGCGGTTCTGGACTCCCAGGGTCTCTAGGAAGGAGGTCGGTTTCTTCATCAGCCTCTTCGTATCGGGGACCATGCCGATGGCCGAAGCGAGATCGGCGACGAAGTGAACGCAATTATGCTTGTCCAGGTCGTAGCTGGGCTGTTTGGCGGAGCGCCAGCGCTCGATAGTCGCCATCACCCGGTCATATTCCGAATCGGCAAGGACGATGGTGAAATGGGGGTCGCTGCCCTTCACGTAGCTCCGGCTGTGATCGCTGATCACCTCTCCGGATACCTTCCCCCACAGAATCGCCGGGCTGATGGTCTTCGCGGTGAAGCCGTAATCCTCGTCGATTCGCGGGCCGCCGCGATCGAGCGCGCCTTCGAGGATGACGAAGGCATGTGGAAAGCTCGTTCCCAGCTCCTTGGAATAGAAGGTGATCGAGACCGCCGCCCATCCGGGAGCGGCGGCGATTGCGAGGACGGCCGCGACCGCAAGGGCGATCAGGCGCGGCAGGCGGAAAGCGAGGATCACCGGCTACTCCCCAAGTCGGGTTCCAGAACCCTCTGAAACAAAAAGCCAATTCGAGCAATCCCCGGGTTAGTGTTGCTGCCGGGCAACGGTCCGGACCCGATTTACCCGGCCAGTCTCGAAGATCCGCCTCGGCTGCGCCTGTGCAGGCCTCCAACCCCTGAAGATCAAACGCGTTTTTGCTGACCTAGAGCAGGACATTTCCGGATAGACAGACTGAGGGCGCTCGATTAGTAAAGTCTCGAAATCGAGACAATCAGACTCGGGTACGAAGGGAGAAGCTGACGTGGCTTTCAAGGGACTTATTGCTGCGGCCGCCTCGGTGGCCTTGATGACGACGCCGACTCTGGCGGCGGCGCAGGCGAGCGCTTCGGCGGCCGCTTCCGCGACTGAGGTCGCCCCGGCGACCGAGACCGTCGACGGCGAGCAGCTGCGCGGCGGCTTCATCATTCCGCTGATCGCGCTCATCGCGATCATCCTCGGCATCTGCGCCGCCACCGACATCTGCGGCGGCGACGACGACGACCTGCCGACCAGCCCGTAAGCTGATCGGCGGCCGTCGGCCGTTACAAGCAAGAAATCGGCCGGACGAAGCTCGACTTCGTCCGGCCATTTTCGTCTGGCTGAACTTTGCCCCTCGGGACGGGGCTTCGGGTTCGACCATCGGGGCCGTGGGACCAGGAAGCTCGCCGCGCGAACTGCCTGAAACCTAAGCCATATTTCGAAATTTTACGTCCTGTCGCTTTTGTGCAACAGGCCGGCCTCCTTCTCTCGCGACGTTGAACTAATTTCGAAGCGCGGCGTTCGGGTCAGGCTTCGTAAACCTGTTCGGGAGTACGAGAGCGAAGGATTTTCAGCCGGGTGGCTGTTTTCGAGGGTAGACAGCCTCGGAAGCAGCGATTAGGTAAAGCCCGAAAATCAAGAAGATCAGTTTGAGTTCGAAGGGAGAAGCTGACGTGCGTTTCAAGGGACTAATTGCTGCGACCGCTTCGGTTGCGTTGATGACGGCGCCGACGATGGCGGCGGCGCAGGCGAGCGCTTCGGCGGCGTCCAGCGCGCGTGAAGTTGCGCCGGCGACGGAGTCGGTCGACGGCGAGCAGCTGCGCGGCGGCTTCATCATT
>DASVQD010000019.1:0-30979 GCA_036389345.1 Allosphingosinicella sp. | reverse complement strand
CGTTCTACGCGTTTCCCGTCATGCCGGACTTGATCCGGCATCCACCTTCCTTGGTTTGGCTGGCCCGGAGAAGGTGGACCCCGGATCAAGTCCGGGGTGACGATGGGGACTGGAGCGACGCCGGAGCCGGGGTGACGGCATTGGGCAGGGCGTTTGCCGCGCGTGTCGTCATGCCGGACTTGATCCGGCATCCACCTTCCTTGGTTTGGCTGGCCGGAGAAGGTGGACCCCGGATCAAGTCCGGGGTGACGGTCTGGGGTCGCGCCAGTGACACTCACAGCCGCCGCACCCGCGGCTCCGACCGTTCCTTTTCGAACAATTCCGTCATCGCCCAGACCATCGCGTCCGCCCGGTCGGGGCTGCCGGGGCCCTGGTAGCCGGACCAGGTCAGGGCGCAGAGTTGGTCTTCCAGCTCCGGGAAGTGGCCGGCCAAGCGGGCTCGGCCGGTTTCGAAGCGGAGGGCGATCGGCTCCGCGCGCGCCGCTTTGCTTCGCGTTGCGGCGACGAGCTTTACGGGGAGGTCGTAGTCGACGGCTCGAAGGACGCTGGCGATCATGTCGCCGCCCTGGTTCTTTTCGGCGACGATCTTGCCGGCGCCATATTGGGCGGCGGCTTCGGCGACCCGTCTGGCCCAGGCTTCGGGGGTGAGGCCGGCGGCGGTGAGGTCGGCGAGGACCCAGGCGGCGCCTTCGTCGTCCTTGCCGCAGACGATTATCCCGCAGCTGTCGCCGCCGGTGGAGGCGGGTGGGTCGAGGCCGATGATTATTCGGCGCATCTGCCTCCCCATCGGGAGATGGGGAGGGGGACCGCCGGAGGCGGTGGAGGGGTAGACGGCTCCGAGCCTGAGGTTCTCGCGCGAATCCATTACTTCCGAGCCAATTACCCCTCCACCAGGCGTAGCCAGGTCCCCCTCCCCATGCTGCGCATGGGGAGGCAGGAAGCGGGCTCGTTCCAGCAGGTCCCTGGTCCACAGGGCGCCTTCGAACTCCTCGAGGAGGAGGCCTTCGAGCTCCTGGCGGCCGAGCCTCGTGCCGCCGTACATCTCGCGCATGGCTTCGCGGAAGTCCCCGGGGAGGTGGGGGTTTTCGTCGGTTCGGCCGTGGGTGACGGCGCAGCGGGGCAAAGCGAGGACCCGCTTGAGGAGGGGGCCGGGCCTGGGGGTGGTGGTGACGATGGTTCGGGGGCGGTCGCCGAGGCGCAGGCCGAGCATGAGATTGTCCCAGGCGGTCCCGGCCTTGGACTGGCCGGTGCCGGTGAGGCGGGGCCATTTCGCAAGCTCGTCGCACCAGGCGAAGTGATGCTGCGGGCCTCGAAGGGCCTCGGGGCGCTCGGCGGAATAGACATGGGCCTCGGCTCCGGAGGGGAAGCGCAGGAGCCGCTTGCTCGGGATCCAGCGGGGCCGTTCGTCGGAGCGGGCGAGCCCGAGGAGGCCGCTCTCGCCTTCGATCATCACGCGGACGACCTCGTCGATCGTCGCCGCGACGAGGGCGATCCGGGCTCGGCCGTCTTCGCGGGCGCGGGCCCAGACCCATTCGGCGCCGGCCCTCGTCTTGCCGAAGCCGCGCGCCGCGACGATCGCCCAGACCCGCCAGGGCTCGCCGTCCGGCGCCGCCTTGGGCTCGATCTGGCCGCCATGGGCCTGCCAGAACCATTCGTCGGCAAGCGCTCTGACCGCGGGCTCGGGCAAGCTTCGGAAAATGACGAGGCGCTGCTCGCGGGTGATGCCGATGAAGACGTCGAGGACTTGGAGCATCTCGGCCCGGCTCCACGTCCGCCCGGAGCGGGTGACGAAGGATTTATATTCGAGCGGCGGGTCGCCGCGGTCGCCATCGAAGCGCCGCTCGATCCAACCGAGAAGCCCTTCGAAGTCCCTGGGGACGGAGGCCCTGGCCGGCAAGTCGGCGATCACTCCTCCTCCTCCTGCTCCTCCGGCGGCGGCAGAATGCCTCGGCGCACCCCGAGGGCGCGGAGCTTGTTGTCGAGCGCCTCGATCGCTTCCTCGATCGGCCAGCGTTGCCGGTTCCCCTGTCGGATTTCGCGGCGGGCAGGCCCGCCCTCCCTTCGGTCGTAGCGGGCGAGAAGCTTCATCACCCGGTCGAATTCCCGGGCGATCTCGCCGGCCGGAGCGAGATCCTCCGACAGCCGGCGCTGCGCCTCGAGGCGCTGCCGGACCGCTTCCGCCTCGAGCCTGACATAGGCACAGCGCAGTGCCTCGCTCTCGGCGGCTTCGAACTCGGGATGCTTTCGAGCGTGGGCCCGGACGGTGTGGGTGGTGACCCCGGCGGCCGCGGCGGCGGCCTCCGAATCGGCCGTTCCGGCGAAATGATCGAGATAGATTTGCTGGCGCTTGGCGGTGAACTTGACCCAGCGCATCTTCTGGCGCTGGAGGAGGCGGCCGCCCTTGGGCGCGATCCGGTCGGACGGATGGCCTTCGGCGGCCCGGCGGGACAGCTCGCCGCCGCGTTCGTCGATCGCGGCGAGATCGAGCGCCCATTCCCACCCCAGGCGGAAGACGGTATCGCGCTTGCGGACGTTGTAGAAGCTTCCGAGGGGGAAGCCGGCCGCCGCCGCGGCTTCCTCGCGGTCGGTGCCTTCGCGCAGCAGGGAGAGGAAGCGCGCCTTGTCGCGCTCTTCGATCAGCCGCCTCGGCGCCTTATCCGAATCGTTTCTGTCCATGGCCGGACCAGAACACAAAAGGAACAGATAGGAAAGTTCCTGTTTGGTCCGTTATGGAGGCTCATCCGCCCTTGCGGGCGTACCTCTCCGCGAATTCGCGGTCGGACATGATCAGGTAGCGGATCATGTCGACGAAGGACCAGGGGACCGTGACCAGAAGCCCGACGACCGTGCAGCTGAGGATGACCATGGCGATCCCCGAGCCGGTCCGCCCGGTGTAGAAGCGGTGGATTCCGAGCGGGCCGATGAGGAAGGCGAGGAGCGCGGCGATGAACCTGTTGCGGTCGTCGGCCGGCGGCGGGGCGGAATAGGACGCCACCGGCGGCGGCGAGGTTCCTGGGACCGGGAAGATGCTCAGGGCCCGGCTCTCGTGGGTCTCGAAATCGACCTCCATCCCGACCGCCGGCTCGCCCCGCGCCGCCCAGTCCAGCGGCTTGAAGCTGTAGCGGCGGCCGTCCTCGCCGGTGACGATCCCGTCGCCCGTCCGGGTGTCCACTCCCAGTACCTGTCCGCGCATATGCCCCTCGCCCTCCAACCGCTCCATCTTGCCGAGTGCGGCCGGTTTTTCAACCTGTTGCGGGCGTGGGCCGGATCAGCGGGCGGAGGCCTCGTTGGCCGCAGGGTCGCCGGCCGGAGCGCGGCCGGAGCGGTTGCGGGTCACGTCGAGATCGACGTCGATATCGCCGACCTCCTCCTTGACCGCCCGGCCGGCGCTCGCGGCGACGTTGCCGACCCCGGAGCCGACCTCCCTGGCGGTGCGGGCGGTGGTCCTCGCCGCGTCCTCGATCCGCTGCTGGTTATATTCGAGCCGGACGGAATCGTTGGCCGAATCGTTGTCGACGTTGCAGCCGGCCAGGCCGAGCAGCGGAAGCGCGAAAATCAGGCGCATGGATGGTCTCCTTCGGCCCTTCCAACGTGCCCGGATCGTTTCGGGTCCCGCCGGCGCCGAGCCATTGCATCCAATCCAACCGAGCCTCGTTACAGCACCGAACCTTCACCCCGTACAGGAGACGATACGACATGGCCGATCTCAGCCAGATCCAGCCCCATATGGAGATTTTCGGAGCCGACGGAGTGCGCCTCGGGACGGTCGACGCCGTCGAGGGCGGCCGGATCAAGCTGACCAAGGCGGACAGCGGCTCCCACAGGAACCATCACCACTACATTTCCGGAGGACTCGTCGCAGCGGTCGAGGGCGACCGGGTGCGGCTGTCCGCCAACGCCGACAATGCGGCGCTGCTCGAGGAGGAGGCCGACGGCCACGGGCTCGGCGAGCAGAGCCTGTTCAGCTGGCGCAACATCGGCCTGGGCGCCGCGGCGGCCGGAGTCGCGGTCGCGGCCGGGGCGATCTTCTACCGGAGCCGCTTCGGCGACGAGGACTGAGCCGCTCCGCCCTCTCCCCGCTGGGGAGAGGGTCGGGGTGAGGGGGGCGGCAGCCGAGCTTGCCGCGGACGCCGAACCCCCTCTCCCTAGTCTTCGCGCTGGGGACAGGAATAGCGGCGGCGGGCGCCTGGTCCGGCCGGCGCTCGACCCCAACCCCACCGATCATTGACCCGCCGCGCGTTGCCCAGCAAACCGGTCGGGCAGTTGAAGCGGGAAGGGGCCGATGCATCCTGTCGAGACGTTCGAGCTCGTTCTCGTCCTCCTCGCGAGCGTCGCATTGCACTGGGCCTCGTCCAGGTTCCGGTTCTGAGGGATGAGATGCCTAGGTCGCCGACGGAGAAAGGGAACGTCGAGAGCGCAAATACATCCGGGAGCCTAATGCATCGCGGCAAGGATACGTGAGTCGAAATGGATTTCGACCTCCGTGTTTTGGGCTCCGTCGGTGAGACCGGCCACACGCTCGGCCAAATAGCTGGACAGGTCGCTGACGGTGATCAGCCCGTCATGGTCGGCGTCGGCCTTTCGAAAGGCTTCGAGCAGGGCTTCGGTAAAGGCGCCATTGGCCCATCTCGCGCTCTCGAGCGAGGCTTGGCCCGGTTTCGACGAGGTCATGATCGTGACGTTGGGAGCCGCGAGCATGGCGCGCAGAGATCGATCGAGAGGCTGGGTGGCGCCGCCCGAGCGGCAGGCATCCAGGAAGACGATTGCCCGGCCGTGCTGGGCCAGGCTGGCGATCCCCTCATGCAGATGAAGCGAGGACAGCGCCGTGTCCTCGATGCTGTCCGTGGAGCTGGCATCGACGCCGTACGGCAAAAGGAACAACCTGCCGCCATCAACCGTCACGCCATGACCGGAAAACAAAATCATCGCCAGATCGCTGCCGGAGCCGCGGCTCATGCCGTCGCGGATCGCCCGAAGCTCACGGATTATGTCTTCCCTGGTCGCCCGCTCATTGACTAGCTCGCGGACATGGACCTCCGAGTAGAGGTCCCCCTGCGAATCTCGCAGAGCGGCGGCGAAGTCACGGGCGTCCCGATCGGCGTAATTGAGCTTGAGGTGCCGGGCGGCCGGCCCATATTCGCTGATACCTATCGCAAGCACGTATAAGCGAGCCCCGGGGGCCACGTCGGCGACCGTCGCCCTTTGGACGGCACCGCGGATTTTTGCCAGCTCGGCCAAGGCGAGGGCACCGGGGGTGCCGAGTTGCGGGAGGACGTGCGGAATGACGTCGGGCCGATGGGTCCCGGCTATCTTCCAGACGGGTACCGCGTCTGCGGCGGAGTCTGAGCCGCGATTCACGTGCCAGCGCAGGACCGCGCGGGCCGCGGGCGTTGCCGCATAGACTCCCTCCGGCGTCCACGCGACCCAGTTCCGGAGGTCGATCATCGGGAAGAGGGCCAGAATCTCCTGCCCGTCCGCCATTCGATGCCAGCGCATGGTGCCGTCGCCATAGGCTGCCGCCGCCAGTCTCCCGTCTCCGGAGATCGCGACGGCCCTCGCTATGCTGGGCACGGCCTGACGCCAGATCTGGGCCCCCGTCGAGTCGAAGGCGCGCAACGCCCAATCCGTTCCGAGCAGGAAGCGCTCGCCATCGGGATGGACCGCCAGGCTGCGCGACAATTCGAGAGAGTCGAGGGGCAGCAAACGGTCACCGAGCTTCGGCGCGTAGCTGTTTTCCCATTCGGTAACGCCCAGGCCCTTCCTTACCGGGGGAGTGGTCCGGCCGTCGGCGGGCGGGTGGCCGGTCCAGGTGAGCGTGGCGAGGTCGAAGCGAGTTAGTCCCGCTGCCAACGCCTTGTGGTCGAACTCGATCGTCTGGCCGTCATGGGAGAGGGCAAAGTGATCATTCTGATATTGAGATTCGATCTGCCGGGAAGGCTGGACCCAGCGCGGCGCGCCGTTGGGGCGGAGGCGCCCCAGCCAGGGATCCTGCGCGGCGACCAGCAGATCGCCGTCCGGCAGCGGCAGAAGGCTCACGATCGTGTTTTGGCTCGCCTGCATTGCCCTCAGGGGCCCTTTGCCGCCCTTGCCCCATGCGACCGCCATGACCATCGGCCAGTCGGCACCGTCGTCGTACTCACCGCCGGCGAACAACGTGGTACCGTCTGTCGACCAGGCGACAGTCGAAAGGTCCCCATTGTCCAGCCCGTCGGTATCGGCGGCGAAGAGAGGTTGGAGCGTTCGTGCGTCGAAGACCCACACGTCGGTCGAGGCGTGGCCGACCGCTAGCTTGGTGCCATCGGGGCTGAAGGCCAGATCGACGGGCAGAGGCTTGCGTGCACGGCCCAATTCCAGCTGCTTGCCGTCGGCGGCGTAGAGCCTGAGGCTGCCGTCCAGCGACGTGGTCGCCAGGCGCCCGTCCCTCGCAAAGGCCACGCCGTAGCTTGGATGCCCATAACTTGGGTCGGCCGATGTCTCTTTCCATCCGGACCCCCGTCCGAAAATCCGAAGGCCGTTCCCGTCGGCGAGGACCGCCGCCAGATTGAGGCCGTCCGGGGAAAAGGCCAGCCGGGCGACGACGCTCGGTACGTCGAGCGACCTGATCATCGCGCCGGTCGCCGCATCGAAAAGACAGATACGTTCGCGTGGATTCGATTCGCTCCACTGCAGCCACCCCGCAGCGGCGATCACCGCGCCATCGGGACTCATCGCCACGGCGCCCACCTTGCCGATATTGCCGGGTCCCTGGGGCAAGCGGATGGTACGGATCAGGCTGCCGTCGTCGACGTTCCACAGCCGAACCGTACGATCGTAGGATCCGGTCGCGACGAACCGGTTATCCGCGTCGATGGCCGCGCAACGAATTGGCGCTGCATGCACGCCGGGGTCGAGCACGAGTGTGGGATAAGCGAACAACTCGATTTGAACGCGGTCGCTTAGGGCCTTGGCTCCCCTCATACCCCTCTCGTTCGCAAAGGTTGCGGCGCTTCTCACGTAGCATTTGTGGTCCCCGAAATGGGAACGGGAATTGTCAACGATTTGGGGATTTCGCTCGGCGGCCGCCGAAATCTGACGGTGGATATCGGCCCGTGCCTCGGGCCCCGCGGCCGCTTCAAGGCACTATCGTCGTGAACAGATAGACCCCGAAGATCACCAGGTGGACCGCGCCCTGAAGGATCGTCGTCCGGCCGGTGCCGAGCGACGTCGAGGCGACGAGCAGGGTCAGGAAGAGGAGGACGATGCTCTTCGAATCGAGCCCGAGCGCGATCGGGAGGCCGACCGCCAGGGAGAGGGCGGCCACGGCCGGGATCGTGAGGCCGATCGTGGCAAGGGCGGAGCCGAGGCCGAGGTTGAGGCTGGTCTGGAGCCGGTCGGCGAGGGCCGCCCGGACCGCGGCGACGCTTTCGGGGAGAAGGACGAGGGCTGCGATGATCACTCCGACCACGCTCCTCGGCGCCCCCAGGGCGGTGACTCCCGCCTCGATCGGAGACGCCAGGGTCTTGGCGAGCAGGACGACCGCTCCGAGGCAGGCGACCAGGAGGGCGGCCGAATTCAGGGTCGCCCGTTTCGACGGCGGATCGGCGTGGATCTCGACGTCGGCGGCGAGGGCCGGGGGCGGGAGGAAATAGTCGCGGTGGCGGACGGTCTGGACGCTGACGAAGGTGATGTAGAGCGCGAAGGAGACGATCGCGACGAAGGCCAGCTGCGACGGAGCGTAGACCGGCCCAGGCTCGCTGACCGTGAAGTTGGGAAGCACCAGGGTCAGGACCGTCAGCGCGCACAAAGTGGCGAGCGAAGCGCTGACGCCCGTCTGCTGGAAGCTCTGCTCGCGGTGGCGCAGTGCTCCGATCAGGATGCAGATCCCGACCAGCCCATTGAGGATGATCATCACCGCGGCGAAGACGGTGTCCCGGGCCAGTGTGGCGGAATCTTCCCCGCCGGCCGACATCAAGGTGACGATGAGCCCGAGCTCGATGATCGTCACCGCAACCGCCAGCAGGAACGTCCCGAACGGCTCCCCGACCCGGTGCGCGATCAGCTCGGCATGATGGACCGCGGCCAGGACGGTGAGGATCAAAGCCGCGGACAGGAGGAGCGAGGGGAGGGCGGTCGCGAGGCTCAGAGCGATGAGCAGCCAGGCGAGGATCGGAGCGGCCGAGGTCCAGTGGATAAGGAGCCTTTGCATCCTGTCGCCTTAGCGCTCCAGGCCCGCTCGGGCTACGGGTCCGCCAAAATCCTCCCCTGCATTTGCAGGGGAGGGGGACCGTGCGAAGCATGGTGAAGGGGGGCCCCTTGGGGCAGGAAGAAGCCCTCCACCACGACGCTTCGCGCCGCGGTCCCCCTCCCCGGCAAAGGCCGGGGAGGGTTTTTTCGACTAATTCGCGAAGCCGCTATAGGCGCTCCTCGACAGCGGATCGAAGCTGTCGGGCCGTCCCAGCGTCCAGGCCTGGGTGTAGAAATCGCGTCCGCATTCGTCGTCGAGGAGCTCGCCCGGCTCGAGGAAGACGTGCAATTGCGAGAACAATCGCACCTCGGCGGTCCCGACCCGCCTGACCAGATGATGCGGCCGGATCTCGGAAGGATGCTCGAGCCCGGCGGCCGCGATCATCTCGGACAGGGCGCGAAGGGTGTTTCGGTGGAAGTTGAAGACCCGGGTCGCCTTGTCCTCGACGACCAGGGCGCGCTGCCGGATCGGGTCCTGGGTCGCGACCCCGGTCGGGCAAGCGTTGGTGTTGCAGGTCAGCGACTGAATGCAGCCGATCGCGAACATGAAGCCCCGGCCGGCATTGGTCCAGTCCGCGCCCAGGGCGAGCAAGGCGGCGATGTCGAAGGCGCTGACGACCTTGCCCGCCGCCCCGACCTTGACTTGGTCGCGAAGGCCCGCGCCGGTAAGGACGTTGTGGACGAAGAGCAGGCCCTCGCGGAGCGGCACCCCGACATGGTTGGAGAATTCGAGCGGTGAGGCGCCGGTCCCGCCCTCGGCGCCGTCGACGACGATGAAGTCGGGCACGATCCCGGTCTCGCGCATCGCCTTGACGATCCCGGTAAACTCCCAGGGATGGCCGAGGCAGAGCTTGAAGCCGACCGGCTTGCCTCCGGAGAGCTTCCGAAGCCGGGCGACGAACGCCATCATCTCGAGCGGGGTTGAGAAAGCGCGGTGGCGAGCGGGCGAGTTGCAATCCACGCCCATCGGAACTCCGCGCGCGGCCGAGATCTCGGCGGTCACCTTGGCGCCGGGGAGGATCCCGCCATGCCCGGGCTTGGCGCCCTGGCTGAGCTTGATCTCGATCATCCGGACCTGGTCGGAGGCCGCCTTGGCCTCGAAGCCGGCGGGATCGAAATGGCCGTCGACCGTCCGGCATCCGAAATAGCCGCTTCCAAGCTCCCAGATGAGATCGCCGCCATGCTCTCGATGGTAGCGGCTGATGCTTCCCTCGCCCGTATCCTGCGCGAAGCCGCCGAGCTTCGCGCCCTTGTTGAGGGCGAGGATGGCATTCGCGCTCAGGGATCCGAAGCTCATCGCCGAGACGTTGAAGATCGAGGCGGAATAAGGTTTGCCGCACTGGCCGTTGCCGATCGGGATCCGGAAGGTGGCGGGATCGGCGGCCGGGGCGGGGCGGGCCGAGTGGGCGATGAACTCGTAGCCGCCCTCGTAGACGTCGAGCTGGGTCCCGAAGGCCCGCTCGCTGCCCTCGTCCTTCGAACGCGCGTAGACGAGCGAGCGCTGGCTCCTCGAGAAAGGCGCCTCGTCATTGTCGCCCTCGATCAGATATTGCCTGATCTCGGGCCGGATCGATTCGAACAGCCACCTGAGGTTGCCGATGATCGGATAGTTGCGCCGAACCGAATGCGAGGGCTGGGCAAGATCGTAGATCCCGAGAAGCGACAGCGCGCCCGCGACCGCCACCGCGACCCAGGCCCAGGGGGTCCGAAACGCGAAGAGCAGCGCCACGACCGTGACGGCGAGGCACAAAGCGAGCGGGATATAGCGTCCCAGCGAGAAGTGGCTCTCGTCGCGGCGTGGAGGCATTGGCGATAAGCTCCGCTTAGGATGTCCGTTCCTTCCGATAGCTGAACCGGAAAGGCCGCGCAGCCCTGGAACGCTGCGGCCACACTGAACTCGTTTCAGGGTCATCCTACGCCCGTCCGGAGGTCGGGCTGTGGGACGTGCGCCAGCGCGTGACCCGTCGGCGCCGCAGGCGCCAATTTCAAAGAGAAGGCACTAAGGCACGAAGGCACAACGTAGAGAGCCCTTTTTCTACGTCGTGCCTTTGCGCCCTTGTGCCTTCTCTCAAAAAATCCAGGGCCTGCCGGCCCGGAGGAAACGCGCGCGATGCGATGGCTCTGCCGGCGGAGCGGCTCCGCGCTGGATGCTGAAACAAGTTCAGCATGACGGTGAGGTCTACGTCAGCGTCCGCGCGGACGAGATCGGCACCGAGGCACAAGGTCCGATTCGGATCAAATCCCCGCTTGGCCCGAGTTTGAACTGAGATAACACCTCCGAAACGACACGGGGGAGCGGGGGCTATGAATTCCACGTCGAGCATCAGGCGCGCGCCATGGCTTTTGATCGTCGGGGTGCCCGTCGGGCTTGCCGCCGCCGGCTGGTTCATGTTCGGCGGGCGGCCCGCGGCCCATGCCTCGCTCGCCCAGGCCGGAGCCGGCGGCTTCGTCTACAACGCCGCGGCCTGCGCCTCCTCTCCAGACCTGACGTCGATCGGCTGGGACTATCCGAAGCCGGCCGCCGCGATCGAGGAATGGGTCAGGACCCGGGACGTCCGCCGGAGCCGGACTCACGGCTGGTGGCTGTGGGCCGCTCTCAACCAGCAGGCCGATACGCCCGGCGGAGCGGCCCCGTTGTGGCGCGGCTGGTGCACCGCCACCCAGGCCTATGCGGCGACAGGCGGCGAGCCTCCAGCCTCGTCCGGCGGATCGGCTTCCGCCAAGCCTCGGGCCCTGGGCCTTGCGCTCCACGCCAACCGCGATTCCAACAACGACAATAGCTCGGACCCGATCCAGCTTCCCAACAGCCCCAACTACCCGGTTCCGGCCCCGCTCCAGCGCGGCAAATGCTATCAGAACGGCAACCTCACCGACGGCGCCAGCTTCGCCAATAACGGCGACGTGATGGTCGCCGGGGTGGTCTACAATGCCCCGGCCTACAACTGGATCCGGAACAACGGCTTCTACCTCCAGACCACTCTCAACAAGGACCTGCCGGCCAAGGGACAGATCGGCTCGATCGGCCAGATGCCGGCCGGCTCGGTGGTGCTGAAGCCGATGATGTGGCCGGTGCCGGCGAGCGGCTATTCGGCGCTTCCGGTCTGGGACGGCCCGACCGCGGACAACGGCAATTATGCCGGCTTCGAGAACAAGGCGCTGTGGCCGCGGGCGGTCGCGGTGACCGCCCAGACCGGCGGGCCGGCGCGGGCCGACGTCACCTTTCTCCACGGAGTGCAGATCAAGACCGGCGGGTCGGCCCCGATCACCTACCGCCAGGCGCCGGTCGTCCCGGTCACCCAATTCTACCATTACCAGCCCCAGCTCGCGGGCATGGAGGAATGCGACCGGGCGCTTCTCGACGCCTCGGCCATGTACGCCTTCAACCGCCGCTTCCAGCAGGGCGACTGGCTGGTCCTCATCGCGATGCACATCATGACCAAGGAGCAGCCGAACTGGACCTTCCAGTCGACCTATTGGAGCGACCGGCCCGACGAAGGCCAGGAGGGCAGGGACAAGCCGATCATCCCGAGGGCCCAGGGCCCGTGGCGCCACTACAAGATGGCCTCGACCTACGGCATGGCCGCGAGCACCCGGCCGCCGGTCTGGGGGGTCGCCTTCAACCCCTATATCGAGCTCGCCGCCGACCATCCCATCCAGACCAACTGCATGAACTGCCACCACCGCGCGGCCTGGCCGTCCAAGTCGACAACGCAGCGCCCGAAGACCGGCCAGTATCTGACCAGCCTTCCGACCGACCCGGGCAAGATCGGAGTGCTCTCGCCCGACAACCCGATCTTCCGCGACCTCGCGCTCACCGACTCGCAATGGTCGCTTCCCAACCGGGCCAAGGGCCTCCAGTCCGGCGGGAAGCCGAGGAAATAGGGGAGGGGGGCTGCCACCCCCCTTCCGTCATTGCGAGCGTAGCGAAGCAATCAGCAGCGGCCTCGGAGGCCAGCTGGATTGCTTCGTCGCTTCGCTGCTCGCAATGACGGATCCAGGCGAGACGATCCCCCCACGCCCCGCGCCGTACATCGACGCCGCTTGAGCCACCCGCCGCGCCCAGCCCTCCGGCGAAAGCCCGCCCTCCGAAAGGTCGGGTCCGTTCTGGAGGAGTCCGGCGAGCCCGGCCGCGGAGCGGACCCAGTGACGCTATGGCTTCCATCGCTGCCCGCCGGCGCTGCGAAATATACGCTATCGCTCTTTCTGCCGTTTTTTCCGATCATCCGTTCGACCTTCGCCCGGTGCGAAAAGACAGATTGGCCACACAAAGACACAAAGCCACGAAGGGGGCCCGCGAAGCGATTCAATCGAGTCCCGTTGCGAAGCGCCGCGGTTATTGTGTGTTGCCGCCGGCGCCTTTGTGGCTTTGTGTCTTTGTGTCTTTGTGTAAACCAAAAATTGCCCCTCGCGGCCCGGCAAGTGTTGCAAATTCCGAGGAGTGACAAAGAATGAGATTGGCCGCCCTGATAGCTTTCTCCTCGGCCCTCGGCGCCTGCGCCGCCGACACCGCGGACCTGACCGACTCGCCCGACGTGAGGACCCGCGCCCCGCTCGGGACCCACACGAGCGCCGATCCGCCGCAGGCCGTAGCCCGCTGCATCGTCCAACGCGTCCCCGGCGCGTCGGTCGTCCCCGGCGACACGCCCTCGGTCATCGACGTCCAGAACCGCGACACCCGACCCTCAATCGCCTGGGAGGTCCGGTCGACGAGGACGGGCTCCCTCATCACGGTGTGGAGCTCGAATTCACGCGCCCGGGCATTAGCCCAAGCCGAAGCCTGCTTCTGATTTCACGGAGACGGTGAGTTCGTCAGTCTCAGAGGGCATGCCGAAAGCCCAAGCTTCGATCGCAGGTTCCCCCCCCGCCGGAGGCCAATCATCCGAAACGCGACGACGCAACGAGGCCGTGCATCGATCAGCCCCGCGGCCGGCCGCACTCTCGGCCTCCTTGCGTCTTTGCGTCTTTGCGTTGAAACCTGAAGGGCGGCGGCGCCGGCAGGGTCGCCGGAACGTCGCCCCAGCGAAGGCTGGGGAAAACCGGGACAGTATACATTTTACGGCCGGCCCCGACGGGCTCACACGGCGAAAATATATACTGTCCCCATTTTCCCCGGTGCCCATTTTTCCGGCGTCCATCGCTCGGTCGAAGGCAGTAATCGTCTCGCACAAAGGCACAAAGGCACAAAGGCACAAAGGCGCTCGGCCGGCGAAGCCGCTCCAGCGTTGTCGACGAGGCAATGAGATAAGCCGCTGCGCGGACCCATCGTGCCTTCGTGCCTTCGTGCGAACCGACCTGCTTTTAAAAGCTTTGTCGTAGGGCACATTCGTGCCCGAAAAGCCGCATCATTTCGCCTTCGCCGCCGCCCGCCGGGCGAGGAACTCCCGGGTGAACGCCTCCGGCGAGGCGGACTTGATGGCGATGTCGCCGAAGCCGAAATCCACCTTCCCGCCCGAGCAGACGTAGCGCATCAGCCGGTTCATCGGCGAATCCGGCTTGATTGGAGCCCAGGGAGTCGCCGCCGGGGAGCCCGGGGCCGCGTCGGCCGGAAGGGCCGCTTCGAGGTACCGGAAGCGTTCGTCCCCGCAATCATATTCGACGTGCAGCCGGATGCCCCCCTTGGAGGGCACGATATAGGCCCAGGCGCTGCTTCCGTCCGGGGTCGGCCTGATGCTGGTCCGGTCGACGAAGAACAAGGTCGGCACGGAATCGTCCGAAATGACGACCGGCGCCCATTCCGGCACCGCCGCCGGCGCCGCGAGCGCCAGCATGAGCGAAAGGATCGAATTCATTCCCACGAGCGGCTCCAGTTCCAGCCGTGCGATCGCCGGCCGCGGCTCCGTTACGGCCCGGGCCTCTTCGCGGCAAGCCGGTAAACGAAAAAGACGAAAGTTTACAAAGGGAAAGGGGTCGAACGTTCGCTTCGAACGGAGGTCCTCCCGACCGAAGGCTGATCATCGTGCGCCCCAGCCTTCAGATTCAACGCGAAGACGCGAAACGGCAGTGACGGTCGCGAGCGACTGTTCGTTTTGAGAAGTCAGATTTGTTCACACAAAGCCACAAAGCCACAAAGCCACAAAGGCACCAAGGCACCAAGGGCCCGAGCGACCGACGCGCAGCGTCCTTTTTCCCGGATCGAGTAAAGGCCGAAGCGGCTTCGCCGCGAGAGCCCCTTCGTGCCTTCGTGCCTTTGTGTGAAACCAAATTCAGCCTTCCAGCGCCCCAGCGATCGAGGATTGGCAGAGCCTCACCGCGCCGGAGCGCTTGAATGTACCGCGACCGCGCTCTTATGCTCCACGGATCGACTTCCGGAGCGCTACCATGAACAAGCCGGTCCTGACGGCGCTCGCCGTCTCCCTCGCCGCCGTCGCTCCTGCACAGGCGGCGCCAGCCCGCGCGCCGACTCCCACAAACGCCTGGAAATGCGCTCCCGCCGACATGCCCGAGCTGTGCCGGCTCGCCGACGAGGACCAGAAGGACAGGTCCGGCGATCGGATCGACTGGGCCCGCACCACGGCCCGCGACTCCCAGCGCCGGCAGACCGTCCTCGCTTTGCTCCGCGCCGCGTCGCCGAAGACGTCGGGCGATTATTTCCACGCCGCCCTCGTCATGCAGCATGGCGACGGCTGGGAGGATTATGCCGCCGCCCACCTCCTCTCCGCCCGCGCCCTGCAGCTCGCGCCGGCCGATCCCAACGTCCAGCGCATGGTCGCCGCCTCGTGGGACCGGATGATGCATTCGCTCGGCAAGAAGCAATGGTTCGGAACCAACACCTTCACCACCAACGGAGTGGCGGAGCCCAAGGAAACCCGCCCCGACCGGCTCCCCCAGTCGCTCATCGACCTGTGGTCGAAGCCCTGGGTGTTTCCGGAGTAAGGGACGATCGAGCGACGGCTCGGCGCCGGCGCTCTCCTCCCGTTCGCCCTGAGCCTGTCGAAGGGCCTTTCCTTAACTGGGAAAGAGAAGGCTTCGACAAGCTCAGCCCGAACGGCTGGGGGGCGGTCGGAGCCACGGCGGGACTGCCCGGCGCCAGGCCCTGGAGCCGCCGAAGCCCAGGCTTCGAGCGCAGGATCTCCCGGCCTAAGCCCAATCATTTCGAGACGCGACGACGCGACGATGCCGTACCGACGAAAGCCCCCCGGCCCGCCTCCCCCCGGCCTCATTGCGTCATTGCGTCGTTGCGTTGAAACCTGAAGGGCGACGTGGAGGGAAGCCAGGTTCAGGATCTCCGATGACGCCGCCCTGGTCCCGCGCGGCCATCGACCGGTCGAACCCCGCCGCCACCTTCGACGGCGGAAACGATTCCATGACCTGCCGCACTAACCGCCTCGCCTCCCTCGCTTGCGCGGTTCCGCAGCTTTCGGGGCGGGGGAGTTCGAACTTACCGAGGCGATCGTATTCGATCCCGGACTGATTCCCTGGTCGATAAAGACGATCGCCACCTCGCCAAAATCGTGGGGTCCCCGCCGTTTGCATCCGAGCGGCCTCGCTTCGTGGGCATCCACGCCTTCCAGCCTCGCCGGCCGCAGCCGCCACAATCGCCGCCGCGCCTGGTCGGCAATTTCGGGAGCAAGGTGGAACCTGTCCTCGCCGAGCACTCCGCCACCGGCCCTGTCGCTATGGATGACCGCGAGGACTCCGTCGGGGCGCAATTCGTACGACAGGAAGCCCTCGCTGACCTCGCCGTAACCCCGGTTGACCTGAATGACCCCGCCGTAAAGCGTGCCGGAAGAGGGAAGGGGATCCGCGCCGACCAAACTTGGCGATCCTTGTTCGCCCGAAGGCTGGCACGAGGCGCCCGCAAGGGACGCGGCGATGAGGCAAGCCACGCGTCGCCCCGCCCGCCGATTCACCCGGCCGGTCCCTCGATCTCCCGGACCGGCTCCACCTTCAGGCACGAGCCGTCCGCCCCGGTGATCCTCACCCGCGAGCCCTCGGAGCAGTCCGGCCCCCGGCAGGACCAGACCCCGTCGCCGACCCGGACCCGGCCCTCGCCGTTGACGATCGCCTGGGTGACCACGACGGTTCGCCCGGCGAGCCGGGCGGCGCGGTCGTTGAGGAGGGGGTCGGCGCTCGGCATCGGGTTGGCGAGGTACCAGCGGCGGCCGGCATAGACCGCGGCGATCGAGACCAGGGCGAAGACGGCGAACTGGAAGGGCAGGTCGATCCCGAAGGCGAGGGTGAGGAGGCCGGTGGCGGCGGCCGCGGCGGCGAGCCAGATCAGGAAGACCCCGGGGGCGATCAGCTCGGCGATCCCGAGGACGATCGACGCCATGAGCCACATCCAGTGCGGCTCGAGCTCCAGTCCGCTCACTGGCTGGGCACCTCGCCCCGGCCTTCGAACGGGCCCCGGCGTCGGGCCGGGGCCGAGCCCGAGACGTTCCCGTCCGGGCCGCTTCCGGCATTGCCGAGCGCGTCCCGGGCGAGCTCGCCGATCCCGCTCAGGGTTCCGATGAGGGCGGTCGCCTCGACCGGGAAGAGGATCGTCTTGGCGTTGGGCGAGGTCGCGAAGCCGGAGATTGCGTCGACGTAGCGCTGGGCGATGAAATAGTTGATCGCCTGGGTGTTTCCCCCCGAGATCGCGTCGGAGACGACCTGGGTGGCCTTGGCTTCGGCCTCGGCGGCGCGCTCCCTCGCCTCGGCGTCGCGGAAGGCGGCCTCCCGGCGGCCCTCGGCCTCGAGGATCTGGCCCTGCTTTTCGCCTTCGGCCCTGAGGATGGCGCTGGCGCGGCTGCCTTCGGCCTCGAGGATGACGGCGCGCTTCTCGCGCTCGGCCTTCATCTGGCGGCCCATGGCGTTGACGATGTCGGCGGGCGGGCGGATGTCCTTGATCTCCACCCGGGTGATCTTGACTCCCCAGCTCTCGGTCGCCTGGTCGACGACGCTCAGCAGGCGGGCGTTGATCTCGTCGCGCTTGGAGAGGGTCTCGTCGAGGTCCATCGAGCCCATCACAGTCCTCAGGTTGGTGGTGGTGAGCTGCATGATCGCGACGTAGAGGTCGGACACTTCATAGGCCGCCTTGGCGGCATCGAGCACCTGGAAGAAGACCACCCCGTCGGTCGACACCATGGCGTTGTCCTTGGTGATGATCTCCTGCCCGGGGATGTCGAGCACCTGCTCCATCATGTTCACCTTCCGGCCCACGCGATAGAAGAACGGCATGTAGAAATTGAACCCAGGATGCGCGACGGCGGTGAAGCGGCCGAAATATTCTATCGTATAATGATAGCCTTGGCGGACGATCTTGATTCCGGAAAACAGGAACAGGACGACCAGCACCAACAGGAAGAAGAAAATCGTTGTGATCATGACGGTCGCGCCTCCCCTTGCGAACCCCGGCATAATGTAGGCAAGCGGGGCCGCTTCCAAGCGAAATCGAGACCCATGAAGACCGACCTGCGCCTCTGCCGTTCACTGCTTTTCCTGCCGGCCTCGAACCCGCGCGCCGTCGAGAAGGCGAGGGGGCTCGGCGCCGACATGGTCGTCCTCGACCTCGAGGATGCGGTGAAGCCCGCGGACAAGGACGAAGCGCGGGCCGCCGCCGTCGAGGCTTCGGCCGAGGGCTTTGGCGGCCTGTGTGCGATCCGGATCAATTCGAAGGATCCCTGGCATCTGCCCGACCTGGCGGCGGTCGCGGCCAGCCGCGCCGATTATGTCGTCGTCCCGATGACTCCGGGGCCGGAAGCGGCGAGGGCCGCGACCGAAGCCACCGGCAAGCCGGTCCTCGCCATGATCGAGACCGCTCGCGGAGTCCTGGGCGCGGCCGCCATCGCCCCGGAGACGGCGGGCCTGATCGCCGGGACCAACGACCTCGCCGCCGACCTCGGCCTTCGTCCGGGCGGCGACCGGGCGCCTCTGGCTACGGCCCTCCAGACCGTCCTTCTGGCCGCCCGCGCCTGCGGGGTCGCCGCATTCGACGGAGTCTATAACCGCCTCGACGACCCGGAAGGCTTTGCCGCCCAGTGCGAGGAGGGGAGGCGCTTCGGCTTCGACGGCAAGTCGCTCATCCATCCGAGCCAGGTCGAGCCCGCCAATCGACTGTTCGGGCCCGGCGAGGCCGAGGTGGAAGCGGCCAGGCGCCTGCTCGCCGCGGCGACGGGAGGCGCCGAGCGCTTCGAAGGCGAGATGATCGAAGGGATGCACGTCGAGCAGGCTCGGTGGGTGCTGGCAAAGGCGCGCGCAAGTTGATCAGGGGATTCGTCCGACGATGGGTCGGCTCCTACCTCGCAATGAGATAGATGATCCCAGCCATGATGAAGATCGGCAGCAGCATCAGGGGAACCCCCACCAGAACAGGATATTTTCTCGACAGCTTCTCGCTGAAGCGAGTCCACAGCAATTCCATCAGCCCCTGGATGAACTCCACGATCTCTACCCCTTCATGTCTGGGTTGAACGCTTCCGGTGGCTCGCTACTTCACCATCGGCGGGAATCTCCGGACCCGTAACCCTGAAAGCTGCCAGGCTGGCGGCGCAATGGCTCCGCCGGGCGGCATTCCACTTGCCACCCCGGCCTGCATCACCATAAGCCACGCGATGCTCACTCGCTTTCTGGCCGGTTTCGCGCTCCTCCTCACCGCATTCCCCACCGCCGCCGAGCCGGTCTCGCCCGACGCGCTTCGCCGACATATCGCCGTTCTGGCGAGCGACGACTTCGCGGGCCGCGAGCCGGGCACCGAGGGGGAGAAGAAGTCGATTGCCTATATTGCCGGTCAGATGCGCGCCTTCGGCCTGGAGCCGGCGGGGCCGGGCAACAGCTGGTACCAGCCGTTCGAAGTGACCGTTCGACGCCCCGGCGACCAGACCAGCCTGTGGCGGGTCAGGGGCGCGAAGGCCGGAACGATCGACTTCGGCCGCGACGAGCTGATCCTCTACGGCCGATCGGCGCGCGAGACCCTGGAGCCTGCCCCGGTCGTCTTCGCGGGCCACGGCGCGGTGATCGCGGACAGGGGGATCAACCAGCTCGCCGGCGCCGATCTCAAGGGCGCCGTCGTCCTCATTCTCCACGACGGTCCCGAAGAGGCCGGCTTTCCCGGTTTTTCGGAGCGGGCGGCGGGAGTCGCTGCCGCGGGTGCGGCGGCGGTGATCGGGATCATCGGCAAGGACCTCCCCTGGCCGGTCGTCCAGCGGGTCTACGACTCAGGCCAGAAGAAGCTTGCCATCCAGGCCGCGCCGACGCTCGCCGGGGCGATGTCGCAGGCGGCGGCCGAAACCCTGATGCGCGCTGCCGGAGCCGACCCGGCGGCCCTTCTGGCCGCGCCCGTGGGCTTCAGGGCGGTTCCGCTGAAGCTTCGCGCAAGCTTCGACGTCTCGACGTCGATCGAGACGATCCGGACCAGCAACGTGCTCGGCCGGATCAGGGGCTCGGCCGCCGGCGGGGAGAGCCTGGTCTACCTTTCCCATTGGGACCATCTCGGCCTCTGCGAGAAGGAAGGGCCGGACCGGATCTGCAACGGCGCGGTCGACAATGCGAGCGGAGTCGCCGCCTTGCTCGAGATCGCCAGGGCGCTCGGCCGCGGCAAGCGCCCAAAGCGGGATATCCTGTTCCTCGCCACGGCGGCGGAGGAGCTGGGCCTGCTCGGCGCCGAATATTTCGCTTCGCGCCCCGTCGTTCCGCTTCGCTCGATCGTCGCAGCGATCAACATGGACTCGATCGCGATCGCCGGCAGGGGAGAGCCCGTCGCGGTGATGGGCCGGGGCCGGCCCGCACTCGACTCGCTTATCGACCGAACGATCGCCGAGGGCGGCAGGACGCTGGACCGCGACGACGAGGCCGCCGCCCTCGTCGAGCGCCAGGACGGCTGGGCGCTGGCGCGGGCGGGAGTGCCGGCGATCATGGTCGGCGGCTCCTTCTCGGACATGGCGAAGCTCGGCGCCTTTTTGGGCGGGCCCTATCATTCGGCGGCCGACAATCCGGAGCCGGGCCTGGTCCTGGACGGAGCGGCCGAGGACACCGACCTGATGATCGCGCTCGGAAGGAAGCTGGCGGATCCGGCAATCTATCCCTGGCCGGGGCCTTAACGTCGTCCCAGCGAAGGCTGGGACCCCAGGGGGTGAAAGCCTCGGCGCTCTTCACCCGCCGGGGGCCCAGCCTTCGCTGGGGCGACGCTCAATCGTCGTAATAATAAGGCGACCGTTTCGCCCACTCGGATCTCGCGTGGCGCGCGTGGAGCAGCTGGAAGGCGCGGCGGCCGAGGTGGTCGTGATTGCCGCCCCAGCGGGCGACCCGGATCAGCCGGTAGAGCATTTCCGGGGATCGCGGGTCGGCGGGGTGGGCCCGGACATAGGCCAGCGACCGGTCCCATAGCGAGGACGCCCCGGGCGGAGCCGGCTCCTCCTGTTCGTAGGTCCGGAACGTCGCCCGTTCGGCCGCCGTTGCCGCCTTCGCCGACTCGACGAAGTCCGGCAGGCGGAAGGGAAAGCCGGAGCGGCCGCACTGCCCGAGGCAGACGAGATCGCTCGAGTCTCCAGTCCTGTCGTACCAGCCGGATTGGTAGGCGGCGGGCTTCGGGAATTGCACGGGCCCGCCGCCGCGAGGAACGATCATCCAGTCGGCCCATCGGCCCTGGAAGTCCGCGATGCTTCCGGCGGGCCTCGTGTAGCTGAAGGCGATAAGGTCGGTTCGAAGGCCCGGCAGCTTGGCCATCGCGAAATATTCGGCGAAGCGCTTGGCTTCGCCGGGCCGGGTGGCGGCGATCGACTGCCAGTCGCGCCGCATCTGCGGGAGCAGGACGGCAAGATCGCCGACGACCTTGTCGACGGCCCGGTCGTCCTGGAATTGCACGGCCCGGGCGAAGTTGGTGAGCGCGATGTCGAGCCTCAGCGGCGCCGGCAGCTCGGCGGACTTCGAAAGCGCGATCCGGGCATAGAGGGGCAGCCGGTCGATGATCGCCCGCGAATCCGCGCCGAGAGCGACCCAGCCGCCACGATGTGGGGCCAGATTGCCGTCGTTCCTCGCCCAGTCGTCGCCCACGCAATATTCGCCGGGCCCACCGCAAAAGGCCTGCCGCACCGAGAATCGCGCAAGCTCGCCGAGATCGGCGGCGACCTGGGTTCGAGCCCCCGAAAAGAGGTTGCGCTCGCCGAGCGTCAGGTTCGGATCGGCGAGGATCGAATCCAGCCTGGCCCGGGTCGATCCGGGCTCGTCCCCGCCGATTCGGAGCCGGGTCAGGTGATATTGGGCGGTGAGCCAGGCGGGCTCGCCCCGGTGTATCCCCGCGGCGTCGGCTGCGAGGCGCGGCGCGGATTCGTGGCCCGGCGGCGCCAGGCTCAGAGCCGCGAGCAGCCAGGCCGGGTCCTTCGTCGCTGCCCAGCGCTCCCGGGCGTGATCGAGCCCCGGAGAGTCCTCCCCTGCTTGCAGGGTTTCGATCCAGTCCGCGATCTCTGGCGGGGCAGCCGCCTTTTCGCCGAGCAGAAAGTAGTCGCGAAGTGCAAAGGCGATGTCGGAGTCCGCCTTTGGCCTGCGAAGCTCGGTTTCCAGCTCGGCGAGCAGGGCGGTCGGCCGGTCGCGATAGGCGAGCGCTCGAAGCATCTTTCGAACTTCGCCCCGCCCGTACGTCCCCGCCGGAGCGGAGGCGAGCTCCTCGAGAGCGCTTCGGGCGCGAGCGATCGCCTCGGCGTCGCGGGTGGCGAGAGCCTCCCGCTGAAGGGCTCGGATCCGGAGATACAGGCCCTTGCTCCGCCACGGCGAATTGCTGTCCCGGGCGATGGCCGCGAAGCGCTCTGCCGCCTCGCCGTTGCGCCGGTTGTAAAGGGCGAACGCGGCTTCCTGATAGGCGCGGTCCGCCTTCAGCCAGTCGGGCGCGCCGGCCATGAGCGGCGGGAGTCTGGCCCCTTCGCTGCCGCACGAGTCGAACACCGCATCCTGGGTCTCCAGCCAGGCGCGGACCGCGGGCGAGGCCTTGCCGAAGCGCCCGGCCCGGTCGCGCAAGGTCTGTGCCGCGGTGTCGAAGGCGTCGCGGAAGCAATTCTGGACGCTGGTATAATCGGGGCCGCTCCGTTCGGTCGGAATGTAAGGCGGCGAGGGCACCGCGTCGGGAACGATCGAGCGCGCTTCCATCCAGCCATAGACCCCGTCGTTCGGGCCAAGGCTCGAAGGCTCGCCGCAGCAGGGCGAAGTCAGTGCGGTCCCGGCTTCCGGTCCGACCGCAAGCCCGTGAAGCAGCCGCCAGTCGAGATAGAGAAGGGACTTCGGCGATCGGGCGGTCAGCATTCCGAGACGGCCGGCGAAAAGCCGGGCCCGCTCGGAAGGGCCGTTGCCGCCGCCGCGGTCGATCAGGATCGGGTAGGGGCCGGGGTCCGCCGATCCGAAGACGGGTCCGCCCCAGACTGCCGCCGCCCCTGCAGCCAAAGCCGCGATCGCGATCCGACCCTTCATCGCCAGCCCTCCACCCCCTGCCGCGCTTTCTCGAAATCCGGCGCCGTCCAACTGCGCGGATTGAACATATAGACCCGCCGGCCCGGCGGAGCGCGAGCGATCGGCGAGTCGGTCGCGAGTCCAAGCGCGGCCCGGCAGCGAGGATTGCGAAAATCGCCGCCGGCCGCCAGCCTTTTCCTGAGCGCCTCGCCGCCCGCCGTCATCCGGAAGAGCATCGGCACGATCTCGTCCACCGGCGCCCGCTCCAGCCAGCCTTCCGAGTCGCACCAGGACGCGAGCGCGGTCATCGACAGGCGGGTGCCGTTCGGCAGCCCGCGCCGGAGGTCGGCGAGGACGTCGAGGAGAACGGCCCGTTCCGAGGCGCGCACCTCGAAATCCAGCTGGACCCGGCGCGCCGGGATGGCGCCGGCATAATGAAGGATCGCGGCGCTCGCCCGCGAGCGAAGCAGGGGGGGTCCATTCGAGCGGCCGGTCATGGTCGATCTGGACGTGGACGAGCGCGGTCGACGGCGGCGAGGCCGTCCTGAGCGGAAAGCGCCGTCCGCGCGCCTGGAGCCCGTCGCCGGAAAGCTCGACGAAGCCGGTCTGGACCGTGACCTCGGCCGAGGCTCCGGCGAAGCGCAGGTCCTCGGGACGCTCCCAGGCCCACAGGATGAGCGGGGAGGGCTCGGCAGGCACCGGGCGGCAGGAAGCGGCGAGGAGCAGGCAAAGGAGGAGCGGGAGCAGCGCGCGCACGAGGCATTTCGCCATGCCGTGAGCGAACGGTCAATCGCCAAACGCCGCTCCCCGTCATTGCTTCGCTACGCTCGCAATGACAGCTAGATAGCTGCGATGGCACTTCCCCGGAATCTAAAACGCGCTTTGCTGGCCCTGCTCGCGCCCCTAATCATGGGCGCGATGGCGCTGACCCTCGATCCGCTCGGCGCGTTCAACGCGCTCATGCCCAAGGACCGGGCGTCGGCCCGGGTCGCGCAGGCCGTAGCCTACGGCCCCGGGCAGCGGCAAAAGCTCGACGTCTACGCGCCTCGCGCCAAGGCCGGCCGGCCACGCCCGGTCATTCTCTTCATCTACGGCGGCTCGTGGAACAGCGGCCGGCGCCAGGGCTACGCCTTCGCCGCGAGGGCGCTGGCCGCCCGGGGCTTCGTCGTCGTCGTCCCCGATTACCGGCTCGTCCCCGAAGTGCGCTATCCCGAATTCCTGAGCGACTGCGCATCCGCCTTCCGCTGGGCGAGGCGCAATTCGGCCGGCCATGGCGGCGACGGCGAGCGGATCGTCCTGGTCGGCCACAGCGCGGGCGCCTACAACGCCGCGATGCTTGCGCTCGACCCGAGCCTTCTTGGCTCCGACCGGGCCGCGCTGCGCGGCTTCGCCGGACTGGCCGGCCCCTACGACTTCCTTCCACTCGACGACGAGGCGACGATCGCCGCCTTCGGCGCGTGGCCGAGGCTCCCCGAGACCCAGCCGGTGAATCACGTCGCCCCGGGGTTTCCACCGGCCCTGCTGCTTCACGGCGACGGCGACTCGAGGGTGATGCCGCGCCACAGCCGCAAGCTTGCCGAGCTGCTTCGGGCCGCGGGGGGCGACGTGGAGCTGAAGCTTTATCCCGGCCTCGGCCATGTCGGGATCCTCGCCGCTTTGGCCCGGCCCTTCCGGCGGCGGGCGCCGGTGCTCGCGGACGTCGCCGGCTTCGCGCGCCGGGTCGGCGGCGAAAGCAATCCAGGCCGAGTTGCGCCCGCGGCGGAACAGAGTAAGGGCGGCCGATGGATCTCGACGACCAGCTCCGCCGCTATTTCGGAACTGCCGACTTCTCCGCCGTCCCGCCGGCCGCGCTCGAGGCCGGCGTCGAGCGGATGAAGGTTGACCTCGGCCTCGAGAAGGACCGGGGCAACCGGTTCGCGCTCTGGGCCTTGCTCCATATGCTCGGTTCGGCGCCCGACCTCGACATCGCCTTCCCCGACGATCGGGACCGGGAGGCGGCTCGCAATTTCATGGACCTGGCGGGCGGCGCCGATGGAACCTGAACGACCGTTTCGCGGTTTTCCGCAGCGCCGAGCGAAGGTTTGACCTCCGTAACGGCCTTTGTAATGTTTAGCCTCCTGCGCTCGCTCCGAACGCGGAAGCGAGGGAATTCGTGAACGACACCGACACCAAGGCAGCGACCGGCGTCGCCGGACTGGACGACATTCTGGCCGGCGGGCTGAGGCGCGGCCGGGTCTATCTGCTCGAGGGAAGCCCCGGAACCGGCAAGACGACGATCGCCTCCCAGTTCCTGCTGGAAGGCGCAGTCCGGGGAGAGCGCGGCCTCTACATCACTCTGTCCGAAACCGAGACCGAGCTTCGCGAAAGCGCCGCGTCGCACGGGTGGGACTTCGCGGAGCCGAACGAGATATTCGAGCTGGTGCCGCCCGAGAACCTGCTCGACGACGAGCAGCAGCAGAGCCTTCTCTATTCCTCCGATCTCGAGCTCGGCGAGACCACCAAGCGGATCTTCGAGGTCGTCGAGCGGGTGCAGCCCAAGAGGGTGGTCCTCGACAGCCTTTCCGAGATCCGGCTGCTCGCCCAGAGCTCGCTGCGCTACCGGCGCCAGATCCTCGCTTTGAAGCATTATTTCTCGAACCATGACGCCACCGTGGTGATGCTCGACGACCTTACCACCGAGATCAACGACAAGACCGTCCACAGCGTCGCCCACGGAGTCATCCGGCTTGAGGAGCTCGCCCCCGAATATGGCGCCGAGCGCCGGCGGATGAGGGTGATCAAATATCGGGGCCAGCGCTATCGCGGCGGCTTCCACGATTTCGTGATAGACACCGGCGGCGTCACAGTCTTCCCCCGGCTCGTCTCGTCGGAGCACCGGACCAGCTTCGACCGCGACACCCTGAAGAGCGCGTCGCCCGAGTTGGATGCTCTCCTCGGCGGCGGGATAGAGCGCGGTTCAAGCACGCTCGTCATCGGACCGTCCGGCACCGGCAAGTCGCTCATCACGCTGACCTTCGCGGTCGCGGCGGTCGAGCGCGGTGAGAAGGCCGCCATGTTCATCTTCGACGAGGAGTTGGGGCTGCTCTTCGAGCGCGCCAAGGGCCTCGGCCTCGACCTCCAGGCGATGGTCGACCAGGGCAGGCTGATCGTCGAGCAGGTCGACGCTGCCGAGCTCGCCCCCGGCGAGTTCGCTCATCGGGTCCGATCCGCGGTCGAGACCGAAGACGTGCGGACCATCGTCATCGACAGCCTCAACGGCTACCAGGCCTCGATGCCCCAGGAGCAGCAGCTCATCCTCCACATGCACGAGCTGCTTCAGTTTCTGAACCGCCAGGGGACAAGCACCTTCCTTACCATCGCCCAACACGGCCTGGTCGGCGACATGAAGTCCCCCGTCGACGTCACCTACCTCGCCGACACCGTGATCCTGCTCCGTTATTTCGAGGCGGCCGGCCGCGTGCGGCGCGCAATCTCGGTCATCAAGAAGCGCACCAGCGCGCACGAGGACACGATCCGCGAATATCGAATCGCCAAGAGCGGGATCACGCTCGGTGAGCCGCTGGTCAATTTCCAGGGAGTCCTTCGAGGCATTCCCGAGCTGATCGCCAACTCGCCGCCGCCGGTGGGCGACTCGGTTTGACGGACGAGCTTTCCGAACGGGCGCTGATCCTCGCGCCGATCGGGCGCGATTCCGCCGTCGCGCGCTTCATGCTGGGCGAAGCCGGGATCGGAGCCACCGTCTGCCCGGACCTGGCCTGCCTGGTCGTTCAGCTTCAGCTCGGCGCCGGCTTCGTCCTCGTCACCGAGGAGGCCCTGGTCCGTTCCGATCTCCGCGGAGTCCGGTCCTGGATCGACGCCCAGCCGGAATGGTCGGACCTTCCCTTCGTCCTTCTCACCAGCCGAGGCGGCGGCCTGGAGCGCAACCCGGCGGCGGAACGCTTCCTCGAAGTGCTCGGCAACGTCACCTTCCTCGAGCGGCCCTTCCACCCCACCACCCTGGTGAGCGTCGCCCGCTCGGCGCTTCGAGGCCGGCGGCGCCAATATGAGGCCCGGGCCCGGCTCGAGTCGCTCGCCGCCAGCCAGCGTGACCTCACCCGGGCGAACGAAACCCTCGAAGCCCGGGTCGACGAGCGCACCCGCGAGCACGAATTCGCGCTCGCCCAGCTCCACGAGGCCCAGAAGCTGGAGACCTTGGGCCAGCTGACCGGAGGGGTCGCCCACGATTTCAACAATCTCCTCACCCCGATCATCGGAAGCCTCGATTTGCTTCGCCGGAGGATGCCGCCCGAGGACAAGTCGCACCGGCATATCGACATGGCGCTACAGGCGGCGAGCCGGGCCGCGACCCTCGTTCAGCGCCTGCTCGCCTTCGCCCGCCGCCAGGACCTCCAGCCGCGCTCGGTCGACATCGTCACCCTGCTTCGCGGAATGCAGGACCTGATCCGCAAGTCGGTAGGCCCGATGGTCGAGGTGGCGGTCGACTGTCCTGAGGAGCTCCCGCCGGCCCGGATCGATCCCAACCAGCTCGAGCTCGCGATCCTCAACCTCGCACTCAACGCCCGCGACGCCATGGCCGGCGGCGGAAGGCTGAGCATCTCGGCCCGGGCCGAGCAGGTCGCTCCCGGCCGGCCGCTCGCACCCGGCGAGTATCTTCGAGTCGCGATCAGCGACACCGGAGTCGGCATGGACTCGGTTACTCTCGGCCACGCGGTCGAGCCCTTCTTCTCCACCAAGGGCGTCGGCCGGGGCACCGGCCTCGGACTGTCGATGGTCCACGGCCTTTGCGCCCAGCTCGGCGGGACCCTTCATCTCAGCAGCAAGCCGGGCGAGGGCACAACCGCCGAGATGTGGCTTCCCGCCGCCGCCGAGCGCGCGGGCCGCGAGGAGGCCGAGTCGGCGCCTCTCGTGGTCGCCCGCCGGGCCGCGACCATCCTGCTCGTCGACGACGAGGACATCGTCCGCCGGGCCACCGCCGACATGCTCACCGACATCGGCTACACGATCGTCGAGGCCGCCTCGGGGGCCGAGGCGCTCCGCCTTGTTCGGGACGGGGCGGCCTGCGACATCGTCGTCAGCGACTATCTGATGCCCGGAATGAACGGAGTGGACCTGATCCGCCATCTGCGCGACCTCGTGCCCGGCCTGCCGGCGATGCTGATCAGCGGCTATTCGACCATCGCCGAAGGCTCCGGCTCCGAGCTTCCCCGGCTCGCCAAGCCCTTCCGCCAGGCCGATCTCGCGCGCAGCGTTGCCCAGCTCCTCGCCGAGCCTCCGGCCGGAACGCTGAAGTTTCCGGTGGAGCGCACCAGGCGATAGCTGGCCCGCCGTCATCCCGGGGAGGGACCCCAAAAAAGTATTATTTTGGGAACCCGAAAGCCAGGACCTCGGGACCGAGATCCCGGCCTCCGCCGGGATGACGCCGGTGCCAACCGAGCCCGTCCGCATCCTCGGTGCCGGTCGATTTTTTTCAACGCAACGACGCAACGATGCAACGATGCAACGAGCGCGGAGCGCTCCACCACCACCATTGCCGGCGGGAGAGCGGACATTCTCGGGATGCACGGGATATTTCCGCTGCGCGGCATCGTAGCGTCTTTGCGTCTTTGCGTCGTTGCGTTGAAAATGAGTTCGCACCGCGATCGGGAACAGGATCGGCGAGCACTGGCCGATCAGCCGCGTTCGACGTCGCTCCGTCCCTCGATCTGGAGCGCGTCGCTCTCCGCCTCGTCGAGTTCGCCGCCGCGCCCGGCCAGCGCCGCCCGCAATTGGGCGATATCCACGGCTTTCTCCCACCGGGCGACGACGATGGTCGCAACCGCATTGCCGATGAAGTTGGTCAGCGACCGGCATTCGCTCATGAACCGGTCGACCCCCAGGATCAGCGCCATCCCGGCCACCGGAACGGTCGGGAGCACCGAAAGGGTGGCGGCGAGGACGATGAAGCCCGATCCGGTCACTCCCGCCGCGCCCTTGGAGCTCAGTATCGCGACGGCCATCAGAAGCAGCTGGTCGCCCAGGCTCAGAGGCGTGTCGGTCGCCTGGGCGATGAACAGGGCCGCGAGCGACATGTAGATGTTGGTCCCGTCGAGGTTGAAGCTGTAGCCCGTCGGCACGACCAGCCCGACGATCGGCTTCGGGCAGCCCGCCCGCTCGAGCTTCTCCATGAGCAGCGGCATCGCGCTTTCGGAACTCGAAGTGCCGAGCACGAGAAGCAGCTCGTCCTTCAGGTAGCGGATCAGTGCGAAGATCGAGAATCCGGCCGCCCGGGCGACCAGCCCGAGAACGACCAGCACGAAGATCAGCGAGGTCGCGTAGAAGGTGGCGATCAGCGCCGCCAGATTGGCCAGCGTCCCGATCCCGTGGGCGCCGATCGTGTAGGCCATCGCCCCGAACGCCCCGATCGGCGCCGCGTACATCAGGATGTGGACGATCCGGAACATGATCGCGGTCAGCACCCGCGTCGCCCCGAGCACCCGCTCGCCCCGCTCCCCGAGCAGTGCGAGCGCGATCCCGAACAGGATCGAGACGAACAGGACCTGCAATATCTGCCCGGAGGTGAAGGCGCTGAAGAAGGTGTCGGGGATGATGTCGAGGAGGAAGCCGGTGACCGACTGGTCGTGCGCCTTGTCGACATAGGTCGCCACCGCCCCCTGATCGAGCGAGGCGGGATCGACGTGGAGCCCGTCGCCGGGCCTGACCACATTAGCAACGACGAGCCCCACGGCGAGCGCCAGCGTCGAGAAGGTCAGGAAATAGGCCATCGCCTTGGCGCCGACCCGACCGAACGCCTTCAGGTCCGACATGCCCGCGATCCCGGTGGTGACGGTGAGGAAGATCACGGGCGTGATGATCATCTTCACCAGCCGGATGAACGCGTCGCCGAGCGGCTTCAGCGAAGCCCCGAAGGCCGGGAACAGCCAGCCGACGAGGACTCCCAGCGAGATCGCGGCGAGGACCTGGAAATAGAGGCTTCGGTAGAAGGGCCTGGGCTTCGTCACGTCTCTCTCCCGCTCGTCGCCGGAGAACGCTAGCGAAAGGGGAGGGGCCAGTCACTGCGCGATCAAGGGGGTATGCCAAGCCGCGTCACATCCGCTCGATCCAAATGCACGCCCGCCAAGGGACGACCGGCTCGGGGCCTTGTCGCAATGCTTGCGCCTTTGTGCCTTCTCTCGAACAGGGCGGCCAGTGTCGTGAAGGCGGCAAGACGGGTCGACCGAGTGCAATGCCGAGGCCGGCCGCTCCGCGCCCTCGGCCTGCCCTCGGTCGAGGTGCCGGCCTTTGTCGAAGAATGAAGCGCAAGCGGAAAGGGAAGCCGCTCCCCGGTCGCCATCCGAGCCACGATCTTCCGCTTTCGGCCGCGCCTCGATTTTTCGTCGAGTTCACGATTTCAAAGAGCCTGCCCCTGCGAGCGATTCGGAGTGTCCCATGAAAAATCCTACATTGCGAATCCTATTAGTTCCGTTTTCGTTCTAATTTTGCTTTCGCAGTTGCAAAACGGGGAGACCCAGTTGCCGAACTTGCAACTGCGTCTTTCGCCAGGGCGCAGCGAAACCCACGTCGATCGGAAAAAGCAAATTCGGAATAGCGCGTCTCGATGCCGTTAATCTCCAAGTCATCTTCGGCCCCAGGTCGCTCCGTACCTGTTGCTTTAAAATCACGCTGCACTGCAATATCTTGAGACTGTCTTGCGGACCGCCGCCGAGGGCTTAATTTCAGGCCTCCTGATCGCAGGTAAGCGACAGTTGAAAAGGACCTGATCGAAATGAAGAAATTTGCATTGCTGGTGAGCGCCGTGGCCCTGCCGCTTGCCGTTCCCGGCGTCGCGCACGCCCAGGAATCGACCGGGGCTCACCCCTATGTCGGTATCCAGGGCGCCCTCCACGATCTCAACGTGGACGAGGACGAGATCGACACCGGCGGCTTCGACCTCGACGATTCCGCTCTCACCTACGGAGTCTACGGCGGGGTCGATTTCGACCTCGGCAAGTCGGCCATCGTCGGAGTCGAGGGTAACTTCAATCTCGGCGACGGCCCGATCGACTCCGAATACGGAGTCGCCGGCCGGGTCGGTCTTCGCACCAAGGGCGGAACGGTCGTCTTCGCGCGCGCCGGCTACCAGTGGATCAACTTCGACGCCGCCGGCCTGCTCGGAGTCGACGAGGACCTGATCGACGACGACGATGCCGATCTCGACGACACCGGCGGCGACTATCTCGTCGGAGTCGGAGCGGACATCGCGGTGGGCAAGAACATGGGTCTGCGCGTCGCCGTGGACACCGTCTCCTTCGACACCGTCCGTCCGAGCGTCGGCCTGCACCTGAAGTTCTAAGCTTCGGTCCAGCCGAAACTCGAGCAAATCGAAGCGGCCGGTCCCCTCGCGGGACCGGCCGCGTGTTTTTTGGTA
>DASVQD010000018.1:0-103405 GCA_036389345.1 Allosphingosinicella sp. | reverse complement strand
GCCTTTCCTGAGAGCCGATCGGCGAGAGCGGGTCAGGCCGTGACCTTCTCCCGGTTGTAGACCGCGGCGGCCTTGTTGAGGATCTCGAGGATCTTCACCAGTGCCGCCGGCTCGTCGACCTGCTCCATCGCGGCCAGCTCGCGGGCGAGGCGGCTCGACGCGGCCTCGAAGATCTGCCGCTCCGAATAGCTCTGCTCGGGCTGGTCGTCGGCCCGGAACAGGTCGCGGGTCACCTCGGCGATCGACACCAGGTCGCCCGAATTGATCTTCGCTTCATATTCCTGGGCGCGGCGCGACCACATGGTGCGCTTCACCTTGGGCTTGCCCTTCAGGGTGGCGAGCGCCTCCTGCATGGTCTTGTCGGACGAAAGCTTGCGCATCCCGACGCTCTCCGCCTTGTTGGTCGGAACGCGAAGGGTCATCTTTTCCTTTTCGAAACGCAGCACGTAGAGCTCAAGCTGCATTCCGGCGATATCCGTGCTCTGCAGTTCGATCACCCGGCCCACGCCGTGCTTGGGGTAAACAACGTAATCGCCAACGTCGAAGCTCAACGCTTTCGCTGCCATTTAATAGACCTTCCCATTGGAAACAGCCGCTACGCGCCGGACTCCATCCGTCCCCCGAGGACGTACCCAAACTGCGATGTGCGGCGATTCTTCTTGTGACCACCGGTTGCGGAATGCCTGCCGCATCCGCTTCGATAGGGGCCTTATAACCGAAAAGGTGTCGAAAAGCTACCCTTTTGACCGCGCAGCGTCGCCCCAGCGAAGGCTGGGGCCCCAGCGGGTGAAGACCGCGGTGCTTTTCACCCCACGGGACCCCAGCCTTCGCTGGGGTGACGCCGCTCGCCTGGGCGGCGATCGTCGTCAATCTCCCTGGCCGGGCTCGGCCGAGAAATATTTGTCGAACTTGCCTTCCTCGCCCTTATGCTCGTCGGCGTCGGCCGGGCTCTCGCGCTTGCGGGTGAGGTTGGGCCATTCGGCCGAGTAGGTGGCGTTGACCTCGAGCCATTTCTCGAGCCCAGCCTCGGTGTCGGGGACGATCGCCTCGGCCGGGCATTCCGGCTCGCACACGCCGCAGTCGATGCATTCCGACGGGTTGATGACGAGCATGTTCTCGCCCTCGTAGAAGCAGTCGACCGGGCAGACCTCGACGCAATCCATATATTTGCAGCGGATGCAGGCATCGGTGACGACGTAGGTCATTGGCTTCTCCCTGGAGCCGGTTTCCTAGTCGGCGAGAGCGGCGCGCGTCAACGGGGACCCGCGCGCCCGCAAAATTGCTTCCCGGCGTGATTGCGTTTCCCGGCGAAGGCCGGGACCCAGTCCTACGGCGGTGCGGCTGGGCCCCGGCCTTCGCCGGGGAGCAGGGGGTCGCCGATCTCCGAGTAAAGCGCCCTCGCTTCCGCCGGCGGGCCGCGTCGCGCCGGCAACGCCTCGACCTTCAGGATCCGGACCGTCCCGCGCTGGGCGAAGCTCATCACGTCGCCCACCCGGACCGGGGCGTGGGCACGGTCCACCACCCGCCCGCCGATCCGGATCCGGCCCTGCTCGGCCATCGTCTGGGCGAGCGCCCGGGTTTTCACGATCCGGGCGAACCACAGGAACTTGTCGAGCCTCAGCCCGTCAGCCACGCTTCAGCCCCGCCAGGGCCGCGAAGGCGTTCGCCTTTTCGGGTTTGCGCGGCGGCTCGGGCCTTCGGGCCCGGCCGCGCCACACCCAGGCCTGGGCGCCTTCGGACGGCCGGAAGCCGAGGTCGCGCATCAGCTTCGCCACCGCCGGCGGCTGAAGGCCGAGCGAAGTCGCGAGCGCCTCGTCCACCACCGGCTGCGGCTTTCCGGTCCGGGCCTCGTGGGCGTGGCGGGCGAGACGTTCGACGAGGTCCACCCGAAGCATCTGCGGCCCGAGCGGCCGGAAGCCGAGTTGGACGAGCCTCACCCGCTGGCCGTCGGCCGGGCAGGGGAGGATCACGGCCGATTCGGGCGGCAGTTCGGGCATGGGCTCTCCCGCCGCCGCCGAGCGGAGCGCTGTCCGCCAGCGCCGGGCCTCGGGCTTGAGAACGTCGGGCATGAACAGGTCGAGCGCTCCGATCCGGATCCTGAGGCCGGTGATCGCCCGGCGCTGCTCCTTGTCCAGGGCCGCGATCGGCTTCGCCACCGCCTCGCGGGCGACGATTCCCCCCTCGTCGACCAGCATCGCGAGGATCGAGCGGACGGCGGCCGGAGCGTTCCGGTCCTGGGCCGCGAGCCCCGCCTGGCGAAGCGGGCCGAGCGAACGCTCGACCTGGTGCCTGACCCACGAATCGAGCCGCTCGACCACGACGCCGCGTCCGCGCTCGGA
Organism: Allosphingosinicella sp.; assembly: GCA_036389345.1. Classification (GTDB taxonomy): domain Bacteria; phylum Pseudomonadota; class Alphaproteobacteria; order Sphingomonadales; family Sphingomonadaceae; genus Allosphingosinicella. Next base: position 101,066 of record DASVQD010000018.1, on the reverse strand, counting down.
CAGTCGGTCGAGCCGCCGGTCGACGATCACCCGCGGGCTGAGCAGATTCTTGCCCGGCCCGAGCCTGGCCACCTCATGGCCCCGCCAAAGCACGGCCACCGGCTTGAGGGTTTCCGTGCGCAAGGTGAAATGGTCGTCGGTGTCGGCGGCGAGAGCGGCGGCGCGCTTCTCATATTCGCCGCCGAGCCGCCGCTCCGCGGTGGCGAGGAGCATCTTGCGGTCGGAATGGCGGGCGGTCGGGTCGACCTCGAAGGCGAAGCCCTCCATCCGGCCGATCGGGAAGGAGCCGACCGTGACCTCGCCCTGCTCGTCGACGATAACCGGGAACTCGCCGACGCCCTTGCGGCCGATGTCCTTGAGGAGCACCGAAGTGCGGCGATCGACGAAGCGCTGGGTGAGCCGCTCGTGGAGCGCGTCCGACAACCTCTCCTCGACCTCGCGGGTCCGCTCGGCCATGGCCGCGGGCTCGCCGAGCCAGTCGGAGCGATGGGCGATATAGGCCCAGGTCCTCACCCCGGCCAGCCGGTCGGCGAGAGTCTCGATATCGCCCTGGACGTTGTCGAGCTGGGCGACCTGCCCCGCGAACCAGCCGTTCGGGATCCGGCCGTCGCCTTCGCTGAGGTGGAGAAAGAGGCGCGCGACCAGCCGGGCATGATGGTCGGGGCCGGTCTTCCGGAAATCGGGGAGGCCGCAGGCCGCCCACAGTCGCCGGACCGACTCCTGGCCGCGCGCCCGGGCTGCGACCTCAGGGTCCTCGGCCAGCCGTTTCAGGACGGCGAGGTCGATCGCTTCGGGAGCGGCTCGAAGCCCGGGCTCGTTCGGCCTTCGCTCGAGCGAGCGCACGAGCGATTCGACGCTGCGGAAATCGGGATCGCCCTCGCGCCAGTAGAGGTGGTCGAGCGGAGCGAAGCGATGCTCCTCGATCGCCTCGAGCTCCTCGGGAGTGAACTCGGTCGAAGGCTCGCCCTCCAGGGTCAGGACTCCGAAGGTGCCGTCGCGCTGGTGGCGCCCGGCCCGGCCCGCGATCTGGGCCATCTCGGCGGGGGTCAGGCGCCGCCGGCGGTGGCCGTCATATTTGGAGAGGCCGGCGAAGGCGACATGGGTGACGTCCATGTTCAGCCCCATTCCGATCGCGTCGGTGGCGACGAGATAATCGACCTCGCCGGCCTGGTACATCGCGACCTGGGCGTTGCGGGTCCGCGGGGAGAGGGCGCCCATCACTACCGCCGCCCCGCCGCGCATCCGGCGGAGCATCTCGGCGACCGCGTAGACCTGCTCGGCCGAGAAGGCGACGATGGCCGAGCGCGGCGGAAGCCTCGAGAGCTTCGACGGCCCGGCATAGGAAAGCGTCGAGAAGCGCGGCCGGGTGACGATCTCCGCCTTCGGCAGGAGCGACCGGACCATCGGCTTCAGCGTCTCGGAGCCGAGGATCATCGTCTCGTCGCGGCCGCGCGCGTGGAGCATCCGGTCGGTGAAGACGTGGCCGCGCTCCGGATCGGCGCCGAGCTGCGCCTCGTCGAGCGCGACGAAGGCGAAGTCGCGGTCCATCGGCATCGATTCCGCGGTGCACAGGAACCAGCGCGCGTCCCTGGGGACGATCTTCTCCTCCCCGGTGATGAGCGCCACCCGGTTCGCCCCCTTCATCGCCGCCACCCGGTCGTAGACCTCGCGGGCCAGGAGCCTGAGCGGAAAGCCGATCATCCCGCTCGAATGCGCCGCCATCCGCTCGACCGCGAGGTAGGTCTTTCCGGTGTTGGTGGGCCCAAGGACCGCCGTCACCGGCGCCCGCGCGAAGTCGCTCATGAGAGCCTAGATCGGACGTTCCCGGCCCGGACGCAATGACTTGAATTTGCAAGCTCCCCGGCGAAGGCCGGGGCCCAGTCCGGCGCCCGAACTGGATCCCGGCCTTCGCCGGGAAACTGGAGCGGCAGCGCTCGCCCCGGAGTGAACTGCTCCCCGGCGAAGGCCGGGGTCCAGCTGGAAGGTGGAAACTGGGTCCCGGCCTTCGCCGGGAAGCTAGAAGAGCGTCGGGTAGAGATCCTTCCACTCCGGGTTCATCTCTTCGATGACCCTCAGCTTCCACCCCCGCTGCCATTCCTTCATTTGCAATTCGCGGCGCCGGGCCTCGTCGAGCTGGTCAAAGGCTTGATACCAGACGAGGATCTTGCATCCGTAGCGGCGCGTAAAGCCGCGGATCGCGCCGATCTTGTGCTGGTAGATGCGGGCCAGCAGGTCGCTTGTCACCCCGACGTAGATCGTCCCGTTGCGCTTGCTTGCGACGATGTAGACAAAGCCGGGCTTATCCATCGTTTTCGATGTAATTTGCGCACAGCTTTTCACAAGCGCGCATTCCGACCGCTGTCCTCCCCGGCGAAGGCCGGGGCCCAGTTCGGGCTCAGCTCTGGATCCCGGCATTCGCCGGGAAACGGTTCCCGCAAGTCTTCTCGCCTCACCGTCTCTCCGCGCACGCTTCACCGCAAGCGCGCTTCGATATCCGCCTGCTTTACTGGACTTTAACCCCGTTTCGCCACAGTCCTCGCCACCTGGCCACGATCCGCGGCCGGGGGGTGTTTCTTCGGATCGCGGGGGTTTTTTCCGCCTTGTACCAGTTCAACGACATCAGGCCCGGAGCCGGCGGCGGATCGGCCTCGCTCGTTTTCGAGCCTCCGATCCGGCCGCGCAGCTTCGGAAGCCGCCCGGCGCCGGCCCCGCGCGGCTTCGATCTCGTCGTCGATCTCGGCTCGAGGATCGGCTCGCGCACCTGGTTCCGCGGAGTCTTCACCTGCACCGCCCTGTGCGGCGCCGCTTTGTGGCTCGCCCCGGGCTTCGACCCGATTCCCGCGGCCTCGGCAAGACCGCTCTCCGACGCCCAGTTCGCCCAATCCCGAACCCTCTCGATCTCGCCGCTCGCTCTCGGCGCCGACACCGGCCGCCGAATGGCTCCGACCGACGCCGTCGAGCCGCTCCTCGACCGGCCCGAGCGCCCGACGATCGAAATGGTCGCGACCCTCGGCGAGGGCGACGGCTTCGTCCGTGCGCTTGAGCGCGCCGGAGTCGCTCCGAGGGAAGCGGACGAGGTCGCCAAACTCGTCGCCGCCGCGGTCCCACTCGACCAGATCAGGGCCGGAACGACGATGAACATCGTACTCGGCAAGCGCCCCGACCGCACCGTCGCTCGGCCGCTCAACGCACTGTCGCTTCGAGCCCGCTTCGATCTCAAGCTGTCGCTCAAGCGCTCCGGCAAGAAGCTCGCCTTGGTCAAGACTCCGATCTCGGTCGATTCCACGCCGCTTCGGATCCAGGGCTATGTCGGCTCCAGCCTCTATCGCTCGGCCCGCGCCGCCGGCGCCCCGGCCAAGGCGGTCGAAGCCTATATCCGCGCCGTCGCGAGCCAGACCAGCATCTCCGGGCTGACCCCGGACGACCGCTTCGACATCATCCTCGAGCATCGCCGGGCCGCGACCGGCGATGCCGAGACCGGCCGGCTCCTCTATGCCGGCCTCGACCGGGGCGGCTCGGGCAGGGACCTGAGGCTCATGCAATGGGAGCAGGGCGGCCGTGCCGAATGGTACGAGGCCTCCGGAGTGGGCCGCGAAAGCGGAATGCTCCAGCGGCCGGTGCCGGGCACCGTCTCGTCCAATTTCGGGATGCGCCGCCACCCGATCCTCGGCTATTCGCGGATGCACAAGGGTATGGATTTCAGGGCCGGCTACGGAACTCCGATCCTCGCCGCGACCGACGGCCGGATCGCCGCTGCCGGCTGGGCCGGCGGCTATGGCAACCAGGTGCGGATCGCCCATCCGGGCGGCCTCGTCACCAGCTACTCGCACATGAGCCGGATCGTCGCCCGCGCCGGAAGCCCGGTCCGCCAGGGCCAGGTGATCGGCTATGTCGGCTCGACCGGCCTTTCGACCGGACCGCACCTCCATTACGAGCTGCTCAAGGACGGGGTCCCGATCAACCCGGCCGGGGTCAAGTTCGTCAGCCGGGCCCAGCTCGACGGCGAGAACCTCGCCGCCTTCCGCTCGCGCCTGAAGTCGTTGCTGGCGGTGAAGCCGGGCGCTTCGCGCATGGCCGAGACGGCGGGCAAGAAGAAGCCGCGGGCCTAGCTCTCCATCACCCCGGCGAAAGCCGGGACCTCAGGCCGAGAAGTCTCGGCGGGTCTCCCCAAGATCCCGGCTTCCGCCGGGATGACGGCCACCCGATTCGGATCGCCTCCAGAGCCGAGCCGCGTCTTAGGCAGATCTGGTTCACACAAAGACACGAAGGCACAAAGGGGCCGAGAAGATCGGCGCGCAGCGCCTCTCTTTCGGATCGCCGAGAGCAATCGATGCGGCTTCGCCGCGCCCGCTCCTTTGTGCCTTTGTGTCTTTGTGTGAACCAGTGCAGCTTTGGCGATCCTCTGCGGCCGGGAGTCACGATGGGCCGCCACGAGCGCCCGTTTTCCGGGGATGACGAGCGGGGCCGCAAAAATGCGCTTGCCTAACAGTTCCTGTTATGTTCTAATCAGGCCATGGGTATTGGAGACGAGTCGCGGGCGTTAGCCTTGGCCCTGCTCACCGTCCTGGTGAGGCTGTGCCTGCTCGCGCTCGATCTGGTGGCGGGACTGCTCGGGACCCGGGATTTCCAAGTCGCCTGGGCCGGCCTCTCGGGCCTCGGAGCCGGGTCAGCGCCCCTGGCTTCGCCAGCGCTTGACGACCCGGGTCACCATTGCCTCCTCATCGCCGGTCTGGCGCCACAGCTCGGAGAAGAGCGGGTCGGACGAGGCGGGGCGTCGGTCGCGTTCGAGGTCGTCGAAGGAGACCCGGATCGGGATCGAGACGCCCTCGCCGCAGACGATGCACTCGCGGTTTCGAAGCGCCGGGATGACGTCGAGGAAGCCGCGCGCGCCTTCGGGCATGGCCGACTTGACGAAATGCTGGTCGCGCTCGTTGTTGAGGCGCATCGCGATGATCGTTCCGCACTGGGAGAGGACGCCCTCGGCCAGGTCGGACGGCCGCTGGGTGATGAGGCCCAGGGAAACGCCGTACTTGCGGCCTTCCTTGGCGATCCGCTCGAGGATCTTTCGGACGGCCTGGCCGCCGCCGGTCTTGTCCGACGGGATGTAGCGGTGGGCTTCCTCGCAGACGAGGAGGACCGGCCGTGGGACCTCGTTCCTCGACCAGATCGCATAGTCGAAGACCAGGCGCGAAAGCACGGCCACGACGACGGAGACGATGTCGGACGGAACGCCCGAGACGTCGACGATCGAGATCGGCTTGCCTTTGGCGGGGAGGCGGAAGATCTTGCCGATGAAATTGGTCATCGAGTCCGCGATCAGCATTCCCGAGAACATGAAATGGTAGCGGGGATCGGCCTTCAATTCGTCGATCTTGGTCTTCAGGCGCATGAAGGGCGCGGTGTCGGTCGCCTTGTTGAGCAGCCCCATCTCGCTGTTGATCGCGCCGGCGAGGTCGGACAGCGCGTAGGGAATGGGCGAATCGACGGTGAGCTTCAGCATGCCCTCGGCCGCCCGGTTCTTGCTCCGGGCGAGGAGGAGGCACTTGGCGAGGATGTCCATGTCGCGCTGACGCTCGGAGCCGGACGAGGTGATGAACACCTCGCAATGCTCCTCGAAGTTCATCAGCCAGTAGGGCATCGCGAGGTTCTCGACGTTGAACAGCTCGCCGACATGCTTGAACGCGGCGCTATATTCGCCGTGCGGATCGATCATGACGATATGGCCCTCGGGGGCCAGGTCGCAGATCCGGTGCATAATCAGCGCCGCGGACGTCGACTTGCCGGTGCCGGTCGAGCCGAGCAGAGCGAAATGCTTGCCGAGAAGCGCGTCGACATAGAGCGCGCCGCGGACGTCCTTGGTCGGGTAGACGGTTCCGATCTCGATATGGGCGCGCTCGTCGGCGGCGAACATCTGGCGCATGTCCTGGCCGGAGACCGGGAAGACCTTGGCGCCCGGCGGCGGATAGCCGGTGATTCCGCGCCGGAAGTTGATCAGCTTGCCGCTTTGGGGGTCTTCTTCGCCCTCGCCGAGGAAGTCGATGTCGGCGCTGACCATCCCGGCCTCGCCGTCGCGAAGGGTCATGCTTCGGACGTTGGCGAGAAGCCAGCGGTTGCCCGCCTCGAGCTTGACGTGCCCTCCGACCTGGCCTGACAGGGCGATGCTCGGGTCGGGATCGCGCGACACGTCGGCGACCCGGGAGGCTTCGAGCTCGATCCGGCCGCCGCCGCCACGGATGTCGGCGACCTTGCCGATCGGCGCGTGGCGCACCGGCTGCGGGATGGTCGGCCGGATGGTCGGCGCGAATTCCTCCGCCTCGTCGGGCAGAGTGACGGTCCTGAAGTTCATCATGTCGGTCATTCGAGCGTCGCTGCCCCCGGCTTGTTACGGCCGCCTTCCTAGCAGCGAGGGGTAAACAACTGCTTTTCCTTTAGTCCTCCCCACGGCGGGGCCGTGGGGAGGGGGACCACACGAAGTGTGGTGGAGGGGTAAATAGCGCAGGCTTCTGCCGGATACCCCTCCACCAGGCTTCGCCTGGTCCCCCTCCCCATGCGTTTCGCATGGGGAGGACAATTCACCCCCGCCGGAACACCAGGCTTCCGCCCCAGCCCATGAGCAGGGACAGGGCCACCGCCGCCACTCCGTAGGCGAAGGACCAGCGGTCGGCGGCGGCGGCGACGTCGCGTTCGAAGCCGGTCTTGCCGATATGGATGTCGCGCACCGCTCCGGCGATCACCCGGCCGTCCTTGATGAGGAAGGTCTCGGCCGTATAGTCGCCGACCGGGACGCGGGCGGGGATGTTGATCCGGCCGCGATAGAGGACGTGGTCGGTGATCCGGACCCCCGTCGCGTCCTCGATATAGAGGGACTGGCGCCTCATCAGGTCGATCAGCCCGGCCTCGAAGCGCCTCTGGACCTCGGGCGACTTGCCGCCGCCGGGCGACAGCGAGAGGTTCTCGAGGCCGAGCTCGTAGATCGCGGCCGTGCGCTCGTCGATGAGCGTGGACAGCGGCCTCGACGAAGCGACGGCGTAGAAGGACGGGGCCGAGCGGAAGCGGGCCGCCTCGACGTTCATCCAGATCCCGGCCACCTTCTGCTTCTCGCGCACGACCAGCGGCTGGACCGGCCCCTTCACCACCACGGCGATGTCGGCATGCTCGGTCGGAGTCCGGCCGCCGGGATAGAGTATGGCTCCGAACAGGAGCAGCTCCGCCCCGGTGAAGCTGTACTGGATCCGGATCTCGCTCTGCGAGACGTCGGGCACCAGGCGCGGCTTCGCGGCGCCGAGCGCGAGCGGCGCGGCGCACAGCAGCAGGAGGGCTCGAAGCCTTTTCACAGCACCTGCAGGGTGTAGATCTCCTCGGGTCTCCAGCCGAGGCCGATCGCCATGCGCAAGGCGACCGCGAGGATGATGATCGCGAGGAACATGCGCAGCAGCTCGGGCTTCACCTTCTGCGCGAAGCGGGCTCCGAACTGCGCCCCGATCACCGAGCCCAGGAGGAGCAGGCCGGCGAGCACGATGTCGACCGACTTGGTGGTGGTCGCGTGGATGAGGGTGGTCGCGGCGGTGACGAACAGGATCTGGAGAAGCGAGGTGCCGACCACCACCTGGGCCGACATGCCCAGCAGGTAGATCATCGCCGGGACGACGATGAAGCCTCCGCCGACCCCGAGCAATACGGTCAGCATCCCCGCCCCGAAGCCGAGCAGGAGCGGCGCGAGCGGAGAAATGTAGAGCCCGGACTGGTAGAAGCGCCAGCGCATCGGCAGGGCCGCGATCAGGGGGTTGTGGCGCTTGGGCTTCTTCTTGTTCTCCTTCGGCTTGATGATGTCGAGCGCGGTCGCCGCTTCCTTCCCCATCATGATCCCGATGGTCCCGAGCAGGACGACGTAGAGCAGCGAGATGACGGTATCGATCTGCCCGGCGTCCTGGAGAAGCCTGAACAGCCCGCCGCCGGCGAGGGCCCCCATCAGGCCGCCGGCGATGATCACCGCGCCCATCCGATAGTCGACGCCCTTGCGCCGGCGGTGGGCGAGCACTCCCGAGACGCTGGTCCCGGTGATCTGGGTGGTTGCCGAGGCGACCGCGACGGGCGGCGGGATGCCGTAGAAGATGAGGATCGGAGTGGTCAGGAATCCGCCGCCCACCCCGACCATCCCGGTCAGCAGGCCGACCACGCCTCCGAGCAGGATTATCGCCAGCGCGTTGACCGAAAGGCCGGCGATGGGAAGGTAGATGTCCACGCCGCACTGACTAGCCGCTGGCGGCGCGATGCGGAAGCTCGGAAACCCCTCTCCCGTTCTTACGGGAGAGGAGGGGCCCGCCGCGAAGCGGTGGGAGGAGAGGGTCTTGCTGAGTCCGCGGGAAAGACCCTCACCTCCCAAGCCTTCGGCTTGGGGCCCTCCTCTCCCGCGGAAAGCGGGAGAGGGGTTTCGCTTCAAAAGTCCGTGGCCACCGTCAGGGTCGGTCCCGAGCCCGGCCGGGCGTTGCCCGCGACTCGAACGCGCCAGTCCGCCGCGACCGTGACCGAACGTCCGGCCACCGGAAGCCTGAGCGCCGCCTGCGGTCCGAGGTCCATCCGGGCGACACCGGGCTGAGCGGCGGCCCAGGCTCCGGCGCCCAGGCGGGCGCGGCCGCCGAGCGGGACGGAGAGCCGAAGCGACCCGTCGGCGAACGGATCGCGCGAGCGGGCCCCGACGATGCCGGCCTGGGCGTAGGCGTCGGCGCGGAGCGGCCCGAGCCGGGCCTCGCTCACCCCGCCGTACAAGGTGACCGCGAAAGCCGAACGGCCGTCCTCGCCGAGCGCCTGCCGACGCTCGGCGAGGACGCGGACCGGAACGCGGCGGCTCGGCTTCCAGTCGATCCCGAGCGCCGCCTCCGCGCCCGCCGGGTGGCGGATCGGCGCGGAGAGGCGGACGGACAAAGCAAGCGGCCGGCCGGCATCGCGGTTGAGGCGATAGGCGAAACGCGCCCCGGCCTGGCTCCCGCCGAGCACACCCCCGGCGGCGAGAGCGGGCGAATCGCCCTGCCTGACGAAAGTCCAGGCGGAAACCGACCAGCGCCGGGGCGAGGGCGCCGCCGGGCCGGGCGGCGGAGGAAAGGCGGCGGGCGGCGCAAGCGGCGCGGCGGCCGGCTGGACGAGGATCGGGCGCGGCGGAAGAGTGTTCGGCGCCGTGACGTGGAGAGGCGCGCGGGCGGCGGCGCCGATCCGAAGACCGGACCGGTCCGCTGCAAGCTGGATGGCGACCGCATAGGTCGCTTGCCGCGCTGCCGGGGCAATCGTCGAACCTCGAGCTTCCGGCGCTTTCGAGCCGCGCCGGGGCGCCGGTGGGTTTCGGCTGCGCGACGCCGCCGCCGCCGCGTCGGCGGGCGGGGTCGACCAGGGCGGAGCGATGACGGCCGTCCTCAGCACCGCCCAGCCTCCGAGCACGACCGCCAGGAAGCGAAGGGGCGGCGAGGCGCTCATTTCAGGGCGGGACGGCCCGGAAAGATATGTGCGGTCTTGTCCCAGCGCGGCCGCCCGCCGCGCCTGAGCGCCCGGTAGCGCGACAAAGCGGACGCCGCCGCCAGGATCGCGACGAGGTTGCCGATCGCGGTCCGGGGCATTGCGCGAAGCCCTTCGGCCCAGCCGTAGGACGCTGCAGTGAATCCGGCGCGAATCGCGAGGCGCCAGATGAGAAGCGCCAGGTTCGCGGTCACGACGGCCGACAGGAAGGCGGGCAACGGCGCCGGTCCCTTCCCTCCGGCGCCCTGCCAGGCCTTCAGCACCAGCCAGGACGCCATCGCCAGATAGGCCGCGCAAAGCAGGATCGCGGCGAGCAGCGACTGCCTGTCGCGAAGCCGCATCCAGCGCTCGGCGAGGCCGCCGCTCCAGCCCAGCCGGTCCCAGCCCGAAAGCGCGATCCCGGTCATCCAGCGCGCCTTCTGCCGCACGCAGGCGCCGAGCGTGCCGGGGAAATATTCGCGGATCGCGACGATCTCGCCGTCATCGCCGCGGATTCGCAGGAAGGCCCGCCTCGCCCCCGTTTCGGCGAGCCGGAGGCCGAGCTCGTAATCCTCCGTCAGGCTGTCGGAATCGAACGGAAGCCCGCCCCGGCCGGCGGCGAGCCGGCCAAGCGCCTCGCGCTCGAAGGCGCACCCGACGCCGGCCGAGGGGAGGCCGGCGCCGAGCGCGCCGCGCACGACCATTTCCTTGCCGTGCGATTCGGCGAACTCGTCGGCATAATGGCCTCCGAGCCAGCGCGAATCCGGGTGGATGAGCGGAAGGACCGGAAGCTGGACGAGCTCGAACCGCTCGACCAGGCTGTCGAACAGCCGGGGCTCGGCCGGGTGGACGACGTCCTCGGCATCGTGGAGGACGATCGCCTTGGCCCGCAATCCCTCGGCGGCCTCGTCGGCGAGAAGCGCGCTCCACAGGCGGTTCAGGCAGTCCGCCTTGGTGGTCGGGCCGGGCGGGCCGCCGGTCACGATCCTGACCCGGGGCTCGGCGGAAGCGACGGCGGCTGCCGAGGCGACGGTCGCGGGGTCGTTGCAATAGGTGCCGACATAGATTCGCCAGTCGTCGTCGCCCCAGGCCGAGACGGCGCCGCGGAGCATGTCGCCGATCACTTCGGCTTCATCCCAGGCGGGCAGAAAGACGGCGATCCGCCCGGGCCGGGAGGGAGGCGCGAGGCCGGCGAGCGTGGGCTTCGGACGGCCGAGCCGCCGGGCCCGGTGAGCGATCCAGCACAGGTCGACGGCGAGGTCGCCGAGCCCGAGGATCAGGAACCCGCTGGCCGCGAACAAGGCCGACTCGCGCATGATCAAGTCGACCGTTCCGAACAGCGGCCCAGCAAAGTCCATGCTTCCAGCCCCCTGACAGCGGACGGATCATCTATTTCCGTTAAATAAATGCAAGCATTTTTCGAAAAACCCTCATTTCGTGATTTGTTCAGGGCGCCTTCGACTGCTCGCGGCTTCAAGCGAATAAATGCGGAAAGTCCGCACCTGTTCTTGCCCAGGTCCGCCTTTGTGCATGTGGAGTCGCTTCAGACCGACCGATAAATTCGGAAAATCAAAACCCGTATACCTGGCATCCTCTTCTCAGATATGACGCCGCGTCGCTCCTCCGGGAGCGCGGGCGATTGCGGCTGGGACGGGAATCATGCGCTGGATCATCGTGGCGGCACTGGCCTGCCTTTACCTCTTCGCTCCGGTCCAGGCACGGGCCTGGGGGCAGGGCGGCCATTATACCGTCTGCGAGATCGGCTATCTGAACCTCACGCCCGCCGCCCGATATGAGGTCGACCGGCTGGTGGCCTATGACGGCCGATTCGCAAGCTTCACCGAGACCTGCACCTTCGCCGACAACCCGGTCACCCGGGCGACCGAGCATTACACCAATTACCTTCGGACCCAGCGCCGGATCGGGCGCGGCTGCCCGGACGGGCGGCCCTGCCTGCTCGGGGCGATCGACGGCGACCTGGCCATCCTCGGCTCCGACTCCGCGAGCGACTCCGAGAAGGCGCTTGCGCTGCTCTATATCGGCCATTGGTTCGGCGACCTCCACCAGCCGCTCCACAATAGCTTCGGCGACGATCTGGGCGGCAACAAGATCGCCGCCCCCGGCCCCTGTACCGGCAAGTATCCGGCAAGCCTCCACTCGGTCTGGGACAGCTGCGTCGTCGACCGCCGGATCTTCGGCCCCGGCACGGACCGTCTGGTCCGGGCGCGGGCGGCGGCAAGATTGCTCGCTGCCTCGATCACGGACCGCCAGCGCAGGCGCTGGGTGCGTTCGCAGCCGTGGCGATGGGCGCGTGAATCCTACCGGATCACGCGTTCCCGGCACACCGGCTACTGCATCCGCAAGGCTGGCGCCTGCTGGTATGCGCCGGACCGGCTGGGCTTCGCGGAGGGCGATCCGCAGCGCGCCCTGCCGGTCGGCGAGGCTTATCTCGACCGGGCCAGGCCCGTCGTCGAGGCCCGGCTGAGGCGCGCCGGGATCCGGCTCGCTTTCGCTCTGAACCGCGCTTTCGATCCCGCTTTCGACGGCTGGCGGTCGTGACCGGGCGCCCCCTGCTCATCGCCGTCGCGGCGATTCCGGCGCTCGCCGGCTGCGATTCCCGAGCCGCTCCGGCGCCCGCCATGGAGACGGGGGCCGGCCGGTCCGAAGGCTCGGGCTCGCTTGTCGTCGCGGACGGCCGGCGCTTCGACTGCACTCCGGAGAAGGTCTGGGACGGCGACGGCCCGATCCACTGCGCGGAAGGACCCAAAGTGCGACTTGCCGGAATCGCGGCGCGGGAATTGGACGGGAGCTGCAGCCCCGGCCATCCCTGCCCGGAGGCGACGGCGCAGGCGGCTCGGGACGCGCTCGCCGGACTGCTCGGTCGAACGACCGGGAAAGCGCCGACAGGGCATTTGCTCGTCGAGGGGCCGGCCCTCCATTGCCTTTCCGAAGGCTCGGCCAAGGGGAGGCGGACCGCCGCCTGGTGCTCGTCGCCCACCGCCGGCGATCTCAGCTGCGCCATGGTGGCGAGCGGGACGGTGGCGAAGTGGCAGCGCTACTGGCGCGGCCATCGCTGCGGCTAGGGCATGATCTGGACTGACCCCCGTCATTGCGAGCGAGGCGAAGCAATCCAGTGCTGCGTCAGTGCCGCTGGATTGCTTCGTCGCTTCGCTCCTCGCAACGACGGGCGGGTAAGCAGGCCCCCCCGATAACGCCTTCCCTTCGCGCGCGCCCGGCGACTAAGGCCGGGGCGATGGCCGAACCTGCCGCACCACCGCGCCCGGCGCTCCGCAAATTCCTCAGAAGCGAGGCTGCGGGGGGGCTCCTGCTGATGGCGGCGGCGGCGCTCGCGCTGATCGTCGCCAACTCGTCCTTCGCCGAAGCCTATCTTGACGCCCTCCACTTCGAGACCGGCCCGACGCTCTCGCCGAAGCTCGGGCCGATGACCGTGCATCTGTGGATCAACGACGGGCTGATGGCGGTCTTCTTCCTGCTCGTCGGGCTGGAGATCAAGCGCGAGTTCGTCGACGGCCGGCTTTCGACCTGGGACCGGCGGCGGCTGCCGGTGATCGCAGCGGCGGTGGGCATGGCGGTTCCGGCGGCGATCTACCTGGCCGCCGCCGCGGGCACGCAGGGGCTGAGCCGCGGCTGGGCGATTCCGGCCGCGACCGACATCGCCTTCGCGATCGGCGTGCTCGCGCTGCTCGGCAGCCGGGCCCCGACCTCGCTCAAGCTGTTCCTGACCACCGTCGCGATCGCCGACGATCTCGGAGCGGTCGCGATCATCGCACTGGCCTATACCGCTTCGCTCGACCTGGTGGCGCTCGGATCGGCCGCGGCGATCCTTCTGGTCATGTACGCGATGGGGAAGGGCGGAGTCCGCTGGCTGTGGCCCTATCTGATCGGCGCCGGGCTGCTCTGGTACGTGGTCCTGGTGTCGGGGGTCCATGCTACCGTCGCGGGAGTGCTCGCGGCGGCCGTCATCCCCATCGTCGCCACTCCCGGGACGCCCGACTCCGTGGAATCGCCGCTCCACCGGCTGGAGCACGGCCTCAGCCCCTGGGTCGCTTTCCTGGTCGTTCCCCTGTTCGGGTTCGCCAATGCCGGAGTCTCGCTGGAGGGGGTGGGGCTGGAGCGCCTGCTCGCGCCGCTTCCGCTCGGGATCGCCGCGGGCCTGTTCCTGGGCAAGCAGATCGGAATCTTCGCAGCGGTCTGGCTGACCGTCCGATTGGGCTTCGCCGCCCGCCTCCGGAGCGCGACCTGGCTTCAGGTCTGGGGCGTCGCGATGCTTTGCGGCATCGGCTTCACGATGAGCCTGTTCATCGGCGCGCTCGCCTTTCCGGGCGATCCGGAGCGGGTCGAGGACGCGAAGCTCGGGATCCTCGCGGGCTCCTTCCTTTCCGCACTGTGCGGGTACCTGCTGCTCAGGCTTGCGCCGGCCCATCCGCGGCAGCAGGAGGAGGAAGCGGCGCTGGACCGCGAGATCGCCGCCGACGGAGACGCCGACGGCCTCGAAGAGGGAATGAGATGAACCTCCTGCGCCTGCTCCTGCCGCTGTTCCTGCTCGCCGGCTGCGTCTCGGCCGGACCGGCCCGGGAAAGCCTCGATTCGATCGCCCGCGACTATGTGAAGCTCCAGCTCGCCATCGGCGAGAAGGAGGAAGGCTATATCGACGCCTATTACGGGCCGCCCGAATGGCAGGCCGAGGCGAAGATGGACCCCGGGACGGAGGCGGCGCTGGCGGAGCGAGCGGGAGTCCTGACGGTTCGGCTGAGGAGCCTCGACGGCCGCCGCCTCGATCCGATGGAGCGCCGCCGCCGCGACTTCCTGCTCGCCCAGCTCAAGGCTGCGTCGACCCGGCTGGCGATGATGCAGGGCGCGAAGCTCGCCTTCGCCGACGAGGCCGAGGCCCTGTTCGGAGTCCGCCCCGATCTGAAGCCGCTTTCGGCCTACGATCCGGTCCTCGCCCGGATCGAGCGGCTGGTTCCGGGCAAGGGCCCGCTCTCCGCCCGGGTCGACTCCTTCCAGGAGCGCTTCACCATCCCGAAGGACCGGCTGAAACCCGTCTTCGACGCCGCGATCGCCGAATGCCGCCGCCGGACTCTGAAGCATATCGCACTTCCGCCGAACGAGCGCTTCACGCTCGAATTCGTCACCGGCAAGAGCTGGGGCGGCTACAATTGGTACAAGGGCGATTCGGCCAGCCTCATCCAGGTGAACACCGATTTTCCGACCCGGATCGGCCGGGCCGTCGATCTCGGCTGCCACGAAGGCTATCCCGGTCACCACGTCTACAACGCGCTGCTCGAGGCGAAGCTCGCCCGGGGCCGGGGGTGGGTCGAATATATGGTCTACCCGCTCTATTCGCCCCAGAGCTTCATCGCCGAAGGCTCTGCCAATTACGGGATCGAGCTCGCCTTTCCCGGGTCCGAAAAGCTGGATTACGAGACCGGCACCCTTTATCCGCTCGCGGGCCTCGCGGCCGGAGAGGCCGCCGCCTTCGCCGCCCTCCAGGACGCGATGAAGGACCTGGCGGGCGCGCGGTTCACGATCGCCCGCGACTATCTCGAAGGACGGATCGATCGCGCCCGGGCCGTCGAGCTCGTTCAGAGATACCAGCTCGTCTCGAAGGCTCGGGCAGAGCAGTCGGTTCGATTCACCGAGCAATATCGCTCCTACGTGATCAATTACGGCCTCGGCATGGATATGGTGCGGTCCGCCGTGGAACGGGCCGGCCCGGATCAGGCGGCGCGCTGGGCGGCGATGGAGAAGATTTTGTCGGAGCCGACTTTGCCGTCGGATTTAAGGCGGTGAGGCTTTCGGCCATGAAAACTCCTCTCCCGCGTAGAGCGGGAGAGGGGCTGGTCGGCCTCGCATCATGAAGGTCTACTGGGACGAGCGGCAGCGGCTTCACGCGCCGGTGCAGGAGCTGCACAATGGCGGCTTCACGGCTTATGCCGAGCATTGCGGGCGGGTGGAGTCGATGCTTGCCGCGCTCGGAGCCACTCATGCAGTGGCGGATCGCGGGGAGGCGCCGATTCTCCGGATTCACCCGCGCGCCTATCTCGACTTCCTGAAATCCGCCTTCGCCGACTGGAAAGAAGCGGGCCGGCCCGGGGACGCCTCGGGCTATGTCTGGCCGGTGGTTCGGCGCCGCGACCTGGACCTCGACCGGATCGACGCAAGGCTCGGCCGGTTCAGCATGGACGCCTCGACTCCGATCGCCGCCGGCACCTGGGACAGCGCCTATTGGGCCGCGCAGACCGCCTTGTCCGGGCTGCAGGCGGTGCTTTCGGGGGAGCGCAGCGCCTTCGCTTTGTGCCGCCCGCCCGGCCACCATGCCGGCGCCGATTACATGGGCGGCTATTGCTATCTGAACAACGCGGCGATCGCCGCCGAGGCGGCCCGTGCGGCGGGGGTCGGCAGGGTCGCGATCCTCGACGTCGACTATCACCACGGCAACGGCACCCAGGACATCTTCCTGGAGCGCGGCGACGTCTACTTCGCATCGATCCACGCCGATCCGAGGACCGATTTTCCCTTTTTCTGGGGCCATGCCGACGAGCGCGGCACCGGGGAAGGGGAAGGTGCGACCCTCAACCTGCCGCTCCCGCACGGCACCGCGCTGCGCGATTACGAGGCGGCGCTCGACCGGGCGCTTGAGGCGATCGCCGGATTCGATGCGGACCTTCTGATCTGCTCGTTCGGAGCGGACACCTTCGCCGGCGACCCGATCTGCGCGTTCGCGCTGGAGACGGCCGATTACGCCCCCGTCGCCCGCCGGATAGCCTCGCTCGGCCTCCCGACCCTTGTCGTCATGGAAGGCGGCTATGCGGTCGACGCGCTCGGCGCCAACGTCGCAACCTTTTTGAGCGGCTTTCAAGGGGGGGCGAGCGCCCCATGAATAAATACTAAAAAGCTTTCGTCTAGGTCTTGACCATACGAAAGAACTTTCATAGGTCTGTTTGCGAGACGAAAGGCGCTTCGTCTCGCAAACAGGAGAAAGTCAAATGCGCGATCACATCCTTCTTTCCACCGATACGATAGCCGAGCTGTCGGACGAGCTCAAGGCGG
This sequence comes from Allosphingosinicella sp., assembly GCA_036389345.1. GTDB lineage: Bacteria > Pseudomonadota > Alphaproteobacteria > Sphingomonadales > Sphingomonadaceae > Allosphingosinicella. The sequence goes on along the minus strand of DASVQD010000018.1, from coordinate 84,509 downwards.
AGCTCGCCGCCAGGCTCGGCTTCACCCTGGCATCGCCGGCTCCGCCCCAGGCTTTCGGCGACGAGGAGATCGCCGAGCTGGGCATCCAGTCGGCCCGGGCCTTCCTGCAGGGCTGCAGCGACCGCACCGCAGAGGTTCTCAGACTCATTATCGAGTTCGGGGACACTTTCTCGCTTCGCCAGCTCGAGAAGAAAGCGAAGGTGAAGCCGGGCGGCCTCAGGGGCGTCTGGACGGGCCTGACCAAGCGCACCCGGACCATCACCGGCGATCCGGACGCCGTCCTGATCGACTGGTCGGGCCCGGACGAGGAGGGCGACTACCAGGGCCGGCTCGCCCGGATGACCATCGATGCCCTGCGCAGGGCGCTCGCCGAGGACTAAATCATTTTCACCAAACGAAAGGGCCTTCGTGCGTCTCCGCGCACGGAGGCCTCATTCGCCGGAGGCGATCGCCGGATCCGGAGCGTATCCGCCGGTCGTCCCCTTCGGCGCGGACATCGCCGCCGGCAATCGCACTCCGTCATTGCGAGCGAAGCAACGCAATCCAGCCGCCTCGCCCCTCGCGATGACGGCCTCGAGACTCACAATTTCTCGGTCAGCTCCGGCACCAGCTTGAACAGGTCGCCGACCAGGCCGATGTCGGCGACCTGGAAGATCGGAGCGTCCTCGTCCTTGTTGATGGCGACGATCAGCTTCGAGTCCTTCATTCCGGCGAGGTGCTGGATGGCGCCGGAGATTCCGACCGCGAAATAGACCTCGGGAGCGACGATCTTGCCGGTCTGGCCGACCTGATAGTCGTTGGGCGCATAGCCGGCGTCGACCGCGGCGCGGCTGGCGCCGACTCCGGCGCCGAGCTTGTCGGCGAGCGGGTCGATCAGCGCGTGGAACTGCTCCGAGGAGCCGAGCGCCCGGCCGCCCGAGACGATGATCTTGGCGCTGGTCAGCTCGGGGCGCTCGCTGGCTGCGATCTCGGCGCCGACGAAGGTCGAGAGGCCGGACTCCTCGCCGCTCGAAACCGCCTCGATCTGCCCGCTGCCGCCCTCGGCGGCCGCTTTCTCGAACGCGGTCCCGCGGACCGTGAGCACCTTCTTCGAGTCCGCCGACTTGACCGTGGCGATGGCGTTGCCGGCGTAGATGGGCCGCTGGAACGTATCCTCGCCTTCGATCGCGATGACGTCCGAAATCTGCATCACGTCGAGCAGTGCGGCGACCCGGGGGGCGACGTTCTTGCCGGTCGTGGTCGAGGCGGCGACGAACGCGTCATGCCCCTCCATCAGCCCGGCCGCGAGCGGCGCAACGTTCTCCGCCAGCTGGTGGGCGAAGGCGGCGCCGTCGGCGACATGGACCTTGCCGACTCCGGCGATCCTCGCCGCGGCTTCCGCGACCGCTCCGACGCCCTCGCCGGCGACGAGGAGGTGGACCTCGCCGAGCTTCGAGGCGGCGGAGACCGCGGAGAGCGTGGCGTCCTTGAGCTGGCCGTTTTCATGCTCGACGAGAACGAGAGCCTTCATCAAATCACTCCCACGGTCCGAAGGCGGTCGATCAGCTCGTCCACCGATTGCACTTTCACCCCGGCTTCGCGCTTCGAAGGCTCGCGGACTCCAAGCGTCGTCAGCCGAGGCGTGGTGTCGACGCCGTAATCGGCGGGCGTCTTCTGGGCGAGCGGCTTGGACTTCGCCTTCATGATGTTGGGAAGGGAGGCATAGCGCGGCTCGTTGAGCCTGAGGTCGGTGGTGACGATCGCCGGAAGCTTCAGCCGCACGGTCTCGAGCCCGCCGTCGACCTCGCGGGTGACGCTGACGCCGTCTCCGTCGACCTCGACCTTCGAAGCGAAGGTGCCCTGGCCCCAGCCGAGCAAGGCGGCGAGCATCTGGCCGGTCTGGTTCGAATCGTCGTCGATCGCCTGCTTGCCGAGGATGACAAGCCCGGGCTGCTCCTCCTGCGCAATCTTCACCAGGATCTTGGCGACGGCGAGCGGCTCGACCTCGTCCTCGGTGACGACCAGGATCGCCCGGTCGGCGCCCATTGCGAGGGCGGTCCTGAGAGTCTCCTGGGCCTTGGCCGGGCCGATCGAGACGGCGACGATCTCGGTCGCGACTCCCTTCTCCTTGAGCCGGATCGCTTCCTCGACGGCGATCTCGTCGATGGGGTTCATGCTCATCTTGACGTTGGCGAGGTCGACCCCCGTCCCGTCCGCCTTGACCCGCGGCTTGACGTTATAGTCGATCACCCGTTTCACCGGGACGAGAAGTTTCATTCCATCACCCTTCTCTTCTCGTCATCCCAGCGGAGGCTGGGATCCCAGGGGGTGAAAGGCGCCGCGCTCTTCATCCGCCGGGGCCCCAGCCTTCGCTGGGGCGACGTGCCAAAACTCAAGCCGCTTCCTCCACCGCCGCGACGATCTTCTTCGCCGCGTCGCCGAGGTCGTTGGCGGGGACGATCGCAAGGCCGGAATCGGCGAGGATGCGCTTGCCTTCCTCGACGTTCGTGCCCTCGAGCCGAACCACCAGCGGCACCTTCAGATCCACTTCCTTCGCCGCCGCGACGATCCCGTCGGCGATGATGTCGCAGCGCATGATCCCGCCGAAGATGTTGACGAGGATTCCCTTCACCGCAGGATCGGAGAGGATGATCTTGAACGCCGCCGTCACCTTCTCCTTGTTGGCGCCGCCGCCGACGTCGCAGAAATTGGCGGGCTCGGCTCCGTTCAGCTTGATGATGTCCATCGTCGCCATTGCGAGGCCGGCGCCGTTCACCATGCAGCCGATGTTGCCGTCGAGCTTGATGTAGGCGAGGTCGAACTTCGACGCCTCGACCTCCATCGGGTCCTCCTCGGTCTCGTCGCGGAGCGCGCCATATTCGGGGTGGCGGAACTCGGCGTTGGAATCGAAGCTCATCTTGGCGTCGAGGACGAGCATCCTGCCGTCTTCGGTGGCGACCAGCGGGTTGATCTCCAGCATCGCGCAGTCGAGCGCCAGGAAGGCGTCGTAGAGCTGACGGGCGAGCTTCTGGCCCTGCTTGTTCTGGTCGCCTTCGAGCCCGAGCGCGAAGGCGAGCGCCCGGCCGTGATGGGGCATGAAGCCCTGGCCGGGATCGATCGTGATCGTGGTGATCTTTTCCGGAGTGTCGTGGGCGACCGCCTCGATGTCCATTCCGCCCTCGGTCGAGGCGACCATCGCCACCCGCCCGCTGCCGCGGTCGACGAGAAGCGCGAGATAATATTCCTTCGCGATGTCGACCCCGTCGGTGACGTAGAGCCGGTTGACCTGCTTGCCCTCGGCGCCGGTCTGGATGGTGACGAGGGTCTTGCCGAGCATCTCCTCCGCATTGGAGCGGACCTCGTCGACCGAGCGGGCCAGCCGGACTCCGCCTTTGGCTTCGGAGCCCAGTTCCCTGAACTTGCCCTTGCCGCGGCCGCCGGCGTGGATCTGCGCCTTGACGATCCAAAGCGGTCCGGGAAGCTTCCCGGCCGCGGCCACGGCTTCATCGACATTGAGCGCGGCGTAGCCGGCGGGAACCGGAATGCCCTGCTTCGCGAGCAATTCCTTGGCCTGATATTCATGGACGTTCATGGCCGGCCCTAAAGCACAGGGGCGAAGCGATTCCAAGGCTCGTGGGGAACATCATTCGCCCGGGCCGATTGGGAACGCATCATGCCGAAGACGATCTTCGACTGGATAGTGCGCACCGCTATGCTCGTCATGGCGGGCCTGGTGACGCTCTCTATCCTCGGCGCGATCGCCGCCATGACCAACGACCCCGGGGTCCGCTTCGCCGCTCCCGGCGACCGGCCCATCGTTGAAGGCGAACCGGCGGAGGAGCGGCAGGCGGCGCAGCCGCCGTCGGTGCCGGAGGAGGGCAATGTCGCTTTATCCGCAGGCCGGGGACAAAGCCAAAGCGGCGCGGTCGCTCCGCGCCCGTCCCACGATGACCTGGCGGCCCGATGGCTCGAAGCCATCGCCTACGGCCTGCTCGCGCTCGTGGGGATCGGAGCGCTCGCGGTGCTGATGCTGTGGAACATCGTCCACGAGCTCCGGCGGATAGGCCGCTAGTCCTTCCCCAGCTTGCCGGGGAGGGGGACCAGGCGAAGCCTGGTGGAGGGGCGATCGCTGAATCCTCTTTCCCCTCCACCACGACGCTTCGCGCCGCGCCCCCCTCCCCGAGAGAAGCTCGGGGAGGAATGCTTACCCGCCCAGAGCCGCCAATATCTTGCGCCGGTCGAAAAGGCCGAGCTCCTCGGCGAAGAAGCGTTCGAGTACCGCCGAATCGAGGTCGTACAGGGCGGCCAGCGCGGGGGCGCCCTTGTCGAGGAGCAGCCGGTTGACGCCGCGGTGGAATTCGCGCCGCTTCCACAGATTGGCCGCTTCGGCTTCGAACAGGTCGTGAAGCGCCGCTCCGGTCAGGTCCTTGTGCCGGGCCAGGGCAAGGCCGGTCCGAAGCGCGTCGGGAAGGGCCGAGCCGGTGAACGGGTGGGAAAAGCCGCCGCGCGCTCCAAGCTTAGCCACCCGGGCGCCGCCGATTCGCCAGAAGGCCGCCAGGTCGCCGCCCAGGGCGACGGGCCGGGACGAGGATTCGGCCTTGCGCGGTTCGCCGTCATGCCAGCGCCTGCGGGCGACATAATCTTCGATCCGGTCGACTCCGTCGGCACCGCCTTCCGGGCTTCGCGAATAATCGATCCGTTCGATCCGAAGCGTGTTCTCGTCGATCGGGATGCAGGTGAAATGGCCGCAGCCGGCGGTCTCGAGGGTCATGTCGGCGAGCACCGGCAGATCGACCCTGTGGGGGTCGGCGAATCGGCAGGTCCGGGCGGTGCGGTGCCGCCAAGCGATCTCCAGGGTGGTCTGATGAGCCCAGCCGCGCGCGTCCACCGCGCCGGTTCCGGCGATCGTCTCTCCGCCCGGGAGAAGCAGGCTGTCGTCGCGAATCGCCACGACCTTGGCGTTGCGGGCGCAGCTGTCCGGAAGCGCTTCGGCGACCGCGTCGTGGATCGCCTCGGTCGTCACCAGATGGCTCGAGAGCTTGAGCTTGCGGCTTCGCGAAGGGAGGGAGACGTAGCAGGAGTCCCAGCTCTTCACGACGACCGCGCCGAGCAGACCCCGCTCCTCGGCCGAGAGGCCGGCGTCGAGCACGAGCATTCCGCTGCCGCCGCCGAACCGCACTTCCTCGCCGACCAGCACCATCGCCGCTTCGGGCCTGAGGCGCGCCATGGCGAGCGCCGCGAAGCATCCCGCGACTCCCCCGCCGGCGATCAGCAGCCCGCAATTTTTGCCCCTGCGCATGGCCGCCTGCTTACCGCCCGGGCGCCCAAGTGGCCATGCCTGCGTGAGCCCGAGGCGCGAAAGGCCCAAAACGACACGTTTTTTTCGTAACGCTGACTCGATCCATCGGGTAAAGCCGAGCCCCGGGGCAACAGGAGGGATGGAATGATTGCGAAGACTTGCCTGCGCGCCGCCGCGCTCGCGCTCCCGCTTATGGCCGCCGCGCCCGCCTCGGCGCAGGAGGGCGAGGAGCAGGGGCGGCCGGACGACCGCAACAGCCTGACGATCGGACTGGGCGGCGCCTACCTCCCGTCCTACGAAGGCTCCGACGATTATATCCTGACCCCGGCCGGACTCGCCTTCGGCAAAGTTGCCGGCTTCGGATTCGCAACCCGCGGTACCGCGCTCTACCTCGACCTCATCCCGGACAAGGCGGACTCTCCCTTCTCCTTCGATTTCGGTCCGCTCGCCAACGTCCGACTCGACCGCACCAGCCGGATCAAGGATCCCCGGGTGCGGGCGCTCGGCGAGCTCGACACCGCGATCGAGCTCGGCGCCTGGGCCGGCCTGAGGAAGAACGGGGTCCTTCACGAATATGACAGCCTCGGCGCGCGCGTGGCCTGGCAGAAGGACGTCGGCGACACCCACGACGGCACCATCGTCACGCCGGCTATCGAATATTCGTCGCCGCTCAGCACCCGGACGCTCGCCAGCTTCAGCCTCCAGGCCGAGCATGTCAGCGACCGCTATGCCCGCACCTATTATTCCGTCAGTCCCGCCGGTTCGGCCGCGAGCGGCCTCGCCCCGTACAACGCCGACGGAGGCTGGAAGAGCTGGCGGGCGACCCTCCTTTTCGGCCAGTCGCTGACCGGCGACCTGAGGCACCCCAAGCTCTCGCTGTTCGGGGGAGTCGGCTATTCGCGACTGCTCGGAGACGTCGCCCGGAGCCCGATCGTCCGGGTCGCGGGGGACCGCGACCAGTATTTCGCGACCGCCGGGCTGGCCTATACGTTCTGAGTGCCTCCCCATCGCTTCGCGACGGGGAGGACTAAGGTAGTGACACAGCCGGAACCACCCGGCATAGTCGCGCGTCATATGGGCGACAGCAGAAAAACGGAGCCCGCGATGAGAGGATTTGCAGGGCTCGCCGTAACGGGGATGATTATGGTCCTCGCGTCGCCCGCGGCGGCGCTGGACCGATCGGTGGAGGGCGGCGAGGTGAAAAGCTTCGGGGCCGTGCCGGCGCAGAGCCGGCCAGGCGCCCTGGTTCCACAGAATGTCACGCTCGATTCCAGGGACATGGGGCCTGCGGAGGATCCTTCCGCGCCGCGCCTGTTCGGCAGCGTTCCCGTCGCCGAAAATCTCGCCGTCGGAGTCGGTCTCTTCTCGGTCGTCGGGACGACCGAGAAGGAGCAGATCCGCCGCCGGATCGATCCGGCCCGCGAGATGCTCGGCTCCTCCGGCACTCGAGTCGCCGCGGTGGGGATGAGCCTCAGGTTCTGACGAAGCGGCAAAGCCCACCGTCAGCCCTGCGGAAGCCGGGCCTCGGGGAGACCCGCCGAGCCCTTGCGACATGAGGTCGCGGCTTTCGCCGGGATGACGAGTGGCCGCTAGACATGCGCTTTCCGCTTTTCGCGCCGCGTCCCTTTTGCTAGGAACATGGCGTGAACGAAACTCCGGCCGAAGGAGCGATCCGCAAGATCATCCATGTCGACATGGATGCCTTCTACGCGTCGGTGGAGCAGCGCGACAATCCGGAGCTTCGGGGCAAGCCGCTCGCCGTCGGAGGCGGAGTGCGCGGGGTCGTGGCGGCGGCCAGCTACGAATCGCGCAAGTTCGGAATCCGGTCGGCGATGCCGGCGGTCACCGCGCGGCGGCTCTGCCCGGAGCTGATCTTCGTCAAGCCGCGCTTCGACGCCTATCGCGCCGTATCGCAGCAGATCAGGGCGATCTTCCTCGACTATACGCCCCACGTCGAGCCGCTCTCGCTCGACGAAGCCTATCTCGACGTCACCCAGGACCTGAAAGGAATCGGAGTCGCCACCGTCATCGCCCGGGAGATCCGGGCGCGGATCGAAGCGGAGACCGGGCTCACGGCCTCGGCCGGGGTCAGCTACAACAAGTTCCTCGCCAAGCTAGCCTCCGACCAGAACAAGCCGAACGGGCTGTGCGTGGTCACTCCCGCCCGGGGCCCGGCCTTCGTCGAGGGGCTTCCGGTCAAGCGCTTCCACGGGGTGGGCCCGAAGACGGCCGAGAAGATGGCCCGGCTCGGGATCGAGACCGGCGCCGACCTGAAGGCTCGAAGCCTCGACTTCCTCGCCGCCCATTTCGGCTCCAGCGCCCAATATTATTACGACCTCGCCCGGGCGGTCTGCCACCGTCAGGTCAAGGCGGACCGGCCCTACAAGTCGGTCAGCGCGGAGGACACCTTCCTGACCGATCTGTCGGACGAGTCCGAGCTGCTCGCCGAGCTCGAGCGGATCGGGCGCCACGTCTGGCAGCGGATCCAGGCCAAGCAATTGTCCGGGCGAACGGTCAACCTCAAGGTCAAATATGGCGACTTCCAGATCGTCACCCGGTCGCGCTCGCTCGATCGCCCGGTAATCGGCGAGGCCGAGTTCCTGGAGATGGGCACCCAGCTCCTTCGAAGCGTGTTCCCGCCGGTGAAGAGCATCCGGCTTCTCGGATTGGGTCTGTCGAGCCTCGGCGAGGAGGAGCGGCGTTCAGCGAGGCCGCTCGAGCTGGAGCTGCCCTTGGCGTGATCGTCACCCCGGCGAAAGCCGGGACTTCGGGGAGACCCGCCGAGACTTTCGTCCCGAGGCCCCGGCTTTCGCCGGGATGACCGGAGGCGCCTAGAGCCCCGTCGCCCCCAGGATCGACGCATTGACCTTGTGGACGTCGTATTTCTCGCGGACGAGGCGAAGCGAGGCGGCGCCCATCCTTTCGGCCAGGTCGGGCTCCACGACGAACCGGCGCATGGCCGCGTAGAGCGCGTCCGAATCCCGGACCGGGACGAGCAGTCCGTTCTCGCCTTCATCGACGGTATTCCGGCAGCCGGGCGCATCGGTGGTGATCACCGCCCGGCCCACCGCCATCGCCTCGAGCACGGTGCGGGGAGTGCCTTCCCGGTAGGACGGCAGGACATAGACGCTCGAGTCGGCGATCGCCGGCCGGACGTCGGCGAGCAGGCCCAGATTCTCCATTCCGCTCGCCACCATCGAATCGAGCTCCGCCTGGCTGATCGAGTCGGCCCCGTCGAGCAGTCCGGCAAGCCTGATCCGAACGTTCGGAAATTCGGCCTTCAGCCGGGCGGCGGCGGCTCCATATTCCCGGATTCCCTTGTCGCGAAGGAAGCGCGCGATCATCAGGAACGAAGTCTCGGCCGGCACCGGCCGGGGAGCGAAATGTTCGAGATCGACTCCGGATCCGTTGACGACGATCGTCGGCTTGGCGGCCGGCAGCAGATGCATCCGCCGGAAATCGCTCCGGTCGTCATCGTTCTGAAAGATGACGATCCCGGATGCGGCCAGCGCCCGCCTGTACATCAGCATCGCGATCAGCCGGACGGCGACCCGCTTCGGGTTCAGTCCGCCGAGGAAGGCGTAGCCGAGACCGGTGATCATCGCCGCGAAGACCGGGACCCGCGCAGCCTTCGCCGCCGCCGCTCCCAGGACGACCGGCTTGATCGTATAGGCGATCATCACGTCGGGCGCGATCGACTTGACCAGGGCGCGAAGCTGCCGGCCGCTGCGCCAGGTCGCCAGCGGGTCGAGGCTGGTCCGCCCGAGGACGACCGGCACCGGAGTCGCCCCGAGAGCGACCAGCTTCGCGGCGGTGTCCGGATCGATCTCCGGAGCGGCGGCGAACACTTCGTGGCCGCGCTGCACCATCGCGGCGATCAAAGGCCCGCGGAAGTTGGTCAGCGACTGGGCGGCGGAGCCGAGCAGAAGCACCTTGCGTCGCGCCGGGGGCGACTGCGTCGGACTGGAACCCATCGTCTTTCCTTAGAAGCAGCTGTTTCGCGCCCCTTAGGGGCTCGAACGCGCCTAGAGCAATTCGACCTCGCGCGCCCGGACGACGATCACGTCCTGCCTGAAGCGCCGCTCGAGCTCGGTCCGGTAGGCCCGCCACCAGCCGCGGTCGAGCCAGTCGGCCATCACCTCGAGGATCACGATCTCGTCGCGGTCGGCCTTTCCGGTCCCTTCCTTCCAAAGCCCCTCCGCCGGGCTCCGGGTGAAGGCTGTGACTCCTCCGAAATGCTCGACCAGCTCGTCGCGCACCTGTCCGTGAAGGTCGGCCGCGAACGGCTTCCCCTCATTGTCCGTCAGCGGGAGGAGGATCTCGATGAGATGCACGCAAGGGCAACGCTGCAGCTTCGCCAGGGTTCATCGCACCGGCCCTCGGGTGAAGGCTGAGACCGGGCCCGGTCGGGGATCATTTCCCTCCGCGTGTCTCTTAACCTGGGTTTAGACTCAGCTCGGCGCACCGACGCCTCGCTTCGGTGGCTTATGCGCCCTGCAGGCCAGTCCGGCCGGAACGCCCGGGTTCCCGAACCATTGAGCCGCCGACCGCAACACATGGACATCAAAGCAAACGGCAAGCCGGGATCTCGCGATTCGGCTCTCGGGAAGACGCGCGTCTCGCCCGGGGGGCGGGCGCGGACGTGTGCGGCGGCGCAGTGCAACCAGTTGAGTGAGGAGTAAGCCATATGTCGCGTACCGTAACCGCCATGTTCGACAGCCGCAGCCAGGCCGAAGCGGCCCGCGAGCGGCTGACCCGGTCCCGGATCGACGCCGACGACGTCCGGATCATCGACCAGAGCGATTCCACCCGAAGCGCCTCCGGCTCCGGCGGCGATAGCGGCGAGGGCGAAGGCCTCTGGTCCGCGATCAAGTCGGCCTTCCTCCCGCTCGACGACAGCCACGCCTACGAGGAAGGCATGCGCCGCGGCGGCTTCCTGCTTTGCGCCCGGGTCGGCGAGGATAAAGCCGACGAGGCGATCCGGATTCTCGATGAGAGCGACAGCGTCGACTTCGAGGAGCGTCAGAACAACTGGCGAAGCGAAGGCTGGGCCCCCTATCAGCAGACCGCGGCCTCCGGGACTGCCGGCGGCTTCGAGCAGCAGGCGCGGCAGGCGCAGCAGACCGACCGCACCGTCGCCGAGGAGACGATCCCGATCGTCGAGGAGGAGCTTCGGGTCGGCAAGCGCGAGGTGGAGCGCGGCGGAGCGCGGGTTCGCTCTTACGTGACCGAGACCCCGGTCAGCCAGCAGGTCAACCTTCGCGAGGAGCATGTCAGCGTCGAGCGCCGGCCCGTCGACCGCGAGGTGGGCGAGTCGGAGCTCCAGGGCGACATGCTTCAGGATCGCGAGATCTCCATGACCGAGACGGCCGAGGAGGCCGTGGTCGGCAAGGAGGCGCGGGTCACCGAGGAACTGGTCGTCCGCAAGACGGCCGAAGAGCGCACCGAGACGGTCGAGGACACGGTCCGCAACACCGAGGTCGAGGTCGACGAGGGAGTCCGCGAGACCGCCGGCCGCTCCGCCTTCGGAAGCTTCGGCGGCTCCTCCCGGGGCGGCTCCGGCGAAGAGCGTTCGAGAAGCGAGAGCTTCGAGGAAAGCGACAAGAGCCGCTACTGAGCCTTCGATAGCGCGCAAAGGAAAGGGCGGTCCTTCGTGGCCGCCCTTTTCACGTTCCCCGTCATCCCGGCGAAAGCCGGGCCCAGGACGAGAAGTCTCGGCGGCCCACCCGAGATTCCGGCTTCCGGCGGTATGACGTGCTCCCCCCGATTCCCGCTTCCGCCCGGTCCGCGATGCGCCTATGCCATGCCCTCCCCGGGGGACCGCGCGAACGCGGTTGAGAGGCAGCTGACACCGCTGCGACCCGTCGAACCTGATCCGGCTGACACCGGCGTAGGGAGGGAGCGCGGCAACCCCGCTCTCCGTCCGTCTTTGGAGAGCGAAAACATGGCCGACGCACCTGCCCGCACCGAGCTCAAAGTCACCACCGGCCCGATCCGCGGCAGCCGCAAGGTGCATGTCGGCCCCTTGGGCGTGGCGATGCGCGAGATCCACCTCGAGCCGGGCTGCGGCGAGCCTCCGCTGCGCGTCTACGACCCCTCCGGCCCCTACACCGACGGCGCCGCCGCGATCGACATCATGAGCGGCCTGCCCGAGCTTCGCCGCGACTGGATCCGCGCCCGGGGCGACGTCGAGGAGGTGCTCCAGCGCGAGGTTCGTCCGGAGGATAACGGCCAGCTCGGCCCGGACCGCTCCGGCGGGGTCCAGCCCTTTCCGAACGTCCGCAAGACCGTGCTTCGCGCCAGGCCGGGCTCCAACGTCAGCCAGATGCACTACGCCCGCAGGGGAATCGTCACCCCGGAGATGGAATATGTCGCCGTGCGCGAGAATCTGGGCCGCGAGCAGATCGCCGCGCGGGTCCGCGACGGCCAGGATTTCGGGGCCTCCATCCCCGATTACGTCACCCCCGAATTCGTCCGCGACGAGGTCGCCCGGGGCCGGGCGATCATCCCCAACAACATCAACCATCCCGAGAGCGAGCCGATGGCGATCGGCCGCAACTTCCTGGTCAAGATCAACGCCAATATCGGCAACAGCGCGGTGGCCTCCGACGTCGCCGCCGAGGTCGACAAGATGGTCTGGTCGATCCGCTGGGGCGCCGACACGGTGATGGACCTCTCCACCGGCAGAAATATCCACGACACCCGCGAATGGATCATCCGCAACTCCCCCGTCCCGATCGGCACCGTCCCGATCTACCAGGCGCTGGAGAAGGTCGGCGGAGTGGCCGAGGACCTCACTTGGGAGATCTACCGCGACACCCTGATCGAGCAGGCCGAGCAGGGCGTCGACTATTTCACCATCCACGCCGGAGTGCGGCTGCCCTACATCCCGATGACCGCCAAGCGGGTGACGGGGATCGTCAGCCGCGGCGGCTCGATCATGGCGAAATGGTGCCTGTCGCACCACAAGGAGAGCTTCCTCTACACCCGCTTCGAGGAAATCTGCGAGATCATGAAGGCCTACGACATCGCCTTCAGCCTCGGCGACGGCCTGAGACCAGGCAGCATTGCCGACGCAAACGACGAAGCCCAGTTCGCCGAGCTTGCGACGCTGGGCGAGCTCACCCAGATCGCCTGGCGCCACGACGTCCAGGTGATGATCGAGGGCCCGGGCCACGTGCCGATGCACAAGATCAAGGCCAATATGGACAAGCAGCTCGAGGCCTGCGGCGAGGCGCCCTTCTACACCCTCGGGCCGCTGACCACCGACATCGCGCCGGGCTACGACCACATCACCAGCGCGATCGGAGCCGCGATGATCGGCTGGTTCGGAACCGCGATGCTCTGCTACGTCACCCCCAAGGAGCATCTCGGCCTCCCCGACCGCGACGACGTGAAAGTGGGGGTGGTAACCTACAAACTAGCCGCCCACGCCGCCGACCTCGCCAAGGGCCACCCCGCCGCCAAGCTGCGCGACGACGCGCTAAGCCGCGCCCGCTTCGAATTCCGCTGGCGCGACCAGTTCCACCTCTCCCTGGACCCGGACACCGCCGAACAATATCACGACCAGACCCTCCCGGCGGAGGGCGCCAAAACCGCCCACTTCTGCTCGATGTGCGGCCCCAAATTCTGCTCGATGAAGATCACGCAAGAGGTGCGCGACTTCGCGGCGAAGCAGAACCAGCCCGCCGATGCCTTTCTCGCCGCAGATTCGTCCCGTGCTTCGGCGGGCGAGGGGGACCATGTGGAACATGGTGGAGGGGCCTCTTCGGCCGAAGCCGAAGCGGAGAAAGGCATGGCCGAGATGAGCGAAAAATTCCGGGAGAAGGGTGGGGAGATTTATCTGCCTGCAGCGGAGTAGCCCATGGCCGAAGGCGGATGCCTGTGCGGAGCGGTGCGGTACCGGGTGACCGGCGAAGCCGTGGCCCGGACCTTGTGCCACTGCGTCTCCTGCCGCCGGGCCACGGGCGGTGCAAGCGTCGGTTGGGCGGTCTTCGAGACGAAGGACCACGTCCTGCTCGAGGGCGAGCCGCGCGAATATTCCACGTCGCCCGGCATATATTGGTTGTCCTGCCCGATCTGCGGAAGCCTCGTCGGCTATCGCCGCGACTCCCGGCCCGGCCATCGCGATATCACGACTGCCACCCTGGACGATCCGGACCTATTCCCGCCGACGGCGGAGATCTGGGTGACGGAGAAGATCGGCTGGGAGACGCTCGACCCCGCTCTTCCCCACAAACCGCGGAGCACTCTCAACGAATGAGCCGCGGGGCTTCAAATTCCGCTGGCGCCGCCAGTCCGGTTGCTCTCCAGCAAGGGGAAATTGTGCGGACATACCGTCTTCAGGCTGGCGGCGACGACTATTGGAAGGCGTTCCAGCTTTGCCGGATCCGGCTGGCCTATGTTTATCGGCTGCGCCATCTGTTTCCAGAGCCCTGGTCGCAACAGGACTTTGAATGTTTCTTCCTTCATTCTCGACTTTTGATTGAACAAATCTGTGTGTTTTTTCGAGAAGCTGCGATCGACCGTGGCGGTTTGCGCCCGAGCGAAGCCAAGGCCTATGCACCCGACAAGATCCTGCGGCCGTACCAGGAAACTCTGGAGCAACTCAGGTTCATCACCTTGGGTCGATTCCGGGTTTACAAGGTTACCCCTGAAGAACTGCAGATCGATGCCCGGTACCAGGCCTTCATCAGGGTCGATATTCAGCGGCTGTCGACGCTCTATGGGCGAACGAACAACTTTCTGCACGTGACGGCGAAGGAGCCGTCCGAGGCTCACGCCAACCAAGCTATTCAGGCTTTCTTCGAATTCTTCGCGGAGGTCGCCGCGATCTTCGATCGGCACGCCGTCGAACGCTGCGACGCGACGCAGGACGGTCCTCCCGAGTCGCTGGACCGCTTCGAGATCATCGTCGGGCGGGAGGATGAGACGGGGGAGGACGAGTTCTGGGAGTGCGGACTCGGACAGTGGAAGAGCCGGCTGCGCGAGATCGAGGGACGATCGTAAAGCCGAAGGGGCAGGGTCGCCAAGGCTCCCGCCCGGCGACGGGGCGAATAGAAGGCACCGGACGGATAGGGGTGCGATCCGGCTCCGGCCCTGCCGAGCCTCGCCACCCCTGCCCGGCCCGGCCAGATACGCGAGGGCGTGAAGCAGGCGCTGGAGAAGCCGAAGCGCGGGACCGAGATCCGGCTGTCGATCCGGCGGGGCGAGGCAAGGTCAAAGCGTCACTGAGTCCTCACGTTGAAATAGCATTTCGCCTTGTGCCCGCCCGAAGGCGTGATCGTCTCCGAGCAGGTGATGAGGCCGGAAAATCAGGGACAGCATACATTTTCCCCCACCCTCACAGATGCCGTCCTTCGTCCATCGCTTTGTGCAGCACGCGGGCCACCAGCACCGTCTCGCCGTCGAAGCGATAATAGATGCGGTGTTCGCCGGCCGGTAGGCTGCGCAATCCCTTTTTCAGGTCGCCGCGCGGGAAAATCCGGGACAGTATATATTTTTCACCGCCTCCCTCAGAGGTGCCGCCGCTCGGAAGAAAATCCGGGACAGTATACATTTTCCACCACCTGAAAATTCGGGCAGTATATATTTTTCACCGCCTCCCTCGGAGGTGCCGCCGCTCGTCCCCCCGCGTAAACAGTAACAGTATACATTTATGCGCGGCTGGCCAGGCGCCTCCAAAGGCGGGTAAATGTATACTGTCACTGTTTTACCTAGGTCTCTGAAGCCCTGGCCGGGCCCCCAATCGCGGCCACCCCCTTCGACGGCGTCGGGCTCGAAGAATTGCGCAAGCGGCTCGCCCTATCGAGCGCGGCGCAGTAGCGGCTGTTCCTTACCACCCTCGCCGAGACCGGCTCGGTCCACCTCGCCACCGCCGCCGCGCGCGTTTCCGCGCGCTCGGCCTATGGCCCGCGGAAATCCGGGACAGTATATATTTTTCACCGCCTCCCTCAGAGGTGCCGGCGCCCCCCGCGTAAACAGTAACAGTATACATTTATGCGCGGCTGGCCAGGCGCCTCCAAAGGCGGGTAAATGTATACTGTCCCTGTTTTACCTAGGTCTCTGAAGCCCTGGCCGGGCCCCCAATCGCGGCCACCCCCTTCGACGGCGTCGGGCTCGAAGAATTGCGCAAGCGGCTCGCCGTATCGAGCGCGGCGCAGTAGCGGCTGTTCCTTACCACCCTCGCCGAGACCGGCTCGGTCCACCTCGCCACCGCCGCCGCGCGCGTTTCCGCGCGCTCGGCCTATGGCCTCCGCGCCCGGCGCCGGCGAGAACGCCGCCACCCTCCCCATCGCCCGCGCCGCCACGCCCGAGCCGGAGGCCTTCATCGGCAATCAGGTGGGCCCGCGCGGTCGTCATTCCGGACTTGATCCGGGATCCATCTTTCGTTCCGACGCGGAGTGACAATGAGGTGGATGCCGGATCAAGTCCGGTATGACGTCAAGGCAAGATCGCGCTGTTCGAGGACCTCTACGGCAACCTCTGGGACTTCGTGCAGTTCGCCGCCGGGGCCGGCGAACTCGCCGCTTCACTCCCACAGCAGCCGCGTGATCTCCCGTGCCCCGTGAAGCACGCGGACGATTTCTACGCTGGCTTCGCTCACACGGTACAGCACGAGGTAATTGCCGACGACGAGGCTGCGTGCGTCCTCGGCGATGTCCGGACGCGCGGGGCCGCTCAGCGGGTAGTCGGCGAGACGTGAGACGCTGAGGGCGATGCGCTCCGCCAGGCGGGTTGCGGAAGCCTCGTCGTCAAGTGCGATGTGGAACCAGATGTCGTCGAGGTCGCGGATCGCCGACGGCAGCCGGCGGATCTCCATCACACGCGGCGGGCCGCCGCCAGCCGCGCCGCGCCGCGCTCGGCGATATCGAAAGCGTCGAAATTGCCGTCGACCGCCACCCCGCTCTCAACCCCCTGGATCCACAACCGGCGCAGCGAATCGAGCAGGCCCTCAGGCCCGTTTGCCCTGCCAGCGCTGCCGCCGAGTTCAGCCAGATATTCGAACGGATCGCGCTCGCTCACCCCCGACGCCCGCCCCTCGTCGATCGCCGCCTGCAGCCGCCGGACCCTCTCCTCATTCTCCTGGTCCCTTCGGACGAGGTCGCGGATATAGTCGCTGGTGCTGCTGTAGCGGCCTTCCGCGACGCGCTGCTCCGCCCAGCCCTTGAGCTTGTCGGGGATCGAGACGTTCATCTGTGCCATTCCTTTCTTATACGGATTTGTGCGGATTCGTACAAGGTGGTCCCCCTTGCGCTCGCCCACGCCCGCCCCGATTCTCCCCCAATGCCCCGCCCCGCCCCCCAGCTCGCCAAATTCGCCTGCCTCTCGTGCCGGACGGTGATGAAGCGCGAGCCTTTGCTCCCCACCCACCCGGCCATGCGCCGCTCGGCGCCGCGGCCGATCGAGGTGCGGGCGTGCCCCTCCTGCGCCGGCGACAGCTATTGGATGGGGAGCAACTTCCGGGCGCCTCCGAAGGCGGATCGCAAGGCGTGGGAGGTCGTCGCCCTGCTGGTCCGTGCCGGCCTTCCTTATTGCAAGGTTCAGGCGCCGTTGGCCCTCCCGGACCTCGCCGCCATGGGCATCCCCACTCGGAACGTGACGAGCGCCAGCTATTCGATCGGGCCCTGGCCCACCACCCTGGCCGGCGCCCAAGCCTTCATCGACCGCTACGGCGGCCTCGGTCTCCCCTTCTGGCGGCCGGGCGAACCCGTGCCGCCCTCCTAGAGCGCGCCCCGCTTCTCGGCAGGCTCGAAATCGGTGACCAAAAGCGAGCCCATTTCGGACCCTGTTGCCGGAAGTTGCAGCCTTCCCCTCCCGTACCTGCTATGTTCTAATTCATGAATGGAACAGCATCCCAAATCGCGGCCCCCCGGGCCCACCCGCGCCGCCTCCCTGGAGGCCCCCGCATATCCTCCTGACGGTCCCGCCGCCGCGCCGCCCGACGCCCCGCCGCCCGCATCCGTCGACGACGCTGCGGCCGAGGTTTCCGACGGCGCCCCGCCGCCGGACGGCTACGACCCGGCCGACTATCGCTGGGTCCCGGTCCGCCGCCGGCCGCGCCTCGATGGCTGGACCGAGGAGAAGCAGCGCCGATTCATCGAGGTGCTCGCCGATACCGGCCTCGTCTCCGCAGCCGCCCAGGCGGTCGGAATGTCGCGCGAATCGGCCTATCGGCTTCGCCGCTCCGCCCACGGAGCCGCCTTCGCCCGCGCCTGGGACGCCGCGCGCAGCCATGCAGGCGGGGTCGTCGAGGACATCGCCTTCGAGCGGGCGCTCGAGGGCGTCGAGCAGAACGTCTATGACGAGAATGGCGAGGTGGTCTGCACCAAGCGAGTCTATAACGACCGGCTTCTGATGTTCCTTCTTCGGCACCTCAAGCCGGAGCGCTACGGCGGCCCGGCCGCTCCGCGCTCCGCCGCCGAGGCGCCGTCCGCCGCGAATGTCGAGACGGTTCTGAGGGCGATGGAGCCGCAGCTGCCCGCCCCGGCCGAAGAGTTGCTCGGCCGCGACACGCTCGATGAGGAGCTCCAGCTGGCCGATATCGCCGACGGCCGGCTGCCGCGCTTCCTCTCCGAACAGCGTCCGCCGAAATCCGCCGAGCGCCTGGAGGCGGAGGCGCTGGCCGCACAGGAGGCGCGCGGGGCCGAGGCCAACGCCAAGGCGCAGCGGAACGAAGGAAAGCTGGGCCGCCGGGAGGAAATCGACCTGTGCCGCTATCTCGATCCGGCCTCGCGCGGCGAGCGGTCGAAGAAGCGCTACCGGTGAGACCCTTGTGTGACCTTCCGCCCGGCCGGACCGGACGGCGGCGGTGGCGATACGCTTGTCCGGGCTTGCGGCTTTTCATCCGGTCCGCCTTCGAGCTGCACAAAAGCTGTTCGTGGCGGCGCCGCTGGTTTATTGTCGAGCGGTCATGACCAGTGGGGGGCCGATGTCCGTTTTTCTTCGCGTCTTGCTTTCCGCCGCGGCGCTCGGCCTCGCCGCCGCGCCCGCTGCAGCACAGGATTCGCCGCAGCCCTCGGACGCGGCCGACATCCTGGTCACGGGACAGAATGTCGACGACCAGATAAAGGATTTCGTCGGAGCGCTCACCCAGGCGCCGCCGCGCGGCCAGCTCAGCCGGTTCGAGACCAAGGTCTGCCCGACCGCCTTCGGCCTTCAGCCGGGCCAGAGGGACGCGGTCCTGGCGAGGATGAGGGTGGTGGCGAAGGCGGCGGGTCTCGACGTCGGCAAGCCCGGCTGCATTCCCAACATCCTGCTCATCGTCACCCCGAACAAGCGCGCCTTCATCGAGGCGCTCGACCGCAAATACGATTTCTATTTCGGCGAGATGTCGAACGGCGACGTCCGCCGGCTCGCCCGCTCGCCGGGCCCGGCGGCGGTCTGGCAGGTTCAGGGGCCCGAGCTGACGGGCGACGGCGACGAGGCATCGCACAGCGGCGACGGGGCGCTGCCGGGCGCCGACTATGCCGTCAACCGGACGACCCGGCCGCAGAGCCGCGTCTCCGCGTCCGGCCGCCCGCAATTCCAGGCCGCGGCGGTGGTGATCGAGCAGGGCGCGCTCGACGGGCTCACCACCATCCAGCTCGCCGATTATGCCGCGATGCGCGCCTTCGCCCGGACCGATCCCGCCAAGCTCCCGGCTTCGAGCCCGGCCACGATCCTCAAGGTCCTCGAGACTCCGATGGGAAGCCCGGTGCCGCTGACGCTGACCAAGTGGGACCTGAGCTTCCTCAAGGGCCTCTACGCCGCCACCGGCAACCTCTACGCCACCTCCCAGCGCAGCGAGATCAAGGAGCGGATCGAGCGGGACCTAAAGGGGGAGGCGGCCGAGAGCCCGAAGCGGCGGAAGAAGTAATCGCCGCGACGGGCTCGCCACGGCCATGCTGACTTCGGCGAGACGGTGTCGCCGGCCCGGCCCGCCCCTTGCGGACAGGCTAGGCTTTCTTTCGGCCGAAGACCGGCCGACCGCCGAAACCCGCCGGGCGCGCCGGCGGCGGCGAGTCGCCGCGCGGGTCCCTTGCCCGGACTTCGAATCGCCCGCCGACGCCCGCTGCGAGTGCCCTTTTCTCGCGCCATTCGTTGACGAGCTCCATCTTCGCCTCGTCGTCCCCGGGCATCAGGTCCGGCGGCGGCATTCGATCGTCGAACACCCGCTCCGGCGGCACGTACTCCTGCGCGACGAAGCCGAATTCGCGATGCAGCAACGGCTCCAGGCGATAGAGGGCGACGTCGCCCTCCTCGGCCTCGCAATGGACGACCCGATAGGACTGGCTTCGATCTTCCGGTCCGAACGTGTCGCCGTCGGGGATGACGTAACCGTTCTTCGCCGTCGCGATCCGAAGGAAGGCGAGAATCGTCTCGAGATTGGCGGCCCAAGGCAGGACGGAGGGCTCGATCAGGACCTCGCGGCCGATGAAGTGGCGGACTCCGAAGGTGCGGATCCCGACGCTGGCTTCGCCGCCGGGCAGCGCGGGCTTGCCGAACAGATACGGATGGACGTGAAGCGGGCTGGGCGCCGGCATCGCGGCGAGAGCGTCGAACGCCTCGCCCGGGAAGAGCTGGTTGCTCTGGCACCAGTGGACGATCTGGGGAGCCGAGTGATCGCCGACGATCCGAGCGACGAGCGCGCAGATTTCGAGCCGGCGGACGAACTCGGGCAGCGAATGCCCTTCCATCGGCCGGCCGAGCTGAGCCATCATCCGGGCGATCTCGGGCGAATTGCCGAGCACTCCGTGCGAGACGTTGACCAGGATATGCGACCGGTTCCGGGTCAGGAGCGTGCGGGCCTCGGGGCAGAGGATGTGGGTGACCGCCGAGCTCAGCGCCTGCCCGAACACGTCGAGACTCGCCGGCCCGTCCACATATTCCAGGGTGATCGTCATCTCGCCGCCGCCGAAGAGCCGGTAGAAGCTGCCCGGCCTGGATTCCGGAACCGCGAAGCGCGCTCCGGTGCGGGCTTCCTCCACCCGGAGGAAGGTCCGGACCGCGGCCTCGAGGTCGCCGACCCGCCGGTCGAACAGCAGCGCCGCCTGGATCTCGTTGGGAAACCGCATCGAACCTCCACCCCCGTTTGCGGGGAATCGTCTAACCGGCCCGGATGTTTAAATGGTGAACGCCGAGTGCGGCCGTTGCGACTCGCGGCGAGCTCGCATCGCATATTGAAGGATACCCGCGGGACTTTCTTCGTCATCCCGCGGTTCTGACGGGCCCTGCCCGTCGCGGCTCTTTCTTATCGTCCAGACCGCCCGACCGCCTTCCCGAGGCGTGGCAAGCCGCTCGTATCGCGGGTCTCGGAGAAAAAGCGCGAGATCGTGAACTTCGTGAACTTCACCTAGGTCCGGAAGACCGCAGGCGGCGCCCCTGCCATTTCGGCCGGGGCCTGCTAAGCCGACCGCCATGCGCCAGTCCCTCGCCCACATCGCCCTCGTCGTCCGCGACTATGACGAGGCCATCGCCTGGTTCACCGGAGTGCTAGGCTTCACCCTCGTCGAAGACACCTTCCAGCCCGAGCAGGACAAACGCTGGGTGCTCGTCGCTCCTCCGGGCGCCCCGGGAGGCGGCGCCTCGCTCCTCCTCGCCCGAGCCTCCACTGCCGAGCAGGCGGCCTTCATCGGCAACCAGTCCGGCGGCCGGGTCTTCCTCTTCCTTCGGACCGACGATTTCCGGCGCGACTATGACGATCTCACCGCCAAGGGAGTCCGCTTCGTCCGTCCTCCGGCCGAGCAGCCCTACGGCACCGTGGCCGTGTTCGAGGACCTCTACGGCAATCTGTGGGATCTGGTGCAGCTCGCCGACGAGCCCGGGCGGCCCGGATGACCTACGCCGCCGACGCCGCTCCGCCTTATTATCACGGCACCCGGGCGGATCTGAAGCCGGGCGACCTGCTCAGCCCCGGCTTTGCTTCGAACTACGGCGACCGCAGGCTCTCCTGGATCTATTTCAGCAGCGCCCTCGATTCCGCGATCTGGGGCTGCGAGCTTGCCAAGGGCGAGGGCCGGGAGCGGATCTATATCGTCGAGCCGACCGGACCGTCCGAGGACGATCCCAACCTCACCGACAAGAGGTTTCCGGGCAATCCCACTTGTTCATATCGCTCTCGCGATCCGCTTCGGGTCGTCGGAGAAGTCGAGGAATGGAAGGGCCACTCGTCCGACCAGCTCGGGGCGATGAAGGCTGCGCTCGCGCGAATGGAGGCCGAAGGCGACGCCGAGATCATCGACTGAGGCGGCGGGGGAGGGCCGCGGAACGTCGAGCGGCGGGCGCGGGTCTCCCTCCGGCGTCCAAGCCCTGCTATCGCGGCGCCATGCACCTCACCCATGATCCCGCCTCGCCTCCGGCACCCGAAATCGCCTTCGACGGCTTCCTCGCAGTCGATATCCGGGTCGGGACCGTCGTCGCCGCTCATCCCTTTCCCGAGGCGCGCAAGCCCGCCTTCATCCTCGAGATCGACTTCGGCCCAGTGATCGGCCGCAAGCGGTCCTCGGCCCAGATCACCGAGCATTACAGCCTGGAAGAGCTTCCGGGGCTCCAGGTCGCGGCCGTCGTCAACTTCCCGCCGAGGCAGATCGGCCCGATGCGCTCGGAGGTGCTGACTCTCGGCTTTCCCGACTCCGAAGGCCGGGTCGTCCTCGTCCAGCCCTCCAGGCCGGTCCCCGACGGCGGCCGTCTTTTCTGAGGGAGTGGCATTTGACCGAGGACCGCGCCGCCGCGGGCGTACCCTATCGTTTCCGCCCGGTCGTCCCGGCCGACCTCCCGATGCTCCGCCGCTGGCGCGAAGGGCCCGAAGTCCTTCCCTGGTGGGGCGCCTGGGAGCATGCCGAGGCCGAGCTCGAAGCCCATCTCGCCGACCCCGCGATGGCGCTGTGGATCGTCGAGCATGGCGGACGGCCCTTCGCCTTCGCCCAGGATTATGCGTGCCACGCCTGGGATTCCCATCCCTTCTCCTATCTTCCGGCCGGCGCGCGCGGGGTCGACCTCTATATCGGAGAGCCCGACATGCTCGAGCGGGGCCATGGCAGCGCGCTTCTTCGCCAGTCCTGCGACCGGCTCTTCGCCTCCGGCGTTCCCGCAATCGGAACCGATCCGCACCCGGACAACGTCCGGGCAATCCGCGCATACCGGAAAGCGGGTTTCGTCATCGTCAGCGGCCCCGTCGACACGCCCTGGGGCCGGGCCGTCCTCATGGAGCGGCGAGCCTAGAGCATTCGTTCCTTCCTGGATCATAAGGAGAGGGCTTGGACAATTCGGGGACATCCGGTGCCCCTGACGCCGTGGATTTTCCCCCGGGCCGACTGTCCCGCCGCGAATTGCCGCGCAGGCCTTTCAGCCGCGCCCGATCCTGTACGGTCCGTCCCGCGCCGGCATCGCCTCTCCCTTCCAGCTCAGCCGCACGAGGCCCTGCGCGACGAGCGAGTCGACCGCGACGTGGACGGCCGCCATCCCGCTGCGCCAGTCCGCCGTTCCGGTGGCGGCGGCAACCGCCCGCGCGACCTCGCTCGGACAGATCGTCGCGCCGGCCGCGCGGCCGTCGAGCAGCGCCAGCGTCGTCGCCCGCGCATCCTCTTCCGGGCCGCCGCGGGCCGGCCGGCCGCTCATCCCGCCCGAGCCGCATTCTCGACGACGGCCGCCCGGACCAGCACCTTCAGCGCCTCCCCGTCGACCGAGTCGCCCTCCCGGATGTCGATCGCCCGGCGGGTGCCGCCGTCGAGGCTGGAGTTGAACAGCCCGGCCGGATCGTCGAGCGCGGCGCCCCGCGCGAAGGTCAGCTTCACCTTGTCCCGGTAAGTTTCGCCGGTGCAGATCAGGCCGTCATGCTCCCAGACCGGAACGCCTGCCGGGTTGGTCGGCTTTCGCCATTTTACCCCTTCCGTCACTTCCGGATCGGCCTCGCGGATCAAGGCCCGAATCCGTGCCAGCACCTCGCCCCGCCAGTCGCCCAGCGCCGCGATCTTCGAGTCGATCGCCTCCGAAGGGGTCTCACCGCTCATCCTCGTCCTCCTACATTTTTTCGCCCGGAAGCGCGCTCGCCCGCTCGATCCAGCGGCCGAGCGCCGACTCGTCGACCGCCTCGCCCTCGTGGATGTGGAAGTAGCGAACGTCCTCGTACTTCGACGTGACGGGCGGCGCCGGATCGAGCGCCGAGCCGCGGAAGAAGGTCAGCTTCACATAGCGGGCGAAGCAGTGAAAGCTGAGGAACCAGCCTTCCCGCCCGGGCGCGCCGTAAAAGGGGGAATTGTATTTGACGGCCTTGCGCACGCCCGGGACCCGGCGCTCGACAAGGGCGTCGAGGCGCTCCCCGACTTGCTGCTTCCAGCCCGGCATCGCCGCGATATAGGCCTGGACCGGGCCGTCGCCCTCGCCCTTCGCGATCTGCGGATTGCCCCCGGAGAGCAGGACCGGCCCGGCGCGCTCCTCGGAAGCGCTTCCCCGCCTGCTGGAAGTCCCATCCTTCATTGCGCTCGCTCCACGGCTCCGATGATGGCGCGGCGGCGCCGTCGCCGCAACGGACAATGCCGGACGCGGGCCTGGATCAGGAGGCCCCGCCTTTTGCAACGATCGCAACGCCCTTCGCGCCGGCGCGACATCAAATTGGCACAGGCTCCGTCCAGACCCGCCGCCCTGCGCGGCCAGGCCGCGTCGCCCCTGGCTCGAAATCGCAAAGGAAATGCGGCCATGAACCCGAACAAGGCCCTGTGGGAGAAAGGCGACTTCACCCGCATCGCCGACACGATGCGCGAATCCGGCGAAGAGCTGGTCGAGTCGCTCGCGATCCGCCCCGGCGCGGCAATGCTCGACCTCGGCTGCGGCCGAGCTCGCCGATCTGTTCGAGACCCAGAACCGGGCCGGCCCGCACCGGACCGAGATCGCGGGGACCTACCTCAAGGTCACGGTGACCAGGGCATGATCCGCCCTGGCTTGACGCGGCGGCAAGTCGGTGGGACCCCTGCGCAAGGGAGGACTCCGGACATGCGAATGCTTGGACTGATCGCCGCGACATCGACCTTGCTCGCCGGCTGCGGAGAGTCGGCGGGCAACGGCAGCGCCGGCGGCAACGCCAATGCCGCCGCGCCGGCCAATGGAAGCGAGGCGCCTTCCGCGTCCGCCCAGGCGCCTTCTCCGGCCGCCGGCGCCGGGGAAGAGGGGGCGGCCCCGGCGTGGGACCTTCAGTCGAGCGGCGAAGGCGTCGCTCTCGTGCTGGCCTCGGCGGGCCGTCCGGCCATCCGGCTTTTCTGCCCTTCGGGCGGCAAGAAGCTCGTGGTCAACGTTCCGGGCTTTCGCCCGGTCGGAAGCGAGGATCGCCTGTCCTTCGGGAGCGGAGGCGAAGCGGCGGCTTTGGTCGCCGGCAGCGGCGGCGACGCTCAGCGCGGCGGAGTCACTGGAACCGGCGCGGTTCCCGAAGCGCTCGCGGCGATGGTGGGAGGCCCGGTCTCGGCAAGCTACGGCGCCCAGCGCAGCGGTCCCCATCCGGCGCCGCCCCGGGCGCTTTCCAGCGCCTTCGTCGCCGCCTGCCGCGAAGGCTCGGCCCCGCCCGCGAGGGAGCCCGGGGCGGCTCCCGGTCCCGTCGCCTCGGCCGGTGCCTGCAACGTCCAGGACGGCAAGCCGGTGCGGGTCGCGGCGGTCCGGGCGACGGGGACCGAGCCTTTCTGGAACGCCCGGGTGGAGGGCCGCTGCGTCACCTATTCCAACCCGGAGGACCAGAAGGGCACCCGGGTCTGGACCCGCTTCACCCCCGGCCCCGGGGGCGGCACCTGGTCCGGCACTCTGGGCGGCGGACGCTTCGAGCTCAGGATCCGGCCCAAGCGGGGTTGCTCGGACGGGATGTCGGACAAGAGCTATCCGCTCGCCGCCGAGCTCCTCGTCGGCGGCGAACGGCGCCAGGGCTGCGCCGGGCCGCTCTGACTCCCTCCCTTCCAAGGCGAGGGGAATTGCGGCGGCTGGGCGCTCGGTACCCGGGCAGACCCGCCACCCTTCGGGCTGAGCTTGTCGAAGCCGTCTCCTTCCCTTTGTAAAAAAGAAGGAAGGCCCTTCGACAGGCTCAGGGCGAACGGTTCAAGCGATTTACCCTGTTCCCTCGGCGCCCTAGCGGCCCCGGCGAACTCCGGTGAAATTGCGCTCGATCCCGAGCGCCGTCAGGGTCCCCGCCATCTTCCGCCCTTTCACTCGGCCGGTCACGGTGAAGGGAAGCCCGATCCGCCGCCCCTGGAGCGTGAAGGACGAGCCCGAGATCGAGCCGGACGCAGTCGCTCCGCCGCGGTCGTAGACCGTCGCGGTGAGCTGCGAGCCGCGCTGCTCGACCGTCATCGAGCCTTTCCGGATCTCCCCGCGGCTGTTCCTCCAGGTCAGGTCCCAATTGCCTCCGACCCGCTGCGCGGCCGGAGCGGCCGAAGCCGGGGCGGCGGAGGGAAGCGGCGAGCCGGCGATCCCGGCCACGGCAGCCAGCGCCGCAAGCGCCGGGGCGCCGCTCCGAACGAAGGATTTCACCATTGCTCCTACGTCGGCCATCGCGAAAATCTCCTGATCGGGGGTTTCCGATCCAACCGACCGAAGAGTGAAAGGTTCAGCCCCGTGGCTCGCGCCGGGCGGACAGGATCCTGACCGGCTTCTCGATCAACTGGCCGCGCATCGGGCCCCGGCCGGCGTTCGGGACGGTCGGAGCGGCGAGGAGGGTGCGCACCGTGTCCATCCCTTGCTCGACCCGGCCGAAGGCGGCGAAGCCCGGCGATCCCGGTTTCGAGTCCATCGACGGCATCGGTGCGCCGACGATGATGAAGAAGTCGCCCATCGCCCCCGCCGGGGCGGCGCGCGCCATCGAGACGGTTCCGTCGACATGCTTCAGCCCAGTCACGCTCGTCGGCTCGTGGGCGATCGGGGGGAAGGCGCGCCGGGCGCTGTGGCGAATCCCGCCCTGGACGAAACCGCGGCCGTCGGCGCCCCTGGTCCGGGCGGCCCGGTAGAAGAAGGTGCCGTCGAGCTTCTTAGCCTCCACGTAGCGGACGAAATTGGCGGTGGTGACGGGGGCCTTCTTGTGATCGAGGGCAAGCAGGATCGGCCCGGCCTCGGTTTCGAGGCGGACTCGAACGGTGTCGGGCAGCGGCTCGGGCGCGGCGGCCTTCGCTTCGTTCACGGGCGCCGGGTCGGCCGCCCGACGAGGCTCGCCGCAGCTGGATACGGCCAGTGCGGTCAGGGCGAGAGAGACGAGCGGGCGAATCATCGGAGACGATCTGTGGACCCCCCGTCAGTCCGGCGAAAGCCGGAATCCTGAACAGGGCTATGCCGTTCCTCGCCCGACCGTGTTCATGGATCCCGGCCTTCGCCGGGATGACGGCCTCGCAAGAAAAAGGGCGCCCCGAAAACGGGACGCCCTCTCATTCTTCGTATCGTGCCGGCTTAGCGGTTCATCGCATAGACCCGGACCACCGTCTGGCTGCGGGCGTCGATCTGGTAGATGTTGCGGCTGTCCGAGCGGTAATAGAAATTGTCGCTGTCCCGGTACTGGCTTCGATAGGCGTAAGGCACGCTTCCCAGATCGGACGACACGCGCTGGCCGACCCGGAGGCCGCCATTGCCGGTCACCCGGTCGAGGATCTGGCCGACCACTCCGCGGTCTCCCGACTGCTGGTAGCCCTGGTCGTTGTCCCAGCGGCCGTCGCGGTTGAGATCGCGGTCGTCATAGCCGTCGCGGTTGGAATCGTAGCGCGATTCGACGTCCCAGCGGCCGTCGCGATCGGAGTCGCGGTCGTCCCAGCCGTCATTGTTGCGGTCGTAGCGGCTGTCGACGTCGCGGTCGCCGCGGCCGTAGCGGTCGTCGCGGCCGTAACGGTCGCTATAGCGATCGTCGCGGTCGTCGTCCCGGCCGTAGCGGTCGTCGCCGCTGCGCTCTGCCATCCGGATGCCTTGGCGAAGCGAATTGATCCGCTGCTGAAGGTCGGCGCGCTCGCGGCCGCTGATTCCGTCCCGGGAATAGAGGCTCTCGAGCCGGCTCAGCTCCCGCAGCTGCTGGCGCAGCGGCATGGCTTCCGAGCGGCTGATCGCGCCGTTCCGGACTCCGGCCTGGAGCCTCGCCTGAAGCTGATCCGCTCGGACTTCGACGCTGCCGTAGCCCTGATTGCCGTAGCCCTGATTGCCGTAGCCCTGGTTGCCGTAGCCGGCGGACTGGGCGGAGGCGGGCGCGGCGGCTGCCATGGCGGCGATGGCCGACGTGGCGGCCAGGGTGATGAAGATGAACCTGTTCATGTCGATGCTCCTGTGTCGGGCGCTCCCCAACGCTTGCCGTCACCTGGCGCTACTTGCCGTGAGGTCAGCCTGAACGGGCTCCACAGCTGAGGTTCATCGCATCTTGAAGGAGATTTTTCGTTCCATTCATGTTCTGATTGCCGGATGAGCGCGCGCGTCAATCACGAAACCTCCCGCCCCATCGGGGCGGGAGGTTCTCGAGTCCCTGGGAAGCCGGAACTTCGGAACTTCCGGCTAGAACGTGCCCGGCGCCTCGCGCTGAGCGACGCTCGGCCGCTCCGGCATCAGCGGCTCGCGCTTGCCCGCCGCCTGGGCGCTGAACCCGCCCGCGGACGCGCTGATCGGGGTGCAGACGCGGCCGGCGAGGAAGTCCAGAGCCGCCTTGGTCGAGGTCTCCAGCGGGTCGCCGAGCTGGCGGGTGACGTCGTCGCCCGCGGCGCAGCTCGCCTCCACGACGCTTGCAAGGCCGTTATAATAATCGCCCTGGTGCGCCGCATTCTCGGTCTTGAAGGCGACGACCCGGAGCCGGTCGTCGCACGCCGCCTGGTCGAGCGCGATCTGGCCGACCGGCTTGCCGTAGGTGTTGGAACCGACCAGCGCCTCGTTCTTGTGGTAATATGGGATGAAGGCGTTGATGATCAGCTCGCTCGCCGAGGCCGAGCTTCCGGTGCCGATGAAGGCGATCCGGGTCGGGGCGATCGACTGCGGCTGCGGCTTGAAGAAGCGGGCCGAATTGTTCGACGATTTCTCCGGCCGGAAGGTGGTGAAGCTGAAGACGTCGGTCGGGGCCCGGTTGCCGCCCATCAGGTCGCCGATCAGCTCGGCGATCGAGACGAGGCCGCCGCCATTGTAGCGGACGTCGACGATGATCTCGGTGACCCCGGCGGCCTTGAAGCTCGCGAAGGCGTTGCGAAGCGCCGGGTCGGCGGTGTTGATGAAGGTCCGGAGGTTGACATAGGCAACCTTCCGGCCGCCGTCGTCGATGATCTTGGCGCCGTAGCGGCTCGACACCGGGGTCAGCTCGTAATCCGCCTTGGAGACCGTGACCTCGCGGACCGGGCCGCCCGGTGCCGAGACTCGAAGCACCCTGGTCACTCCCGGATCCCCCGGCCCGAGCGCGTCGCTGACGGCCTGCGGGCCGCCCGATGCCATCAGCTCGCTGACCAGCTTGAGATTGCCGGCGCTGGTCCCGATCGCGAGAAGCTCGGTGCCCCGGTCGATCCCGGCGGCGAGCGCGGGCGCGCCCTCATACGCCTCGATCACGAAGACCCGGTTCTGGGCGGTGTCGTAGTTGAAACGGACCCCGAAGCCGGCGCTCGAGCCCGAGTTGAAGAAGGCGTTCTCCTCCTTGATCGAGGTCAGATAGGTGAAGAAGCGGTCGCGGCGCTGCGCCCGCGCGGTCGCGGTGAGAGCGTCGATATAGGCCTCGACGGTCGAATAGGCGGCCGGGTTGAGGTTGGCCGGAAGGGTCTCGGGGAAAAGATACCATTCCTTCAGCTGCGCCGCGGCCCAATT
Organism: Allosphingosinicella sp.; assembly: GCA_036389345.1. Taxonomy (GTDB): domain Bacteria; phylum Pseudomonadota; class Alphaproteobacteria; order Sphingomonadales; family Sphingomonadaceae; genus Allosphingosinicella. The sequence goes on along the minus strand of DASVQD010000018.1, from coordinate 55,480 downwards.
CTGGCGGGCGCTGAGCGAGCAGGCGGAAGCGGTCGGAGGCGGCGGGGGAGGGGGGACGGTTCCGGTCGGCGGGCTTCCGCCGCCTCCGCCTCCGCCGCCGCCGCTTCCTCCGCCGCCGCAGGAAGACAGGATCGCGAGCAGGGCCAATGCCGTACCAGACCGAAAGCGCTTCATCCCCAATCCCCTAAGCTCTACAGATTCTTGAACTATTTAGCGGACGCGGGGCGTTTCGTCAGCCCTTATTTTGCAACGAGCGTGCCCTGCTCGCTCGAACGTGGGGAATGGTGCACGCATTCGTCATTCCGGCGATAGCCGGAATCCATGAATGCGGTCCTTCGAAAGCTCGTTGCGACAGTGTTCATGGATCCCGGGTCAAGCCCGGGATGACGGCCCTGCGCTTTCCGGCTCGCGCCAACGAAAAAGGCGCCCCGGCCGAAACCGGAGCGCTTCTCTGCCGCGTCGTTAAAACGACGCTTAGTCCATCCCGTAGACCCTCAGCACCGTCTGGGTGCGCGCGTCGATCTGGTAGATGTTGCGGCCGTCGGAGCGGTAATAGACTCCGTTTCCGTCCCTGTACCGATAGCGATATTGCGACGGCACCGAATAGAGGTTGGTCGGTGCCCGGGCGCCGACCCGGGCTCCGCAATTGTTGTCGTTGCGGCCGAGCACTCCGTCGATCAGCCCGCCGATCCCGCCGCGAGCGTTCGAGTCGCAATAGGTGTCGTAAGGCTGCTCGTAGGGACCGCCCCGGCCCGTATAGGCGCCGTTGTCGTTGTCGTAGCGGTCGTCCCAGCTGTAGCGGTTGTCGCGGTCGTAGCGGCCGTTGTCGGCCATCCGGATGTCCTGGCGCAGGGAGCGGAGGCGCTGCTGCAGATCCTGGCGCTCCATCTGGGTGAGGCCGTTATAGCTGTACTGGCGCTCGAGCCGCCTAAGCTCGCGAAGGTCCATCCGAAGCTCGCGTCCTTCGGTGCGGTCGATGTCGCCCGACTGGATTCCGGCCTGGAGCCGCGCTTCGAGCTGGGAGATGCGCTGGGAGATGCCGACCGTACCGCCGGCGTTGACGTTGCTCCCATAGCCGTTCTGATAGCCGTTGTTCCCGTAGCCGGACTGGGCCGCGGCGGGCGCCGCGGCGGCGATGGCGCCGACGGCGGCCATCGAGAGAAGAAGCTTGTTCATGACAGTTACTCCAACAACGCCCCGCCGCTTCGACGGACAGAACGACCGTGAAGGGCAGGTGTTGCAATTTTGCGGTAAAACGATGCTTGGACGCCACGGATGGCGAGGAAGGGAGCGGGAGTGCGGGCGAATCGGCTTTCGGCAAGCGCCGCCGAGCATCCCGCGCCTGCCTCGCGCAAGGGACGCCCGGCCTGAATGCGCATAGCCTTCCTCCTCGCCGCCTGGGTCTTTCTCGCGACCTTCGCCCCGCCGTCCCTCCAGCATCGCGAGCCGCCGCCGCCGGTCACCTTCGTGCGGTTCGCTCCGGTGGCGCTCGACTCCGAGCGTCCCGGGGTCAGGCGGCTGGGGAGGCTCGTCTTCCTCGGCGGCTGGGCCCTGACCAGCAACGACGCTCGGGTCGGCGGGATCTCGGCCCTCCACGTCGAGTCCGGCGAGGCGCTTGCGATGAGCGATGCGGGCTGGCGGATCCGGTTCCCCTTGCCGGCCGGCCGCTCCGTGGTCCGGGCCCGGGTCTCGATGGTCGAGGAGGGCCCCGGCCCGCCCGGCGACAAGGCCAATCGCGACATAGAATCGCTCGTCGTCCACGGCGGCGACGCCTGGATCGGCTATGAGCAGGTCAATGCGATCTGGCGGTACGACCGGACCGGCTTCGCCCGCCGTTCGTCCGCCGAGCCGCATGCGCTGCGCGAATGGAGCGACAATGCCGGGCCGGAGGCGATGGTCAGGCTTCCCGACGGAAGATTCCTGGTCTTTGCGGAAGGGGAGGGCGGCGACAGCGAGGCGGCCTTGTTCGCCGGCGACCCCTCCGTAAAGGGGACCCTTGCCGTTCGACTTCGCGCCCGGCCGCCCGAGGGCTACCGGATCACCGATGCCGCCGTCCTTCCCGACGGAAGGCTGGCGTTGCTCAGCCGGAAGGTGGGGCTGTTCGACGGCTTCACCGCCAGGCTCAGCCTCGCGCGCCTGCCCGGGCCCGGCGAGCGCGCGCTGATCATCGGGCAGGAGGCGGCGGCGTTCGAAGGCGGCGCGACCCGCGACAATTTCGAGGCGCTCAGCGTGATTCGCGAGGGCGGCCGGACGATCCTGTGGATCGCCTCGGACGACAATTACAATCCGCTCCAGCGGACGTTGCTGATGAAGTTCGCCCTGGACTAAACCCGTCGCCCCAGCGAAGGCTGGGCCCCCGTGGGGTGAAAGGCCCGGCGCCTCTATCTCGCTGGGGTCCCAGCCTTCGCTGGGACGACGCGACGTTAAGCGGCGGCCGCGCCTTCGCCCGACTGCTTCTTGGCGATCTCGCGCTTCAGGCGGCGCGCCTTGAGGCTCAGGCTGTCGTCCTTCGACTTCAGGAGCCAGTTGTCGAGGCCTCCGACATGCTCGACCGACCTCAGGCCGTTCATCGAGACCCGAAGCTTCACCCCGCGCCCGAGCGACTCGCTGATCAGCGTCACGTTCTGCAGGTTGGGCAGGAAGGTGCGCTTGGTCTTGTTGTTGGCGTGGGAAACGTTGTGGCCCACCTGCCGGCCCTTGCCGGTCAGCTCGCAAATGCGCGACATGATCTTTCGTCCTGGTTTGAAGCGAGGCCGTAAGACGGTCCCGGAAAGCCGGGGCGGATAGCGGCGCGGCGCGCTTTCGTCAACCTGAAGCTGGCCGAAAGCGCGGACTCGACCGGCGAAACGCTCGTTGCGGACCTGCAACCGAATCGCGTAGGCCTCGTTGTCGGACGAACGGAGGAAGCTGATCCATGTTACGCGCCATCCTGTTGATTGTCGCTCTGCTCATCCTGCTCGTCATCGGCGCCGTCTGGCTGAACCTTATCGACCTCAACCAGACCCAGAACGCCCAGGCCCCCAAGTTCGAGGTCAAGCTCAACCCGGTCGAGGTCGGGACGACCACGAAGAACGTCCAGGTCGAGGTACCCAGGGTCAGCGTCGGCGGCAGCGAGCAGGGGAACGCACAATAAGCTTCCCGGCGAAGGCCGGGACCCAGTCCTTCGGCGGCACCGCTGGACCCCGGCCTTCGCCGGGGAGCAGGGACTTCCCGCGCACCCGACGCCGGTCTAGGCCGAGACCATGACCGCCGCCTTCTCCGAACCGATGCGCCGGGCGCTTGACGAGGCGCGCGCCGCGGCCGAGGCCGGAGAGGTGCCGGTCGGCGCGGTGGTGACCCGCGCGGGAGCGATCGTCGCCTCCGGGCGCAACCGGATGAGGCTCGACAACGATCCGACCGCCCATGCCGAGATGGTGGCCATCCGGGCCGCGGCGGCCGCCCTCGGCACCTCCCGACTCGACGGCTGCGACCTCTGGGTGACCCTTGAGCCCTGCGCGATGTGCGCCGGAGCGATGGCCCTGGCGCGACTGTCGCGGCTTTATTTCGCGGCAGCCGACCCGAAGGGCGGAGCGGTAACCCATGGGCCGCGCCTCTTCGCCCAGCCCACCTGCCACCATTCGCCGGAAGTCTATTCGGGGATGAGCGAAGAGGAGGCGGGCGAGATTCTGAAGACGTTCTTCAGGTCGAGGCGTCTCTAGTCCTCCCTGCCGCGAAGCGGTGGGGAGGGGGACCACCCGAAGGGTGGTGGAGGGGTAGCTGGAGCAGGCCTGCGCCATATACCCCTCCACCCCGCTACGCGGGGTCCCCCTCCCCATCTTCCGATGGGGAGGATTTACGAACCGCTTGTCCCCGCGAAAGCTTCCCGGCTAAGAGCCGTGGGCGCCATGCCGCCCGTTTCCCCCTTGCCGCCATTCCCTTGGTTCGACGTCGTCGTCATCCTGATGCTGATCGCGCTCAACGGCGTGTTCGCGATGGCGGAGATGGCGATCGTCTCGTCGCGCAAGCCCCGGCTCCACGCGATGGCCAAATCCGGCCGATGGGGCGCGCAGACGGCTATGGACCTGGCCGCCGACCCTGGCCGCTTCCTCTCCGCGGTCCAGATCGGGATCACCCTGATCGGGATCCTCGCCGGAGCCTATTCGGGCGCGAGCCTGGGCGGTCCCGTCGGAGCCCGGCTCGCCCCGCTGGGCCTGGAGCCGCAAACCGCGGCGACTCTCGGCTTCTCCATCGTCATCTTCGTCACCACCTACGCCTCGCTGGTGATCGGCGAGCTCGTCCCCAAGCAATTCGCCTTGCGCTCGCCCGAGCCGATCGCGGCTGTGATCGCTCCGCCGATGCTGTGGATCTCGAAGGTGACGGCGCCGCTCGTCTGGCTGCTCGACGGAACCAGCGCGCTCATCTTCCGCCTGCTGAGGCTTCGCCGCGACAATTCCGACAAGGTGACTGCGGAGGAGCTTCACCTGGTCGTCGCAGAAGCGCATCACGCGGGGGTCCTCGAAGAATATGAGCGGGCGATCATCTCGGGCGTCGTCCGGCTCGCCGACCGGCCGGCGCGGGAGGTGATGACTCCGCGCACCGAGGTCGACTGGATCGATGCCCAGGCCAGCCCGGAGGAAATCCGCCAAACCCTGATCGAGACCCCGCACAGCCGGATCCCCGTCGCCGAAGGATCGGTCGACAAGCTGATCGGAATCGTCCGGGCCCGCGACCTCGTCGCGGCCCTGATCGAGGAGCGGCCGCTCGACATGCGCGCCCTGAGCTGCGAGGCGCCGGTCGTTCCCGACCAGATGGATGCGATGGACGCCCTCGCAGTGCTTCGCTCGAGCGAGACCCGGATGGCCTTCGTCCATGACGAATACGGCCATTTCGAAGGGATCGTGACCTCCGCGGACCTGCTCAACGCCATTTCGGGGGTCCTGGCCGGCGGCTTCGAGGGCGGGCCGGAAGCGCCGCTGGTCGAGCGCGAGGACGGCAGCTGGTGGGTATCCGGCTCGCTCTCCGCCGACGCTCTGTCGGACCGGCTCGGAATCGGGCTTCCCGAGGACCGCGATTATGCAACGACGGCCGGCTTCGCCTTGTCGGTGCTCAAGCATATCCCCGAGGTCGGCGAGCGCTTCGCCTTCGGCGGCTGGCAGTTCGAGATCGTCGACATGGACGGCTTCAAGATCGACAAGCTGCTGGCGAGCGAAGTGGTCCGGAAGAGGCGGGGGGGCTAGCCGCCTCGTCCTCCCTGCCGCGAAGCGGTGGGGAGGGGGACCACACGAAGTGTGGTGGAGGGGCCCTGCCGAGCCCGAAGAGCCCCTCCACCGCGCTTCGCGCGGTCCCCCTCCCCGAGAAATCTCGGGGAGGACTAGGCGCCGCCAAGCTTCCCGAACTTCGCCTCGAATCCCTCCTTGTCGCCCCGCTCCAGGTAGCGGGCCTGCTCGACCACCCGGTCGCGCGCGATGCGGCCTTCGAAGGCGCCCATCCGCTTGTCGAGCAGTGCGATTTCGGTCTCCGTCAGTCCGGCGAGCTGGTCGAAACGGGTGATCCCGAATTCGTTGAGCTGTGCGGCCATCTTCGGCCCGACCCCCTTCATCAGCCGCAGATCGTCGGGCGGCCCGCTGGGCCCCGGTATGTCGGGATGCGCGTCGACTCCGAGTATCTCGCCGGCGACGTCCCTGGCAGCCGCCGAGAATTCGTCCTGAAGGCCGTTTCCTTCGGGCCCGTCGGTTCGGGCGTCCGACGTCAGCTCCGACTCGCCGCCGCTCTTCCGGAAGGCCCAGAGCGCTACCGCGAGCCCGATCAGCAAGGCGATGACGATGAGGATGAGATTGTCTTGAACGACGGTCCACATGTTCGGTCAGGTCCTTCTTCGAGTCAGGCGAAGCCTTCGCGCCGCCGCCGGCCCCAGACGAGCCAGCCGAGGCCGAGGCCGATGAGATAGGCGAGCGCGGCGACACCCAGGGTCTCGACGATCAGCGGCACGACCCCTCGTCCGGCGCCGGCTTCGTCGGCCCAGCGCACGTCCGAAATGCCGTCGACGTCGCGTGCATAGTCGCTGATGCCTTTCTGGCTTCCGAGGCCCTCGCGCTGGAGGTCGTTGGCGGGGCCGCTCAAGGTGGCCGACCGGGCGAGCGGGCCGCGCGACAACCGCACTTCGATCCCCGGCAGCTCCGATTTCGCGATCTCGCGCCTCGCCTCGGCTTCCAGCCGGTCGATCAGCCGCCCGCCATGGCCGAGCGGCGCATGCCAGATCCAGGCCGCAGCCAGCGCCAGGAGGAGACCGATCGTCGCTTTGAGCAGGGGCGGCATGACCCTCCCATTTCCGTAAATCGCGCGGGGCGCAAGCTCTTGTCGCAGGCGCTACAGCAGCGGCGCCTTGAGCTCCATCGAAACTCCGGCGGCCGCCGCGACCGCTTCCGCCCAGATCGCGACCTTCTCGATCTCGTCGGCATGGGTCTTCGCCGCATCGCGCTGCTCGGCGACCCGGTCGGCGGCGCTGAAGCCGGCATTGGACTTGGAATGGCTCGTGAAGGCCGGGCCCGCGAGGACCTTTGCGATCGCCTCCTCGTCGAGGCCGAGCGCGAACAGGTCGGACAGGCGCTCCATGGCCTCGCGCGGGCGGGCCATCAGCGCGGCGCTGTCCAGGGTGCGCACCCGCGCCTCGCCGAACCGGTCGACGAGCCGAGCGAAGACGTCCTGCTGGGCCAGCCAGGCCGCCGCCGCGACCTGGAGATCGGTGAGGTCGAGATAATGCTGCTCGGCCAGGCCCAGGTCGACGATCCCGTCGCGAAGCTGGCCGATGAACAGCTCGCGCACCCAGCGCCTTCCCCACAGGCCCTTGCGGGCGATCGAGCGGAGGAAATCGGGGAGTGGCGCGTAAAGCAGGAGGGCCCTCGCCTCCGGCCTCAGTCCGAGCATCGCCGGGGCCAGGGCGTTGAGTACGTTGGAGGGCTTCACCACCACGGCTTCGCCGGGAGCGAAGGGCCGGGCGAGAAGGGTGAGGGCGGTGTCAAGCATCGCGCCCACCTGGCGGGGGTCCCCGCCGCGTCTTCGCCAGCCGACCATGTCGTTGAGGATCAGGGGTTCCTTCAGGCCCATCGACGCGCCTTCGATGTCGAAGGCCCGGGCGAGGACGGTGGAGCAGCAATAAGCCGAGTGGAAGACGAAGTGCAGCGGAGCGGGCGGCCCGGCGGCGGCAGCGGCATCGCTTCGCCTGAGCACCAGCCTCGGAGCCCGGGCGGGAATATATTCGTCGGTGATGAAGGTGACCGAGCGATGCTCCTCGCGGGTCAGCCGAACGAAATGGACGAGGTCCTGGCTCTCGTCGTAGCGGTTGGGGAGCCAGGCGGCGTCGTTGGCGACCGCCGCGAGGTCGGGCACTGCCGCCATCAGCCCTTCCCGCCGGAGCGGGCGATCTCCCGCCAGCCGATGTCGCTTCGGCAGAAGCCGGTCGGGAATCGGATCCTGCCGACCGCCCCATAGGCCCGGTCGCGCGCCTCGGCGACCGATCCCCCGGCCGCCGTCACTGCAAGCACCCGCCCGCCGCTCGCCACCAGCCGGCCGCCGTCCAGCGCCGTGCCCGCCTGGAAGACCTTCGCTCCGTCTCCGCCGGCCCGGTCCAGGCCCTCGATCGCACCGCCCGTCTCGGCCCGGTCCGGATAGCCGTTCGCCGCCATCACCACGGTCAGCGCCGCTCCGTCGGAGAAACGCGGCGGCTCCGCGTCGGCGAGGCGACCCCTGGCGACGGCATACATCAGCTCGAGCAGGTCGCTCTCCAGCCGAATCATCAGGACCTGGCATTCGGGATCGCCGAAGCGGACGTTATATTCGATCAGCTTGGGTCCCTCGGCGGTCAGCATCAGTCCGGCGTAGAGGATCCCGGAATAAGGCGTTCCCTGGGCGGCCAGAGCCTCGATCGTGGGCCGGACGATCTCGTCCATCGCCCTTCGCTCGAGCTCGGGAGTCAGGATGTCGGCAGGGCTGTAGGCGCCCATCCCGCCGGTGTTCGGGCCGGTGTCGCCGTCGCCGACCCTCTTGTGGTCCTGGGCTGAGCCGAACGGGATGACGGTCGTTCCGTCGGTGAGCGCGAAGAAGCTCGCTTCCTCCCCTTCGAGAAATTCCTCGATGACGATCGCCCTTCCCGCCGTCCCGAAGCTTCCGTCGAACATGGTGTCGAGCGCCGCCTCCGCTTCCTCCCGGGTCGCGCAGATGATCACCCCCTTGCCGGCGGCGAGTCCGTCCGCCTTGACGACGAGCGGCGCCGTGAAATCCTCGAGCGCGGCCTCGGCGGCGAGCTTGTCCGACGCTCGAACGTAGCGCGCCGTCGGGATGCCGTATCTCGAGCACAGGTCCTTGGTGAAGCCCTTCGAGCCCTCGAGCCGCGCCGGCGCCCGGTTCGGCCCGAACACGCAGAAGCCCATCGTCCGAAGATTGTCGGCGAGCCCGTCGACCAACGGCGCTTCCGGCCCGATGACGATCAGCTCGACCGAATTCTTCAGGCAGAAATCGACCGTCGAGCGGTGGTCGGCGGGGTCGATCGCGACTATCTGGGCATGCTCGGCGATCCCGGGATTGCCCGGCGCCGCGAACAGCTTGCCGAGGCGCTCCGATTGCGCGAGCTTCCAGGCGAGCGCATGTTCGCGGCCGCCGGAGCCAAGCAGCAGGACATTCATGGACAGAAACGACCCTCTTTCCGAAACCGGGCTGTTAGCAACGGAAAGGCCGGGCGACAACGCATCCGCCCTTTCGGTGTCCGAGCTGTCGATGCGGCTCAAGCGGACGGTTGAGGACGCCTTCGGCTTCGTCAGGGTGCGCGGTGAGATCAGCGGCTGGAAGCGCGCTGCCTCGGGCCATTGCTACCTCTGCCTCAAGGACGAGAAGGCGGTGATCGACGGAGTCCTGTGGAAGGCCACCGCCGGTTCGCTCCCCTTCCGGCCCGAGGACGGGGTCGAGGTCGTCGCCACCGGCAAGCTCACCACCTATCCCGGCCGCTCGCGCTACCAGATCGTAATCGAGCGGCTCGAGCTTGCCGGGCAGGGCGCGCTGATGGCGCTTCTCGACAAGCGCCGCCGGGCGCTCGCGGCCGAGGGGCTGTTCGATCCGGAACGCAAGAAGAAGCTGCCTTTCCAGCCGCGGGTGATCGGAGTCGTCACCTCGCCGACCGGCGCCGTCATCCGCGACATCCTCCACCGCCTCGCCGACCGCTGCCCGTGCCACGTCATCGTCTGGCCGGTCCAGGTCCAGGGAGAGACGGCGGCGGCCCAGATCGCAGCGGCGGTGCGCGGCTTCAACGCGCTCCCGGCAGGCGGCCCGGTCGCCCGGCCGGACCTGCTGATCGTCGCCCGGGGCGGCGGCTCGATCGAGGATCTGTGGGCGTTCAACGAGGAGGAGGTGGTCCGCGCCGTCGCCGCCTCGGCCATCCCGACCATCTCGGCGGTCGGCCACGAGACCGACACCTCGCTGTGCGACTTCGCCGCCGACGTCCGCGCCCCGACCCCGACCGCGGCCGCCGAGATGGCGGTCCCGGTCCGCGGCGACCTGCTCGGCCAGCTTCGCGAATTGGGCTTCCGGATCGAGCGCTGCGCCCGGCGTTCGCTCGAGCGGTCGGGCGAGCAGCTGGAAGCGACCGTCCGCCGCTGGCCGGAGCGCGATTCCCTGCTCGCGCCGCAGCGTCAGCGGCTCGACGATCTCGCCGACCGGCTTCCGCGCGCCCTCCGCACCGAGCTCAGCCAGGCGCGTGCGACGCTCGCCCAGACGGCCGGAGCGCTTCGCCCCGGCCTCCTCAAGGCTTCTCATGCGAGGGCCCGCGAGCGGCTCGACGCCTTGTGGCGGGTCGCCGAGCTCGCCCATCCCAACCGCCCGCTCGAGCGCGGCTACGCCCGGGTCGAGGACAAGGACGGAAGGACCCTGATCTCCGCCGCCGCGGCGAAAGCGGCCGGGCGGCTCAAGCTCATCTTCGGCGACGGCGATGTCGAGGCCGAGGTGGGCGGGGCGGCGCCCGCCGCAAAGCCGCGGCGCCCGTCGCCTTACGGGAAGGTGTCGGTCGAGCAGCCGAAATTGCTGTAGGCCATGGGGCCGGGCCGGCGGCGACGGGTTCGAACCGCAATCGCCTCGCCTCGGCCGAAGACGCTGTTCCCACGCGAAGGGGTGAAGGCGTTAAGCGGCCTCGGCAACCGGACCCCCGGCCCTGGCGGGTCGGCCGGGGAATAAGCCGGTGCACGAACCCCTTCGCGCATTCGCGCCTTCGCGTGAAACAAACTTCTTCTCGGCGCGCCGGCAATAGCCAGGGCAGGCGCGTCAGTGGATCGCTCCGCTCCGCTCGCAATGACGGGGCGAGTGCGATAATGTGGAAGTCAGATACCGAACCGCACCGAACGAGGCGAAACCGATGCTGATGTCGAACCGGAACCGCGAGGCGCGGCTCCACTACATGCCCGGAACCTTCCGGATCCTCACCCCCGGCGACCACGTCCGCTGCGCCGCCACCGGTCAGCCTATTCTCCTCGACGAGCTGCGCTACTGGAGCGTGAAGCGGCAGGAGGCTTATTCGTCGGCGGAGCTTTCAGTGAAGGCGGAAGGGCGGGGGTAGCGGATTGCTTAGCGCCAAGGAGCCGTCACGGCAGGCGCAGAACCAATCGTGCCCGATGCGGGGGCAGTCAGCGATCGTGGGAAAGTCCGTGGATCCGCGAAGTTGATCGACCCGCCCGCCGGACCGCCCCGGGCCCCCTGGGCGGTGGGGATTGCAGCGGCGGCCGCGGCGGCGGTAGCGGAGAAATCGGGTAGGTAAATCTTCTGTCGGGTATCCTGGCAGGCCAGGGTGATCTCGCCCTTGCCGACGGCTTCGAGGACGACGTTCGGAAGGACTTCGGCACCCTCCATGAAGCTCCTCTGCTCCCCGCTCGGCAATCCGATTATCGCCGCACTCGGCCCGGCCCGGCCGCTTTCGCGGGTGCCGTGCAGTGTAAGCGCGAGCGGCGGCGGGAGGCTCGAAGCGCCGGAGCGGAAGAAGGGATCGAACTCGGCGAGATCGAAGGCCGGCGGAGCGGGCTGGAACTGCGAGGAAACGAAGGGTTCGGTTGCTGCCCTGTAAAGTTGCAGGCACTGAGAACCCCAGGAGCGTCAGCAATGTGAGCTCGAGACCGGCGAGAGCCGCCTGGGGTCCTTGGCGGCGGGCGCGATCAAAGAAACGCAACGAGCAGCTTCAGGTTGAGGACGATGATCAGCGAGGAGATGCCCCAGGCCGCGGCCTTGAGCCACGGGGAATTGACGAAGACGCCCATCTTGCCGCGGTCGCTGGTGAAGCGGACCAGCGGGATCACCGCGAAGGGCAGCTGAAGGCTGAGAACGACCTGACTGAGCACGAGCAGCTTGGCGGTGCCGCTGGTCCCGAACAGGATTGCCACGACGGCCGCCGGGACGATCGCGAGCAGCCTAGTCGCAAGCCGGCGCAGCCAGGGGGGCAGGCGGATGTCGAGGAAGCCTTCCATCACGATCTGTCCCGCCAGCGTCGCGGTCAGCGTCGAATTCTGGCCCGACGCGAGAAGGGCGATGGCGAACAACGTGCTCGCGAAACCGACTCCGAGCATCGGAGTCAGCATCTGATAGGCGTGCTGGATCTCCGCCACCTCGAAGCGGCCGGCCTGGTGGAAGGTCGAGGCGGCCAGGATCAGGATCGCTCCGTTGATGAACAGGGCGAAACCCAAGGCGACGCTGCTGTCGATGGTGGCGAAGCGCACCGCCTCACGCTTTCCCGCCTCGGTCCGCTCGAACCGGCGGGTCTGAACGATCGAGGAGTGGAGATAGAGGTTGTGCGGCATCACGGTGGCGCCGATGATCCCGATCGCGATGAAGAGCATGGCGGGATTGGCGACGATCTCCGCGCTGGGAATGAGCCCGGCGGCGATTCCCGTCAGGCTCGGCTGCGCCAGCATGAGCTCGACCGCGAAACAGCCGCCGATGATGACCAGTAGGGCGACGACGAACGCTTCAAGCCTTCGAAAGCCATGCTTTTGAAGCGCCAGGATCAGGAACACGTCGAGGGCGGTCAGGCAGACTCCCCAGACCAGTGGCACTCCGAACAGAAGCTCCACGGCGATCGCGGTTCCGATCACCTCGGCGAGGTCGCATGCAACGATGGCAAGCTCGCACATCGCCCAGAGAAAGTAGCGGACGGGACGGCTGTAATGGTCCCGGCAGGCCTGGGCGAGATCGAGACCGGTGACGATTCCGAGCTTCGCCGCGAGGGCCTGCAGGACCATCGCCATCAGGTTCGACAAAAGGATGACCGAAAGCAGGGTATAGCCGAAGGCCGAGCCGCCGGCGATCCCGGTCGCCCAGTTGCCCGGATCCATATAGCCGACCGCAACGAGATAGCCGGGCCCGGCGAAGGCGCTCAGCTTGCGCCACCAGCTCGCGCCGTGAGCCGGAACCGCGACGGTCCGATGCGATTCCGGAAGGCTCGGCCGGGCCGCCGCCGCCGGCAGGTCGGCAAGACCTGTGCCGGCGAGGGCGGCGGCGGGCGGCGGCGTCATTGAGGCTCCCCCGGGTGTCGCACCCTGGTCAGTTCGCCGTGCTCATCCGGATCGTGCCGTTCACTCCGGCCGGAAAGAAGCCGCCCTGCTGCGCCGCGGCTGCCGTCAGGTAGACGATGTTGAGCACGTCGCCGGCGCTTCGGCTGTAGGCGAGCCCGTTCGCGTCGGCGAGGACGATGTTGGAGGCCTGGCCCTGCTGACGGACGCCCTGATCCTTGTCGGACGGATCGTCGAGGCTGTCGCGGGCGTCCGAGATCTTCTCGGTGGCGACGATCAGCGCCGGGATCTGCATGCCCTTGGCGTAGAGCACGGTTCGGACGAGGCCGGCGTGATAGGCTTCCGCGGCGAGGATCCCGGCTGCGGCTTCCAGGAATGTCTTGCTGGTGATCAGCGGCGCGGCGCCCTTGTAAGCGGTGACTCCGACATCCTCGAAGATGAAGGCGCCGAGCAGGAAGTTCTCGTCGCTGGCATAGGGATCGAAAGTCTCGCCCGGGCCGATCAGCCCGGCGGATCGAGCGGCGGCGGAAAAGGCGCTGGTGGCGCTCACCCCGACGTCGATCGAAGGCTGGGCGACCGCGGTCGCCCCGATCGCCTGGCGAAGAAAGGCGACGTGCTGGCGCTCGTCCAGAGCGATTTCGCGGGCGTAGGCGGCGACCAGGGGGTCGGTGAAGTTGACCTTGCGCCCGCCGGCGACCTGACCGCGGGTGCCGGTTCCGCCGAGAAGATTCTCCGGAAGGCCCGTGCCGTTGGCGGCGAAAGAATAGAATTGCGCCTCCAGATATTCCAGGTTGAGGGCGAAGTTGAGGATGTCCTGGTCGGTGAGGCCGCCGGTAGGCGGCGGCGGCGAGGCCGGCGGGGGCGAGGACGAGGGCGGCGCCGTCGGCGGCCCCGCGTTGTTGTTGTTGCCGTCGCCGCCGCAACCGGTGAGCAGTGCGGCGCCGCCCGCCGCGAGCGCGGCCATGCTTCCGCTCCGGAGGAAAGCGCGGCGCGCCTCCCGTCTCGTCTCGCCGGCTTCGAGCAGTTCGAGCACCTTGTCTTCGTCGATCATCGCGGCCTCCCTTGGCTTCTCGTCTGCTAAGCTCAGTTGGCCGAGCTCGTCCTGATTGTCCCGTTCACGCCCGCCGGGAAGAAGCCGCCTTGAGAGCGGGCCATCGCGGTCAGGTAGACGATGTTGAGCACCTCGCCGGCGGTCCGGCTGTAGGCGAGGCCGTTCTCGTCGAGCGGCGCGATGTTGGACGCGTCTCCCCGCGGAGCGATGCCCTGGTCCTTGTCCGAGGCGCCGTCCAGGCTGTCGCGCGCGTCGGAGATCTTCTCGGTCGCGGTGACCAGGGCCGGCGCCTGGATGCCTTTGCGGGTCAAGGTCGTCCGGATGAGGGCGGCATGATAGGCCTCGACCGCAAGGATTCCGGCGGCCGCCTCGAGGAAGGTCTTGTTGGTGATCAGCGCGGCCGCGCCCTTGTAGGCGGTCACTCCGACGTCCTCGAAGATGAATGCGCCGAGCAGGAAATTCTCGTCATTGGCGTAGGGGTCGAAGGACTGGCCGGCGCCGATCAGCCCGGCCGCGCGAGCCGCCGCCGAGAAGGCGCCGTCCGGCTCGGAGCTGATGTCGATCGCCGGCTGGGCGACCGCGGCGGTACCCAGCGCCCCGCGCAGGAACTCGACGTGGGCGCGCTCGTCGGCGGCGATCTCGGCGGCATATTGCGACACCACGGGATCGGTGAAATTCACCTTGCGGCCGCCTCGAACCATGCCCTGGGTGCCGGTTCCGCCGAGGATATTGGCGGGCAGGCCGGTTCCGAAGAAGGCGAAATAATAGAATTGCGCTTCGAGATATTCGAGATTGAGAGCGAAGTTCAGGATGTCGGCGTCGGAAACCGCCGCCTGGGCCTGGAGCGGCTTGCCGCCGATCGTCAGAATGAGGGGCGCCGCGGCCACCGAGGCAGCCGCCATTCGGAAGAAGTCGCGGCGCTCGTTCCGCCGCTCGGCGCGCGCCTCCAGAACCTCGACGATCTTGGAACCTTCAGTCATGCCAGCGCCTCCCAGAATTTGATCGGGAAAGGGCTGGGCCGGTAGCTATGTTCCGGCGGGCGACCATGTTGAACCGGGTTCGCACCCAAGCGGGCCGGAACCGCACCGCCGCATGCGCGTCGGCTTTTCGACGCCGGGATCGGTGCCAAATGCCGGCCCGCGTTATCGGTTCCGGCAAGAATGTTACTTGTTTCCCTGACCTTAGTTAAGATTGTCTCTTGATATTAGTTAAGTCGATCGCATCCATCGGCGCCTTCCGGACGTATCTTCCGTCGCAGCTCGAAGTGAGACGCGGAGGAACGATGAACGACGAGAGCCTGGATCGCTTCATCGAGCTGCTCGAGGTTCGGCTCGAGGCGTTCGCCATGTGCGAGATCGAGAACCGCTGCAGCCTCGCCTGCGAGGCCCACGACCTGCTCGTCGTCCATTATGTCCTGCGGGGCGAGGGCTCCATCTCGTGGAACGGCGGAAGCGTCGATTTGCGGCCGGGGACCGTGGTCCTGATCCCCCCGCTGGTAGCCAAGCGGATCAACGGCGCCGGACCGGTGGAAAAGTCGTTTTCGGGCCAGGATGGCTGCCCCCTTGGGGACGGGATCGTCAGCTTCCGCGCTTGCACGACAGGCCCCGCCGACCTCGTCCTCGGCTGCGCCTCGATCGACGCGCGCGCGCGCGGCGGGCCCGGATTGTTCGCCCATCTCAGGGAGCCGCTCGCCGAGCGGTGCCCCGATGAAGCCACGGGGCTTCTCTTCGCCTCGATCCTGCGGGAGCTCTCTATGCCGGGCCTCGGCACGCGGGGCCTGGTCGGGACGATGATGAAGCAGATCATGATCCTGCTCCTTCGAACCCACTTCCAGCGGGTCCGAGCCGCATCGCTGCCCGGAATGGCGATGCTCCACCCGCAACTCGGACGGGCCCTGCTCTCCATCCTCGATCACCCCCAGCGGGCGCACAGTCTCGACAGCCTCGCTTGCGTCGCGGGGATGAGCCGCTCGCGCTTCGTCCATCATTTCAGCACCGCCTACGGCCGAACGCCCATGGAGTTCGTCCAGCTCGTCCGGCTCCACGCCGCCGCGCAAATGCTTCGAGGCTCGCTTCTGCCGGTCAAGACGATCTCGGCGAGCGTCGGCTACGCCAGCCGAAGCCATTTCTCCCAGGCATTCCGGGCCGAATTCGGTTCCGACCCCACGGCGTACCGCCTGAAGGAACAGCCGCAGTCATCGACATCGGCCGAAACGGTCAAGCCGGTCGCCTTACTCTAAATCGAGTGCGTGCCCGAACGACCAGCCGTCCCTCCCGCGAAGACAGATATCGGGGCAAGGCCAGCGGAAGGGAATGCGAGGGGCGAGCTTCTCAACCCGGTCTAGAGCCTTTGAATCCGGATGAATCATCGCAACCCGTTCGTCCTGAGCCCGTCGAAGGGCCATACCTTTCTTGGCCTTGAGCGAACAGAGAGCGGCTTCGGCAGGCCCAGCGAACGGCTACCGGACACTCCACAGCTGCAAAGCGGTCTAGCTTACCCGCCTCCCGCGGATGCCCCTCTGGCCGTCGATGCGCAGGAAGTAATTGCCGAGCGATCCGCGCTGGATCACGATCTTCTGTCCGGGGCGCGGGTCGGAGAGGTTGAGGCGGGTCTCGCTGGTCTGCCAGATCGCGCCGTCCTCGAGCCTGATCTGCCACTTGCCGCCCTCGAGCCGGCTTGCTCCGGCGATGGTCGTCTCGAGCTTGCCGTCGTCGCTTCCGCCTTCGCCCCGGAAGAGCGGGATGTTGGGGACGCTGAAGCCGAACAGCGAGCGCCGGGTCTCGCGTATCTCCTGCTGGTCGAGAACGACGATCTGCTTTCTGTCGACCGCGTCGGCGAGGCGGGCGCTGGCCTGGTCGTAGCAGTCGAGCCTCGCTTTTTCCTCGGCGATCGAGCGGCAGGCGGCGAGCGCATGGAAGAGCGCGTTGCTTC
Source organism: Allosphingosinicella sp. (assembly GCA_036389345.1). Classification (GTDB taxonomy): domain Bacteria; phylum Pseudomonadota; class Alphaproteobacteria; order Sphingomonadales; family Sphingomonadaceae; genus Allosphingosinicella. The sequence goes on along the minus strand of DASVQD010000018.1, from coordinate 38,986 downwards.
GAGCGTCCTGCGCCTTGGGCTTCGCCGGCGCCCGGGCCGGCGGAAGCGCCGCCAGCGCCGCGGCTGCCAGCGCCGCCATTGCAACGATCCTGCCGCCAAGCTTCATGATTTTCGCCCTCCGCCTCGTCGAAGGTTATGGACTCGGCGGCGCCCCGGCAAGACTGTGGCCGAAAAGTTACAGGCCGTACCAAGAATGTCCCGCCGGCAGTGGCTCTGCTTGCGCGCCCTCACACCCTCGACATAAACAGATGTCGGATGGGTGGGGGGCGAAATTGCGCCCGGTGCACCTTCGTGAACACCAAGGGGACGCAAATGTCGAAATTCAAGTTCAGGGAAACGCTCCTTGCCTCGACCATGATCGCGGGCATGAGCTTCGCCAATCCGGCCTTCGCGCAGGATGCCAACGACCCCGCGGGCACCACTCCGCCGCCGGGAACGACGTCGGCTCCGGCCCCTTCCGATGAGGACACTCCCGAGGCCGGCCTCCAGACCCAGGCCAGCGCGGGCCCGGCCGAAGAGACCAGCGACGGCGACATCGTCGTCACCGGCACCCTGATCAAGAATCCGAACCTCGTCTCCTCCTCGCCCGTCACCGTCGTCGGCCAGGACGAGCTCCAGCTTCGCCAGACCAACGTCGCCGAAGAGATCCTTCGCGACCTTCCGGGCGTCGCTCCGAGCATCGGCTCCGCGGTCAACAACGGCAACGGCGGCGCGGCCTACGCCGATCTTCGCGGCCTCGGCAACTTCCGCAACCTCGTCCTCCTCGACGGCGTTCGCATCGTCCCGTCCAACTTCATCGGCCGGGTCGATCTCAACAACATCCCGCTGGCGCTCGTCGAGCGCGTCGACACCCTGACCGGCGGCGCCGCGACGACCTACGGCGCCGACGCCGTGTCGGGCGTCATCAACTTCATCACGCGCAGCGACTTCGCGGGAATGGAGCTCCAGGCCAGCGAGCAGATCACCCAGCGCGGCGACGGCAACATCTTCCGCGTCGACGCCACGGTCGGAGCCAATTTCGACGACGGCCGCGGCAACGCGGTCCTGTCGATCGGCTACCAGGAGGCGGACCCCGTCTACCAGGGCGCCCGCCGCTTCTCGGTCAACAACTACACCTCGACGTCGGGCAACCTTGGCGGTTCCGGCACCGCGGTCCCGGGACGCTTCAGCCGCCCCGGCGGCGGGAACAACACCATCGTCCCGGGCACGGGGACCCTGCGGCCCTATTTCGGCCCGACCGACGCGTTCAACTTCAATCCGTACAACATCTTCCAGACTCCGTTCCGCCGTTTCAACATCTTCGGCTCCGGCCATTATGAAGTCGCCGACAACGTCGAATTCTACACCCGCGGCATGTTCTCCAAGAACACGGTCAGCACGATCGTCGCTCCGTCCGGCATCTTCGGCCAGGTGGCGCTGATCCCGGTCAGCAGCCCGTTCCTTCCGGCCGGCGCACGGGCGCAGTTCTGCGCCACCAACGACTTCGACTTCAACACCCCCGGCGTCCAGACGCTGACTCCGGCGCAGTGCGCCGCGGCGGCTACGGCGACCAGCTTGACGGACCCGAACTTCCGGGCGTTCCAGACCACTATCGGCCGTCGTCTGATCGAGTCCGGTCCGCGCATCTCCGAATATACGACGACGTTCTTTGATTACCGCGCCGGACTCCGGATCGGTATCACCGATTCGATCGGACTGGACATCGCCGGCGCCTACGGCGAATCGGAGAATACGCAGGAGCAGTCGGGCTACACCTCGGTGTCGAGGTTGCGCACGGCGCTCTTCACGACCAGCCCCACGAGCTGTAACCTCGGGCCGTCCCCGACTATACCGAATCCGAACCCGCTGCTGCCGCCGCTCGCCGGCGCCGGCGCCGGGACGACGGGATGCGTTCCGGTCAACATCTTCGGCGGAGCCGGAACCATCTCGCCGGAAGCGGTCAACTTCATCAGCGCGACCGCATTCAACTCGCAGGAATCGTCCCTCGCCCAGGCGCGGGCGCTGCTGAGCGGCGACTTCGGAGCTTCGGCCCCCTGGGCTGAGGACCCGATCGGCTTCGCCGTCGGCGCCGAGTATCGCAACTACCAGGCCGCCCAGACCGCAGATCAGCTGTCGCAGACGGCTGGCGAGCTCGGCGGCGCCGGCGGCGCGGTGCTTCCCTTCGAGGGCGGCTACAGCGTCAAGGAAGTCTATGGCGAGGTCATCGCTCCAATCGTCCAGAGCCGGCCCTTCTTCGAGAGCCTGACTCTCGAGGCCGGAATCCGCTACTCGGACTACAAGATCGACGCGCCCGGCTCGCCCGGTTTCAACACGACCACCTACAAGGGCGCCGCAACCTGGGAGCCGTTCGATGGCCTCAAGTTCCGCGGCAATTACCAGCGGGCGGTCCGCGCTCCGAACATCGGCGAGCTGTTCGCTCCGGTGAATACGGGGCTGACCACGGTGTCGACCGATCCCTGCCGGACGACCCGCAACGCCCAGAATCAGATCACCTTTGCAGGTCCGCTGACCAACGCGAACCTTCGGGCCGTCTGTATCGCTCAGGGCGCCCCGGCGTCGACCATCGGGAACATCCCGAACCCGACGTCCAGCCAAGCGAACGCCACCACCGCCGGCAGTCTAACGCTGCGGCCGGAGAGGGCGGACAGCTACACGGTAGGCGTCGTGTTCCAGCCGCGGTTCGTCCCGGGCCTGTCGCTGACGCTCGATTACTATAAGATCGAGATCAAGCGTGCGATTTCCCAGCCTACCCCGGGCGACCTTATCAACGGATGCTTCGGGGATGCTAACGGCACCGGAGTTACGGCGGCGTCGGTCAACAACCCGATCTGCGGTCTTCTCCGTCGCGACCCGGTCCTGGGAACCCTTTCGGGCGACGCGGCGACGACCCCGGGCCTGATCTTTCCGGTTTCCAACTCCGGGCGGATCCTCACCGACGGTGTGGACTTCGGAGCGAACTATCGGCGGGACCTCGGCTTCGCCAAGCTCAATCTGAGCTTCCAAGGCAACTGGACTCACCGGTCCGAGTTCGAGTCGATCGTACCCGGCTCGGTCCTGCCAGCGGGCGTCCCGGGTGCCGGCGGTGTTCTGCCTGCTTCGGGCACCCGCGAGTGCATCGGCACCTACGGACCGAACTGCGGCTCGCCGGGTTCGGCGGGGCCGAGCTCGACCCCGGGCTCGATCCAGCCGGAGTGGAGCTGGAACGCGCGTTCCACCTTCAGCTTCGGGGACATCGACCTGTCGCTGCTGTGGCGCCACATCTCCAGCGTCCAGGCTGAGGATGCTGACCCGAACGACCCAACGGCTGGACAGATCCCCTGCTTCGAAGGCCCCCTCAAGGGTGGCGCGCTGAACGGTCAGGAGGTCAATACCTGCAAGATCAAAGCCTATAACTGGTTCGATCTCGCGGTGCGCTTCGGCGTTTCCGAGAATTTCGACCTGACCTTGACGGTGATGAACCTCCTGGACAAGAAGCCGCCGATCGTGGGTTCGACCATCGGCACGACCTCGTTCAACAGCGGCAACACCTATCCGTCGACTTACGACGCTCTGGGCCGCCGCTTCGCGGTCGGCGCTCGCCTCAAGTTCTGAGGCGAACCATCGTTCGAAACCCTCGGGGCGGCCTTCGGGCCGCCCCTTTTTTTTGAAGAGCGCCGGGTTGGGAGCGGGGTGTGCGCTGGCTGCGGAGCCCGGCGGGCGGCTCCGTCATCCCGGCGAAAGCCGGGACCTCGGGTCGAGAAGTCTCGGCGGGCCTCCCCGAGATCCCGGCTTTCGCCGGGATGACGTTACGGCGCTACGCGTCGAAGCCGAACCGCTCCACCCAGGGCCGGAGGATCGGAAGGGCCGGGGCGAGCCGTCTTTCGTAGCGCCGCCAGCCGCCGCCGCCGTCATAGAGCCCGCGCCGGACCTGCGTCGCGCTGGCCGTCCTCACTCCGCGAGTCCGGGCGGTCTTGTCGAATTCGTGGAAGTCATCGGTCCATTCCACCCCGGCGAACTCCGCCATGGCGCGCACCGCCGGCTCGAAATCCGCCACCAGCCGGTGATACCAGACTTCGTGGAAGGCGAGCGGCAGCCGCTCCCGGCAGAGCTCGATCAGCTTCATCAGGGCGTCGTAATGGCGCGCGGTCTCCTCGAGGTCGCTGAAGGCGAAGGTCGCGGGGCTGGGCGTGAAGTTGATCCGGTAGCAGCTCAGCACCACGTCGCGAGGGTCGCGGCGCATGACGAGTATCCGCGCGCCCGGAAACAACCGGGCGATGATCGGAAGCTTGATCCCGTTGAACGGGTTCATGTCGACGAACACCTTGCCCGCGACGTCGCCGGCCATCGCCTGGACCCTCGCCCAATAGGCGGCGCGAAGCCTGGCGAGCATCTCGCCGTCGAGCGAGTCCAGGTCCGGCATCGAGCCGTCGTTGCGGACCAGGACCTCGTCCGTGTCGGCCAGGGTGTCGCGCTCCTCGAGCGCGACGACTTCCGGGGCGCTGGCAAGGATGTTCTCAACGAGGGTCGTGCCCGAGCGCGGATATCCCAGGAGGAAGACGTGCCCGGCTGCCGCGCCCTCGACGGCCGGGGCGTGGGGCGGGGCCGCGAGCGGCGGCGAGCGCTCGACCTGCGCCGCGATCGCCTCGATGAAGGCCCGGTGCGACGGTCGGCCCGGCCCGGGAGCGAGCAGCGCCGAATAGGCCGCCCGGAAGTTGGATTGCGCCCGGTCGTAGGCGTCGAACGCCTCTTCGCACCGGTCCTGCCGGTCGAGCGCATCGCCCAGCAGGGTAAGTGCCCGGGTGCGGTCGTCCGCCTTCAGCGGGCCGGTCAAAAGCCTTTCGAGGCGGGCGGCCGCCGCCGCTCCGTCGCGGGCCTCGATCTCCATCGCCGCCAGGGCGAAATTGGCGGCCGGGTTCGCAGGCTCGATCGCGAGGGCCCGCTCCGCATGGCTGCGCGCCTCGGCGCGATCTCCCCGCTTGGCGGCGATGTCGGCGAGCTTGCCCAGGGCCGGCGCAAGAGCGGGGTCCAGCGCGAGCGCCCGGGAATAGCTTTTCACGGCCTCGGGCTCCGACCGAAGGGCCTCGAGCGTATAGCCGCGCTCGAGCCAAGCGGCGGAATGGCCCGGGTCCGCCGCCACAACCCGGTCGAGGACCGCAAGCGCCTCGTCCAGCCGATGCTCCTTTCGAAACACGGCGCCGATCGCCCCGAGCACCATGACGTCGCCGGGCGCCAAGGCGAGCGCCTCGCGGAGAAGCCGGTGGGCGCCCGGATAATCGCCGGCCTCCTCCCGGCGCCAGGCGGCGAGGTTGAGCACCATCGGGTCGGACTGACCGGCGGCGAGAGCGACTTCAGCGATGGTCGCGGCCCGCTCGATGTCGCCGCGGCCGAGCGCCTCCTCGATCCGGGCCCGCCTGGCGGGATCGAGCGCCTTCGCCGGCTTTGCTTTTGTGATTCGATTCGACATAATCGGCGCGATACCTGTATCCTGCGCGGCGGGATGAACCAGTGTGAATTGACGAAGGAGGAATTTCGAATGCCTCGCCCGGTCGCACTGCTGTTCATTTGCGGCCTCGCCGCCGCTTCGGCCGCTCAGGCCGTGCCTCGCCAGGGGGTCGACGCGCCGGAGAAGGCGGCGGGCAATCCCGACAAGGTCGTGTGCAAGCGCTTCACCCAGATCGGCTCGCTCGTCGGCAGCTATCGCACCTGCAAGACCAAGCGTGAGTGGGAACGCGAGCGCGAGAATGCCCGGACGGTCAACTGGTCCAGCCCCTGCGATCGGCGGTCGGGCGAATGCTGAGCTCCAAGGGAGGACTTATGTCGCGTATTTCGAACGTCATGCTCGCCTGCTGCCTGATCGGCGCCTCGGCCGCGCAGGCGGCGCCCGGCCAGGGGACCGACGCTCCGGAGAAGGCGGCGGGCAATCCCGACAAGGTCGTGTGCAAGCGCTTCACCCAGATCGGCTCGCTCGTCGGCACCTATCGAACCTGCAAGACCAAGCGGGAATGGGAGCGCGAACGCGACAATTTGCGGACCCAGAATTACAGCACTCCTTGCGTGTCCGCGAACACGGGCAATTGCGACGGCAAATAGGGCTCGAATCCACAACGGGATCGGGGCCGTGCGCCCGTTTGTCGATCCGGTCCGACTTGGATACTGACCGGCCATGGACGAAGCAGAGATTCAGCAGGCACTGGCGGCCGCGCGCGAAGCGCGGCGGAGCAACCGCCTGGATGAGGCGGCCGCGCTCCTGCAAAGCCTGATCGGGCGGGCCGGGGAACACCCGATCGCACTGAACATGCTCGGGCTGACCGTCCTCACCCAAGGGAGGCGCGACGAGGCTGCCGGCCTCTTCCGCCGCGCGATCGACGCCGACCCCGGTTCGCCCGAGTTGTGGATGAACCTCGCCCGGGCTCGCCGCGAGCAAGGCGACGCCGCCGGGGAGCGCCTCGCGCTGGAGGGCGCTCTGGCGATCGACCAGCGCCACTTCATGGCGCTGGTCAGGCTCGCCGAGCTGTTCGAGCGGACGGGCGATCGGGCGCGTGCCGCGGAGCGCTGGTCGGGCGTGCTTGCAATGGCGGCCATGATGGAGGAGCGCGCGGCCGGGCTCGAATCGATGCTCGATCACGCCCGCGATGTCGTGGCGGCTCAGCGGGCGGGTTTCGCGGCCGCGGTCGAAGGCGGGCTCGAAGAGGCGCGCCGGACGCTGTCGGCGGCGGAGCGGCGCCGCTTCGACGCCTGCATCGACCATGCTCTAGGCCGCCGCGAAATCTATTCGAACCAGCCGGCCGGAATGCATTTCCCTTTTCTTCCGGCGGACGAATTCTTCGAGCGAAGCCATTTCCCCTGGCTCGAGCGGATAGAATCGAAGACCGACGTCATCCGGGCCGAGCTCGAAGCCCTGCTCGCGCAGAATGGGTCCGCGATCCGCCCCTATGTCGCGATGGAGCCGGGAACTCCGGCGAACAAATGGTCTGCGCTCGACCACAAGCTCGACTGGGGCGCGCTTCATTTGTGGAAGGACGGGCGGCGCGACGAGTCGGTCTGCGCCCGGGTGCCGCAGACCGCCGCGGCGGTGGAGGCGCTGCCTCTGTCCGACCTGCCCGGGCGGACTCCGACCGTCTTCTTCTCGCTTCTCCAGCCGGGCGCCCACCTGCCCGCCCATAGCGGAGTCAGCAACGTCCGGGCGATCATCCACCTGCCGCTGATCGTTCCGCCCGGCTGCGGCTTCCGGGTCGGGGGCGAGACCCGCGAGTGGCAGGTCGGCCGCGCCTGGGCCTTCGACGACACCATCGAGCACGAGGCGTGGAACCGCTCGGACCAGGTCCGGGCGATCCTGATCTTCGACGTCTGGAACCCGTATATCACCGAGACCGAGCGCAACCTGCTCCGCCAATTCTACGGGATCGCCGCCTCGGCGAACGGCGGCGAGGATTCCGCTTTCGGGATCAGCGACTAGGACGTGATCGACTCAGGTAGGAGCTGCCTTCACCGTCACCCCAGCGAAAGCTGGGGTCCATGCCGAGGGCCGAGCCGGCGCGGACTCAGCATGGATGCCAGCCTTCGCTGGCATGACGAAGAAGACTCCAACTGACATGATCATGCTCCAGGCGGGTCAGGTGAGGAGCGCTCTCGCTTCCAACCCTGCTTCCGTCGATGCGCCGCCGGCGGCCTCGACCCAGCGGCCGGCTTCGGCAAGCTCCTGGGCGAGCGGCCCCTCCAGCTCCGACCGGCGGGCGAGCCGCGCTGCATTGTCGAAGGGCTGCTCGGGATTCTTGGAATAGGTCGCGAAGAGCGGGCCCTCGACGGTCTCGGCGATCTGGGCCGCGCTCATCGGCACTCCGAGATGGCCGGCGGCCGCTTCAAGCACGGAATACGGATCGGCGAAAAAGGCTTCCGCGTCGAGAGTCCGGGCGTTCTTCATCGGCGTGATCGCCGCTTCGAAGGCGCGGATCTGGGCCAGCCAGAGGGCGGCGCAGCGCTCGGCGTCGGAAAGCCCCGAGAGGTCGCCGAGAAAAGCGGCAAGCTGAGCCGTGACGCGCCGGAGCCAGTCGCGATGATTGTCGCTGCGCAGGATCGCCAGCAGATAGTCGCGAAGGGTCGCATGGAGGAAGATCGCGCTCGCCCCCGGGTCGATAGCGGTCAATGCGGGCAGCAGGAAATTGACCGGCACGTTCGCCTTGACGATCGTCGGCAGATCGGCCCGGTAGCGCTTGGACAGCATCGCCGCGGTCAGCGCCAGTCGGCCGGGGTCCGGAGCGAGTGCAAGCTGCCGAAGCGCCAGCGGCTCGCGAAGAACGAGGTTCGTCGAAGTCCGGTCCAGCGCCCGGGCGAGAAGGGTCGAGCCGCAATGGGCGACGTGGAAGATCCAGCCGGTCGGCGCCGGTCTACGGCCGGGGCCGACCAGAGCGCTTGCTGGAACCTTCATCGTCCGGCTGGCGGCCGGCGAGATCCGGCCGTCGAGGAAGATCGAGCGATGATAGGAATCCCGGTCCATCGGCATGAAGAGGGCCGCCGCGCCTTCGAACGAGTGAAGGTAATGGTCGGGCGAAGCGAACAGTTCGTCGAGGGTGAGGGACATCATCTGGCCTATAGCTCGCACCGCCCGCATCGGCTATCCGGGGGCCTCGCCATGCCGAAGATTCAATTGCCCGAGCCGGGCCGTCCCCAGGTTCTGATCGAAGCTTCGGGCGAGAGCTCGATCCTCGACGTCGATGCGTCCGAGATCGTCCGCCTGTACAAAGCCCACGGAGCGCTCCTGCTTCGCGGCTTCGGCGCGGACGTCGCGCAGTTCAACGCCTTCGCCCGGCTATTCTGCTCGACCTCGGTGTTCAACGAAAGCCCGGGCCGCCAGCCGCTCGATCCGGCCAACAACATCCACACGGTCGACGGCGGCACCGGGCCCTTCAACCTCCACCCCGAGCTGTCGCGCGAGCCTTGGAAACCGGACGCGGCCTTCTTCGCCTGCATGTCGGCTCCGAGCCGGGGCGGAGCGACGACGATCTGCGACGGGGTCGAGCTGGTCCGGGCGCTGCCGGAGGAGGTCAGGCGGGGGCTCGAGGGACGTCGGCTGCTCTACGTGAAGCCGACCTGGCCCGCCTTGCTCGAATATTGGCTCGGCACGCCGGACCCGAGCGACTCCCAGCTCGCCGACCCGCCGGCCTCCTGTCCCTACAAGTTCCGGCGTTACGGCGACGAGATCGTCCGCTTCTTCACCCGCCCGGCACTCCATCGCCCGATGTTCGTCGATGCGCCCGCTTTCGGGAATTTCCTCCTCTTCGCCCGATTCAACAACAATCGTCCGGATCACCCGCTGCTCGACGACGGGCGGCAGGTGCCGGAGGCCTGGCTCCAGGCAATCAAGGCGGCCGGCGACCGGCTGGCGGTCGAGGTCGCCTGGCGGGTCGGCGACGTCCTCATGCTCGACAACAGCCGCTTCATGCACGGCCGGACGGCGATCCTCGATTCCGCCGAGAGGCTGATCGCGACTTTCTTCGGCTATCTGAGCTTCGCCGTCCCGGACCCGGAAGAGCCGACCGACCCGCCCTGGCGCCGGGCGGACTTCCTTCCGCCGATCCCGCCCGACCAGAATCGAGCAAGGCAGGAGCGTTGAACCGGCGCCCCCTTTCGGGTAAAAGTTGGACCGGAATGTGAGGAACTTGCCATGGCTCCAATGATCTTCCTGTCAGTGCTCCTCGCAGGGGCGGCGACCCCGGCGCCCGAGGCCGCTGCCCGCGAGGCGGCGAATGAAGAGGTGATCCTCAGCCAATATCCGGAGCGCGCCCGGGCGGCCGGCGAGCAGGGCTCGGTCGGCTTCAAGGTGGCGCTCGATCGCGAAGGCTATGCGACCTCCTGCGAGGTCACGCAAAGCAGCGGCTACAAGAGGCTCGACCAGGAGACCTGCGACCTGATCCTCAACCGGGCGACCTTCAAGGGCGTGCGCGGCGCGGACGGGCGCAGGACCAACATGGTGACCACGGGCGTGGTCAACTGGCGCCTTCCCGGCGCTGCGCCGATCGTCGCATCGCCGATCAAGATCGCCGCCACGCCCCCGCCGGAGAAGAAGATCTGCCGCCGCAAGGTGAAGACGGGCTCGCTCGCCGATTACGAGCGGCATTGCGCGACCGCCGCCGAATGGTCCCGGATGAGCCAGCAGACCCAGCGCGAATGGGGCGCCCTTCAGGGCACTCACGGAAGCACCAGCGGGAAGTGATCTCGTCGTCCCGGCGGAAGCCGGGACCTCGGCGCGGAAAAGGCGCCGCGCTCATCACCCGACGAGGTCCCGGCTTTCGCCGGGACGACGGGCAGGGCTCCATGCCACCAATTTCGTCATTCCCGCGGAAGCCGGAATCCATGAACACCGCCCGTGGAAACCTCGCTCGATCCGTGTTCATGGATCCCGGCCTTCGCCGGGATGACGGACTGCGTTAGGCCGCCTTCTGCTCCTCCGTCTCCAGCGTCAGCGCACCGTCGCCTTCCTCGACCCTGACCACCGAGCCGTCCGGAACGTCGCCGCGAAGGATCGCGTCGGCCAGGGGGTCCTGAAGGTACCTCTGCACCGCCCGCTTCAGCGGCCGGGCGCCGTAGACGGGATCGTAGCCGACCCGGCCGAGCCAGGCCCGCGCCTTCTCGCTGAGCTCCAGCCTGACCTTGCGGTCGGCGAGAAGCCCCTGGACGTGGCCGACCTGGATGTCGACGATCGGCGCCATATGCTCGGCGGCGAGCCTGTGGAACAGGATGATCTCGTCCAGGCGGTTGAGAAATTCCGGCCGGAAATGGCCGCGCACTACCTCCATCACCTGCGGCTCCACGTCCTCGACATTCTGCCCCTCGCCGAGATTGGTGAGGAACTGGCTTCCAAGGTTCGAGGTCAGGATGATGATCGTGTTGGTGAAGTCCACCGTCCGGCCCTGGCCGTCGGTCAGACGCCCGTCGTCGAGCACCTGGAGGAGGACGTTGAAGACGTCGGAATGCGCCTTCTCGACCTCGTCGAACAGGACGACCTGGTAGGGCCGCCGCCGGACCGCCTCGGTCAGCACTCCCCCTTCCTCGTAGCCCACATAGCCGGGAGGCGCCCCGATCAGGCGGGCGACCGAATGCTTCTCCATGAACTCCGACATGTCGATCCGGACCATCGCGTTCGGATCGTCGAACAGGAACAAGGCGAGCGACTTGGTCAGCTCGGTCTTGCCGACGCCGGTCGGCCCGAGGAAGAGGAAGCTGCCCATCGGCCGGTTCGGATCCTGGAGGCCCGCGCGCGAGCGTCGGATCGCCTTGGCGACGGCCCTCACGGCCTCCTCCTGGCCGATTACTCGACGCCCGATCTCGGTCTCCATGTTGATCAGCTTCGCCCGCTCGCCCTCCAGCATCCGCTCCATCGGGATCCCGGTCCAGCGCGCGACGACGGACGCGATGTCCTCGCTCGTCACCTCCTCTCGGAGCATCGCGCTCTGGCTCGCGACCTCGACCTCGGCGAGCTGCTTCTCGAGCGCCGGGATCCGGCCATATTGAAGCTCGCCCGCCTTGGCGAGGTCGCCGGCGCGCTGCGCCTGCTCCAGCTCCAGCCGGGCCCGGTCGAGCTCCTCCTTGATCTTGGCTTCGCCGGCCAGCTTCTCCTTCTCGCCTTGCCAGCGCTGGGTGAGCCCGGCGGACTGCTCCTCCAGGTTGGCGAGCTCCTCCTCCAGCGCCTTCAGCCGGTCCTGGGAAGCCCGGTCCTTCTCCTTCTTGAGAGCCTCGCGCTCGATCTTGAGCTGGATGATCCGCCGGTCGAGATTCTCGATCTCCTCCGGCTTGGATTCCACCTCCATCCGGAGCCTCGACGCCGCCTCGTCCATCAGGTCGATCGCCTTGTCGGGGAGGAACCGGTCGGTGATGTAGCGGTGGCTCAGCGTCGCCGCCGAGACCAGGGCGCCGTCGGTGATCCGCACTCCGTGGTGAAGCTCGTATTTCTCCTTGAGCCCGCGGAGGATCGAGATCGTGTCCTCGACCGTCGGCTCGCCGATGACGACCGGCTGGAACCGGCGCTGGAGCGCCGGGTCCTTCTCGACATGCTTGGTATATTCGTCGAGCGTGGTCGCGCCGATGCAGTGGAGCTCGCCCCGGGCGAGCGCGGGCTTGAGCAGGTTGGATGCATCCATCGCGCCTTCGCCCTTCCCGGCGCCGATCAGCGTGTGCATCTCGTCGATGAAAAGGATGATGTCGCCCTCGCCCTGGCGGACCTCGTCGAGGACTCCCTTCAGCCGCTCCTCGAACTCGCCCCGATATTTCGCTCCGGCGATGAGCGAGCCCATGTCGAGCGCCATCAGCCGCCGGTCCTTGAGGCTGTCGGGCACGTCGCCATTGGCGATCCGGAGCGCGAGGCCTTCCGCGATCGCCGTCTTGCCGACTCCCGGCTCGCCGATCAGGACGGGGTTGTTCTTGGTCCGGCGGGCGAGGATCTGGACGGTTCGCCGGATCTCCTCGTCGCGGCCGATGACCGGATCGAGCTTGCCGTCGCGCGCCGCCTGGGTGAGGTCGCGCGCGAACTTCTTCAGGGCCTCGTAGCGGTCCTCGGCGGACTGGGTATCGGCGGTCCGGCCGCCGCGAAGCTCGTTGATCGCGGCGTTCAGCGCTTCCGCCTTGACCCCCGCGTCGGCGAGCGCCTTGCCGGCGCCGGTCGTCGTCGCGAGAACCAGAGCGAGGAGCAGCCGCTCGACGGTGACGTAGGAATCGCCCGCCTTCTGGGCGACCTGCTCGGCCTGGTCGAGGACTCGAAGCGTCTCCGCGTCGAGCCCCGGCGTCGAATTGGCGCCGCCGCCGGTGACGACCGGAATCTTCGCAAGCTGCTCGTCCGACTCCCGCCGGGCCGCCTCGGCGCTCCCGCCGGCGCGGGCGATGAGGCCCGCGGCCATGCCCTGCTCGTCGTCGAGCAGGGCCTTGAGCACATGGGCCGGAGTGATCCGCTGATGGTTCATCCTAAGCGCAATGGTCTGCGCCGCCTGCAGGAATCCCCGCGCCCGCTCGGTGAATTTCTCGAGGTTCATATCTGCCCCTTCCAGTGACTTGCGGACGATATGGTGTGGCCTTTGAGCAACACAAGAGGTTCCGGCGCCGGCGGGCTAATGTGCCCCCGGCTGACCGAAGCCGCAGGCGAAGAGGCTGGGAAATAAGTGCACTGTCACCGTATTATTTCAAATAACGGTGACAGTCCACTTATTGTCGGAAATCGTCGTAACTCGTCGCTCTTGACCACGGTTTTGCAGAATGGCAGCTTCGCGAAATGCCGCGCCTCGCCCGTTTCGTCGTCCCCGGAATCCCCCATCACGTCACACAGCGCGGCAACGGTCGCCGCCGGGTCTTCTTCCGGGATTGCGACTATGCCCGCTACCGCGACTGGCTGGCCGCCGCCTGCCGGGCACAGGGGGTGGAGGCCTGGGCCTGGGTGCTGATGCCCAACCATGTCCACCTGATCCTGGCGCCGTCCGACACGGACGGCCTGCGCCGGGCGCTCGCCCCGCTCCATCGGCGCTACGCCGGCTATATCCACGCCCGCGAGGACCGCTGCGGCCATTTCTGGCAGGGCCGGTTCGGCTGCGTGGCGATGGACGAACCGCACCTCGCCGCGGCCGTGCGCTACGTCCTCCTCAACCCGGTTCGGGCCGGGCTGGCCGAGCGCGCTCGCGACTGGCGCTGGTCGAGCGTCCATGCCCATCTCGGGAACGAGGAGGATGGCCTGACCGCGTGCGGCCCCGTCGCCGCCCGTTATCCGGATCTCGCAGCCCTGCTCGAGGCGGGAGAGGACCCGGCGATGAGCGAGAGGCTGCGCCGGGCCGAGCGTATCGGCCGGCCGGTGGGTGATCGCGCCTTCCTCGACCGGCTCGCCGCCTCCTCCGGCCGAACGATCCAGCCACGCCGACGCGGCCGCAAGCCGAAGCGCCCTCCGCCGAGCGACGATTCAGCGGTCTAAGTCGGTGACAGTGCACTTTTTCGCTTCTTGAAGGCCGAGTGCCGAAATTAGTGCACTGTCACCGATTTACCGGAGCAAATTGGTGACAGTGCACTAATTCTTCGCGGGGCGGCGAAATGGGTGCACTGTCACCGAATTTCCATCGCATCTGGCGATGGGGAGGCAAGTCAGCGGACGGCCTTCTCCCGCCCCGGCGCCAGCGCCTTCCCGAAGAAGCTGTCGGCATACCAGCGCGGCGCCCGGGGGGCATCGGCGATCTCGCGGGCGATCTCGTAATTGATCCGGGCGAACTTCGCTCCGGCCTTCCAGTCGATCGGCAGAGCGAGGTCGTCGCTGACCTTGTGATAATGGGTGGCGAGGAAGTCGGTGAACTTCTCCCGCCCGCTGCCCGCGAAGCCGGTCATCAGGAAGACCGACGGCACGCCTTCCTGGACGAAGCGGTAATGGTCGGAGCGGGTGAACAGCCCCTCCTGCGGGAGCGGATCCTCGGAGAGTGCGACCCCCATTCCGCGGCCCGCCCGGGCGACCGCCTCGCCCATCGTCGAATGCTCGGCTCCGAAGGCGATCACGTCGGTGAAGTCGTAGAGAAGCACCGGCATGTCGAGATTGACCACCGCCGCGACCTTGCCGCCCGCGACCGGGTGGCGGGCGAGATACTGGGCGCCGAGCAGGCCCTTCTCCTCGGCGGTCACCGCGGCGAACAGGATCGAGCGCTTCGGCCGGTCGGGCGAAGTCGCCATCGCCCGGGCGACCTCGATCATGGTCGCGATCCCGACCGCATTGTCCATCGCGCCGTTGTAGATCCGGTCGCCGTCCCCTTCCTTCTTCACCCCCTCATGGTCGAGATGCGCCATGAGAAGCACATATTCGCCGGCGAGCTTCGGGTCCGATCCGGGAAGGATGGCGAGCACGTTTGGGCTCGAGAACCGGCGCTGGGCGCTTTGCTGGCTGACCGAGACGGTCGGCTTGAGCGCGAAGCCCCTGGGCCGCCCGCCCTTGCGGTCGGCCTCCGCCAGCACCCGCGCGAGCGGGGTGCCCGCTCCGGCGAACAAAGCTTCCGCGGCGGGCGAGTCGACGCTCGCCCGGAAGCGCAGGCCCGGGGCCGGGGTGTAGGCTTCGCCGTCCTCGCCGATCCACCCCACGCCGGGCTCGCCGGCATTCTGGGCCATCCGCGCCCAGGGCCGCCGCTTCGCTTCCGAAAGGGTGCGGATCGTAACGACCCCGACCGCGCCGTGGCTGGAAGCGACCCGCCGCTTGTCCGAGTTGAGATGGGCGCCGATGTCACTCTTCATGCCGGCAGGGAAGCCGTTCAGTACGACGACGACCTTCCCACGGACGTCGAGCCCCTTGTAATCGTCGATCCCGATCTGGGGAGCCTCGAGGCCGTAGCCGACGAAGACCGCGGGGGCCTCGATCGCGACCGGCGCTGCGTCGGGAGTTGGGCTGAGCACCACCTCCTGCCCGTGGAGGAAACGTCGCCCGCCGATGGTGAGCGAACCCGGCTCCCCGGCGAGGCGCATCTCCAAGAACGGCACCTCCTGGTACCAGCCGCTTTTGCCTGCCGGCCTGAGCCCCAGTGCCTCGAACCGGCTCGCAACGTAGAGCGCCGCGATGTCGAAGCCCCGGCTGCCCGTGTCGCGCCCCTCGAGCTTGTCGTCGGCGAGGAAGGCGACGTGGCTTCGGAAGCTTTCGGGGGAGAATGCGGGAGTGGCGGCGGGCTGGGCTGGGGCAGGGGAGGCGAGTGCGAGGCTTAGGAACGTGATACCGAAGCTGTTGAAGCGCATGGGGAAATCCTGGACCGGGGGTGGGCTTGGCGGTCCCTACAGCAGATCGGCCCGGCGTCAAAAGCGCGCCGTGCTTATTCCTTCCCCAGCTTGGCTGGGGGAGGGGGACCGCGGCGCGAAGCGCCGTGGTGGAGGGGCGATGGGGAGTCCGAATTTCCCCTCCACCAGGCTTCGCCCGGTCCCCCTCCCCGAGCAGCCTCGCGGAGGAATTGATAAACGTCGGCGTGCGCCAATCCGACCATTGCGCGGGCCATCGCGCCGCTATAGGCCGCCGCTAACAAGACTCGGGAAGGACTGCCAAAATGCGCCGCCTCTTGCTCCCATTCGCGCTCTTTTCCGCCTTCGCCGTCACGGCCTGCGCCTCGACGAACACCGACGAGGTGGCGAGCGCGTCCGACGCTCCCGCCGCCGCCGAGACCGCTTCCGACGCTCCGGCGGCGGCCCCCGCCGGCCCCGTCCCGGTCGCCCAGCTGGTCCGCCAGATCGACATCCCCTACGAGCAGTTCACCCTCGACAACGGCCTCAGGGTCGTCGTCCATGAGGACCGCAAGGCGCCGGTCGTCGCGATCTCCATCTGGTACAATGTCGGATCGAAGGACGAGCCCAAGGGCAAGACCGGCTTCGCCCACCTGTTCGAGCATCTGATGTTCAACGGCTCCGAAAACGCCCCCGGCGACTATTTCGAACCCTTGCGCGAGATCGGAGCGACCGACTTCAACGGAACGACATGGTTCGACCGGACCAATTATTTCCAGACCGTGCCGAGGCCCGCGCTCGAGCGCGGCCTGTTCCTCGAGGCGGACCGGATGGGCCACCTGCTCGGAGCGATCACCCAGCAGAACCTGACCAACCAGATCGGGGTCGTCCAGAACGAGAAACGCCAGGGCGACAACGAACCCTACGGTCTCGTCGAATATGCCCAGCTCCAGGCGCTCTTCCCGGAAGGCCATCCCTATCATCACTCCACCATCGGCTCGATGGCGGACCTCGATTCGGCCTCGCTCGAGGACGTGAAGAACTGGTTCCGTTCGAGATACGGTCCGAACAACGCCGTCCTCGTCCTCGCCGGCGACGTCTCGGCCGCCGAGGCCCGCCCGCTGGTCGAGAAGCATTTCGGAAAGATCGCCCGCGGACCGGTCAACAATCCCGCCAAGGCGGACGTCCCGACCCTGCCCGCGCCCAAGGTCGAGGTGATGACCGACCGGGTCGCCAACACCCGGCTCTACCGCAACTGGGTCGTTCCCGGGATGCTCGACGACGCCGCGGTCCAGCTCGACGTCGCCGCCGGGGTCCTCGGCGGCCTTGCAAGCTCGAGGCTGGACAACGAGCTGGTCCGAAAGGACCAGAGCGCCGTCGGAGTTCGCGCCTATGTCCTGCCCTTCCACCGGGTCAGCCAGTTCGAGATCCAGGTCGACGTCAAGCCCGGCGAGGATCCCGACAAGGTCGGAGCGCGGCTCGACCGGATCGTGGCCGACCTGATCGCCAACGGCCCCACCGAGGACGAGGTCCAGCGCGTCGTGATGTCGGACGTCGCCGGCCGGATCCGCGGGCTCGAGCAGGTCGGCGGCTTCGGCGGCAAGGCTGTCGCCCTCGCCGAGGGCGCGCTCTACGCGAACGATCCCGATTTCTACAAGAAGCAGCTCCTCGCCTACGGCCGGGTCACGCCCGCGACCGTCAGGGCGGCGATGCAGAAATGGCTGACCCGTCCCGTCTACGCGCTCAGGGTCGAGCCGGGCGAGCGCAAGGCCTATGAGGAAGCCAAGGGCTCGCGCGGCGGAGCGGCGAGCCAAAGGCCGCGTTACTATCGCCAGCCCCGGCCGGGCGAGAAGCCGATGGCGCCCCTGCCGTTCGCGGCGCCGGACTCGAATGCGCCCGAGCCGCTGTCCTTCCAGAAGATCCCGATGCCCGAGGTCGGCGAGATCTCGAACCTCGACTTCCCGGACATCGAGCGTGCCCGGCTGTCGAACGGAATTCCGGTCGTCTACGCCCGTCGAACAGCGGTTCCGGTCGTCCGGGTGGCGGTCGAGTTCGACGCCGGCGTCGCCGCCGATCCGGCCGATGCGCTCGGCACCCAGTCGCTGATGCTGAGCCTGCTCGAAGAGGGCACCACCAGCCGCAACTCGGTCCAGATCGCCGAAGAGCAGGAGCGGCTCGGGGCCGCGATCGGGCCCGAGACCTCGCTCGACCGTACCGCGGTCAGCCTGGCCGCTTTGACTCCCAATTTGGGCGCTTCGCTCGACCTTCTCGCCGACATCGTGCGAAACCCGGCCTTCGAGCCCGGCGAGGTCGAGCGGCTCCGGGCCCAGCAGCTCAGCGCCATCGACCAGGAACTGAGCGAGCCCAACGGCCTTGGAGCGCGAACGCTTCCGCCCATCCTGTTCGGGGCGAACCATCCTTATGGACGTCCGTCGAGCGGGCTCGGCGACAAGGCGGTCATCTCCCGGCTCACCCGCGACGACCTGATCCGGTTCCACCAGAGCTGGATCCGCCCCGACAACGCCACAATCTACGCGGTCGGCGATCTGCCGCTCGCGCAGCTGGTGCCGATGCTCGAGGCTCGGTTCGGCAACTGGACCGCTCCGGCGGCGCCCAAGGGGAGCAAGAACTTCGCCTCGACCCCGCCCGCCCCGAGGCCCCGGATCGTCCTCGTCAACCGTCCGCAATCGCCGCAGTCGCTGATCCTCGCCGGAGCGGTGCTGCCGGTTCGCGGAACCGACGACGTGCTGACCCTCAACGCGGCCAACGAAGTCCTCGGAGGCAACTTCCTGTCACGGATCAACATGGATCTTCGCGAGACCAAGGGCTGGTCCTACGGGTCGCGGAGCAACATCGGAATGCGCGAGCAGAGCGTTCCCTACCTCATCACCGCCCCCGTCCAGGCCGACAAGACCGGTCCGGCGATCCGCGCGCTGATGGATCAGGTGTCCGGCTTCCTCGGCAACAAGGGGCTGACCGACTCCGAGCTCAGGCAGGTGATCAACGGCAATACCCGCCAGCTCGCAGGCCAGTTCGAGACTTCGGGGGCCGTCCTCAACGCGCTTCGCTCGAACGCGCTTTACAAGCGCCCCGACAATTATTGGGAGACGATTTCCGACCGCTACCGGGGAATGACGATCAGCACGATCGACCAGGCCGCGCGCAAGGTGATCGACCCGAAGAAGATGGTCTGGGTCGTGGTCGGCGACGCCGCCAAGGTGCGCCCGCAGCTCAACGGGCTCGGCCTCCCGGTGGAGGTCGTCCAGCCGAAGTGACGGCGGATGGGCCCACCGGGGTGCGCCTGCCGTCATCCCGGCGAAGGCCGGGATCCCAGGGGGTGAAAAGCTCCGCGCCCATCACCCGCCGGGGCCCCAGCCTTCGCTGGGGCGACGAAGGAGTGCCCTCCCGTCGCCCCGGCGAAGGCCGGGATCTCGGGGAGACCCGCCGCGACTTTTCGGCCCGAGGCCCCCGGGTTCCGCCGGGATGAAGGCCGTCCGGCGCTTCCCGGGCCAATTCGCCGCCTCGGTGCGAACTCATTTTTGGACGCAAAGACGCAAAGACGCAAAGACGCGACGACTCCGCGAAGCGGACAAATTCCCGCTCATCCCGATAAGGCCGCTTCTCCCGCCGGCACGGGCGACATGGAGCGCTCCGCGCTCGTTGCGTCTTTGCGTCTTTGCGTTGAAAGATCGACCGGCACGGCGGCCGCGATCTCGCTCGGACGGCGCGGGACGAAGCTAGCGATAGACGCGGGTCACATGCCCCATCTTGCGCCCGGGCCGTGCCTCGCCCTTGCCGTAGAGGTGGAGGTGCGCCGCCGGGTCGGCCAGGATACCCGCCCAGCCGTCCGACTCGCCGCCGATCAGATTCTCCATCTCCACCCGGGCGCCGGTCAGTCCGGTCGCACCAAGCGGAAGGCCGCAGATCGCGCGTACATGGTTCTCGAACTGGGAGGTGACCGAGCCCTCCACCGTCCAGTGGCCGCTATTGTGGACCCTCGGCGCCATCTCGTTGAACAGCGGCCCCCCCGAAGTCGCGAAGAATTCGAGCGCCAGGACGCCGACATAATCGAGCGCCTCCGCCACCTTGCGGGCGAGCGCTTCGGCCTCGGCGACCTGCGCCTCCAGGCCCGGCGCCGGCACCTGCGAGCGGCGCAGCACTCCGCCTTGGTGCGTGTTGCGCGGCGCCGGCCAGGCGACGGCGTTCCCGTCCAGGCCCCGGCACAGCAGGATCGAGAATTCGGCCTCGAAGGCGACGAAGGCCTCGAGGATCGACGGCGCGCCGCGAACCGACCGCCAGGCTTCGTCTGCCTCGGATGGCCTCACGATCCGCGCCTGGCCCTTGCCGTCATAGCCGAACCGGCGGGTCTTCAGCACCGCGGGGACTCCGAGCCCCGCAAGCGCGTCGTCCAGGCCCGAGCGATCGTCCACGGGCTGGAACGAAGCCGGCGCTCCTCCGATATTCGCGACGAAGTTCTTCTCGCTGAGCCGATCCTGGGCGACCGCAAGCGCGTCGGCGGGCGGATAGAGCGGCGCCTGGGCGGCGAGCGCGGCGAGGGGCGCGGCCGCGATGTTCTCGAACTCGTAGGTGGCGACATCCACGGTCCGTCCAAAGGCGGCGAGCGAGTCCTCATCCTCCCAGGCGCCGCGAGTGAAGGCGGAAGCGACCTCGGCGGCGGGCGGCGCCTCGTCCGGCGCGTAGATATGGCATTTGTAGCCGAGCCGGGCGGCCGCGATCGCAAGCATCCGGCCGAGCTGCCCGCCGCCGACGATTCCGATGGTCGACCCCGGCGGAAGCCTCATTCAGGAGTCTCGGCGACGCCGTCCGTCTGCCGCTGCCGCCACGCCTCCAGGCGCTCGCCAAGCGCCTCGTCCGACAGGGCGAGGATCGACGCGGCGAGGAGCCCGGCATTGGCGGCGCCCGCCTGCCCGATGGCGAGCGTCGCCACCGGCACTCCGGCCGGCATCTGGACGATGGAGAGGAGGCTGTCGAGGCCGCTCAGCGCCTTGCTCTGGACCGGCACTCCGAGCACCGGAAGCCGGGTCATCGAAGCCGCCATGCCCGGCAGGTGAGCCGCGCCTCCGGCCCCCGCGATGATGATCTTGAGCCCGCGCTGCGCGGCGCCTTTAGCATAATCGTAGAGGCGGTCGGGGGTTCGATGGGCCGAGACCACCTTTGTCTCGTAGGCCACTTCAAGCGCGTCGAGCAACTCGGCGGAATGGCGCATCGTCTCCCAGTCAGAGCGGCTGCCCATGATGATCCCGACCTCGGCCATCCTCGCTCCTCTACCGGGGCGCGGGCGGGGAGGCCAGAGGTTCGTTTTTGCTTAACCAGATCGCGCTATGAAGGCGCCATGTCCAAGCACGCCTCCGATTTCGCCGGCCTTCCGGTCGACGCCTCCCACGAGAACGCGCTACTGCGCGCCGCTTTGGCCGAGGCCCAGCGCCGGATCGGCGAGCTCGAGCAGCGCGTGGAGAGCGACAGCCTCACTCCGCTTCCCACCGCGCTTCGATTCCGAGCCGAGCTCGAGCGGGTCGTCGGCCTCGCCGAGCGCCACGGCACCCACGCCGCGATCGTCGGGATCGAGCTGACCAATCTCGATTCGGTCCACGAGCTCCACGGCCATTTCGCCGTCGACGCGGCCCTGGTCCATGTCGCCCGCCTGCTCTGCGGCCTGATCCGTTCCACCGACATCCTCGCCCGGACCGGCGAGGCGCGATTCGACCTCATCCTCGATCATCTCGATCACAACAGCGCCATCGACACCGGCGACCGTCTCGCCCGCTGCATCGCCGAAAACCCGCTCGACCTCGGCCACGCCAGGGTGAAGCTCGAATCGGCGGTCGCGACGACGGGAATCATGCCCGGGGACAAGCTCGACGAGGTCCTGGCCCGGGCGGAGCGCAACCAGGCGCTCGCGAGGGCGGGAGAGTAGCTCGTCGCCCCAGCGAAGGCTGGGGCCCCGGCGGGTGAAGAACGCCCGCGCCTTTCACCCCCTGGGATCCTAGCCTTCGCTGGGATGACGGTTCCTACCGTTCGCTCAGATAATAGCGGTCCGTCGCCGCCAGCGCCTTATCCAGCTCATAGACGATCGGCTGGCCCGTCGGGATCTCCAGCCCGCTGATCTCGTCGTCCGCAATGTTCGACAGGTGCTTGACCAGGGCCCTTAGCGAATTGCCGTGCGCGGAGATCAAAACCCTCTGCCCCTCCCGGAGCGCCGGAGCGATCCGGCTCTCCCAATAAGGCAGGACCCGGACGATCGTGTCCTTGAGGCTTTCGGACCTGGGAACCTCGATTCCCGAATAGCGCCGGTCGGCGGTCAGGTCGTAGGGGCTGCCTTCCTCCATCGGCGGCGGCGGGATGTCGAACGAGCGGCGCCAGATGCGCACCTGCTCGTCGCCGTGCTTCGCCGCGGTCTCGGCCTTGTCGAGCCCGGTGAGCCCGCCATAATGGCGCTCGTTGAGATGCCAGTCCTTCTCGACCGGAAGCCACAGCCGCCCCATCGCCTCGAGCGCGAGGTTCAAGGTCTTGATCGCCCGGGTCTGGAGGCTGGTGAAGCAAAGGTCGAAATCGAGGCCCTTCGCCGCCATCAGCTCGCCGGCGAGCCGGGCTTCCTCGGCCCCTTTCTCGGTGACGTCGACGTCCCACCAGCCGGTGAACCGATTCTCCAGGTTCCACGCCGACTGGCCGTGACGGATGAGGACGAGGGTTGGCATGGGCTTTCGATTCTCCGTTCGCGCCGACCCGTCATTGCGAGGAGCAAAGCGACGAAGCAATCCAGCGGGCCTCCGGGACTGCACTGGATTGCTTCGCTACGCTCGCAATGACGGACCGGGTTCCTACCGCTTCCCGGCCGGAAGCTCGTCGAGGATGGCATGAAGGGCATCGAGGCAGGCGCGGCCGAGATGGGCGCTCCGCTCCGGCGACCAGCCCCGCCGCGGGTCGGGCAGGTCGTCATTGTCCTTGAACGGCATTTCCAGGGTCATCGAGACCGCTCCGAACCTTTCAGCCAGCTGCGCGGTCGACATCGACAGATTCGCCTCCCCGGGGCGAGCGACCTCATAGCCCTTCCGGGTCTGGAAATCGGGAGAGACCCGGACCAGCTCCTCGCTGAATCGGTCGAACAGCTTCTGCTGCGCCGGATTGTGGCTCGGAATGCCCTCGAAGCCCGCGAGGAAGTTGGCCGGGATCGCTTCGTCGCCATGGACGTCCATCGCGAAATGCACGCCGGTCCGGTCCATCTCGTTCCTGACGCACAGCACTTCCGGACTCCGCTCCGGGCTCGGGTCGTGCCACTCCCTGTTGAGGTTGGTCCCGGCGGCGTTAGTTCGAAGATGGCCCCGGCGGGAGCCGTCGGGATTCATGTTCGGGACGATATGGAAGGTCGCCTTTTGGAGAAGGCGCCGGGCGACCGGATCGGAATCGTCGAGGAGCCGCTCCAGAGCCCCCTCCATCCACCATTCCGCCATCGTCTCGCCCGGATGCTGGCGGGCGTAGAACCAGACCTGAAGCGGGCCTTCGCCGATCCGGAGATAATCCATCTCCTGGCCGTCGAGAGTCCGGCCGAGCGAGCGATGCTCCACCGCCGGATGGCCGGCGAGAGAGGCGACGAGGTCGTGGTGCCGCTCCATCGTGTAGGGCGCGAAATAGGCGAACCACAGGCTGTTCGCCGCCGGCGTGATCCGGATTGTGAGGATCCCGCTTTCGTAGCGCGTATCCTCCACCCGCTCCCAATCCTCGCGGTCGACGGACATGCAGGCCCGGTAGTTCTGCCACCCGAGCGGGTAGGCCGCGCCCGCGCAATTGACGATCCTGAGCTCCACCTCCCGTCCGGCGGCTCCGGTCAGCCGGAAGTAGAACCATTGGTAGAAATCGGAAGCGTGGTCCTTGACGATCTCGAGGTCGATCCGGTTGCCCTCGATGGCGACCGTGCGAATGTTGCCGCCATCGAAGGGGCTGGTAACGGATAGGGTCATCGAACCCTGATAGTGCGGCCCGACTCCCCGGGGAAGTCCCGAAACAGCGCTCCGGCGAGGCGCTCGACGACCGCGGTCCGGGCCGCCTGGGCGCTTCCGGTCGGGGCCTCGTCCACGGCCCGGCCTTCCCAGAAGACGGTCCCGTCCGACCGGCGCCGGATGGCCACCTCGAGCAGGCTCGCGGTGACGTTGGCCGAAGTCCCGGCGGGCGCGGTCCCGGCGACTCCGCGGCCGATCCGGGCCGCGCTCAGCGCCGCCACCGCCTCGCGGCTGCCCTGCTCGAGGTCGATGAGCGCGATCTGCTCGGATTGGGTGGTCGTCGGAACCACCGTCCAGCCGAGCCGGGTCAGCTCGCGGCCGACGGCGGCGGAATAAGCGGGGAATTCGGGGCGGTTGCCGTCGGCCTTGTCGAACGGCTCGATCGCGATCTGGGCCCGGGCCACCGGCTCGCCGAGGTGGAATCGGGCGACGTCGATCCCGCCGGCCACCGGCCTTTCCCTTGCGCCCCCGCCCGCGCATGCGGCGAGCGCCGCCGCGAGCAGAAGGGGGGCGCTTCGCACAAAAGCTGTTTTCATCCCGGCACCTCTTGTCTAGCGCGCGCGTTCATATGGGCGCTGTAACGATCCCCTCAGCGCTCCTGCCGCAATCGGGTTCCCTTGCGAAAGAGGTTAGATGAACAAGCCCACCGTGCTCGTGACCGGCGGCGCCGGCTATATCGGAAGCCACGCCGTCCTCGCACTCCTCGACTCCGGCTGGAAGGTCGTCGTCATCGACAACCTGACCACCGGCTTCCGCTGGGCGGTCCCGGACGAGGCGACCTTCGTCGAGGGCGACATCGCCGATCAGCCTTTGCTCGCCCGGCTGATCGAGGAGCATGAGATCGGCGCGATCATCCATTTCGCGGGCTCGATCGTCGTTCCCGAATCCGTCGAGCAGCCGCTAAAATATTATGAGAACAACACGGTGAAGAGCCGCTCGCTGATCGAGAGCGCGGTTCTGGGCGGGGTCCGCCACTTCATCTTCTCCTCGACCGCCGCGACCTACGGGATCCCGGAGGCCGTGCCCGTCGTCGAGACCTCGCGGACCCAGCCGATCAATCCCTATGGCTGGTCGAAGCTGATGACCGAGCGGATGCTCGCCGACACCGCCCTCGCCCATCCGATCAACTTCTGCGCGCTTCGCTACTTCAACGTCGCCGGAGCCGACCCGCAGGGCCGCTCCGGGCAGTCGACCGCCGGGGCGACCCACCTCATCAAGGTCGCGGTTGAGGCTGCGACCGGCAAGCGCCAGTCGGTATCGGTCTACGGCACCGACTACGAAACGCCCGACGGAACCGGGGTTCGCGACTATATCCACGTCAGCGACCTCGCCGCCGCCCATGTCGACGCCCTCGACCGGCTGATCGAGGACCCGGCCACCAGCCACATCATGAACTGCGGCTACGGCCGCGGCTTCTCGGTTCTCGAAGTGCTCGATTCGGTCGACCGGGTGACCAACCTTCGGATCGAGCGCCGGATGGAGCCGCGCCGGGCGGGCGACCCCGATTCGCTCGTCGCCGACAACGGCCGAATCCTGGCCACCCTGCCCTGGCGCCCGAAGCTCGACGACCTCGACACGATCGTCGCCCACGCCCTTGCGTGGGAAAGGAAGCTCGCGGAGCGGGCGGGGGCATAGCCGCCCGCCGTCATTGCGAGCGAAGCGAAGCAATCCAGCGCGGCGTTCGAGCCCTGGATTGCTTCGTCGCTTCGCTCCTCGCAATGACGGGGAACAGGCCTTAGGATCGCCGTCATGTCCTTCGCTCGCCAGGTTCGGACGGAAGCATGAACGTCGAAGAAGCCCAGGCGCTCCTGACGGAGACTATCGCGCCGCTGCCGCTGGAGACCTTCTTCGCCGCGCTGGGACGAAGCGTCCTCGATGTCCCCGGCGGCCCCGGCCACCCCCGGGCGTCTCTGCTCGGCGAGGATCCGCTTGCGGCCGTGCTCGCCGCATATTCCACCCATTCCGAACGCCTGGACTGCCACGGGGTCGATCCGTCGCTGCCTCCGCCCGGACCGCGCAAGGTCGCCGGCCCCGAGGCCTTCAGGGAGCTCGTCCGAGCCTATCACGAGCGGAACTATACGGTCCGAATCCCCGAAGTGGTGCGGCTGTCGCCGCCCCTGCGGCGCCTCGCCCGGGCGCTCGAGCTGCTGCTCCGCCAGCCGGTCGACGCCTCGCTCTTCTGGAGCAAGGCCGGCGCCGGGGCGGTCGTCCATTACGACTCTCGCGACAACCTCGTCGTCCAGCTGCACGGCCGGAAGCGCTGGTACGTCTCGACCGACCCGCCCGGGCTTCAGAACAACTGGAAGCAGATCGGCGAGCCGCCGCCCAACCTGCAGCGACACCGCGCGATCGACGTCGGCCCGGGCGACCTGCTCTACATCCCCAGGGGCACCCCGCACACGGTCGATTCGGTCTCCGAATCGCTTCACCTCGCCGTCCTGTTCGTCCCCACCACGCTTCGCGAGGCCCTGATCGCCGCGATCGACCATCTGTCCGACTCCGACCGGTCACTGCGCGAGCCGGCGGCGAGCATCGGGTCGCTGGGTCCGCAGGTCGTTGGCGGCCTGGAACGGCTGATCGCCCGATGCCGCTCCGGCGGTTTCGTCGAGGCAGCGATGGACCATCGCGCGTCGCGGTTCGTCGCCGGGTTGCCGCCTCTGTCAAGGCCCGAGAGCGAAGCGGGAATTTCCGCCGACACCCGGGTCCGCCACTCTGCGCTCGCCATATTCCACCTCCGCCGGGCCGGGGACTGGCTCGACCTCGCCTTCCCGGGCGACCGCCTCGCGATCCATCCCGGAGTCGAGCAGGAGCTGCGCTTCATCCAGGAGACGAGCGAGTTCAGGATACGGGAGATTCCGGGCGCTTCGGGAATCGAGGTAAGAGCGGCCCTGGTCGGCCGGCTGGTCGCGGCCGGCCTGCTCGAGCCGGTGCCCGGCGGACTCTAGCCCGTCATCCCGGCGAATGCCGGGACCTCGGGGAGACCCGCCGAGCCTTCTTGTCCCGAGGTCCCGGCTTTCGCCGGGATGACGAGCTCGATCCGCCCGCCCCCGTCGAGCTTGACTTGGAGCCCTCGCCCCCCTAGTTGGGCGCCTCGCTTTTCCAGCAGATAATTTGACACGACAGGCAGGCGTTCCAGGCCATGAAGATCCGCAATTCGCTGAAGTCCCTCAAGTCGCGCCACCGCGACTGCCGCGTGATCCGCCGCCGGGGCCGCACCTACGTCATCAACAAGACGAACCGCCGCTTCAAGGCGCGCCAGGGCTGATCGGCACGAGCGGGGCGACCCACTCCGTTCGCACTGAGCCTGTCGAAGGGCTTTCCTCGTTTTTGAGCAATGAAGGGCTGGGCTTCGACAAGCTCAGCCCGAACGGTTGACTATGCCCGGCCCTGCTCACTCCCAACCTACCGCCGTCATCTTCGATGTCGGCAACGTCCTCTACGGCTGGGATCCCGAAAGCTTCCTCGCCCGGCAGCTCCCGGAGGACGAGGCTCGGCTTCGCTTCATCGAGGATATCGACCTCTGGAGCTGGCACGACAGCCTCGACGGGGGCCGCCCGTTCGACGAGGCCGCCGCCGAGCTCAGCGAGAAATTCCCCGATTACGCCGCCTACATCTCCGCCTGGGGCGAGCGGTTCGGCGAGACGATCAGCGACCCCGTCCCGGGAGTCCACGCCATCGTCGAGGCGCTCGAGGCGCGGGGCGTGCCGCTCTTCGCGATCACCAATTTCTCGGCCGACTTCTGGGCGCCCTTCCGGGCGCGCGAGGAGGGGTTCTTCAGCCGCTTCCGAGACATCGTCGTCTCCGGCGAGGTGAAGATGCTCAAGCCCGATCCGGCGATCTACTATCTCGCCCTCGATCGGTTCGGACTCCAGGCGCGCGAGGCCCTGTTCGTCGACGACCGGGCGATCAACGTCGAGGGGGCCGAGGCGGTGGGCATGCACGGGCATCTGTTCACCGGGGCGGACGATCTGAGGCGGCGGCTGGAGCGCGAGGGGTTGCTTTAGCTCCTCCCCGGAACGGGGAGGGGGACCAGCCGCAGGCTGGTGGAGGGGGCCCACGTCTGCGCGGCTCCGACGCCGGGCCCCCTCCACCACCGCCTTCGGCGGCGGTCCCCCTCCCCGTTCCGGGGAGGAACGTACGCAACTTCCGCCCCGCTCGCGCTTTGTTTCGGCGATGAGACAAAGATGGCCCGCCAAGCTCTGGATCGTCCGGCACGGGCAGAGCGCCGGCAACGTCGCCCGCGACGCCGCCGACGCCGCCGGCCTTGGAGTGATCGACCTCGACATCCGCGACGTCGACGTGCCCCTGAGCGAACTCGGCCGGCGCCAGGCCGAAGCGCTCGGCCGCTGGTTCGCGGCGCTTCCCGAGGACGAGCGGCCCGAAGTCGTCCTGACCTCGCCTTATGTCCGGGCCCGGCAGACCGCCGAGGCGATCTGCAAGGCCGGAGGCTCGGTCTCAGGCGCCAAGGCGCCTCGCCAGGACGAAAGGGTCCGCGAGCGCGAGTTCGGCCTCTGGGACCGGCTCACCACCGCCGGAGTGCGGGAGAAATTCCCCGAGCAGGCCGAGCAGCGCACCCTGCTCGGCAAATTCTACCACCGCCCGCCCGGCGGGGAGAGCTGGGCCGACGTCATCCTCCGCCTCAGAAGCGCGCTCGACACGGTAAGCCTGCACCACGCCGACCAGCGGGTCCTGATCGTCTGCCACCAGGTCGTCGTGCTCTGCTTCCGCTACATATTGGAGGAGCTGGACGAGGCCGAGATCCTGGCGATCGACAAGGAAGGCGACGTCGTCAATTGCGGCCTCCTCCAATATGAGTTCGAGCCCGACGACGAGAAGGACTGCGTTCCAAAGCTCGTCTGCTACAATTTCGCGGCGCCCCTCATCGAGGAGGACGCCCCGATCACCTCCGAGCCCGACGCCATGGTCGCCGCCCGGTGAGCGGCTTCGAGATTCTCGACCGCGACCTGCTCCGCCGATTCCCGCTCCCCGAGCATCCCGAGGACGGCGACAAGGAGGATCGCGGCCGGCTTCTCGTCGTCGCGGGAAGCCGCGAGCTGGCGGGCGCAGCTTTGCTTGCCGGAACGGCCGGACTTCGCGCCGGCGCCGGCAAGCTCCAGATCGCCACGGGCGCGAGCGTTGCGGCAATGCTCGGCGTGGCCGTGCCGGAGGCTCGCGTCATCGGCTGCGCGGAGACCGAGGAGGGCTGCATCGCCGCCGAAGCGATCGCCGTCCTGCTCGAGTCGGTCGAGGGCGCCCAGGCGACGGTGATCGGCTGCGGCCTTCAGCACGGCCCACCGCTCGACTCGATGCTCGATGCCCTGCTCGCCAGCGGGCTCGACACGCCGCTTGTGCTCGACGCCGCAGTCCTCGGAAGCCTCGCTCCTCGCGCCGGGGCGCTTCGCGCCTGGAAGGGCGGAGCGATCCTCCTTCCGCACGCCCGGGAGATGGCCCGGTTGCTCGAATGCGAGCCCGAGGAGGTCGAGGCCGACCCCCTTTCGGCGGCCCGCCGAGCCGCCGGGACCTTCGGGGCCGTGTCGCTGATCAAGGGCCAGTACAGCTATATCGTCACCCCGGACGGCCGGGCCTTCCGCTTCACCGGCGGCGGGGTCGGACTCGCGACGTCGGGCTCGGGAGATTCGCTCGCCGGGATCGTCGGCGGCCTCGCCGCGCGCGGCGCCGACCCGCTGACCGCCGCCTTGTGGGGCGTCTACCTCCACGGCGAAGCGGGGCGGGCGCTTGCCGGGCGCATCGGCCGGATCGGCTTCCTGGCGCGGGAGCTTCTCGACGAGGTGCCGCGGCTGATGGACGATCCGTCATCCCGGGCTTGACCCGGGATCCATGAACACGGGAGTGTCCGTATCCCGATCGACCGTGTTCACGGATTCCGGCTTTCGCCGGAATGACGGTGAGGGCCCTTGATCCGGCATCCGGCTTTCCCCATTCCCCGGTCGTGACGATGGAAGAGGACCTCATCGAGCACGCCTATTCGCTCCTCAACCAGGGGCGCGTGCGCGAGGTGCTCGAAATCAGCACCCGCCTCGCCGCGGCGCCCGCGGCAAGCCACGATGCCCTGGTCCTCCACGCCGCGGCGCTGAAGCTGGAGCACCGGCGCGAGGAAGCCCTCGCCGTCGACGAGCGGGCGGCCCGGGCCTTCCCTCGAAGCGGCGCCGCCTGGCACAATCTCGCGACGACCCTGAGCGAGCTGGGCCGAGGGCGCGAGGCGCTTGAGGCGCTGTCCAGGGGCTTCGCGCTGGGCCTCGATTCGCCGCTCAGCTGGCAGGTAAAGGCCCGCGCCCACGTCGCCTGCGGCGAGCTGGAGCAGGCCGAATCGGCCTATCGCGAAGCCTCGGCCCGGGCTCCGGACCTCGCGCCCCTGGCCGCGGAGTCGGCCGACTTCCTCTGGATGGCCCGCGGCGACCTGGCCGCGGCGCTGGCGGCGCTCGACCGGTCCTTCCATTCCGGCGCGCCGCCGGCGCCTCTGCTTCTTGCCAAGGCGAAGCTGTTCGCGTCCGCCGGGGACCCCGGTCAGGCCGCGGCCCTGCTCGACCGCGCGGCGGCGCACCTGCCCGGCGACCCGCAAGTGGTGCTCGCCGCGGCCCAGGCGGCGCTCGAGGCGGGCCGGCTCCCGGACGCCGAGCGCCACGCGAGCCGCGCTTTATCCCTCGCGCCCGCCGATCCCGCGGTTCTCGTCCAGTCGACCATCGTCAGCTTGGCTCTCGGCCGTTCCGGGCCCGCTTTGCTCAGCGCCCGGAAGGCGCTTGCCGCGGCTCCGCTCGACCAGTCGGTCCTGGCCTGGGCGGCGACCGCCGCCCGGGCAGCGGGCGACCCGCTCTACGGCGAGCTTTGCGACTTCGATTCGATGGTCGGAATCTTCGACCTCGATCCGCCACCCGGCTGGGCGACCGTGGCGGACTTCCTCGGCGACCTGACGGCCGCGCTCGACCGGCATCACGTGATGGCGCAGCATCCGTCCGCGCAATCGCTTCGCCACGGCACCCAGACAACCTATTTGCTGTCCGGCTCCGCGGAGCCGGCGGTGCAGGCCTTCTTCAAGGCGCTCGACCGGCCGCTGCGCGACCATCTCGCGAAGCTCGGCGGCGGGGACGATCCGCTGCGCCGGCGCAATTGCGGCGGCTATCGGATCGTCGGAGCCTGGTCGGTTCGGCTCCGCTCGGGCGGCTTCCATCTCGATCACATGCATAACGAAGGCTGGATCTCCTCCGCCTTCTACGTCGAGACTCCCGACGGCGCCCTCGACCGGGAGAGCCGGGAAGGCTGGCTCCGGCTCGGGCAGCCGCCCTTCCCGACGGTTCCGGAGCAGCCGGCGGAACGCTTCATCCGGCCCAGGCCCGGCCGGCTGGTGCTGTTCCCCTCCTACATGTGGCACGGCACGGTGCCGTTCCACACCGGGGAACGGCGGACGACGATCGCCTTCGACCTGCTTCCGGGATAGAAGGAGAAAGCCGTCATCCCGGCGAAAGCCGGGACCCCAGGACGAGAAGTCTCGGCGGGTCTCCCCGAGGTCCCGGCTTTCGCCGGGATGACGATTGCCAGGGTCGGTCCTAATGAAGTGGAATCGTCACCCGGGACTCGATCCGGGGTCCACCTTCCTTGGCTCGCGCATGACCGAAGAAGGTGGATGCCGGATCAAGTCCGGCATGACGGATTGAACTTGCTTCAATTTGAATGGGACCGACCCTAGCGCGCCTTTTCCTGCGCCTTCCTGTGCCGCTCGAGCTCGTCGCCGATCAGCCGGACGATATGGATGACGTTGGTCGATCCGGGAGTCCCGAACGGAACCCCGGCGATGATGACGATCCGGTCGCCGCCTTTGGCCACTCCGTGGCGGAGCGCCATCCTTTTGGCCTTGGCGATCATCTCCTCGAAATTGGCGATGTCGCGGGTCCTGACCCCGTGCGCGCCCCACAATATCCCGAGCTTGCGGGCGGTCCGGAGAGTCGGGGTCAGGACCAACAGCGGCACGGCGGGCCGTTCGCGCGAAAGCCGCCGGGCGGTCGAGCCCGAGCTGGTGAAGCAGACGATCGCGGCCGCTCCGACCGTCGAGACCATCGAGTTGGCGGCCTGGGCGATGGCGTCGGCGGTGGTCGGGTCAGGAAGGGTCTGGGTGAAATGCACGCGCGCCGCGTGCGTCGGGTCGGCCTCGACGCTGGTGGCGATGCTGTTCATCATCGTCACCGCCTCGCACGGATATTTGCCGGACGCGCTTTCCGCCGAAAGCATCACCGCGTCCGCCCCGTCATAGACCGCGGTCGCAACGTCGGAGACCTCGGCCCGGGTCGGGCTCGGCGAGCTGATCATCGATTCGAGCATCTGGGTGGCGACTACCACCGGCCGCCCCATCCGCCGCGCCGCCTCGACGATCATCTTCTGCAAAGGCGGGACCGCCTGGGGCGGAAGCTCGACCCCAAGGTCGCCGCGGGCGACCATGACCGCGTCGGCAAGCTCCAATATGCCGTCGATCCGGTCGACCGCCGCGGGCTTCTCGATCTTGGCGAGCAGCGCGGCGCGCCCGGCGATCAGCCGCCGCGCCTCGGCCACGTCCTCGGGGCGCTGGACGAAGGAGAGGGCGATCCAGTCGACGTTGCTGTCGAGCGCGAAGGCGAGGTCGGCGCGGTCCTTGGCGGTCAGTGCCGCGAGCGGCAGGACGACGTCGGGGACATTGAGGCCCTTGTTGTTGGAAAGCCGCCCGCCGACCTCCACGATCGTCTCGATCCGGTCGGCGGTGGCGCTCACCACGCGCTGGACGAGCTTGCCGTCGTCGAGAAGGAGCCTCGTGCCTTTCTCGACGGCGGCGAAGATCTCGCGGTGTGGAAGCTCGACCCGGTCCGAAGTGCCTGGCGCCGTGTCGCGGTCGAAGACGAAGGCCTGGCCCTTCTCGAGCTCCACGCAGCCGTCGCCGCCGAACCTGCCGACCCGAAGCTTGGGCCCCTGCAGGTCCGCGAGGATGGTCGTCGGCCGGTCGAGGTCCTTCTCCAGCGCCCGGATGGTCTCGATCAGCTGGGCGTGGTCCTTGTGGCTGCCGTGGCTCATGTTGATCCGGAAGGCGTCCGCTCCCGCCTCGGCGAGCTTCCGGATCATCTCGGGCGAGTTGCTCGCCGGACCCAGGGTGGCGAGGATCCGCACCTTGCGGCTTCGGGGGACGAATTTGCTCGGACGCGTTTCGGAATTGGCCATTGCCCGCCCGCATAGCCGTGCCTAAGGCCGCGGCTCAACCCCGATATGGAAGAAGGATCAAATGGCGGAAGGCACAATCGCGGCCGACGAACTGAGGCTGCTGATCGAGCGGATCGAGCGGCTCGAGGAGGAGAAGAAGGCAATCGCGGACGACGTCAAGGACGTCTACGGCGAAGCCAAGTCGCGCGGCTACGACACCAAGACCATCCGGACCATCGTCCGCCTCCGCAAGATGGAAACCCACGACCGCCAGGAAGCCGACGCTTTGCTGGAGACCTACAAGGCCGCGCTGGGACTGGACTGACCCGTCTGCGAGGGCGCGCCGACGTCATCCCGGACTTGATCCGGGATCCATGAACACGGATTGTGCAAGCCTGGTCGCGGCGGCGTTCATGGAGTCCGGCTTTCGCCGGGATGACGGATAGCGAAAGGGAGTCGGACGATGGCCGAAAACCGAATTGGGCTCATCGCTTTCCTGAAGGAGGCCCTCGCGCTGCTGACCTCGTCGCGGCTCGTCGGGCCGGCCCTGGCGCTGATGGTCCTTCTCACCGTGTCCAACATGGCCGTCGCCTCGAACGTCCCGGCGCAGGGCGAGAAGCTCGGCCCCGCCTTCGCCGTAGCGGCCTTGGTGAGGGTGGCGGGAATCCTGGTCTTGGCGGTCGCGATCCTGAGGACGATGACCGGGAGCCCGCGTCCCCGATTCCGTCCCGACGCGGGCTTCTGGCTCTACGCGCTCACCTTCCTCGTCGGCGCCGGGGTCGGAGTTGCGGTTCGCCTGATCACCGGCGAGGAGGATTCGCTCAGGACCATCGCCCTCGCCAACGTTCTCAGCGCGATTGTCCTTGCGCCGTTCGCCGTCTGGTTCGGGGCGCTCGCCGTGGAGCGCCCGGTGCCGTGGAGCCCGGCGCCCTGGCTTCGCCGGCCCGGGCGCTGGCTGCCGCATTTCCTGTTCTGGACCCTGGCAATCTCGACGCCGCTCGCGGTGCTTCACGCGGCGATAGACTCCGCCGTGGTCAAGGGCGCGCGCGACTGGTTCTGGCCGCTGCTTCTGTTCGACGGTCCGCTCAGCACCGTCATGGCCATGCTGGGGCTCGCCTTCGTCGCAGCCGCGTACAGGCGCGTTGCGCAGGGCTGACCCTCTCGGCTATCGCCTCTCCCACACCCATCAGCAGGATCGATGCTCGACCCATGGCCGGCCACAGCAAGTTCAAGAACATCATGTATCGCAAGGGCGCTCAGGACAAGAAGCGCTCCAACCTGTTCTCCAAGCTCTCGCGGGAGATCACGGTCGCGGCCAAGATGGGCCTTCCCGATCCGGACGCCAATGCGCGCCTTCGCGCGGCGGTCACCACCGCCCGGGCCCAGTCCATGCCCAAGGACAATATCCAGCGGGCGATCGACAAGGCCTCGGGCGGCGACGCCGAGAATTACGAGGAGCTTCGCTACGAGGGCTTCGGACCCGGCGGAGTGGCGCTCATCGTCGAGGCTCTGACCGACAACCGCAACCGCACCGCGACCAACATGCGAACCGCATTCTCGAAGAACGGCGGCAATCTCGGAGCCTCCGGCTCGGTCAGCCACGGCTTCGAGCGGCTCGGCCTGGTCGCCTATCCGGCCTCCGCCGGAACCGCCGACGCGGTCTTCGAAGCCGCGATCGAGGCGGGGGCGGAGGACGTCGAATCGGACGAGGACGGCCACCAGATCTGGACCGCCCAGGAGGGGCTCCACGGAGTCGCCCAGGCCCTGGAGGCTTCCCTCGGAGCGGCCGAAAGCGTGAAGCTCGCCTGGCGGCCCGGGACGAAGGTCGAGGTCGGCGCCGACGATGCCGGCCAGCTCATGAAGCTGATCGACGCCCTGGAGGACGACGACGACGTCCAGACCGTCTGGGGCAATTACGAAGTGTCCGACGAGGTGATGGAGAAGCTTGGATGATCCTCCCCCGGATTTCCGGGGGAGGGGGACCATGCGAAGCATGGCGGAGGGGTTCTTTCAGACTCCGAAAAACCCCTCCACCGCGCTTCGCGCGGTCCCCCTCCCCGGCATTTGCCGGGGAGGATTTCAGGCCTTGATCATCCTCGGCCTCGATCCCGGCCTCGGCTGCACCGGCTGGGGCGTGATCGCGGCCGAAGGAAACCGTCTGAGCCACGTCGCCAACGGCCAGATCCGGACCGACTCCAAGGCCCGGCTCCCGGCCCGGCTTATCGACCTCCACGGCCGGCTGCTCGCCGTCCTCGCCGAGCACTCGCCCGGGGCGGCCGCGGTCGAGGAGGTGTTCGTCAACGACAATCCGCAATCGACACTGAAGCTCGGCCAGGCCCGCGGAGTGGTCCTGCTCGCCGCCGCGAGCCTCGGGATCGCGGTCGGCGAATATGCGCCGCGCCTGGTCAAGAAGGCGGTGGTCGGGACCGGCGCCGCGGAGAAGCCGCAGGTCCACGCCATGGTCCAGAGGCTTCTTCCCGGGGTCAGGATCGCAGGCGCCGATTCGGCCGACGCGCTCGCGGTCGCGATCACCCACGCCCACCATCTCGCCACCGCCCGCCGGCTCGAATGAGCCGGAGCGCTCAGTAAGGCGGCTTGTCCAGCCCGGCCGGGCTCTTCGTGAATATCTCGCAGCCGTCCTCGGTGATCCCGACGCTGTGCTCGAACTGGGCGGAGAGCGAGCGGTCGCGCGTCACCGCCGTCCAGCCGTCCTCGAGCAGCTTCACCGCCGGCTTGCCGATGTTGATCATCGGCTCGATGGTGAAGAACATTCCGGGCCGGAGCTCCGGGCCGCTTCCCGGCCGGCCGGCATGGACGACTTCCGGGGCGTCGTGGAAGAGACGGCCCAGGCCGTGGCCGCAAAAGTCGCGGACGACTCCGTAGCGCTGCTTCTCGGCATAGGTCTGGATGGCGTGGCCGATGTCGCCGAGGAACTTGCCGGGGCGCGCCTGCTCGATCCCGAGCATCAGGCATTCGTAGGTGACGTCGACCAGCCGCCGCGCCTTGATCGGGACGTCGCCGACCAGGAACATCCGGCTGGTGTCGCCGTGCCAGCCGTCGAGGATGATGGTCACGTCGATGTTGACGATGTCGCCGTCCTTGAGCACCCGGTCGCCCGGAATCCCGTGGCACACGACATGGTTGATCGAGGTGCAGCAGCTTCCGGTGAAGCCGCGATAGCCGAGCGTCGCCGGGATCCCGCCGCGGGCGATCATCTGCGCCTTGACGAAATCGTCGATCGCCTGGGTGGTCGTTCCGGGGAGGACGAGCGGGACGAGCGAGTCGAGCACTTCGGCCGCCGCCCGGCCGGCCCGCCGCATCCCTTCGAAGCCTTCCGGCCCATGGAGCTTGATCGCTCCGCTGCGTCCGACCACTTCGGTCCCGCTGATCGCCTGATATTCAGTCATTGGAGGGGATATAGGCGAAAGCGCTGGATTTTGCAGCCCGTCATTCCGGTGAATGCCGGAATCCATGAACACCGCCGTACGAGAATTCCGCCGTCCGAGTTCATGCATCCCGGCCTTCGGCTTCGCCGAAGTTTACCCTGAGCGCCGCCGCAGGCGGCGTCGAAGGGCCGGGATGACGGGGCATCGGCGAGGCGTTAAGGCCCGGCCATGACCACGGAACGAATCTGGACGGCCGGCCTCCTGATCATCGGCGACGAGATCCTCTCCGGCCGGACCCAGGACAGGAACATCGCCCAGATCGCGGTCTGGCTGAATCTGCAGGGGATCAGGCTGAGCGAGGTCCGGGTGGTTCCCGATGTGATCGAGCGCATCGCCGAGGCCGTGAACGCCCTGAGGGAGTCGAACGACTATCTGTTCACCACCGGCGGGATCGGCCCGACCCATGACGACATCACCGTCGACGCGATCGCCCATGCGCTCGAAGTGCCGGTGGTCGTCCATCCCGGCGCCCGGGCGATCCTCGAAGCCTATTACTCGACCCGAGGCGGCCTCAACGAAGGGCGGCTGAGGATGGCACGGGTGCCGGAGGGCGCCGAGCTGATCGAGAACCGGATGTCCGGAGCGCCCGGGATCCGCCACGGCAACATCTTCATCCTGGCCGGAGTGCCGCATATCGCCGTCCAGATGCTCGATTCGCTGAACGGGACTCTCGAGGGCGGCCGTCCCTTGCAGTCGCGAACCCTCGGCTGCTGGACCGCGGAGAGCGAGGTCGCAACCCTGCTCGCCGAGACCGAGCGCGCCCATCCCGGCTGCCAGATCGGCTCCTACCCCTTCTTCCGAGAAGGCCGGGTCGGAGCCAATTTCGTCATCCGCTCGACGGACGAGGCGGCGCTCGCGGAGTGCGAAGCGGATCTCGCGGGGCGGCTGGAGGCGGCAGGACGGCAGGTCGTTCGCGACGGGATCTGAGCCGCTCCCAACCGTCATCCCGGCGGAAGCCGGGACCTCAGGACGGAAAGGCTCGGCGGGTCTCCCCGAGGTCCCGGCTTTCGCCGGGATGACGGGATCGGGAAGGCGAAGACCGCCCGGCTCCGCCTTGGCTGCGCGTGCGCTCCATCCCTCGGCCATGCCCGGATGCCTTAATGATGGAGCGGGCGAAGGGAATCGAACCCTCGTCGTAAGCTTGGGAAGCTTCTGCTCTGCCATTGAGCTACGCCCGCTCGGACGGGCCGATATCTAGGAAAGGCGGCGGCCATTGTCGAGAGCCGGCCGAGAGTGGGTAACGACTGACCGGCATCTCCTCCATCCGGCGCGCGAATCGGAGCGCCCGCGAGGCGGACCGCAGGCTTTCATGCTCGGCCGTCCTGAGGGTGAAGGCGTCGGCGAGCCGAACCACCCGTCCGCCGTCCACCTCGGCGAAGGCGAAGCGGGCGTGGGTGCCTCGGGCGCCGATGGCGACGATTTCGGTCATCAGGCCCCGGTTCCAGGCCTATCGAGGCCGCCGCCGCAAGGCTGGCACTTGCAGTGGCCGCCCGGTCGGCGCAGCATGCCGGAAAGGGGAGGGCGTTATGGCGGATTCCAAGACGGACTGGACCCGGCTCGTGACGAGGGGCGCATTGCTGCTCGGGATCGGCTCGGTCGTCGCGGCCCTGATCGCAGCGGCCGGAAGCGCATCGGGGATGTGGGGATTCGGGACCGGCCTCAAGGCGCTGCGCTACCTCTTCTTCGCGGCGGCGGCCGGGGCCCTGCTCGGATTGATCGGCCTCGTCCTGGCCCGTGGGCGGGCAAAGCCGATGCTCGCCAACCTCCTGGCACTGGTCGTCGCGCTGGGCTTCCTCCTCTACCTCGGCAATCTCGTCCGGACCGCCAAAAGCGTTCCCGCCATTCACGACGTCGCCACCGACCTCGACGATCTGCCGCGATTCACCCGACTGGGGATCCGGGCGGACAATCTCGAGAACATCCCGGACGAGGGCAAGCCGGAGCTCAAGGCGCTCTCCCCCGAGGCGCGGTGGAAGGCGCTCCACCGGGCGCATTACGGCGACATCCGCACCCTTCGCCTCGCCGAGCCTCCGGAAGCCATCCTGAAACGGGCCGCGGCGCTCGCCGGAGAGCGCGGCTGGGACGTCGCACTGGTCGACACCGGCAAAGTCGAGGCGACCGCGACCAGCACCTTCTTCCGGTTCAAGGACGACGTCGTCATCCGGGTCAGGCCGGCGCCCGGCGGCGGAAGCCTGGTCGACATGCGCTCGATCAGCCGGGTCGGCGGAAGCGACGTCGGGATGAATGCGAAGCGGATCCGGGCCTTCCTCGCCGACCTGCAGAAATAACAAGGCCACCACCGTCATCCCGGCGAAACCCCTTCCGTGATTCCGGCGAAGGCCGGAATCCATGAACACCGCCGTTCGAGGTTTCCCACCGCCGTGTTCATGGATCCCGGATCAAGTCCGGGATGACGCCTCGGACTAATGTTCTTGACCTGTTCTCCGGTTTATGCGATACGGGGGGCCTGCCCGAGTCGGCCCGTACACCCGGCGGAGGCGGGAATCCGGCGTAGGGGTTCGCCTCGAGGCCGGCGGCCGGCGCGAAGTCATCCGGGAACGTTTGAGCTCGCGTCTACCGAAGAGCCGTGCAGCGATGTCCTTCCCGAAGGCGTCGAGGCGGGGTCGAAAGTGAAAGTCCGTCGCCCGTTGCATTGTGGGGCGTAAGGGA
>DASVQD010000017.1:0-2964 GCA_036389345.1 Allosphingosinicella sp. | reverse complement strand
GGCGGCGCTGCTTGCCCCTCCACCATGCTTCGCATGGTCCCCCTCCCCATCGCTTCTCGACGGGGAGGACGAGTTCGGCCCCTCCACCGTGCAATCCCACCTGCTCCGGTTGATGCAGACCGGCCTCACCTCCACCCCGTGATTCTGCGCGTCCCGCACCAACTGGGCGGGCTGGTAGAAGCCCATCGGCTGGGCGTTGAGGATGGCCGCGCAGAAGATGTCGGGATGGTGGCATTTCATCCAGCTCGAAGCATAGGCGATCTTGGCGAAGCTCGCCGCGTGGCTCTCGGGGAAGCCGTAGCTTCCGAAGCCCTCGATCTGCTTGAAGGTGCGCTCGGCGAAGTCCCGGGAATAGCCGCGCTCGACCATGCCTTCGATCATCTGGTCCTCGAACCGGCTGACCCCGCCCGTCGACTTGAACGTCGCCATCCCCCGTCGAAGGCGATCGGCGTCCGACGGCGAGAAGCCGGCGCCGACGATCGCCACGTTCATCGCCTGCTCCTGGAAGAGCGGGACTCCGAGCGTCTTCTGGAGAACCGCGCGAAGCGCCTCGGACGGGAACTCGACCTTCTCCTTGCCCTCGCGCCGGCGAAGATAGGGGTGGACCATGTCGCCCTGGATCGGTCCCGGCCGGACGATCGCGACCTGGATGACGATGTCGTAGAATTCCTTCGGCTTCATCCTCGGAAGCATCGACATCTGCGCCCGGCTCTCGATCTGGAAGGTGCCGATCGTGTCCGCCTTCCGGATCATCTCGAAGACGATCGGATCGTCCTCCTGGAGGACGTCCGACCACAGGTTCATGTAGATGCCCTTGTGCGCCCGCAGCAGGTCGAAGGCGCGCCGCATGCAGCCGAGCATGCCCAAGCCGAGCACGTCGAGCTTCATGATCTTGAGCTCTTCGAGATCGTCCTTCTCCCATTCGATCACCCGCCGGTCGACCATCGCCGCCGGCTCGATCGGCACGAGATCGTCCAGCCGGTCGCGGGTGAGGACGAAACCGCCGGGATGCTGGCTGAGGTGGCGCGGGGTGCCGATCAGCTGGCGGGTAAGCTCAAGCGTCAGGGCCAGGCGGGGGTCGCTCAGGTCGAGGCCCAGCTCCTCGACGTGGCGCTCGGGCACCCCCGACTCCGACCAGCCCCAGATCTGGCTCGACAGCAGGCCCGTGAGGTCCTCGGGCAGGCCGAGCGCCTTGCCGACCTCGCGGACCGCTCCGCGGGTCCGGTAACGGGTGACCACCGCGGTCAGGGCCGCGTTGGAGTGGCCGTAATGGTCGTAAATCCACTGGATCACTTCCTCGCGCCGCTCATGCTCGAAATCGACGTCGATGTCGGGCGGCTCGTTGCGGCTCTCGGAGATGAAGCGCTCGAACAGCAGGGTATGCTTGACCGGATCGATCGAGGTGATTCCGAGAACGAAGCAGATCATCGAATTGGCCGCCGAGCCCCGGCCCTGGCAGAGTATCTCCTGGCTTCGGGCGAACTGGACGACCGAGTTCACGGTCAGGAAGTAGGGCGCATAAGCGAGCTTCTCGACGAGCCCCAGCTCCTTCTCGAGCAGGTCGACATGGCTTTTGGGCGGGCCTTCCGGGAATTTGGAGGCCAAGGCGGCGCGGGTCAGGCGCTCGAGCGCCTCCTGCGGGGTGCGGCCCGACATCACGATCTCGTCGGGATATTGGTAGCTCAATTCGCGAAGCGAGAAGGTGCAGCGCTCGGCGATCGCGGCGGTCGCCCGGACCGCATCGGGATGATCGCGGAAGCGCCGCTCCATCTCCTCCGGCGATTTCAGGTGGCGGTCGGCATAGCGCTCCCGGCGGAAGCCGAGATCGTCGATCGTGCATTTGTTGCGGATCGCGGTGACGACGTCCTGGAGCATTCTCTTGTCGGGCGAGTCGTAGAGCACGTCGCCGGTGGCGAGCGCCTTCACGCCGTGGCCTTTCGCCATCCCGTCGAGCGCGTGGAGCCGCGCCGAATCGCCGGGCCGGCGGCGATGGGTGAGCGCGAGATGGGCCCGGTCGCCGAAGATGTCGCGCATCGAAGCGAGCGCGGTCGCGGCCGACTCGTCCGCTTCGTCGGGAATGAGGGCCGCCACCAGGCCGCCGCTCCAGGCGGCGACGTCCTCCCAGTGGAGGAAGCATTGCCCCTTCTCGCCCTTGTCGCGGTCGGCCCGGCTCTTTCCGGCGGTGAGCATCCGGGTGAGCCGCGACCAGCCCGCGCGGTCCTCCGGCCAGACCAGCAGGCCGGTCCCGTCCATCAGTTCGAGGCGGCAGCCGGAGATCAGCCGCACCTTGGTCTCGTCGGCGGCGCGCAAGGCCTTGACGAGCCCGCCGACGGTATTGCGATCGACGATTCCGAGCGCCGGATAGCCGAGCAAGGCGGCGGCCGAGAACATCTCCTCCGCGCTCGAGACTCCGCGCAGGAAGGAGAAATGGGTGACGGCCTGGAGCTCGACGTACATCTAGTCCTCCCCGTCGCGAAGCGATGGGGAGGGGGGTGTAGGCGGGTCGGCATGCCGGGGGCATGCCGAGAGCCGGAACCGGCTGCGCAGCAGCCGTCGGGCGAAGCATGGTGGAGGGGCGTTCGGACTCAGTCGGCCCCTCCACCGCACTTCGTGCGGTCCCCCTCCCCATCCGCTTCGCGGACGGGGAGGACGAGACTGGATTGCCCTCATCCGAACACCCCGTGCAAATACCAGCTGAGATCGCCCGTGCGCTGGTCGACTCCGTCGCCGCGGCGGTAGAGCCAGAACCTCGTCCCCTCCTCGTCCTCGACCTGGAAATAGTCGCGAACGCCTTCCGCCTCGGCGGCGCGCTTCCACCATTCGCCGTGGATCCGCTCGGGACCGTCGGCCCGGGCGACCCGATAGGCCCGGCCGCGCCAGGTGAACCGGCGGGGCGGAAGATCGGGGAGCAAGGCGACGACATTCTCGACCCGCTCGGGCGGCGAGAGGAGCCGGACGGGGCGC
>DASVQD010000016.1:0-13084 GCA_036389345.1 Allosphingosinicella sp. | reverse complement strand
CGGACGTTGTTCTTGCGGCCGTCGATGAGGTTCTTCATCTCGACCTGCATGTAGGCGCCGCCCTTGCCCGGCTGGGTGTGCTGGATCTTGACGGCGCGCCAGATGCCGCCCTCATATTCGATGATGTTGCCGGGACGGATGTCCACGCCGCTGATCTTCATGGGTCACTCACTGTCTGGAAAGAGCCGCCGGGGCCTTAGCGGCAGGGCCGTGAAGGAGCAACCTTCCCGTCGTCCGGCGAAAGCCGGGACGGCGGCTACTTCCCACCCGCCAGCAGCGGGTAGGGATTGACCGGGGTCCCGTCATACCATTTCTCCCCGGAAGCCATCTTGTTGACGGCGAAGTGGAGGTGCGGCCCTGCGGGATTGGCGTTGCCGGTCGAGCCGACGGTGCCGATCGCGTCGCCCTGCTTGATCGCCTGCCCTTCCTTCAGCCCGGGGGCATAGGCCTGGAGATGGGCGTAATAGAACATCCACTGGCCGTCGGGGGAGCGGACATAAGCGGTGATTCCGCCCCCGCCCTTGCTGTTGAACAGCTTCTCCACCCTCCCGGGCGCAGCCGCCACCACCGGAGTCCCGTGGGGGGCCATGATGTCGATGGCGTTGTGGACCCGCGCGCCTCCGGCCCGGGACTGGGTGTAGGTATCCTGCAGATCGCCCGCCTTCACGCCGGCGACCGGGATAGCGACCCCGGTCGGACCGAGGACCAGCTCGGCCTTCGGGGTCGGATCCGCGGGTGGCACCGCGACCGGAGAGTTATTGCTCGAAGGCCCGACAACCTCCACTCCGCTATAGGCCATGAACCAGAAGGCGCTGGTCAGGGCGCAGGTCACGACCGCGGTCACGATGACGACGACGAAGGTTCTCAACCGTTCCACCCCCGTCCAACGCAACTTATTCCTCACCCGTTCCGTTCGACCCTTCAGTCGCGGCTTCGGACGCCTCACGGGGACGTTGCGACCTCCGGCCGGGCCAGGGACCGCCGAGACCGGGATTCGCTATTTCTGCTCCGTCTCCGTCGCCCGGTTCAGCTCCCTCAGCAGCCGCCGCCTGATCTCGCTGCGCTGGGCCGGCGCCCGAAGGCTCTCGCCGCTCGCGTAAAGGCCACGCAGGAAGCTCAAGTCCCACCTGGTCATCGTGATCGGCGTTTCGGAACCCATTTCCGCCGTGAGGACCTTGAGGATCGTCGGGGCCGATCCGGTGACGTCCGCCGGGTCCGCGAAGCCGTAAAGGCGCATCGCACCGTAATCGGCCAGCTGGATGGGGGTCAGCCCGTCGATGGCACGGGCCTCGACAATCAGGGTGGCTCCGTCGACGGCCAGCCTGGTTCCGGTCGATATCCGGGACGCAC
Source organism: Allosphingosinicella sp. (assembly GCA_036389345.1). GTDB lineage: Bacteria > Pseudomonadota > Alphaproteobacteria > Sphingomonadales > Sphingomonadaceae > Allosphingosinicella. The sequence goes on along the minus strand of DASVQD010000016.1, from coordinate 11,734 downwards.
GACTATTGTTCTTCCGGTAGTCGATCGGCTCTCCCGCATTCCCTGCAAGCGGAGTTCCGAAGGCCGTGACGAAACCGTCCAGTCGCCAGAAGGCGGTCGGACCGGGATCGCGCGCCAACCGGCGGACTTTCGAAAGATTGGTCCGGTCCCCGAAATAATTGCCCTGTTTTTGAAGCGTGCGGATGAGCGCGCGCTTGTCGGCGGTGATGACCATCAGGGCATTGGGCCTGCACCCTTCCTTGCCCAGCAGGAGGCCCGCCGCCTTCGCAATCGTGCGCAGCCGCTCCTCCATCAGTGCGGCCGGCCCCGGCGCGGCGCCTATCACTCGAGGACAGACGTTCGTTTCGAAACGCGCTATGTTGCCGTTCATCGCTGCCGGCGTGATCGCGCCGACGAACTCGCGAGCCTCCTTCTCGACGTCGCGGACCCCGGTCACGGTTATCGTGGGCGAATCCCCGCGTTCGGGATGCTCCTGGGCGAAGACCGCAGCTGCAGCCAGGCTCAGCGCGAAAGCGGCGGCGGAAGCGATCGTGCGCATCGCGGGTCCCTTCTCCGTGTCGACCCCAGGGATAGGACGACCGACCGAATTGTAAAGCCCGGCCGACTTGCCTTGAACCCCGCCATGGTCCGGGTCGTTGAGCGGGGGTGAGACAAATCCATATCGGCTGCTCGGGCTGGATCTACCGCCACTGGCGCGAGCTCTTCTACCCGGGGAAGCTCGCGCAGCGCCTCTGGTTCGACCATTATTCGCAGACGTTCCGGACGGTGGAGCTCAACACCAGCTTCTACCATCTGCCCAAGCCCGACACCTTCACCAAGTGGCGCGACCAGGCGCCGGAGGGCTTCCGCTACGCCGTCAAGGCGCCGCGCTTCATCACCCATATGAAGAAGCTCAAGGACTGCTCCGAGCCGGTTGAGGAATTTCTCGGCCGGGCCCGCAACCTCGGCCCGGCGATCGGCCCGATCCTCTACCAGCTGCCGCCGCGCTGGGCCTTCAACCGCGGCCGGCTCGAGGAATTCATCGCCCTCCTTCCCGGCGACCTCACCCACGTCTTCGAGTTCCGCGAGAAGAGCTGGCTTACCGAGGAGGTGCTGGAGCTGCTCGACTCGCGCGGAATCGCCTTTTGCGCCCACGACATGCCCGGCCTCGCCACCCCGCGCTGGGCGAGCGGCCCCGTCGCCTATGTCCGCTTCCACGGCGGCACCGGCAAATATGTCGGGCGCTACGCCGACGAGGCGCTACTCGCCTGGACGGACTGGATCGTCGAGCAGGCGAATGGCGGCCGCGATATCTGGTGCTATTTCAACAACGACATCCACGGCCACGCCATCCACGACGCTTTGACCTTGCGGGCGATGGTAAGCCAGGCGCTTCGCCCCTGACCGTCGTCCCGGCGGCGTAACCACCCGCACCACCCGCGAAGCGGGCTTCATTCCTTTCTACGTTGTGCCTTTGCGCCTTCGTGCCTTCTCTCAAAAATCGGGTGACGACCCGGCCGCCTCGAAACCGACAGCGCCCACCCGAGTGCAAGGCATCCTGGAAACCGGAGCCTCCGGCGCCTGTCCTTCCACCGCCGTGACTGCTTTTTTGAGAGAAGGCACAAAGGCACAACGTAGAAAAAAAGGGATTTCCGCTTCGCGGGGGAGGCGACCGCTTCCGCCGGTCCTGCCACCCGCTCAGCTTCGGCCGCGTGGCTCCGACAGTAGCTGGGTGAACTCCGCCACCGCCGCCTCAGGCCCGCCCTCATGCCCCCACACCGAACCGCAGACGGCGAGGAAATCCGCTCCGGCGTCGACCAGCGCCCGGCCGTTGGCCGGCGTTATCCCGCCGATCGCGACGCAGGGTATCTCGAACAATCGCGACCACCAGGAGAGGATCGCCGGGTCGGGGCGGTGGGCCGTCTCCTTGGTCGCGGTCGGGAAGAAGGCGCCGAAGGCGACATAGTCGACCCCGGCCTCCCCCGCCTCCATCGCCAGGTGGCGGCTGTCGTGGCAGGTGATCCCGATCTGGGCGCCCGGCCCGAGAAGCGCCCTCGCATCGCGCGGGTCGCCGTCGCCCTGGCCGAGATGGACCCCGTCGGCGCCGAGCCTCTTGGCAAGCCCCATGTCGTCATTGACGATGAAGGCGACCTCGCGCGCCTCGCAGATCCGCCGGAGCGGCTCGGCCAGCCGCGCCGCCTCGTGCTGGTCCACCCCCTTGACCCGGAACTGGAAGGCCGCGACCGGCCCTCCGCCCAGCGCGCGCTCCAGCCGCTCCGGGAAACCGGCTCCGACCTCGAGCGGCGAGATCAGGTAGAGCTGGCAGGGCGGCCGCGCCGTCGGCTCGAACAGATGGGCGAATTCGGGGTCGAGAGGGTCTTCCATCGCTTCAGGAACTCGCACCGGCACGCTCGCCGCTGAAGCAGCAAAAGCGGGCCGGCTTGCGGCCCGTGCCCCAGCGCTCGACGATGTCCGCAAATCCGGCCGCCTCCATCAGCGCCTTCACCTCGGCCGGCTCGAACAGCCTGAAGCCGAAGCGGTGGCCCGGCCATTTGCGAAGCTCGGCTGCCGGCTCGAAGACGATCGCGAGCCGGCCGCCGGGCTTCATCACCCGGGCGAGCTCGGCCAGCGCCGCGGCCGGATCCGGCCAGAAATAGAGGCTGTTGACGCTCACCGCTCTCGTCACCGTCTCGGGCGGAAGCGGCAGAGCCTCGGCGGAAGCCCGAAGCAGATGGAGCCGGCCGCGCCGCACGTCCCGGGCGAACCGGTCGCGGGCCCTTGCGATGAGCGCGTCGGAAATGTCGGCCGCGAAAACCTCGCCCTTGGTCCCGAGCAGAAGCGAGCGGACCAGCCCGCCCCCGCCGAACCCGACCTCCAGCACCCAGTCGTCCCGTTCCAGACCCAGGCAGGCCAGGGCCAAGGCGTTCATGTCCCGGCTGATCCGGTCGAGCCACGGCGCGATCACGAACCGCCCGACGGGTCCCGAGGGCCTGGCGAACTGGCGCGCGAGGAAGCGGTGGAGGCTTATGCCGCGACTTTCTCGGTCGAGGCGCGATGGATGTCGTCGATCGCCGAGCCCAGCGAGCCGTCGAAATCCTCGTCGCTCATCTGGTGGCGAAGGTCCTCGAGCAGCGCCCGGCTGAAGCTCGCGATCATCCCGCGGTTGCGGGCAAGCTCGGCGCAGGCCTCGGAGCGCCCGAAGCCGCCGGACAGCGCCACCACCCGAAGGACCCGGGGGTGATCTACCAGCGGGTCGTAGAGGCCCGCCGTCGCCGGGATGCTGAGCTTGAGCATCACCCTCTCGTCGCCGGGAAGCGAGTCGAGCCCCTTGAGAAGTTCGTCCAGCAGTATCCCGTCGGCCTCCGCGCGCTCCGGGCTCTTGATGTTGACCTCGGGCTCGAGGATCGGGACCAAGCCGGCGGCGAGCACCTGCCGGGCGACCTCGAACTGCTGCGCGACGATCGCCGCGATCCCTTCGCGATCGGCGAGGTTGATGACGGACCGCTCCTTGGTGCCGAAGACCCCGAGGCCCCTGGCCCGGGCGAGCAGGGCGTCGAGCTCCGGCATCGGCTTCATCAGCTGGACTCCGTTCGATTCCGCCTCGAGCCCCTTGTCGATCTTGATGAAGGGGACGACCCCGCGCGCCTTGAGGACCTCGGGCACCGGCTTTCCGTCGATCTCACCGTCCATGGTGCGCTCGAACAGGATCGCTCCGATCACCTTGTCGCCGCTGAAGGCGGGAGACTTGATGATCCTCGAACGCATCGAATGGATGAGTCCGAACATTTCCTCGTCGGAGCTCCAGGCGCCTTCCTCGATCCCATAGCCCTTGAGCGCCTTGGGCGTCGATCCGCCGCTCTGGTCGAGCGCGGCGATGAAGCCGCGGCCTTGCTCGATCTTAGCCACCATCTCGCCCTGGTTCATCGGATTTTCTTCTCCTGATTCGCGTTTCGGGCGAGTGCCTATCCCAGCGCGCCGCGAGGTTCAAATCGCGAGGCGGGCGAGGCGCCCGATTATCGATCGCTCCAGCGGACGAGCCGCCGCCGGCCGGCTTCCCCCTCCCCCGTCATGCTGAACTTGTTTCAGCATCCAGGGCGGAGCCGCTCCACCGACGGGACCTGAGCCCCGAACCGGGTTCAGCGCGACCCGGACTCAGCCGCCGAACAGCGCTCCGACCACGCCCTTCGCCTTGGCCGGGGCGCCGGCTACCTCCGCCAGGATCCCGAGCTGCTTCATCATTCCAAGCTCGTCCGTCGAGCCCCAGCGTTCGACGCATCGCCCGTTCTCGAACCGCGCCAGCTGGAGGGCCGAGACCTCGAAACGGCGGCCCGTCGGAGCGACGCCCTGGAACTCGCCCTGATGAGTGCCGCTGATCGTGTAGCGCATCGCCACATGATCGTCGGTCGCGGCGATCTCGACCGGCTCCGCCTTCAGGTCCGGAAAGGCGGAGCGCATCGTCCTGAAGAAGTCCTTGAGACCCTCGATGCCGGGGCCCTGGTCGGGCGCTGGATCGTGGTCGACGAAGCCGGGGGCCAGTATTTCGTCCAGCACGTCGTAATAACCGGCGCTCGCGACTTCGGCGCCCCACCTTTCGGTGGCGGCGAGATTGGATTCCTTGGTCATCGGGCACTCCTGGAGGTTTCGCCCGGTCAACGAGGGGCGGGCGGCGACGTTCCGGCGGGAACGGCGGCCGGCCCCGCAGGTTGAGCGAACGGCCGTTTCGAAGAGGAAGAGAGCGATGTCCAAACTGAGCAGCGAAGAGCGCGACGACCTCGAATCAGGCGACTTCGCCTTCCCGAAGCAGCGCAAGGAACCGCTCGAGAACGCCGCCCACGTGCGCAACGCCATCGCCCGCTTCAACCAGGTCAAGGACGTCAGCGACGACGAACGCGATTCCGCCTGGAAGCGGATCAAGGCGGCGGCGAAGAAGCACGGCGTCGAGGTGAACGAGAAGAGCTGGCGCGAGATCGGGAAGTAGGGGCGCTGCCCACTCGATGCCTTCCCGAATCGGGCAAGCCAGCGTCGGGAAGCTAAATCAGGATCATCCTGTACAGTCCGTCGAATTCGCCCTTCGAAGTGCCCAGCATGGCGACGGCTTCGGCGAATTCCTGGCCGAACCGATAAGAGGACATTTTCCAGTTGGCCGCCTGCTCCCGGTATTCAGCTAACACATGCTCCTTGGGTCGATGGGTCAGCTCGAGGAAACGAGAATATTCGCCAATCACCCGGTCGATCCGGGCGGCGAAAATAGACTGTGCATCGGGATCGGTGAGGCAGCTTCCCCGCTGTAGCTGCTCAAGCCTCTCGGTGGGAGTCAGCGCGACCATGGCTTTGACGTCTTCTGGCGAAACGGAGCCAGCCCCAACATGCCTAGACAGCAAATACAATATGGCTGAATAGCAGGTAATCATCCGCGCGAACTTTAACTTTAGATTTTTAATCTTAATGTCGTCATTGCCTTTTTTCCGATCGAATTCATAGTTTACGCAGAAGGTCCGCCACATGCGTAATATGTCATTGATCAGAAAGGATGGAACGAACTTCGTCTTATTGGCGGGATAATCGAGGAAGTAGGCGTTCACTACATCGTTGAGCAGGCGATCGTAGATATCGCCGCCGAGCAGCGGGCGACTCTCCAGAAGAAGCAGCAGCCGCCCCGTGAGCGTGTTTTGAAAATCATCATTGCGGGAGCCCAGCGCTAATACGAAATCTTCAATCCCATGACTTTCCAGATAGCGCCCGCCGGCGTCGAATTTGGCAATACCCTGCCGCTCCACGGCGGTAATAAGATGATATTTTAGCTTTATTTCCTCTATACCGTCGAGCTGGCGGAACTTTCCTTTATCGCTGTGCTGGGTTGTAACGACGATGAAGAGATCGAGATCGCTTAGCGGACCGGCCTCCAGCCGACCGAAGGACCCGGTTGCATAGACGCATGCCCGGCCGGCAATCAGCCGTTCCGCCTCCGAAAGTTCAGTCCGAAGCGCCTCAAATCGGCCTATCGACTCACTCCTGGCCTTTTTCAAATATCCGTCGGTCACCCTTCGGCCCCGAAGGCGAAGAGGTTCGCAAAGATCTCGGCCTGCTCGATGGCGTCGTCCAGGGCATGATGAGTGTGCACGGATCGTGCCTTGAGGAGATCGGGAATTCGTTGGCGTCCGGCATCGCCGATCCGTCGACCCAGCTTGATCGCCATAGCTGTCTTAATGTCGAAACAGCGGGAATGCCCGAAGGGTGAGCCGCTGTCTGAAAAGCTGAGGAAGTACCAGTAGAGCCACGACCAATCGAAGCTGAGCGGGTAAGCAACGAAGACCGGGGCGCCGCCTGCGGCAACTTCTCGGACCCAGCGGGCGGCGTGAGACATCGCGACCCGGGGTTCGATTCCGCTATGCAGGAGTGCTTCGCGATCCAATCCGTTTATGCGCAAGGCTTCCGGCTCGAAATCGTCCGATATCGGCTTGAGCTCGGCGTACAGCCGGCTTTCGTAAGTCGGAGGGCGGTAAAACGTCTCTCCATCAAAGGCTCCGGCGTAGACGAGCGCGAAAGACAGGATGGAGAAGGGGCCGGGAATCGCACCATCCGTTTCCACGTCAGCCGAAAAATATATGTCAATCTCGGGCGTGCGCCGATGGGGATACCCTACGACGAGATGCTGGTTGCTGCGGCGGGGAGATATTGGAAAGTTCAATCACAGCCTTTCAAATTGCCTGTCGGACGCCTTCCGGCAAGGCGACCCGATGCCCCTCTACGCCCATTGATAGCGCCCGTCGTCGGCTTAGGCCATCGCCCGGCGCGACCCTCACTCCCGCCACCGTCCGAGCTCCATCCACCGCAGCAGCGGCTTGAGCGGCAATATCCACACGATCCCCGCGGCGATGAAGAACAGCGTCTTCACCGGCCACGGCATTTGCGGCAGTGCCTCCGCCACCGTCACCACCACGAACCCCCAAACCGCGATCAGCGCGAGAAGCATCAGCATTCCCGCGGGCTTGCGCCAGCTCGGCCTGGGGGCGTTCACCGGCATTGGATCCACTCTCCGGGAGTCGCGATCGAGTCGAGGGGCACGTCCCACGGGTCGGCCGGGATCGGCTCTGCCAGGATCTGCGAGTCCCAGGCCAGGCCGATGGTGAAGACCCCGCCGCCTTCGCGCAGATGGGACAGCGCCCGGTCGTAATGGCCCTTGCCGTGGCCGATCCGGCTGCCGTTGCGGTCGGCCGCGACGAGTGGGACGAGGACGACGTCGGGGGCGAGCGCTTCGGCCCCGGCGGAGGGCTGGAGGACTCCCCACGGGCTGGGCTCGACCGCCGGCGCCTCGCGGAACAGCATCCGGGAGTCGCGGTCCAGGAACCAGGGCAGAGCCCCGCGCTGCCCCGCTCCGAGCCGGTCGAGGATGGGATAAGGGCTGATCTCGTCCCTGAGCGGGTGGTAGCCGGCGACGATCCGGGCGGTCAGGAGCCTCGGCAGGACGATCAGCGCGAGCTTGAGCTCCAGCTCGGAGCGCACCTCGGGCTCGAGCGACGCGGCGTAGGCGCGCCGCTTCGCAAGCGCCGACTTTCGAAGCGCCGGCTTGTCGGGAGTGGAAGGTGACGGGACCGCCATAGCCGTTTGCTCGAATATCCTCTGACGCGTAACGTCAGGTGGGGACCATATGTGCCGAACCAGGGTCCGACCAGGGATAGCCCCCTAGGATGCTTATCGCCCAGGGATGTTCTAAAGCGCGCACAGGGCAGTACCCGTCGCTTCCTATCTAGGGAGGGGGCGGGCCTCTGACAACGGTCGCCGACGGCGTCGCCTCGCCGCGGCGGCAGGCCGCAATTTGGTTCACACAAAGACACAAAGCCACAAAGAAGCTCATGCGGGTGCGGACGTCGCGCCGTTTGCGGACAGGCTGCGGAATAAGCCGCTTCGCGGATTCTTCGTGGCTTTGTGTCTTTGTGTGAACCAAATATTTCTTGCGGCTTTGCCGCCGCGCCGACCTAGGACGCGTCCGCGCCGCGCTCGAGCCGCTCCGCGAGGCTTTCGATTCGACCCGCGAGGCGCTCGAGGGCGTCGGCGATGGCGGGGTCGAGCCGAGCGGGGGCCGGTTCCGGCTCGGAGCGGGCCGCGGGCGGGCGGGCGGAGCGCTGCTCCTTGAGCTCGTCGGCGAGGAGCAGGGAGGCGAAGAGCAGCTGGCGGGCCTCGCCGAGGCTGCCCAGCGCCGCCGCGGCCTCCTGGGCCTTCGAATCGACCAGGGCCGCGACCGAGCGCAGATGCGCTTCCTCGCCGTCGCGGCAGGCGACCGAATATTTGCGGGCCGCGATCTCGACCTCGACCGACGCCATCAGCGCGCCTCCGCCGCTTCGATCAGGCCGTCGAGCTCGGCGAGCGCCTCGCGGACCCGGCCGCGCAGAGTCTCGTGCGCCTCCCTCAGCGCTCCGTCCGACGAAGCTTCCCGAGCCGGGGACCGGCCGGCCGCGGCCTCGATCCGCGCCAGTGCGCTTTCGATACGGCCGATCGCCTGTACTACCCTGTCCTGCCCCATCCTTTGCCGCATAGCACGGCCCAGGCGGCTTTGAAAACCGCCGGGCGGTTGACGGGCGCGCCTCCGCCGATAAAGGAGCGCATCTGCCGAGGGTCGTTCCGACTCTCCTCGGCGCCCCGCTCGGGCGCCACTTGGGAAAGTGCATGGCCGCCGAACCGAGATTGCTCGCCAACGCCATAAGAGCGCTGTCGATGGACGCCGTCCAGGCCGCCAATTCCGGCCATCCCGGAATGCCGATGGGCATGGCGGACGTCGCAACCATCCTGTTCACGGAATATCTGAAGCACGATCCCGCAGATCCGGCCTGGCACGACCGCGACCGCTTCGTCCTCTCCGCCGGCCACGGCTCGATGCTGATCTATTCGCTTCTCTATCTGACGGGCTATTCGAACCCGACGATCGAGGAGATCGCCGGTTTCCGCAAGCTCGGCAGCCCTTGCGCCGGGCATCCGGAGAATTTCATGCTCCCCGGGGTCGAGGCGACGACGGGTCCGCTCGGCCAGGGCTTTGCGATGGCGGTCGGGATGGCGATCGCCGAGCGCCACCTCAACGCCGTCTTCGGCGACGATCTCGCGGACCACAGGACCTGGGTCGTCGCCGGCGACGGCTGCCTGATGGAGGGCCTCAACCACGAAGCGGCGGGCCTCGCCGGCCATCTCGGCCTCGGGCGGCTCAACGTCTTGTGGGACGACAACCGGATCACCATAGACGGCGGCACCGACCTGTCGCGCTCCGAGGACACGGTCGGCCGCTACCGGGCGAGCGGCTGGCACACCGTCTCGTGCGACGGCCACGATTTCGCCGACATCCGCCGAGCGATCGACGAGGCCCTGGCCGATCCGAGGCCCTCGCTGATCGCCTGCCGGACCATCATCGGCTGGGGCGCTCCCAACAAGCAGGGCACTTCGGCCACCCACGGCTCGGCGCTCGGCGACGAGGAGGTCGCGGCGGCTCGGAAGCAGCTGGTCTGGGACAGCGAGCCGTTCGACATTCCCGAGCCGATCCTGTCGGCCTGGCGGGAGGCCGGCGCACGCTCGCGGCAGGCACATGAGGAGTATCGGGCCCGGCTGGCCGCCAGCCCGAAGCGCGAGGAGTTCGTCCGGCGGATGGAGGGCCGGCTTCCCGAAACCTTCTCCATCACTCAACATGTGTCGCAAACAATGGCGAATCCTAAACCTCTCGCCACCCGCAAGGCATCGGAGCTGGCGCTCGAGGCGATCAACGCCCAATTGCCCGAGACGATCGGCGGCTCGGCCGATCTGACGGGTTCGAACAACACCAAAACCAAGACGCAGAAGCCTCTGACCAAAGAGGATTATTCAGGCCGCTACATCTATTATGGGATCCGCGAGTTCGGGATGGCCGCGGCGATGAACGGAATGGCCCTGCACGGCGGAATCCTCCCCTATGGAGGCACCTTCCTCGTCTTCTCCGATTATTGCCGCCCGGCCGTCCGGCTCTCCGCGCTCCAGGGCGCGAGGGTGGTCTATGTCTTCACGCACGACTCGATCGGGCTCGGCGAGGACGGCCCGACCCACCAGCCGGTCGAGCATCTGACGAGCTTGAGACTGATTCCGAACCTCGCCGTCTATCGCCCTGCCGACGCAGTGGAAACCGCCGAGTGCTGGGCTTTGGCGCTGGAGCGGCGCGAAGGGCCTTCGGTCCTTGCCCTGACCCGCCAGAACCTTACCCCGCTGAGGCTCGAGCCCGGCGAAAACCGCTGCGCGCTCGGCGCCTACCGCCTGCGCTCGGCCGCGGCGGAGCGGCGGGTGGTTCTGGTCGCGACCGGCTCCGAGGTGGAAGTGGCGATCGCGACGGCCGACTCGCTCGAAGCTCAGGGGATCGGCGCCGACGTCGTCTCGATGCCCTGCTGGTCGCTGTTCGATGCCCAGGACGAAGATTACAGGCGGGCGCTTCTGCCCGAGGCTGTCCTCAAGGTCTCGATCGAAGCCGGGACGACTCTCGGCTGGGAGCGCTACGTCGGCCCTCGCGGCCTCGCCGTCGGGCTGGACCGGTTCGGGGCCTCGGCTCCGGCGGAAGATTTGTTCAAGCGCTTCGGCTTCACCGCCGAAGCGATCGTGCCGCGGATCGTCGCGGCGCTCAATACTCAAGGAGATCAATGACATGGCGACGAGAGTTGCGATCAACGGTTTCGGGCGCATCGGCCGCCTCGTGGCCCGGGCCCTGCTCCAGAAGTCCGACAGCGGCCTCGAGCTGGTCTCGATCAACGACCTCGCCGACGCCGAATCCAACGCGCTCCTGTTCAAGCGCGACTCGGTCCACGGCCGCTATCCGGGCGAGGTCCGGGCGGACGGCAACGACCTGATCATCGACGGCCGCCGAATCCACGTCACCGCGGAGCGCGAGCCGGGCAAGCTTCCGCACGGCGACAACGGCATCGACCTGGTGCTGGAATGCACCGGCTTCTTCACGGATCGCGACAAGGCCGGCGCTCATCTTACTGCAGGAGCGAGGAAAGTCCTGATTTCGGCCCCCGCCAAGGGAGTCGATCTGACGGTGGTCTACGGGGTCAACCACGACAAGCTCGAGGCGGGCCACACGATCGTCTCCAACGCTTCCTGCACCACCAACTGCCTCGCACCGGTGGCCAAGGTGCTGAACGACACGATCGGGATCGAACGGGGGCTGATGACGACGGTCCACGCCTACACCAACGACCAGAAGATCCTCGACCAGATCCACTCGGACAAGCGCCGCGCCCGGGCCGCCGCGATGTCGATGATCCCGACCACGACCGGCGCCGCGCGCGCCGTCGGCGAGGTGCTTCCCGAGCTCAAGGGCAAGCTCGACGGCTCGGCGATCCGGGTGCCTACCCCCAATGTCAGCCTCGTCGACCTCACCTTCACTCCGAAGCGCGACACCAGCCTCGAGGAGGTCAACGGCGCGTTGCGCGCGGCCGCGGAGAGCGGACCGCTGGCCGGGATCCTCGATTACAGCGAGGAGCCCCTGGTCTCGATCGACTACAATCACTGCCCGGCAAGCTCGACCGTCGACAGCCTCGAGACGGCGGTGCTCGAGGGCAAGCTGGTCCGGGTCCTCTCCTGGTACGACAACGAATGGGGCTTCTCCAACCGGATGGTCGACACCGCCGGGGCGATGGCCCGGCTGGGTTGAGGACGCTCGTCGCCCCAGCGCAGGCTGGGGCCCCGGCGGGTAGGAGCCGCCGGCACCTTTCACCCCCCTGGGGCCCCAGCCTGCGCTGGGGCGACGGCG
>DASVQD010000015.1:0-24385 GCA_036389345.1 Allosphingosinicella sp. | reverse complement strand
CCTCAACAAGGCGGCGGCGGTCTACAATCGCGAAAAGGCGGCTGCGGCGGTGTAAGCGGTCGCCCCAGCGAAGGCTGGGGCCCCGGCGGGTGAAAGGCACGGCGCTTTTCACCCCCTGGGATCCCGGCCTCCGCCGGGATGACGAGAGGCGGTCCGGCGACGGGCCGCCTTTTTTGTTGCGGCCTCCCTCGGCAGTGTGTATTAGGTAAATAACACACGCGATGAGGAGACGGACATGCGCGGCGCGATCTTGATTCCGGTTCTGATGCTCGGGGCCTGCTCGATGGGTCATGCCAACGAGGATTCGGGCCGGAAAGGCAGCCGCGATTTCCCGGTCGGCGCCTTCGACCGGGTCTCCCTGACCGGGTCCCCCAATGTCGTCGTCACCGTCGGTGGAGCCCCGTCCGTGAGGGCCGAGGGCGATTCGGCCGTGATCGAGAAGCTCGAGATCAAGGTCGAGAACGGAATCCTCCGGATCGGCTTCAAGAAGGGCAATTGGTCGTTCGGCTGGGGCAAGGATCACGGACCGGTGACGGTCCATGTCACGACGGCCGCTCTTCGCGGCGCCGAGGTGGCGGGGTCCGGCGACATGAAGATCGACAAGGTCGAGGGCGGCGACTTCGCCGGCGAGATCGCCGGATCGGGCGAGATCCAGCTCGCCAGCCTTCGCGCCCGCAACGCCAGCTTCTCGATCGCGGGTTCGGGCGGGGTGACGGCCTCGGGAACGGCCGACTCGGCGGAGTTCGAAATCGCCGGGTCGGGCGACGTCCGCGCCGGTGGGCTCCAGGTCAGGACCGCCAAGGTCTCCGTCGCCGGCTCCGGCAATGTCGAGACCAGGGCAAGCGAGAGCGCGAGCGTCGACATCATGGGCTCCGGGGACGTCGTCGTCACCGGCGGAGCCAAATGCTCGGTCAACAAGATGGGCTCGGGCGACGTGCGCTGCGGGTAGGACCGTCGTCCCGGCGAAAGCCGGGACCTCGGGCAGACCCGCCGTGCCTTTCCGACCGAGGTCCCGGCTTTCACCGGGATGACGAGCGAGCCGCTTATCCCCTATTAACCATTTTGCACCACGGTCGGGTCATGACCAGGACCCTCCCCCTCGCCCTCCTCGCCCTTGCCGGAGCCCCCGCCGGGGCGGCGGAGCGGAACTATTCCGTCACCGACTTCGACCGGGTCCAGGTGGACGGGCCGTACCGCGTGACCCTGACCACCGGCCGAAGCTCGGCGGCCCGCGCGGAAGGCTCGGTCCAGGCCCTCGACCAGGTCTCGGTGGACGTCCAGGGCGGCACCTTGCGGGTCCGTCGCAACCGCTCGACCTTGGGAAGCTATCCCGCCGCCGATCCGGGTCCGGTCACGATCACATTGACCACGCGGGACCTGCGCAGCGCCGTGGTCGTCGGCTCGGGAAGCCTCGACATCGACCGCGCCAAGGGCCTTCGCGTCGACGTCTCGGTGTCCGGGAGCGGGCGGCTCGGCGTGACGGCGGTCGAGTCCGACACACTGGTCGTCGGACTGCTCGGAAGCGGCCGGATAACGCTCTCCGGCCGAACCAAGCAGCTCAAGGCGAGCGTTCAGGGCAGCGGCGACCTCACAGCCTCCGGATTGACCGCGGACGACGCCCAGATCGGGTCCGACACGGCCGGCAACGTCGCGGTCGCGGTCGCTCGCACGGCGAAGGTGACCTCCACCGGAGCCGGCGACGTCGAGATCATCGGAAGCCCCGCCTGCACGGTGGCGGCCAAGGGCTCGGGCCGGGTGATGTGCGGGGGCGCCCGCTAGACGGCCGAAAGGCCGCGGCGGCGGCCGCATCGGGTTCACACAAAGACACAAAGGCACGAAGACGCCCCGCGGCGAAGCCGCAGTCGCTTCATTCGACATTCGATCAAAGCGCTGCGCGCGCGCCCGGCACGGCCCCTTTGTGCCTTCGTGTCTTTGTGTGAACCGAATCCGGCGCCAGTGACGAACGGGGCGGATCGAGCTTTAGATGAGGGCCAGCGCCGCGAGCCTGGCCGTCAGCTCCGCGGGCAGCTCGGCCAGCCCGGTCTCGTCGCCGTCGAGGTCGAGCGGGGCGTCGGCGCTCTCCAGGTAGCGCCAGCCCTGGTGGGCGCGTTTCGGAAGCGCCCGGACTGCAACCAGCACCGGGTCGAGCCGGATGATCGTGCGCCGGTCCTCCTCGCGGTCGGCAAAGCCGAGGATCGTCTGGCGTACCGTGATCCTGTGCTTGACGATCCAGTAGAGCGAGCCGCCGATCAGCTCGTCGGCGCGCTTCGGGCGAAAGCGGGTGACGACGGGCACGATCCCGCCGCTGAGCCGGAGGCGCTGGCGCGCCTGAAGCGAGTCGAGGCTGGCGCAGCCGACGGCGACCTTGCTGATGTTGAGCGGCATCGGGATTTCATAATTGGATAAGTGATTGGAGCAATAGGGATATTGGGCGCCCCCGTCATCCCGGCGAAAGCCGGGACCTCGGGGAGACCCGCCGAGACTTATCGGCCTGAGGTCCCGGCTTTCGCCGGGATGACGGCGGGGCCCCCCTTTCGATTCAGCCCGCGATCCCCGACGCCGAGGCAAGCCCCAGGAACACCAGGAAGCCCATCGAATCGGTCACCATCGTGACGAAGACCGAGGAGGCCACGGCCGGGTCGGCGCCGGCGCGTTCGAGGGCGAGCGGGACGAACACTCCGGCGAAGCCGGCGATTATGATGTTGGCAAGCATCGCCGCAGCGATGACTGCGCCCAAAGCGGGATTGGCGAAGAAGAGGCCCACCCCGACTCCGATGACGATGGCGACCGTGATCCCGTTGAGGCAGGCGACCTGGATCTCGCGGAGGATCGCTCGCCAGGTGTTGGACTGGGTGAGCTGGTTGGTGGCCAGCGCCCGGACCGTCACCGCCAGGGTCTGGGTGCCCGCATTGCCGCCCACCCCCGCGACGATCGGCATCAAGGCGGCGAGCGCGACCATCCTCGAGATCGTGCCCTCGAACAGTCCGATGATCGTCGCTGCGACGAGCGCGGTTCCGAGGTTGGCGATCAGCCAGCGTACCCGGCTCGAATAGCTTTCCAGCAAAGGCTGGTTGATGTCGCCCTCGCCCGCGCCCGAGAGCAGGAGGACGTCCTCGCTCGCTTCCTCCTGGATGATGTGGACGATGTCGTCGACCGTGATCATTCCCACCAGCCGGCCAGACTGGTCGATGACGGCCGCGGAGATGAGCGCGTATTTCTGGAACCGGAGCGCCACTTCCTCCTGGTCCATGTCGACCGGGATGAGGGTCTGCTCGCGCTTCATCACGTCGGCGACCGCGACGTGGCGGTGGGTCCTCAGGATCCAGCTCAGCATGCAGGTGCCGACCGGATGGTGGCGTCCGTCGACGACGAAGACCTCCCAGAAATCGGTGGTGAGATCCTCGCCGGCGCGAAGATAGTCGATGACCTGGCCGACCGTCCAATGCTCGGGCACCGCAATCAGGTCGCGCTGCATCAGCCGGCCCGCGGATTCTTCCGGATAGGTGAGCGCCTCCTCGATCGCCGCCCGGTCGTCGGGATCGAGCTCGCGAAGGACCGCGCGCTGCTCGTCCTCCTCGAGGTCCTCGATCATGGCGACGGCGTCGTCCGTCTCCATCTCGCCGGCGAGGTCGGCGACCTGGCGCGGGTCGAGCGCGTCGATCAGCTCCTCGCGGACATGCTCGTTCATCTCGGCGAGCACGTCGCCGTCGAGCAGGTCGGCGATCGCTGCGGCCAGAGCCCGGCGGTCGTCGCTGTCGACCAGCTCGAACAGGTCGGCGAGGTCGGCCGGGTGGAGCGGCTCGACCAGGGCCCGGGCGCCGTCGGAATCGCCGGCCTCGACCCGCTCCATTACCTGAGTGACATATTCCGGCTTCAGCCGGTCGTCCTCGTCGAGCCGGTCTTCGGCGAGTGCCCCCGGCGGGGCGCCGGACAGATCGATATCGCTGTCGCTCATCCGCCCCTCTCCCGCTTGGTGTTTCGCCGAGCGCTTCCTAGGACGGGGCGGCGGGAGTGTCGAGCGGGGTGGGGCTTGCCCTTTTCCGTCATCCCCGCGAAAGCGGGGATCCATCGGGCGGCAGGGTCGCTCCGACGTTGCATGGATTCCCGCTTTCGCGGGAATGACGGTAAAGTGGAGACTCTTCAATGGCCGACGAACTCAACACCCTGGTCCTCAACCTCAGCAGCGGCGGCGACGTCGTGATCAAGCTTCGGCCCGACCTCGCGCCCGGCCACGTCGCCCGGATCAGGGAGCTGGTCGAGGAAGGCTTTTACGACGGGGTCGTCTTCCACCGCGTCATCCCGGGCTTCATGGCCCAGGGCGGCGACCCGACCGGAAGCGGAATGGGCGGATCGAAGAAGCCGGACCTCAAGGCCGAGTTCAGCCGCGAGCCCCACGTCCGCGGGGTCGCGTCGATGGCCCGCTCGCAAAACCCGAACAGCGCCAACAGCCAGTTCTTCATCTGCTTCGACGACGCCCGCTTCCTGGACAATCAATATACGGTCTGGGGCCAGGTGACCGAAGGCATGGAGCATGTCGACGCCCTGCCCAAGGGCGAGCCGCCGCGCGAGCCGGGCAAGATCGTCAAGGCCTCGCTGAGGCCCTGACGAAGGTGGGGCGCCCGGTCACGCTGGTCACCGGCGCCTCGGCGGGGCTCGGAGTCCATTTCGCCCGGCAATGTCGCCAGCGCGGCGACGAGCTCGTGCTGGTCGCCCGTCGCAAGGACCGGCTTCAGGCGCTTGCGGCGGAGCTCGGCTCCGCCCACGTCATCGCCGCAGACCTCGCCGGGCCGGGCGCCGCCGGGCGGTTGCTGGCGGAGGTGGGCGAGCTCGGCCTCGAGGTCGACACCCTGATCAACAATGCCGGCTTCGGCGCAGCGGGCGCCTTGGTCGAGACGCCGCCGGAGCGGCTGCTCGAGATGATCGACCTCAACGTCCGCTCGCTCACCGAGCTCTGCCGCCTGGCGCTTCCGCCGATGCTGGAGCGGCGCCGCGGCTTCATCCTCAACGTCGCCTCGACCGCCGCCTTCCAGGCCGGCCCCTACAGCGCGGTCTACTACGCCTCGAAGGCCTATGTGCTGTCGCTCAGCGAAGCGCTTCACGAGGAGTCGAAGCGGAGCGGGGTCCATGTCTCCGCGCTTTGCCCCGGCCCGACCGCGACCGAATTCTTCGAGGTGGCGGGAAGCGCGAACGGGCGGCTCGCGAAGATGGCGACCGACCCGAAGGCGGTGGTAGCCGCAGGTCTCGCGGGGTTGGCGAAGAACAAGCCGATCGTCGTTCCCGGCCTGATGAACAAGGTGACGTCGCAGGCCGGACGGGTGCTTCCGCGCAAGGTGCTGAGGCGGGCGGTGGCAGCTTTGAAGGGCTGATCGTCACCCCGGCGAAAGCCGGGGCCTCGGGCCCAACAGTCTCGGCGGGTCTCCCCGCGGTCCCGGCTTTCGCCGGGATGACGGGTTCACGCCGCCTCCTTCAGCTCTTCCTTGAGGAGCTTGTCGAACAGCCAGTCGTGGAAGATCCGCACCGGCCGGCGCTTGAGCGCCGAGTGGCGGCAGGCGAACCAGTAGCTGTAGGGGCTTTCCACCTTGTGGTCGAACATCCGCACCAGGCGCTCGTCGTTCGATCCGTAGAGATGGCTTTCGAGCATGAAGGCGACACCCAGCCCCTGCGCGGCCGCGTCGAGGACGAGCTGCCCCGAATCGAAATGGTCGATCGCGGCCGGCTGCAGATCGGGAAGGCCGAGCGAGTCCCGCCAGTAGGCGAAGGATTCGGGCATGGCCGTGTGAAGGAAGATGGTCGCCCCGGCGAGCTGTTCCGGCTCGCGGATCGACTCGCGGAGGGCGCGCGATCCGATGGCGATGACGCAATTATTGTCGATGCGTCTCGAATAGAGCGAGGGGTCGATCTCGGTGGTGATCGCGATCGCCGCGTCGAGCCCCTCGTCGAGCCGGGCGAGGCGGTTGGAGCCGGTATCGATGTCGATGTGAAGATCCGGATTGGAAGCCCGAAGGTCCGGCAGCTTCGGCATCAGCCGCTGCGATGCGAAGAGCGAGGGCACGGCGAGCCTGAGGCGCATCACCTCGACGCTCCCGGTCGCCCGCTCCATCGCCAGAGCCAAAGCGTCGATCGCCGGCCCGATCTCGGCCATCAGCCGCTCTCCGTCGGGGTTGAGGTGCACGGCCTGGTGCCTCCGCTCGAAGAGCGGATGGCCGACGAAGCGCTCGAGCGCCTGGATCCGGCGCGACAGCGCCGGCGAGGACAGCGCCAGGGCTTCGGCCGCGGCCTTGACCGAGCCGAGGCGAGCGACCTGGACGAAGGCCTCGATCGAGGTCAGCGGAGGCAGTCTGCGCATTGGGAGGCGTCTCCTCTTGTGCGCCGCACCTAAGGGACGCGGGCGTAATAACAACCGCGAAACTCAGAAAACCAGGGTGCAACAACTGCATGTGTAGCATAGTTGTTCGCACTTGCACAATGACGGCCCGGAGGCGAAATAGCGCCTGCCTTTCAGGCATCCTCTCCTAAAAACTTTCAGGGTCGGTCCTTCGGGGCCGGCCCTTTTTTTACGCTTCGGCGCAGAGCGCGGAAGCGTCATCCCGGCGAAGGCCGGGATCTCGGGGAGGCCCGCCGAGCCTTTTCTTCGCCGAGGTCCCGGCTTTCGCCGGGATGACGGTTTCGAAGTCGCCACCCCCTTTTTTTCCCCTCTCCCGGAACCCGGCGGGGTGGAAGGCCCGTTGTCCCTCCCTATCTGCACTGCCGAGAGCAGCGAAGGGACGATCAGCATGGCCGACGAGGAAAAGCAGCCGACGCGGCTGCAGGTTGCGACGATGCGGCCCGAGGACAGCGGCCGCGGCCTCGCCCGGCTGCCGCGCCGGCTGATGGCCCAGCTCGAGCTCGCCGAGGGCGACGTCATCGAGGTGACCGGCAAGCGCGCTACGCCGGCGCGCGCCGTCGGCCCCTATTCGGAGGATGAGGGCCTCGACATCATCAGGCTCGACGGCCTTCAGCGCGCCAATGCCGAGATCGGATCCGGCGACTTCGTCACTCTGCGCAAGGTCGAGTCGAAGGCCGCGCAGCGCGTTGTCTTCGCTCCGGCCCAGAAGAACCTGCGGCTCCACGGCTCGGCCCAGGCGCTGAAGCGGAGCTTCGGGATGAAGCCGCTCACCGCCGGCGACGTCGTCGCCACCACCGGCCAGCAGCAGATCCAGCGCGGCGACATCCCGCCCGACCTCCGCCAGATGCTGAACGCCCCGGCCTACGCCCTTCAGGAGATCCGGCTCACCGTCGTGTCGACCCTGCCCAAGGGCATCGTCCATATCGACGCCAACACCGAGGTCGAGCTCCGCCCCGAATATGCCGAGGCGACCGAAACGAGGCGCGCCGACGTCACCTATGACGATCTCGGCGGAATCGGGACGACGATCGACCAGCTTCGCGAGATGGTCGAGCTTCCGCTTCGCTATCCCGAGATTTTCGAGCGGCTCGGGGTCGATCCGCCCAAGGGCGTCCTGCTCTACGGGCCGCCCGGTACCGGCAAGACCCGCCTCGCCCGGGCGGTCGCCAACGAGAGCGACGCGAGCTTCTTCCACATCGCCGGCCCCGAGATCATGGGCTCGGCCTATGGCGAGAGCGAGCGGCGGCTTCGCGAGGTTTTCGAGGAGGCGGCCAAGGCCTCGCCCGCGATCATCTTCATCGACGAGATCGATTCGATCGCGCCCAAGCGCGGCCAGGTCCAGGGCGAGACCGAGAAGCGCCTCGTCGCCCAGCTCCTCACCCTTCTCGACGGCCTCGAGCCGCGCCAGAACCTCGTCGTGATCGCCGCCACCAACCGGCCCGAGGCGCTCGACGAAGCACTTCGCCGCCCCGGCCGCTTCGACCGCGAGATCGTCATCGGAGTCCCCGACGAGGGCGGGCGGCGCGAAATCCTGGCGATCCATACCCGCGGAATGCCGCTCGACGGCGGAGTCGACATCAAGGAGCTCGCCCGGCGCACCTTCGGCTTCGTCGGCGCCGACCTCGCCGCTCTGACCCGCGAGGCGGCGATCGAGGCGGTCCGGCGGATGATGCCGCAGATCAACCTCGACGAGGGCACCATCCCGCAGGAGGTGCTCGACAACCTCTCCGTCAAGGGCAGCGATTTCGAGGAAGCCCTCAAGCGGGTCCAGCCGTCGGCGATGCGCGAGGTCATGGTCCAGGCGCCGACGGTGCGCTGGGACGATATCGGCGGAGTGGACGACGCGCGCGAGCGGCTCCGCGAGGGCGTCGAGCTGCCCCTGAAGAGCCCCGAGGCCTTCAAGCGGATGGGCATCCGCCCGGCCAAGGGCTTCCTGCTCTACGGCCCCCCCGGAACCGGCAAGACCTTGCTCGCCAAGGCGACGGCGCGCGAGGCGGAGGCGAACTTCATCGCCACCAAATCGTCCGACCTGCTCTCCAAATGGTATGGCGAGAGCG
Organism: Allosphingosinicella sp.; assembly: GCA_036389345.1. Classification (GTDB taxonomy): domain Bacteria; phylum Pseudomonadota; class Alphaproteobacteria; order Sphingomonadales; family Sphingomonadaceae; genus Allosphingosinicella. The sequence goes on along the minus strand of DASVQD010000015.1, from coordinate 15,943 downwards.
AGCAGCAGATCGCCCGCCTCTTCGCCCGCGCCCGCCAGGTCGCGCCCACGGTCATCTTCATCGACGAATTGGACAGCCTGGTGCCGGCGCGCGGCGGAGGCCTCGGCGAGCCGCAGGTGACCGAGCGGGTGGTCAACACCATCCTCGCCGAGATGGACGGGCTCGAGGACCTCGGGTCCGTGGTTGTGATCGGAGCGACCAACCGGCCCAACCTCATCGACCCGGCCCTGCTCCGCCCCGGCCGCTTCGACGAGCTCATCTACGTCGCGGTCCCGAACCAGGAGGGTCGTCGCAAGATCCTCTCGATCCACACCGCGAAGATGCCGCTCGCCGACGACGTCGACCTCGACAGCTTCGCCGCCCGGACCGATCGGTTCACCGGCGCCGACCTCGAGGACCTCGTGCGCCGCGCCGGCCTGTTCGCGCTGCGCCGCTCGATCGACGCGGTCCAGGTCACAGGCTCCGACTTCGAGATGGCGATGGAAGAGACCCGGGCCTCGGTGACCCCGGAGATGGAAAAGGATTACGAGAAGATCCAGGAAAGCCTGAAGCGCGACGCGATGAGCACCGGCGCTAGCGGGATCGGCTTCATCTCGCCCGGGATGCTGACTCCGAGGGGGCCGAAGGGCACGGAATAGGAGCGCGCCCGGCCCGGAAGAGGGTGCAAGAGCCGATCCTGCTCGGTCGGAATAGTTTCCCGGCGAAGGCCGGGATCCAGCCGAGCGCATGTGCTGGACCCCGGCCTTCGCCGGGGAACAAGCTTCGGCCGAGCGCTAGGAGCCGATCGTCTCGAGCGGGCCGTCGGGCGACGCGCTTCCCGGAATGTTTTCCGCGGCGCCTGCCCGAAGCTGGCTGATGGCGGGCTGCGTCCAGGCCTTGCGGGGCGCCGGTTCCGGCGCAATCCTCGGCTCGTCTCGCATTCCGGATTGATCCAGGCTCATTACCGTCTCCCGCTTAACCTGGGTTCACTCTATGGGGTGCCGGTTCGAGGGTCAATGGACTGCTCGGAGCCCCGAGCGTCCGAGTTGAGGCGGATGAACTCCCCCGCGGCGAGCCCCCTGATGAGACCGTATCGGTAGACCGGATGCGGAAGCCCGTGGCCGGAATCGGCCAGCTCGCCGAGCAGCCTGCGCATCTTGGAAATGTCGAGCAACCGGCGCGCCTGGGGGGATTGGGCGATCCCGCCGAGCAGCCGGCCGGCCTCGCCGCGCGCCTCCCGGATCATGTCGAGCCAGTGCGGCGACTGGAGTCCCCGCAACGTTTCCAGCCGCACCGGGTCGGGCACCCGACCCTCGAGCGCGGTGCGAATGACGGCACGCGACACGCCGTTCCTGAAATAATGGGCAAGCGGGATCTGAAGGCAATATTCTAGGAGCCGCCGATCCATCGTCGGATCCCGGACGTCGATGTTCCAGCGCAGCAGGAGGCCCTTGTTGTAGGTCCCCGGGTCCACCCGCCGCAGCATATGCGCCCTGGACTGGACGGACCGCGCCGCGCTGGGATCGTCGAAGCGGCCATGCCTGGCCAGGATCTCGGCCACGCCGGGCGCTTTGGGGTTCAACACTCCGGCGGTCGCCGGATGGGCTCGACGGTCCCTAAGCGGCGTGAGCGCTCCGATGACGAATTTCGGAAGCAGCTGATGCGCCGCCATCCCGAGCAGCGCCCGGGGCCGCATCCCCTGCTTGCGGGCGGCAAGACACTCGCTCCCGAATTCGGCGAGCCGTCCCCCGGCGAGGAGCTCGCCGAGGCGTTCCGTCCCGGCATAGCTGATGGAGAGATTGCCGCCCGTGCCGACGAGCAGGACGTTTACGCCTTCGGCCGCGACCGCGTCGTTGATCCTGTTGGCCCAGGCGACGTTCGGGAGATTGATGTCCGGCCGCTCGAAGAGCTCCAGCTCCCAGTCCAGGTCCTCGAGCGGAAGCCGCCCGGGGGTCTCGCTGAGGCGGTGCTCGACATTGGGATAGAGGCCCGCGGTCGCTGCGGCGAGCGCCCCCTCGCTTCCGAAGCGCCCCTTCGGAAGCGCGGAACGATCGTGCGGGGGCACGGACGTGAACGCGAGCACCCGACCTGGAAACTGCATGGCCGCGGACGACGTGACCGCCGAGCTGTCCAGGCCGGCGCTGAGGTGCGTGGCCACCGCCGGCCCCGCCCCGCGGAGCTGGGAGCGGACCGCCGAATCCAGCTTTTCCCGAAGGGCATCGGCATAATCGTCGTGCGACTTGAAGCGGATCTCGCCCGCCGGGGCTGCCCAGAAGCTGTGCGACGAGCGACCGCCTCGGCTGAACGTCAGCAGCTCGCCGGGTTCGACCCGCTGCACATCCTTGAAGAAGGTTCGCGGCCCCTCGTGATGAATCGCCGCGAGCATCTCGAGCAGTCGGACCTCGTCCACGGCCCGAGGCACATGATCCAGGGCGTGGAGCCCCTTAGCCATGGACGAGGCCGCAACCCCGCGGCGGCTTTCATGAAAGTGGAGCGGCCGCTGCCCGGCGAAGTCGCGGGCCAGAAGAAGCCGCTCCTCCCGCTTGTCCCAAAGCGCGAGCGCGAAATCGCCGACGAAGCGCGCAATCACTTCGGCGCCCCACCGCTCGAAGCACAGCAGCATCAGATGCGCGTCGTGGAGGGCAGCCGCTTCGGCGCCGCCAAGGCCTAGCTGCGGCAGGAAATCCTCGCGATTGTCGAGGCGGACGTCGGCGGCAAGCTGGAACGCGCCGGATCCCCTCCATTGCGTCGGCTGCTCGCCCGCCGGGTCGGGGCCGGCCCGGGGAGCGGCGCGGCCGAGAGCCGCCGCTCCGTCCGACCGGAGGGTCCGGGACCATTTCTTCGGACTTTGCGACCGCAACATCGCCTCGCACATCGGGCCGGCGGGCCCGCCGTCCCGATTCCAGAGGGCCGCGATCACCGTCACGACGAAACGCGGTCCGCAAGCCCCATGCGCGCCGCTTATTGAACGGGCCGGGCCGAGTCCACTGATGCGTTGCCCCCCTCACCGCTCTGTGGCACCGAGGCCTGATGAAGTGGGGCCCGGCTCTTCCCGAACGCGTCGCTCCGCCGGAAGTCGTACAGGCCTTGCTCCAGCGCGCGCTCGCGTCGAGCCCGTCCAACCCTTCGCTCCACTCCAAGCTCGGCCACCTGAACCTGGACCGGAAGGATTATCGCTCGGCGGCGGAGAGCTTCGCGACGACTCTCCGGCTGGGCGGCGACTCGGCGGACACGCGCCCGCTCCTCGCGCGCTGCCTCAACTATCTGCACCGGCACCGGGAAGCGCTCGACATCCTGTCCCCGCTCCCCGCACCGTCCTTCGAGCGGGGCCGGGCGCTCATGGAGCTTGGCGATTCCGCGGCGGCGGAGCAGGAATTCCGCTCGGTGCTCGCGATCGACCCCGACGAGCCGGGCTCCTGCCGGATGCTGTGCCGCCTGCTGCGCAACGGCGGCCGGGTCGCGGAGCTCCTCGCCGCATGCGAGGACCTCGCGGGGCGGGGCGCGACGAACGCCCAGATGCTGTACAATTGGGGATGGGCGCTTGCGCTTGCCGGCGACCGGGACCGCGCCCGCCGTCTGATGCTCGAGCCGGAGCGGATCGCCCGGATCGAGCTTCGGGCGCCGGCCGGCTTCCCGGATACCGAAACCTTCAACGCCGCTCTGGCCGAAGAGATACTGACGAACCCGAACAAGGTGACCCGCTTTCCCGAGGAGGACGAAGCCAATCGCGGAAGCTGCCGAGTGGACAATCTTTTCGCTGGGCGGCGCTCGGACCTTGTCGATGGGCTTCTCAAGTCGATCCAGGCGGCGGTGGACGGCTGGGCTACGCCCGCGCGTCCGGGCTTCGATCCGTGGCCCCACGCGCGGCCCGCCGCCGCTCGCCTTCGGCCGTGGGGGCTCATCCAGCGCCGCGACGAATATGAGGAGGGTCACATTCACCCGCAGGGATGGCTGAGCGGGGTCTATTACGTCGCCGTCCCCTCGGCCGTCTCGACGGCCGGGCGTGGACCTGGCTGCATCGAGTTCGGGCCGCCCACGGCCATTGCGCGCGACATGCCCGACCTCGCCCCCACCGGCCGCTACCTTCCCGAGGAGGGAATACTGCTGCTCGCCCCCTCCCACTATCAGCATCGGACCATTCCGAGCGGAGTCGACCGCTACCGCATCAGCGTCGCCTTCGACGTGGTCCCGGAGAGATAATCGGCCGGACCCGGCGCGCGGCCTCCGCTGGACGAGAACCGCCCGCCGGTCAGTCGAAGACCGGGAGGCGGCGCCGGCGCGAGACCGCGCAAGACGCTAGAGCGCTATGCGCTTAGGTTGAATCGTCATCCCGGACTTGATCCGGGATCCACCTTCTTCAACCTGTTGTGAGCAAAGAAAAAGGTGGATGCCGGATCAAGTCCGGCATGACGGCTCGATGCAACCTCACTGCTCAACGCTCTGCCGCCGCTGCTGCTCCTTGAGCCGATCTCGAAATTCGTCCTCCGCCCGGTCGATCGCGCTTCGATAGCCTTGCCGGTCGATGAAGGGCCCCGCCGGATCGCCGCCCTTCGAGCGCGCGTGGAACTTGCGCCACCGTCCGAACTCCCGGGCGTGCGGAGCGAGGTAGATGTCGGCGGGAAGACTCCTCAGGACCCTGAAGCTCCGCTGGAAATCGCCTCGAGCTGCGGGCTCGGCCAGCGACTCGAAGGGCGGAACTCCGAGGCCGCAAATCTCGACGGCGAGAAGGTCGCGGCCCCGGTCGCGGACCGGAATCGCCCAGGAGGTGCAGCCTTTCGTGTGTCCGGGGGTGACGTGCGCCGTCAGGTTGATGTCGCCGAGCCGGACGACGGTCCCGTCACCGAACCGACGGTCGACCTTCGCGGCCGGGTAGCTCAGAATTCCGGCGGCCGCGAGGAACCGGATCGGTCCGAGCGTGGAGTCGCGCGCGCCGCCGGATTCGACCGCGTCGGAGTCGCCTTCGCTGACCCATAGCTGGGCTCCGGACGCCTCCTTCAGCGCCGCGAGCCCCCCCGCATGGTCGAAATGCGCGTGCGAGTTCAGGATCAGCTTGACGTCCGTAATCTTGAAACCGAGCTTCGCGATGCTGTCCATGATCAGCGGCGGGGTGCCCGGATAGCCGCCGTCGATGAGCACATGGCCGCGTGGGCCGGTGAGAAGGAAGGCCGCGACGTCGCTTGCTCCGACATAATAGAGGTTGCCGGCGATCCGGAAAGGCTCCGCCGGCTTCTGCCCGCCCTGGTCGCTCGCCGAGCGCCACAAGCAGAAGAGGACCAGAAGGGCGAGGATCGAGAGCCCGGCCGCGATCCTCGGCCAGCGCCGCCTCGGCGGTCGAACTGCCGCCGGTCCGGTCATGCCCATTCCTTCCTCCGTACCCGCCTTCGCTCGGAGCCGGCTACCGCCTCCCCGTTGGGCGGAAATGGGGAAGTTGTGAGGAAAATATGAAATCGGGCGCGGCGGACGCGCCCTCGGATCGGTGATATTCCTCATCTCGGCGAAGGCCGGCATCCATCGCCGCCGGTGTTCGACCCCGATCCCTCTCCGGCGACACGGTGCGCCGGCGGCCGGTGGAAGATCGGCGGTTCGTGGCGATCCGTGGCGATGACTAGCGATTCGTGGCGATTCCCGAAGGATTGCAGCTCGGTTCCACCGGAGCTCTTTTTCTTTTTGAAAACAACGACTTGGCTGGACAGGCCGAGCCTGAGGGTTGCGCTTATCAGCGGACGGAGCCCCAACTGTCCTCGCTTTGCGCGGCAAGAATGGGATGTTTATGATATGTTCCACGTGAAACCTGAATGAAGACTACGTCCTGCGATTTGGCGGCTCGCCGGCTCAGCCGCGCACCCGGAGCCGTACCCAAATCGCCAGCGCCAGCAGCCCCGCCGCCGTCGCCAGGAACGGCAATGGCATCCACATTCCGTAGAGCAGGACCCCGACGGCGGGCGCCGCGATATAGGCGACTCCGTTGACCGAGGTGACCATCCCGGCGACCGCATTCTGCTCGTCCGGGCGGACCGCGAGGGAGGCGCCGCTGGTGAAGCCGGGCCGGAACAGCCCGAAGCCGACCGAGGCGACCGCGAAGCCGAGCGTGATCCCGTACATGCTCTGGGCGAGGCCGGTGAGGAGCGTTCCGGCGGTCGCGATCAGCAGGCCCCAGAAGACGAGCTGGCGCGAGCTTAGCCGGAGGAAGGGAATGAGGCCCCACTGGGCGAGCAGGGTCGCTCCGGCGCCCGCCATCAGGACTATGGCGATCGATTGCTGAGCTTCGGCGAGCGGGACTCCCGAACGGTCGATGACCAGGAATCCGATCACTCCCAGCAGCGCGGCGTTGCCATGGCCTCCGACCACCCCGATGATGTGCCAGGGAAGGACTCGCGGGTCCCGCCAGCGCAGCCGCTCGCCACCGTCGTCGCGGCGCTCGCGGCTTCCGACCAGGAATCCGCCCATCGAGGGATAGTCGACGACTTCGCCGCGAGCGGCGGAGGCCGGGGTGTCGTCGGGGAGGCGCACCGCCACGAGAACGAGGACGGCGACTCCGATCGCCGCGAACACGATCAGCGGTCCCGACAATCCGAGCGGCTCGAAGATGAACAGGGGTGCGATGGCCGGGCCGATGATCGTCCCGAGCCCGAAGGAGGAAGCCAAAGCCGCGAGATAGGCGGTCCGCTCCTCCCCCTCGGTCCGGGCGGCGATATAGGCCTGGACCGCGGGCGGCGAGGCCGAGCCCCAGCCGCCGTAGATGGCGCGGCCGAAGACGAAGACGACGAAGACGATTGTGGCCGGGATCAGCCCGTGAAGCCCGGCGGCGAGAATCCCGCCGCAGATCAGCGAAGAGCCGATGAAGCCGTAGAGCCCGAGCCGCATCAGCGCCCGCCGCCCGCGATGATCCGCCCGGCGCGCCCAGTAAGGCGCCATCAGAACCCAGATCACCGCGGAAAGCGAGAAGGCCACCGCGACCCACAGGTCCGCCACTCCGAGCTCGCGGCCGATCGCCGGCATCAGCGACTGCATGGCGGTGTTGCCCGACGCCGCGACCAGCATCACCGCGAAAAGCAGCGCGAATCGCTCCCGTGAAAGGCTGGCGGAGGGGATCATCTGGGGGCAAATCCCGAAAATGCAGCGCTTCGTCCCGGATTCGCCTCGAACCGGGCCGCCGGACGCCTCGCCCTTGCCATCGGTGCGTTGATTTGCCAACGCACCTTGCTGACCTAATTACGGAACCCCCCCGAAATGACCTTCCCCGGCGAACAGGCTCAACGATCCCGCGCTTATTCGCGCCACGGCGCCAAGGGCGGTCCCTGGCTGATGTTCCTCAAGGGCTTCGTCAAGCATCCGGTGATGGTCGGGTCCGTCATCCCCTCGTCCAAGATGCTGATCGACAAGATGCTCGCTCCGGTGGATTGGGCGAATTGCAAATTGTTCGTCGAATACGGCCCCGGCGTAGGCACCTTCACCGAGAAGATCCTGGAGAAGCTGGCGCCCGACGCGATCCTCCTGACGATCGACACCAATGCCGATTTCACCTCCTATCTGACCTCCAAGATCCGGGATTCGCGGCTTCGCGCGGTCACCGGCTCGGCGGCCGACGTCCGCGAGATCATGGGCAATTTCGGCTTCGAGCATGCCGATTACATCCTGTCCGGCCTGCCCTTCTCGACCCTCCCTCCGGGGATCGGCCCGAAGATCGCCGAGGAGACGGCCGAGGCCCTTCGGCCCGGCGGCGCCTTCCTGGTCTATCAATTCTCCCCCAAGGTCCGCGACTTCATCGCGCCCTATTTCGACCGGATCGACCGCGGCTTCGAATGGGTCAACGTTCCGCCGGCCACCCTCTTCTGGGCGTGGCGGGACTGACGGCGGGCTAGGGCCGCGGCATTCCCACGTCCTTGAAGTTGAGCCGCTTGGCGATCCGGTAATCCGCCACCGCGACGATGAAATAGCCGACCGCCCAGCGCAGCCGGTTGAGCAGGGTACGGTTGCGGCGGTGGCTCTCAAGCGTGATCGGCTGCGAATCCGCCACCTCGCCGTCGACGAAGCGCCGCATCGCGACGGCGAAGGCGGGATCGTCGACTCGAAGCATCATCTCGAGGTTCAGGAACAGGCTCCGCATGTCGAAATTGGCAGAGCCGATATGGACGACGTCGCCGACCACGAACAATTTGGTGTGCAGCTTGGTCGGCCGGTATTCGAATATCTGGACGCCCCTCCGAAGCAGCCACCAATAGGTGTTGCGCGCCGCGGCGATGGTCGAGCTGTTGTCGGATTTGGAGGCGGTGACGACCCGAACCTTGCCGCCGCTCCGCGATATGCCCGAGAGCCGGCGGAGCATTCCGAAGCTCGGGGCGAAATAGGCTGCGACGATATCGAGGCGCCGGGCGCTCCTCATGTCGCGGCGAACGGCGCGCGCCCAGGGGCTGAGCCGCCGCGAAGGGCCTCCGAACAGCCAGTGCAGCCGCCCCTGGGTCACGCTGCTCTTCTGCAGCAGCCGGCGGATGTCGCGGACGCGCGCGTCGGGATTCTGGGTCCAGCTGAAGAGCCTGTCGAAATAGCCCGCCAGGCAGCCGACGGAGCTGCCCTCGACCCGAAGGCCGATGTCGCGCCAGGCGCCGGATCCGATCGTCCCGAAATAATCGTCGGAAACGTTGAAGCCGCCGATGATCACGCGCGCCTCGTCGGCCAGGGCGAGCTTCTGGTGGTTGCGCAGGAGATAGCGGCGTCCGAGCTTCGGGCTGAACTGGCAGAAGGCGACCCCGGCGCTTTCGAGCGGGCGGAAGAATTCGCGATTGGCGGTGGAGCCGAAGCCGTCGACGAGCAGCCACACTTGGACGCCGCGCCCGGCCGCGGCGATCAGCGCGTCCCGAACCAGGGTCCCCGATTTGTCGTCCATGAACATGTAATAGAGGAAGCGAAGGCTTACCTTGGCGCCTTCGATCAGGCCGAGCAGCGCCGAAAGCCGGGCCGGTCCGTCGGCAAGGAGGGTGAGGCGATTGCCCTCCACCTCGAGCGAAAGTCCCGGCTGGTACGCTTCTGCTTGCCCCATGAAGGGTGCATGCGGGGCTGGGACGGGGAGGGCAAGCCCAGACCGTCATCCCGGCGAAAGCCGGGACCTCGGGGAGACCGCCGCGACTTCTCGTCTTGAGGTCCCGGCTTTCGCCGGGATGACGAATTGGTCCTGGCGCCGCCCGCCAAATCATTGACTTTCGCCCCCCTCGACCGTATCTCCCCGGCTTCCCCCAGCAATGGTGTCAAGCGGAGCTGCTTCATGGCGCGCGTTACAGTCGAAGATTGTGTCGACAAGATCCCCAACCGGTTCGACCTGGTGCTCCTCGCGGCCCAGCGGGCCCGGCAGGTTTCGGGGGGCGCCGAGCTCACCATCGACCGCGACCGCGACAAGAATCCGGTCGTCGCCCTGCGCGAGATCGCCGAGGAGACGGTGAAGCCCAAGCAGCTCGAGGAGGCCCTGGTCTCCGGACTCCAGCGGGTCCAGGTCGACGACGACGAGGCTCCGGACGAGGTCGGCTCGCTTTCCGCCTCCGCCGAGGCGCTTCGGCTCACCGCCGCCGCTCCGCCGCGCAACAACAATGCCGGCGGCGATTACGAATAACCCGGACGGGAGCGGCTTCGCTCTCTTCGACACGGCGATAGGCCGCTGCGCCCTGGTATGGCGCGGCGGCCTTGTCGTTGGAGCCGCGCTTCCGGAAGCCTCGGACGAAAAGGCCCTGGCCTCCCTGGCCCGGCGCTTTCCGGACGCCATCGAAGCCGCTCCACCGCCCTTCGCGGCCGAGGCGATCGAGCGAATCGCGAGTCTGCTCGCCGGCGGCAAGACCGACCTCGGCGTCATCCCGGTCGATCCGGAAGGTTCGGCGTTCGAGCGCGACGTCTGGCAGGCGGCGCGCCGCATTCCGTGCGGCGAAGTCCGAAGCTATGGCGACATCGCCCGCGAGATCGGCGCTCCCGGCGCCGCCCAGGCCGTCGGACTCGCGCTCGGTCGCAACCCCGTGCCGATCATAGTCCCGTGCCACCGGGTGCTCGCCTCGGACGGAAAAACGGGCGGCTTCTCGGCCCCCGGCGGAGTCGCGACCAAGTTCCGGATCCTGGAGATCGAGGGCGCGAGGCAAGCGGGCGAGCCTGAGCTGTTCGAGTCGCTGCCGATGCGGGTCAGGCCTAGCTGACGCGTCGTCCCAGCGAAGGCTGGGACCCCGGTGGGTGAAGAACGCGGCGCCTTTCACCCGCCGAGACCCCAGCCTTCGCTGGGGTACGGGCCTAGGCCGCTCCGACCTCGCGGTCGAGCTCGTCGCGGTCGACCCATTCCATGTCTCGAAGGCTTAGCTCGCGGCCGTCGGCCGACTGGACCATCATCGGTGCGATCGGCTTGCGGGTGTAGCGGTCGACGAGCACCGGATTGCTCGGATGGCCCGAAATCCAGCGCTCGCCCCATTGCCGGAGCGAAAGCAGGACCGGAAGCAGGTCCCGCCCCTTCTCGGTAAGCCGGTACGTGACCTTCCGGCGGTCCGCCGGATCCGGATCGCGGCGAAGGATTCCGTGCTCCACTAGGCGGCCGAGCCGGTTGGACAGGATATTGCGGGCAATTCCCAGGTTGGTCTGGAATTCCTCGAAATGCCTCAGGCCGTTGAACGCGCCGCGCAGGATCAGGAACGACCAGCGCTCACCGACCACCTCCAGGGCGGCTCCGATGCCGCATTCCGCGAACACCTCCCGCAATTGCTCTGCACGGCTCATCGGGCGACCTTAGCTTTTTTCATCGTTGAAACATAAGAAACAATTTTCCGGTTGCAAAGTGCAACTGGTGTCCCTATTAGGTTGCATATCGCAACTGAATGGAGCCTGTCATGATTAGGCAACTGAGCGCCTCCGTCTCCGCGTTCCTGCTCTCGGTCTCGCTGCTGGGCGGGCCCGCCCTGGCCGGGACCCAGTACCGGGCCGAGCCGGCGGCTCCGCCGGCCTCGGCCCGGCTCATCGTCCGGGAGATCGTCTGGAGATGCGGGGCCGCCGGCTGCGTCGCTCCGCAGGGGACGAGCCGCCCCGCCGTCGACTGCTCGGCGCTTGCGCGCGAGATCGGGACTCTCCGAAGCTTCAGCGTAGGCGGCCAGCCGCTCGATTCGGCCGCACTTGGAAAGTGCAACGCCAAGGCGCGATGAGCTATTCGTCATTGCGAGGAGCGAAGCGACGAAGCAATCCTGCCCTGCTAAGCCGCTCTGGGTTGCTTCGCCTCGCCGGCAATGACGGTTTCGAGCGGCTGAGAGCGGGATTATCGTTGCATCGCACCACCGCCCCACCCAATGTCGGTGCGGTGCTTCGACAATATGAACTTCTCGAGAAAGTAAGGGCCTACGACCCGGACGCCGACGAGGCGATGATCAACCGCGCCTACGTCTTTTCGATGAAGGCGCACGGATCGCAGAAGCGCGCGTCCGGCGATCCTTATTACAGCCACCCGATCGAGGTCGCGGGAATCCTCACCGATCTTCGTCTCGACGACGAGACGATCGTCACCGCCATCCTCCACGACACGATCGAGGATACGGTGGCGACTCCCGAGGAGATCGAGCGCCTGTTCGGGCCGAGCGTCGCCCGGCTGGTCGACGGAGTCACCAAGCTCAGCAAGATCGAGGCGCAGAGCGAGAGCCAGCGCGCCGCCGAGAATCTGAGGAAGTTCCTGCTCGCGATGTCGGGCGACATAAGGGTGCTTCTCGTCAAGCTCGCCGACCGGCTCCACAACATGCGGACCCTTCATTTCATCGCCAGCGAGGAGAAGAGGAAGCGGATCGCCCGCGAGACGATGGACATCTACGCTCCGCTCGCCGAGCGGATCGGGATGTACGAGTTCATGCAGGAGATGCAGACGCTCGCCTTCCGCGAGCTCGAGCCGGACGCCTATGCCTCCATCTCCCGACGGCTGGAGCAGCTCCACAAGGGCGAGGGCGACCTCATTTCCCGGATCGGACGGGGCCTCAAGGCCCATCTCGAAGCCAGCGGGATCGAGGCCGAGGTGCAGGGCCGCGAGAAGCATCCCTATTCGATCTGGCGCAAGATGGCCGAGCGGCACGTCAGCTTCGAGCAATTGTCCGACGTCATGGCCTTTCGGGCCGTCGTCGGGACGGTCGACGATTGCTACCGGACGCTGGGGCTCATCCATCAGCGCTGGCCGGTGGTTCCGGGGCGCTTCAAGGACTTCATCTCGACCCCGAAGCGCAACGGCTACAAGTCGCTGCACACCACCGTCATCCATGACGAGCAGATGCGGATCGAGATTCAGATCCGAACGGGCGACATGCACGCGACCGCGGAGCACGGCCTCGCCGCCCACTGGGCCTATAAGGAAGGCGACGAGGAGGATGCGGAAGGGCAGCATCCCTGGATCGACGACCTGCTCGAGATTCTCGATCACGCCGCCACCGCCGAGGAGCTTCTCGAGCACACCCGGATGGCGATGTACCAGGACCGGATCTTCGCCTTCACCCCGAAGGGCGAGCTGATCCAGCTGCCCAAGGGCGCGACCCCGGTCGACTTCGCTTATGCGGTCCACACCGACCTCGGCGACCAGACGGTCGGGGCCAAGATCAACGGCCGGGTGATGCCGCTTCGGACTCCCCTCGAAAATGGCGACCAGGTCGAGATCCTCGTCTCCAAGGCGCAGCACCCGCAGCCCGGCTGGCTCAGCTTCGTCGTCACTGGAAAGGCGCGTGCCAAGATCCGCCGCTTCGTCAAGTCGAAGGAGCGCGAGGAAACCGTACAATTGGGCCGAAAGATCTTCGACGAGATCGTCCAGCGCCTGCCCCAGCCTCTCGGCTGGGAAGCGATCGCGGAGGCCCTGAAGCGGCTCAATTTCCACGACGACGCCGCTTTGATGGAAGCGATCGCCCTCAAGCGGGTCAGCGACGTCGCGGTGATGGAGGCGCTGATTCCCGGCTCCACCGGCGCCGAAGGCGTGAAGCCGCCGCCGCAGCGCACCGCCATCTCGATCAAGGGCCTTACTCCCGGGGTCGCCTTCCAGCTCGCCGAATGCTGTCATCCCATCCCCGGCGACCGGATCGTCGGACTGAGGCGCGAGGGGACCGAGATCGAGGTCCACGTCATCGGCTGCGACAGCCTCGCCGACGGAGTCGACGCCGACTGGCTCGACCTGGCCTGGGGCGACGAATCGGACGGCGGAACGGCGCGGCTTTGCGTCGTCATCAAGAACGAGCCCGGCTCGCTCGCGGTCATCGCCGGAATCCTCGGCCGGCATGGGGCCAACATCGTTTCGATGGACCAAGCGAGCCGCGACGGAAGCTTCCACACCTTCCATCTCGACATCGAGGTGCACGACGTGCAGCATCTGATGCGGATTCTGGCGGCGCTTCGGGCCGCCGACGTGGTTTCGAGCGCGGAGCGACTGTGAGGAGAGCGGCTATGATCGACCGGAGAACGATGGTCGGATTCATCGGCGGGGCCGCGGTCCTTCCCTTCCTGCCCGGACGCGCGGGCGCCCAGGCCTCGGCCGGCTTCGTGATGTGGCGCGATCCGGGCTGCGGATGTTGCCTCGAATGGGCGAAACGGGTCGAGGCCGCGTTCGGAAGGAAGCTCCCGGTCGTCAACGCGCCCAACATGGCGGCAGTGAAGAAGGCGCAGGGCGTGCCCGGACCGCTGCACTCCTGCCACACCGCGCTCATCCAGGGCGTGGTGGTCGAGGGCCACGTTCCGCCCGAGGACGTCAAAAGGCTGATCGCCTCGGGCCGAAAGGGCGTCAGGGGGCTGGCGGCGCCGGGCATGCCCGCGGGCGCTCCGGGCATGGACGTCGGCCACAATGTCCGCCAGCGCTACCAGGTGATGGCCTTCGACTCCGCCGGGCGCACCTCCGTCTTCGCCACCCACGGCTGAGAAGCATGACCGATACGCCTGCCTCCATGACCTATGGCGGCTACCTTGACCTCGACCAGCTCCTCTCCGCCCAGCACCCGGTCTCCAGCCATCATGACGAGATGCTGTTCGTCATCATCCACCAGACCAAGGAGCTTTGGCTGAAGCAGGCGATTCACGAGCTTAAGCTGTCGAGGGAGATGATTCGCCAGGACCGGCTGGTCGAAGTCCATAAGGCGCTCTCGAGGGTTTCCCGGATCCAGGCGGTGATGACCTTGAGCTGGGACGTGCTCGCGACCATGACCCCGGCCGATTATACCAGCTTCCGCTCCGTGCTCGGGTCGAGCTCCGGGTTCCAGTCGGCGCAGTTCCGCGAATTCGAATATCGCCTGGGACTGAAGGACGGCGGCCATCTCAAGTTCCAGGAGGAGGGCAGCGGGCCCTATTCGGCTCTGCTCGATGCGCTTCATCAGCCGAGCCTGTGGGACGAAGCCAATTGCGCCGCCGCCCGGGCCGGCCTCGACATCCCGGACGCGGTTATGAGCCGCGACTGGAGCCTGCCCTATCGCGCCAGCGAGGCGGTGGAAGCGGCCTGGGCCCGGGTCTATCGCGAGCCGGAGCGGCACTGGGCGCTTTACCAGCTGGCCGAGAAGCTGGTCGACATCGACGATTCGCTCGCGACCTGGAGGCACAAGCACGTGGTGACGGTCGAGCGGATCATCGGCCTGAAGCGCGGGACCGGCGGGACGGCGGGGGTGGCCTATCTGCAGTCGACGCTCGGAAAGAGGGCCTTTCCGGAGCTGTGGTCGCTGAGGACCCTGGTCTGAGCCACCGTCATCCCGGCGAAAGCCGGGACCTCGGGGAGGCCCGCCGAGACTTCTCGACCCTGGGATCCCGGCTTTCGCCGGGATGACGGGATTTCCTACAGCCCCGCTTTCTCCCTCCGGATCGCCGCGATTTCCTCGGCCGCGATCCGCTCCCTGGCGCCGAGGCTGGGGTGGCTTCGGAAGATCTGCGGGAACCAGTCATATTTGCCGAGATAGCGGCGCCAGAAGGGGATGGCGGCGTCGAGGTCATACCCGGCCGCCGACATCAGCCTGAGCCCGAACCGGTCGGCGGCTTCCTCGCGCTTCCAGACCGCGCTCGGCTTCAGCCCGAGGCCGCTCAGCACCCCTTCCTCGTTGCGCATCTGACGGTGGCCGAAGATATTGTGCGCGAGCTCGTGGCCAAGAACCACGGCGAGCTCGCCGTCGCTCCTCAGAAATTTCAGCATCGCCGTCGTCATTACCACGGTCCGGCCGGTGGCGAAGGCGTTGACCTGGGTCGAACGGGCGAGCCGCACCCGGCCCAGGCAAGCCGGAAGCGAGCCGAGGCGAACGGAAAGCTCATGGCCCTGGCGGAGGATTCGAAGGTCCGCGGGACCGGCGCGAAGGGCGGTCTCGAGCTCACCCTCGGCCTCGTCGGCGAGCCTGCGCCATTTCTCCCGCTTCGCCTCGGCCGCAACCGACGCTCCGCTGGGCAGGGGCCGGCCGTTCACCGCGAGCAGGACGTCGCCGGCGACCAGCCCCGAGCGCGCCGCCGGGCTGTTCGACAGCACGGTGAGGATCCCGGGGCCCCGATCGAGGCCGTAGCGTGCGACCATCAGCGGCCGGTCGGCCGGCTCATATTCGGCCAGATGGTGGAAGAGCATTCCGGTGAGCGGATATCGCTCGGCGCACAAGGGCGCTCCGGCCAAAGCGAGGCGATAAGCGACGACCGCCACGCGCAGATCGTCTTTTCTAAGAGTGGTCGCCGAGTCGGCCTCGACGGAGGGCGAGTAAGACTGCGCCCGCGCCTGTGCGGCGGTCACGGCGAGCGCCGCGAGAACGAGCGCGAAGGCGGAACGGGGCGTTCCGAGGTACGGCCGGAGGTTTTCACGCACGAACGCGACCCTCCGTGCCGGACAAGAAAATGGCCGGATGAAGACTGTCTTCATCCGGCCAAAAACTCAATACGGCGACCTTACGGTCCAACCCTTACGGGCTGGTCGGCAGATCGTCGTCGTCGCCGCCGCAGATGTCGGTGGCGGCGCAGATGCCGAGGATGATCGCGATGAGCGCGATCAGCG
>DASVQD010000014.1:0-83564 GCA_036389345.1 Allosphingosinicella sp. | reverse complement strand
CGGCTGGCCGGGCGCCAGCGCAAGGTGCGCCCATCGGAGAGGGCCTTGAACAGACGGTTGGAGAGCCGGGACATGGGACTACCTGTACGCAAGCGGGTCCCCACCCCGCTCCTTCCTACTTTGGAAGCGGTAACAAGGAGTTAAGGCCGCCCTGCGGGAAGCCACGCGTCAAGCGGCGGTGCCTCCGACGGTGAGTCCGTCGACGAGCAGGGTCGGCTGGCCAACGCCTGCGGGCACGCTCTGGCCGCCCTTGCCGCACACGCCGACGCCTTCGTCGAGCGCGAAGTCGTTGCCGACGCCCAGCACCTTGGTCAGCACCGTCGGCCCGTCGCCGATCAGCGTCGCACCCTTGACCGGGGCGCCGAGGCGGCCGTTCTCGATCCGGTAGGCCTCGGTGCAGGAGAAGACGAACTTGCCGCTGGTGATGTCGACCTGGCCGCCGCCGAAGCTCCTGGCGTAGATCCCGTTGCCGGCCCGGGCGAGTATCTCGCCGGGATCCTCGTGGCCGCCGAGCATGAAGGTGTTGGTCATCCTCGGCATCGGCGCGTGGGCGAAGCTCTGCCTTCGGCCGTTGCCGGTCGGCTCGACGCCCATCAGCCGTGCGTTGAGCCGGTCGTGGATATAGCCCTTGAGGATCCCGTCCTCGATCAGGGTGGTGCACTGGGTCGGAGTACCCTCGTCGTCGATCGACAGCGAGCCGCGGCGATCGGCGATCGAGCCGTCGTCGACCACAGTCACTCCGGGCGCGGCCACCCGCTCGCCCACCCGTCCTGAGAAGGCCGAGGTGCCCTTGCGGTTGAAATCGCCCTCCAAGCCGTGGCCGATCGCCTCGTGGAGAAGCACTCCGGGCCAGCCGGGCGCGAGCACGACCGTCATCTCCCCTGCGGGCGCCGGGACGGATTCCAGGTTCACCAGCGCCTGGCCGAGGGCCATGTCGATCGCACGGTTCCAGGACGCCGGCTCGAACAGGCGGTCGTACAGGTAGCGGCCGCCGATGCCGTGATAACCGCTCTCGCGCCGGCCGTTCTGCTCGACCACGATCTGGACGTTCAAGCGGACCTGCGGCCTGACGTCGTGAGCGACGAAGCCGTCCGGACGAATGATGTCGATCACCGACCAGACCCCGGCGAGGGCGACCGTGACCTGGACGATTCGCGGGTCGCGGGCCCGGGCCGCGGCGTCGATCTCCTGGCAGAGCGCGACCTTGCGGGCGAAGGGGATCGCGCTGAGCGGGTCGGAATCGGTATAGAGGGCGGTGTTGGTCCGCCTCGGCGGCGCCGGACGCGCGCCGACGGCCGGATCGAGCACCGCCATCGTCTCGCCGGCCCGGCGGATCGCGGCTTCGGAAAGCTCGTTGGCATGAGCGAAGGCCGTCGTCTCGCCCGAGACCCCGCGAAGGCCGAACCCCGCCTGGGTGTCGAAATCGGCCGTCTTCATCCGGCCGTCGTCGAAGCCGAACGATTCGGAGACCGTATACTGAAGATAGAGCTCGCCGTCGTCGCAGCCGCCGAGCGCCTCGGAGGTCAGCCTGAGGGCGGATTCGGGGCTCAGCGCATCGTTGCGGTAAAGGAAGCGGCGGGGGTCTGTGTAGGTCATTGACGGGATATAGGGACGCCGGCCGCTTCCGTCATCCCGGCCCCTCCCGTCACAATTTCTCGAACGCGACGCTTCGCCAGCCCCAACCCGCCTTGTGCGCCGCAGCGATCAGCGGCTCGTGGATCTCGCGGGTATCGAAGCGATAATCGTAGACCTTGCCGAACGAGCCGTCCTCCCGGAAGGCGTAGACGGTCTCGAAGCTCTTCTCCCACTTGCGGCCCCGGAAGGCCGAGCCCTTGAGGTGCAGTGTGGCGACTCCGGCCTCCCATTCCACCTCATATTCCCGGTCGACGGCGCGGACCTCGCCCTTGGCCTCGTCGAACCTCATGAGAACCGTGAACACCCGCTCGATCCCCGCCTCGGCGAAGATTCCCGACCATTGGGCATCGACGATCTTCCATTCGGCGACGAGGTCGACACCGTCCTTCTTGCCGCTTCGGACCCTGAACGGGGCGGACTTGCGGTTGACGGCCATCAGCGCGGCCCTGAGCTTCGCCTCGGACTGCCGCTTCACTCCCGAAGGGGCGGGCTTGTTGCCGGTCAGCCAGTCGAACCATCCCATGTACGATCCCTCCCCACGCATAATCGTCGTCCCAGCGAAGGCTGGGACCCCAGGGGGTGAAGACCGCCGAGCCTTTCACCCGCCGGGGCCCCAGCCTTCGCTGGGCCGACGAGGTCATTCCGGCTTCGGCAGCTTCCTGTCCGCCCGGCATTGCTTCAGCGGCTTCGGGCTCGCGTCGGCGATCTTCGTCACATTCCCTTGGGAGTCCGAGGCGATCGTCACGCAGGCGCAGCCATAGCCGTAATGGCCGTTCGTCTCGACCCAACCCGCCGTGCTCATGTCGGGCATCTCGTCCATCCCCGGAGCCTGGTCGGCGCCCTGGGTGCCGAGGATCCACTGGTCCTCGGCGTCGGTCAGCCACCAATTGCCCGGAGTCGGGTTGGAGAGCCAGCCGCAGCGGCGCACCCCCTTTGCGGCGTCCCCCGCGGCGGTCCTGACCGGTGCCGCGGCCGCAGGCGGCGAAGCGGGGACGGAGGCGGCCGCATTGGCCGCGGCCGAAGCGGCCGGGAGGGCGTCGACGGGGGCCGCCGCCCGATCGTCCCGGCGGGTCGGCTGCGGCTCGGCGCCCGGCGAGCAGGCCCCCGTAATCAGCGACAAAGCGAGCGCCGCGGCTAGCGGAACACGCATGTCGCGCCT
The DNA here is from genome assembly GCA_036389345.1 of Allosphingosinicella sp. Classification (GTDB taxonomy): domain Bacteria; phylum Pseudomonadota; class Alphaproteobacteria; order Sphingomonadales; family Sphingomonadaceae; genus Allosphingosinicella. The sequence goes on along the minus strand of DASVQD010000014.1, from coordinate 80,770 downwards.
CCCCACAAATGGCTCACCTTCGCGCCCGGCGCCTTGGAGTCGAACGTTCCGCTCAGCCCGCCCGAGCGGAACTCGGTTCCGAGCGAGCTTTCCTCGACCTCGAAACCCGGAAGGGTGGCGAGGTCGGCGCGGGCGGAGCCGATCCCGATCCCTTCGATCGTCCTCAGCTTACCCTTCGAATCCCAGCCGGCGAACTGGCCGTCCGAGAACCAGGCGGTGAGCTCCCCGTCCCACTCGGCGAACTTCATCGCCCCGCCGCCGCATTCCTCGTTCTCGCCGAGCTTGCCGGGCCGGCGCCCGAGCGCCTTGGCCAGAGCGTCGACCGTCTCCGCCTCGGGAAGTCCAAAGGCCAGGGTGCGCGGCGGCGAGGCGCTCGGGATCCGAAGCCCGGCGCCTTCCAGGACGACGGGGGCCGCCGGGCTCTGGGCTGGCGCCGGCGCCGGAGCGGAGGCCGACAGGTTGGCCGGAAGCGCCGAATTGGCGGTGCTTTCGTTCCCGGCGGGTCCGGAGTCGCAGGCGGAGAGGCCGAGCAGCAGAAGCCCGGCGCCGATCGTCAGTTTTTGCAAGTTGAGGCCCTTTTTCGCAGTCGGTCGCCGGATTGGACCCTGGAGCGTCGGAAGGCAACGGCTTCGCTCGGTGGCGAAGCAGTTCGGCGCACAGCTGCTCCCTGCGAAGGCCGGGGCCCGGCGGCTCGGACGAAAGGATTGGATCCGGCCTTCGCCGGTAACCAGCCTAGCTCGCCGACGAGCCCTCGTCAGCCGCGCCGCCCTTCAATACGAACCTCTTGTCGCAATAGCCGCAGTCGACGAAGCCCTTCTCGTCGATCTGCAGATAGACTCGGGGATGGCCGAGCGCGGGATGGGTCTCGCTCGCGCCGTCGCAGGCGACCCGCGGGGTGGAGACGTAGCTGATCTCGGGCGTGAAGCGGTCCGTCTGCATGGCGCGAGCCTGTAGCAAGGGCCGGAGAGGGGGGCAACTTGCCTCGTCCTCCCTGCCGCGAAGCGGTGGGGAGGCAATCAGGCCTCCGCCATGAAATCGCGGATCGCGCTGGTCACGGTTCCCGGCTCTTCCCAGGTGATGAAGTGGCTCGCCGTGGGCGAGGTGACCAGCCTCAGGTCCTCGACGAGATCGGGCAGGCCCTCGAGCTGGACCGGAAGCAAGGCGGTGTCCTTCAGCCCCCAGACGACGAGGGTGGGCATCGCGAGCTTGGGAAACGGGGCATGGGTCCAGAGCGGCGCCTTTGCCTCCTCGCCGGGCCCAGGGACGACGACCTTCGAGGCCCGGTACCAATTGAGCATCGTGGTGAGGACGCCCGGCGGCGACCAGTCGTCGAGATAATGTTGCCGCTCCTCCGCCGGGAGCTTGGTCGAGTCGGCGTGGCTCAGCATGACCTTGTCGAGGAAGGTCTCGAGCCCCATCCCGGTGATCGCGGCCTCGGCCGCCGGCGATCGGAAGAAGCTGATATATTGCGACGCCTCGCGCTGGGCCGGATCGTCGATCAGGCTCTTCTGGAAGACGAGCGGGTGGGGCGCGTTGACGATGATCAGCCTTTTCACCCGGAAGGGATGGGTCAGCGCCGCAGTCCAGGCCACCGCTCCGCCCCAATCGTGTCCGGCGAGGGTGAAATGGTCGAGGCCGAGCGCATCGGCGAGGGCCATGACGTCGGCGACGATCCTGTCGGTCTCGTAATTCTCGACCCCCTCGGGCCTGTCCGAGGCGGCGAAGCCGCGCTGGTCGGGCGCGAAGACCCGGTAGCGGTCGGACAGGCCCTCGAGCTGGTGCCGCCAGGTGCGGTGCGATTCCGGGAAGCCGTGGAGGAAGAGGATGGGCTCGCCGTCCTCGGGGCCGGCGGAGGCGACGTTGAGCGTAACCCCGGTAGGAAGGGGGATTTTGCGGTAGCTAAGCTTGGATTCCATGATTCTCCCTCCGCTCATCCCGAGTAGCCGGTGAGCTTGTCGAACCGGCGTATCGAAGGACCGGGGCGTGCTTCGATACGGGTCTTCGCCAAGCTCAGCCCCTACTCAGCATGAGCGGCTTGTGCCAGCCTCCCTCGCCCGGCGCCTCACGGATAGCTCACCGTCTTCGGTGGAACCGTCGGAAGCGGGATGAACTCGCCCTGGTCGTCCGGCGGAAGGTCGAACCGGCCGGCCGCCCAATCCTCCTTGGCCTGCTGGATCCGCTCTCGGCTCGACGAGACGAAGTTCCACCAAACGTGCCTCGGCCCGTCCATCGGCGCTCCGCCGCACAGCATGACGTGGGCGCCGGTCTCCGAGCGCAGGGTCGCGGCGATTCCCGGCGCAAGGACGTAGAGCACGCTCCGCTCCAGCTTCAGGCCGTCGAGGCTTGCTTCGCCCTCGGCGACGTAGACGGCGCGCTCGTCCGCTTCGGCGTCGACCGGCATCGATCCGCCGGGCTGGAGCATGATGTCGGCGTAGACGGTCTCGCTGTGGCAGGCCACCGGCGAGGTCGAGCCCCAAAGCGATCCCATCACAATCCGGGCCGAGGCGCCGGAGCCCTCGACGACCGGAAGCCGGTCCCTGGAGACATGCTCGAAGGCGGGGTCGATCTCCTCCTTTGCCCTGGGAAGGGCGATCCAGGTCTGGATTCCGCTCAGCTCAGGCCCGTCCGGCCGAAGCTGGGCCGGCGAGCGCTCCGAATGGGCGATCCCCCGCCCGGCGGTCATCAGGTTGACCGCGCCGGGCTCGATGGTGGCGAAGGTGCCGAGCGAATCGCGGTGGTCGATCGCGCCCGCGAACAGATAGGTGACGGTCGCAAGGTTGATGTGCGGGTGCGGCCTGACGTCGATCCCCCCGCCCGCCGGGAGATGCGCGGGACCCATCTGGTCGAAGAAGATGAACGGCCCGACCGTCGTCCGCTCCCGGTGCGGGAGCGTTCGGTGGACCTTGAACCCGCCGAGGTCGTGGGTGGCGGGCAGGAGCGTCTGCAGGATGAGGTCTGTCATAACTTGTCCCCTACACCGTTCGGGCTGAGCTTGTCGAAGCTCTCTCCTCGGGGAGGCTGGAGGACGTAAAAGGGTTCGACAAGCTCAGGCCGAACGGTTCCCCAGTCCCGGATACGCTTGTCACCCCCCCAGCGGTCATCCCGGCGAAAGCCGGGACCTCGGGCCGGAAAGTCTCGGTGGGTCTCCCCGAGGTTCCGGCCTTCGCCGGGACGGTCAGTGCGCCTCAATAGACCCATTCCTCGAACAGCGGCGAAAGGTCGCGCCCGCTGCTCTCGCGATAGGCGCGCTCGAAGTCCCGGCTCGTCGCGCTCCTGCCCGCATTCTCGCGCGTGAAGCGCTTCAGCCCCGCCCAGAACGCCTCCTCGCCCAGCTCCCGGCGAAGCGCGTCCATGAACAAGGCGCCCTTGCTATAGGTGATGGCGCGACGGGCGCCGAGCGACGGATATTCGCCGGCGTAGGTGAGCGGAACGTCGAGGCCCCCCTGCCGCACCCGGGCTACCCGTGCCCGGGCGAGGTCGATCTCGCGGTCGTAGGCGGCGCGTCCCCACTTATGCTCCTTCCAGGCGGCGACCATGAAGGTCGTGATCCCTTCGTTCAGCCAGAAATCCGCCCAGCTTTCGCAGGTGACGAGATTGCCCCAATATTGATGGGCGAGCTCGTGCGCGATCAGCCAGTCCTCCTTCGGATCCTCGAGCCGCGGGTCGAGGCCTGCCCTGCCGAGGAGCGAGAAGGAGGATTTCTCCTGGGCCTCCCCGCCGGGCACGACGACCTGGACATAGCGCCGGTGCGGGAATGGAAGGCCGGCCTTTTCTTTGAAGAAGTCCAGCATCTCGCCGGTGCCCGCAAGGCGGCGTTCCATTTCGCCGGGCGACAGGTCTCCGGCGGCGACAAGCTCAACGCCTTTGTGGGGAATCGCGCTTGTCCGGTCGAAGCCGGCCGCGAAACCGAATAGATAGGCCGAATAGGGCCGGTCCTGGATCCAGCGGTGCCTTTCGAGGCCCCGACCGGCCGGGCTCTTCCCCGCCGAACGTCCGCTGGCGATGCTGCTCTTTCCGGCGGGAAGGATGAGATCGAGCCTGAGGGTGGCCTTGTCCCCCGGCCTATCGAGATCGCAGACCATCCAGTGGCAGGTGAAATAGTTGGAATAAGCGGTGCCCTCGCCGAACACGAGCCCGCGCTCGGGCTTGCCGCGATAGTGGAAGCGCAGCTTGGCCGTCCTCCCGGCCCGAAGCGGCTCCTTCAGCCTGACGATAATTCCGGAGCTGCTCCGGACGACGGTCGCCTGGCGGCCGTCCACGTCGGCATGCTCCAGGGCAAGGCCGTTTTCGGTGAATCGAAAGCGATCCGTACCCGCGCCGCTCGCCCGAACCGTGATCCGGGTGCGGCCCTCTATCGATCCTGACTCGAAATTCGGCTTCAGCGTGACCTCGTAATGCGTGACCTCGTAAGCCGGCGCCTCGCTCCGAGGCTCGGCCTCCCCGGTCGTGGCGAAAAGAAGCAGGGCGGCCGCCTCCACCGACATCGGGTCGCCCTAGGCCTCGCCGGGGGCCCGCGCCCGGATCGCCAAAGCGTGGATATGGTCCCTGAGCAGGTCGGCTAAAGCCGAATTGACGGCCCGCTGCCGCTCGACCCGGCTCATCCCTGCAAATCGCTGCGCCGTGACTTCCACCGTGAAATGGCTTTCGCCGCTCCCGTCGTCACCGGAATGGCCGCGATGGCGGGCGCTGTCGTTGGTCACGACGAGATGTGCGGGATCGAGGGCGGCGCGCAGCCTTTGCTCGATCTCGGGAGCGATTCGACCGGTGAAAGCTTGAGTCATCCCGCCTATATAGGCCGTTTGATCGTGAAGGTGAGTGCGTGGCAAGCGCAAGCGGAAGACAGACGAGGTTTCACGGACGGGCGGAAGCGCGCGGCCTGTGCGCGCACCCGGGCTGCGAGGCCCCGGGCGAGTTCCGGGCGCCGGCCGGCCGGGGCCCGAGCTTCGACGGCCCCGGCGACTGGCGCTGGCTGTGCCTCGACCATGTCCGCGAGTTCAACGCGGGCTACAATTATTTCGAAGGCATGAGCAGCGACGAGATCCAGGCCGCCAACAATCCCTATGGCGGCTGGGACCGCGAGACCCGCGCCTTCGCCCATATGGGCGCGGACGGGCCACCCAAATGGGCCGACTTCCACGATCCTCTGGACGCCATCGGCGCCCGCTTCCGAAGGGCGTCCGCGGAAGGCCCGAGGCGAGACGGCCGGGAGCTCAGCGACCCCGACCGCAAGTCGCTCCGGATCCTCGGTCTCGGCACCGACGCCGACCGGAGGACCCTTCGCCGCCGCTACGCCGACCTGCTCCGCCGCTACCATCCCGACCATAATGGCGGCGACCGCGGGCACGAGAAGGCGTTGCAGTCGGTGATAGAGGCTTATACGCACCTCAAATCCCGCCCGGCCTTCGCGTGATCCTTCGATATGGGTCTTCACCAGGCTCAGCCCCTACTCAGGAGGAGCGGATGCTGTTAGGGCGCCCGCCCGAACTACCGTTCATCCTGAGTAGCCGTTGAGCGAAGTCGAAACGGCGTATCGAAGGACGTCAGAAAGTTGAGTGAATGACCGATCTACCCAATGCCAACCCGGCCAGCCGCGGCGCAGTCATCATGGATTCGCCCGACAGGATGGCGAAGGTGCGCGACCTGTTCGGGATCGACAGCGACATGGAGGTTCCGGCCTTCTCCGAGGCCGACGAGCGGGTTCCCGACCTCGATCCCGCCTACGTCTTCGATCCGGACACCACGCTCGCCATCTGCGCCGGCTTCGGGAAGAACCGCCGGGTGATGATCCAGGGCTATCACGGCACCGGCAAATCGACCCATGTCGAGCAGGTCGCCGCACGGCTTAACTGGCCGCTGATCCGGATCAACCTCGACGCCCATATCTCGCGAATCGACCTGATCGGCCGCGACGCGATCGTCCTCCGCGAAGGCCAGCAGGTCACCGAGTTCCGCGAGGGTCTGCTGCCCTGGGCGCTCCAGACCCCCACCGCTTTGGTCTTCGACGAATATGACGCCGGCCGCCCCGACGTCATGTTCGTCATCCAGCGGGTGCTCGAGACCGAGGGCAAGCTGACCCTCCTCGACCAGAACAGGGTGATTCGCCCCCATCCCTATTTCCGGCTGTTCGCGACCACCAACACGGTCGGGCTCGGCGACACGACCGGCCTCTATCACGGCACCCAGCAGATCAACCAGGGCCAGATGGACCGCTGGAACATCGTCGTGACCCTCAATTACCTGCCGGCCGAGATCGAGGCCCGGATCGTCCTCGCCAAGTCCGGCGAGTACGACCATGAAGGCGGCCGGGCCGAGGTCGAGAAGATGATCAAGGTCGCCGACCTCACCCGCCAGGGCTTCGTCAACGGCGACATCTCGACGGTGATGAGCCCCCGGACCGTGATCAGCTGGGCCCAGAACGCACTCATCTTCAACGACGTCGGCTTCGCCTTCCGGCTGACCTTCCTCAACAAGTGCGACGAAGCGGAGCGCCCCCTGGTCGCCGAATATTACCAGCGGGTCTTCGGCAAGGACCTGCCGGAGAGCGTCGCGGCGAAGTTGTGAGGTGAGGGGTAGAGGCGAAGTCACGTGCACCTAAACCCGTTCAGGCTGAGCTTGTCGAAGCCCTCTCCTTCAGCTCGCGCCCGAAAAAAAAGGCCCTTCGACGGGCTCAGGGCGAACGGGGTGGGGCTCCATGCGAGTGGACTTTCACTTGGCCGATAGAGACAACCCCCTCGAAGCCTTCCGCCAGGTGCTGAGCGGCGCCGCACGGGCGATCGCCCGGGAGCCGGAGCTGGAGCTCGGCTACACCGCCGATTCGCCCTCGACGTCCGGCAAGAGCGTCAAGGTGCCGATGCCGGGGCGCTCGCTGGCCGCGAAGGAGGTCGCCGAGGCCCGCGGCTATGCCGACGCCGCGGCGCTGAAGCTCAGGCACCACAATGCCGGGATGCACGCCCGCGGCGCTCCCGCCGATGAGGTCGCCCGGGCCGTCTTCGACGCGGTCGAGCAGGCGCGGGTCGAGGCCCTGGGCTCGAGAGCCATGGCCGGAGTCCGCGCCAATCTCGCCCAGGCGGTGGAGATGCGGATGCGAACCGATCCGATCACCCGCGCCCGCAACCGGGCCGAGGTCCCGCTCGGGACCGCGATCGGGCTCAAGGTCCGCGAGCGCCTGACCGGCGAGGCTCCGCCGGCCGCCGCCCGGGGCGGGATCGACCTCGTCTCCGAGTGGATCGAGGACAAGGCCGGCGCCGACCTGGACGCCCTGGGGCTGGTCCTCGACGACCAGGCGGCCTTCGCCGCGCTCGCCACCAAGCTCCTCCGCGACCTCGATCTGATCGAGGGGGAAGCCGACGCGGACATGGAGCCCGATTCGGGCGACGAGGCCGACGGGTCCGACCAGGACCAGGGTGACGAAGGCGATTCCGAGGACGAGGAGGACCAGGGCGGCTCCGACGGCCAGACCGAGATGCGGGTCGAGCAGGGCGAGGGCGACGAGGAGGACGGCGAGCGGGACTGGTCCGAGGAGGAGATGTCCGAGGGCGAGGAGGGCATGGGCGAGGAAGGCGAGGAGGGCATGCTCCCGGTCCGCCCGAACCGCCCGCTGTCCGACCTTCCGCCGCAATTCGACTACCGGATCTTCACGACCAAATATGACGAGGTGGTAGAGGCGCCGGAGCTTTGCGACGAGGAGGAGCTGGGGCGGCTCCGCGCCTATCTCGACCAGCAGCTCGTCCATCTGCAGAGCGCTGTGACCAAGCTCGCCAACCGGCTTCAGCGCCGGCTGATGGCGCAGCAGAATCGCAGCTGGGACTTCGACCAGGAGGAAGGGCTCCTCGACGCCGCCCGGCTGGCCAGGGTGATCGTCAACCCGGCCCATTCGCTCAGCTACAAGATCGAGCGCGAGACCGAGTTTCGCGACACGGTCGTTTCGCTGCTCATCGACAATAGCGGGTCGATGCGAGGCCGGCCGATCTCGATCGCGGCGATCTCGGCCGACATCCTGGCGCGCACTCTCGAGCGCTGCGGGGTCAAGGTCGAGATCCTGGGCTTCACCACCCGCGCCTGGAAGGGCGGCCAAGCCCGCGAGACCTGGTTGGCGGCGGGGCGCCCGCCCGGCCCCGGCCGGCTCAACGACCTCCGCCACATCGTCTACAAGGCGGCGGACGATCCGTGGCGGCGGGCGAGGAAGAATCTCGGCCTGATGATGCGCGAGGGGCTCCTCAAGGAGAATATCGACGGCGAGGCTTTGATGTGGGCTCACAACCGGCTCATCGCCCGGCCGGAGGAGCGGCGCATCCTGATGGTCATCTCCGACGGCGCCCCGGTCGACGATTCGACCCTCTCCGTGAATTCCGGGACCTATCTCGAGCGGCACCTCAGGCAGGTGATCGGCTGGATCCAGTCCCGGTCGCCGGTCGAGCTGGTCGCGATCGGAATCGGCCACGACGTCACCCGCTATTACGACCGGGCGGTGACGATCATGGACGCCGAGCAGCTCGGCGGGACGATGATCGAGCAATTGGCGGCACTGTTCGACGGGCCTTGATTTGCCTCCCCACGCAGAGCGTGGGGAGGCAAGAATGGAAGGGCCGGCCCTCCTTTCGGAAGACCGGCCCCGCCCTCGATACACTACCGGAGGGATTGCTGAGCCTCAGCGGCAGCCCGACTTCTGCACCGCGCGGCCGGCGAGGGCTCCGATGGCTCCGCCGAGGATCGCCCCGGTGGTTCCCGAGCGGCCGCGGTAGCGGTTGCGGGTGACTTCGCGGCCGAGCAGCGCTCCGCCCACTCCGCCGATCACCATTCCGGTCGTGCCCTTGCAGCGGCGGCCGTCGTAGCGGACGTTGCTCCGGCCGTAATAGCGGTTGTCGTAGCGGCCGTAGCGGTCGCCGCGATAGCTCTGCTGGTAGCGCCCGCTATCATAATAGCCGTCGCGATGGTTCGCCTGCGCCGCGGCGGGGACCATGGTGAGAGTGGCGGCCGCTGCGGCCGTTGCGAGACTGAGCTTCCTGAACATCTTAGAACTCCTTTCGCGGCGTCGAACTGACCGCCGGGATGAGGAGGTTATGGAGGCCGGGGGTTGAGCGCGTCCTGAATGAGGTCGTAAGCCGCCGTTAATCGTCATGCCGGCGAACGCCGGGACCTCGGGGAGACCCGCCGAGACTTCTGGTCACGAGGTCCCGGGCTTTCGCCGGGATGACGTCAGTCGGCCAAGGCCGCCTGCTTCTCGGCCGAGATCCGGTCGAGCTCGGCGCGGCTCTTCTTCTCGGCGGCCGATTTGAGCTGGCCGCAGGCGGCCATGATGTCGCGGCCGCGCGGACGGCGGATCGGGGCCGAGATCCCGGCCTCGAAGATGATGTCGGAGAATCGCCGGACCCGCTCCTCGTCCGAACATTCGTAGGCCGCGCCCGGCCACGGGTTGAACGGGATCAGGTTGACCTTGGCGGGGAGCTTGTACTTGCGGATCAGCCGGACCAGCTCGGCCGCGTCCTCGTCGCTGTCGTTCTTGTCCTTCAGCATCACATATTCGAACGTGATCCGGCGGGCGTTATTGGCTCCGGGATAGGCGGCGCAGGCCTCGAGCAGCGCCTCGATCCCGTATTTGCGGTTCAGGGGGACGATCTCGTCGCGCACTTCCTTGGTCACCGCGTGGAGCGAGACGGCGAGGTTGACCCCGATCTCCTCGCCCGCCCGGGCCATCATCGGGACGACGCCCGACGTCGAAAGGGTGATCCGGCGGCGGGAGAGGCCGAGGCCGTCGCCGTCCATCACGATCCTGAGGGCGTCGCGGACGTTGTCGAAATTGTAGAGCGGCTCACCCATCCCCATCATCACGATGTTGGAGAGCATCCGGCCCTCCGGCTGGGAAGGCCATTCGCCGAGCGAATCGCGGGCCAGCATCACCTGGCCGACGATCTCGCCCGCGGTGAGGTTGCGGACCAGCCGCATCGTTCCGGTGAAGCAGAAGGCGCAGTTCAGGGTGCAGCCGACCTGGCTCGACACGCAGAGCGTTCCCCGGTCGGAGTCGGGGATGAAGACCATCTCGAAATCGTGGCCGTCGGGAGTCTTGAGAAGCCATTTGCGGGTGCCGTCGGTCGACACCTGCTCGACGACCACCTTGGGCCGCCCGACGACGAAGCGCTCGGCGAACCAGCCGCGCTGCGCCTTGGCGATGTCGCTCATCGCCTCGAACGAGGTGGCGCCGCGATTATAGATCTGGTGCCAGATCTGCTTGGCGCGAAGCTTCGCCTGCTTCGGCTCCAGCCCGGCGCCTTCGAGCGCGGCCCGGATCGAGTCGCGGGAAAGGCCGACCAGGTCGACGCGCTTGTCCTCCGTCTCGAAAGCAGGGCGCGGGACCGGGACCGGGTCGATATGACCGGGAATTGGCATAGGGGCTGTCATGAGGCCGCCTATGTAGGCGAGCACAGCCGCTTTTTCCACCTTCTGTTTCCCGGCGAAGGCCGGGACCCAGGCCCTGCGGCGCGCTGGGCCCCGGCCTTCGCCGGGGAGCAGGGGCTAGGCCGTGCCCGAAGCCCCCAAATCGCCGCTGCCGAGCCCGATCACCGTCTCCGCGCCGTCCTCGATGGAGACGACCGAGCCCTGCGGAAGCGGCCGGGCGACGGGCGCCCCGCACCCCGGCCGGTCAGGAGCTCCGGTCAGAAGGCCGCGGAGCACGCGCGAGGAGATTCCGTGCATGACGATCAGCCGGTCGCGTTCCTCGCCCGCGGTATCCGCGATCCAGGCCCGCAGCCGGCGGGCGATGTCGTCATACCATTCGCCGGCGGGGGGACGGCAGGTGAACAGGCCGGCCCGCCGGTCGACGAATCCCCCATGGGCCTCGGCGATCTCGGCGTAGAAGCGGCCGCCCCAGCCGCCCATGTCCATCTCCGACAGTCGCTCGTCGGTACGGGCGGAGTGCCAGTCGAGCCGGAGATGCTCGGCCGCGATTGCGAGCGTCTGAAGCGCCCGACCGGTGGGCGAGGCCCAGAGCGCGAGCACCGGCGCCGGTCCGAGCGCCGCGAGCAGCGCCTGCCCGATCTCCTCGGCGTGGCCGAAGCCGGCCCGGGTCAGAGGCGTATGCGCGACCTCGCCCTGCATTCGCCGGGCCGCGTTGAACACGGTCTCGCCGTGGCGGGCGATGAACCAGCGCGCCATGCTCAGCCCCGCCGGGCGCAGGCGATCGCCGCGGCGTCGATCGCCGTCGCGGCGCCGCGCAGCCGATAGCTGTCGCGGACCAGGGCGCCGCTCGCCGCCCGGGTCTCGACGCTCATCTCGATCCCGGTCCGCATCGCCGACACGAGCTCGGCGTCGGCCGCCGGGTCCACCGCCCAGGCGTCGGTGCCGCCGCCGCGAAGCTGAAAGGTGCGGTCGTCGATCCGGAGCAGGACCGCCGAGCCTTCGCGCTTGGCGCGGCTCAGCCTGAAATAGGCCTGCCCGCCGGCCGAGCGCGCCGGCCAGTAGCCGACCGAGGCGAAGCCGCGCCCCTCGCCGGGCCGGGGCGCCGTCACCGGTTCGGCGATGGCGTAACAGCGCTCCGGCGCCCGGAACGCCCCCCACGTCCCGAAAATCCCGAGCGGCTGGGGCTGGGCCAAAGCGGGCGTTGCCAAGACTATGTAAAACAACGGAAAAGTCAGGCGGCCGATCATCGGCGCGAGAATGGCCCGGCCGTAGACCGGTTGGCAACAGAAAAGCCGCGCAGCCCTCGCACGCGGATGCCGGGAGCCTGCGTTTCGGATGTGCCTGTTCGACGCATTTTTGGTCCAATTTGAAGATGATCTTTCAGTTCTTTCGAGTTGTCGGCTTGAATCTGATCAAGCCTCGGAAAACAAATGTGAAAATCTTCCCGAGAAAGAACCGTCCCAGATCGTAGCTCTACACTGCCCGATTTGCGCCATAATATGTTTATCCGCGGTTCATCCAAGGTCCCTCAACTCCGCGTCACCAGGGGAATTAGCTGAGGGGATCTCAGATGTTCAAATATGTTCTTGCCGCGGCCGTCGCGGTCGGTGTTGCTTCCCCCGTTTTCGCTCAGGACTCCGAGCCGGCCGCCGAGAAGCCGGTCGAGTTCACCGGCTTCAAGCTGGAGGGCCTGGCCGGTTATGACGAGGAGTTCGTCTACGGCATCGGCGCCGGCTACGACCGGCAGTTCGGAAGGATCGTCCTCGGCGCGGAAGCCGAGCTTTCCGATTCCACCGAGAAGGACTGCCTGACGAGCGCCTTCGCTCCGGGTGACCGCTTCTGCTCGAGCCTGCGCCGCAACATCTACGCGGGCGGCCGGATCGGCTTCACCCTTGCGCCTCGGACTCTGCTTTACGGCAAGATCGGCTATACCAACCAGCGCGTCGCGACGAAATATACGGCCGGGGCACCCGCCTCGATCTCCTCGTTCGACATCGCCGGCAATCTGGACGGGATTCGCCTCGGCGGCGGGCTCGAGCAGAAGCTCGGCCGAAACGCCTACGTCAAAGGCGAATATCGCTATTCGGATTACGAGAATGGCGACTTCCGGCATGACGGAGTGGTCGGAATCGGCTTCCGATTCTGAGGCCCGAGGCGTCGATCGGAAGAGGGCGGGGGGCGACTCCCGCCCCTTTTTTCACGGCCTGCGACAATCCCCTAGCGGGGGGCGGCGGGCCGCTCTAATACTCGCTTCCAAGCACGACTTTCGGGGGTTTCAATGAAGGCGACGATCGAACGGGCTACGCTCCTCAAGAGCCTCGGCCACGTCCAGTCCGTGGTTGAGCGCAGGAACACGATCCCCATTCTCTCCAACGTCCTCATCGAGGCGGCCGAGGGCGGCGGATTGAGGCTGATGGCGACCGACCTCGACCTCCAGATCGTCGAGACGGTCGAGGCCAACGTCACCCAGCCCGGCGCAACCACCGTCTCCGCCCACACCCTGTTCGACATCGCCCGAAAGCTCCCCGAAGGAAGCCAGGTCGAGCTGAACGCCGCCGAGGGCAAGATGCAGGTCAATGCCGGCCGGGCGCGATTCAATCTCTCCACCCTCCCGCGCGACGACTTTCCGGTGATCGCGGAGGGCGACCTTCCGACGCGGTTCGAGCTTCCCGCGGCGACTCTTCGCCAGATCATCGACAAGACCCGCTTCGCGATCTCGACTGAAGAGACCCGCTATTATCTCAACGGAATCTTCTTCCACGTCTCCGACGAGGCCCAGCCCGTGCTGAAGGCGGCGGCGACCGACGGCCACCGCCTCGCCCGGGTCACCGTCCCACGGCCCGCCGGAGCGGAGGGCATGCCCGACGTCATCATCCCGAGGAAATGCGTCGCCGAGCTCAGGAAGCTGCTCGACGAGCTCGAGGGCACCGTCCAGATCTCGCTCTCCGAGACCAAGGTCCGCTTCGGCCTCGGAAGCGCAATCCTGACCTCCAAGCTGATCGACGGCACCTTCCCCGACTACAGCCGTGTCATCCCGACCGCGAACGACAAGCTGCTCAGGATCGATCCTCGAAGCTTCGAGGAGGGCGTCGACCGGGTCGCCACCATCGCCAGCGAGAAGACGCGGGCGGTCAAGATGGCGCTCGACCGCGACCGGGTGACCCTCTCGGTCACCAGTCCCGAGAACGGCACCGCCGCCGAGGAAGTGCCCGGCGACTATAGCGCCGACGGGCTCGAGATCGGCTTCAACGCCCGCTATCTGCTCGACATTTTAGGCCAGATCGAGGGCGACATCGTCGAGGTCCACCTCGCCGACGCTGCGGCCCCGACCCTGCTCCGCGAGAACGACAAAGCGGCCGCGCTCTACGTTCTGATGCCGATGCGGGTTTGAGCGAAGCCGAGGCCGACAAGCCGGTGGACGTCGAGATCGAGCATCCCCACGTCCACCATCGCCGGACGGGCCACGCCTGGCTGGACAAGGTGCTCCCGGTCAGCGCTCTCTTCGTGTCCTTCATTTCGATCATGGTCGCCTGGCATCATGGCGAGGTGATGCAGGAGCTGGTCCATCAAAACGAGCGCCTGGTCCAGGCCAATTCGCTTCCTCATCTCCAGATGGCCGGGAGCAACACGGACGACCGGGGCGAAGCCAGGATCGACTTCCACCTGACAAACGCCGGAGTCGGACCGGCGGAGATCCGTTCCGTCCAGATGCTGGTCGACGGCCGGCCCGTGGCCCGCCTGCCGGAGATGCTCCGCGCCTGCTGCGGCGGCGATGCCGCGGATTATCGGGGGATCATCAGCTCGACCGTCGCCGGTGCCATGATCAGGCCCGGCCAGACCCTCTCCTACATCAGGTTCCCGCTGACTCCGGCCAATGCGCGGGTCTGGACGGCGCTCGACCAGGCACGGAAATCGGACCGGATCGAAACCCGGATTTGCTATTGCTCGGTTTTCGAGGAATGCTGGCAGCGCTCGTCGCGAAGCGGCGACCGGCCGAAGCCGGTCGAGCAATGCCCGGTTCCACAGCCGCAATATTCAGAATGAACGTGCTCGGGGAGGATGACATGACCGCCGGACTGCAGACGCCGATTTGGATATTGGTGTGACCATGGAGAGAGACGCACCCGGAGCGCATATCTATGCGGCGGCGCTGATCGTGACGATCCTCTGCCTCGGCCTCGCCAATCTCGTCATCTACTATCTGGGCGAGTGGGCGAATATCGATTCGGCCGCGCCCGGCGCGGTGGCGATCGGCTTCGTCCAGGGCCTGGCCGGCGCGGTGATTGCGGGCGTGGCCTCGAACCAGCTGTTCAAGTCGGTCCGCCCGGCCGATTTCTGGCTCAAATGGATCGTCATCGTGGCCGCCACTATTTTCGCGGTCGTGATCGTCTGGGCGATCGTCATCGGCAAGTCCGACAAGGCGCTGACCTGGATGACGTTCGCCGGGGTAGCGTCGCTGGTCGGCACCGAGATGGGGCGCAGAATGGCCAAGGCCCTGGCGCGCCGGTCGGCCCCGCACGAGGGCGCCGGCTCCGCTTCCTGATTGTACGCCGCTTCGAGTCGTGCAACACTGACATCCTTGTCAGCAGCGGAGTCGCCGATGGCGAGCCAGAGCTTCGATCCCGCGGTTCCGATGAAGCGCGACTGGGCCACGGCCTTCCGGGCCCTTCGCCGGCTGCTCGCCGACGGCGACGACACGGTCCAGGTGTTCCGGATCATGCGGGCGCTGAACGGGGATACTTCGCATCGCAACTACCGCCGGCTGATCGCGAGCGCGCAAGGCGGGAAGCTGGCTTACGAGCGGGTCGAGCTCGCTCCCAAGTTCTGCGACCGGGCCTGGATCGACTCCTTCCCCGAGGGCAGCGTCGGCTCGGCCTATCGCGCCTTCCTCGACCGGACCGGCTATTCCGCTGCGGGCCTCGCCGAGCTGAGCGTCGCCGAGACCGAGATCCCGGCCAATGTCGAGCATCCCTACGCCTGGTTCGGGCGGCGCGAGCGCGACGTCCACGACATCTGGCACGTCCTCACCGGCTACGAGGCGGACGAGCCGCTCGGCGAGGCCTGCCTGGTGGCCTTCTCCTTCGCTCAGACGGGAGGGCTGGGCTGGGCCTTCATCGGCGCCGGCGCCGCCCTGAAGAGCCTCCGGATCACCCGCAATACCGCCTTCAGCCGAGCGGTCTGGGAGGGCTGGCGCCACGGCAGGCGCGCTCAGTGGCTACACGGCGAGGACTATCAGGCTTTGATGGCGGAGCCGCTCGCCTCCGCCCGGTCGCGGCTTCGGATCGCCGAGCCGCTCCGCTATCGGGAAGCGCAGAAAAGGCTGGCCGAAGCGGGCTTGAGAGGAATCTGATCGTCCCGGTCATCCGGCGAAAGCCAGGATCTCGGGCCGGAAGAGTCTCGGCGGGTCTCCCGAGGTCACGGCTCTCGCCGGGATGACGGGCGCGCCCCCCTTCCGCTAGGGAGAATTCATGGCCCTCGCCCGCCTCGTCCTGACCGACTTTCGAAACCACGGCGAGGCGCTGCTCGCGCCGGCGCCGGGCCTCGTCGTTATCACCGGAGAGAATGGGGCGGGCAAGACCAATGTCCTGGAGGCCGTGTCGCTGCTCTCCCCGGGACGCGGGCTGCGCGGAGCGGTCCTGTCGGACATGGCCCGGAAGGGCGGCACGGGCGGCTTCGCGGTGTCCGCCCGGCTCGGAGACGTGGAAATCGGCACCGGCACCGACTTCCGCTCGCCCGAGCGGCGGCAGGTGCGGATCAACGGCGCGGCCGCCTCGGCGACGTCGCTTTCCGAATGGCTCTCGGTCCTGTGGCTGACCCCGGCCATGGACCGGCTGTTCCAGGAAGGCGCCGGCGGCCGGCGGCGCTTCCTCGACCGGCTGGTGCTGGCCCTCGAGCCCGGCCACGCCGTCCATGCGGCGCGCTACGAAGCGGCGATGCGGGCCCGCAACAAGCTTCTCGGGGAAGAAGGCGGGCGCGACGAAGCCTGGCTTTCGGCCCTCGAGGCCCGGATGGCAGAGCATGGCGCCGCCATGTCCTCCGCCCGGACCGCCGCCGTGGCGCTGCTCACCGCGAGGCTTGCGGGCGCCCCCGAGGGTCCGTTCGCGCGCGCCGGCCTCGCCCTCGAAGGCGGCGGCGAGGATCTCGCCCTCGAGTTCGCCCGCGGCCGGGCACGCGATTCGGCCGCGGGCCGGACTCTCGCCGGGCCGCACCGGACGGATCTCGTCGTCACTCACATCGACAAGCGGCAGCCCGCCGGCCTGTGCTCGACCGGCGAGCAGAAGGCGCTGCTGCTCTCTATCGTGCTGGCCCACGCAGACCTCGTCGCCGAACGCTCGGGCCGCCGGCCGATCCTGCTCCTCGACGAAGTCGCCGCGCACCTCGACCCCCGCCGCCGGGCGGCGCTGTTCGATCGGCTGGAGGTCGGAGGCGGACAGGTGTGGATGACCGGGACGGAAACGGGGCTGTTCGAAGGCATAGCGGGGGCTGCGAGCCGGTTCGAGGTCATCGACGGGAGCGTTCTCGCTCCTTAGCGGTGTGGCGAGCCCGTCATCCCGGCGAAAGCCGGGACCTCAGTCCGGAAAGTCTCGGCGGGTCTCCCCGAGATCCCGGCTTCCGCCGGGATGACGGGTGTATCAGGCTCCCGCACTCAATGCTGCACCTGCGAAAAATCCTGCCGAAACCCGCCAAAATCCTTGGGTTTCGCGGCTTTCGTCGCTATATCTGGCAGATGGCAACACCCCCCAGCGAAAACGCCTACGGCGCCGATTCCATCAAGGTGCTGAAGGGCCTCGACGCGGTCCGCAAGCGGCCCGGAATGTATATCGGCGACACCGACGACGGCTCGGGCCTGCACCACATGGTGTTCGAGGTCTCGGACAACGCGATCGACGAGGCCCTTGCCGGCCATTGCGACCTCATCCGGATCGTCCTCAACCCGGACGGCTCGGTCTCCGTCGAGGACAATGGCCGGGGCATTCCGACCGGGATCCACGCCGAGGAGGGCGTCTCGGCGGCCGAAGTCATCATGACCCAGCTCCACGCCGGCGGGAAGTTCGAGAATACCTCGGACGACAACGCCTACAAGGTCTCCGGCGGGCTTCACGGAGTCGGGGTCTCGGTCGTCAACGCTTTGTCGGAATGGCTCGACCTCACCATCTGGCGCGACGGCGAGGAGCATTACATGCGCTTCCGCCTCGGCGACGCGGTCGCGCCGCTGAAGGTGGTCGGTCCGGCCGGCGAGAAGAAGGGGACCCGAGTCACGTTCCTGCCCTCGCCCGAGACGTTCAAGATCGTCGAGTTCGACTTCGAGAAGCTCGAGCACCGCTTCCGCGAGCTCGCCTTCCTGAACTCCGGAGTCCGGCTGATCCTGACCGACGCCCGGCACGAGGAGGAGAAATCGGTCGAGCTCTACTACGAGGGCGGCATCTCCGCCTTCGTCCGCTATCTCGACCGGACCAAGACCGCGCTCATCCCCGACCCGATCTCGGTCACCGGGCAGCGGGACGACGTCGGGATCGAAGTCGCTCTCGAGTGGAACGACAGCTATTACGAGCAGACGCTCTGCTTCACCAACAACATCCCCCAGCGCGACGGCGGAACCCATCTCGCCGCCTTCCGGGCGGCCCTCACCCGAACTCTCAACAATTATGCCGAAAAGTCCGGCGCCCTGAAGCGCGAGAAGGTGAACCTCACCGGCGAGGACATGCGCGAGGGGCTGACCGCGATCGTCTCGGTCAAGCTTCCCGATCCGAAGTTCGGATCGCAGACCAAGGACAAGCTCGTCAGCTCGGAGGTGCGCCAGCCGCTGGAGAGCCTGATGGCCGACAAGATGGCGGAGTGGCTCGAGGAAAATCCCAACCACGCCAAGACGATCATCCAGAAGATCATCGACGCCGCCGCGGCTCGAGAGGCCGCCCGCAAGGCCCGCGAGGCGAGCCGTAAGTCGGTGCTCGGAGTGGCCTCGCTGCCCGGCAAGCTCGCCGACTGCCAGGAGCGCGACCCCGCCAAGTGCGAGCTGTTCCTGGTCGAGGGCGACAGCGCCGGCGGCTCGGCCAAGCAGGGCCGCAACCGCGAGGTCCAGGCCATCCTTCCCTTGAAGGGCAAGATCCTCAACGTCGAGCGCGCCCGCTTCGACCGGATGCTGAGCTCGAAGGAGGTCGGCACCCTCATCCAGGCAATGGGCACCGGGATCGGCCGCGACGACTTCAACATCGACAAGCTTCGCTACCACAAGATCGTGATCATGACGGACGCCGACGTCGACGGCGCCCATATCCGTACTTTGCTGCTCACCTTCTTCTACCGGCAGATGCCGGAGATCATCGAGCGCGGGCACCTCTTCATCGCCCAGCCGCCGCTCTACAAGGTCGCCAAGGGCCGCTCCGAAGTCTATCTGAAGGACAATAACAAGCTCGACGATTATCTCGTCGACGCCGGGATCGGCCTTATGAGGCTGGAGACCAGGGACGGGCCTCGGACGGGCGACGACCTTCGCGACCTGGCCGACCATGCCCGGCGGGTGCGGAGCCTGATGGCCTATGTGCCCCGCCGCTACGATCCCGGCCTGATCGAGGCCCTGGCGCTTAACGGCGCTCTCGACCCGGCTTTGCCTCCGGCAGGCCGCGAAGACGCGATCGCCCGGGCTGCCGCCTTCCTTCAGGGCAGCGACGAGGATTCGTCCTGGACCGGGGAGATCGGCGCCGACGGCGACTATGTCCTTCGCCGCCTGTGGCGCGGGGTCACCGACCATCATGTCGTCGACCACAAGTTCGTCGCCTCGGCCGAGGCGCGCAAGCTCCACGGCCTCACCGCCGAGCAGGCCGATGCCTATTCCACCGCGTCCCGACTCGTCTCGATGAAGGCCGGCGCCGCGGTCGAGGAGGAGGAGGCCAATCCCGACAGCGACGATCCGCACGTGAAGGTCGAGGGCGTGCCCGAGCCCGGCCGGGCGCCCGACGCCCGGGGAATCCTCGTCCGCCGCCCGACCGAATTGCTCGACGCGATCCTCGCCGCCGGCCGCAAGGGCCTCGCCATCCAGCGCTACAAGGGCCTCGGCGAGATGAACGCCGACCAGCTCTGGGAAACCACGCTCGACCCCGACAACCGCTCGCTGCTTCGGGTGGAAGTCGCCCAGGCCGACGTCGCCGACGAGATCTTCACGAGGCTGATGGGGGACGTCGTCGAGCCGAGGCGCGAGTTCATCCAGGAAAACGCGCTCAACGTCGCCAATCTCGACGTCTGATCAGCCGGGCGGGGTGAGCCGCGGGGGCCGGGACCGGCGCTCGAAGCGAAAGCCGGCGCGGGCGAGCTCGGCGATCATCGCGGGCCGCCCGTGGACGTTGAGCTTGTTGAAGATCCGCCGGACGTGCGTCGCAACGGTCCAGGGACTGATGTCGAGTATTCCCGCAATGGTCTTGTTGGGATAGCCGACGGCGACCAGGCGGGCGATCTCCTGCTCCCTCGGGCTCAGCGACATGTCGTTCGGATTGTTGAAGTCGACGCGCTCCGGCGCGAAAAGGCGGTGACGAGGCGAACGAAGGTTCATTGGCACCCCCACGGACGGACAAAGAAGATGGGCCGTCCCGAAGAGTATCTTCGGCCCATCGCCCGGCGTCTTTCTGTGCCCCTGAATATACTATACGCGGCGGGGGCGCTTCGGCCAGCGATTTTAAACGACCGACCGTCGCCGCGTAGGAAATTCGACGACGTTGCCGACGGCGGCGGTAGTCCCGGCCTGATCTTTGAGCGCGCCGAGAGCCTCGGCACTGGTCAGCCATTCCTCGCACATCTCGGCGATACCTTGGATGAGGGCCTCGAATGCGGTCCGGCCCTGGGTGAGGATGAAGTTCTGGGCGAGCCAGAGGATGATGGCCCGGCCGGTCTCCGCCATTCGCGAGCGCTGCGAGACCACCGGGACTTCCCCCAGATAGCGCTCCAGCACTTCTTCCAGAGTGTCCCAGCCGGTGTCCGTACCGAACTGGTGGCGGATGTCGGGCGCGCTCAGGATGTCGAAGGCGGAGGAGACGATCTGAAGGAGCTCGACGGTGAGCACGTTGACGTCGCCGTAGGACGCCCGCTTCAGGTTGCTTCGAAGATCGAGCCCGGCGCGGCGGGCCATTGCGATGCTTCCGAAGCCCGGATCGGACGCTCCGGCGCCCGGCCGGAAGGTCTCGGCGATCCGCTTGTCGCGGAAAAGCTGCGCGACCCGGAGGTTGAACTGGCTGAACAGGCTGTGGAAGCCGTTGTTCGGCCGGGCGCCGGGCGGAGGCCCCGCTTCGCCGTAGCCGAGCACACGGCGATAGGCCTGCATCCGTTCCTTGCGGGTGTATCGGAGCACGTCCTTGCGGTCGAAGCGGTAGAGCTCGAACGCGCCCTGGCCGGAGCCGAGCCTGAGCTTGCCGGCCCGGAACAGCTCCTGCAGCTTCTGGACGGCGCGGAACATGCCCAGCCGCTCGAGCTGGTAGCAATAATAAAGGTCGCCGACCGCGAAGAGCCGTTCGGAGATCACGGCCTCGTCATAGGAGGGGACGTCGATCGGGGCCGGGACGCTCCCGAAGGCGGTGCCCGCGTCCGTGCCGATGCCGATCAGGGCGCTGAGGCCCTTGTCGGCGGGCGGCGGCGTGGTCTCCTCCATCATCTCGCCTAGCTGCCGCTCGAGGGCGGTCAGCTGGTTGGAAAGGATGTCGCGCGCATTGACGTCGTCCGGCCGCTGGTTGGCGAACAGCGACGCCATCTGGGACCGCATCTCGGCCGCTTGCCCGAGCAGGGTGAAATATTGTTCGCGGGTTGCCATGTCTCGTCTCCGGATTCGAGCCTGTCAGTGTTAGTCGCCTTGCTGCCCTGGGTCAGAGGCGCGCCCGGAGGACGATGTTCTGCGGGCCGCTTTGTCCATCGGTTCGAGCGGCGCATTCGGCAGGGCATCGCTATCCGTTTCGACCTCCTCCTCGTCCCAGCCATAGAGCGGCCTGTCACCCATGATCACTTCGACGACCGCCACGGTGTAACGGCGCAGGCGATCCAACTGATAAGCGAGCGACAGGGCGAAGGCGTCGCGCGGTCCTGGCTGGGTCGTGGATGGGCAAGGAATGCCGAGCGTCTGGAGGATGGAGGTCGACTGGATTGCCTCGGCCAAGCACTTCAGCCGCTCGGCGGAACGCTTGACGTTAGCATATCCGGGTTGGCGCCCGCTCGCGATCAGTGCCGACCAGCGGTCAAGCTCGGTTTCGAGCACCTGCAGGCCCTCGTCCAGAGTCACGAACTTGATCGGCTGGCCACCCATGTCCATGGCTCCGCAATCCAGTCTGACGGTGCGCAGCTCGCACGTGCCGATGCCGGCGGCGCGGAACGCGGTGCGTACGTTGCGGGCGTAGGTGGACACATGAGCGCCGCAGCCAGTCACCACTTCGGCAATATCCGAAAGGCTGGGCCGCTCGCCGCTGCAAGGTTTCTTCATCGACTTCTGGAATTCCTCGAGCATGGTCAGCATGAGACCGATCGACTTGTCGGCGCGCTCCAGTGCGATCGATGCGGGCGAATTGTTGCTGACCGTACGGAACGTCTTGCGGAGCTCGGAGATCAGGCCGTCATGCATGTTGGTGAGTTCATCCAGATGGATGATCGTCTGCAGGCGGTTGCGGCGCACCGGCGCCTCCGCGATGACCGCGGCGAGGGTCGCCCGGGCCTGCTCGACCACCGCGGCGGTCGCTGTCGGGCACTTGCCCGGCGGGGCCTGGCTCGGGTCGATCGACGCCAGCGCGGCTTGGGCGGCGCCCAGATAGGCCGCGGCCATGCCCGCGATCTCCGGGTCCGAATCCTCGTCCGGCTCGATGAGGGCGAGCGCTCCGCCGACCTTCTCCATCGTCACCGCCCCGCTCACTTCATCCACCCGCCGCCGGAACCGGCGATCGATCACCGCCCCGAGCGCCTTGCGCTGGGCGCTGCTCGACAATTCGCTGAGCAGGTCCGCGGGAAGGGTCGGATCGGCCGGATTGAGGCCGAGGACCTTGGCGAGGCTTCGATTGTACCAGGCGAGGGCGCCGTCGGGACCGCCGGCGGGCGGGGGATTGAAGTCCGGCATGCTCATCTCCTTCCAAGCGCGTCGTAGAAGTGGCGGGTGATCAGCCCCGGCGGGGCGAGGCCGCGGTCGAAGGCGATCCGGGCGGCGTTGATCAGGAACCGCTCGGGGATGATGCCGGGGTCGCGGCCCGAGGCGAGCCGGGCCGCGGCCTCGGTCGCCACCTCCTGATCCTGGCGGCGGAAGCAGATGACCTGGCGTAAGGTCTTGCCGCCGAGCTGGGTGAAGGGCGTCGCGACGATGGAATCCACCACGACCGGCAGTGCGCGCCCGAAATTCTTCCGGAACGACGCGGGTATCGAGTCGCCGACGCTGTCCGGATAAAGCCGGCTCCAGACCTCGTCGATCCTCCGTGCCTCGTCGGCGAAGCCCATCTTGCCGAGCAGATGAGTTCCGATCCGGACTCGAAGGAAGGGAGTGGGATGCACTCCGCGCGGGTTGAAGGCTCCGGTCGAGCCCGCCCCCTTGCCGACCACGTCCATGGTCGATTCGACGAAGGCCGGGCCGATCAGCAATACTCCGATCAGGTCGGCGAACGTTTCCTTCGTCCACTGCACCCAGATGCGCCGGTCGTCCGCGGGAATCCCCGCCGAAGCGAGGCGGGAGTCGAGCAGCTTGGGGACCACCAGCCACAGGCCGAGATCGGACTGGAGGTTGTGGCCGATCTCATGAGGGATCGCGCCGAGGGTCCAGGGGGTCACCAACCGGCTGTAGGGCAGCTTCACGAGCGGGAAGGGGTTGGGCAGGCTGAGCAGCTTTCGCATCGCCACTCCGCGCCGGAAGGTTGCCGGCCCCGTTCCCGATTCCATGTAGGAGAAGGGCGCAGGCGAAGGGATGGAGCGGGCCCGCCCGAGACCGCCATAGACATATTGATAGGAATCGAGCGCGATCCGGTCGGCGGCGAGGAGCTGCGGCGCGATCCGGGTCTGCCTCTGGCCGAATATTTCCCAGTAGAATTGCCGGATATGCTCGATCGACGAGACCAGTGCCCCGCCTTCCTGCTTCAGCCGGAGCGCCTCCCCGGCGGTCTCGCTGCCCGGGCTTCGTGCATAGGCCTCGATGGCCTTCTGCATCCGCCCGCCATTCTCGCCGGTCAGCCGCCCCATTCGAACGAGCATCGCGTTGACTTCGGCGAGATGGGCCTTTGACGGGCCCGCCGCGCCCCGGCCGAATTCGCCTTCCGCAAAGGGCCGGAGAAGCAGCGCCGCGCCCGCATTGGCGATGGCCTGGCCGCGCAGGAAGCGAAGGACCGGATCGCCGGCCGTCGCGGGGTCGCGCCGGGGGCCGCCCGCTCCGCGGGACGCCGGGACGGACGCTCCCGGCGACCGGATCGCCACCATCGTCGAGGCCATTGCCATTCTCCTGGTGCGAGCGCCGGGCTCAGCCGGCCCACTGCCCATAATTGGGCTGGCCGTAATGGGGCTGGGGAAGCTGACCGTTGCCGTCCTGGCCGTTCGGATAATCCTGCTGCCCGTAAGGCGGCGGACCGTAAGGGGACTGACCGTAGTCCCCCTGGCCGAAAGGCGATTGGCCGTAGGGCTGGGCCGGGTAAGGTGCCTGCCCGTAAGGTGCCTGCCCGTAGGGCGACTGCCCGTAGGGCGACTGCCCGTAAGGCGATTGTCCGTAAGGCGACTGCCCGTAAGGCGACTGCCCGTAAGGCGGCTGCCCGTAAGGGGCCTGCCCGAATTCACCGCCTTGGGGGTAGCCGTGGGGCTGCGGCGGAGGGGCCTGGTGCTGCTGGCGTCCGTAACCGGGGGGCACCCGGCCGGGCCTCTGAGGCCTGGCGGGGCGCCGCCGCCGCTGCTGCGCGGCCCTTTGCGCCTTACGCGGATCCTGCAGGAAGGGCAGGGTATGCTGGGCCGCCGAGCGGATCACCATGTCGCCGGTGACGTTCCGGCCGTCGGCGACCGCCTGGACGCTGTCGCGGGCCACGCCCCGGGCGATGTCCGGCAGGGCCGCCATGCCCTGCTTGCCGACGGTCTGGAGCACCTTGCGACCGGCACTCAGAACGCCCTGCGCGACCTTGGGGGCGATCTTGGCGAACGCCGTCTTGGCCATCGGCGCGATCGCCTTGAGCGCCATCGGCGCCAGGCTGGCCAGGATCGGAAGGAAGGCGTCCGCCTCCTCCTCGGTCTCCGCCTCGGAGGCGAGCTCGGCGACGACGTCCATCATCATTTGAGCGGTCTCGCCATCGATCCGGGCAAGGGCGCCGCCGGTGAAGGGGCTGGCGCCGCCGAAACGGTCCGACCCGCCGAACGGATCGTTGAACCATTCGCCCTCATCCTCGAAACCTCCGAACGCTTCCAATTCGATCTCGGGATCGCCGAAGCCGTTGCCGACATAGTTCATGGCCGTACCTTTCTGCCTGGAGGGCGAATCGGAGTTGAGATCAGCGCTCCGCCCGGGCGATCGCGCTGCGCGGCCGGAAGGCGGCGGAGGCGGGTCGAGCGGCGCGCTTGCTTTTCACCGCATTGTTGGCGAGGCTCTTGGCCGCGGCCTTGGGTGTTCCAAGGGTCCTGACGGTCGCCTTGGCCAGCGCCTTTGCGGCAGTCGCGGGGGTGACCTTGCCGCCCTTCCGGGCATGGTCGGCCAGCATCTTGACCGCGGTCTTCTGAATTTTCGGGATCGCCTTGACCAGGGGCCGGGTGCTGCGGCGCTGGCGCAGGAACCGGCCGAGCCGGTTGGTCCCGCGCAGCAGCACCGGCGAGATCCTCCGCACGGAGACGGGGGCGCCGGTGACGATGTGGATCGTGACTCCGCCGAGAAGTGCGGAGGCCTCGGCTTCGCTGTCGCTCTCCGCCGCCTGCGCCGCGAGCGATTCCGCGAGGCTGTCGGTCAGCGAATCGAGCCCGAACGCCTCTGCCTCGTCCTCCTGCAGCGGACCTTCGTCCTCATCCTCGAGATTGAAGGCTTCACCTTCAAACCCATATTCTTCCTCGCCGAGCATTCCGGCGGCAATCCCGCCCAGCCGGGCTCCGAAGGGACCGCCTATGGCTCCGCCGGCGACCTGCGCTCCGGCCTTGGCGAGCTGCTTCAGGGGCAGCTGGCCGACGAGGCCGCCGAACTTCCTGAATGCCTTGGCGAAGAAGGCGTCGCCTTCATCCTCATTTTCGCCCTGTGATCCCAGGGCTTCCGCCCGAACCCCGTCGCTCTCGAAGCCGTCGCTCTCGAAGCCGTCATTGCCGAGGCCGTCGCCGCCGAAGCCCTGCGGCTCGAAGCCGCTGCCCGACGCCGCTTCCTCGAGCGCTTCGTTGAAGGCTTCCTCCATCGGATCGTAGCGGTTGCTCATCGCATTGCTCCATCTGACCTGCGGCCGAAGCCGGGAGCCCTTTTGTAGGAGCCGGGCGGCGCGCCGCGCACGTCGCCAATGCGAGGAAGATTGTCCGGGGTAGCTCATCGGGAGGACTTGACCGCTCGTGGCCGCTACCGACTCGCCGAAGCCGGAATCGAAACGGGGCGCCCCTTTCGGAGCGCCCCGCCTGGTCAGTTGAGGTCGTCAGGCTTAGCGGCAGCGGCGGGTGCGGCTGCGGTCGATCGCACGGCCGGCCAAAGCGCCCGCCGCGGCACCGACGACGGTCCCGACGGTGCGGTTGCGACCGCCGTCGACCGCCCGGCCGACGAGCGCGCCGCCGGCGCCGCCGACGATGAGTCCGACCGTTCCGTTAGAGCGGCGGCAGCGGACCCGGCCCTGCGAATCGCGCCATGTCTTGCCGTGATAATAGCCGTTGTGGTTGGCCATCGCCGGGGCGGCCGGGAGGACGGGCATCGCCATCGTGGCGGCGCAGAGGGCGAGGGTGAATTTACGCATGACTTGGGTTCCTTTCCCCGTGAAAAACTCGGTCGAAGAACGCGGCGGGATGCAGCCAGTTTCATTAACCTAAGACAACGATCCCGAATAACCGCCATTCCGGCTCGATTGGCCGCGCGCCGAGAACCGTCCGCCGTTATGATGCGTTGGTTGGGCAAGGAGAGATCGAATGGACGACGACGAGTGGCAGTTTCCGGCGCCGATGGAAGATCCGGAAGCGCGTGGGGCGAAAGGCCGCGGCGCGCCCAAGCTCATCCCCGATGAGAATATCGTCGAAGGGCAGACCGAGGAGGACGGCCGGAAGGACGGACCGTCCTGCCCCTTCCCGCACTGAGCGCTTTCGCCATCGTCATTCCGGCGAAGGGATGACCGACCACCGCCCCGCTACAGCACGTACTTGCTGAGGTCCGTGTCGCGCGCGATGTCGGCGAGCTGGGCATCGACATAGGCCGAGTCGACGACGACCTTCTCGCCGCGCCGTTCCTCCGCCTCGAAGCTGACGTCCTCGAGCAGCTTCTCGAGCACGGTCGAAAGCCGCCGGGCCCCGATATTCTCGACCTGTCCGTTCACCTCGGCGGCGATCCGGGCGATCGCCCTTATGCCCTCGTCGGTGAACTCGACCTCGACCCCCTCGGTCGCGATCAGGGCGATATATTGCTCGGTGAGGCTGGCGCGGGTGTCGGACAGGATCCGGACGAAATCCTCTTCGGTGAGCGCCTTGAGTTCGACCCGTATCGGCAGGCGGCCCTGGAGCTCGGGGAGAAGGTCGGACGGCTTGGCGACGTGGAACGCGCCGGACGCGATAAACAGGATATGGTCGGTCTTCATCGGCCCGTATTTGGTGGCCACGGTGGTCCCCTCGATCAGCGGCAGGAGGTCGCGCTGCACGCCCTCGCGCGAGACCGAGCCGCCGCGCACGTCGCTGACCGCGATCTTGTCGATCTCGTCGAGGAACACGATTCCGTTGGCTTCGGCGTCGGCGAGCGCGACCCGGCTGACGTCGTCGGGATCGAGGCGCTTGTCCGCTTCCTCCTCGACGAGCCGGATCCAGGCCTCGGCGACCTTGAGGCGGCGGCGCTTCTTGGGCGCGTTGCCGAGCGCCTTGGACATCATCTCGGAAAGGTTGATCATCCCGACCTGGCCGCCCATCCCGGGAATCTCGAAGGGCGCGTTCGGGACCTCGGAGAGCTCAAGCTCGACCTCGGAGTTGTCGAGATGGCCCTCCCTGAAGCGCTGGCGGAAGCTCTCGCGGGTCGCTTCGCTTGCGCCCTTGCCGGTCAGGGCCTCGAGCAGGCGCTCCATCGCCGCCGTCTCGGCGGCGTCCTTGACCGCGATCCTGCGCCGCTCCTTCTCGAGGCGGACCGCTTCCTCGACCAGGTCGCGGGCGATCTGCTCGACGTCGCGGCCGACATAGCCGACCTCGGTGAACTTGGTCGCCTCCACCTTGACGAAGGGCGCGTCGGCGAGCTTCGCGAGGCGCCGGCTGATCTCGGTCTTGCCGCAGCCGGTGGGCCCAATCATCAATATGTTCTTCGGAGTGACTTCCTCGCGAAGCCCGTCGGCGAGCCGCTGCCGCCGCCAGCGGTTCCTGAGCGCCACAGCGACGGCCCGCTTGGCCTCCCTCTGGCCGACGATATGCTCGTCGAGCGCGGCGACCACCGCCTTCGGGGTGAGATTGTCGTTCATGTCTATCGTGCGCCCGTAAATGCTCTCTTGCGGGGTAGATGGCGCGGGCGGGCAGGGAATCAAGCGGCGAGGCCCGCCCCCGGTTGCCCATGCTTCCGCCTTGCCCTCTCAGGCGTTATCGGTGGCTCGGCCACCAAAGAAGGCGTACCAATGGCGACAGACGACCTGGTCGAGCGAGTTCGGAAGCGCACGCCCGCCTGCGCAAAGGTCGGCCTGTTCGACATCGACGGCATCTTCCGCGGGAAATATCTCAATCCCGACAAGCTCGCCTCCGCGCTCGCCGGCGGCTTCGGCTTCTGCGACGTCGTGCTCGGCTGGGATTCGAGCGACCAGCTGGTCGACAATCTGAGCTTCACGGGCTGGCACACCGCTTATCCCGACGCCGAGGCCCGGCTCCTCCCCCAGACCGAGCGGGCGATGCCTTTCGAAGGGGGCATGCCGCTCATCCTGGGCGAGTTTGCCGGCCGGGCCGAGGCGGTCTGCCCGCGAAGCCTGTTGCGAAGGGTGCTGGAGCGGGCCGGCTCGGCGGGTTTCGCGGTCAAGGCGGCGGCCGAGTTCGAATTCTTCGTGTTCGAGGAGACGCCGCAATCGGTAAGGGACAAGGGCTATCGGCACCTGAAGCCGTTCACGCCCGGCAATTTAGGCTATTCGATGCTTCGATCGAGCGTCCACTCGGATTTCTATCACGAGCTGTGGGCGACCTGCGACTCGATGCGGATCGAGATCGAAGGTCTCCACACCGAGACGGGCCCCGGCGTGATCGAGGCCGCCATCAAGGTCGACGACGCGCTGGAAGCCGCGGACAAGGCGGCCCTGTTCAAGACGGTCGCGAAAATCCTCGCTCAGAAGCGCGGATGGATGGCGACCTTCATGGCGAAATGGTCGGAAGACTGGCCCGGCCAGTCCGGCCACCTGCACATGTCGCTGCTCGATTCGAAGACGGGCCAGGGCCTGTTCCACGACGCAGGCAAGCCGCTTCAAATGGCCGAGAGGATGCGCTGGTTCGTGGGCGGCCAGCAGGCGCTGATGCCCGAGCTCCTGGCGATGATCTCGCCGACCGTGAACAGCTACACGCGGATGATCCCCGGTTTCTGGGCGCCGACCGCGGCCACCTGGGGCCATGAGAACCGGACCTGCGCGCTCCGGGTGATCGGCGGGTCCGAGAAGAGCCAGCGGGTGGAATATCGAATCGGAGCGGCCGACATTAACCCCTATATCGCCCTCGCCGCCGCCATCGGCTCGGGCCTGTGGGGAATCGAGAACCGGATCGAGCCCGACCCACCGATCGAGGGCAACGCTTATGCCGTGGAAACGCCGCCGCACCGGGCCCTTCCCCGGACCTTGTGGGACGCGGCCCAGCGGCTTCGAGCCTCGAAGCCCGCGCGCGAGCTGTTCGGCGACGAATTCGTCGACCATTATGCCGCGACCCGCGAATGGGAGGAGCGCGAGGCCCGCAAGGCGGTGACCGACTGGCAGCTCGCCCGCTATTTCGAGATCATCTGACGTGGGAGGTCGCGCCCGCCCTGCGCGGTTCCCCGGCGAAGTAGCATGACGGACCTCGTCTGCATCTCCCCCGTCGACGGCCGCGAATATGCGCGGCGGCGGTTCGCGACGGACTCGGAGGTCGAGCGCGCGCTGGCGGAGGCCCGGCGGGCGCAGCGCGAGTGGGCGGCGACTCCGCTCGACGAACGCTCAGCGACGATGCTGCGCTTCCTCGCAGCGATGGGTACTCTCAACCCCGACATCGTCCCCGAAATCGCCTGGCAGATGGGACGGCCGGTCCGCTATGGCGGCGAGTATCGCTCGCTTGCGGAGCGGGTGCTCGCGATGGTCGATCTCGCGCCGCCGGCGCTGGCCCCCGTCGCCGGGGGTCCCGACGGAACCGTGCTTCGAATCCCGGCCGGCCTGGTTCTGGTGATCGCTCCGTGGAACTATCCGTTTCTCACCGCCGCCAACACGATCGTTCCGGCGCTGCTCTCCGGCAACGCCGTCATCCTGAAGCATGCCGCCCAGACTCCGCTCGCTGGAGAGCGATTCGCCGAGGCGCTCGGAACGGCCGGCCTGCCCGAGGGCCTCTTCGCCAACCTGTTCCTCAGCCATGAGCAGACCGCGCGGCTGCTCGGCTCGGGGGCGGTCGACCATGCTACCTTCACCGGCTCCGTCGAGGGCGGAAGGGCGGTCGAGCGGGCGGCGGCCGGGTCCTTCACCACCCTCACGCTCGAGCTCGGCGGCAAGGATCCGGCCTATGTGCGGGCGGATTGCGACATCCCGAACGCCGCCCGGAACCTCGCCGAGGGCAGCTTCTACAATAGCGGCCAGTCCTGCTGCGGGATCGAGCGGATCTATGTTCACGAGGCGGCGTGGAAGCCCTTCCTCGACGGCTTCCTGGAGGCGGCGTCGCAATATCGGCTGGGCGACCCGCTCGATCCCGAGACCAGCCTCGGGCCGATGGCGAGCGCGGGCGGCGCGGCCTCGGTCCGGGAGCAGGTCGCGAAGGCGGTCGAGGCGGGCGCAGTCGCGCACATCCCCAGCCAGCTCTTCCCGGCCGATACCGGCGAGGGGCCCTATCTGATGCCGCAGGTCCTGACCGGCGTGGATCACTCCATGGCCGTCATGCGCGACGAGACGTTCGGCCCGGTCGCCGGGATCGTGAAGGTCGCGGACGACGACGAGGCGGTCCGGCTGATGAACGACAGCGCGTTCGGCCTCACCGCTTCGATCTGGACCCGCGACCTCGAGGCCGCCGGAAGGCTGGCGCTCCGAGTGGAGGCTGGAACGGTGTTCGCCAATCGCTGCGACTATCTCGATCCGTTCCTCGCCTGGACCGGAGCCAAGGACAGCGGCCGGGGCGCATCGCTGGGCCGCTACGGCTTCGATTCGGTGACCCGGCCCAAGTCCCTGCACCTTCGGAGCGCCGAATGACCCTGCCGCGAGCCGACTGGAACTACCCGACCGCGATCCGCTTCGGCGCGGGGCGCGCGGCGGAGCTCGGCGAGGCCTGCCGGGCGCTCGGAATGGAGCTGCCGCTGCTCGTCACCGATCCGGCGCTCGCGCAGCTCCCGATGGTCGCCGAGGCTGTGCGGACCGCGGGTGCCGGGCTGTTCAGCGCCATCCATTCCAATCCGGTCGGCGCCGACGTCGAGGCCGGGCTGGCCGCCTTCCGCGACGGCGGCCACGACGGGGTCGTCGCCTTCGGCGGCGGGAGCGCGCTCGACGCCGGCAAGGTCATCGCCTTCATGTCAGGCCAGAGCCGGCCCTTGTGGGATTTCGAGGACAAGGAGGATTGGTGGTCCCGCGCCGATCCCGCCGGTATAGCCCCCATCGTCGCCGTTCCGACCACCGCGGGCACGGGCTCCGAGGTCGGCCGGGCCGGAGTCATCCTCGATCAGGATGCCGGGGTGAAGAAGATCGTCTTCCACCCGAAGATGCTTCCCGGAATCGTCATCCTCGATCCGGAGCTGACCCTCGGGCTTCCGGCACACGTCACCGCCGCGACCGGGATGGACGCGTTGTCGCATTGCCTGGAGGCCTATTGCGCGCCCGGCCTCCACCCGATGGCCGACGGAATCGCCGCCGAGGGCATGAGGCTGATCGCGAAGTGGCTTCCACGCGCGGTCGAGGACGGTTCGGACATCGAGGCACGCGGCCATATGCTGGTCGCCGCCGCGATGGGCGCGACCGCCTTCCAGAAGGGCCTCGGCGGGATGCACGCCTTGTCCCATCCGATCGGGGCCATGCTGGGGACCCATCACGGCCTCACCAACGCGGTGCTGATGCCCTACATGCTGGTCTTCAATCGGGCCGCGATCGGGGAGCGGCTGGCCCGCCTCGCCGGCTATGTCGGCCTGGAGGACGCTTCCTTCGACGGCTTCCTGGCGTGGATAATCGAGCTCCGCCGAAGCTTCGGAATCCCGCACGCGCTCGGCGAGCTCGGGGTGTCGGAAGCGGACCTGGACCGGATCGCAGTCATGGCCGAAGCCGACCCTTCCGCCGGCGGCAATCCGCTGCCGTTCGATTCCGGGGCGGCTCGGACAGTGCTCACGGCGGCGATGGCGGGCCGGATCTAATCGTTCCCCGGCGAAGGCCGGGGCCCAGCGGCTCAAGCCGAATAGCTGGGTCCCGGCCTTCGCCGGGAAGCAGTGGACGTGCAGCGAAACCCCGCGAACAATTCCTTATGGGACTCCACGATCCGCTCGATGTCCCCCGGCTGCGGCGCCGCCTCCCATTCGTCCCGTTCGAAAGTCCCGCCGATCAGGATCCCGTCGGCGCGCGGGAACATGTAGCCGGCGCTTCCGGCGAAGGCGTAGCGCACCTCGGGCTGGGGGATCAGGACGGCAAGCTGGCCGCGCACCGGATGGAGCTCCCGATCGCCGAACAGCTCGCGCGAGCCGAGGCCGGTGCAATTGAAGACGAGCCTCTCGGAAAGCGTCGCGACATCCGCGGGGGAAGCGAACTTGCGGACCTCGATCCGGCCTCCCGCGACCTGCACGTCCTCGGTCAGCTCGCGAAGGAAGCGGCCGGTCTCGACGTACATCGTGTTGTAGCGCACCAGGCTCTCAACCGGGAAGGGATGCTCCTCGCGGCC
This sequence comes from Allosphingosinicella sp., assembly GCA_036389345.1. Taxonomy (GTDB): domain Bacteria; phylum Pseudomonadota; class Alphaproteobacteria; order Sphingomonadales; family Sphingomonadaceae; genus Allosphingosinicella. Next base: position 48,226 of record DASVQD010000014.1, on the reverse strand, counting down.
GAGAGCCCGGGCATCGGGATGGAAGCGGTCCGACCAGCGCGCGATATTGGCGGACTCCTGATAGGTGGGAAGCCATCGGATCCCGTAATCGTCGCCGACCATGATCTGGAAGCGCCGCCAGCTATAGTCCATCGCCGCCTGGAATTGCGCCCGCCATTCGGGCGTGACCTCGGCGGCTTCGAAGTGTCCGAAAGGCGAGATCTGGCCGCCGGCGATGTTGGACGTCGTGTGCGGCGGAAGCGCCTCGGTGTAGATCGCGACCGGAAAGCCCGCCTCCTGGACGAGGCGGGCGGTGGTCAGCCCCATAACCCCGGCGCCCATTACCGCGACCGGGCCCCGATGGCCCTGGAGCCCCAGCTGGGTAGCGAGCCTGGAGCTTCCCCAGCTCAAGGTGATCCCGGCGCCGCCGTGGCCGTAATTGTGGACCAGCCGCTTGTCGCCCAGCGCTTCGCCGCGCACGACGAAGCCCGAGGCCCGGTAGGGCCGGAGCCCGGCCACCGTCCGGATGACCCGCGCCGCCGAGACGTTGACCGGCGGAAGGCAGGCCCCGCCGGGTCTCGCGGAGCCCAACCGGGGGCGCGGCTTCGCGGCGCATCCCGGCAGTGCGAGGCTCAAGGCGGCTGAGCCGATGAATGCGCGGCGGTCCATCGCTCCAGACTAACCGCCGGCCCGCCGCTCGGCGAGACCGCAAATTGCTCGATCGGGCGAGGATAGCTAGCGGCAGCCGATACTTTTCTTCATCTTACCCCCATGCCGGCGCCGGTTAGAAGACGGGGATGATCCGCCCCTATCTGCCACTCAACGGCCTTCGCGCCTTCGAGGCCGCGGCGCGGCATCTGAGCTTCACCAAGGCGGCGATCGAATTGTGCGTCACTCCGCCGGCGCTGAGCCACCAGGTCAAGGCGCTGGAGGAAAGGCTTGGAGTCCCGCTCTTCCGCCGGCTTCCGCGCGGCCTCGCCCTCACCGACGAAGGCCAGTCGCTCCTTCCGGTGCTTCGCGAGGCGTTCGACCGGGTGGCCGCGGCGCTCGAGGAGTTCGACGGCGGGAAGGGCCGCGAGGTGCTGTCGGTGGGCGCCGTCGGCACCTTCGCTTTGGGCTGGCTGCTCCCTCGGCTCGCGGCCTTCCGATCGGAGCACGGCTTCGTCGATCTCAGGCTGACCACCAACAACAACCGGGTCGACATCGCCGAGGAGGGGCTGGATTTCGCGATCCGGTTCGGGGACGGCGCATGGCACGGCACCGACTCGGTGCTGCTCTTCGAAGCGCCGCTCACCCCGCTCTGCTCGCCCGCGACCGCCGAGCGGCTGAGCGAGCCGGCCGACCTCGCCGGCGAGACCCTGCTTCGATCCTACCGGGTCGGCGAATGGCCGGCCTGGCTGGAGTCCGCGGGGATTCCGACCCCGCCTTTGACCGGCCCCGTCTTCGACAGCGCCGCGTCGATGATCGGGGCGGCGCTCGCCGGCCACGGAGTGGCGCTCGCTCCGGCCCGGATGTTCGAGCGCGAGCTCGCCGAAGGCCGCGCCGCGCGGCCGTTCCGCCTCGAGGTCCCGATGGGCGGCTACTGGCTCACCACCCTCAAGTCGCGAAAGCCCACCCCGGCCATGGCCGCGTTCCGGTCCTGGATCCTCGCTGCGGCGGCCGAGTGAGCCCTTCGCTTAGAGCGATTTTGCCGAATGCCCGGTGCGAGCTCATTTCAAAAACGCAAAGACGCTAAGACGCAAAGATTCCGCGAAGCGGACGACCTCATCGTTTCTCCGGAAACGCCCGGATCAAGCAGCGCTCCGCGCTCTTTGCGTCTTTGCGTCTTTGCGTTGAATCCTTCAGCAAGACCTGCTGCCGGCAGACTGGAACGGATGGCGCCGGCCCCTGATTTCGCCTCAGCGCGGGGCAAAGGTCACGACCTTGACCAGATTGCCGGGCTTCAGAGCCGCGCCCGGAGACAGGCCGTTGAGCGTCAGGAACTGGTCGAGCGGGTGGTCGCTCGCCATGAATGCCGCGAACGTCGCGGGGGTCTGCCCCGGACCGACCCGGACCGTGCGGATAATCCTCGGCCGGAGGCTTCGGACCTCTTCGTCGGAGAGCAGGTGGAACGAGGCGAACAGAGCGGCGATCGCCGAGCGCGACTCTTCCGCGGGCGGGCCGATCATGATGAAATGATAGGCGCCGCCGTCGCCGCCGTCATAAGCCGCGATGGTGAGTTCGACGGCCCCCTGCTCGGTCCGAACGACGACGGGGACGAGCAGGGCCGGGAGGCCGTTGATCACGGTTGGCTCGGCCGGGCCGGCCTGCGCCGGCGTGCCCTTCAGAAGCGCCCTTATCAGTCCTTCGGCATAAGCCGCGAGGCCGCCCGGGGGCATCGCATTGCCGCCGAACTCACCGCGCAGCCCGTCCGGTCCTTCGATCATTATCGCCTGGGGGCTGTTGGTCAGGGTGAAGCCCTGGGGCGCTTCGAATCCGATCCGCATCACAGGGTGGGCGAACCGGCGCCCGTCGACGAAGCCCTGCGCCGGATCGTCGCCGTAGAGCAGCCCGTCCAGCTCGCGAAGATAGGGCGCTTCCAGCTCGGGCAGCGTTCCGTCGGCGATTCCGGTCGCCGCCGCGCTCTGCGCCGCGCGCTCCACCCGATTGCCCGCCAGCGGGTGGGTCCGGGCCCATTCGGGTATCGCCCGGGCCTCGTCGCGGCCGCGGGTTCGGCCCATATATTGCTCGTGCCGGCCGAGCGCTCCGAGCATGTCGCTCGCCGCCCAGGGGTCGTAGCCGGCGGCGGCGAGGAAGCGGACCCCGAGATCGTCCGCTTCATATTCCTGCTTCCGCGAATAGCGCAGGGTGAAATATTCGGCCGCCCGGCCCGCGATCCGGCTGAGATCCTCGGAGCCGGTGACGGTCCCGACCGCCCATACCGCGATGCTTCGCCACAGCGACCGGTTGCGCTGCCGCCGATTGTGCGCGGCGACGATATGGCCGACCTCGTGGGCGAGGACGGAGGCGAGCTCGGCCTCCGAGTTGACGATCCCCATCAGCCCGCGGGTGACGTAGACGTAGCAGCCGGGGACCGCGAAGGCATTGACGACGTCGCTGTTGACCAGTGTGAAGGTGCATTCCCCCTCCAGCCCCGCCGCCGACGCGACCTTCTCGCCCACCCGCCGGGCATATTCGGCCTCCGGAGCCCGATAGGCGCCGCCGAACTCGGCCAGGAGCAGCGGATGCTGCTCGGCTCCGAGCCGTTTCTCCTTGTCGCGTATCTCCGGCTCGTAACCGTCGCCGCCGCAGCCGGCGAGCAGGGCGAGAGCGGCCATCGGGAGGAGAATCGGGCGAATCATCGGCGGGTCCGGATCAGTCGAGGAGGGGCTGGTCGAACCGAACGCGCCAGAAGCCGGTCTCGGCCCCCTCCACGCCGAAATCATTGTCGCTGACCAGCAGCAGCTCGAACGGCGACAGGATAGCCATTCCCTCCAGGTCCGCGCCCACTTCGGGGGCGTCGTCGCTGCTGAACAGAAGCTGCTTGGCGAGCACGGGGAGCGCGATCTCTCCGGCGCTCAGCTCCTCGACGGTCGGGCGGGTCGATTGGTCCAGATGGCCGCGGGGGAGCGCGAGGTCGTCGGCCGGAGTGACCTTATAGATCTTGGTGGTCTCCGATCCGCGTTCCAGCACGAGCAGCGAATCGTCCCCTACCCAGCACAGCTCGCTCACCTTGAGGTCGCTTCGCTCGAAGGGCCCCTTCGCCCGGTCGCGCTCGAAGGTTTCGGGCGGGTCGAGAGGGTAGAGGTATTCGGCGGCGACCTCGCCGGTCCCACGGTCCAGGCGCCAAAGCCTGACGTGCCGGGCCTGCGCGTGCGCCTTTTCGTCGGGATGGGCGAGCGGGCTCTGGAAGGCGACGAAGAGCCGACTGCCGTCCGGCGACAAGGCGAGCGCCTCGAAGCCGCGGTTGATCTGGCGGCGGGCCGCGATGGCCGGAAGGCGCTCCTCGACCGGATGACCGGCGCCTTGGAGGCCGGCCCCTTCCGGTACCAGGCGTATGATCACCCGCCCTTCCCCGTCCAGCCGGACCAGCGACGGGCCGAACTCGTCGCTCACCCAGAAGCCTCCGTCGGGAAGCGCTGCAAGGCCTTCGGTATCGAGGCCGGACGGATCCGGCTGAAGCTTTCGGCCGTCGAGGTCGAAGGCGGGCTCGTGACGCGTATGGGGCCCTCCCGGAACCGGCAGCCCGGACACCGGCCGACCGTCCGGCCCGCAGATCGGAAAGCTTCGAAGAAGCTCGACCCGGCCGCCGGCCACTCGAAGCTGAGCAATGGCGGGTCCGAGGTCGAGGCGCGGCATGATCTTGGCGCCTGTCTCGCCTGCAAGGCCGCGAAGCCGGTCGAGCCCGTAAAGCTCCACCGCGGTCTCCACCTTGATGTTCGGGCCACGGTCGCCGACGGCCCACACCACGCCCGGAGGGTCGCCCTGTCGCCGCGAGAGGCCCGAGCCGAAGCCGGAGCGGAACCGCATCTTGCCCTTGGGCAGGTCGATCTCGCCGAGCGGCTCGTCGGTCCAGTCCAGCCGTTCGACCGTCCAGCTCAAGCCGCGCTCTCCAGCGACTCCACGGTGAGGTTGCCGTTGGTGTAGACGCAGATCTCGGCGGCGATTCCCATCGCCTTGCGCGCGAGGGTCTCGGCATCCTCCTCGTAATCGAGCAGGGCCGTCGCCGCCGCGAGCGCGAAATTGCCGCCCGACCCGATCGCCGCCACGCCCGAACCGGGCTCGAGGACGTCGCCGTTTCCGGTCAGCACCAGGGTCACCTCCTTGTCGGCGACGATCATCATCGCCTCGAGGTTCCTCAGATATTTGTCGGTCCGCCAATCCTTGGCGAGCTCGACCGCGGCGCGCATCAGCTGGCCGTGATGCTGCTCGAGCTTCCGCTCCAGCCGCTCGAACAGGGTGAAGGCGTCGGCCGTGGCGCCCGCGAACCCGCCGATCACGCTTCCGTCGCCCAGACGCCGCACCTTGCGCGCGTTGGGCTTGATCACCGTCTGGCCGAGCGTGACCTGGCCGTCGCCGGCGATCACCGCGCGGCCGTTCTTGCGCACCGACAGGATCGTCGTGCCGTGCCAGCTTTCCATTGAGATGCTCCCGCTCTTGGACGGCGGCGATATGGGAGAGGGGCGGCGGGGATGCAATCGAAGGCGGGAAGCCGGGCCCGCCACCTTTCGTCGCCCCAGCGAAGGCTGGGGCCCCAGCGGGTGAAAATCGGGGGGTTCTTCACCCCCTGGGGTCCCAGCCTTCGCTGGGACGACGACTAAATGACAAGAAGTTTCCTATCTCGAGTGTTTATGCTATGTTATTTCCTATTCGTGAATCGCCGCGAGCCTTTGTGGGGGAATCCAAATGCCTACGGGAAAACCGTCGTCGCTTAGCCGCCTGGCCCGAGCCCTGCCCGCCCTGCGCGCCGCCGCCCCGTGACCCGCGCGCCGGAAGTGTCATTTGCGTCTATGAAGCCGGAACTTCGGAACTTTGGAACTTCGCGGAAGGGGAAGGTCGAAGATGGGCACTGACAGACCGCCGCCACGAGTCTAGCGTCCCGAGCGATGGAGCCCCTCCTCCTTCTCGGCCTCCTCGGCCTCGCCGGCTTGCTCGTCGCCTATCTGCTCCTCCTCGGCCGGGTGGGGAGGCTGGAGAAGGCGATCGCCGAGCTGCGCCGCGGTCCGCTTGGCCTTTCGCAGTCCGGTCCCGGCGCGGGCGAGGCGGCCCACTCGCCTCCGCCGCCTGCGCCGGCGCCGGGCCGCGAGACGCTTGCGAGCCTCTTCGAGCAGCTCGTCGGGGGTCGCCTGCTGATCTGGATCGGGGGGATCGCGCTGGTCGTCGCCGGGTTCTTCCTGATCCGCCACACGATCGAGATCGGGCTCGTCACCCCCGGGCTTCGGATGGCCGCGGCCGCTTCGTTCGGCCTCGGTCTGCTCGCGAGCGGGGAATATGCGCGCACGCGCCGCTCCCTCGCCGACGAGCCCCGAATCGCCCAGGCGCTGGTCGGCGCCGGGATCGCCGTCCTCTACGCGACCGCCTACGGAAGCTGGTTCCTCTATGGACAGATCGGGGGCAAGACCGCCTCGGCGCTGATGCTCCTGATCAGCGCCGCCGCCCTGGCGCTGTCGCTCAGGCACGGGCCGCCGACCGCGGTCATGGGCATGGTCGGCGGGTTCCTGACGCCGTGGCTCGCGGGGGATCCGGAAGCCGGAGCGCTGCCCATCCTCGCCTATATCGCCCTCTTGAACGCGGCGATCTTCATACTGGCACGGCGGCGGGGCTGGGGCTGGCTCGCGGCCGGATCGGTGGCCCTGAGCTTCGTCTGGACCGGCTTCCTGATCTTCGGATCGCCGCCGGACGCGCTCGCCGCCGGACTGTTCGTCGTCGGGCTTGCGCTCGCCGCCTCGCTGCTCAGACCCGGGGAGGGCCGGCCGCCGGCACTCATTCAGCCGCTCATCGTCGGGCTCGTCGAGCTGGCCCTGCTGGTGATCCGGCTCGACACCGACCCGCGCGCCTGGCTTCTCTTCGGAACTCTCGCGGCGATCGCCCTCTGGTTCGGCGCCCGCCGAACCGAGGCCCGGCTCGCGCCCCCGGCCGGGCTGCTGCTCGCCCTGCTCCTGCTCCTCGTCAAGGCGCCGGTGGACAGCGATCCTTCGGTCCCGTGGATGGGCCTTGCGATCACCGCCATGTTCGCGGGCGTGTCGATCCCGCTCTCGACGAGGGACCGGGTGCTTCGAACCCTGACCGCCTGCGGGGCGCTGGTGGGTCCGATCCTAATCCTCCGGCTGCTCCGGCCCGAGATGCTACCGGCGACCGGCTGGGGCCTTGCCGCCGCGGCCCTGGCGGGGGCGGCGCTCGCCTTGCTGTGGCTGCACAGGAAGGATTCGGCCGGCCGCAAGATGCCCGATTCGGCGATGGTCGCGGCCGGAGCGACGGCCGCCTTGCTCCTCGCAATGGCCGGCCACGACCTCACGGCCCGCGATTTCGTGTCGGCGACCTGGCTGGTGCTGGCGCTCGCCCTGGTCGCGGCGGGCTTTCGAATCCCCGACAAGGCGCTTCGCCTGGCCGGACTGATCCTGCTCACCGCGACGATCCTCAAGGTGTTCCTGTTCGACGCCGCCGAGCTCACCGGCGTCCTTCGGATCCTCTCCTTCCTGGGCCTGGGCATCGCCCTGATCGGAATGGGCAAGCTTTACGGCACCGTCCTTCGGGCGGAGCGCAAGGTGAGGGATTCGGACGCCGGGGCCGACCCGGGCGATTCAAGATTCGGAGATCCAGGATGATTTTGCTGATGATGATCGCGCTCGCCGCCGCCGCCCCTGCCCCGGAGCTCGTGCAATGCCGGCAGATGGAATGTTCCTGGTCGAGGCCGGTCTCGAACGTCGCGATCCGCTCGACTGCGGCTGGAACCTTGCGGAAGGTCACCGCCTTTCGGGGGACCTCCACCTACCGGGACGACGCCCCTTCAGGCTTCGACAAGTCGATTGCGATCGAATGGCACAGACCCGCGGCAGTCCAGTACGCCTTCTGCTCGCGCTCGAGGCCCGCGTTCGCCTTCCGCTCGGGCAAGCGCTGGATCGCCCATGCCTTGGACCTCTTCGACCTCCCCGGCTACCACGCCGCGTCGGCGGTCTCCTACCTGCGCGCCTGCCACGGGGTCGATTACGATCGCGTGGACGTCGACGACATGTTGCGTAGACTGGGCTACCGCACGGGCACACGCAGCGATCAGGTGGAGATAAAAAGGCCCGAGCAGCTGCTCGACCTGCCCGGGAGACCGGCGCGGTGACCGGCCTGCTTTCCTGAAAAAAATGGTCGGGGAGACAGGATTCGAACCTGCGACCCCCACACCCCCAGTGTGATGCGCTACCAGGCTGCGCTACTCCCCGACCGAGGCGCTCTTTCGAACGCCCAAGGCGCGCGACTTAGGCCCTGCCCCACGCGAAGGCAAGCCGGGTTGACTTGAGCTTGGGCTTATATAGTTGCGAATAGCAACTGATAAGGATGGGCGGAATGACCGGCGAAAGGCGCTTCGGAGTGGCCTCGCGAGAGGAAATCGCGGGTCTCACCGGGCTCGAGATGCTGCAGGCGATGATCGCCGGCGCCCTTCCTTCGCCGCCGATCGGGGCGACGATGGGCTTCCGACTCGTCGAGGTCGAGCCCGGCCGCGCGGTGTTCGAAGGCTCGGCGGGCCCGCACCTGCTCAACCCGCTCGGCGGAGTCCATGGCGGGGTCGCGCTGACGCTGATCGACAGCGCCGCCGGGTGCGCGGTCCACACCGAGCTTGAGCCCGGGATCGGCTACACGACGGTCGAGACGAAAGTGAACTTCACCCGGCCGGTTCCGCCGGACGGCTCGGTCATGCGCTGCGAAGGGCGAGTGGTGACGAGGGGTCGGCAGATCGCGACGGCCGAAGCCCGGTTGCTCTCGGCCGACGGCAAGCTCCTCGCCCACGGCACCTCGACGCTGATCATCCTTCCGCCGCGCGGCTGAGCTTTCCCCGTCATCCCGGCGAAAGCCGGGACCTCAGGCCGGAAAAGGCACGGCGGGTCTCCCCGAGGTCCCGGCTTTCGCCGGGATGACGCAGCGACCCGCCGCGCTTGCGCTGGCCTCGCAACGCATGTTAGTCGCCGCGGCCTTACTCCGGACGCTTGTGTCGGCGCCGATCCCTCACCAGGTATAGCCTCATGTTCTCATCGCCCGCTTATGCCCAGTCCGGCGCAGCCGCCGCCCCTGGAGGCCTTTCCGGCATCCTCGTGCAGTTCGCGCCCCTGCTGCTCATCTTCGTCATCTTCTACTTCCTCCTGATCCGCCCGCAGAGCCGGCGGGTGAAGGAGCATCGCGACATGATCATGGCGGTGAAGCGCAACGACGTCGCGGTCACCACCGGCGGGCTGATCGGCAAGGTGACCAAGGTCGAGGAGGGCGAGATCGAGCTCGAGATCGCGGCCGGCACCCGGGTCCGGGTCGTCAAGTCGATGCTGAGCGAGGTTCGTCCCCACGGCGCCAAGCCGGCGAACGACTGACGCCATGCTGGACTTTCCCCGCTGGAAGATGTGGGCCACCACCCTGGCCTGCCTGATCGGGATCGCGATGGCGGTCCCGAGCTTCTTCCCCGAATCCGTCGTCGCGAAATGGCCGGCCTTCCTCCCGAGCGCCCGGATCAATCTCGGCCTCGACCTTGCGGGCGGAAGCCACCTGCTTCTCGAGGGCGATACGAGCGACGTCGCCAAGCAGCGGCTCGACCAGATGGAAGACATCATGCGCAGCGAGCTTCGCCAGGCGAAGATCGAGGTCGGCGACATGTCGACGGCCGGCGGCCGCCTCTCCTTCCTGGTCCGCGATCCGGCGAAGGTGGACGCGGTCCGCGAGATCGCCAACAACCAGACCCAGCCGGTCGCGCTGAGCGGCCAGCGGACCTTCAACGTCTCCGTCGTCGACGGAAGCCGAATGGTCCTCACTCCCACCCAGTCGGGGATTGCCGAGGCACTCGACAATGCGATGAAGACCGCCCGCGAGGTGGTCTACAACCGGGTCGATCCCGAGGGCACGAAGGAAGTCACGGTCATCCGCCAGGGCAAGGACCGGATCCTCGTCCAGGTGCCGGGCCTGCAGGATCCGGAGGGGCTGAAGGCGCTGCTCGGCAAGACCGCCCGCCTCGAGTTCAAGATGGTCGACCAGAATGCGACCCCGGAGCAGATCGCCTCGGGCCGGGCGCCGATCGGAAGCCAGGTCCTGCCCATGGCGGGCGGCGGCCGGATCGCGGTCCTGCGCCGGGCGATGGTGAACGGCGACCAGCTCGTCGACGCTCAGCAGACCTTCGACCAGAACAACCAGGCCGCCGTCAGCATCCGCTTCGACGGCCGCGGCTCAAAGGCCTTCGCCAAGGTCACTCAGCAGAACGTCAACAAGCCCTTCGCGATCGTCCTCGACGACGTCGTCCTGTCCGCGCCGAACATCCAGGAGCCGATCCTCGGCGGCCAGGCCAACATCACCGGCAGCTTCACCGCCCAGACCGCGACCGACCTCGCTATCCAGCTTCGCTCGGGCAAGCTTCCGGTCGAGCTGAAGGTGATAGAGGAGCGAACGGTCGGGCCGGATCTCGGCAAGGATTCGATCAGGAGCGCGGTCATCGCCGGGATCGTCGGAACCGTCGCGATCCTCCTCTTCATGTGGCTGACCTACGGACGCTTCGGGATCTATGCCGACATCGCGCTGATCCTCAATGTCGTCATCATCCTCGGGATCATGGCGCCGTTCGCGACCCTGACCCTGCCTGGGATCGCCGGCTTCGTCCTCACCGTAGGCGCCGCGGTCGACGCCAACGTCATCATCAACGAGCGGATCCGCGAGGAGCATCGGCGCGGTCGCCGGGTGATGGAGGCCGTCCAGCACGGATATGACGAGGCGCGCACCGCCATCTTCGACGCGAACATCACCAACGTCATCGCCGGCCTGCTGCTTTATTATTTCGGTTCGGGCCCGGTGAAAGGCTTCGCCGTCGTCATGATGATCGGAATCGCGACCTCGGTCTTCACCGCCGTCACGGTGACCCGGATGTTCGTCTCGATCTGGCTGCGCAAGCGCCCCACCGAGCTCAGGATCTAAGGACGCCATGCGCCTGCTCAAACTCATCCCCGACGACACGAACCTGGATTTCCTGCGCTGGCGCAACGTCGCCATCGTCATATCCAGCCTTCTGATCATCGCCTCGATCGCCCTGGTCGCGGTCAAGGGCCTCAACTTCGGAGTGGATTTCGAAGGCGGCCAGGTCATCCGGGCGACCTTTGCGCAGCCCCCTTCGCTCGACAAATTGCGCGAGGACGTGACCAATTTCGGGATGGGCGATCCGAGCGTCTCGGAGTTCGGAAGCCCTCGCGAAATCTCGATCCGCCTGCCACTGCCCGAGGGCGGCGAGGAGGGCGCGAACGCCGCCGCGTCCAGGGTGCGCAACGCGCTCGCTCAGAAATATCCGGGAGTCCGGATCGACGCCGTCGACACGGTCTCGGGCAAGGTGTCGGAAGAGCTGGTCTGGGACGGGGCGCTCGCACTCCTGCTGTCGGCGATCGGGATCGTCATCTACATCTGGGTCCGGTTCGAATGGCAGTTCGGGGTCGGAGCGATGTTCTCGCTGTTCCACGACGTCACGCTCACATTCGGATTCTTCGCGATCACCCAGATGGAGTTCGACCTCAACGTCGTCGCGGCCCTGCTCACCCTGATCGGCTATTCGCTCAACGACACGATCGTCATCTTCGACCGGGTGCGCGAGAATCTGCGCAAATACCGGAAGATGGACATCGTCTCGCTTCTCAACCTGTCGATGAACGAGACCCTTTCGCGCACCGTGGCCACCAATTTCGCGATGCTGCTCGCTCTGGGCTCGCTGATGATCCTCGGGCCCGCCGTCATCCAGAGCTTCACCACCGCGCTTCTGATCAGCGTCATCGTCGGGACCTACTCGACCATCTACATCGCAGCGCCCTGGCTGGTCTGGCTGAAGGTCGATTCGAACAGCTTTCTTCCGAAGACGAGTTCGACCAGCGGCGGCGAGCGCATGACGAGCCGCAACGAAAGCATGTGATGGCCCGCTTCGAACGCGATCCGGCCGCCGAGGGTCCCGTCGTCACGGGCTTTTCGGGAGGCGGCTTCGTGGTCGACGAAGGCGTCTACCGCGCCCTGCTCCTGACGCCGGTGAGGGCCGACGAATGGGCCGCTCCGGAGGTGCCGGACCTGGCCCTGGCCGACCTCGAGCCGCTGCTCGGGCTGAGCCCCGCTCCCGAGTTTCTCATCCTCGGCACCGGCCCGCGCCTCGCCCATCCGCCGCGGGCTCTGCGCGAGGCGCTGGAGTCGCGCGGCATCGGCCTCGAAGTGATGGACAGCCGGGCCGCCGCCCGAGCCTGGGGCCTGCTTCGCGGGGAGGAACGCTGGATCGCCGCTGCGCTGATGCCGCTCTAATCCTCCCCCGCGCGAAGCACGGGAGGGGACCATGCGAAGCATGGTGGAGGGGTAATTGCGCAGGCCTCGCCTTCCGCCCCTCCACCACCCTACGGGTGGTCCCCCCCCCCACCGCTTCGCGGCAGGGAGGATAAATGCGCGTGCAATTCCGCCCCGTTGCGCTCCCAGCTGAACCGCTCGGCCGAGCGGCGCACCGCCGCCGGGTCGGGCGGCGAGGCCAGCATCTCCCGCGCCGCGGCCGCGATCGCCGAGGGCTCGCGCTCGACCAGCCGTCCGGCCTCGGGCCGGTCGAGAACCTCGCGGGCGCCCCCGACGTCGGCGATCAGGATCGGAGTCCCCGAGGCCAGCGATTCGATCCAGACGTTGGCGAGCCCTTCGCGCTCGGAGGGCAGAAGCATGAGGTCGGCCGCGGCGAGGAGCTCCGGCATGGCTTCGGGCGGGACGCTGCCCAGCAGCCGGACTCGCGGCGCGAGCCCGAGGCCGGCGATCCGGGCCTCCAGCGCCGGGCGCTCCGGCCCCTCGCCGGCGATCAGCAGGTTCGCTCCCGGCAGCCCGGCGAGCGCCTCGATCGCCAGCCTCTGCCCCTTGAGTGGGACGAGGTTGCCCGGGGTCACGATCAGCGGCCCGTCGACTCCCAGCCGGCGCCTTGCGGCCGCCCGCTCGGTCGGCCGGAACCGCTCGAGGTCGACCCCCGTATAATGGACCCGGATCTTCTCTTCCGGCATTCCCATTGCCGCCATGTCGGCCTTCAATGCGGCGCTGACCGCGAGTAGCCCGCTTGCCCTTCGAGCGGCCTCGATCAGCTGCGCCCGGACGGCCGGACGGCGGCCCCAGAAGTGGACGTCGCTGCCCCGTGCCTTGATCGAGAAGGGGACCCCCAGCGCCTCGGCGAGATGCATCGCCGCCGCACCGTCGGGCCAGAAGAACTCGGCATCGAGCACGTCGGGGCGCAAGGCCCGGGCAAGCGGAAGCACCGCGGCGGCGAGCGACCGGGCGGCCCCCGCCCCGCTCAGCCCCGGCCAGATCCGGAACCGTGGGCGGTGGACCGCGAGACCGTGCCTGAGCTCCGTCGCCGCTAGCCGGGCCCTCGTCCGGTAATGTGGATGGAGAGTCAGCGGCCAGGGGGGAAGGCCGGCGGGCGAGACCACCTCGACCTCGACCCCCTCCCGAGCCTCCAGCGCCCGGGTCTGCCTCTCGACGAAGATCCCGAACGACGGACGGGAGGGATCCGGGTAGAGCGTCGAGAGAGTGAGAACGCGAAGCATGACCCTCCCTTTAAACGCCAGGCATTAAACCGCCGTTCATCGGCGAAAGCCACTATCCGGACCGGATGAGCGTCGCTCGACCGTATCTTCGTCATCCCGGACTTGATCCGGGATCCATGAACGGATGCCTGTCCGGGAGAGGCCGTGTTCATGGATTCCGGCTTTCGCCCGAATGACGGGAATCACCGGCGAAGCTCACTCCCTAGTCCGAGCTTGGCCTCGTCCCAACCCTCCGCTAAGAAGCCCCCCATGCTGCTTCATCATGCCCGCCTCGTCGCCCCCGCCCTTCTGGCCTGCCTCGTCCTTCCGATCGCCGGCTGCGCCGGCGGCAGCAAGACGACCCGGGCGGACACCCAATATGTCGCCCGCGACGTCAACACCCTCTACAACCTTGCCAAGAAGCAGCTCGACCGGCGCGATTACGCGACGGCGGGCGCGGTGTTCGACGAGGTCGAGCGCCAGCATCCCTATTCGGTCTGGGCCCGCCGGGCGCAGCTGATGAGCGCGTTCAGCTATTACGCCGCAAAGGATTATACCAAGTCGATCGAGTCCGCACGGCGCTTCCTGTCCATTCATCCGGGCAACCGCGACGCGCCTTATGCCTATTACCTGATCTCGCTGAGCTATTACGAGCAGATCACCGACGTGACCCGCGACCAGAGCACCACCAAGCAGGCGCTCGACTCACTCGGCGAGCTCATCCGCCGCTACCCGGACACGCGCTACGCCGCCGACGCCAGGCTCAAGGCCGACCTGGTTCGCGACCATCTCGCCGGCAAGGAGATGGAGATCGGCCGCTTCTACCAGCGCCGGGCCCAGTGGCTCGCCTCGGTGATGCGCTTCAGGACCGTGGTCGACCAGTACCAGACGACGAGCCACACGCCCGAAGCGCTGATGCGCCTCACCGAATCCTATCTCGCGCTCGGAATCCCTGCGGAAGCGCGCCGGTCGGCGGCCGTGCTCGGGGCCAATTATCCGAACACCAAATGGTACCAGCGCGCTTATTCGCTGGTCCAGAAGCACGCGCCGGCGACGGCGGCCGCTTCGCCGGCGGCGTGATGTCGCACTCACGTCATCCCGGCGCAAGCCGGGACCTCGTGACGAAAAGAGACGGCGGGCGACCCGAGGCCCCGGCTTCCGCCGGGGTGACGAACTGAGGGCGGGCAGTTGCTCACCAGCCTCTCAATCCGCGACGTCGTCCTGATCGAGAGCCTGGACCTCGAATTCGGGCCGGGCCTCGGAGTCCTCACCGGAGAGACGGGCGCCGGCAAATCGATCCTGCTGGACGCGCTCGGACTCGCGCTCGGCGCCCGAGCGGACAGCGGCCTGGTCCGCCAGGGCCAGGCGCAGGCCGTCGTCACCGTCAGCTTCGACCTTCCGCCCGGCCATCCCGCACTCGGCCTCATTCGCGAGAACGGCCTCGAAGGCGAGGCCGGCGAGCCTGTGGTCGTCCGCCGGATCGTCCGCGCCGACGGCGGCAGCCGGGCGCTCGTCAACGACCAGTCGGCTTCGGTCGCCTTGCTTCGGGAACTCGGGGCCCTGCTCGTCGAGGTGCACGGCCAGCATGACGACCGAGGACTGCTCAACGCCCGCGGACACCGCGCGCTTCTCGACGCCTTCGGGCGGATCGACGGGGCCTCCGCCGAGGCGGCCTATCGCGCCTGGGGCGAAGCCGAGGCCGCGCTTGCCAGGGCCCGCGACGATCTCGAAACCGCCGCCCGCGACCGCGAGTGGCTCGATCACAACGTCGCGGAGCTGACCAGGCTCGCCGCTCAGCCGGGCGAGGAGGCGGAGCTCGCCGGCCTTCGCTCCGACATGCTGAAGGGCGCTCGACTCGCCGAGGATATCGCCGCCATCGGCCAGCTGCTCGACGGTTCGGAAGGGGGACTGTCGCTGTGCCGCCAGGCGGCGCGCCGACTCGAGCGGATCGCGGGCGAGCACGACCGGCTCGCCGAGGCGCTCGAAGCGCTCGACCGAGCCCTGGTCGAGGCGTCGGAAGCCGAAGACCGCCTCGAAGCGGCTTCCGCCGCCCTCGCCTTCGACCCGGCCCGGCTCGACGAGGCCGAAACCCGTTTATTCGACATCCGGGCCGTCGCCCGAAAGCACCGGGTCGATCCCGACGCGCTTCCGGCTCTGTCCGACGAGCTGGCGGCAAAGCTTGAAGCGCTCCAAGCGGGGGAGAAAGGCTTGGGGGCGCTCGAAGCCCGGGTGCGCGCAAGCCGCTCGGCTTATCTGGAGGAAGCGGCGAGGCTGACCGATTTGCGGACCGCCGCTGCGGCTCGTCTGGACTCCGCGGTCGCCCGCGAGCTTGCACCGCTGAAGCTAGATTCCGCCCGCTTCCGAACCCTCGTCGAACCGCTGGGCGAAGCGCAATGGGCCGCCCGAGGCCGAGACCGGGTCGAGTTCGAGGTTTCGACCAACCCCGGGGCCCCCTTCGCGCCCCTGACCAGGATCGCAAGCGGCGGCGAGCTGGCCCGGTTCATCCTCGCACTCAAGGTCGCGCTCGCGGAACGCGGCGACGCCCGGACGATGATCTTCGACGAGATCGACCGCGGAGTCGGCGGAGCCGTCGCCAGCGCGGTCGGCGAGCGGCTCCACCGATTGTCCGAAGGCGCCCAGCTTCTGGTCGTCACCCACAGCCCCCAGGTCGCCGCCCGAGGCACCCGTCACCTCCTGATCGAGAAGAGCCACGAGGGGCTGGTCACCCGGACCAGCGTCCAGGCTCTCGACGAGTCGCGGCGGCGGGAGGAGATCGCGCGGATGCTGTCCGGCGCGCAAGTGACCGACGAGGCCCGGGCCCAGGCGGTAAGATTGCTGGAGGCAGCGTGAGGAGGGCAAGCTTTTGCCTCCCCATCGCAAGATGGGGAGGGGGACCAGGCGAAGCCTGGTGGAGGGGTGACCTTGCGCAGGTCGGTGACATATCACCCCTCCACCACCTTCGGTGGTCCCCCTCCCCATGCTTCGCATGGGGAGGCAGAAGGTGACCGAAGCCGACGCCGCCGCAGAGCTGGAACGCCTGGCCTCCGAGATCGCCCGCCACAACCTTCTCTATCACAGCCAAGACTCGCCGGAGATTTCCGACGCCGAATATGACGCGCTCGTCCGGCGCAACCAGGAATTGGAGGTGCAATTCCCGCACCTCGTCCGCGAGGACAGCCCGTCGCGCCAGGTGGGCGCCGCCCCCGCCGCGCATCTTTCCAAGGTCCGCCACGCGCTGCCGATGCTCAGCCTGGAGAATGCCTTCTCCGACGAGGAGGTGGCGGATTTCCTGGCCCGGGTCCGGCGCTTCCTGAGCCTAGCCCCGGACGAGGAAGTGGCCCTCACCGCCGAGCCCAAGATCGACGGCCTCTCCTGCTCGCTCCGCTATGAGAAAGGCGAGCTGGTCCTCGCCGCCACCCGCGGCGACGGCACTACCGGAGAGGTGGTGACCGACAATGTCCGGACCATCGACGAGGTGCCGCAGCGGCTTAAGGGCGATGCTCCGGACGCCTTCGAAATCCGGGGCGAGGTCTACATGTCGAAGTCGGACTTTGCGGCCCTGAACGCCCGCCTTCTGGCTGAAGCGGAAGATCCCGCGAAGGCACGCCAGTTCGCCAATCCGCGCAACGCCGCCGCCGGATCGCTACGTCAGAAGGACGCGGCGGTGACCGCATTGCGGCCTTTACGTTTTCTCGCCTTCGGGTGGGGCGAAGCTTCGGCCCTCCCAGCGCAGACCCACTTCGAGGTGATTCAAGCTATCGGCCGGTGGGGCCTTCCAATTTCTCCGGATATCAAACGCTTCACCGATCTTGACGGGCTCTTGAGGCACTATCGGTCAATCGAAGCGAAACGCGCCGACCTTCCCTTCGACATCGACGGCGTCGTCTACAAAGTCGATAGCCTCGACTGGGCACGCCGCCTCGGCCAGGTGGCGCGGGCGCCGCGCTGGGCGCTGGCCCATAAATTCCCGGCAGAGAAGGCGGAGACATTGCTCGAGGCGATCGACATCCAGGTCGGCCGGACCGGCAAGCTCACTCCGGTGGCTCGGCTGAAGCCGGTCAGCGTCGGGGGCGTGACGGTCACCAACGCCACCTTGCACAACAAGGACGAGATCGAACGGCTGGGGGTCCGGGTCGGTGACCGGGTCCGGATCCAGCGCGCCGGCGACGTCATCCCGCAGGTCCTGGAGAATCTGACCCCAGGCGAGGATCGACCGGCTTTCGAATTCCCCACGACCTGCCCGGAGTGCGGGTCCGACGCGGTGCGCGAGGAAGGCGAGGTCGACGTCCGCTGCACCGGAGGCCTTGTCTGCCCGGTCCAGCGGGTCGAGCGGCTCCGCCACTTCGTCTCGCGCCACGCCCTCGACATCGAAGGGCTCGGGATCACCCATATCGAGAATTTCTTCCGCGACGGCCTGCTCCAGTCGCCGGCCGACATCTTCCGGCTGACCCGGGAGAAACTGCTCACCCGCGAGCGCTGGGCCGAAATCTCGGCCGCCAATCTGGTCGCCGCCATCGACTCCAAGCGCGAACCGCCGCTCGACCGCTTCCTCTACGGGCTGGGAATCCGCCATGTCGGCGAGGTGACCGCCCGCGACCTCGCGCGCCGCTACCGGAGCTGGGACGATCTGCGGGCGATGGTCGAGGCGGCGCTCCGGGTCCGGCGCGAAACGGTCCGGATCGAGGGGGAGGAGGAACGCAAGTTCCTCCAGCGCCGAGACAAGGCGGTGGTCGAGGCCGTCGGTACTCCGAACATCGGCCCGGAAGTCGCCAACGCGCTTCTCGACTTCTTCGAGGAGGCCCACAACCGAGAGGTCCTCGACGACCTGCTCGACGCCGGGGTGCGGCCGGCCGACGTCGTCTGGGAGACGAAGGCGTCGCCCGTCTCCGGAAAGACCGTGGTCTTCACCGGAAGCCTCGAAACGCTCTCCCGCGACGAGGCCAAGGCGCAGGCGGAGAAGCTCGGCGCCAAGGTCGCGGGTTCGGTGTCGGCGAAGACCGACCTCGTCGTCTACGGACCCGGCGCAGGGTCCAAGCTCAAGAAGGCGGCCGAGCTTGGAGTGGAAACGATCGACGAGGCCGCCTGGAACGCGATCGTGAAGGCGGCGGGCTGACCCGTCGCCCCAGCGAAGGCTGGGGCCCCGGCGGGTGAAAGGCACATGAGTATTTCACCCCACGGGACCCCAGCCCTCGCTGGGGTGACGAGATGGGGTAACGCCTTGCCGCCCTCCGCGGCCCATGTCAGACAGCCTGCTCCACCGGAGAAGCGCCTGATGAAAAAGACTTTCTGGCTCGTCCTCACCGCCCTGCTGCTGCCCGCGGCCGCCTTCGGCCAAGGCCTTCCCCAGCCTCCGGTGGCGGCCAAGAAGCCCCACCAGGTCAAGGGCCCCGGCGGAATCGTCCGCGACGATCCCTATTACTGGCTTCGCGACGACACCCGCAAGAATCCGGAGATGCTGGCCTATCTCAACGCCGAGAACGCCTATGCCGACGCGGCGCTCGCCCCGCTCAAGCCCCTTCAGGAAAAGCTCTACGGCGAATTCGTCGGCCGCATAAAGCAGGACGATTCGAGCGTCCCCTATCGCAAGGACGGCTATCATTATTACAGCCGCTTCGAGACCGGCCAGGACTATCCGATCGTCGCCCGCCGCAAGGGTTCGATGACCGCGCCGGAAGAGGTGCTGCTCGATCAGCCCGCAATGGGCAAGGGCAGGGGCTATTTCAACGTGGGAGGCTATCAGACGAGCCCCGACAACCGCCTGCTCGCTTACGCCGAGGACGTGGTCGGCCGCCGCCAATATGTCTTGCGCGTGAAGGAAATCGCTTCCGGCCGGGTGCTGCCCGACGAGGTCCCGAACGCCGAGCCCGATTTCGTCTGGGCGGACGACAACCGGACCCTCTTCTACGTGGAGAAGGACCCGGTGACCCTGCTCAGCAAAAGGGTCAAGGCGCATGTCCTGGGCACCCCGGCCACGGCCGACCGGCTCGTCTACGAGGAGAAGGACGAGAGCTTCTACATGGGGCTGATGCGGACGACGTCGGACAAATATGTCTGCATCGTCCTCCAGAGCACCGTCAGCAACGAGCAGCGCTGCGCGCCCGCCGCCCGGCCCGGAGCCTTCGCGGTGTTCGCGCCGCGCGAGCGTGAGTTCCGCTATCAGGCGGACCATATCGGCGGCCGCTGGGTCGTGCTCACCAACTGGAACGCCCCCAATTACCGGCTGATGCGGGTCCCGGAAGGCGCCGCCGCGCGAGGCCGGGCGGGATGGACCGACCTCGTCGCCCACAAGACCGACGTGTTCATCGACGATTTCAAGCCAATGAACGGC
The DNA here is from genome assembly GCA_036389345.1 of Allosphingosinicella sp. GTDB lineage: Bacteria > Pseudomonadota > Alphaproteobacteria > Sphingomonadales > Sphingomonadaceae > Allosphingosinicella. Next base: position 28,696 of record DASVQD010000014.1, on the reverse strand, counting down.
TACATAGCGATCGCCGAGCGGTCGGGCGGCAACAAGCGTCTCCGGCTGCTCACCGACTCCGGCAAGAGCAGCTTTGTCGCGTCGGACGAGCCCGCCTACGCCATGGGCCTCGACGTCAACGCCGAGCCCGGCACGGACTGGCTGCGCTACCATTACACTTCGCTGACCACGCCCGCCCGAATCTACGAGGTCAATGCCCGGAGCGGCGAGCGGCGCCTGCTGAAGGAGACCCCGGCGCCCGGCTACGACTCGGCCCGCTACATCACCGAGCGGGTATGGGCGACGGCACGCGACGGCACGAAGATCCCGGTCTCGCTGGTCTACCGCAAGGGCTTCCGAAAGGACGGCAAGGCAGCGATGCTTCAATATGCCTATGGGAGCTACGGCATTTCGTCCGACCCAGCCTGGTCGCCGACGGTGACCAGCCTTCTCGACCGAGGAATGGTCTATGCCATCGCCCATATTCGCGGCGGCCAGGAGATGGGCCGGGCCTGGTACGACCAGGGCCATCTGCTCAACAAGAAGAACAGCTTCACCGACTTCATCGACGTCACCCGCTTCCTGGTCGCCCAGGGCTATGCCGCGAAGGACCGGGTGGCGGCACAGGGCGGAAGCGCCGGCGGACTTCTGATGGGCGGGATCGCCAACATGGCTCCGAAGGATTATTCGGTGATCGTTGCGCAGGTGCCGTTCGTCGACGCGGTCACCACCATGCTCGATGCGACCATCCCGCTTACCACCAACGAATATGACGAATGGGGCAACCCGTCGGACCGCAAATATTACGACTATATCCTCTCCTACTCGCCCTACGACAACGTCGACCGGAAGGCCTATCCGGCGATGTTCGTCAGCACCGGGCTTTGGGACAGCCAGGTCCAATATTACGAGCCCGCCAAATGGGTCGCGAAGCTCCGGGCGGCCAAGACCGATTCCAACCCCCTGCTCTTCCGGACCAACATGGAGGCCGGCCACGGCGGCAAGTCGGGGCGCTTCCGCCGCTACCGCGACATCGCCGAATATTACGCCTTCATGCTGAACCGGCTGGGGGTCGAGAAATAGGTCCGTCGTCCCAGCGAAGGCTGGGACCCCAGGGGGTGAAAGGCTCGGCGCACTTCACCCCACGGGGCCCAGCCTTCGCTGGGGCGACGATTGAAAGCTCAGCCCCGCCGCCTGCGCACCGGCGCCGCCCTGCGCTTGCGCATCACCAAAGTCGGCCATTCCCCGCGCTCGACCCGGCCGCTCAGCATCATCCCCTGGCGGCGATAGGCCGCGGCCACCGCGGGCGCCTGGTGATCGAGGAGCCCGGCGAGGATCAGCCGTCCGCCCGGCGCGATCGCGCTCGCGACCGAGGGCGCGAGGTCGATGAGCGGACCCGCCAGGATATTGGCGATGACGAGATCGTAAGGCGCCCGCGCCTGGAGCCTGGGATGATCCATCCCTTCCGCGACGAGGAGCTCGAGCTGCCCGCGCGCCCGGCCCAGGCGGACCCGGTTGATCGCCGCATTCTCCACGCTCACCTCGATCGCCACCGGGTCGTTGTCCGACGCGGCGGCCCGAGCCGCGGGCCACAGCTTGAGGGCGGCGAAGGCGAGCAGGCCGGTGCCGGTACCGAGATCGACCAGGTCGGCCACCGCCGCTCCGCCGGTCTTCAGCCGGCTCAGAGCAATCAGGCAGCCGCTGGTCGTCTCGTGCTGGCCGGTGCCGAACGCGCGCCCGGCGTCGATCTCCAGTGCGATCAGGTCCGGCGGAGCGCCGTCGCGGTGCGCCGGGGTGTGGACGAAGAAGCGGCCGGCTCGGATCGGCTCGAGGCCCTGCTGGCTCAAAGTCACCCAGTCGCGGTCCTCGACCTGCTCGACCGCGGGCTCGGTACCGGCCGCGCTCGGCGCCAGTCCGGCGAGTATCTCCAGCATCTCCGCCGTCGGCTCGCGATCGAAATAAGCGTCGAGGCGCCATTCGTCGGGGCGGGTCCCGTCTTCTTCGCTGGTCATCAGAACCGGCGGGAAATCGAGCCAGGCCAAGGGCGAAATGTCGTCCTTCAGGGCCTCCGCCTCGGCCTTTGTGCAAGGGAGCGAGACCTTCCAGCTGTCGGTCACGATAATCCTCCCCTGCATTCGCAGGGGAGGGGGACCAGGCGAAGCCTGGTGGAGGGGCTACCGCGCAAGGACCCCTCCACCGTCCTTCGGACGGTCCCCCTCCCCGCGACACCGCGGGGAGGACCAGTCTCAGCGGACATAGCTCGCCCCGTTGACGTCGATCACGGCCCCGGTCGCCGAAGCAGGCGCGTCGACCGCGAGCCATCGGACGGTCTCGGCCACTTCGTCCGCCGTCGCGACCCGGCCGAGCGGGATATCGGCGACGATCTGCTGGCCGCCGCGGCTCGCCAGATAGTCCTCGACCATGTCCGAGGCGGTGAAGCCGGGGCAGACGGCAAAGGCGAAGATGCCCTCGGCCGCATAGCCGCGGGCGATCGACTTTGTCATCGCGATCATTCCCGCCTTGGAAGCCGCATAATGCCAGTGCTGCGGGCTGTCGCCGCGATAGGCGGCCCGGCTCGCCACGTTGACGATCCGGCCGCCGTCCTGCTCGCGGAAGTGGAGGACGGCGAGCCTGCACAGCTCCGCCGAGGCGGTGAGGTTGACCCGCATCGTCCGCTCCCATCCGGCGGTCCATTCCTCTGCCGGGAGGTCGACCGGGGCGGCCTCGAAGACCCCGGCATTGTTGACGAGCGCGTCGATCCGTCCGCCGAGCCGCTCCGTCGCCTCCGCCCATAACCGTCCGGCGGCGCCGGGCCGATCGAGGTCGGCGCCGATCATTCCCTCGCCGCCCCGGCTGGAGTGGCCGATGAGATTGTGGGCTGAGAAGGCCGAGGCGATCGCCTTGCCGATTCCGCGGCTTGTGCCGGTGACGAGGATGTTAAGCTTGGTCATGGCTTGGGCGATAGGCTTGGACGAACGCCAGGGGAAGTGATCCGTCGTCCCAGCCCTCGACGTCGCCTGCGGCAGCGCTCGGGGGCTGGGACGACCAATCAATCAATCCGCGAACGGATCCCTTACCAAAATCGTATCCTCCCGCTCGGGGCTGGTCGAAACGAGCGCCACCGATATCCGGCACAATTCCTCGATCCGCTTGATATATTTGATCGCCTGGGCCGGAAGCTCGGCCCAGCTTCGGGCGCCCGCGGTCGATTCGGACCAGCCCGGAATGGACTCGTAGACCGGCTCGACCGCCTCCTGGTCGGCGGCATGAGCCGGGAAATGATCGAGGGCGGAGCCGCGGAGGCGATAGCCGGTGCAGATCCTGATCTCCTTCAGCCCGTCGAGGACGTCGAGCTTGGTCAGAGCCACCCCGGTCACCCCTGAGACCGCGCAGGCCTGGCGGACCAGCACCGAATCGAACCAGCCGCAGCGCCGCTTCCGGCCGGTGACGGTTCCGAACTCACGCCCCCGCTCGCCCAGCCGATGGCCGGTCTCGTCCTCGAGCTCGGTCGGGAACGGCCCTGCTCCGACCCGGGTCGTATAGGCCTTGACGATCCCGAGCACGAAGCCCGCCGCGCCCGGCCCGAGGCCGCTTCCGGCGGCGGCCGTCCCGGCGACGGTATTGGAGGAGGTGACGAACGGATAGGTGCCGTGGTCGACGTCGAGAAGCACGCCCTGCGCCCCTTCGAACAGGATTCGCTTTCCGCTCGCCTTGGCCTCGTTGAGGGTGATCCAGGTCGGGCGGGCGAAGCGGAGGACGAAGTCGGCGATCTCGCCGAGGTCGCGCTCGAGCCGCGCCCGGTCGATCGGCGGCTCTCCGAAGCCGGCGCGAAGGGCGTCGTGATGGGCGCAGAGCCGGTCGATCTGGGGGCCGAGCTGGCCGAGATGGGCGAGGTCGCAGACCCTGATCGCGCGGCGCCCGACCTTGTCCTCATAGGCCGGGCCGATTCCCCGCCTCGTCGTTCCGATCTTGCCCTGGCCCGAAGCGTCCTCGCGCAAGGCGTCGAGATCGCGGTGGAAGGGGAGGATGAGCGGGCAGGTATCCGAAATGTGAAGGGTCTGCGGAGTCGCCTCGACTCCCTGCTCCGCCAGCCGCCCGACCTCCGCCCGAAGCGCCCACGGGTCGAGCACCACGCCGTTGCCGATGACGGACAGCGTACCCCTGACGATTCCGGAGGGAAGCAGCGAGAGCTTGTAGGTCTGCTCGCCCACGACCAGCGTATGGCCGGCATTGTGGCCGCCCTGGAACCGGGCGACGACGTCGGCCCGGCTGGCCAGCCAGTCGACGATCTTGCCCTTTCCCTCGTCGCCCCACTGGACTCCGATGACGGTAACGTTGGCCAAGCCTGCTTCCTTTCGAGTTTCGCCCGGGCCTCATATCAGGATCGGCTCGGGGCGGGGGAGTTCCGAGTTGGGCAGAGTGGCGTCAAGCCGCCGCTTTCAGGCGGGCCACCGACTCGTCGCGTCCGATGAGCGGCAGCAGCGCGGCCATTTCGGGCCCGCTCTCGCGGCCCGTCAGCGCCAGCCTGAGCGGCCGGAACAGAGCCTTGCCGGCCCGCCCAGTCCGCGCCTTCAGCGCCGAGACCAGCTGCGGCCAGGGCGCCTCGGTCCAGTCGATGGCTTCGAGCGTTTCGGCTGCCGCCGCAATCAGGGCGCGATCCTCCGCTGCCGCCTCTGCCTCGACATGGCCGTGGAGGATCTCCCACCAATCCGCGGCCTCGGCCACCGACTTGAGGTTGGGCCGGAGCGCCGCCCAGTCGTCCGGCCCCATGCCTTCGGGCAGCCGGTCGGCGACCGTCTCGAAGGGCAGGAGGTGGACGATCCGCGCGTTGAGCTGGGACAGCTCGTCCAGGTCGAACCGCGCCGGAGCCCGGCCGAAGGTGGCGAAGTCGAAGGTCTCGATCAGGGTTCGAGCCTCGGTTATCGGCTCGACGGGCAGGCTGGTGCCGAGCCGGGCGAGCTTTGCGACCAAAGTGATCGGCTCGATCCCCTGTTCGCGAAGCGAACCGGCGCCGAGCGAGCCGAGGCGCTTCGAAAGCTTGCCTTCGGAGCCGACCAACAGGGCCTCGTGCGCGAAGGCGGGAACGCTTGCCCCGAGGGCTTCGAATATCTGGATTTGCAGCGCGGTGTTGGCGACATGGTCCTCGCCGCGAAGCACGTGGGTTACCCCCATCTCGATATCGTCGACGCTGCTCGGAAGCATGTAGAGCCACGAGCCGTCCTCGCGCCGGATCACGGGATCGGAGAGCAGCGCAGGATCGAAATGCTGGCGGCCCCGGATCAGGTCGTCCCATTCGATCGGCGAATCGTGATCGAGCCGGAAGCGCCAGTGGGGCGAACGCCCCTCCGCCTCGAACCGGGCGCGGTCCTCGCCGGAAAGGCCGAGCGCGGCGCGGTCGTAGACCGGAGGCTTGCCGCGCGAGAGCTGAACCTTGCGCTTCAGATCCAGCTCCTGCGCCGTCTCGTAGGCCGGATAGATGCGGCCCGCGGCTCGAAGGCGCTCGAAAGCCGACTCGTAGCGATCGAATCGAAGCGACTGGCGATGCTCCTCGTCCCAGGCGAGGCCGAGCCAGGCGAGGTCCTCCATTATGCCCTCGGCATGGGCCTCGCTGGAGCGCGCTTTGTCCGTATCGTCGAGCCTGAGGACGAAACGTCCGCCATGCTTGCGCGCCCAGAGCCAGTTGTGGACGGCGGTTCGGATGTTGCCGACATGAAGCCGTCCCGTCGGGGCGGGGGCGAAGCGGGTGACGAGGGACATGCCGCCGTTTAGGCGCGGCGCGAGGTGGCGGCAACGCTTCAACCGAAGACGAGGGTGCCGAGGAGCCGCCCGGGAAGCATCGCCAATAGCCCGGCCGACAGGAGGCCGGCATAGATTCCCCGGATCGCGTTGCGATGGGCGCGGATGTTGCCGCGGCGCGCGTGCCACGCGGCGAGCGGCACCGAGACCAAGGTCAGGATGGAGAAGAGGTGGATGAAGCTGAGGCCGCCGCTCAGGCTCTGAAGCCAGAAGCTGGAGAGCGCCGTCACCATCATCAGGGCGCCCCAGACCCGGCCCAGCCCCTTGTGAAGAGCATCCCCCTTCGGCCGCCAGAGCAGGAAAGCGCCGAGCGGGACGGCCGGGATCACCGTGAAGAGGTGGATGTAGAGCGCGACCTCGGCTGCGGACGGAGGACGCCAGCCGGCCGGCCGCTCGATCAGCTCGGACAGCGCCCATATGGCGAGCGTGGCCGCCGTCGCCGCGGCCACCGCCGTCCCCATTCCCAGCCCGCTTCTCGCGACCGCCCGGTCCTGCACTGCCATCGTCCGTCTCCTCCGCGGCCCCAGCGCCGCATGGGCCGAACATGGCCGGGGCCCGCCGGCCGGCAAGCGCCAAGTCGCGAGCGGGGCCTTCGCCTTCGCAAGCAGGCGCTTTCGCGCTATTCGGCCCGTTCGCGAAGCGTGAACGGGGCGGGAGGGAAATGGTGGGGCTGCGGCGGATCGCCATCGAGCTGTTCGTCCTGACGGCCGTCGGGGCGCTGCTCGGGGTTGCCGCGCCGTTCGGGAGCGACGCCCTCGCGGCCCCGGTACGGCGGTTCTTCTGGGTCGGCTTCGTACTCGCGGGCTACCTGGTCTTCCGTCCTGTCTCCGCCGTCGCCGGCTGGCTCACCGTCGAGACCCGGGTCCCGCCCTGGCTCGCCGTCCTGCTCGTCGCGGTGGTGGCGTCGCTGCCGCTGACCGCCGTGGTCGCTTTGGCCCTCGCCGCGATCACCGAGGTCAATTTCTGGAACGGGAGCGACTTCCTCCTTCTCTACGCCGAGGTCGCCTTCGTCGGCATCGGAATCCATATGCTGATGCGGCTGGTCTTCCGGGCGCCGGACCGCGAGGCGCCGCCGGAGCGCGCTCCGGACGAGGACCGCTCCGGCCCCGGCCCCGAGTCCGCTCCGCCGGGGAGCCCGTTCCTGAGGCGACTCCCGCCGGCGCTTGGACGCGATCTACTCTCCCTCCAGATGCAGGACCATTATGTCGAGGCGCGCACCGCCCTCGGCTCGACCCTGATCCTGATGCGCTTCCGGGACGCCGTCGCCGAGCTCGGTGAGGCGGGCCTTCAGGTCCACCGCAGCTGGTGGGCGGCGTTCGACGCGATGGAGGCGCTCGGGAAGGACGGGCGAAGCGCTCGCCTTCGGCTTCGCGGCGGCGGTTCCGTCCCCGTCTCGAGGAACTGCCTTCCCGCGGTCCGCGAGGCCCTTCGAGCCCGCGGCCGGCGGGTTTGACAGGGGACCGCCGTCCTTTAAGGACTCCCGCGACGGCGGGGACTCGGCCCGCCGCGTCGCGGGGACGATCCAATGAAGCTGATGGCCGGCAATTCGAACCTGCCGCTGGTGAAGAGCATCGCCGACTATCTCGAGCTGCCCGTCACCGAGGCGAGCGTTCGCCGCTTCGCCGACGAGGAGGTGTTCGTCGAGATCCACGAGAACGTGCGGGGCGAGGACGTGTTCGTCGTCCAGTCGACCTCCTTCCCGGCCAACGACAATCTCATGGAGCTCCTGATCTGCATCGATGCGCTGAGACGCGCCTCGGCCAAGCGGATCACGGCGGTCCTCCCCTATTTCGGCTATGCCCGGCAGGACCGAAAGCCGGGGCCTCGGACGCCCATCTCGGCGAAGCTGGTGGCGAACCTGATCACGGTGGCCGGGGCCAACCGGGTGCTCTCGGTCGACCTCCATGCCGGCCAGATCCAGGGCTTCTTCGATATCCCGACCGACAATCTCTACGGCGCTCCGGTCATGTCGGAGGACATCAAGGCCCGGTTCAACGGCCGATCGATCACCGTCGTCTCGCCCGACGTCGGCGGAGTGGTCCGGGCCCGGGCGCTCGCCAAGCGGCTCAACAACGCGCCGCTCGCAATCGTCGACAAAAGGCGTGAAAAGCCGGGCGAATCCGAAGTGATGAACATCATAGGCGACGTCACGGGCCGCTTCTGCATCCTGGTCGACGACATCGTCGATTCGGCCGGGACCTTGTGCAACGCCGCCGCCGCTCTCCACCAGGCCGGGGCCGAGGACGTCGTCGCCTATTGCACCCACGGGGTCCTTTCCGGAGCAGCGGTCAGCCGGGTCGAGAACAGCGAGCTGCTCGAGCTGGTGATCACCGATTCGATCCAGCTCAGCCAGGAAGCGACCGCAAGCACCCGGATCCGGGCCCTGACCATCGCCCCGCTGCTCGCCGAAGCGATCAAGCGAATCGCCGACGAGACCAGCGTCTCGAGCCTGTTCGACTGATGCCGAGGGTCCTCATCACCGGCGCCGGACGCGGAATCGGCCTCGAGCTCGCCCGCCAATATTCCGCCGACGGCTGGGACGTGATCGCCACCGTCCGCGAACCCGATAAGGCGCGGGAGCTCGCGGCTCTGGGGGTAAGGATCGAAGCCCTCGACATGCGCGACCTCGACGCCCTGGCCGGCTTTCCGGAGCGGCTAGGCGGCGAACCGCTCGACCTGTTCGTCGCCAACGCCGGAATGTCGAAGGCGGAACGGATAAGGAGCGTGGGGGACGCTCAGGCCTGGCAGGAGGTGCATCTGGTCAATTCGGTCGCTCCAACCCTGCTCGCCGAAGTCCTGCTTCCGCTTGTCGAAGCGGCCGGCGGCCGGATGGCGGCGATCAGCAGCCGCATGGGAAGCATCGACGACAGCTCGGGCGGCTATGTCGCTTATCGGGCCTCCAAGGCCGCCTTGAACGCCGCCTGGCGGGCGCTTGCGCTGGGATGGCGCGGACGGCCGGTCACGCTCGTCCTGCTCCACCCCGGCTGGGTTCAGACGGACATGGGCGGGGCCCAGGCGCCGCTCGCGGCGGAGGACAGCGTTGCCGGAATGCGCCGGGTGATCGCCGCGCTTTGCCGGACCGGCTCGGGCGCCTTCGTCGACTATCGGGGGAATCCGATCCCCTGGTAGGCCGGGCGAGCGGCGCTCAGGCGGCGAGCGCGAGCTCCTCCCGCCACTCGGGGGCCGCTTCCGCCGCACCGCGTTCGGGCTCGGCGGAGAGCGGATTGGGAACCAGCCAGCGCGTGAGGGTGACGAGTGCGGTCAGCGCCGCATAAGCGGTGAGGGCGATAGCCGGGCTCCAGAAAATGGATATGGCGAACAGGATCCGCAGCCACAGCGGATTGAATCCGAAATCCTCGCCCATGCAGTAGCAGGCGCCGAGCAAAGTGTCGTCGCGCGCCATAGCGGATTGGCTGCCTGCCATGTCTCACTCCATCTGCCCGGCCCGCCGGTGGTGGCGGTCGCGTGCCGGATAGGCATGTCGCATTGCGGGACGATGGCGCATTGGCCACGGAATCGTGTCGATTGTGACAGGCCGTGGCGCATTTCGATGGGGTTCCGCAGCCTCAAGCGTCGGCCTTCCATTCCGGAGCTGAAGGGTGAAGGGAATCGGGCCGCCTTGACTACCTTTGTTTTCGATGTTTCCCTCGCCGCTCCAAGCTTCAGGAGCCTCCAATGCGCGCCCACAGGCTGTTTCCACGCGGCGCGGCTTCGGCAGCTTTGCTTTTCTCCGCCTTCGTCCTTCCCCCATCGATCGCGCAGCCCGGAGCCTCGGCCGCCGGGGTTCCGGCCGCCGCCGAATTGGCGGTGACGCTGGACCGTGCCGCGTTGCTCGCCCTTGCCGGCCGGCTCGTCGACGCCGCTCCTCGGCTGGCGAAAATATGGCCCGGCTACTGGCCGCCGGAACAGGCCTTCGTCATTTACGTCCCGGGCCAGGGCGCGCTTCTGGTTTCCACGGGGGAAAAGCCTCAATCGTTTCAGCCGCTTACCGGCGCCGGCATTCCCGACCGCTTGAAAAAGCGGGTTTTTTGGCATGAGGGCGATCTTCCGGAGGTTCGGCGGCCCTTCGTTACCGGCTATCCGATCGGGATCGGGAAGACGGCGATCCTCGTCGATGCGACGAAGCTCGGCGAGGAGAAGATCGCGACTCTCCTGCTCCATGAGCAATTCCACGCTTACCAGAAAGACGCCTTCAAGCGTTATGCTTTCGCCCAGTTCGTAGACCCGCTGGCGATCGCGGATCGATCGGGCTTCGCGGCCACCGCGGAGACCGAAAGACGGGTGCTTGCAAAGGCTCTCGCAAGCGAAAAGCCGGCGGCCGCGAAGCGACTTCTCCGGCAATATTTCGCCCTTCGCCGCGAACGGGAAGCAGCCATGCCTGCGGAAGCGGTCAGGGTCGAGCGAGGCCTGGAGCTTGTCGAAGGGACGGCCCACTTCGTCGATCTTGCCGGGCTCGCTTTCCTGAACGGCGGGCCCGATGGCGTGAAGCCGCTTCTGGCGGACCGATTGCAAAAGCCGATCGCTTCCGGGGCCGGTGCGTTCGTGACTCAATGGTTTCGCTCCAGAAGCTATGCCACGGGGGCCGCGATCACCTATTTCGTCAGCCTGCTGGATCCGGGCGACTGGCGCTCCAAGCTCCAGGAAGGCGCCATGCCCGACCAGCTCCTCGAGTCGCTTGTGGGAACGCCTTCGCCCGGCGCGGCCGCGCTTGCCCGGAAGGCGAGGGCCTCCATGAATTATCCCGCCATCCTCCGGGAGTTCGAGCCTGCCATTCGCGCCGGAGAGAAAGCCGAGCTCAAGAGCGTGGAGGAGTTCCTTGCCGGCGCTCCCTACCGGGTCATCCTCGAGGCGGAGAAGGCCGGGACGAACGGCAGCGCAGGCTTCAGCGCGAACCGGATGGTGCAACTGGGGCCCGCGACGATCGCCCTGCCCGAGGCGACGACATTCAACTACTCCGCGCCTTCGGTAACGCTCAGCTCGAGCAACCTTCCCGTCCTGATGGAGGCGCGGGAGCGTTATACGGTCGTCGCTGCGTCGCCCCCCGAAATCGTCGGACTCTCTGCGACGGCGCGAGGCGAGCACCGCCTCGCATCGATCCTCATCCGAAGCGCCGGGCTGGAGCTTCGAGTCGACCGGCCGGTCGTCGTGTCGATCTCCGAGACTTCGGTGACCGTCCGCATGGCCGATCCGTGACGCCGCGCCCGGTTCGCAGGACATTCGCCAAGCTTGCCTTTGCGCCCCCTCCCCCTTATAGGCGCGCCTTCTTTCCAGCTTTGGAAGAATCGAACGGGCCGGCTGTAAGGGCTGCCGTGGCCGTTCTCAAACGTCGCGCCGCTGGGCGCACAAGGAGACGAAAATGCCCAAACTGAAGACCAAGAGCGGCGTCAAGAAGCGCTTCAAGCTCACCGCCACCGGCAAGCTGAAGCACGGAGTCGCCGGCAAGCGCCACCGCCTGATCAGCCACAACGCCAAGTACATCCGCCAGAACCGCGGCACCGAAGTTCTCGCCAAGGCCGACACGGCCCGGGTGAAGCTCTGGGCGCCCTACGGCCTGAACTAGGAGGTATTTGAGACATGGCACGCGTCAAAAGGGGCGTGACGACCAAGGCTCGTCACAAGCGGATTCTGGAGCAGGCGAAGGGCTATTACGGCCGCCGCAAGAACACGATCCGGATCGCCAAGCAGGCCGTCGAGAAGGCCGGCCAGTACGCTTATCGCGACCGCAAGGTGAAGAAGCGCTCGTTCCGGGCGCTCTGGATCCAGCGGATCAACGCCGCGGTCCGCCAGGAAGGGCTGACCTACGGCCAGTTCATGCACGGCCTCAAGCTCGCCGGAGTCGATCTCGACCGCAAGGTCCTGGCCGACATCGCGATGCACGAGGGCGAGGCCTTCAAGGGCATCATCGCCCAGGCCCGCGGCGCGCTCCCGCAGGAGAGCCAGGCGACCGCCTGAGCTTTCCGCGACTGAGATCAAGGAAGGCGCGGCGGGGACTCCCGGCCGCGCCTTTTCCTTGTCCGTCATGCCAGCGAAGGCTGGCATCCCAGCGGGTGAAAGGCACCGGCGCTCTTCACCCCCCGGGGCCCCAGCCTTCGCTGGGGCGACGGGATCAGTGCAACGTCTCCGCCGCGATCGAGTAGCGCACGGTCGCGCAGCCGCTCTTCTCCGGGCAGCAGCTCAGCCTCGTCCACTCGGTCTTCGCCCGCCGCTCGTCGTCATACGGGCCGGCCATGGTCTCCGTGCCCGGGATCAGGGCGCGGAAGTCCGGGCCTTCATATTCCCCCCCGATCACCCAGAATCGCTTCGTCATGTCGGGTCTCCTTGCTGATTATTCCGCCGCGACGGCGGTGATGAACTGGTCGGTCTCGGTCGATTCGGCCAGAGCGGTGGTCGAGGCGTCGCCGCCGGACACGGTCTGGGCGATGAGGTCGAAATAGCCGGTGCCGACCTCGCGCTGGTGGCGGGTCGCGGTGTAGCCTGCGGCTTCCGAGGCGAACTCGGCCCGCTGGAGCTCGGAATAGGCCGCCATCCCGCGGTCGCGATAGCCGCTCGCCAGCTCGAACATCGAATGGTTGAGGCTGTGGAAGCCGGCCAGGGTGACGAACTGGAACTTGTAGCCCATCGCTCCGAGTTCCTCCTGGAACCGGGCGATCGTCGCCTTGTCGAGCTTGGCCTCCCAGTTGAAGCTGGGCGAGCAATTATAGGCGAGCAGCTTGCCCGGATATTCGGCCTGGATCGCTTCGGCGAAGCGCCTTGCGTCGTCGAGATTGGGGTTGCTCGTCTCCCACCAGAGCAGGTCGGCATAAGGCGCGAAGGCGAGGCCGCGCTTGATGCAATGATCGACTCCGGTGCCTTCGCGCAGCCGGAAGAAACCTTCCGGGGTGCACTCGCCGGTCAGCCATTCGCGGTCGGCCAAGTCGACGTCGGAGGTGATCAGCTTCGCGCTCTCGGCATCGGTTCGGGCGACGACCAGGGTCGGCACTCCGCAGACGTCGGCGGCGAGGCGGGCCGAGACGAGGTTGCGGATATGGGCCTGGGTGGGAATGAGGACCTTGCCGCCGAGATGGCCGCACTTCTTCTCGCTGGCGAGCTGGTCCTCGAAATGGACCGCCGCGGCTCCGGCTTCGATATAGGCCTTCATGATCTCGAAGCAGTTGAGGGGCCCTCCGAAACCGGCCTCCGCATCGGCGACGATGGGCGCGAACCAGTCGCGCGCGGCGCCGCCCTCGCTATGCTCGATCTGGTCGGCGCGTTGCAGCGTCTTGTTGATTCTACGGCATAATTCCGGCCCGGCATTGGCGGGATAGAGCGACTGGTCGGGATACATGGCGCCGGCGGTGTTGGAATCGGCGGCGACCTGCCAGCCGGAGAGGTAGATGGCCTTGAGGCCGGCGCGGACCATCTGCATCGCCTGGTTTCCGGTGACCGCGCCCAAGGCGTTCACATAATCCTCGGAGTGGAGAAGCTCCCAAAGGCGGTTGGCGCCGCGGCGGGCCAGGCTGTGCTCGATCGGGACCGAGCCTCTAAGCTTCAGGACGTCATCCGCCGAATAAGGGCGGCGCACTCCGTCGAAGCGGCCCGACGGGAAGTTCAGGATAGTTGAGAGATCGCTCATCTTTGCCTCGAATGTGGAGGGTTCGCCACATCATGAAAGCGCAGATCGGCCGCCCGGGCGCGCCGAAAAGGGTCTCGCTGTCACAGTACGACTTGCGACCTGTGTAAAAGTTTGACAATATTCCGGGCGTGGCGGCTCCCCAACGAAAGCTGTATCTCGGAGGCCGGCTCCGCCGACTTCGCCGGGAGCTCGGCCTGAACCAGAGCGCGATGGCCGCCGAGATCTCGGTCTCGCCCTCCTACCTCAACCATCTCGAGCGCAACCAGCGGCCGGTGACCGCGCAAGTGCTCCTCCGGCTCGCCGAAGTCTATGACGTGGACCTTCGGGCCTTCGCCGCGGAAGGCCCCGACGGGACGGGCATCGACCAGCTCGGCGAGATTTTCGCCGACCCGATGTTCGCCGACCTCGGGATCCCGCGCTACGAGCTGCTCGAGGTCGCGGACAACGCGCCCTCGGTGGCCGATGCGATTTCGAGGCTCTACGCGGCTCTGGTCGAGCGGCGCCAGCATCCGGCCGGGGCGGTTCCGGACGAGACCTCCCTGGTCACGCCCGAGGCCTGGGTACGCGACCATATCCAGGCCCAGCGCAACCATTTCCACTATGTCGAGGAGGCGGCGGAGACCTTGGCCGGGGCGCTGGGCGACCCGACCGGGATCTTCGACTCCCTGAAGCGGCGGCTGAAGGAGGGTTTCGGGATCGACACGCGGGTCGTTCCGCCGGAACTCGTGGAGCCGACCAGCCAAGCCTACGACTTCCACCGCAAGCGGCTTCTGCTCTCCGCGATGCTCAGGCCCGAGAGCCGGACTTTCGGGACCGCCTACCAGCTCGCCCTGGTCGAGTTCGGGCCGATGCTGGACCGGATGGTCGACACCGCGGGGGCCCCCGACGTCCCGACCCGACGCCTGCTCCGGATGAGCCTCGCCAATTACGCCGCGGGCGCGATCATGATGCCCTATTCCGCGTTCCTCGCCGCCGCGGAGAAGTATCGCTACGACGTCGACCGGCTCTGCGCCGATTTCGGAGCAAGCGTCGAGCAGGTCTCGCACCGCCTTACCACCCTGGCCCGGACCGGGGCTCGCGGCGTGCCCTTCTTCATGCTCAGGGTGGACGCCGCGGGCAACATCTCGAAGCGCTTCGCCGGCGAGAGCTTCCCCTTCTCGCGCTTCGGCGGAACCTGCCCGCGCTGGAACCTCCACGCCGCCTTCCAGACCCCGGGCCGGGTGGCGACCCAGATCGTCGAGACTCCCGACGGGCTTCGATTCTTCACCATCGCCCGGACCGTCGACCGAGCCGTCCGGCTCGATCCGCGCGAATCCTCGCAGCTCGCCATCGGCTTGGGCTGCGACGTCAAATATGCGCCGAGGATCCTCTACGCCGACGGCGAAGACCTGGCCAAGCCCTACGTCACCCCGATCGGCCCCGCCTGCTCCATCTGCCCGCGCCTGCGCTGCCCCCAGCGCGCCGCCGCCCCGGCCGGGCGCACCCTGGCCCTCAACGAGACCCAGAAGACGATCTCGCCTTATCCGTTCGTGGGGTGAGCCTTCCGGCACCGTGCCGCAGCCCACGCCGCATTTGTTTCACACAAAGGCACAAAGGCACGAAGGCGCTGTCGCGGCGAAGCCGCAACGACTCTCCCCGGAAACGGAATGAAAGGCGCTTCGCGACACGCCGCTCGGACCCTTCGCGCCTTTGTGCCTTTGTGTGAACCAATCTACTTCTAACGATGGGTGGACAACGGCCGGCCGGTCCAACAAGATCGCGGCCTCAAGCGTCTTCCGCCCGAAGAGCGCCAGTTCGAGGACGTGACGTCATGAAGCTGTTTGCAATCGCCGCCGCCCTGCTGCTGTCGCAGCCGGGGTTCGCCCAGGCGCCTCAGGCGGCGCCAAGCTCGGCGCTGGTCGAGCAGTTCATCGCCGCTTTGCCCGATCGCGATGAGCTCAGCGCACCGGGCGAGATCGACCCGGGCGAGCTTGCGCGGCTGTCGGCGCTCAATCCTGGGAAGGCGGCGCAGGTTCGCTCCGTCCTCCAGGCCAATCTCGACTGCACGGGTCCGGCGATCGCCGCCGGCAGCCGCCGGATGCTCGGGACGATCGCCCGCAATCTCGGCGAGGCCAAAGTGCGCAAGCTGGTGAGCTTCTACGGCGGCCCCGATTATGCCGCCTTCGGAGCGCTCGCCGAGCGGATGGGAGCGACCGAGAAGCCGAGCGCCGAGGACAGCGCCGCGATGGCGAAGCTCATGGGGACCTACCCGCTCCAGGCCTTTCACGAGCAGCTCGGCCGGGCCGAGGAGATCATCGCCGCCGATCCCGGCTTCATGAGCGATGCGATGAAATGCGCGTCCGAGCAGGTGGAAGCGCTCGAGGCCGCGGGGCTGAAGGCGAATTGATTTCAGTCCTCTCCGAGCTTGCCTCGGGGAGGTGGACCGCGGCGCGAAGCGCCGGGGTGGAGGGGAATTTGCCGGGTCGGCATTACCCCTCCACCGGGCTTCGCCTGGTCCCCCTCCCCCGGCAAGCTCGAGGAGGAATTTAGAGGCGGCGGGGCACTCTGGGAACGCCCGGGGCGCATTCCAGCGCCGTTCTGTCCCACTTGGCCAGATCGGCGGCGGCGCCGTAGGTGGACTGCAGGAAGGCGAGCAGCGCAAGGTCCGGGTCCTCGGCCGAGCGCACCGCTTCGTAGGGCAGGACGAACTCGCCCAGCGCTTCGTCGAACCTGGCCGCCTCCGGTTCGACCCGAGCGGAGCCGAAGCCTTCGGGCGCGGGATAAGCGTAGGAATAGAAGAACGGTTCGCCGCCGCCGCCCGCCCCGCCGGGCCAGAAGCCGGCGCTGGAGACTTCGTGGCTATAGGCCTCGCGGGTGACGTCGTCGGGCAGGTTGGGGATCCCGCCGGGATGGAGCGGGGCGGGGCGGCCGGAGAAGCGGGTGACCGCGAGGTCGAAGCTGCCCCAGAAGAAATGGACCGGGCTCGCCTTGCCGAGGAAGGACGAGCGGAAGTGCCGGAACACTCGATCCGAGTCGAGCAGGGCGCCGAGCAGCCGGGAGGCGCTGTCCCGGTCGTAGGCGCGACTCTCGCGGTCCTCGGCGAAGGGGATTGCGGGGTCGAGCTCGTTGGGCCGGCCGTGGATCCGGAAGCCGTGCCCGGCCGATTCGAGGCGCTCCATGACCTCGCGATGAAATTCAGCGACGCTCATCGGCCGGAGCGGCAGCCGGTGGACTGCGGCGCCGTCGGCGAAGGTGAATTGGTGGTCGACCAGGTCGAGTCCGAGCTCGAACGGGCCTCCCGGGCCGTAGAGCGGCTCCGTCCTCAGGCCGCGCGGATTGACCCGCAAGGTGGCATGCCAGCCGTGATTGCGCCACGGCAGCAGGGCGACCGCGGCCTTGCCGACGATCTGGCTATAGAGATGGAGTGCGGCGATGGTCGGACCGTCGCGGGCTTCGGAGAGCTGGGGCCAGGGCATTGCTGCAATGTGGCGCGCTGGAGCGCTTGAGGAAAGGGTGCTCGGCGGTTGCGGCCGGTCCGACTGGCCCGGTGCACTGCACCAATATCCAATTTGGGTTCGCACAAAGACACAAAGGCACAAAGATTCCGCGAAGCGGCTTATTTCCCGGCGAGTTCGAAAGGGCCGCGACGCCGGGAGCACGCAAGGCCTCTTTGTGCCTTTGTGTCCTTGTGTGAACCAAATTGCGGCCTTCGGCCGCGGTGGGGCGGTTGCGATTGGGCGCTTGGTAGTGGGGGTCCGGACAGGACGTCACGGGCGGCCGTGACGTCGGACGGGTTCAGCCGTCCGGGGCCGGCTGCCCCGCCGGCCGAACTTCGACGACTCCGTGGGCAGCTTGCGGCCGCTTCGCGACCGCTGCTCTGCCCAAGGGCGTCTCGTTACTTGATCTTCGCTTCCTTGAAGTCGACGTGCTTGCGCACGACCGGGTCGTACTTGCGGAAGGTCATCTTCTCGGTGATGTTCCGGGGATTCTTTTTCGTCACATAATAGAAGCCGGTGTCGGCGGTGCTGACGAGCTTGATCTTGACCGTGGTCGGCTTGGCCATGACAGCCTCTCAAATTCGGGGTTTCGTAAAAAAATAAAGCGGCGTTCCCGCCGCTCATATGCCCGGCCGCCTCTGCCGCGAAGCGGGGCCGGTGTCAAGGGCGGGCGACGCGGCGCGGGCGGGCGGCTGAAAAAGGCGAGCCGGTTCGGACCGCAGTGGGCGAACGCGAAGCCCGTTGCAACGCCGTAACGAGCCAAAGCTGCGACGAACGCGCGCGTTTACCAAAGTGCGTTCATGGCTTCCGGGCGAAGCCGGGCTATGCTGGCCGACTATTTCCATCCGAGCCTGCCGGGCCGGCAGGCGCTCGACAACGTCCTCGAGGTCACATGATTCGACTATTCGGCTTTCTGGCTGCACTGCTGGCCTTCCTTGCCCAGCCCGCCTGGGCCCAGGACAATCCGCGGCTCCGCTCGCTCGAGCAGCGACTCGCGGCCATGGCTTCCGAAAATCCGGGCGAATACGGCATCGCCGCGCTCGATCTGACGACCGGGGAGACGATCAGCTTCAACGGCCAGCAGCCTTTCCCCATGGCGAGCACGATGAAGATCGCGGTCGCCGCCGCCTATCTGACGGAGGTGGATGCCGGGCGTCGGACCCTCGACGATCCCGTCGCCGGCGCGTCGGCGCTGAAGCTGATGGACGCGATGATCACTCGAAGCGACAATCGCGCCACCGACCTCCTGATGGGAACGCTCGGAGGTCCCGGAGCGATCGATTCCTGGCTTCGGGGCCATGGCCTGAGCGGTATTCGGGTCGACCGGACGATCGCCCAGCTTCTCGGCGACCGAAGGGACCTATACGACGTTCGCGATTCGAGCACTCCGATCGCGATGCTCGGGCTGCTCCGGCTGATCGACGGCGAGGGCGCCCTGACCGCGCAGAGCCGGTCGCTGCTTCGCGACATGATGCGGCGCTGCGCGACCGGCTCCAACCGGATCCGCGGGATCCTTCCCCCCGGAGCGACCGTGGAGCACAAGACCGGGACTCTTTCCGGCTATACCGGTGACGTCGGTTTCCTGACGAGGCCCGACGGGCGGCGGATCGCGGTCGCCTTCTTCGCGCGCGGCGGCTCCAACCGCCCGGCCGTCATCGCCACCGCCGCCCGGGCGATCTACGACGCGATGGGGACGGAGCAGCAAAGGGGAGCGGCCTTCGGGGCGCCTTCGGCTTCGAGACCGACCGCCGGGGTGCCGGTGGGCACCAACTGAGCCGAAATTCGAAGCCCGCCGCGGCCGGAGGCCGCAATTTGGTTTCACACAAAGACACAAAGGCACAAAGGTGCCTCGTCAGCGCCAATGTTGCGGCCTTTTCGATCAGGCGGGGCATAAGCCGCTTCGCGGAATCTTTGTGCCTTTGTGTCTTTGTGTGAACCATCTTCTGCCGGACCTCGGTGAAGGGACGGGCCGGCCAGTGAGGTTCATCGGCCTCCCAACCGCGCCGCCCCGGCCGAAGGCCGATCATTGGTTCGCACAAAGGCACGAAGGCACAAAGGTGCCTGGCCAGCGGGGATGTTGCGGGCTTTTCGAATCGGGCGCGCTTTAAGCCGCTTCGCGGATTCTTCGTGCCTTTGTGCCTTTGTGCGAAACCAATCTTCTCGAACCCCGCGCTTTAACGAAGCGGTAACCATAAGGGCGCATCGTCGCCGCGATCCACAGCGGGAGCGAGGACATGCGGGCGCAGGCGGATGGGATGATGCTGGTCAGGGCCGAGCTTTGCGAGCGGCTTGCCGGACTGCAGACGGCGGCGAGGCCACTCCCCGCGCGCGATTTCGCCGACAGCCTCGCCGGGATCAAGGCACTCGCCGCGGCTTATGGGCTCACTCCGGTCGTCCGGGTCGCCGAGGCGCTGGAGCGGGCGGTGGCCGAGGATCGCGGCGGCTGCCCGCGCGCGCTTTATCTAGGCCGGCTCCAGGACGCGATCGGATGCGAGCGGATGGAGGAGAGCGCAGCGCAAGCGATGCTCGCCTCGGTCTCGGTCCGGCTCTGCGGCTGAGACATTGGAAGCGCTGCTCACCAGCTTCGTCGCCGCCGCACTGGGCGAATGGGGGGACAAGACGCAACTGCTCGTCATCGCCCTGGCGGTGCGCTACCGGCGGCCGCTCCCGATCCTCGCCGGAGTCCTGGCCGGGGCGCTTGCGAACAGCCTGATCGCCGCGTTCGGCGGAATCCTCGTCCACGACATGATCGTCCTTCGCGCTCTGTCGCTGCTGGTCGCGCTCGCTTTGGTGTTCGCGGGGATCGCCGGCCTGATCCGGCCCAAGCCCTATGAATCGGCCGGCACCTCGAGGGCAGGCCCCTTCCTCGTCGCCGCAGCCTCGTTCTTCGTCCTCGAATTCGGCGACAAGACCCAGTTCCTGACCTTCGCCTTCGCCGCCCGGTTCGACGCCTTCGCCTTGGCCGCGGCCGGCGCGACCGCGGGGATCATGGCGTCGAGCGTGCCCGCGGCGCTGCTCGGCGACTCGCTTTCGAAATACGCTCCGCTCAAGGGCATAAGGATCGGGCTCGGGGCGCTGTTCCTGGCCATCGGGCTGTTCGTCGGGGTGAGCGCGCTTCGGCTGGTGTAGGACCGGCGCGCGCCTCCTCGTCATTCCGGCGAAGGCCGGAATCCATGAACACCGCCGGCCGGCGTTCTCGATTGACCGTGTTCATGGATCCCGGATCAAGTCCGGGATGACGGGTGTTAACGCCCGACCTCGACCAGCCACATGTCGGGGACGGCGCCGAGTCGGAGCGGGATTCCGCTGGTGCCGAGGCCGGCGGTGACGACGAGGGTCCTCCCGCCCTCGCGCACCAGCCCGCAGGCATAAAGGTCGCCATAGTCGGACATGGTCGAGAGCGGGCCGATCAGCGGCGGGGCGATCTGGCCGCAATGGGTATGTCCGGCGAGCATCAGGAACACGTCCGGCGCCGGCCTGGCGAAAGGATCGGGGCTGTGGCTGAGAATGAGCTTCGGGCCCTTCAGCAGGCGCAGGGCGGCGAGCGTGGCGGGCAAATCGGCCCTCCCGGTGAAATCGTCGTCGAGGCCGCCGACCCCGACCGGCCCGACCTGGACGGCCTGGTTCTCGAGCAGCCGGATTCCGGCCCGGGCGAAAGCGCGGCGGGCCGCCGCGGCGTCACGCCAATGGTCGTGGTTCCCGAGGACGGCGATCGTCGCGAGGCGGGGGCGGAGGCCGGCCAGCGGCGCGATCGCCTCGTCATGCGAATAATAGCGGGTGGCGAGACGCTTGTCGGTGACCATGTCGCCGGCGATCAGGACGATGTCGGGCTCCAGCCGGTTGATCCGGCCGACGATCCGCCGGACGCGCGCCGGCGGCATGTCGGGCCCTCCGACATGGACGTCGGACAGGAGAAGCAGCCGAAGCGGCCGCTCGCCCGCCGGCCATCCGGCGACCGGGATCCGGGCGTTGCGGACCACCGGGTCCGAGACCGCGGTCCAGTAGCAGAACAGCAGGAGCAGGCTCCCGCCGGCCAGCAAGGTCAGGAACAGGCGCCTGATCAGCCGACGCATGGACTCACTTTCGCCCGCGGCGGGTCGGGACGTGGAAATCCGGATCCTTGGGCGCCACCCAGGCGATGAACCGGGCAAGCTCCGGATGCGAGCGAAGCGCCGCCGCCGACGCATAGTCCCGAGCCAGGGCCTTGTTGTCCAGGGCGGCGTGGATCGCCCGGTGGCAGATCGGGTGGACCGGGACCGTCTCGCGCCCGCCGCGGCTCTTCGGGACCGGGTGGTGCCATTCCACGCGCGCGCCGAGCGGGCGCCCGCACAGGAAGCAGATCGGGGCTTCCTCCCCCCTCACTCGGCGACGGCCTCCGCCTCCGGATAATCGATATAGCCTTCCGGCCCCTGGCTGTACCAGGTCGCCATGACGTCGGGGGCGAGCCCGATGCCGTTCATCAGCCGCGACGGGAGATCCGGATTGGAGATGAACGGCCTTCCGAAGCTGATCGCGTCGGCCCTCTCCTCCTCGAGCGCGGCCCGGGCCGTTTCGAGCCCGAAGTCCGAATTGAGGATGAGCGGCCCAGGGAAGACCTTTCGGATGGCTGGGGAAACCGGAGGGACGTCGGACTTGCCGAACGTTCCTTCGGGCCCCGGCTCGCGAAGCTCGAGGAAGGCGATCCCGATCTCCGCCAAAGCGGCGGCGGCGGCGGTGAACAGGGTCTCCGGGTCGCTGTCGTCGCAGCCCTGGGACTCGCCGTTGGGAGAAAGCCTGACGGCCGTCCGCTCCGGCCCGACCATGGCGGCGATCGCCTCGGCCGCTTCCCTGAGCAGCCTGATCCGATTCTCGACCGGTCCGCCATAATCGTCGTCCCGCAAGTTGGTGGAGTCGCGGAGGAACTGGTCGATCAGATAGCCATTGGCGGCGTGAAGCTGGACCCCGTCGAAGCCCGCGGCGATCGCATAGGCGGCGGCTCGGCCGTAATCCTCGAGCAGGCCGGGTATCTCGTCGATTTCAAGCGGCCGGGCCTCGGCATAAGGCTGCCGCCCCTCGTAGGTGTGCGCCTTGTGGGGCGCTGTGGTCGCCGACGCCGAGACCGGGGCCTCGCCGCCCAGGAAGCTGGGATGGACGACCCGGCCCATGTGCCAGAGCTGGCAGAAGATTCGGCCACCGGCTTCGTGCACGGCCTCGACGACGGGCTTCCAGGCCTCGCGCTGCTCGTCGTTCCAGATCCCCGGCGCATAGGGCCAGCCGAGGCCCTGCCGGCTCATCCCCGTCGCCTCCGTGACGATGAGGCCGGCGCCGGAGCGCTGGCGATAATATTCGACCATGAGTTCGGTCGGGACATGCTCGCGGGTCGCGCGGCCGCGGGTCAGCGGGGCCATGACGATCCGGTTCGGGCACAAGGTCGCACCCAGCTGGATCGGGTCGAAGAGGGTCGGCATCGGCTATCCTTGACGGGGAGGAGCACGGACCCCTAGCGGCGTCCGGGCCAAGATGCAGCATCCTCGATCATCCTCCGCCGCCCCTGCGGGCCGCTTCGCCTTTCCGGCGCTGATCGCAGGCAATCTCGTCCTCGCGCTCGGGCCGTGGATGGTCCGGCTGACCGACGTCGGCCCGGTCGCCTCGGGCTTCTGGAGGCTGGCGCTTGCAATCCCCTTCCTCGCCCTGCTGGCCTGGCGGCAGCAAGCGGGGCGCGAGCCGCCGCCGTGGAGCCTGGTCGCGGCAGTCGCGGCAGGCGGGATCTTCCTCGCCGTCGACCTCGCCGCCTGGCATGTCGGAATCGGCCTCACCAAGCTCGCCAACGCAAGCCTGTTCGGCAATGCTTCGAGCTTCGTGCTGGTCGTCTACGGCTTCGTCATCCTGAAGCGGCTGCCGCGCGCGGTCCAGGCCGTCGCGCTTCTGCTGGCGGCGGCGGGAGCGGCCCTGCTGATGGGTTCGAGCTACGAATTGTCGCCCGAAAACTTCACCGGCGACCTCTACACCCTCGCCGCCGGCCTGCTCTACACGGGCTATCTGCTCGCCGTGGACCGGGCGAGGAAGACCATGGCTCCGATGCCGGTGCTCGCCATCGCCACCGCGGCGGGGGCAGTGCCGCTGCTGGCGCTCTCGCTCGCGCTCGGCCAGAAGATCGTCCCGGACGACTGGACCTACCTGCTCATCCTCTCCTTCGGGAGCCAGGTGGTCGGCCAGGGGCTGCTCGTCTACGCGGTCGGCTATCTCTCCCCGGTCGTCGTCGGACTCGGCCTCCTCGCCCAGCCGGCTGCCGGAGCGGTGATCGGCCGGTTCGCCTATGGCGAGACGTTCAGCCTCGCCGACGCGGGTGGGGCGGCCCTGATCGCCGTGGCCTTGGTGCTGATCCGGTTGCCGGAGAGGGGGCGGGAATGATCCCGTCGTCCCAGCGACGGCTGGGACCCCAGCGGGTGAAGACCGCCAGTGCATTTCACCCCCCGGGGCCCCAGCCTTCGCTGGGGCGACGAAGCGTGCTTGCATCCTTCCCCGGCGAGGATCATTGAATCGCAATGGCCGAAATCGCCCCAAGCGACATGAATCTCGACGAGCTCAGGATGGCGCTCGGCCCGCTCATCCCCGGCAACGCCGTGTTCGACGGATGGAGCGACAAGGCTCTGGCCATGGCCGCGGCCGAGCTCGGAGTTCCGGCGCCGCGCGCCAGGCTCGCCTTTCCGGGCGGGGCGACCGACATGATCGACGCCTGGTTCGACGCGATCGACCGGGGCATGGCGACGGCCTTCCCGCTCGAGAAGATCGAAGCGATGAAGATCCGGGAGCGGATCGGCGGGCTGGTCCTCTACCGGCTCGAAGTGATCAACCCGCACAAGGAGGCGCTTCGCCGGGCGCTCGCGATCCTCGCGCAGCCTCAGAATTTGGCGCTCGCCGGCCGGCTCGGCTGGCGCGCCGCCGACCGGATGTGGCGGATCGCCGGCGACAAGGCGACCGACCTCAACCATTATTCCAAGCGCGCCATCCTGATGGGGGTCTACGGCTCGACCAGCCTCGTCTATCTCGACGACAATAGCGAGGATCTCGCCGCGACCCGAGCCTTCCTCGCCCGCCGGATCGACGACGTCATGAAGTTCGAGAAGGTGAAGGCGCAGTGGCGCGGCAATCGCGAGCGGCTTCCGTCGCTCAGCCGGTTCCTCGGCCGGCTTCGCTACCCGGCGGTCTGAACGGTGGAAGCCCGGCGGATCGCGGAGATCGCGAGCTACCACGCCCATGTCTATTTCGATCCGGCCGAGCAGCGGGAAGCGGCGTTGGCCGTCAGGGCGGCGGCGGCCGACCGCTTCCCGGTCCGCTTGGGGACCGTCTGGAACCGGCCGGTCGGGCCGCACAGCAAGGCGATGTACCAGATCGCCTTCGCTCCAGACCTGTTCGCGAGTCTGGTGCCCTGGCTGATGCTGAACAATCGCGGGCTCAGCATCCTCGTCCACCCGAACACGTCCAACCAGAAGCGCGACCATCTGCTCGACGCGCTGTGGATCGGGTCGCCGCTGGCTCTGGACGGCGAGGCTCTGCCGGAGGAGGGGGAGGCGGAGCTCGCCGGGCGGGTGAATACGAAGCCGACGGTTGACCCCTGAACCGTCATCCCGGCGAAAGCCGGGACCTCAGGACAAGAAGTCTCGACGGGTCTCCCCGAGGTGCCGGCTTTCGCCGGCATGACGGGTTATTTCCCGTCCAGCTGCTCGATCGTCGCGATCAGCGGGGGCGCGTTCTTCATCCCGGCCGCGACCCGCTCGGCGCGCTCCATCGCCCTCAATAGATTGCCGCCGGCAAGCTTGGCGAGGTCGCCGTCGCTCCAGCCGCGCCTTGCGAGCTCGGCGAGGAGTACCGGGTAGGACTCCACCCCCTCGAGGCCCTTGGGCGAGGCGCCGCTGATCCCGTCGAAGTCGGAGCCGATCCCGACATGGTCCACCCCGGCGACCTTTCGGACATGCTCGATATGGTCGGCGACCTCCGTCAGCGGCACTTCGACCGCCGGGTGGGCCGAATCCCAGGCGTCGAGCGCGGCCTTCCGGCGGTCCGGCTGGCCCGAATAAAGGTTCTTCAGCCGTGCGTCCTCGGCATCGCGCTCGGCGGCCCGGCGCCGATAGGCGTTGGAGATGAAGCCGGGGAAGAAGTTCACCATCACCACTCCGCCATTGGCCGGCATCCGCTTCAGGACGTCGTCGGGGACGTTGCGGGCATGGTCCATCAGGGCGCGGGCGTTGGAATGGGAGAAGATCACCGGCGCGCGGGTGGTGTCGAGGGCGTCGTGCATCGTCTTCGGCGAGACGTGGCTGAGATCCACCATCATCCCCACCCGGTTCATCTCCCGGACGATCGCCTTTCCGAACGGGGTGAGGCCGTCATGGGCCGGATCGTCGGTGGCCGAATCCGCCCAGTCGTTGTTCTTCGAATGGGTGAGAGTCATGTAACGGGCGCCGAGCGCGTGGAACTGGCGCAGAGCGGCGGGCGAGTTGCCGATCTGATGCCCGCCCTCGACTCCGATCAGCGAGGCGATCCGGCCGGCCTTCTGGATCCGCCTTATGTCGGCGGCGGTCGAAGCCATTTCGAGCCGGGCGGGATAGCGCTCGACCATCCGGTGGACGATGTCGATCTGCTCGATAGTCACCCTGATCGCCTCGTCGCCCTTCAGCTCGGCCGGGATCCAGACCGACCAGAATTGAGCGCCGACCCCGCCCCGCTTCATCCGCGGCAGATCGGTCTGGAGCCGGGCCTCGAGCCTCGATGTATCGGCATCGAGGTCCAGCGGCTTTCGCCAGAAGTCGTAATTGTCGCGGATTTCCCAGGGAAGGTCGTTGTGCCCGTCGATCACGGGGGTCCTGGCGAGGACCCGCTCGACCCGCCGCTCGGGGGTCTGGGCGGGAGCGGCGGCGGGGGCGCACAGCGCAGCGGCGGCGAGAAGGATCGGCAGGCGGCGTTTCATGTTCATCCCCTTTTCGGGGGCAGAGTAGTGGGTTCGTCCTGTCTGCCAAGCGCTTTTGCCATCCGTCACCCCAGCGAAGGCTGGGGTCCATTCCGGGTCAGCATGGATGCCAGCCTTCGCTGGCATGACGCTCCGGAGCCTCCAATCGTTATTGATAATCAATTGCAACTAGATTAGCTCACAGCCATGTTTCACCGTCTCGCGCCCCTCTTCCTTTGCCTTCTCGCCTTCCTCGGCGCTTCGCCGGCCGCCGCCCAGAATAAGGAGCTCCAGACGACCTGGCGGCTTCTCGACTATGTCGCGGTCGATTACCGCGAGGCCGTCCGGGACGGGCGGGTGGTCAACGACGCCGAATATAAGGAAATGTCGGAGTTCACGTCCTCGGTTCGCGAGCGGCTCGCGGCGCTTCCCGACAAGCCGGCCAAGGCGAAGCTCGTCGCGGATGCCGCCGCGCTCCAGGCCTCGGTCGGGCGCAAGGCGTCGCCGCCGGAGATCGAGAAGCAGGCCCGGGCCCTCGGCGGAGAGCTGATCGCGGCCTATCCAGTGCCGCTCGCGCCCGCCCGGATGCCGGACCTGCAGCGCGGCTCGGCGCTCTACGCCGACAATTGCGCAAGCTGCCACGGCTCGAACGGGGACGCGAAGACTCCGATCGCGGCGACGCTCGATCCGCCCCCCATCGCCTTCGCCGACCGTGAAAGGGCCAAGGAGCGAAGTCTCTTCGGACTTTACCAGGTCATCGACCAGGGGCTCGAAGGCACCGCGATGCCGAGCTTCCGCCAGCTGCCCGAGGAGGACAAATGGGCGCTGGCCTTCACCGCCGGCCGGTTCGCCTATCCGGCGGCGCTTGCCGATCAGGGGCGCCGGATCTGGGAAAGCGATCCGGCGGTTCGAGCGCTCGTCCCCGATTCCGCGGCCCTGGCCGGCCTCAGCGAATCGGCTCTCGGCGCCCGAATCGGACCGGACAAGGCGGCGGCGGTGATCGCCTTCCTCAGGAGCAGTCCTTCAGCGATCGAGCAGAAGGGCGGATCGACTCTCGCCGTCGCGCGCGAGCGGCTTGGGCAAAGCCTCGCCGCTTACGAGAGAGGCGACCGGAAGGCAGCGACCGAGCTGGCCCTGTCGGCCTATCTGGACGGCTTCGAGCCGGTCGAGCCGATGCTCGCCGCCCGGGATTCCGGGCTGATGGCCCGGATCGAAAAGGCGATGGGCGAGCTTCGCTCCGCAATCTCGGGCGGACGCGATCCCGCCGAGGTGCGGCAGCGGGTCGAAGCGCTGGACTCGCTGTTCGACGAGACCGAGCGGGCGCTCGCGCCCGAGGAGGGAAGCG
Source organism: Allosphingosinicella sp. (assembly GCA_036389345.1). Lineage (GTDB taxonomy): Bacteria > Pseudomonadota > Alphaproteobacteria > Sphingomonadales > Sphingomonadaceae > Allosphingosinicella. The sequence continues at coordinate 1,562 of DASVQD010000014.1, read as the reverse complement.
CCGCCTCGACCTTCCTCGGCGCCTTTACCATCCTTCTGCGCGAAGGGCTCGAAGCGCTCCTGATCGTCGTCGCAATGCTCGCCTTCCTTCGAAAGGCCGACCGGGCGGAAATGGTCCGGCCGGTCCATCTCGGCTGGGTCGCCGCGCTCGTCGGCGGGGTCGCCACCTGGTGGGCGGCGACCCACCTCGTCGCGATCAGCGGAGCGAGCCGCGAGCTGACCGAAGGCTTCGGATCGATCCTCGCCGCGGCGATCCTGATCCTCGTCGGGATCTGGATGCACGGCAAGGCGCAGGCGGACGAATGGCAGCGCTACATTCGCGAGAAGGTCGGAGCGGCCCTTTCGAAGAAGTCGGCCTGGTTCCTGTTCGGGCTTTCGTTCATCGCCGTCTATCGCGAGGTGTTCGAGACGATCCTGTTCTTCGCGGCGCTGTCCGCCGAGGGGCGGCTCGCGCCGTTGCTCGGAGGCGCCGCGACCGCCGCGGCCCTGCTCGCGGGGATCGCCGTGCTGATGCTGAGGTTCAGCCGAAAGCTGCCGATCGCCAAATTCTTCGCCTACAGCTCGGCCCTGATCGCGGTGCTCGCCGTCGTGCTCGCAGGCAAGGGCGTGGCGGCGCTCCAGGAGGCCGGTATGATCGGGGTGACCCCGCTCGGCTGGGCGCTGCGGGTCGAGATATTGGGGCTGTATCCGACCCTGGAGGGGCTTCTGGCTCAGGCGGCGACGCTTGTGGTTTTGCTGCTCGGCTTCGCGCGCAACCGGCGCGGGCCGGCGAGGCTGGCCACGGCCTGAGCCGTCATTCCGGCGAAGGCCGGAATCCATGAACACCGTCGTGCCCAGTTCTTCCTGAACAGTGTTCATGGATCCCGGCCTTCGCCGGGATGACGACAAGCTGGGGATAATTTCGGAAATCCGATAGCGCCCGCTTACCCGCTCGCTTATGTCCGCGAGCGAACGCGAAACGTACGGAAGGAAGAGTCATGGCGGGCGTCAACAAGGTCATATTGGTCGGAAATCTCGGCGACGATCCCGAGAGCCGCTCGCTCAACAATGGCGGCGAGGTCGTGAACCTTCGAGTCGCGACGTCCGAGAGCTGGAAGGACAAGGACGGCAACCGTCAGGAGCGGACCGAGTGGCACCGGGTCGTCATCTTCAACGAGAATCTCGGCCGGGTCGCCAAATCCTATCTGCGCAAGGGATCCAAGGTCTATCTCGAGGGCCAGATCCAGACCCGCAAATGGACCGACCAGTCGGGCGCCGACCGCTATTCGACCGAGATCGTTCTCCAGCGCTTCCGCGGCGAGCTCGTCCTCCTCGACAGCCGCGGCGGCGGCGGCGGCGGCGGCGACTATGGTGGAGGCTATGACGACGGCGGGAGCTCGGGATTCGGCGGAAGCGGCGGCGGAGGCGGATCGCGTCCCCAGTCCCGCCCCGCGCCGGCCTTCGACAGCGACCTCGACGACGACGTTCCCTTTTAATCCTCCCCATCGGAGATGGGGAGGGGGACCAGGCGAAGCCTGGTGGAGGGGCAGGGGCGCAGGCCTGTGCCAACTGCCCCTCCACCAC
>DASVQD010000013.1:0-1522 GCA_036389345.1 Allosphingosinicella sp. | reverse complement strand
GATTCTGTTGAAAAACACCGAGGTTGCGGCGCAGCCGCCTCGCTGATTCAGTCCCGTCGTCGGTGGGAGCGAAGTTGATGATGGGCGATCGGCAGGTGGTGCAGGGGGCGTTGTTCTACGAGTTCTCGCTCGAGCGGCATGTGCCTGCGGATCATATGCTGCGCGCGATCGATCGGTTCGTGGACCTCGGCGGCGTGCGGGCGCACCTGGCTCCGTTCTACAGCTCGACGGGCCGGCCTTCGGTCGATCCCGAGCTGCTGATCCGCATGCTGATCGTCGGCTACTGCTTCGGCATCAGGTCGGAGCGGCGGCTGTGCGAGGAGGTCCATCTGAACCTGGCCTACAGGTGGTTCTGCCGGCTCGGGCTCGATGGCGACGTGCCCGATCACTCGACCTTCTCCAAGAACCGCCACGGCCGCTTCCGCGACAGCGATCTGCTGCGCCACGTCTTCGAGACCGTCGTGCGCCGCTGCATGGCCGAGGGGCTGGTCGGCGGCGACGGCTTCGCGGTGGATGCCAGCCTGATCAAGGCCGACGCCAACCGCCAGCGCGGCGTTGACGGATCGCAGGGCTTGGCGCCGGAGGCGTCGAGCCGCGCGGTCGACGAGTACATGGCCGTGCTGGACGACGCGGCGTTCGGCGCCGCGACCGAGGTGACCCCGAAGTTCATCTCGCCGGCCGATCCGGCGGCGCGCTGGACCGGCGCGCATGGCGGGCAGGCCTTCTTCGCCTACTCGGCCAACTACCTGATCGATCTCGATCACGCCGTCATCGTCGACGTGGAAGCCTCGACCGCCGTCCGCCAGGCGGAGGTCAAGGCAGCCAAGACCATGATCGAGCGGGTGGACGAGCGCTTCGAGCTCTACCCGGAGCGGCTCGCCGGCGACTCGGCCTACGGCTCCGGCGAGATGCTGGAGTGGCTGGTCCACGAACGCGGGATCGAGCCCCACGTGCCCGTGTTCGACAAGTCGAAACGAGCCGACGGCTCGTTCGCGCGCGACGACTTCACCTACGACCATCAGGGCGACGTCTACTTCTGCCCGGCCGGCAAGATGCTGACCTGCAAGGGCACGATCGTGAACGACAACCAGCTGATCTACCGCGCCAGCAAATACGATTGCGACGCCTGCAGCCTCAAGCCGCGCTGCTGCCCCAAGGGGCCGGCCCGAAAGGTCCCGCGCAGCATCTACGAAGGCGCTCGCGACATGGCCCGCGACATCGCCAGGACCGACGCCTACCGCACCTCACGGCGGCAGCGGAAGAAGGTCGAGATGCTGTTCGCCCACCTGAAGCGCATCCTGCGCCTCGACCGCCTTCGACTCCGAGGGCCGTGCGGCGCTCACGACGAGTTCCTCCTCGCCGCCACCGCCCAAAACCTCCGGAAGATGGCGAAGCTCATTCCGGCGCCCCCGGTCATGGCGACCTGAGCGGCCACTCATTGGCCGCCGCCCCTGCGCCTCCGGCTCGCAACAAAGCCCAGAGCGTCCACAGCAGCCTCAACGCCGAGTTCTTCAACAGAATC
>DASVQD010000012.1:0-194096 GCA_036389345.1 Allosphingosinicella sp. | reverse complement strand
CAGGCTGAGCGACTGCAACGGGGTGGCGCCGAGGCTCGCCTGGATCCCGCTCAGCCGGTAGTCGAAGTCGAAGCTGTTGGCGACCTGGACGCCGTTGCCCAGAGTCAGGCTCTGCGCCGCGCCGAACGGCATGTAGGCGATGTTGGAGGCGAGCGGGGTCGGAGGCGCGCCGGCACTGGCCTGGAGGGTGACGTTCGCAACCTGCCCGAGGCTGTCGCGCTGGTAGTTGACGATCAGGCCCGACGGATAGGCGATCCGGGCGAGGTTGCCGGCGAGGTCGTAGCCGTAGCCGGTCGTGTAGACGATCCCGCCGATAGTCCGCTTCTCGGAGATGCGGTTGCCGTAGGCGTCGTAGACGAAGCTTGCCGTGCCCGCCGCGTCGGTGATCGAAGTCAGCCGGCCGACGCCGTAATTTCCGCCGGCGATCGAGTCGTAGCCGTAGGTGACGTTCTCCGCCGTGGCCGCGAAGGTGCGGGTCAGCGGCCGGTCGAGCGCGTCGTAGGTGTAGTTGGTGACGATCTTGCGCGCGTCGGTGCGCGACTTGACGTTGCCGGCGAGATCGTAGGTGTAGGTCGTCGTTCCGCTGTCGGGGCTGGTCGTCGAGGTGACGAATCCGAAGCCGTTCACCGCATAGGTGGTCGCGTGGAGCCGGGGATCGGTGACCGACGTGACGTTGTCGCGAAGGTCGTAGGCGGTCTTCGTCACTCCGTTCAGGGCATCGGTGACCTGCTTGACCCGGTTGAGGGCGTCATAGGCGTTCACCGTCGCCGCGTTCCTGGGATCGATCGCCTTGGTGAGGTTGCCGTTCGGATCATATTCGAAGCGGGTGGTCTGGTTGACGGCGCCGACGCTGGTCAGAAGCCGGCCGAGGCTGTCGAACGTGGCGCTGCTGGCCATCAGCACCTGGGCAGCGCCGGTCTGGATCTGGGTCTGCTTGCGGTTGCCGAGGCCGTCGAGCTCGAACACCGTCTTGTTGCCGGCCGAATCGCGGATGCTGGTCAGCCGGTGAGCGTCGTCATAGACATAGGTCAAGGTGACGTTGCCGGGCGACGTGATCGAGGTCAGCAGGCCGTTCAGGTCGTAGCCGAAGACCGTCGTCGCCGGCACCGGGCCCTGCACGCTGGAGCTCGTGATGCGGCCGAGCGGATCGTAGGTGAGTAGGGTGACGACCCCGTTCTGGTCGGTGATCGAGGTCGGAAGGCCTGCGGCGTTCACCGAGTTGATCGTGGTGACCCGGTTCAGCGCATCCTTCACCGTCGCCAAATTGCCGTACGCGTCGTAGGTGTAGCTGGTCGTCTGGACGACGTCTGTGCGCGGGCCGGTGACGCTGGTCATCAAACCAATGGCGTTCCAGGTGTAGGTCCAGGCGCGGATGACCGGCTGGCGAGAATTGATCGTGTCGACTTCCTCGCGGCGGGTCAGCCGGCCGGCCGTGTCGTAGGTGAAGTTCACGGTGAGGTTGGGCCCGACGATCTTGGTCGGAAGGTGGAAGGCGGTCGACCAGGTCGTCGTGGTCGTCCGCTTCAGGCCGTTATAATCCTCGATCCGCTGGGTCTCGTTCTGGTAATCGTCGTAGATCTCGTTGGTCACCACCCCGTTCCAGTCGGTCCGCGTGTGGTCGCCGAACCCGTAGGTGAGCGACCAGGAGGAGGCCGGAACGGTGGCGCTGGCCTGGCGGACCCTCGAGACGATCCGCATCAGCGAGGTGTCGGGATCGGTGGCGTAGTGCAGCCCGGACTTCTCGGCGGTGTAGATCTCGACCTGGCCGAGCGCGTTGGTGACCGTCCGCTTGCCCGCCGTGTCGTCATAGGCGATGCTGACCGCATTCGCCCCGCCCGGACCTTGCGCCGTCAGGACCCGGCCGATGGAATCGTAGGTGGTGGAGTCGATCGTCTTTCCGGTCGCGTCGATTACGGCCGCCAGCAGCGGGACCTGGGTTCCGCTCTGTGGCGGCGCATATTGGTAGCCCTTGCTGTCGATCAGGGTGCCGTCGGCCTTTCGCCGGACGACCTGGGTCAGCACCGCGGCGCTGGGCACGTTGCCGGCCGCGGCGCGGGCCTCGTAGGTGTATTGAAGCCTCGTCCCGTCCGGGAGACCGACCTCGGAGATGAGGTTGCCGTCCCAGGTGATGTTGACCACGCGTCCCAGGCTGTCGCTGATCTGGATCGGCCGGCTGTGATCGCCGTCCTCGGGCGCATAGGCGTAATTGCGCTCGTACCCGCCTCTCCACCGGGTCTTCACGACCCACATTCCGTAATAATTCGACTCCAGGACGTCGATCCGGTCGTTCTCGTCCTGATATTCGTATGTGGTGGCGCTCATCCGGCGGAACCGGTCTTTCGCGTCGCCCTGGCCCTGGACGTACTCGGTTCCGTTCCTGAACCATTTTTCGATCGAATAGGGCCCCCAGTCGGCGCCGTAGGGGAGCCCGTAGGTGGAGCCGTCGGTGGTGTCCAAATAGCGCGTCTGGCCGCCATCCGGGCGCGAGACGACGACGTTCCTTCCGCTCCATTCCTTTCTCGCCTTCACGCCCGTGACATTGATCCGCCAGGCAAGGCCGAAGCCGATGCTGCTCTCGTCGCGGGGCATGTTGAGGCTTCGATAGTGGCGCTTGATCTCGATCGGGTACGGCCCGCCGCTCGAATAGTCGGTCACCGCCTCGACCTTCGTTCCGGTCGCGACGGAGACGGGATCGCCCACGGCGGGATATTGCCCCGGAACGCCCTTGCACCCGTCGTCGCACGTCGGCTCCGCCGTCACTGCGTAGGAGGCGGGCAGGCAGGCGCCGTTGACGAGCTTGAAGCCGTTGGTGCAGCCCTGCAGCGACCGGATCGTGTCGTAATAGCCGGAGCCCGAATCATAGTGGCAATCGTAGGCGGGCACCTTGACCCCGGCGTAGCCGTCCATGGTGTCCGGCGCGGGGTTGGACGAAACGAGCGTTCCCACCGGGCGGCCGAAAGCCGGGATGTACATGTTCTGGTTGGATTCGCAGGCCTGCTGGGGCGTGTCGAACCCGGCGACCACTCCGTTGTTCTGGCCGGCCCAGGCCAGCCTGGTCAGCTCCGTCTGCGCATTCGCGGCGCCGGACCAGATGAGGGCGAGCGCGGTAACGAATAAAACCACTGCGGCGCGGTAAGTATTATGCCCGGTCTGTCGAGCAGGCAGTGTCGGGTCGAGGATTATTATTTCGCGAGTCTCGCGTCCGCTCTGTGCGCGGCTAATACTCGTACTCGACATGTCTCGCGCCCCCACGATTCCCCGATGCAGCGAGACTGCATGGATCAAATCAATGAAGCAAGCCGGTATTTTCAGATGTTGACTTGATCCTCCCGTCCGATGATTGTGGCGGTATCACATGGGGAAGAGGGGCGTGTTATGCGGAGCGTAATGATGATCGGTGCCTGGTCGGCCGGCCTGCTGGTCCTCGCGGCTCCAGCGGCGGCAGCCGAGCCGATCGCGCAGCCGGCGCCGGCGAGTTCCAGTGCCCGGGATGACGCTGCGGAAAGCGCGGCTACTCCCGAACAATGGGACGGCGCCCCGTCCGGCGGAACGGGTCGGGTGGTGATCATGTCCTTGTCAAAGCCTCGGCCGGTGCCACAACCGAGGGCTGGTGCCGATCCGAGGGAGTTGAGCAAGCACGCATCGTCCGGGCGCCCCGCGAGGGTTTCGAACTAAAAGCTTTCGAATCTGCCTGCCGGGCCCCGCTCATTGCAGCGGGATACTGAGCCGAAGTTCCTTCTCCCTCCGCTGCAATGCCCGTCGATGTGCATTGCAGAATACGCTTCGTCGTTCGCTGAACAATCCGCGAACCCACTTGCAATCGCTCGCCGGACATCGAGGACTCCAGAGCGGCGCGCGTAGTCCGGCCGCGCTTCCTGCTCTCTTCGCGCTGCTCGACGATTGTTTCGCGTCGCGCCGCGCTCGGGCGCTACGCCGCGATGTCGTAGGGCTGGATCTCGCCGGTAAGATACAGGCTCCGCGCCTTGGCCCTCGACAGCTTCCCCGAGCTCGTCCTCGGCAAGGTCCGCGGCGGCACGAGCTCGATGACGCAGTTCATGCCCGTGATCGCCCGCACGCGCTCGCGGATGATCTCCCTCAGTCTCGAGCGCTCCTCCGCGTCGGAGGTCCGGCACTGGACGAGCACCGCCGGGGTCTCCTCGCCCCCGGGCGTGGTGATCGAGAAGGCGGCGATGTCCCCGGCCTTGAAGCCGGGCAATTGCTCCACCGCCCATTCGATGTCCTGGGGCCAGTGGTTCTTGCCGTTGATGATGATCATGTCCTTGGCGCGGCCGACGATGTAGAGATAGCCGTCGGACATGTAGCCCATGTCGCCGGTGTCCAGCCAACCCTCGCCATCGAGGCAGGCGGCGGTCGCTTCCTCGTCGCGGAAATAGCCGACCATCACCGAGGGGCCTCGGCAATGGACCTTTCCGATCTCGCGGTTGCCCAGCGTTGCGCCGTCCTCGTCGCGGATCTCGATCTCCATGTCGCGCGCGGGACGGCCGCAATTGACGATCGCCCGGTAGCGCTGCGGCCGGTCGCGGTGCATCTTGCCGTCGCCCGAGAGCGTCGTCTCCTCGACCAGCTCGACGACGATCCCCTCGCCCGGAGGCATGATGGTGACCGCGAGGGTCGCCTCGGCGAGGCCGTAGCTCGGGCAGAAGCTCTTGGCGTCGAACCCGGCCGGAGCGAAGGCGTCGACGAAGGCCTGCATGACGTCGGGGCGGATCATGTCGGCGCCGTTGCCGGCGATCCGCCAGCGCGACAGGTCGAAGCGCTCGGCGACGTTGGTGAGGCTCGAGACCCGGCGGGCGCAGATGTCGTAGCCGAAGGTCGGCGAATAGCTTCCGGTCGTGCCCTTGTTGCGGGTGATGAGGTCGAGCCAGGCCAGCGGGCGGCGGGCGAAATCCTCGGTCTTGAGATAATCGGTCGAGATCTGGTTGGCCATCGGGGACAGGAGGCAGCCGACCAGGCCCATGTCGTGATACCAGGGCAGCCAGGAGATGCAGCGGTCGGTCTCGATCACCTCCATTCCGTGGCTGTGCGCGGCGAGGTTGTTGAGAAGGCCGCGATGAGTGACCGAGACTCCGTGCGGGAAGCGGGTCGAGCCGCTCGAATATTGGAGATAGGCGATGTCGTCGGGGCGGGCCTTGGGAAGCGCCGCCTCGGGGCCTTCGCGCTCGGCGAAGCTTTCCCAGGATTCGCCCGCCACTCCGGCCGCCTCGGCCGCGGCGCCCGCCATCCCGGCAAGCTCGCTTGGATAGAAGAGATGGGTCGGGTCGGCGCTGGCGAGCTGGACCTTGAGCTGGTCGATATAGGAATCGCGGCCCCCGAAGGAGGTCGGCAAGGGCAGCGGCACCGGCCAGGCGCCGGCATAGACGGCGCCGAAGAACAAAGCCGCGAATTCGGGGCTGGTCTCGGCGACGATCGCGATCCGGTCCGTGGGCCTCACTCCGGCCGCGATCAGCCGGTAGGCGGCGGCCAAAGCGTCGCCGCGCAGCTCGCTATACGGATAGGCCCGGACCAGCTCTCCGCGCGGATCGTGGAAGTTCAGGCCGCGAACGCCCAGGGCCGCATAATCGAGCGCTTCTCCAAGCGTCTCGAAGTCGGCGAAGCGGCGCGGCAGATCGTCCGCAGTCGGCGTCGGGACCAAAGTCTCGGGCACGGTTGTAGCGGATCCTCTCAGGTGGTTGCGCGGCGCCGCTCCCAGGCACGGGAGAGGTACAGGTTTATAATCGGGACCGACTGTGGCACAATCATGGCGCGTGAGATCCAGACCCGACAAAAGGCCCCGTCCCCCGCTCGATTCCGAGGGGCTCGAGCGGCTCGGACTCTTCTATGCCGGCCGCTACGCCACCACCCGGTCGAAGCTCGCCGCCTATCTGCGCCGAAAGCTCAAGGAGCGGGGGTGGAGCGGCCCCGGCGAGCCGCCCGTCGAGCGGCTGGTCAAACGCTTCGCCGAGCTCGGCTATGTCGACGACAGGAGCTTCGCCGAGTCGCGAAGCGCTTCGCTGCTCCGGCGCGGCTTCGGGGAGCGGCGGGTCAAGGAGGCCCTTCGAGGCGCCGGGATCGCCGAGGCGGATTCCGCCGAGGCCCGCGACATATCCGCCGAGGAGGCGCTCGCCGCCGCGCATCGTTTCGCCCGGCGCAAGCGGCTCGGTCCCTACGCCCCGGCGGCCGCGGACCGCTCAGCCCGGGACAAGGCCGCGGCGGCGATGCTTCGAGCCGGCCACCCTCTCCATCTGGTTCGCCAGGTGCTCGGCACCGCGCCCGAAGACCTGCCCGAGCCGGATGTCCCATAAAAACGGCCGTAAACGGTTCACAAATCCTCGGAAGGCGTGATAGTCACCGCGGTTTGTAACGTGGATCGGCCGTCAATGACTTCGCGCCGTGGATTGAGTGAAGAAAGCGGCGCGCTGGATGCCGGAGGCGCGGGCGAACCCCCGCGTCCCGAGGACGAGGCCCTGACGCGGGTCACCGGCACCATGAAATGGTTCGACGCGACCCGCGGCTTCGGCTTCCTGGTCAGCGACGAGGCGAAGGGCGACATCCTCGTCCATTTCAGCATCCTCAAGGAGCATGACCGCCGAAGCCTTCCGGAAGGCGCGGTCGTCGAATGCCTGGTGGCCGAGCAGGAGCGCGGCCTCCAGGCCCGCAAGGTGCTGTCGATCGACCTCAGCCAGGCGGTGATGCCCGAGCCCCAGCGTTCGCCCTCGCCCGGCTCGGGAGAGCGCATCGATCCTTCCGCTCTCCTCGACGAGGCCGGCGATTTCGAGGCCGTCCGGGTGAAATGGTTCAACCGCCTGAAGGGCTACGGCTTCCTGGTGCGGGAGGAGGAGGACGGCCAGGACATCTTCGTCCACATGGAGACGGTGCGCCGGGGCGGCCTCGCCGACCTCACCCCCGACCAGCCCCTGCGCGCCCGAATCGCCGCCGGCCGGAAGGGCCCGCTGGCGGTCGAGGTGGAGCCGAGCTAGGTCCGACCTGTCGGCGCGAACCGTCACCCCGGACTTGATCCGCGGCCCACCTTCCTTCCAGCAGACTCGCGGCGGAACAAGGCGGCTGCTGCATCGAGCCCGGCATGACCAAAGCCGCCTTTCCGCCGACAGGAAAAGCTCCAGGCGGGGGAGCCGGGCGGGCGGGAACCGGACGTTGATAACCTGCGAGTGACAGGCGCGGGCGCTTTTGGCCGGCGCGGGGGGACCGCTACGGCTTGGACATGGCGCCCGCCATCCGGCCGTCCGGCAAAGCCGGCAAGCCCGATCCAACCCGCGAGGTCATCAAGCCCCGGCCCGCCGACGGACGGCGGACAAGGGCCATGCTATCCGCTCGAAACCGCGAATAACAAGGCCGAACCCGTCGCTTTCGCAAGATAAGCGAAGACTATATCCCCCAAAAGCGCCAACCGGATTTACAGTTTCCCGGCGAAGGCCGGGACCCAGTCCTCCCGCCTCCGAAAGCTGGACCCCGGCCTCCGCCGGGGAACCAGGCCGCCCCCGAAAGCGCCCCTCCCTAGAACCGCTCCGAAAGCGTCGTCCGAAGGAACCGCCACATCTCGGTCCGAACATAATCCTTCCGCCCGATGATGTGCGCGTCCCCGTCCTTGTACATCCACACCCGCTGATATTCGTCGGACTCGAACTGGCATTCCACGTCCGAGCGGTAGACATTGTCGTTGACCGCCGGATCCGGAGCCTCGACCATCGCCTCCACCGCCATCGAAAGGTGAGCGGCGGCCCGATGAAGCCTCGCCTGGTCGAGCTCGGCGGTCAGCCGCATGGCGGCGGCGCGAAGCTCCTCGAGCGGCGGCACGGGAATCGGCGGCGGATTGAACACGGCCAACGTCTTTCTCCTCGAAAAGCGAGAATCGATCTCCACAATTACACAATATAGTGCATAATTTGCTCTGCCAACAGCCAATTGTAGCGGGCACGCGGAGCCCGAGCAGGCCCGATCTGGCGGAGGATCATCGCGGGCGGTGTACGGAACTTCACCGCAAAGACGTGGGTCGCGCCCGTTCCTCACATACTATAGTTGCTAAACTCCCGCAGCCCGCAGGGCCATCTGACCCTGCATGGACATGCGCAAGCTCGTCGGTCGCAATGCCTTGCGTCTCCGCACTGCGGCGGGCCTGACCCAGGAGCAACTCGCCGAGCGCACCGGCTTCAGCCAGCAATATATCAGCAAGCTCGAAAACGGCCGCCGCAACCCGACGGTCGTGACGCTCTTCGAGCTGGCGAGCGGCCTCGGCGCCAGCCCGGTCGATCTGGTGCAGCCGGAATGAACGAAGCCATGGCGCTCCCCCCCGCTCATCCTGAGCTTGTCGAAAGACGAACGAGACCGGCTGGGACGCAGGCTCTGCGGCCTCCTCATCGAAGCCCACATCGCCTCCGGCCTGAACCAGGGCCAGATCGGCAAGGCCGTCGGCCGCTCGCAGAGCTTCGTTTCCAATTACGAGCGCGGGCAGCGGCGGCTCGATCTGCCAGATCTCATCGTGGTATGCCGGGTGTTGGGGTTGGAGCTAATCGAGCTTTTGCGACGGCTGACCTGATGGCAACCTATCGTCAAATCACCGACTGGGTGCGCATCCATCATGACTTAACCGTAAAGACCTCGACGCTGAGTCCCCAACCGCATCGATCCGGTCGGCAACGTCCATCCGTGCCCTGAGGTGACGCGTCCCGCCATTGAGGCCTCGGTTCAATTAGTTAGGTTTTTAGTCGCCTCGGCGGCCTCCCTTTTGGCCCTTCACTCAGTATCTTAACCGGACCCTGCTCTTCGAGATCAGCCACAGATTTCACGGTCCGAGGCGCCAAGCTGATAATCGGCAGTGGCGGCATTTGCAGTCCGGCTTGCGCAGCCAAGGTCGCTACGACCGACCTGAAATATGGGTAGGCAACCACTCGTCCGACCCGCTCAACAAAAAGCTCTCCAATGTCCGTTTCAATTTCTCCTGAAACTTTGTATGTAACCAAGTACTTTGCAGACACAACTAAAACTCTCTTGCGGCGGAATCTGAGGATTGCTTCAAAAACAAAGAATCCAGCCAATCGGCCGTTATCCCTATCAAAAAATACCTCTTCTACATCACCCCTGATATCTTTCTGCCACACAGCTAAATCTGCGTCGAGCGCCTCAGGCTTCATGTCAAATCGACATTCTGTAAGCCGAATGCTTCTGAGAAGGGCGCGCTCGACTACGCTGTTGTAAGCGACCGCATTCACCTTATGTGGATCGCGAGCCATTAAGCAGCTCTCTTCCGCCGTTCGGCGGCGTCTTCCGCTATCGTCCATTTATGGGGAGTAGTCACTTTTCCCGTGGTTTTCGGTAGCTCCGAGTTCTCGACCGTCGCGGCTGAGGGTTCGATCCAAAAGTCTGTCGGAACACCGCTCATCGTCCAAGTGCTGCCAGTCGGTTGTGCGCCTCCAGTCGCTTCGGCGAACCTGCGGTCGTACTCAGCCACAGATAGTATTAGCGGCTTTTCGCCTAGACAGTAAAATACGCGCGCGACAGTTTTCATGGTTAAGTTAGAAGCGTCGTCACCGAAGATGTGACTCACGCGCGCCTCACTTACGCCAAGCCGACGTGCAAGATCTTTGTAACGAACTCCCTTTTCATTCAACGCTCGCTGCATAGCCCTTTGGGTGGCAAAAAGAAACCGCTCCTCTGCGAGACGCGCTTCTCGACCTTCATCCCCTTCGGTAGCTATAATCTTCATATTCCGGCTCATTTTACCCACCCCTAGGGCTCATTTATCAAAAGGTAGATTTCGTTGACGCACATCTGACGTACGATAGCGCCGACCGCGTCTCGGCACCGGCGGAGTATCGATCGTGATCTTAGTGACAAAAAAGGCGTCACGGCCGTTGATGAATGCTCGGCGCCCCTCCAGCACTACACCTCTCGCCTCAAACGCCCCCACGTCGACGCCCCGGGGGTCGTCGGTCGCCCGGGCGAACCACCGGAAGCGGCCTCGAGGGAAGTCAAAGTCACCCTCTTCGCAGAAAGTCTCCATAATGACGGTGAGGAGATCGTTCGCTTCTGGCTCAATCCCATATTGGAAAATACTCCACTCGGCCTCACACATAGCGATCATCCACCGCGGCCCGACGAAGCGTTCCTTAGGAAGTTCCGCATTGCGCCGTCTCGGGTGGCTCATTTGACGCCTCGGCCTTAACCTACTCGTTAAGGCGGTCATGCGTCCAGTGTCTCCCAATCGGCCCTGCAAGATAACATAAAAATAAAGTTTTCCACAAAAAACTGCATCGCTTTCGATTGTATCGTTGTCGGAAAGCGCCTACCGACGATCCTCGGATGGGCGACTCGCGGAGCGCGAGGCGCGGGTAAAGGAGGATCACGATGGTTAAGGATAAGGATGAGCATCCGGGCAGCGTTTCGCCGGACAAGAGCGGGCAGGGCGGCAACGAGAAGGCTAAGCCGGAGCACTATTTCTACTTTGTTGGGAAGGACCGGTTTGAGTCCGAGAAAGCCACGCTCACCGCCCGGGAAATCCTGAACTTGGTGCCGGGCGTGGAACCGGGCGACAAGCTCTCCCTCGAAGGCCGTGGTGACGAGCCGGACCGCTTGCTCCAGGACGATGAGGTGATCTCGCTTGCCAAGGATCACGGCCCTCGCAGATTCGTGATTGTCCCGTCCGCAACTTTCGGAGCGTGAAATGAACGTCGCAGCAGGCAAAGCCGTTAAAACGCCTCTCGAGATTCAGTTTGACGCCTTGAAAGCCCGCTATCCCGGCGCCGTGCTACAAGACGGCGCCGGTGCGGTCGTGGTGAGTGTGCCGCATGTGAGGCTGCCAAAGGGTTGGAACAAAAAGGAGACTAGCGTTCACTTTCTTATTCCGGTGGCGTTTCCGCACGCGAACCCGGATTGCTTCAACACGGAGGCTGACCTTAGGTTGGCTAATGGTGCGCTGCCACAGAACTCGACCGAACAGCCTATGCCGCTGATCGGGAGCACGCTCTGGTTCTCATGGCACTTGCAGGGAGGATGGAAGCCCAACCGCGATAACCTACTCACCTGGATGGCTGTTATCGAGCGAAGATTTGAGAGCCTCACGTGATTGAGTTGGTATTTGCTGCTCCGGATAGTGAGCGGTTACAGTCAGGACTTCTTTCGCGAATGGATGTCGAAACCTGTGCCGTGCTTTATGGCCGGGTCTCTGAGACAATAGAGGGTCTTCGAATTTTTATAACGCGCATGGAGTTCGCGCCGCCAGCAGCATACGCCGAACGTAGTCCCGTCTCGGCTACCCTGACACCTGAATACGTGTTCGAGGTTACGAGTGGTGCTCGTCAGGATGATCTGGTCTGCATCTTTGCCCACTCGCATCCTGCGGATCACCAGCTTCCAAGCTTTTCTCGGGTGGACGACCAAGGCGAGCGGCGATTGGCTGATTTTCTAGCGGCTAGGTTGCCCTCTCGGCCCCATGCAGCCATGGTTGTTTCTCCCGGCGGCCTGCGGGCTCGGATCATCGGGTGTGGTCCAGAAATACGGGTTCGGCAGGTTGGAAAGGAGTTAGTTACTCTCTTTGATCCAAGAGCTCCCGAATTGGTGATGCCTTGGCACGATCGACAAATTCGTGCATTCGGAAAGCTGGGCCAACTGGCCATATCCCGCCTACGGGTAGCAATCGTTGGATTGGGTGGCACCGGGTCCATTATCTGCCAGCAGTTAACTTACCTCGGCATCCGAGATTTTATCCTCGTCGATTTTGACACCGTCGATGAGACGAGCCTAAATCGCCTTGTGGGAGCGGTTCCGGCGGACGTCGGCGCCTTAAAAGTCGATGTGGCACGACGTGGAATACAAAGCGTATTTGATGGAGCCTCTGTCAAAGCGATTGCGGGCGATGTTGCAGATGATCATGTCGCAAGACAATTAATCGGAGCCGACATAGTGTTCTCCTGCACCGATTCCCATGCAAGCCGCGCGGTAATAGGACAGATTGCATATCAATACTTAATCCCGACCATTGATATGGGTGTCAGCATAAGCGTTCGGCTGGGTCAGCTGGCCTTCATAACTGGACGTGTGCAACTTCTTGCCCCCGGCTTGCCTTGTCTCGCCTGCATGGACCAACTGGATTCCGAGCAAATCCGGCGAGAAATGATGACACCGGAACAACGTAAAGCTGACCCTTACATCACAGGTGTCCGTGAGCCGCAACCTTCTGTGATATCGTTGAATTCCACGGTGTCCTCACTGGCCATAACAATGTTTCTGGGCGTGGTTGCCTCGGCACCGGTGAAATCGCGTGCCCAAATCTATGACGGTATCAACGGCAGCGTGCGAAATATAACTGCAAATGTCGATGCAGAGTGTTTCGTGTGCTCAGTCTCAGGAGCGCTTGCAAAGGGAGATAGCTTGCCTCTACCGACCCGTCCCGTGCAACATCGTAGTGTAGTCGGCGGTGCGAACTCAAGCGCACTCGGGTGAGGTCTCCAGTGAACCCGGTGCGCCACATTCGGTTTAGAGGCGAGGTACAAAGCCGGCATGACGCCGACGATCTACTACTCTCTGCGGGTGATGTGGTGCTCGTGCGCCGTGGACGCCCTCGCTCTCTCGTGATGGCGTGTCCCGATGCGTGCGGCTCGGTCCTCACGATTAACCTCGACGATCGAGCTGGTGCGGCTTGGAGAATTTATAGGGAAAGAGATTTGCTTTCCGTGTATCCATCGATTTGGCGAGAGTCCGGATGCCGGGCTCATTTCTTCCTGCGCCGCAACAGGATCATCTGGTGTGGTCCCGACATTCTGGACGTGGGAGAATATGATCTTGAGCTTCTGGATCTCGTCCGCGCGGCCCTTGATGAACGGCATCGCTTTGCAGAAGAAATTGCGCGTGACCTGGAGGAGGCTCCTTGGGAGGTGGCCGACGCCGCAAATGAATTGGTCAATCGCGGTGAGGCGGAGAAACGCCGTGATGGCGACCGGTGGGCGTATTCCCGATCTTCAACACTCCACGAACAGGGCCGCAAACGTGAGGGCCGTATCGGAAGGCTGATGGAGTGGCTGAGGCGGCGATGGACCGGAAAGTAATGCGTCCATCACAACGTACAGCGCCTGCTCTTACGGGAGAGATATGGATGATCCTCAGTAGGCTTGCATTTGCCCTCCGGGAAAAATGGTGACAGTATACATTTACGGCACCCCTTCCCGACGGCGCCACGCCCCGTGGGCTGGAAAAGCCATACGGTCCCTGTTGGCGCGCTCGGCCCCTTCGCGCCTTCGCGGCTTCGCGTGAACCGATCTCTCGGCCGTCCCTCACCCCGCGAACGTGCTAGGTTCGCCTGGCCGCGAAGAGCGACTCGAGGAACCCATGGCCTGCAACGCAAGGCGCACCGGCACCAAAACTCTGGAAATGCAGCTGCTGCGACGCCCAAGCGGACTATGAATATTGGGCCTGCGGGGCCGTCACCCGCGAGTGGGTGGTGTGGCGCGAGCCCTGCGGAGCCTGCGACGACGCGCCGAGGACCAGGGCCTGCCCGAACCGCTGACGTGAAACCTCAGGCCCGGCCGTGGGCCCGCCCACGGACGATCGACCTCACACCTCCCCCATCCGCCTCCGCATATCCCCGATCCGCCACCCGCCGAACAACGCCACCCCCTCGTGATGCGCCGGCTTGCCCTTCGCCTTCGACCACCCCGTCACCAGCTCCAGCGGCGGAAGCTGCGGCGGGGGCAGCTCGTCCTCGTGGCGCCAGTCGCCCGTCTCCTCGAAGCGGGCCGCGCGGTGAAGCGCCGCCTGTTCCGCTTCGAGGTTGCACTCGACCCTCCACATCGCTGCAAGCCTGAGCGAATAGATCTCGTCGCTTTCGCCCCGGCGGCGGCGGCGGTGGGGCGCTTCCCAGCCCTGGTTGACGCTCTTGTCGTGGAGGCTCAGCAGCTGCACCGCCTGGGTCGGGGTGAAGCGCGGCATCGGGGCGAGGTCGCAATTGCGCCATTGGTCGTCGCAGTGGCTCTCCGGCGTCGCCGCCTCCATCGCCGCGATCTCGAGCCGCTCCCAGCCCATCTTGAGCGCGAGCCGCATCTCGCGGGCGAAAGCCGGATTGTCCCGCCGGCGCCGGTAGAAGGCGCGGGCCGAGGCGCCCGCCGCCGCGGCGGCGAGCCGGACGTTGGCGGTCGCGGAGAGGGCGTAGAGGAAGGCCTGCTCGCACGCCTTGGTGAGCTTGTCCGGATGCGCGAGCCGGATCTGGAGCTTGCCGCCCCGGGTGCGGACCACCGTCGGCTCGCCGCCCTTCGTCCTGAAATCCTCCCCCGGATTTCCGGGGGAGGGGGACCGCTCGAAGCGCGGTGGAGGGGTATTCTGGCCTAGCCGCGACTCTGGAGCTTCCGGCCCCCGTTTCCCGCCGGAAAGGTGGAACCTCGCATGCGCCGCAGCCACCGCGCAGTCCCAGCCCTGGGCGAAGGCGGGATGGCGCTTGCGCCGATAGTGGAAGCTGTTCGCCGGCCGTCCGATCTCCCGGGCCGCCATCCGGGCGTTGCCGGTGCGGGCGAGGGCGTCGAGGAAGAGGCGGTTCTCATGGGCCTGGAGGGGGGTGAGGGGGCGGGGCATTGCGGCTTCTCCGATTCGCGTGTCTTCCAATGTTCCGTGAAGCGGCGCCGGGTTGGAAGGCTGCAACTTCGCGGCCTTCGCGCCTTCGCGCGATCCGGAAAAAGCGCGGTTGCAGGCGAAGGCGCGAAGAAGGCGAGGCGGGGGACGGGGAGGGGAGGGGAGGGGAGGGGGAGGGCTCCGCTTCGAGGTTTGCGCTCCGCCGCCGATTGCGCTAAGGGCGCGCCCTTCCAAGCATCGGCTGGAAATTGCGGGAGAGGCGCCTCGGCGCTTCGTCCGGACCGCTAAACTTGAAACCCGGCCGGAAACGGAGTTCGACCGCAGGTCAACGTCGTTCCCGGCCGATTAACAGAGTGAGACACATGGCTAAGAAGATCACGGGCTATATCAAGCTCCAGGTGCCCGCGGGCGCCGCCAATCCGTCGCCTCCGATCGGGCCCGCGCTCGGTCAGCGCGGAGTCAACATCATGGAATTCTGCAAGGCGTTCAACGCGGCGACGACCGAGCTGGAGAAGGGCATGCCCATCCCCACCGTCATCACCGTCTTCGCCGACCGCAGCTTCTCGTTCGAGACCAAGACTCCGCCGGCGACCTTCCTCCTCAAGAAGGCGGCGGGGCTGAAGTCGGGGTCGAAGGAGCCCGGCAAGATCGGCGCCGGCCGGGTCACCCGCGCCCAGCTTCGCGAGATCGCGGAGATGAAGATGAAGGACCTCAACGCCAACGACATCGAGGCCGCGTCGCGGATCATCGAAGGCTCGGCCCGCGCCATGGGCCTCGAAGTGACGGGGAGCTAAGGACATGGGCAAGATCAGCAAGAACCAGAAGGCGATCGACGCCGCGGTCGACCGCACCCGGCTCTACGGCGTCGACGAGGCGATCGAGACGTTGAAGGCCAACGTGAAGTCGAAGTTCGACGAGACGATCGAGATCGCGCTCAACCTGGGCGTCGATCCGCGCCACGCTGACCAGATGGTCCGCGGAGTCGTGACTCTCCCCGCCGGCACCGGCAAGGACGTCCGCGTCGCGGTGTTCGCCCGCGGGGCCAAGGCGGAGGAAGCCACTGCGGCGGGCGCCGACGTGGTGGGCGCCGAGGATTTGATGGAGACCATCCAGGGCGGGACGATCGACTTCGACCGCGTGATCGCGACTCCCGACATGATGGGCATCGTCGGCAGGCTCGGCAAGGTGCTCGGCCCCAAGGGCCTGATGCCGAACCCGAAGCTCGGCACCGTCACCCCCAACGTGACCGAGGCGGTCAAGGCGGCCAAGGGCGGGCAGGTCGAGTTCCGGGTCGAGAAGGCCGGGATCATCCATTCCGGAATCGGCAAGGCCAGCTTCCCGGCCGAGGACCTCAAGCGCAACTTCACCGCCTTCGTCGACGCCATCGTCAAGGCCAAGCCGGCCGGCGCCAAGGGCAAGTACGTCCAGAAGGTGGCGCTGAGTTCGACTATGGGCCCCGGCCTCAAGGTCGACGTCGCCGAGGTGGCGGCGGTCTAAACGCCTGGAGCGTCCGAAAAATGAAGGGCCGGTGCGGAAGCGCCGGCCCTTTTTGCGTGCCGGCAGGCGTCAGAGACGTCCGCGCACGCTGTACAGCGGGCTTAGAAGCCAATCGAGAATGCTCTGCTCTTCGAGCAGGATGCCGGCCTTCAGCGACATGCCCGGCTGAAGCGCGACCGAGCGGCCATAAGCGTGGATCGACTGCGCCGCGATCTTCACCCTCACCGCATAGACCGGCTCCTCGACGCGTATCGGCGCCCTCACCTGGTCCGGAGTCATCGCGACCCGGGCGACGGTCCTTACCCGGCCGCCGTGCAGGCCGAAGCGCTGGTAGGGGAAGACGTCGTACATCAGCCGGACCTCCTGCTCCTCGCCGATGAATCCGGCCGAACGGGTCGGCACGAGCAGCTGCGCCTCCAGCTCCGCGCCCTGGGGCACGATGCTGAGGAGCGGAACATCGACGGCCGCAACCTGGCCGACATGCGCCTGAAGGCCCGAAACCCGGCCGGAGACCGGCGCCCGCAGCACGTAGGATTTGGAACGCTGGGCTTCGGTCACCCGCTGCTCGAGGTCGGCCGTTCGAAGCCGAAGCTCCGCGGTCCTGTCTTCGCGCTCGGTGGGCAGTTGCATCATCTGTGCGCGGATCTCGGCAATCTCGCTCCGCACCTGCAGGAGGCGCTGCTCCACAGCCATCTGGGAGTCGAGCTGAGCCAGATATTCCCGCTGCAGGCGGGCGGCGTCGCGCTCGGCCGCGAAGCCCTTCCCGAGAAGCGCCCGACCCTTTTCGACATCCTGACGGGCGAGGCCGGCGCTTTCCGCCTGCTGACGCAGATTCTCCTCCGCGGACGGGGCTTGCGCGCCCGATCGCACGGGCTCTTCTTCCGGTGCCTGCGGGCCGCTACCATAAGACCATGTCCGCCGCTCCTCCCTGGTACGGAATCGCGCTCGAAGAGCTCGCCGCCTGCGTCGCCGAAAGCGGAAGCGGCGATCATCCGCGAATCCTCGAATATCTCGCCACCTGCTCGGACCTGGAGGAGGGCGAGTGGGAGCGGGATTCGACGCCCTGGTGCTCGGCCTTCGTCAACTGGTGCCTGGGGCAGGCGGGGATCGAGGGGACGGATTCGGGCTGGGCCCGGGCCTGGGCGGAGTGGGGGGAACCGGCCGACCCGCCCCGGCTCGGAGCGATCGCGGTGTGGGCGCGGGGGCGCGACTCGCCGGACGAGCCGGTGATCACCGGCCATGTCGGCTTCTTCGTCGAGGATCTCGGCGACAGCCTGCTCGTCCTCGGCGGCAACCAGAGCGACTGCGTCTGCCTCAAAGCCTATCCGAAGCGCGGCTACCTCACCGACACGGTCGAATCGGGCGCTCCGGCGCGAGAGCTGTATGAGCTGCTCGGCTATCGCTGGCCCAAACCGGTCCGGCGACCGGCCGGTTGACAGTAAGCGGATGAGCCCGGAAACGGCTTAGCGAGGAGTAGACATGCGAAAAACATCTCTGGCGCTGGCGGCGCTTGCCGGCCTGTACGGCGGCGCGGCGTTGGCCCAGACCCGGCCGGCGGCCTGGGTGAACCGGATCCTCGCCGAGTGGGACGAGATCCAGAGGAAGGATGGGTGGACGCCAGAGGGCGAGATCCGCCCTGGCGCGCTGGCCAATGGAGAGGAGGCACGCCTCGATTATCCGTTGGCGGCAGGCTCGACCTATCGGTTCGTCGTCGTGTGCGAACCGGCTTGCGGCGCTGGCGATGTGGAGCTGCTCGATCCCGCCGGAGCCCGGGTGGGCGAGCCCAAGCCGCTGGTCGAGATGCCGAAGCTCGACGCTGCGCCCGCCGCGGCGGGGACCTACAGGCTGAGGGTCGCGATGACCGACTGCGCCCTGCAAAGCTGCGCCTGGTCGGCCCGGCTCTATTCGAACTCCGGGGTTCGGCCCGCGAAGCGCCGATCGAAGGGACGGCGCTGACGCGCCCACAGGGCGCCGCCGCCGATCGGGCCGCACGGCCGTCAAGCGGTCCTTAAGGGGAACCTTGAGCAGGCCCAGGCTTTGGGGGGCCATGGACGATGTGCGTTTCTTTCACCAGCAGGCCGAAAAATGCCGCGCCGCCGCGCTCGCCGCGGAGAACGAGCATGCCCGCTCCGGGCTCCAGCAGCTCGCCAGCCATTATGAGCGCGAGGCGAGGCGGCTGAATTTGAACGAGATCCGCGCCCGCTGACTTCAGGCCGGGCTCGGCCGGGGTCGCCGGGCCGAACGGCACCGGAGCGGCAGCCGGGCCGTGCCTGGCGCTCGCGGGTTGATCTCGCGCCGAAATCCTTTATAGGCGCGCCTTCGCTTTCGTCGCCTCGTGCGCGAAGCGTGCCGTCCGAGACAGCCGGTGCTCCCTTCGGGAGCTTAATATCCAGCCTAGACGGGGAAAGAGATTTGCGGCCGCCCAGCGTGCCGTTGGCCGGAAGCCGAGGCTCCGGCGCTCGCTCTCCCCATCACGGACATCAGGCGCTCGGCCCGGCCGCGTGCCTGGCAAGCCTGCGTCCGGCGGATAGTCCGCCGGGTGATATTGGAGAGTAATATGGATCGAGCTCAGAAGTCAGAGCAGGTCGCCCAGTTGAAGCAGACGCTGGCCGAGACCAGCGTGGTGGTCGTCACCCGCAATCTCGGACTGACGGTGGCCCAGTCGACCACGCTCCGCAACCGGATGCGTGACGCCGGCGCCAGCTACAAGGTGACCAAGAACACGCTCACCCTGATCGCGCTCGAAGGCAGCCCCTATGCGCCGATCAGCGATATGCTGACCGGCCCGACGGCGCTGGCCACCTCGAGCGATCCCGTCGCGGCCGCCAAGGTCGCGGTGGATTTCGCCAAGACCACCGATCGCTTCGAGATCGTCGGCGGAGCGATGGGCGAGACCGTCCTCGACCTCGCAGGGGTCCGGGCGCTGGCCGAGCTTCCGTCGCTCGACGAGCTGCGCGCGAAGATCATCGGCCTCATCCAGGCGCCGGCGAGCAAGATCGCCCGCACGATCAACGAGCCCGGAGCGATGCTGGCCCGAGTGATCGGCGCCTTCGCGGCGAAAGAAGACGCTTAAATTTCCGATTTGAACTGAACCCGACGGGCGTAAGCGCCCGGAACATGGAGACTTAAAATGGCTGACATCAATTCCCTCGTCGACCAGCTCAGCGAGCTGACCGTTCTCGAAGCCGCCGACCTCGCCAAGGCGCTCGAAGAGAAGTGGGGCGTTTCCGCCGCCGCTGCGGTGGCTGCGCCTGCGGCCGGCGGCGGCGCCGCCGCTCCGGCTGCCGAAGAGCAGACCGAGTTCGACGTCATCCTCGTCAACGACGGCGGCAAGAAGATCAACGTGATCAAGGAAGTCCGCGCCATCACCCAGCTCGGCCTCGGCGAAGCCAAGGCTCTGGTCGAGGGCGCTCCGAAGCCGGTCAAGGAAGGCGTCAACAAGGCCGAAGCCGAGGAGCTCAAGAAGCGCCTCGAGGAAGCCGGCGCGACCGTCGAGCTCAAGTGACCTGAGCGCCGCAAGGCGCGAAGGCCATTCCGGACCTGATCCGGGATCGATGAACAACGCTCCGTGCGGAGACTCCCGTGTTCATTTGATTTCCGGCCTTCGCCGGAATAACGACAGAGGAAGGGCGGCTCGCGAGGGCCGCCCTTTCGCATTTGAGGGCCCCGAAATCGGCAGAACGAAGTCCGAAACGGGTTATTCTTTCGGCAATGAGGGTCGGTATCGGACCGAAATCTTGTTGATCCATGTTACTAAACATGACCGTGATGTGCCATCGTCCTTAATGGAGACTCGTGATGGCAAATCTTTCTTCGATCAACGTCCAGAATTGCGATAACGAACTTTACATCGTCGCATCGCAATGGGCCGGAAGCTCGGAACTTCTTCACCTCAAGTCGGGGTGTAACAAGCCGGTTGCAACGACGATATTTCCCGGCGCCATTGTGCCTGCGGGTACCTACGACATAGTCTTCATCGGCCTCGATTGGGGTGGTGCCGCCGCCTTTAGCGGGGTGCTGTCATTCGACGACCAGACCCAGCAACCCTTCACCCTCGCCCAGGCCGCAGGCCCGGTCTATACGCTGGATATCGGGCAGCAGACCATCGTCGCGCCCTAGCGCTTTGCTGTCCCGGGACACGAACGGGGTACCGTTCGTCCCCCGGATTCCGACCTTTTCCGGAATGAGGCAGGAGTCCGACGAAAAGGGGCGGCTTCTTCCTCCCGGAGGCCGCCTCTTTTACTCGGGCTCGAGGGCTCAGATCCGCTGGGGCTCGCGAAGCGGCCTTGCGACGACGCCTTCGTGAAGGCCCGAGGGATTCTCGATCCCGAAATGGGCGAGGCCCGCGCCGTCCGGAACGCCTACCTCGAACGAGGCCGAGGTCCGGCCCTCGCTTCCGTCGGGGAGCCTGTAGCGGGCGTCGGCGACGACGACGGGAAGGACGGCGTCGCCGTCCACTTCGGCGGTTGGAAGAGCCACCGAGGCTTCCAGGGTCCTCGACTCGCCGGCGCCGATCGTGACCGGCGGGGTGTCGGCATGGTCGCGCGGGACGATCAGGGCGCTCTCCGCCTCGGACGAGCCGGAAGCCAGCATCCAGGTCGAGATCCGGACGTTCTCGGCCGCCACCGCGCCGCTGTTGCCGACGGTGAGCTCGAATTCGACCCGGGCGTCGTCGCCGCTCACCCCGGCGCGGACCGGGCGCATGGTAAGGTCGAGCTCCGGCCGGGCGGCGGGAGCCACGGTCTCGACCGGAGCGACGATCGGAGCCGCGGCGACCGGAACGACGGTCGGAGCGGGCGCGGGCTCGTACACGCGTTCGTCATGGACGACGCTAGGCCGCCGGCGGCGAAGCGCGAAGAAGGCGAGGGCGCCGAGCAGCACCAGGCCGCCGAGGAGCCAGGGCAGGAAGGAGTCGCGGCTGTCGCGGGTCTCGACGCTGGTCGCCACCGGCGCGGGCGGCGTCTCGGGGAGGACTTCGAGCGGCGGAGTCTGGGCGACGGGCGGCGGAAGCGGAGCGGTCGCGACCGGCGCAAGCGGGTCGACCGGGACGGGCACCGGGGCGACTCCCACCGGCGCCGGGACGATCACCGCCGCGGGCGCGCGGGTCGTCGTCCGGGTCGTCGTGGTGCGCCGGGTGACCGTGGCGGCGGGCGCCCGGGTCCTCGCCGCGGGCGCCGGCGCGGCCTCGGCTTCGGTGACCGGGTCGGGCGAGACAGTCTCCGTCTGCTGGACCGGGGTGGTCGCGGCGGGCGGCGGGATCGAAGTGGTCGCGTCGGGCGGCGCGGTCTCCTCGGCCGGCGGAGCGCTGTCCTGGGCGATCGCGGGGGTGAGCGGGAGCGCGGCGGCGGCGAGAAGGAGCGCGGCGGCGCGGGCGAGCGGCGTGGGGCTGGTTTTCATATCAGAGGCAGAACGAATTCAGTGCGGGCTCGTTCCGCCGCGGGACCGGGGTGCCGTTGCGGGGCGGCGGCGAGACGAGGCAGCTTCCGTCATCACGGCGAAAGCCGGGACCTCAGGGCGAGAAGTCTTGGCGGGTCTCCCCGAGGTCCCGGCTTTCGCCGGATGACGTCATTCGGCCGAGTAGGCCTTGACCAGCCGGTAGAGGAACTCGCGGCCGTCCAGGAGCGACTTGACGCGGATCCCCTCGTCGAGGCCGTGGGCGTGGCTTCCCTCCCTGTCGGAGAAGATTCCGGTAATGCCGTAGGTCGGGATCCCGGCCGGGGTGAGGAAGGCCGCGTCGGTGCCGCCTGCGGCCATGAGCGGGACGAGGGGGACCCCCGGGAAGACCTCCGCCGCGACCTTCCGGGCGGGCCCAAGCACCCGCTCCGTCAATGGGGGCGGGGGCGAGATCGCGCTTCGGGTCTCGAGGGTGGTGATCTTGACCTGAGGGTCGGCGACCGCGAGCTCAAGCGCCTGCCGCACCTGCTCGACCGAAGTCCCGGGGAAGATCCGGCAATTGACGTTCGCCCGGGCGCGTTGCGGCAGCGCGTTGGTCGCATGACCGCCCTCGAGCAGGGTCGCGACGCAAGTGGTCCGAAGGATCGCGTTCCAGGCCGGGTCGGCGCCCGAGAGGGCCGCGGCGGCAGCCCGGTCCGAAGGATCGGCGGCGAAGGCCGCCATGGCCGGCGAGGACGGGCCGGGAAGGAGCTTCGCCATCGCTCCGAAATAGCCCCGGGTCGCAGCGTTCGACTGGACCGGGAAATCGTGGGCACGGATTTTGACCAGGGCGTCGGCAAGCCGGTAGATCGCATTTTCCCGGACCGGGCGTGAGCTGTGGCCGCCGGGATTGACGACCTCTAGCCGATAGTTCTGTGGGAATTTCTCGCCCGCCTGGATGTTGAGCACGACCGGCTTTCCGGACTCGTCGAGCAGGCCGCCGGCGCCTTCGTTCAGTCCGAACTCGGCGTCGATCAGGTCGCGCTTCTCCGAGGCCAGATACTGGGCGCCGTTGAAGGCTCCAGCGGTCTCCTCGCCGCAGGTCAGAGCCATCTTGATGGTCCGCCCGGGCCGGAAGCCCTCCCGCTTGAATCGGGCGAGCGTATCGACCCAGATCGCGGCCTGGGCTTTGTCGTCCGAGGCGCCGCGCGCGTAGAAGAAGCCCTTCTCCTCGACGAGGGTGAACGGATCCCTCGCCCAGTCGTCGCGATTGGCCTCGACCACGTCGATATGGGCGAGGAGGAGCAGCGCCTTCGCCTTCGGGTCCGAGCCCGGCAGGACCGCGACGAGATTGCCTTCCTTCGGATGGGAGGGCTCGACGATCAGGTGAAGGTCCGAGGCCGGAAAGCCCGCCGCCTTGAGCCGGGCCGCCATCCGCTCGGCGGCGAGCGTGCAGCTTCCGGCGGAGAGGGTGGTGTTTGTTTCCACCAGCTCCTTGTAGGTGGCCCGAAACTCAGCCTCCCCGGCGCCGGCCGGCGGGGCGGCGGACGCCGGAGCGGCTGCGAGCACGGCCGCAGCGGCAAGAGCGGCGAGGCGCGGGTCCACGTTTACGGGCTGACCGGATCTTCGTCGTCGTTGGTCAGAAGGATGACCCCGATGATGATCGCGATGATGATCGCCAGCGGAAGCAGGAAGCCGCCCCGGATCTGCTCGCCCTCGACCGTCTCGGACTCGGGAGCGACCTCGGTGGTCGGTGCCCGCTTCGGCGCGGCGATGACGGGGGCCGCCGCCATGGACGCCGCCGCGACCGCCGCGAGGATGGAATTGAAACGCATGTGATTTCTCTCCTGAACCGCTTCGACCTTGATGGCGGGCATCGGGGCAGTCAAGCCTTCGGGCGCTCGAAATTCAGCGGGTGACCGGGGAAAATCGTCATCCGATTGCGGTCGAAAGGTGCCGGCGGCGCCCCTAGTGGTCGAGGCCGAGCTCGGCGCGGATCTCGTCCTTCGATTCGTGCTCGTGGCGCTCGGCGAAGGCTTGGTCGGCCGGGCTCGCATAGGCCTGAAGCGCCTCCGGCGGCGGGGCGACGTGAAGCGCCAGCAGCAGGGCGGTGGTCAGGAAACCGGCGATCATGGACTTCATCGGACTTCTCCAGCGGATGAGCCCAAGTGCGCCCCGTTCGTGTCACCGGAATGCCGCGCAGGCTGGATATGTGTGTCGATTGTGTCAGTGACTTCGTCAGGCCGGGCTCGACCCGGCATCCATGAACACGGTCGGCGGAACCCGGCCACGGGCGGTGTTCATGGATTCCGACTTTCGCCGGAATGACGGCAACGGGTTACCTGCCTTGCCCCCGCCACCTTTATCTCCCACATGGCCCCCATGCCCTTCAACAATCTTCCTTCGCGCCTCGCCGGGGCGCTTTCCGAGCGCGGCTATGCGACTCCGACCCCCGTCCAGGCCGCCGTGCTCGAGCCGGAGGCCGAGGGGCGCGACCTCGTCGTGTCGGCGCAGACCGGCTCGGGCAAGACGGTCGCCTTCGGCCTTGCCATCGCGCCCCAGCTGCTCGCCGAAGACGCCGCCGCCGGGTTCGCGCGCGAGCCGCTCGCACTGATCGTCGCTCCGACCCGGGAGCTCGCCTTGCAGGTGAGCCGGGAGCTCGCTTGGCTCTACGCGCCCGCCGGCGCCCGGATCGCGACCTGCGTCGGCGGAATGGACGCCTCGAAGGAGCGCCGTTCGCTCCAGCACGGCACCCATATCGTCGTCGGGACGCCGGGCCGGCTTCGCGACCATCTGGAGCGCGGAGCGCTCGACCTGTCGAAGCTTCGTGCGGTCGTCCTCGACGAGGCCGACGAGATGCTCGACATGGGCTTCCGCGAGGATCTCGAGGAGATACTCGACGCCACTCCGCCGGAGCGGCGGACATTGCTCTTCTCGGCGACCATGCCGAGGCCGATCGTCGCCTTGGCCAAGCGCTACCAGAAGGACGCGCTTCGGATCTCGACGGTCGGCGAGGACCGCGGCCATGGCGATATCGCCTATCAGGCGATGACGGTGGCGCCGGCCGACATCGAGCACTCGGTCGTCAACCTGCTCAGGCTCCACGAAGCCGAGAGCGCACTCCTGTTCTGCGCCACCCGCGAGAACGTGCGGCGGCTGCACAGCTCGCTGGTCGAGCGCGGCTTCAGCGCCGTCGCTCTGTCGGGCGAGCACAGCCAGAACGAGCGCAACCAGGCGCTCCAGGCGCTGCGCGACGGGAGGGCGAGGGTGCTCGTCGCGACCGACGTCGCGGCGCGCGGGATCGACCTTCCCAACCTCAGCCTCGTCGTCCATGTCGAGCTTCCAAGGGACGCCGAGACCCTCCAGCACCGCTCGGGCCGGACCGGCCGCGCGGGCAAGAAGGGCATCGCCGTCCTCGTCGTCCCCTATCCGAGGCGCAAGCGGGTCGAGATGGTGCTTCGCGGAGCGCGCATCGAGGTCGAGTGGATCAAGCCGCCGACCCCGGAAGACATCCGGCGGAGCGACCACGACCGGCTGCTCGCGGCCTTGCTCGAGCCCGCCGAGATCGAGGAGGAGGACCGCGACCTCGCCCGCCGGCTGATGGAGTCCAAGCCGCCCGAGGAGATCGCCGCCGCCCTGGTCCGGGCCCACCGCGCCCGGATGCCGGCGCCCGAGGAGATGGTCGATTCCGGAGCGCCCGGCGATTCCCGCCCTCCCCAGGGCCCGCGCCCCGGCTTCGAGGACACGATCTGGTTCCGGATGGACATCGGCCGCCGCCACAATGCCGACCCGCGCTGGCTCCTTCCGCTGCTCTGCCGGCGGGGCCACATCACCAAGTCCGAGATCGGGGCGATCCGGATCGCCGCGGGCGAGACGATGTTCGAAGTCCCGCGCGCCGCCGCGAGCCGATTCATGGCCGCGGTGAGGCGAACGGCGACCGACGAGGACGGCGAGGGCGGCGTCCGGATCGAGCCGGTCGAGGGCAAGCCGCGCGACTCGGCGCGCCAGAACCGCAAGGCCGGGCCGCTGCCGCAGAAACGCTACAAGGCGAAACCGGCTCGGCGGGCCTGAGGGCGCGAATAGGGCGCCTGCCAATAGCCTCCCGCCGGAGGGGCGCGAAGCTCGGGCCGGGGTCCGGCGCGCTGCGGCTCGCGGCCGGGAGCCTGGGGCACGCCGCTCTCAGGGTCGATGTCCGGGCCGGCCTCGGCAACGCGGCGGAAGTTCAGCTCGAGGCGGAGCACCGCGAGCAGCAGCATCGCCATCGAAAGCAAGGCGAGGAAGGCGATCGGGGGCATGTCGGGGTCTCCTCAGCGCTCGCGGGGCTCGAAGCGGCGCCAGCTGAGCTCGGCGCAGAAGGCCTGGAGCGTCACCATCGTCCCGATCATCAGGCCGAGCGCCGCGATCCACGCCATCTCGAATTCCTTCCTCGCTTCGGGCGGGGCGGTTGCCCGGCGCCGTTGGAAGGGAGTTACGCCGGGCCCGAGTCGGGACGATGTCGCGGCGGTGGCGAAATTGTCGCAATTGTCACGGCGCGGCCGACGCGCCGCGGTTGAAGCGTCACGCCCCGGACCGCTTGGCCGCCTCGAGCTCGTCGAGCATCGACTCGATCCGCTCGAACGCCGCCTCCAGATCGACGACCCGGCCCGCCTTGATGTCCTCGATGCCGTCCTTGACGGCGGTGCGCAGCCAGCGGAGCCGGGCCTCTCGCCCGCTGCTGCCGGCGGCCTCCGGGTTGTCGTCGTCGCTGGGGCTTAGCTGGGGGCAATCGTCCATTCCGACGCCCTATCATCGCCGAAAGATTATGCAAAATCCTTGAGTTAGGCTCTGCGTATCGCGATCGGCGACGCAGCCGGCTCACCCGTCAACGCCGGACCTAGCATTGGGAACGCAATGATCACCGAACGGCCACCGCGCGCAGCGCACGGATTGGAGCCGGGGCGGGCTCTCTAACGCGACGCCCGTTCCGTCCGCTTGTAAGGCACGAAATCGCCGAGGAAGACGATGCCGCTCAACATGTGCGAACCCGGCGAAACCATCTGGACGGTGTCGACCCTGCACAGACGCGAGCCGAAGGGCCGGGTCACCATGATGTCCCAATCCTTGAGCGATTCGGCACCGGAGCGCGGCCGGTTGACGTAGAGGGTGCCGCCCGAGTCGTAGACGATGGCGGTGCGGTTGATGATCCGGCTCGAGCGGACCCGGTGGAGATCGATGCAGTCGACGGGCTCCCCGGCGACTCGGCCTTCCAGCGTCTGGGCGAGCTGCCTCTCCCCCTTGGCCGGATCGGGCGATCTGGCCTGAGCGGGCGCCAGGGCGGCGGCGGCCGCGGCGAGGGTGAGGAGGGTCTTTTTCATCTCGGCTCCTTCGAAGCGTTGAGCGCAGCTCACACTAGCGCCCCGGGCTGAACGGGGGCTGAGCGGCCATTGCGTTCGAACGGCTTCGGTGCAAGCGGCTTGATCGAGCGATCGGCGGGAGAGCGGACGATGGAGATACTTCAGCAGGTGAACGCCGGGTCCCCGTTCAATGCCTGGGCCGGCTTCGAGCTACTGCGCGCCGAAGACGGCAATGCCGAAGTCGCGGTCGATGCCCGGCCCGACCTCCTCCAGCACGGCGGCTTCCTCCACGCCGGGCTGATCGGAGGCCTCATCGACACCGCCTGCGGCTTCGCGGCGGCGAGTGTCGCCGGGAACGTGCTTGCGAGCCAGTACCAGGTCATGTGCTACGCCCCGGCCGTCGGAGAGCGCTTCGTCGCCCGGGCGAAGGTGACGAGGGCCGGCAAGCGGCAGGTGTTCGCGACCGCCGAGCTGTTCGCGCTCGTGGAAGGTGGCGAAAAACTCGTTGCCGGGGGGTCGGCGGTGCTGATGGTCGCCTGAAATCGGGACGGCGTCAGTACCGGGCATGTGTCTGCACGCTTGGGATCGCGATTTACGTATGCATAATACGATCAATTGCTTCGGGCAGTTCTGACAAGCGTGACACGACGCGTTCCCCGAGTTCAGGGAGGACCGAGCGAAACAAATGGGAGAAGCGTCGGTCTCCTCTCCAGAGTGCCACATGAGGAGCATATAGGGCGTGGATCAGGTCGCCTCCGAAGCTCCGCTCAATACTGGCATGCCCCTGAACTCCCGTGATTTGCACGGCATAGGCGGCCAACAGTGTGCCGACGTTGAAGCAGGCCGGCACCTTGGCAGCGCGGTCGACATCGATCCTTAGCTCCTGAAACACATATGGTGGAATGCTAAATTCCTGTAAGTCATTCTGCGCCAGTAGCAGCGCGCCCGCGCCAAGGCTGCGTCTTCGGCCTTGAATCTCCGTTTGTAAGAATTTGCGATGGCTCGGGTCGTCCAAGTAGGGAGCTACCTTCGCCTTCAATTCTTCAAAAAGCTTTTGGAGATTTTCCCCGGCCCCCCGCATCCACCGGGGGAGGGTCTTTTCGCCCTCAAAGCGGCGAAAATAGACATCAACGAAAGAGGTAGGCCGAGCAATGGCTCCAAACAGGTTATGGCTCGCCTCGTCAGTCGAGACTCGACCTTCCAGCACCCCGACAATTGACTGCGTCACCGCAGCGACGGGGAGGCCGTATTCTTCGGCCATGTCCGGTGCCGCCTCCCGGGCCACCTTGGCTAAATCCAATTTCTTTGCATGAGCTTTTATGCGTCGGCGTAGTGCTCGACCTGTGAAGGGCAGAGTTCCAAGCTCTCCCATGAGCTGGCTCTGCATTCGGATTTTCAAACCCTCAAAAACATCTGAAACATTGGGATACCAATAATTGCGATTGTTGTAGGCAGTGACCAGCGGTTCAGGTCTGTCAGGGGCCTCTCGGTGCAGCATCTCAGCTGCTTCTAAGGCTACCAACCGGCCTGGATACACCAGAGCGTGCTCGCCACATAACTGCTCAACGGCTCTTGCCTTATATTCAGTCGTTTCAGCAAAGTTCTCGTCGAACTGGAGCAGCTCTCCCAGAATCGGCATCGAGTAAACGAAAGTCACTGCTCCCGCTGCCTTCAGCTCCAGAAGCCGTTGGAAAATGCGCTCGTGCTCATTATCTGATTTCCCGCGAAGCACGTCTCCAAACCGCGAGTAATCTTGGGTGTCGAGATAAACGAGGGGGCGGGGCTGTGAGCTTGGGAGGTTTTCGGTGCCGTTCATCCCGACCATATGCGAAGCGGGGGCACCATTTGCCAATCCTCTCCCCTTGACCCCAACCCCCCACAATCCTACATAGCCGCCACACCCCATCGTATCGGAACAGGACGCGCCGTCGCGCAGCGCGTTCAAAGCATTGATCGACAAGGGGTTTTCAAGACGCTGAAGCTGCGGTTCCAGGCATCGGGACTCGCGGCTTTTTGCGTCTTCTGCGTTCCGCATCGGGCTTTGCCCTCGCTTTTGCGAGGCGGGCGGGCCCGGAATGGATCCCGGACCTGGTCCGGGGCGACGACGATCCCGGCCATCCGCCGGGGCACAGGAAGGCGAGACACATCTCCATGGCGACCACCGCTCCCCGGGCCAGCGAAAACCGTTCGATGGCATCCAAGCGAATCCGCAAGATCTTCGGAAACATCCACGAAGTCTCCGAAATGCCGAACCTCATCGAGGTCCAGCGCGAGAGCTACGAGCAGTTCCTCCGCTCGCGCCCGCAGGACAGCTATGTGTCGGGCCTGGAGAAGACCCTCCGCTCCGTCTTCCCGATCCGCGATTTCGCCGGGACCGCCGAGCTCGACTTCGTCCATTACGAGCTTGAAGAGCCCAAGTACGACACCGATGAGTGCCGCCAGCGCGGGATGACCTATGCGGCGCCGATGCGCGTAACTCTCCGCCTCATCGTCTTCGAGGTGGATCCCGATACCGAGACCCGCTCCGTCCTCGATATCAAGGAGCAGGACGTCTACATGGGCGACATGCCGCTGATGACGAAGAACGGAACGTTCATCGTCAACGGCACCGAGCGCGTCATCGTCTCGCAGATGCACCGCTCGCCGGGCGTGCTCTTCGACCATGACCGCGGCAAGACCCACGCCTCGGGCAAGTATCTGTTCGCCGCGCGGGTCATCCCCTATCGCGGCTCCTGGCTCGACTTCGAGTTCGACGCCAAGGACATCGTCAACGTCCGGATCGACCGCAAGCGCAAGCTTCCGGTGACGGCGCTCCTCCACGCGCTGGACATGTCGAGCGAGGAGATCCTCAACACCTTCTACGACCGGGTGACCTTCGTCCGCGGCAAGAACGGCTGGGCGATCCCGTTCGTGCCGGAGAACTGGCGCGGCCAGAAACCGAGCTACGACGTCGTCGACGGCGACACCGGCGAGGTCGTCTTCTCGGCCGGGACCAAGATCACTCCGCGCGCCGCCAACAAGGCGGCCAAGGACGGCCTCAAGAACCTCGTCATCCCGACCGAGGAGATTTTCGGCCGCTATTCCGCCTACGACCTCGTCAACGACAAGACCGGCGAGATCTACGTCGAGGCGGGTGACGAGATCAGCTCCGAGAACCTGGAGCGCCTCGACCAGGCCGGGATCGACCGGATCGAGCTTCTCGACATCGACCACGTCTCGACCGGCGCCTGGATCCGCAACACCCTGAAGGCCGACAAGTCCGAGGACCGCGACCAGGCCCTGGCCGACATCTACCGGGTCATGCGCCCGGGCGAGCCGCCGACGAAGGAGACCGCCGAGGCGCTGTTCGGAGGCCTGTTCTTCGATCCGGAGCGCTACGACCTCTCGGCCGTCGGCCGGGTGAAGCTCAACATGCGCCTCGACCTCGACGTCGAGGACACGGTGACGACTCTCCGCAAGGAGGACATCGTCGCGGTGGTGAAGACCCTCGTCGGCCTGAAGGACGGCAAGGGCGAGATCGACGACATCGACAATCTCGGCAACCGCCGGGTGCGCTCGGTCGGCGAGCTTCTCGAGAACCAGTATCGCGTCGGGCTTCTCCGCATGGAGCGCGCCGTGAAGGAGCGCATGTCCAGCGTCGACGTGTCGACCGTCATGCCCAACGACCTGATCAACGCCAAGCCGGCGGTGGCCGCGGTGCGCGAATTCTTCGGCTCCTCGCAGCTGTCGCAGTTCATGGACCAGACCAATCCGCTGTCCGAGGTCACCCACAAGCGCCGCGTGTCGGCGCTCGGGCCGGGCGGTCTTACCCGCGAGCGCGCGGGCTTCGAAGTCCGCGACGTCCACCCGACCCATTATGGCCGGATCTGCCCGATCGAGACTCCGGAAGGGCCGAACATCGGACTGATCAACTCGCTCGCCTCGTTCAGCCGGGTCAACAAATACGGCTTCATCGAGACCCCGTACCGCAAGGTCGTCGACAACAAGGTGACTGACGACGTCGTCTATCTGTCGGCGATGGAGGAGGCCAAGCACACGATCGCCCAGGCGAATGCGGAGCTTCTGGAAGACAAGGGCTTCGGCGAGGAGATCGTCTCTTCCCGCCGGGCCGGCGAGTTCCTGATGGCGCCGCGCGACCAGATCACCCTGATGGACGTCAGCCCCAAGCAGCTGGTTTCCGTGGCGGCCTCGCTCATCCCGTTCCTGGAGAACGATGACGCCAACCGGGCGCTGATGGGCTCGAACATGCAGCGCCAGGCGGTCCCGCTCATCCGCGCCGAGGCGCCGTTCGTCGGAACCGGAATGGAGGAGACGGTCGCTCGCGATTCCGGCGCCGCCATCGCCGCCCGCCGGACCGGCGTCGTCGACCAGGTCGACGCTGCGCGTATCGTCGTCCGGGCGACCGGCGACGTCGAGGCCGGGAAGTCGGGCGTGGACATCTACACCCTGATGAAGTTCCAGCGTTCGAACCAGAACACCTGCATCAACCAGCGTCCGCTGGTGAAGGTGGGCGACCTGGTCAATGCCGGCGACGTCATCGCCGACGGTCCCTCGACCGACATGGGCGAGCTCGCCCTCGGCCGGAACGTGCTCGTCGCGTTCATGCCGTGGAACGGGTACAACTTCGAGGACAGCATCCTGATCTCCGAGCGGATCGTGAAGGACGACGTCTTCACCTCGATCCACATCGAGGAGTTCGAGGTGATGGCCCGCGACACCAAGCTCGGGCCGGAGGACATCACCCGCGACATCCCGAACGTCGGCGAGGAAGCGCTTCGCAACCTCGACGAGGCGGGAATCGTCTACATCGGCGCCGAGGTCGAGCCGGGCGACATCCTGTGCGGCAAGATCACTCCGAAGGGCGAAAGCCCCATGACTCCGGAGGAGAAGCTCCTGAGGGCGATCTTCGGCGAGAAGGCCTCGGACGTCCGCGACACCTCGCTCCGGCTCCCGCCGGGCGTTTCCGGCACGGTGGTGGAGGTCCGGGTGTTCAATCGCCACGGGATCGACATCGACGACCGTACCCGCGCCATCCAGGCCGAGGAGAAGGACCGTCTGAGGAAGGACGCCGACGACGAGCGCTCGATCCTGAAGCGCGCCACCTTCTCGAGGCTTCGCGAGATGCTGGTCGGGCAGACCGCCACGGCGGCGCCCAAGGGCTTCAAGAAGGGCAGCGTCATCGATCTGGAGGGCCTCGAGGAGGTCGAGAAGTTCGAATGGTGGAAGTTCGCGGTCAAGGACGACAAGGTCCAGGCCGATCTCGAAGCCGTGAAGGCCCAGTATGACGAGGCCGAGGCGGTGATCCGCCGCAGGCTCGAGGACCGGATCGAGAAGCTGGAGCGGGGCGACGAGCTTCCGCCGGGCGTGCTCAAGATGGTCAAGGTGTTCGTCGCGGTGAAGCGCAAGCTGCAGCCCGGCGACAAAATGGCAGGCCGCCACGGCAACAAGGGCGTCATCAGCCGGATCCTGCCCAACGAGGACATGCCGTTCCTCGAGGACGGGACCCCGGTCGACATCGTGCTCAACCCGCTCGGCGTTCCGTCTCGGATGAACGTCGGACAGATTTTCGAGACCCATCTGGGCTGGGCCGCGCGCGGCCTCGGCAAGCAGATCTCGGAGATGCTGGAAGGCATTCGCGACCGAGGCGCGGCCTTCGAGGGCAAGGATGCGATGGGCGTCCGCGAGAAGCTCAAGGACATCTATGGCCCGAACTATGACGGCCAGATCGATGCCCTGGGCGACGAGGACCTTCACGAGCTTGCGTCCAACCTGGTGGGCGGAGTCCCGATGGGCACTCCGGTGTTCGACGGCGCCCGCGAAGCGGACGTGTCGGCGATGCTGGAGAAAGCCGGGCTCGACCAGTCGGGCCAGGTGACCCTGTTCGACGGCCGGACCGGCGACACGTTCGACCGCAAGGTGACCGTGGGCTACATCTACATGCTGAAGCTCCACCACCTCGTGGACGACAAGATCCACGCGCGTTCGATCGGGCCGTACAGCCTCGTCACCCAGCAGCCGCTGGGCGGAAAGGCGCAGTTCGGCGGCCAGAGGTTCGGCGAGATGGAGGTCTGGGCGCTCCAGGCCTACGGCGCCGCCTACACGCTTCAGGAGATGCTGACGGTGAAGTCGGACGACGTCATCGGCCGGACCAAGGTCTACGAGGCGATCGTCAAGGGTGACGACACGTTCGAGGCCGGAATCCCGGAGAGCTTCAACGTGCTGGTGAAGGAGATGCGCTCGCTCGGCCTCAACGTGGAATTGAACAGCCACGAGGTGGACGACGACGGCATCGCTTTGGCGGCGGAGTAAATTGAGCCCTCTCCCGCTTTCCGCGGGAGAGGGTTGGGTGAGGGTCTTTCTGAGTCCGCGGAAAAGACCCTCACCTCCCATCGCCGGCGCGATGGGCCCCTCCTCTCCCGCAAGCGGGAGAGGGTAAAGAATTCAGAGGATCGTGCACATGAACGAACTGACCAACTTCGCCAATCCGGTCGCCAAGCCGGAGACGTTCGACCAGATCAAGATCGGGATCGCCTCCCCGGAGCGGATCCGCAGCTGGTCGTTCGGCGAGATCAAGAAGCCCGAGACGATCAACTACCGCACGTTCAAGCCCGAGCGCGACGGCCTGTTCTGCGCGCGCATCTTCGGTCCGATCAAGGATTACGAGTGCCTGTGCGGCAAGTACAAGCGCATGAAGTATAAGGGCATCGTCTGCGAGAAGTGCGGAGTCGAGGTCACCGTCTCGAAGGTCCGCCGCGAGCGCATGGGCCATATCGAGCTTGCCGCGCCGGTCGCGCACATCTGGTTCCTGAAGTCGCTGCCCTCGCGCATCGGCCTCCTGCTCGACATGCAGCTCAAGCAGCTCGAGCGGATCCTCTATTTCGAGTCCTACGTCGTCGTAGAGCCGGGCCTGACTCCGCTCGAGAAGTATCAGCTCCTCACCGAGGACGAGCTTCTTTCGGCGCAGGACGAATATGGCGAGGACGCCTTCTCCGCCGGAATCGGCGCCGAGGCGGTCAAGCAGATGCTGATCGATCTCGACCTCGAGGGCGAGCGCGAAGTCCTCCTGAAGGACCTGGCCGAGACCAAGTCGGAGCTGAAGCCCAAGAAGATCATCAAGCGCCTCAAGGTCGTCGAGAGCTTCCTCGAGTCGGGCAACCGGCCCGAGTGGATGATCCTCGACGTCGTCCCGGTGATCCCGCCCGAGCTTCGCCCGCTGGTGCCGCTCGACGGCGGCCGCTTCGCGACCTCCGACCTGAACGACCTCTATCGCCGCGTCATCAACCGCAACAACCGCCTCAAGCGGCTGATGGAGCTTCGCGCGCCGGACATCATCGTCCGCAACGAGAAGCGCATGCTCCAGGAAGCTGTCGACGCTTTGTTCGACAACGGGCGCCGCGGCCGCACGATCACCGGCGCCAACAAGCGTCCGCTGAAGTCGCTCAGCGACATGCTGAAGGGCAAGCAGGGCCGCTTCCGCCAGAACCTTCTCGGCAAGCGGGTCGATTATTCGGGCCGCTCGGTCATCGTCACCGGTCCGGAGCTGAAGCTCCACCAGTGCGGCCTTCCGAAGAAGATGGCGCTCGAGCTGTTCAAGCCGTTCATCTACTCGCGCCTCGACGCCAAGGGTCTGTCCATGACCCTGAAGCAGGCGAAGAAGTGGGTCGAGAAGGAGCGCAAGGAAGTCTGGGACATCCTCGACGAGGTCATCCGTGAGCATCCGGTTCTTCTGAACCGCGCTCCGACCCTCCACAGGCTCGGCATCCAGGCGTTCGAGCCGGTCCTGATCGAGGGCAAGGCGATCCAGCTCCACCCGCTGGTCTGCGCGGCTTTCAACGCCGACTTCGACGGCGACCAGATGGCCGTCCACGTCCCGCTGAGCCTCGAGGCCCAGCTGGAAGCGCGCGTCCTGATGATGTCGACCAACAACATCCTCTCGCCCGCCAACGGCAAGCCGATCATCGTTCCGTCGCAGGACATGGTGCTCGGGCTCTATTATCTGTCGCTGGAGCGCGAAGGCGAGCCGGGTGAGGGCATGATGATCTCCGACATGTCGGAGGTCCATCAGGCGCTCAATGCCGGAGCAGTCACCCTTCACTCGAAGATCGTCAGCCGGGTTCCGCAGACGGACGAGCAGGGCAACCAGTATATGAAGCGGTTCGAGACGACTCCGGGCCGGATGCTGCTCGGCGAAACTCTCCCGAAGAGCCACAAGGTGCCGTTCGAGACGGTCAACCGCCTCCTGACCAAGAAGGAGATCGGGGACGTCATCGACGTCGTCTATCGCCACACCGGCCAGAAGGAGACGGTGCTGTTCGCCGACGCGATCATGGGCCTCGGCTTCCGCCACGCCTTCCGCGCCGGAATCAGCTTCGGCAAGGACGATATGATCATCCCCGAGGAGAAGATCGGACTGGTCGAGGACGCCCGTAACACCGTCAAGGATTACGAGCAGCAATATCAGGACGGCCTGATCACCCAGCAGGAGAAGTACAACAAGGTCATCGACGCCTGGTCGAGCTGCGGCGACAAGGTCGCCAACGCGATGATGGACAAGCTCAAGGCGCAGCCGAAGGGCGAGGATGGCCGGATGGCGCCGATCAACTCGATCTACATGATGGCCCATTCCGGCGCCCGGGGCTCGCAGGCGCAGATGAAGCAGCTCGCCGGAATGCGCGGCCTCATGGCCAAGCCGTCGGGCGAGATCATCGAGACCCCGATCATCTCGAACTTCAAGGAAGGCCTCACCGTCCTCGAATATTTCAACTCCACCCACGGCGCCCGCAAGGGCCTCGCGGACACGGCGTTGAAGACGGCGAACTCGGGCTACCTCACCCGCCGGCTCGTCGACGTGTCGCAGGATTGCGTCATCGTCGAGGAGGATTGCGGAACCGAGAACGCGCTCGAGATGCGGGCCATCGTCCAGGGCGGAGCGGTCATCGCCTCGCTCGGCGACCGAATCCTCGGCCGTACCCCGGCGGAGGACATCGTCGACGGCAAGTCGGGTGACGTCATCGCAAAGGAAGGCCTTCTCATCGACGAGCCGCAGGCGCTCCGGATCGACGAGATCGGGGTCCAGGCGGTTCGGATCCGCTCGCCGCTGGTCTGCGAGAGCGAGCACGGCGTGTGCGGCAAGTGCTACGGGCGCGATCTCGCCCGAGGCACTCCGGTCAACATCGGCGAGGCGGTCGGGGTCATCGCGGCCCAGTCGATCGGCGAGCCGGGCACGCAGCTCACCATGCGGACCTTCCACATCGGCGGCGCCGCCCAGCTCAACGAGACTTCGAGCCTCGAAGCCTCGGTGGACGGAACGGTCGAGCTTCGCGACCTTCCGGCGATCATGGATCCGCGCGGACGCCGGATCGCGATGTCGCGCTCGGGAGAGCTCGCCATCGTCGACATGGACGGCCGCGAGCGGGCCACGCACCGTATCCCCTACGGCGCGCACCTGCTGGCCGACCACGGCCATATCGTCTCGAAGGGCGACCGGATCGCGGAATGGGATCCGTTCATGATGCCGGTCATCACCGAGAAGGGCGGAATCGTGAAGTTCCAGGACCTGATCGAGGGCAAGACGCTCGCCGAGCAGACCGACGAAGCGACCGGAATTGCCCAGCGCGTGGTCACCGAATATCGCGGCTCGGCTCGCTCGAAGGAGGATCTGCGTCCGCGCATCACCCTCCTCGACGAGCAGAGCGGCGAGGCGGCGCGCTACATGCTTGCTCCGGGCGCGATGCTTTCGGTCGAGGAAGGCCAGAGGGTCGAGGGCGGCGAAGTTCTCGCCAGGGTCAGCCGCGAGGCTGCCAAGACCCGCGACATCACCGGCGGTCTTCCGCGGGTGGCGGAGCTCTTCGAGGCGCGCAAGCCCAAGGAGAATGCGATCATCGCCAAGGTCTCGGGCCGTGTCGCGTTCGGCAAGGACTATAAGGCCAAGCGCAAGATCGCGATCATCCCCGAGGACGGGGGCGAGCCGGTCGAGTATCTGGTGCCGAAGTCGAAGGTCATCGACGTCCAGGAAGGCGATTTCGTCAAACGCGGCGACAACCTGATCGGCGGAAGCCCCGATCCGCACGACATCCTCGAGGTGCTCGGCGTCGTGGCCCTGGCGGAGTATCTCGTCTCCGAGATCCAGGAAGTCTATCGACTCCAGGGCGTGAAGATCAACGACAAGCACATCGAGGTGATCGTTCGCCAGATGCTCCAGAAGGTCGAGATCACCGAGAGCGGGGATTCCACCCTTCTCGCCGGCGAGCAGATCGATCTGCAGGAGATGAACGAGATCAACGCCAAGCTGAAGCAGGGCAAGAAGCGCCTCGCCGAAGGCAAGCCGGTTCTTCTCGGGATCACCAAGGCGTCGCTCCAGACCCGAAGCTTCATCTCGGCCGCCTCCTTCCAGGAGACGACCCGGGTGCTCACCGAGGCTTCGGTCCAGGGCAAGATCGACACGCTCGACGGGCTCAAGGAGAACGTCATCGTCGGCCGCCTCATTCCGGCGGGCACCGGCGCGGGCATGAACCGGATGCGGATCGCGGCCACCAGCCGCGACGTGGCCCTCCGCGCCCAGCACCGCAAGCTGCAGGAGTCGCTGGTCGCCAATCAGGAGGCGTTGATCGCCGCGAACTCGGCGGCGGAAGAGCATGCTGCCGAGCTGGCCCAGGGCCCCGAGGCGGCGATCGGCGACGATCCGCTCGCCGCGGTCGCCCCGACCGGCCATGGCACTGACGCGGACGCCGGCGAGTATCTGCAGAGCTGATAGCCGTCGCCCCGGCGGAGGCCGGGGCCCCAGGGGGTGAAGAGCGCCATTGCCTTTCACCCGCTGGGATCCCGGCCTTCGCCGGGATGACGAGAGAGACAGGCGCCCCGTCGGAGAAATCCGGCGGGGCGTTTTCTTTCGGCCCCTCCTCTCCCGTAAAGACGAGAGAGGAAGCAGGGCTTGGGCCGCGCTTGCCGTGACGAGGGCGCACGGCTAGCCCGGAGAAAACTCGGAGGGCAATATGCGTCATCGGATCGGTATCACGCTTCTTGGGGGCGTCGCGCTCGCCGCCCTGACCGGTGCGGCCCCGGCCCCCGACCCAGCGACCCGCCCGGTCGACTCCTTCCTCGCAACCACCCACCTCAATCCGCGCAGCCCGGCGGAATTCACCGCCGCCTGCAACGCCTACCTGGCTAGAGCGGCAGCGCTTCGGACCGAGCTGGAGCGCGAAACCGGCCCCGCCCGCGTCGCCACGACGTTCCGGAAGTTCGACGATCTGGGCCTCGTCCTGGGCGCGGCCTCGGGGGATTCGGGGGTGGTCACCCAGACCAGCCTCGACGCGGCCACCCGCGACGCGGGTCGGACCTGCAGCCAGAAGATCGACGCCCTCAACACCGAAATCTCGCTGTCGAGGCCGATCTACGCCCGGCTGAAGTCGATCGACCCGAAGTCGGCGACCGCCCAGGAGCGGTTCCTGCTCGAGCGGGCCATCGCCCAGTACGACCGGGCCGGAGTCGGCGCCGACGAAGCCACGCGAGCGAAGGTCAAGGCGCTCCAGGACCGGATCAGCGAGAACAGCATCGCCTTCGAGCGCAACATCGCCGACGGACGAAAGGAAGTGACCGCGACGCCGGCCGAGCTTGCCGGCCTCCCAGCCGACTATATCGCCGCCCACAAGCCGGGCCCGGACGGCAAAGTCCGGATCAGCACCGACTATCCCGATCTGGGCCCGGTCCTCTCCTATGCGTCGGACGAGGGCCTTCGCCGGCGGCTCTACGAAGCCAACCTCACTCGGGCCTGGCCGGCCAACGACGTGCTGCTTCGAAAGATCTTCGCCGACCGGGCCGAGCTCGCGGCCCTTCTCGGGCGGCCCAATTACGCGACCCTGATCACCGAGGACAAGATGATCGGATCGCCGGCCAATGCGGGCAAGTTCCTCGACGACATCGCCGCGGTCGTGAACGCCCCGGCGCGGCGCGACCTGGACAAGATGCTGACCCGGTCGAAGGCGATCGACCCGAAGACGGCCTCGGTCCCCGCTTGGAGCACCGCCTATCTCTCGCAGCTCATCCGAAAGGAGCAATATTCGGTCGATCCGCAGGAGGTCCGCCAATATTTCGCCTACGACAACGTCCGCGACGGAATCCTCAAGCTCACCCAGGACCTGTTCGGAGTCCGGATCCGCAAGTGGGACACGCCGCTCTGGGCGCCCGGGGTCGAGGCCTATGAGATGGTCGAGGGCGGCAAGGTCATCGGCCGGTTCTACATGGACAACCATCCGCGCGAAGGGAAATACAGCCACGCCAACGTCATCCCGATCCGGGCCGGCCTGACCGGCCGGTCGCTTCCGGTGGGGATCCTCGTCTGCAACTTCCCGGCCGGGGACCACAAGACCGGGCTGATGGAGCATCGGGACGTCGAGACCTTCCTGCACGAATTCGGCCATCTGCTCCACGTCATCTTCGCAGGGAGGCAGCAATGGGCGCAGCAGGGGCCGTTCGGGCTGGAGTGGGACTTCGTCGAGGCCCCGTCGCAGATGCTCGAGAACTGGGTTTGGGACTATGACACCCTGAAGAGCTTCGCGGTGAACTCGAAGGGCGAGCCGATCCCGGCGGCTCTGGTCGAGAAGATGAACAAGGCCCGCGGCTTCACCGAGGCCTTCGGCGATGCGCGCCAGCTCGGGCTGTCGGCGGCCTCGCTCGCCTATCACCAGTCGCCGCCCGGGGATTCGGACCTGACCGGCATCTACCGGACCGCCTTCGAGCGCTATTCGCCGATCCCGCTTCCGCCCGGGGTCCATCCGCAGGCGTCGTTCGGCCACCTCACCGGTTATTCGGCCATCTATTACACCTACATGTGGTCGAAGACGATCTCGACCGACCTGTTCACCCGCTTCGAGCGCGAAGGGCTTCGCAACCCGGCGACGGCGCGCCGCTACCGCCAGATGGTTCTTGCGCCGGGCTCGTCCAAGCCGGCCGCGGCCCTGGTTTCAGACTTCCTCGGCCGTCCGCTCAGCCTCGACGCCTACAAGGCGCGGCTGGCGAAGGGCGAGTAAGTGGAAGCCAGGGACGCCTTCGCCCTGCTGCTCGTCGCCCTGATGATCCTGCCCGCCGTCGCGGTCGCGGGGTACAGGTACCGGCGTGCACTGAGGGAGCGGGACAGTCGCAAGCGGGATGGTCTCTAAACCTCTCGCGCGCCTTTCCATTCGGTCATCCCGGGGTTTACCCGGGATCCATGAACAGGGGCGGCTCAGGTTCCCGCCGCGCGGTGTATGGATCCCGGTTTTCGCCGGAATGACGGCCGGCGCCTCCGGAACGCCCCCCCTTCGGACCGGTTATGGGTTCGACAGGAGGCCCGAATGGCGGATTTCGCCGCCCAGCGCGAAAAAATGGTTCGCGAGCAGATTGCCGGGCGGGGCATCCGGTCGCCGCGTCTGCTCGACGCGTTCCGGGCCGTTCCTCGCGAGCTTTTCGTGCCCGAAGGCGTCCGCTTACTCGCCTACGAGGACGGGCCGCTTCCGATCGAGGCGGGCCAGACCGTGTCGCAGCCCTATATCGTTGCGCTGATGATCGAGGCCGCCGGGATCGGCGCCGGGCACAGGGTGCTCGAAGTCGGCGCCGGCTCGGGCTATGCGGCGGCGGTGATCAGCCGGCTGGCCGGCGAGGTGGTCGCGGTCGAGCGGCACTCCGAGCTCGCCCGGCTTGCGCGCGAGCGGATGAAGCGCCTCGGCTTCGCCAACGTCCGGGTGGTCGAGGGCGACGGCACCGCCGGGCTTCCCGGCGAGGCACCTTTCCAGGCGATCCTTTGCGCGGCCAGCGGAAGCCACGTGCCTGAGACGCTTCGCGACCACCTGGCCGTCGGCGGAGCGCTGGTGATGCCGGTCGGCGAGCCCGACTCCGTGCAGCGCCTGGTCAGGGTCAGCCGCAGCAACGAGGAGAATTTCGAGCAGGAGGATCTCGGCCCGGTCCGGTTCGTCCCGCTGATCGGGGCCCATGGCTGGCCCGACCCTCAAGGAGAGAAAAGATGACGGTTCCACAGCTGATCGCCGCCGCGGCGGAAAGCCTTCCGGAGCTCGACGATCCGGCTTTCGCCGAGGCCTTCGACCGGTTCGCCGACTCCCGGGTCGTCCTGCTCGGCGAATCGAGCCACGGCACCTCCGAATTCTACCGCGCCCGCGCGGCGATCACCCGGCGGCTCGTCGAGCGGCACGGCTTCTCCATCGTCGCGGTCGAGGCCGACTGGCCCGACGCG
This sequence comes from Allosphingosinicella sp., assembly GCA_036389345.1. Lineage (GTDB taxonomy): Bacteria > Pseudomonadota > Alphaproteobacteria > Sphingomonadales > Sphingomonadaceae > Allosphingosinicella. The sequence continues at coordinate 153,104 of DASVQD010000012.1, read as the reverse complement.
GCGAGCATCGACCGCTACGTCCGCCACCGTCCCGATCGCGACGGCGAGGAAGCGGCCTTCGAGCGCTTCCCGACCTGGATGTGGCGAAACACCGACGTCGACGCTTTCGTCGGCTGGCTGCGAGACCATAATCGAGGCCGGGCCCACGAGGAGATGACCGGCTTTTACGGCCTCGACCTCTATAATCTGGGCGGCTCGATCCGGGCCGTGATCGACTTCCTCGACGAGGCCGACCCGGAGGCGGCGAGGGTGGCGCGCGAGCGCTATGGCTGCCTTCGTCCCTGGGCTCACGATCCGGCCGCCTACGGCCGGCTCGCCGTCACCCAGGGCTTCGCCTTCTGCGAGCTCGGAGCGGTGCAGATGCTGAGGGACCTGATGAAGCGGCGGATGGACTGCCTCAGCCCCGAATGCGACGAGTGGCTGGACGCCGCCGCCAATGCCCGGCTGATCAAGAATGCCGAAGCCTATTACCGGGTCATGTATTACGGCTCGGCCGAGAGCTGGAATCTGCGCGACACCCACATGTTCGAGACGCTGTGCCAGCTGCTCGAGGCGAAGGGGCCGCAATCGAAGGCGGTGGTCTGGGCCCATAACAGCCATATCGGCAATGCAGCCCATACCGAGATGGGCCAGGTCCGCGAGGAGCTGAACATCGGCCAGCTGGTCAAGGAGAGGTTCGGCCGCGAGGCCCGGCTGATCGGCTTCGGCACCCATTCCGGCACCGTCGCCGCCGCCACCGACTGGGACGAGCCGATGGAGGTGAAGACGGTTCGGCCATCGCTTCCCGAAAGCTATGAGCTTCTGTGCCACGAAAGCGGCGTGCCCCGCTTCCTCCTCGACCTCCGCGAGGGAGCCGCCGACGATGCCGTCGTCGAAGCCCTGCTCGAGCCGAGGCTGGAGCGGTTCATCGGAGTCATCTACCGGCCCGAGACCGAGCGCTGGAGCCACTACACCCAGGCGGTGCTGCCCAACCAGTTCGACGCCTGGGTCTGGTTCGACGAGACGAAGGCGGTGACCCCGCTTGGCGAGGAGCCGCGCAGCGGAGAGGACGAGACGTATCCGTTCGGGCTGTAAATTGCCTCCCCATCGAAGATGGGGAGGGGGACCATGCGAAGCATGGTGGAGGGGTAAATGGCGGGCCTGCTCCAGCTACCCCTCCACCACCCTTCGGGTGGTCCCCCTCCCCATGCGTCGCATGGGGAGGCAAAGGGGCTTTCAATCCGCCCCTCCCACCCCCAAGTGCCTCCCTCATGACGCCCGACCTCGCAATCCTCTACGAACATCCGAAATGGTTCGAGCCGCTGTTCGCGGCGCTCGACCGGCGCGGCGTTCGGTTCGAGGCGATCCGCCTGTCCGACCACGGCTTCGACCCCGCCTCGCCGGAAATCCCCGCTCCCGTCGTCCTCAGCCGGGTCGCGATGTCGAGCTTCCTTCGCGAGGCGGAGCACGGAATCTTCTACGCCGAGGCGCTTCTCGCCCAATGGGCGGCGAACGGCGCCGGGGTTCTGAACGGGGCGGAGGCCATCGCCGTCGACAGCTCCAAGGCCCGGCAGCTCTCGCTCATCTCCAGGCTCGGCTACCGCGTCCCGGAGACCCGGGTGGTCCACCGCCGCGCCGACCTGCTCGCGGCCGCCCGGACGATGCGCTGGCCGCTCCTGGTGAAGGCGAATATCGGCGGCTCCGGCGCCGGGATCGTCCGCTACTCCGGCGAGAGTGAGCTGACGGCTTCGATCCGGGACGGGACGGTTCCGGAAAGCGTCGACTCCGTGCTCCTCGTCCAGGATTACGCTCCTGCGCGGGGCGGAACGATCGTCCGGGTCGAGACCCTGGGCGGCCGGTTCCTCTATGCGATCGAGGTTGAGAGCGGCGGCGACAGCTTCGACCTCTGCCCGGCGGACGCCTGTCTCGCCCAGCCGGGGCGGAGCGCGGTCCGGATGACGGCCGTCACCCCTCCGCCCGAGCTGGTCGAGGCCGCGGAACGGATCGCCCGGGCCGCCCGCCTCGACGTCGGGGGAGTCGAATATCTGATCGACGACCGTGACGGCACGGCGCGCTTCTACGACATCAACGCCTTGTCCAATTTCGTCGCGAAGCCGCTGGACGTGCTCGGCTGGGACCCGCACGACCGGCTCGTCGACCATCTCGAAGCGGCAATCCGGGAGGCCAGATAAAATGCGGTTCGGTTACTGGATGCCGGTCTTCGGCGGCTGGCTCCGCAACGTCCCCGACGAGGGGATGGAGGCGAGCTGGGACTATGTCCGCCGTCTGACCCTGAGGAGCGAGGAGACCGGCTGGGATCTCAGCCTGATCGCCGAGCTCAACCTCAACGACATCAAGGGGATCGAGGCGCCGGCGCTCGACGCGTGGTCGACGGCGGCGGCGCTGGCCGCGGTCACCGAGCGGATCGAGCTGATGGTCGCGGTCCGGCCCAATTTCCACCAGCCGGCCCTGTTCGCCAAGCAGGCCGCCAACATCGACAATATCAGCGGCGGCCGGCTCGCGCTCAACGTCGTTTCCTCCTGGTGGGCGGACGAGGCGACCCAATACGGACTCCAGTTCGACCAGCATGACGACCGCTATGCCCGGACCTCGGAATGGCTCGACGTGGTCGACGGGCTGTGGAGCGAGAAGCGCTTCAGTTACGAAGGCGAGCGCTACCGGCTGAAGGACGCGATCTGCGAGCCCAAGCCGGTCGCCCGGCCCCGGCCGACAATCTATGCCGGCGGCGAGAGCGAAGCGGCCAAGACGATGATCGCCGGGCAGTGCGACGCTTATGTCATGCACGGCGACCCGGTCGAGGCGATCGCGCCCAAGATCGCCGACATGGCCGGCCGGCGCGAGCGGGCCGGCCGCCCGGACATGCAATATGGAATGGCGGCCTACGCCATCGTCCGCGACAGCGAGGCGGAAGCGAAGAGGGAGCTGGAGCGGATCACCGCCTTGCCGCCCGAGCCTCCCAAGGGCTTCGACAATTTCGACCAGTGGCTGTCCGGAACCCAGCTCGAGCGCGAGCTCAAGCTCCAGGAATATTCGGTCTCGAACCGGGGCCTGAGGCCCAATTTGGTCGGAACGCCCGAGCAGTTGCGCGAACGGATCGAGGAATATGAAGGCGCCGGGCTCGACCTCCTGCTCCTCCAGATGAGCCCGCAGGCCGAGGAGATGGACCGCTTCGCCGAACAGGTGATCGCGCCTATGAAGAGGGGAGGGGCATGAGTGACCAGCGGCCGGCGCACGTCCGTCGCCCCAGCGAAGGCTGGGGCCACAGGGGGTGAAGAACTCGGCGCCTTTCACCCGCCGGGGTCCCAGCCTTCGCTGGGACGACGGAACTGAAGGAGACATGGGATGACGAACGAAGTCAGGAACAACGAAGCCGAAAGCCGGTACGAGCTGGAGGTGGAAGGCGAGCTCGCCCTCGCCGCCTATCGGCTCAGCGACGATCGCATCGTCTTCACCCATACCGAAGTGCCGGCCGCGCTCGAAGGCAAGGGAATCGCCTCCAAGCTGGTCGCGGCGGCCTTGGACGACGTCCGCACGAAGGGGCTGAAGGTGGTCCCGGCCTGCGCCTTCGTGAAGCATTATATCGACGCGCATCCCGACACGCAGGACCTGCTGGCCTGACCCGTCGCCCCAGCGAAGGCTGGGGCTCCAGGGGGTGAAAGGCGCGGAGTTCTTCACCCGCCGGGGTCCCAGCCTTCGCTGGGACGACGAGATGTCGAGAAGCACTTGGAGGTGCGACCTTCTCGCGTAACGGGGGGGGTCAGAAGCTCGACCTAACCCCCATCACCAGGCTCCTCGTCTCCGGATCGTCCCCCTCGTCGCGGGTCATCCGCGCCGTCCGGCCGAGGTCGCGGGACCAGCTCAGGCCGACATAAGGCGCGAAGGCCTCCTTGATCTCGTAGCGAAGCCGAAGGCCGGCCTCGGCATAGCCCAGGCCCCGGCCGAGCCCGAGCTCGGGCACGTCCTCGCCGTAATAATCCAGCTCGGCGCTCGGCTGGAGGACGAGCGGACCCGCGAGCGGCTGGTTGTAATAGCCGGCGAGGCGGGCGCTGGCCTCGCCCTTGTTGGAGAGGTAGCCGAAAGCTCCAAGCCAGAGCGCCTCTCCGTCGTCATATTGGGCGCCGAGCACGGCATAGCCGCGGCGCGGGCGCGGCTGGAGGTCGTAGCGCGCTCCCGCGTTGAGGTCCCAGGCGCCGCCCACATGGTAGGAATAGAAAGCGTTCAGCTCGACATAATCGGGTCCGCCCAGGGCCGGCCCGTCGCCGCTCGTGCCCAGCCAGAGCCGGTGGCGATCGCCGCCGACCAGCGCCGAGAAATCCCAGGCATAGCCGTCCCGTCCGCTCTGGGCGGCATATTCGAACCGGTCGAGCAGGCCCCATTGAAGCAGGGACTTGCGCCGGGTGCGGGGCGCGCCCGCTTCGGTCGCCGGATCCGGGACGTCGACCGCCTGGTAGGAGAGCTGTGCCGGAGCGGCGAGCGCGTCGTCCGACACGGGCCGGTAGTCGAGCCGCTGGGCGCCCGCGGGGGCGGCGGAGGCGAGCAGGAAGAGGAAGATCGGGCTTCGCATGGCGGACGCGATACAGCGTGCGGGTTAAGAGGGGCTTAGGGCCAACCCGTCATCCCGGCGAAAGCCGGGACCTCAGGTCGAGAAGCCTCGGCGGGTCTCCCCGAGGTCCCGGCTTTCGCCGGGATGACGATTTCAGAGCGAATAGCCTCCGTCGCTGACCAGGCAGGCGCCGGTCATGAACGCCGACTCGTCCGAAAGAAGGAAGGCGATCTGGGCCGCGATCTCCTCCGGCTTGCCGAAGCGGGCGAGCGGGGTCCCGGCCGCCATCGCCTTGAATGCGGCCTCCTTGCCGTCGCGCTCGACCATGGCGTTGAACGCCTCCAGCCCTTCCCAGATCGGAGTCTCGACCCCGCCCGGGGCGATCGAATTGACCCGGATGCCGAGCGGACCGCCCTCCTTGGCGGCGATCCGGGCGAGGTGGATCACGGCCGCCTTGGAAGCTCCGTAGGCGGCGATCCCGGGCTCCGCCTTCAGGCCCGCGACCGAGGCGGTGAGGACGATCGAGCCGCCTGTGTCCCGCATCGCCTTCATCGCCGCCTGCAAGGTCAGGAAGGCCCCGTCGAGGTTGATCGACAGGACCTGCCTCCAGTCGGCGAAGCTGGTCTCCGCGATCGGGCCGCCCGCGCCGATGCCCGCATTGACCACCGCATGGGTGAGCCCGGTCAGATCCTCCTGCTCCCAGAGCCGCTCGTCGGCGACGTTGCCGATGCGGATCTGGCGCTCGCAGGGCAAGGTGAAGGCGAAGTCGCGAAGCTTGTCCTCGTCGCGGTCCATCAGGATCAGCTTGCGGGCGCCGGCCTGGGCGAGCCGGGTGGCGGTGGCGGCGCCGATACCGGAGGCGGCGCCGGTGATGAGCACGATGGCTTGGGTGAAGTCGGGCATGAGGCCGATTGTAGGGGCGTTCCTTCTTTCCGTCACCCCAGCGAAGGCTGGGGTCCCGGGGGGTGAAAAATGCCCGCGCTTATCACCCGCTGAGGCCCCAGCCTTCGCTGGGGCGACGAGTCAGGCGAAGACCCCTTCCAGATCGCGCACGGCGGCGCGCTGCCGGCCTCGAAGCAGCCGAGCGTGGCGAAGCAGGGCGATGCAGATCGCGGCGCAGTTGATTGCCGCGGTCGCGATCAGGATCCAGCCCGCTACGGACGTCGGCCCCGAAGCATGGCGCGCGAAGTTCGCCCCGCGGCCGACCAGGACCCCGATCATCGCCACCGTATAGAAGCTGAAGGGCAGGGCGAAGACTCGCCAGAACAGGAGGAATCGAGGCTCGAATCCGTAAGCGTAGGAAAAGACGCCGACGACGGCGATCCACTTGGGCGCGCTCAGTATCCAGACCTTGGGACCTGCGGCGAGGGCGCCCGGCAGCGGCACCAGGACGAGCAGGATCAGGCTCGCCCAGGCGAGCAGTCGCCAGCCCCAGGCCGGCCGCTTCGATCCGCTCACGCGACCTCGCCGATCCCGAGCTCCCCGAGCTTGCGGTACAGGGTGGACCGCCCGATCCCGAGCCTCCGGGCGACTTCGGTCATCCGGCCGCGATAATGGCCGATTGCGAGGCGGATGACGTCGGCCTCGATCGCGTCGAGGGGGCGAAGGTTGCCATCCGGGTCGTAGAGGGTGATTCCGGGGCCGTTCGACAAGGCGGCCTGCTGAGAGGCGCCGTTGAGAGCCGGTCGGTGATAGTCGCTGGAGCGCCGCGACAGGGTCGATTCCTGGGCGATCTGCGGGAAGTCGGCCGCGGTCAGCGCATTGCCGTCGCACAGGACGGCCGCGCGGAAGAGCGCGTTCTGGAGCTGGCGGACATTGCCCGGCCAGCCGTAGCGCATCAGCACTTCGAGGCCGTCGTCGGTGATCGAAAGGTGCCGCATCCCCGGCTGCTCGGCGATCCGGGCGAGGAGGTGGCGGGCCAGCGGCGGGATGTCGCTCGCCCGGTCCCTCAACGGCGGGATCGGGACGTGGACGACGTTCAGCCGGTAATAGAGGTCTTCGCGGAATCGGCCGCGGGCGACTTCCTCGGCGAGCCGCCGGTTGGTCGCAGCGATGATCCTGACGTCGACCATGTGGATGGTCCGGCCGCCGATGCGCTGGATCTCGCCGGTCTCGAGCGCCCGGAGAAGCTTGACCTGGGTGTCGAGCGGAAGCTCTCCGATCTCGTCGAGGAAGAGGGTCGATCCGTCGGCATCCTCGAAGCGGCCGACATGGCGGTCGAAGGCTCCGGTGAAGGCGCCCTTCTCGTGGCCGAACAGGACGGATTCGACGAGATTCTCCGGAATGGCGCCGCAATTGACCGTGATCATGGGCTTCCGGCCGCGCGGGGAGGCGGTGTGGATCGCCTGTGCGATGACTTCCTTGCCCGAGCCGCTCTCGCCCTCGATCAGGACGGACACGCGGGCCCTGGCGGCCTTGGCCGCGACGGCGAGGGCCGAGCGGAACGGCGGCGCCGAGCCGACGATCTCCTCGAAGGCCAGCGGCCGGTTGGAGATCTTCTCGGAGAGCGGGCGAAGCTCGCCGCCGCCGCGCTGCCGCCGGTCGGTTGCGGCGTTAAGGGCCGCGAGCAGGCTGTCCGGGGCAATCGGCTTGACCAGGAAATCGTGGGCGCCCGCGCGCATCGCCTCGACCGCGACCGCCACCGAGGTCTGGGCGGTCATGACGAGCAGCGGAAGATCGGGGCGAAGCGCCCGGATCTGCTGGATGACTCCGGTTCCGTCCGGCCCCGGCAGCCAATGGTCGAGGAGGATGGCGTCGACCGGCGGGCCGTCGACGTCGGTCAGCACCTTGGCCGCGGCCTCCACGTCCGGCGCTCCCCGGACCCACCAGCCGGCCCGGGCGCCGATCGCGGTCACGAGCCGCCGCTGGGCGGGCTCGTCGTCGATCAGCAGCAGGCATCGAGTAGGGTCCGGCCGCATCTTCACTCCCCATGGGCTCCGTGGGGACGGCTCTAGCGGCCTCAGGTAAAGTTCGGCTTAAAATGGGACGGGCAGGACGGCGACAACGGGGCCAGGCCCGAGGCGCCGGCCAGCTCCGTTAATCCGACCAATAGATATGAGGCTCGGAAGTAACCGATACGGTCGAGCTGCAATCATGTAGTCTCTTGACAGTATTCAGCGAATCAGCGCATCAGCCCCCGGGCAAAAATCCGTGGGAATGCCGTCCATGCAAGTGGGCGACGAACAACGTATCTTTGCGCGGTCCGGGGCAGTGCCGCAAATCCATCAATCCGAAGCTGCCGAATGCGGCCTCGTCTGCCTGAACATGATTGGCTGGGCCCATGGCCAGAAAAAAGAGATCGACAGCCGGCCCCTGCTCGATCTCTTCATCCGCGAGGTGGAATGCTGGGATGCGGGGGCGGCCGGGCCGGCGGCTCCGTCGCGCCGGGCGGGGAAACAGCGCTAACCCGCCTTCCCTCGCCGCCGCCGCGTTGATAAGAGGTCGCGCACCACAGGAACGAGGGAACGGCATGGCTGCGGAAGGCGAGATGGAGAAGGAAGCGGTGGTCCACAGGAAGGGCTATGAGGGCTTCCTGTTCATGATGAAGTGGGGCGCGGTCATCTCCATCGTCCTCGGGTTCATCGTCATCCTTCTGATCCGCAATTAGCGCCGCGGTGAAGCTCGCGGTCCTCAGGGAGACGGCCGAGGCCGAGCGGAGGGTCGCGGCCACGCCCGAGACGGTGAAGAAGTTCGTCGCGCTCGGAGCCGAGGTCGCGGTCGAGTCGGGGGCCGGGCTGTCCGCCTCGATCGCGGATTCCGATTACGAAGGCGCGGGCGCGACGGTTGGCGCGCGCGAGGCGGCCTTGGCCGGCGCCGACGCGATCCTCGGGGTGCAGGGGCCGGATCCGGCGGCGCTCCAGGGGGCGAAGCCGGGCGCCTGGCTGGTCGCGATCCTCGATCCTTTCCGCCAGCGGGAGCGGGTCGACGCTTATGCGGCCGCCGGCCTCGAGGCGCTGGCGATGGAGCTGATGCCGCGAATCACCCGGGCTCAGTCGATGGACGTCCTCTCGAGCCAGGCCAATCTCGCCGGCTACAAGGCGGTGCTCGACGCCGCCGCGGTCTACGGCCGGGCCTTCCCGATGATGATGACCGCTGCGGGCACGATCCCCGCCGCCCGGGTCTTCGTCATGGGCGTAGGAGTCGCCGGGCTCCAGGCCATCGCCACCGCCCGCCGCCTCGGAGCGATCGTCTCGGCGACCGACGTCCGGGCCGCCACCAAGGAGCAGATCGAGAGCCTCGGCGCCAAGGCGATCTTCGTCGACAAGGTCGCCGGGATCGAAGGCGAGGGGGCGGGCGGCTACGCGACCGAGATGTCCGACGAATATAAGGCCGCCCAGGCCGAGCTCGTCTCCGGCCACATCGCCAAGCAGGACATCGTCATCACCACCGCGCTCATCCCGGGCCGGCCCGCGCCCCGGCTGATCTCGGATTCCCAGCTCGCCTCGATGCGCCCGGGAAGCGTCGTCGTCGATCTCGCCGTCGAGCAGGGCGGAAACGTGGAGGGCTCGGTGCCCGGCGAGGTCGCGGAGCGCCACGGGGTCCGGGTCGTCGGCCACCGCAACGTCCCCTCGCGCCTCGCCGCGGACGCCTCGGCGCTCTACGCCCGCAACCTCTTCAACTTCCTCTCCGCCTTCTGGGACAAGGACGCCGGCCGGCCCGTGCTTCCGGACGACGACGAGATCGTGAAGGGGGTGAGGCTGACCCAAAGCGGGAAGGTGGTCCACGAGCGCCTGCTGGGCTGACCGTACGCGCCATCCGAGCCGGTCCGCGACCGCCGTGCCGGTTGATTCTTCAACGCAAAGACGCAAAGACGCAACGAGCGCGGAGCGCTCCACTTCACGCGTGCCGGCGGGAGATGCGGCTTTATCGGGACGATTCAGAGCTTGTCCGCTTCGCGGAATCGTTGCGTCTTTGCGTCTTTGCGTTCAAAATGGAGTCCGCACAGCCGCCGCGAGCGGGATCCATAAGCGCCGGGTTGATTTTCCGCTTTGCACCCTACGCTTACCGTTGACAGCCCCGCTCCCGAACCCTATCTCGCGCTCATCCCGATAACCGGTCGTCCGGCGGCGCTTTCGTGCGCTCGTCGGCTGTCGCTGTTTGAGGGCCCATCGATGCGTCGAGATGGGGCGTCCCGCCCTGTGGAGCAGGAGAAGAGAATTTATGGCACGTATTGCCGGGGTAAACATCCCAACGAATAAGCGCGTCGTCATCGCGCTGACCTACATTCACGGAATCGGCCGGACCAAGGCGGTCCAGATCGCCGAGAAGCTGGGCATCTCGCCCGAGCGCCGGGTCCAGGACCTTTCCGACCAGGAAGTCCTCCAGATCCGCGAGACGATCGACGCCGACTACCAGGTCGAGGGCGACCTCAGGCGCGAAGTCGCGATGAACATCAAGCGCCTGATGGACCTCGCTTCCTATCGCGGCCTTCGCCACCGCAAGGGCCTTCCGGTCCGCGGCCAGCGCACCCACACCAACGCCCGAACCCGCAAGGGCAAGGCCAAGCCGATCGCCGGCAAGAAAAAGTAAGGACCGGACGACATGGCACAGGCACCGCAGCGCCTCCGCAGGCGCGAACGCAAGAACATCACCGCCGGGGTTGCGCACGTCAACGCGAGCTTCAACAACACGATGATCACCATCACCGACGCCCAGGGCAACGCCATCGCGTGGAGCTCGGCCGGGATGATGGGCTTCAAGGGCAGCCGCAAGTCGACTCCCTATGCCGCCCAGGTCGCCGCCGAGGATGCCGGCAAGAAGGCCGCCGAGCACGGAGTCCGCACCCTCGAGGTCGAGGTCAAGGGCCCCGGCTCGGGCCGCGAGAGCGCCCTTCGCGCCCTCCAGGCGGTCGGCTTCCAGATCACCTCGATCCGCGACGTCACCCCGATCCCGCACAACGGCGTCCGCCCGTCCAAGCGCCGCCGGGTCTGACTTACTTCCGGGGACACGGTATTCCGTGTCCCCTGCTGCAGGGGACACGGAATACCGTGTCCCCGTAAAACTACACGGGAAGCCCTCCGCTTCCTCAAAGCCAGAGGAATACCATGGCCGTCAACGCTAAGAACTGGCAGGAAATGAAGAAACCCAACGCGCTCGAGAAGCGCGCCACCGGAGGCGATTCGCGCCGCCGCGCGACCTTCGTCGCCGAGCCGCTGGAGCGCGGCTTCGGGCTCACCCTCGGCAACTCGCTCCGCCGGGTGCTGCTCTCGTCGCTGCAGGGCGCCGCAGTCACCTCGATCCGGATCGAGGGCGTGCTCCACGAATTCTCGAGCCTCGCGGGCGTGCGCGAGGACATCACCGATCTCGTCCTCAACGTGAAGCAGATCGCTCTCCGCATGGAAGGCGACCAGCCCCGCCGCCTCGCTTTGTCGGCGACCGGCCCGGGCGAAGTCACCGCCGGCCAGATCGCGACCACCGGCGACATCGAGGTGATGAACGGCGACCTGGTGCTCTGCCACCTCGACGACGGCGCCACCTTGAACATGGAGCTGACCGCCGAGGCCGGAAAGGGCTACGTCCCCGCCGCCTCCAACCGCCCGGCCGACGCGCCCATCGGGATCATCCCGATCGACGCGCTCTACTCGCCCGTGCGCCAGGTCAGCTACAAGGTCGAGAACACCCGAGTCGGCCAGGAGCTCGATTACGACAAGCTCACCTTGACGGTCGAGACCGACGGCACGATCACCCCCGACGACGCCGTCGCCTATGCCGCCCGGATCCTCCAGGACCAGCTTCAGCTCTTCGTCCACTTCGACGACAGCATCGCCGCTCACGTGCCCAGCCACGGCCACGGAATGGGCCAGACCCAGGCCGAGACCGAGCAGGACGCCAACCAGCTCAACCGCTACTTGCTCAAGAAGGTGGACGAGCTGGAGCTCTCCGTGCGCAGCGCCAACTGCCTGAAGAACGACAACATCATCTACATCGGCGACCTCGTGCAGAAGACCGAGGCGGAGATGCTCCGCACCCCGAACTTCGGCCGCAAGTCCCTGAACGAGATCAAGGAAGTGCTTTCGTCGATGGGGCTTAGGCTCGGGATGGATATCCCCGGCTGGCCGCCCGAGAACATCGAAGAGATGGCGAAGAAGCTGGAGCAGGAGCTTCTGGGCTGAAGCCTTCGGTTTATCCGGATTTGGAGTACGGAGGGGTCGCCGCTAGGCGGCCCTTTTCGTTTGTGGAGCGAAGCGCCGGGATGGGGCTGCTTCGTCAGCCGCAAGGGGAGGGGGCCTGGCGGCGGTTCATGGAGGGATCGCCCCGCACGGCATCTTCCTCTTAGCGTCTTTGCGGCTTCGCGTGAGACCAATGCATGCGGCGGAGCGCGCACAGGCGTTGGAAGAGTGGCTCACGCAAAGCCGCGAAGTCGGTCTGAGGCTCGGCCTGCTAATGAATTTCGGCGCCGCGACCTTCCGGGAAGGAATCAAGCGAGTCGTGAACAGCCGGGCTCCTTAGCGGCCCAGCGGCTTTGCGTGAGACCGTTTTCCATGCGTCGGACCCGGCGCAGGCGCGAGAAAATTTGGCTCACGCAAAGCCGCGAAGCCGCAAAGGGGCCGGTGGAGGCGAAGGGGGAGTGGCCCGTTGCGAGGCGGGCGGACGGCGAAGGACTTCAGGGCTTTCGCGAGGAGCCGAGATGAAGCTGCATTACTATCCCGAGACGGACAGCCTCTGCATCGAGTTGAAGGCTGGCCCCGGAGCGGGACTCGGGAGCTGGCGCTTGGGGTGAACGCCAACTTCGGCGCGGACGGGACCATCGAAAGGCTCGAAGGAGCGAGCAAGCTCGATCTGACGACGCTTGAGGCGCAGGGCGTTCCGATGACGACGCTGAAGGCGGCGGAATAAGGTCTGCGCAAGCCCTAGGCCCAGGTTCCCCCGTCATTCGCGATTCCCTTCGCCTCGCAGAAGCTCGCGAAGTCGCTTCGGGCGTCGTGGCGGCCCGCATATTTCTCCGCGAGGAGGGCCAGGGCGAGCTTGGGGAGCTCGCAGGCCGGGACGGTGGTCCAGGCCTCGTAGTCGCTGTCGCCGAAGGCCCGGCGGGAGTCCTCGCCGATGTCGTAATAGAAGAGCTGGAGGGACCCGTCGGGGAGAAGCTCCAGCGTGACGGCGGTGCGCCCGCCTTCATTCTCATGGCTGTAGAGCGTGGTCATCGGCTTGGCCTCCCACCGGGTTGGGTCCGGGGCGAGCCGTAAAGTTTCGACACGCGCTCCCGGACTGGCTCCAGAAACAGGGCTCCCAAAAACAGGGACAGTATATATTTTCCGGACCGCCGCCAGCGATCCGGCGACTCGGAAAATATATACTGTCCCCATTTTCCCGTCCCTCTTTGCCCCGGTGGTCAGGTCCGCGGCTTCAGCGCGTAAATTCGGTAATTAGCCGGTCGAGATCGGCGCGAGTGCCGATGCTGGCATGGTCGGAACCATGAAGGACGAGCGAGCGGTGGCGCCGCCCACCGACGGTGAGCAGATCGGGCAGCCGCTCCAAGCCGCTTTCGTCGTCCTTGTCGCCGTAGACGACGAGCATGTCCCGAGGCGGATTGGCGGCGAGCACGGCAATCGGATCGCGTTCCCCCCACGCGCCGTAAAAACGGCCTAGCAAACGGTTTGAATAGGCAAGCTGTTCTTCGAGCCGCAGATTCTCGGCTGCGGCATCGTCGATGGGAACCGGCCCCCCCACCAGATTCTCGTCCCCCTCGAAGGCCTGCCGCAGGGGCTTCAGCCACGGTCCTTGCAGTACGAGCTGGTCGGAGGTGCGCAGGTGCCCGGCGGCTGCCGCGGCGAGCAGCGTGCCGGTGGCGTCCCCGAGAAGAATGACCCGGCCGCCGCTGCGCCGGGCGGCTTTGACGACAGCGACCACCTCCGCGACCGCGTCGTCCATGTTCGGCGAAACGCGCTGCGGTCCGACGTCCAGCGGGCGCCCGGCCGTCGAGGGATAGAGTGGAGTCACGACATCGTAGCCGAGGCTGAGCAGTGCCAGGAGCTCGACACGGGGTTCCTCGTCCATCGCCTGGAAAGGTCGGCCATGGACCCAGATCGCGGTCCCGGCCCGTGGCCGGCCCGCCTTTACGCATCTCGTGCGCACGACGAGGGCAGGCCGGGGACCGTCGGCCAGGGCGCCGCGCTCCGAAACGTACCGGTCGCAGGCGAGGCTGAAGGAAGAATTGTCGGCAATGAATTCCGAACTGACCTCGACCCCCTCATCGTCGAACAGCTTTTCCAGCGACAGGAACATGGAACTCCTCGTACTGGCTGCCGAGCAGGGCACGGCAGCGACGATCAAGGCGGCGATTGCCGCGGCCTCGCGAGCGACCCTCACGTCAGCGGCTCAGTTCCGCAAGGAGGCGGTCGATGTGCGCGCGCGACTGAGCGGCCTGGTGACCGATGCCGCGACGCACTATGGAGCGTCCCCCCAACGCCAGCAAAGCAGGCATCAAATCGAGTCCGATCAAATCATCTTTCTCGCCGTAGACGATCAGCATGTCCCTCGGACGATTTTCAGTCAGTATCGATGTGACCCCACGGTTGAGCCATTGACCATAGAAACGCTGGAGCATCTTTCGCGCCAGGTCATCCTGCTCGTCCATCGAAAGATTGCCGGGCGGCTCCCCGCCGAAGGTGAGCGGAGCGGCAAGAAATTTCGGATGCGATCGGAGCGATTGCCCGATCGACGTGAGCATCGGTCCAAACAGGACAAGCTTGTCGGAAGCGCGCAAGTGGCCGGCGGCAGCTGCCGCGAGGAGCGCGCCATAGCTCTCGCCGCAAAGGATCACGCGCCCCGGCGATCGCTGCGAGGCCTGCACGACCGCGACGATTTCGGCGACGGCGACATCCATGTCCGGTGCGACCCGTTCCAGCGTGACTTCGAGCTCGCGGTCCGCGCTCGACGCATAAAGCGGAGTCAGCAGCTCGTAGCCCAGGCTGAGCAGCGCCGCCTGATCGGAATAGGGTCGCTCGTCGAACTTGGTGAAAGGCCCGCCGTGCAGCCAGATCGCGGTCCCGGCCGGGGTTCCGTGCGCCGACTCGCACCGGGTTCGAACCACCGGCACGGGGCGCCCGCGATGCGCGATGATGCCGCGCTCCGAGACGTAACGGTCGCAGTCGAAAGTGAACGAGGAGCCGTCCGGGAAACGGGCCGTGGTTTCCGACGGCTCCTCGTTGGCGAACACCGTGCCGAGCTTGAGGAACATGACCTTCTCCATCGCCCCGGCAGCGGGGGTCGCTGCGAGAGCAAGGCTCATGAAGATCACGGCCAGCCTCTCGAGTTTCGTCATGCTCGGCAACCGAAAGCTAATCCTCTAGATCCTTGGCAGGCGGAAGGAGACCCTCGGCCTGCCCGAATCTACCGAGCCGACTTATTTGTAAAGAGAGATTCTGATCGCAAATTCATCATAAGCGGCCAGTTCTTCGTGAGTTGTAGGGGACTGTGGCGCCAAGCGGCGGGGACGAGCCTGCCGGTGCGGCCTAGTACGCAATGGCCCTAGGCCCAGGTCCCCCCGTCATTCGCGATTCCCTTCGCCTCGCAGAAGCTCGCCGCAAAGGGGCTAAACAGTGACAGTATACATTTATCTCCCACGCTGCAGCCCTGCCGGCCCGGCTTAAATAATACTGTCACTGTTTCCCCCCGGAAGGCATCGCCCACGCCTTGGAAGCCAGCCAGATGCCATTTCCGTAGCTGGTGCCATTCTTCGTCCGAGCCAAGGGGGCGTGATTTAGGCGTTGTTCCGTGCTTATGTGCGGACAGGAGGCGCTGGCTGGACTAAGATGCCAAAGATCAATCCCGAGGTCTTGATTTGGGCGCGAGAGCGGGCGGGGCTCAGCGCGGAGGAGGCTGCACGCGCTCTTGGCTTGTCTGGAACAAACGCGGTCGCTCGTTTGGAGGAAATGGAAACGGGCGAGAGGGAGCCGACACGCCGGCAGATTGGCGAGATGGCAAAAAAGTATCGCCGCCCGCTTCTGACATTCTATCTGCCCGGCCCACCGGCAGCCGGCAAGCGCACCCATGATTTTCGAACTTTGCCAGAACGTGTCGCCGGCAGCGAAGCGCTACTGGACGCGCTTGTTCGAGATGTGAAGGCACGACAGGCTCTTGTGCTGAGCGCGATGGAAGAGGCCGACGAGGCGGTCCCACTTCCTTTCGTGGGATCTGTCCGAGCTGGAGCGGGTGCTGAAGCGCTGGCTAATGCCATGCAGCAGACCCTGGGACTGGACTTGGCCCGTTACCGAGCCGCTCGAACGTTGGACGATGCATTTCGACTGCTGCGTGACGCAGCCGAGCAAGCAGGGGTCTTCGTCATTCTGATGGGGAATCTCGGCAACTTCCGATCCGACCTGAGTCCGAACGTTTTTCGCGGCTTCTCGATGGCCGACCCGATCGCACCGTTCATCGTTATCAATGAAACCGATTCCCGATCAGCGTGGCCGTTCACGTTACTGCATGAACTTGGACACATCTTTCTCGGCGAAAGCGGGATCAGTGGTTATGAAAGCGACATGGCCATCGAGCGCCTGTGCGACGATGCCGCCGCGCGCTTACTGCTCCCTCAAAGAGAGTTAGCTGCGCTGCATATTCACCCGCAACTCGATGCGACGGTGGCCGAGATCGGCAATTTTGCGACGGCGCGAAAAGTCAGCCGCAAAATGGTGGCCTACAATATGCTGCGAGCGGGCCACATCACGCGGCAGTTATACCGTGACCTTTCTGATCGGTTTGACACCGAACGCCTTGAGCGCGGGCGCGGCGAAGCGCGCGGCCAGCCCGACTATTATGTGGTCCGCCGCCACCGGGTGGGGCAAGGCCTTCTGCGCCTAGTTGACCGATTGGTCGCGGGAGGCACTCTAAACGCAACAAAGGCTGGCCGAGTATTGGGAGTAAAGCCTACGGGCGTTCGGCGCATGACAGAGCGGGCAGCGTAGGCCGGCATGCTTTACCTTCTAGATGCCGACACACTGATCCGCGGGGACCGGGATTTCTATCCACTCCGCAGGTTTCCGGTTTTCTGGAGGTGGCTGGCGCATCAGGCAGCCTCCGGTCGGGTGAAGATCCCACTTGAACAATACGAAGAGATCATTGTGGGCCGGGGCGAACTCGTAGAGTGGCTTTGCGGCGAAGAAGTGAAGGAGGCGCTGGTTTTGCGCGAAGAGGCGGATCCAGCCCTAGTCGCGAGAGTGACACTGCAGGGGTATGGTGACCTCAACGAGGATGAAATTGAGATTGTAGGACGGGATCCCTTCCTGATCTCTTACGCCGTCACCTCGCCAGATGACCGTATGGTGGTGACCTTCGAGGTTTCGGCGCCAAACCAGCGGCGGGGCAAGCGGAAGATACCAGATGTATGCAGCATGTTTGGCGTGCAATGCTGTAACCTCTACGGGATGATAGCAGCTCTGGACTTCACAACCGATTGGCGTCCTTGATTATCGACTCCCTTGATATTTCCTTCTCACGGCGACAGCGTAGGCAATGGAGCATAGCTTAGAACACCTTCCTGAAGGGAAGCGCCGCGAGCTGGAGTTCGTAGTCGGGATGATCCGGGACGGGTTCGCCAAGGCAGTCGCGCATCGGACGCAGCCGCGCTTTCGTGCAGGGAAGCTGCTCAAGATCATCCTGTTCGGCAGCTACGCCCGGGGCGATTGGGTGGACGATCCGATTGGGCGGTATCATTCGGATTACGATCTGCTGGTGGTGGTCGATCATGAGGATCTGACCGACGTTCCGGAATTCTGGGCCAAGACGGAGGATCGGCTACTCGAAGAGCTGTCGGCCGCGAAGGCGCTACGGACGCCTGTGAGCCTCATCTACCACAGCCTCGAGGAGGTAAACGAGAAGCTCGAGCTTGGGCGCTACTTCTTTATGGACATAGTCCGAGAGGGGATCGTGCTGCACGAGGGACCCGGCTATCCGTTCGCCGAGCCTCGGCCGCTGTCGCCGCAGGAGGCGCTGAGTGAGACGACAGACTACTATGAGGACTGGTTCGGAAGCGCCGGCGGCTTCGTGCGGAATGCCGGCTATGCCGTAAAGGACGGCGACAGTAAGCTCGCCGCCTTCCTCCTCCACCAGGCCACCGAGCGCTTCTACCATTGCCTGATCCTGGTCCGCACCCTCTACAGCCCGCGCACCCACAGCCTGAACCGGCTTCGCAAGCTGGCCGAGGAACTGGAGCCTCGGCTGGTCGAGGTGTGGCCGAGGGACAGCAAGTTCGAGCGGCGGTCCTACGAGCTGCTTCGCGCCGCTTATGTGAAGGCGCGCTACTCGCGGCATTACCGGATCACGGCCGAGGAGCTGGAGTGGCTCGGTGGGCGGATCGATCGGCTCCAGGCGCTGGTGCGTGAGCTGTGCGAGGAGCGGATCGAGGCGCTCGCCGCGGCGGCCTGAGCGGTGGGCCCGTCATTGCGAGGAGCGAAGCGACGCGGCGATCCAGTGGGCCTCGTCGACGGCTCTGGATTGCTTCGCTTTGCTCGCAATGACGGAGGGCCGGCGGGAAGTAATTACCGCTTTCGCCGGATACTATTATCGTTTATCACTCAAAACCGGTGAACTTGCTCCTGTTCATTGCGGTTTCGAGCGGCTAATTCCGCACTGCCCGCCGACTTCGGCGGGCCGAGGCTTGATAACCTTGCGAGTGTGGAACCGGAGGTTCGGCCCTGGCGGCCGGCCGGATGGCGGGCGCCATGTCCAAGCCGGGCGGATTGCTGCCGCCGGGCCAAAAGCGTCCGCGCCTGTCACTCGCAGGTTATCAACGTCCGGTTCCAGCCGGCCGGCCCCGCCTCGAAGCTTGGCTCGAAGCCGTGGAGAGGCCGATGTCCGTATTCAATCCGCCCCCGATTCCCGTGCCGCCCGTCGAGGCGCTTCGAGCCGCCGCGATTCGGCTGACCGCCGAGCTCGACCAGGCGAAGCTCCACCGGGCCGCCGCCCATGTCTCGATGGCGGTTCACACCATCACCGGTGAGCCCGACCCGGCGGTGAACGACAATGTCTACCGAAGCGACGTCGAGTGCCAGTTCGAGGTCGACGAATATGAGCGGGTCTGGATCTACCGGGACGGCGACGCCCACATCATCGGCCGCAAGGACTATGTCCGAACCGAGATGTGGCGCTTCCTCCGGACGATGCTGGCGGAGCGGTTCTAGGACGCGGTTGCCGGGAGGGCTCCTCTTCGCGCTCTTCGCGTGAAACGCCTTCCTTCGATCGCGCGAAGGAGCTGGAGTGGCTCGGGGGCACGGATGGATCGGCTTCAGGCGCTGGTCCGGGTCCTCTCGAGGAGCAGGCGCTCGCGGCGGGCGGCCTCGTTCCCCGGCCCATCGTCATTCCGGACTTGATCCGGAATCCATGAACGCGGCCGCGACAGAATTTCCACTGACCGTGTCCATGGACCCCGGATCAAGTCCGGGGTGACGGATGTGTAGAAGGTCGTGCGAATAGGAATAACCCCCTGGTCAGGACCTTCGCGTTCTTCGCGCTCTTCGCGTGAGACCGCCTTCCTTTTCGTTCACGCGAAGGCGCGAAGGGGAGGCGGCTGAAGCTCGCTCGTCATTGCCGGCGACTCAACCCTCCGGTGCCCGTCGCGTATGATGAAGCGCCTCGAAAGTCCTCACAGCGTCGAGAGCGGAGCTTCGGCCGAAGCCGAGGTGACAGTCATTTTGTAACAGGTAAACAGTGACAGTATACATTTTATCTGGCGGTTACCGACGGGCTCGGTCTCCGGTAAATGTATACTGTCACTAATTACACCCTTTTCGTTCACGCGAAGGCGCGAAGGTGCGAAGGGGAGGGGCTGAGGCTCGCTCGTCTTCGCGGGGACTCAAACCCTCCGGTGTCCGTTCGCTTCTGATGAAGTGCTGTGAAAGTCCTCACAGCGTCGAGAGCTGAACTCACCCGAAGCCGGCAGCTAGGCTAGCCGACCGACGGAGTTCTCAGCGGGGCCGCGGCAGGTAAACAGTGACAGTATACATTTTATCTGGCGGTTACCGACGGGCTCGGTCTCCGGTAAATGTATACTGTCACTAATTACACCGATACGGTACGGACTTCCCATCGTAGAAACTCGGCAGCGTGCCCGTGTAGAATCCGTAGGTAAGGTAACTTGCTGGCCAAGCGGGATAGGCCGCCAAGCTGTTGGCGTTAGCGATGGTGCCTTTCGGGATGTCGACCATTTGCCTTGCTCCCGCTGAGCAGATGAAGAATGAACATATCGGCCATGACGGCGACGTCCCTGACCGGGTCCCAGTAAGGGCCGGAGGCGGGGATGTTCGTTACCCGGTAATCCAGGGCGCCCCTGATCTCCTCCGCCACGATAACGGCGTAGGGCCGCTCTACGGCAAGGACGTAGGCGCGGCGCCCTTGCATCGCCTCCAGCCGGACCCCGTAGCCTAGCCGGGACTTGCCCCGAACGATCCTTTGCCAGATTCGGATGGTGTCCGCCCGGTCGAAGCAGCTTGCTGGATCCCTCGGAGTCGCGATGTAGGGAATTACGCGGTCGCGGGGTCCTTGCTGGGGCCAGCCACCATAGTGCAATTCGCTCTGCAAACGGCTCGCCGTTGCAAGAGTAACTTCCTCGACCAAGCGCGGGTATAGGACTTGCCCCGAGGCTTCCACCACCCGCTTCGCTTCGGGATCGAGCGTGGTTTCCACGCAGATCCGGGTCTCGGGCCCGAGGACGAGGCGGTCGTTCCGAACGACCTCGATCGGCGAGCGCTGTCCGGCCGGGGCGGGTTGCCGGGTTCCGGGCCCCGCCGCCACCGGCGAGCAGGCGGTGAAGGCCAGGGCGATCAAGCACAGGGCTATCGTCCGATTCATTTGGAAACCCCCAACAGATGAAGAATGAACATATCGGCCATGACGGCGAACGGGATGACCCGCCTCGGACCAAGTTCGACCGATCAAGCGCGCTTGCAACAACCCACTTCACGTCTCCGGCCGGCGCCTATCGTCAGCGAATGCTTCAACGTCGCACCGTCCGATTGGTCTGGGCAAGCACGAAATCTACCGTTTCGGGCGAATATTATGGCTCGACATGGCTACATAGTAAAAAATCTTAGCTTATTCCGAATTAACTTGCGGATATTTTGCGCGTGTCATTGGATGCCTGCCGACGGCCTTCGCGTTCTTCGCGGTCCTCAAAGCGCGGAGAGCTGAACTCGCCCGAAGCCGGCGGTCAGGCTAGCCGACGGACGGAGTTCTCAGCGGAGCCGCGGCATAGGGCGCCCGTTGGGTCAGGACCTTGCGAAGCCATCTCCGAACCTCGATCGCCTTGCTGGCATATTGCGATGCGAACGCGACGAGCCAGAGGCCCAGGCCGAAGGCGAAGCCCCATTCATGATCCGGCCCCGAACTGAAATATATCAGCAAGCCCGCCGCGACGGACAGGGCGGTGACGATGAAGAAAACCAGCCGCACGCTCAGCGAATATCGGACGGTCACCTTTTGGGTGGAGTCCCCGATCAACGCGAACTCGCCTCTGTCGAAAATGGCGAACAGCCACCACTCGCCGCCGGGACGTTCGACCGGCGCGTGCAACCCTGCTTTGGCTCGGAACGAGAGCGTGTCGCCCCGGCGGTGGAGGCGGTCCACCTTTTCGGCCTCCAGCGCCGCCTGCAGAAGGCTGGCAGGGCAACCCGGCTCCCCGATGTCGCCGATGGGAATGGTCAAGGTGCCGGTGATGCTGATCGGAAAGGCCACGTCGCGCTTCTAGCCTCGCAGGCTCGCGAAACCGTTAAGCCGAGCGTCCGAATGCGTCGGGAGCACGCCCTCACGGCGGCACCGCGCATCCGGAGGGGAGAAGCCGTCAGCGAGTGCGAGTCCGCTGCCGACCGCGGCGCCCGGTTGCAGCGCGCCGCGCGGCGGCCCTCGCTATCCGCCGGCCGCACCCCATATAGGCTCCATCACCCGCGCCCTTTCCCGCAAGCGCCCGGTGCTGGAGGCCTTCGGGCCCCCGCTTGCCGGAATCGAGGTGACGATCATGACCTGCACGAAGCAAAGCCGGGGAGGCTCTCGATGAGCCTCCATTCGATGTTCGGGCGCCACGTCGCCGACACCGCGGCCAGCCATTGGGAGAAAGGCAGCTTCGTTTCCCGCTGCACAATCTGCGCGCTTCCGATGGTAAAGCTTCCGGGCCTCGCCTGGCAGCTCCGGCCGGCGGTGGGCTGAGCATGGACAAGGCGATCCCCGGGGGCCTGAGGGCGCTGAGCTACACTCTGGCGACCCTGCTCGTCGCGCTTCCGGCGATGATCCTCGCCTATCTGTGGGCGACCGGAGGCTGATCTCGGAGCTTGCCGGATGCATAATTATGCATTTCGGCTTGGGGCCGGCTTTGTGGCGTTCGGGCCTCCCGGGCGGAACCGGCGGGCCAGTTTCGGGCGGCGGCGCGGGGCCGCGGCCTCCACCTTTCTCCACCTTCCTCAACATTCGCGGCGATTCGCGGCGATTCGCGTCGATATTCGGCGATCCGCGCTCGGCGGGCGGCAAGGGGCCCGCCGCTGCGCCGCAGGGAGGCGCGCGGCGGGCCCGCGGGCGGCAGGTGGGGGCGTGCCGCCCGACTGATTTCCCTTTCGCCTTCGGGGCGGCCGGCGGAACTCGCCCGGGGCTCATTTTGTGCGCAATCGCGCCACGGCGCCGGCCTCGGGCCGCTAGGCGCCGGCAATGGCGGACCTGGGACCAGGAATTCGAGGCTCGGGCGGCGGTCTTCCGCCGGCTCGCGGCCGAGCTTCGAAGCGAGCCGGACCGGGTCGCGCCGATCGCCGTCGCCGAGGAATATGAAGCGGAGGCACAGCGGCTGCGCGGCGCTCCGGCGGCGGGCTAGGCGGCCTTCAGCACTCCGTCGCGAAGCGCGTCGTTGGCGAAGCGGGTGACCGCCTCGAGCTGCCGGTTGAGGAATTCCAGGGTGGCCGGATCCTGCTGGCGGGCGGCCGGGAAGCCGATCTCGCCCTGCTCGCTCCGGGCGAGATAGCCGCGGTCGATGAGAGCGCTGACCTTGCGCCGCGTGGTCTCGCGGTTGAGCCCGGTGGCCGACGCGATCGAGCTGATGTTGCAGCCCGCGGCGTAGCCGGGGGGAAGCGGGGTTTCGACATTGCGAAGAGCGGCCGGAAGGTCGGCCCGGGTCAGCCGCTCGCCGGTGATCGCGACGACCGCGAGGAGGATCATCGCCGATTCGTTGTCGCCGACCCCGGCGCGCCAATTCTCCATCGCCCTCGAGGTCAGGAGGGCGAGACGGATTGCGGTGAGGCGGCTCGTCGCCGCCGAGGCCTGCTTGTCGATGGTGAGTTGCATGTCAGCTTGGCTGAGATGGCGCCGCGGCGGCCCTCATTCAATGGCGGGCGCACAAATTGAGCGGTCAGGCGGCGAGCGCCGGCCCCGCCCCGCTTTCGTGGACGACCCAGCCGAGCTCCGCCTCCCAGGCCCGGGCCTGCTCGGCCGCCTCGAGCGCGTCGCCCTTCGGACCGGGAGCGGTCCAGCCGCAGCGCGGACATTCCCCGTCGCTCCGAACCGCGGGATGGATCCCCCATGGACGCTCGATGGAACAGATGGTCATGCATAAAAACTTTCGGCCGCCTCGGGGGCCCTGTATAATTATGCATTCCTGTGCATACAATGAACAATATTCAGGTCGGCGTTGATGGTCGGGCCGCGACTGCCTAGGAGCGGGGCGAGGAAGACCGCAGGAGCTCCAGACATGAAACTTGGACCAGATATCGCCGCAATCGTCACCGGCGCCGCTTCCGGGCTCGGCGAGGCGACCGCCCGCGCGCTCGCCGAGCGCGGGGTCAAGGTCGCGGTGTTCGACCGCGATTCGGAGAAGGGCGAGGCGGTCGCGGCCTCGATCGGCGGGATCTTCGCCCAGGTCGACGTCACCTCCGACGAGGCGGTTGCGGCCGGCTTCGCGAAGGCCCGCGAGGCTCACGGCCAGGAAAGGATCTGCGTCAATTGCGCCGGGGTCGCGAACGCCGCCAAGACGGTCGGGCGCGACAAGGCGACCGGAGAGGCGAGGGGCTATCCGATCCAGCAGTTCGAGCTTGCCATCCAGATCAATCTCATCGGCACCTTCCGGGTGCTCTCGCAATCGGCACTCGGGATGGTCTCGCTCGATCCGCTCGAGGACGGCGAGCGCGGGCTCATCGTCAATACCGCCTCGGTGGCGGCGCAGGACGGCCAGATCGGCCAGGCCGCCTACAGCGCGTCCAAGGCGGGCGTGCTCGGAATGGCGCTGCCGATCGCGCGCGACCTGATGAACGAGGGGATCAGGGTCAACACCATCCTGCCGGGCGTGTTCGAGACTCCGATGGTCGCGATGATGCCCCAGAACGTGAAGGACGCGCTCGCCGCCCAGGTGCCGTTTCCGAAGCGCCTCGGCCGGGCGGAGGAATATGCCCGGCTGGCGGTGTTCATGGCGGAGAATAATTACCTGAACGGCGAATATGTCCGGCTGGACGGAGCGATCCGGATGGCGCCGCGCTAGGGTCCGTCTTCGGTTCCCCGGCGAAGGCCGGGGTCCGGCCGCGCATTGGGTGCTGGGTCCCGGCCTTCGCCGGCAGATGATTGCAGCCGAACAGGTCGGCCTCCAGGCCTTGCGTCCCGTGCTCGGGGCGCAGGAGGATGTCCTCGCCTCGTCGGTGTTCAGGGATCCCGGATCAAGTCCGGCATGACGGTCCCTCAGCTCTGTCGGGCTCTTCATCGAGCCCGAAGAAGGGGGCCGTCGCGGCAAGGGCCGAGCGGTAGACCTGGCCGGCGGCGGCGCCGGCGAGGAGGAAGGCGACCGGAAGCGCCCAGGCGGGAAGTGCGTACAGGTCGAGCAGGGAGTCGGCCGGGCTGCCGGGCGGGACGACACGGAACCAGCAGACCAGAGCCACCGCGGCTCCGGCGGCCGACCAGGCCGGGCGGCGCCGGGCCCAGACCCGGTTCCGCTCCAGCCAGGTCAAAAGCGCGCCTGCGCCCAGGGCGGGAAGCCAGCCGGCGGAGACCGCCGGCCCGATCGCCAGGCCGCCCGCGACGATCGTCACCGCCAAAGCGGGGATTACGTCGGATGCGACCTCCAAGGGGCCTCCGGCCTGCGCCCCCGCGATCCGCGCCGCGAGCCTCCCGAGGGTCAGAAGCAGTGACGTGATGAGGGCTCCGGCGGCGCAGGCGACCAGGGCCGCCACAGCCAGTTGCCCGGCGCGACGAAGGCGGTCCGGCGCCGTCACCGCCGCGGCCCCGCCGTGGCGCCGGTCAGGCGCATGACGGACCGGAAGGCGAGCGCTCCGCCGGCTCCGGCGGCGAGGCTTGCGCCGAGCAGGATCGTCTCGAACGCGCCCGGCCCCGCCGCCGCAGCGAAAAGGGCCCAGAGGCCGGCGCCCACCGAAGCGCCCGCGGCGGCCCAGGCATAGGGAAGGCGGGCGAACCTGAAGCGGTCCCCGAGCGCCCAAAGCAAGGCGCCGGCGAAGAAGGCGGGAAGGGTGGCGACGACCAGGCCGCCCGCCACCCCGATCGAGAGCATGAGGAGCGCGGCCGACAGGTCCAATCCTCTGTCCGGAGCGCCGCCGAGGAACGACGGGAGGCCGAGGAGAAGCGGCACGAGCAGGCCCGCGATGGCAGCAGAGGCCAAAGCGGCCAGGGCCAGTCGCAACATCATCCCGCCCGCCGCCATCGATCATCTCCTTCCGGTGCAACCCCGTCATGCCCGCCCCGGCGCGGCCGGGTCTCCGGGCCGGCGGTGGAGCTTGCGTGGAGAAAGGGTGCAGGGAGGCGGTCCGCAATCGCTTCCTCCCGCGTCCTTACGGGAGAGAAGGGGAGAGGATGGAAGGGAATCGGCGCCAGGCACCCACGGCCCGGCCTCCGGAACCGTCATCCCGGGTTTGACCCGGGACCCATGAACACCGCCGCCAGAATCTTTGGGCCGGCCGAGTTCATGGATTCCGGCCTTCGCCGGAATGACGATTCCACGGGACGGGCTTCGGCGCAGCGGATTTGCACGCGAAGCTGACGGCATCCCCACGGGCCACGGGGGTCGGGGCGGCTTATTCCGGCGCGATGAAGGTGAAGTTCATCCTGCCGGCGCTGACCGAGGCGAAGAGCCCGTTCTGGCGGCCGATCAAATATTCGCTGTTCCCGCCGCTCGGACTGGCCACCCTTGCCGGCTTCCTCGGGCCGGACGACGAAGCGGAGCTGGTCGACGACCATGTCGAGCCCCTTAGGACCGACGACTCGCCGGACCTCGTCGTCATCCAGGTCTACATCACCAACGCCTATCGGGCCTACGCGCTCGCCGACCATTATCGCTCGAAGGGCTGTTTCGTCGCCCTGGGCGGGCTTCACGTCACCTCGCTTCCTCGGGAAGCGGCGCCCCACGCCGACGCCCTGTTCGTCGGGCCCGGCGAGCAGACCTTCCCCGCCTTCCTCGCGGACCTTCGCGCCGGGGCGCCCAGGGCGATCTACGTCTCGGCGGGCGGGCGGACCCTGGAGCATCTGCCGCCCATCCGCCGCGACCTCATCCGCCGCGAGCTCTATCTCGTCCCCAATTCGATCGTCGTGACCCGCGGCTGCCCGCAGCATTGCGACTTCTGCTACAAGCATGCCTTCTTCGCGGGCGGCCGAAGCTTCTACACCCAGCGCGTGGATTCCGCGCTCGCCGAGATCGAGCGGCTTCCGGGCCGCCACCTTTATTTCCTCGACGACCATCTGCTCGGCGACCGACGGTTCGCGGAGGGCCTGTTCGAGGGGATGCGGGGCATGGGCCGGCTGTTCCAGGGCGCAGCGACGGTGGATTCGGTGCTTCGCGGAGACCTGATCGAACGGGCGGCGGAGGCGGGCCTGAGGAGCCTGTTCGTCGGGTTCGAGACGTTCGACCCGGAAAATCTGCGATCGAGCAACAAGAAGCAGAATTTGGCCCGGGACTATTCCGCGGTGTGCCGCCGGCTCGGCGACCTCGGGATCATGATCAACGGAAGCTTCGTCTTCGGGATGGACGCGGACGGCCCGGACGTCTTCGACCGCACCGTCGGCTGGGCGGTGGCGAACGGAGTGACGACCGCCACCTTCCACATCCAGACCCCCTATCCGGGCACCCGGCTCCACCGGGCGCTGACGGCCGCCGGGCGGATCACCAGCCAGGATTGGGACCGCTACGATACGAGGCACGTCGTCTACCGCCCGGCCAGGCTGACCGCCGCCGAGCTCGAGGCGGGTTACCACCGCGCCTATCGCGACTTTTACGGCTGGCGGAACATCGCCCGAGGCGCGGCCGTCCATTCCAGCGTCAAGCACCGGGCCAAGCATTTCTTCTACTCGTCCGGGTGGAAGAAGTTCGAGCCGCTCTGGGACGCGGTGATCAAGTCGCGCCGGCTGGCGGCGATGACTCCGCTTCTGGAAGGGGTGCTGTCGAAGGTGAGCGGTGGGAAGGGGAAAGCTCGAAGCGTCACCCCGGCGGAAGCCGGGGCCTCGGTGAGGCCCGCCGCGACTCTTTCGGGCTGAGGCCTCGGCTTTCGCCGGGATGACGCGGGGGGAGCCGATCCTCGCAATACTACGTGGAACGCGGTCGCGGTAGGGAATCGTTTACCTTTCCCGGCGGACATTCCGGGTCCGCACCGAAGTGAAAGGAACCGGAATGCGAGTCGCGGCAACGCTCGAGAGGGGAGCCGCCCAGGACCGGCGGCGCTTCATGCGCCACTCCGTCGTGGTCGGCGCCGGACTCGCCTCGGCGAACGACCGTCCCGGAGCGCCGGTCATCGTCGTCGATCTCTCGACCCACGGCTGCGGCCTCGAAGTGGCGGGCCATTGCGAGGTCGGGGCCAGGGTGTGGCTCAAGCTCCCCGGCCTCGAAAGCTGGCCGGCGAGGATCGCCTGGACTCAAGGCGAGCGCGCGGGGCTGAGCTTCGACCGGCCGTTGCACCAGGGGGTGGTGGAGCGGTTTGTGTAACTGCCTCCCCATGCGAAGCATGGGGAGGGGGATCAGCGAAGCTGGTGGAGGGGTAGCTCGCGCGGACCCCCGCCCCCCTGCGCCAACTACCCCTCCACCACCCTTCGGGTGGTCCCCCTCCCCATCTTGCGATGGGGAGGCAAATCAGGCTGCGGTCCACCCCCCGTCCATGCTGAGGTTCGCGCCGGTGATCGCGGCGGCTTCGTCGCGGCAGAGGAACAGGGCCAAAGCGGCGACCTGGTCGACGGTGACGAACTTCTTGGTCGGCTGGGCGGCGAGGAGGACGTCGTTCATGACCTGCTCGCGGGTGAGGCCCCGGGCCTTCATCGTGTCGGGGATCTGGTTCTCGACCAGCGGCGTCCAGACGTAGCCGGGGCTGATGCAGTTGACCGTGACTCCGGCCGTCGCGGTCTCCAGCGCGACCGCCTTGGTGAGTCCGGCGATGGCGTGCTTGGAGGCGACGTAGGGGGCCTTGTTCGGGCTTGCGACGAGGCTGTGGGCCGAGGCGGTGTTGATCACCCGGCCCCAGCCCTTCGACTTCATGGCGGGCAGCGCAAGCCGGATGGTGTGGAAGGCGGCGCTGAGGTTGAGCGCGATGAGCAGGTCCCATTTGGCGACCGGGAATTCGTCGATCGGAGCGACATGCTGCATACCCGCATTGTTGACCAGGATGTCGATGTCGCCGGCCTCAGCCATCATGGCCTCGATCGCCTCCGGCTTCGTGAGGTCGGCGTCGCTGTAGGCGGCTCCGAGCTCGTCCTTGAGCTTCTCGATCTCGGCTGGGTCGCCGAAGCCGTTCAGGGTTACCCGTGCGCCTTCCCCCGCAAGGGCTCGGGCGACGGCGAGGCCGATCCCGGAGGTCGAGCCGGTGACGAGGGCGGTCTTGCCTTTGAGGAACATGAAAAGTGCGGTCCTTCGATACGGGTCTTCGCCAGGCCCAGCCCCTACTCAGGATGAGCGGAACTGGGCAAGTGGATGCACTGTCGCTCATCCTGACTAGCCGGCGAGCTTGTCGAACCGGCGTATCGAAGGACCCGGTGCAACCATAACGGCTGCGCGAACATTGTCGGAGCGCGCAACAGGGAGAGCGGAATGCGGCTTGGCGGCTATCGGACCAGCGACAATGTCCGGGACCAGGGGGCGGGCGGCGGCGGCTTCGGATTCGGCGGCGGGGGCGGCGGCGGCGGTGGATGCCTGTTCGCGCTGCTGCCGATGGTGCTCAGCCGTTTCGGGATCGTCGGAGTGCTCGTCCTCCTGCTCGGCTACTGTGCGCTCACCTATATGGGCGGCGGCGGCGGGCTCGGCGTCGGCGGACCGGCCACGACGATGGCGCCCGGCCGGCAGGGCGAGGGCGCTACCAACAATCCAAAGGAAGCCTGCTCGAGGGCCCCCGAGAAACGATTCGCCTGTCAGGTGCTCGCCAGCACCGAAGATACCTGGACCCAGATCTTTGCGGCCAAAGGGCAGCGCTACCAGCCCGCCGGTTTCTCGTTCTACGGGCGGAACGGCGAATCCGGCTGCGGGGCTGCCCAGTCGGCGATGGGGCCGTTCTATTGTCCGACCGACAAGAGCATCTATCTTGACACAAGCTTCTTTGAAGAGCTGCAGACCAAATTTGGAGCCTCGGGCGACTTCGCTCAAGCCTATGTAATTGCCCACGAGGTCGGCCACCACATCCAGAATTTGACCGGCGTTCTCGATCAGGCCTCGAGCCAGCAGCGGCGCGTGTCGAGCCGCGAGGGCAACGCCATCCAGGTACGGGTGGAGCTGCAGGCGGATTGCTATGCGGGCGTCTACGCGGCCACCGCCAAGGACGCCCAGGGACGGATCATGGAAGCCGGCGACGTTGAGGAAGGGTTGCGCGCGGCGCAGGCGATCGGCGACGACACGCTCCAGCGGCAGAGCCAGGGGCGGGTGGTGCCCGAGGCCTTCACGCACGGAAGCTCGGCGCAGCGCCAGCAATGGCTGAAGCGTGGGCTGGAGAGCGGCGATCCGGCGGCCTGCGATACGTTCGGAAGCGGGGTCTGATCTGCCTCCCCATCTTCAGATGGGGAGGGGGACCACCGAAGGTGGTGGAGGGGTAGAAGGCGAAAGCCTCCGCCATTCCGCGCCCGAACCTCGGTGCCTGAGCCAGCTACCCCTCCACCATGCTTCGCATGGTCCCCCTCCCCACCGCTTTGCGGCAGGGAGGCAAGATCAGGTTCGCAGGAACCGCCGGATCCAGTCCGCGACCAGTGCCCGGTCGTCGGGGCGTTCGAGGGAGGCGATTGCGGCGTCGGGTTCCGGAACCCGGGCGCGGCGGTGCTCGATCAGGGCCTGGGCGTAATCGGGCTCGAACTCCGGGTGGAACTGCATCGAGATTGCCGAGCCGCCCTCATATTCGAAGAGGCCGAAGGGCGTGAAGGCGTTGCCGCCCAGAACCCGAACGCCCGGCGGCGGCACGACCACCTGGTCGTGGTGGGAGACCGGGACGGCGATCCGTTCGGGCGGCGTGCCGCCCATCCAGGACGCGGCGCCCCACAATTCGTAATCCTGGAGGCCGATCCCCCAGCCGCGCTCCGATTTCTCGACCCGGCCGCCCAGCGCCTCGGCCATCGCCTGGTGACCGAAGCAGATTCCCACGAGCCTGGTCCGGCCGATCGACTCGCGAAGGAATGAGAGCAGGGGCGCGATCCAGGGCAAGGGCTCGTAGACCCCCGCCGCGGATCCGGTGACGAGGATGGCGGGGTGGGAGTCGGGCCGGGCCGGCAATTCGCCGGCCCAGGCCTGGTAGACCCGGGGCTCGAAGCCGGGGCCGAGCAGCCGGGCTGACATCGCCGAATAGTCGCCGAAGCGGGGGGTGAGCTCGGGCGGCGGACCGCCGGTGCTGAGGATCGCGATCTCCATCCCGGCGCCTTATCCGGGCGCGGGGGCCGGCGCTAGCGCAGCCGGCCGCGCCTCGCCTCGGCCGAGGCGAACCAGAGCAGCAGTGCGGCGACTGCCAGGATGAAGGCGGGGAAGAGTGCCGCAGAGGCGCCCATGGTGCTCAGGATCGGCGTGGCGAGGAAGGTCCAGCCGAACTGGACGACCACCCCGGCCAGGGAGGCCGCGAAGGCGGGCCTCGCCCAGCGCCGGCGAAGGAGCAGGCCGGCCGCGCCCAGGAGTCCGGACCAGACCGCGACCGCATAGGCGCCCACCGCCCAGGCCGGCATCGCGGCCCAGATCTCGGCCTGCCGGGCCGGAAGCCGGGCGAGATCGGCGGAGTCCATCGAGACCTGGGTCAGATAGGCGTAGCAGCCCATCGCTTCCCACAGCAAAGCGGCGATGGCCGCGGCCCAGTACCAGCCGGGGACCCGGCCTCTGTCGAATGTCGTCGCCATGCGCCCCCGCGAAGTCGTTGCGGCGACGAAACTGCCGCGAACAAGGCATGATGGCAAGGGTAGTCCTCCCCATGCCAACCATGGGGAGGGGCCCATGCGAAGCATGGTGGAGGGGTGAATGCGCCGGGCGGGGGTCCTCGCGGAAGATCGGAAGCCGGTGCCGGCTACCCCTCCACCCCGCTGCGCGGGGTCCCCCTCCCCATCTTCGATGGGGAGGATTGAAGACTAGCGGTCGCCCTTGTCGCCCTGGCCGGATTTGACCTTGGTGTCGCTATGCTGCCGCTGGTCGGCGGCGAGGGACTTGCCGACGTCGACGACGTCCTTGAACTTGCCTTCGGAATCGCGGCGCACGAAGCGCTTGTCGTTTCCGGTGTCGATCAGCTCGCGCTTGCGCTCGGCCATGGTAATTCTCCCTGCGAGTTTAACGTCAGGAAAGAATCCCTCAGAATCGCGGTGGTTCCGGGGACAGTCTATTTGACTGTCCCCCTTGGCGCGCCGTTGGGGACAGTCGATAGACTGTCCCCGGCTCTCAGGCCGCCTCGGCTTCGTAATCGTCGCTCATCACCGGGCCCGAATCCTGGCCCTTGGCGGAGACGTCGCGGTCGACCAGCTCGATGATGGCCATCGACGCGGCGTCGGAGGCGCGGATTCCGGCCTTGATGACCCGGGTGTAACCGCCGTCGCGGTCGGCGTAGCGCGGCGCGAGGACGTCGAACAGCTTCAAGAGCTGCTTGTCGTCGAGAAGCCGGGCATGGGCGAGGCGGCGGTTGGAAAGGCCGCCCTTCTTGGCGAGCGTGATCAGCTTCTCCGTATAGGGGCGAAGCTCCTTCGCCTTGGCGACGGTGGTGGTGATCTGCTCGTGCTTGATGAGCGCTGCGGCCATGTTGCGGAACAGGGCCGCCCGGTGGCTCGAGGTGCGCTGAAGCTTGCGGCCGGCGTTGCGGTGACGCATGATCTTTTCCTTCGTTCGTCCGGAAACCGTGTCAGGTATTTCCGGCCGGGCGGCCGAATGGGGAGACCGCCCAAATCCCAAAATGCGACGGCGAGGCCCGAAGAGCCCCGCCCGCGGGGGTTCCTGAAGCCGAGATGGGGCGTAAAGTCAAGGTCGACGGGCGCCCGGACCGATTCGGAGCGCCGCTTGTTTGAAGTCATGGCGCCGCGGCGCCCCGGTCGCGGAGCCTTCGCACGAGGAGGCGAGGATGCGACTCATCTACTGGCTGGCGTTGGGTCTCGGAACGGCCGCGATCGCGACCGCGGCGCCGGCGGGCCGGCCGGCGAGCGGAAGCTTCGGCGGCCCGGTCCCGAAGGCCGGCGGGCCCGGCGGCCCGGTCGGCGGCTATCATGCGGGCCCGGGCTGGCGGTTCCGCGTCGGGCCGGGCGACTGGAGGCGGGACGACCGGCACGGACCGGGAAGAGGCCGCGGGCGCGACCGGTGGGACCGGTGGGACCGCTATGGCGGGTCTTACGGCTACGACGGCTATGACGGCCACGGCCTTTACGGGGGGGTCGCGGTCGGCGGACGGGCCGATCCTTATGGCGGCGGCTTCTTCGCCGGCGGCGGCGGGCGGATCGACCTTGAAGGCGGGCGCCCCCGCTACGATTACGACCGCGCCTATCCTTATGAGTTCGGCTCAGCGGCGGCGGGCCGCGGCGACCGGTCGGAGGGCCAGGACCGCCCGGCGGAGCGGCCGGGCCGCTGCACGATGGAGAACCGGGTCAGGGTCTGCCGCGGCTGGTGAGCCCGCTGAAGCTCGGGGCCGGTCTGGCCGGTCCGGAACGGTTTCCTACAGCGCCTCGACGATCGTCACGTTGGCCAGTCCGCCGCCTTCGCACATGGTCTGGAGACCGTAGCGCTTGCCTTGCGCCTTGAGGGCGTGGACGAGGGTGGTCATCAGCTTCGTCCCCGAGGCGCCCAGCGGATGGCCCAGAGCGATCGCTCCGCCGTTGACGTTGAGGCGGGCCGGGTCGGCGTCCACTTCGCGAAGCCAGGCGAGCGGGACCGGGGCGAAGGCCTCGTTGACTTCGTAGAGGTCGATCTCCCCGATGCTCATTCCCGAGCGCTCGAGGGCGCGGCGGGTTGCCGGGATGACTTCCTCGAGCATGATGACGGGATCGCCGCCGGTGACGGTGAGGTTGACGATCCGGGCCAGCGGGGTGAGGTTGTGCGCCTTGAGCGCGCGCTCGCTGACGACGATGACTCCCGAGGCGCCGTCGCAGATCTGGGAGGCGTTGGCGGCGCTGATCTTGCCGCCCTCCTTGAGCAATTTGACCGAGGCGATGCTTTCCAGGGTCGCGTCGTAGCGAATGCCCTCGTCCTTCGAGTGCACGGACTCGTTGCCGTCCGGATCGACCACCTTCAGCGGGACGATCTCGGAGTCGAAGGCGCCGGCTTCGGTCGCCCGCGCGGCCTTGCGGTGGCTGTCGAGGGCGAATTCGTCCAGCTCGCCTTTGCGGAACTGATATTTCTCGGCGATCATCTCGGCGCCGGTGAACTGGCTGAACATCGGCACTCCGAACCGGTCCTGGATCCGCTTCGAGAACGGACCGGTGCCGATCCCGTGCTGCATCGGAAGGGTGACCGGAAGGCCCATCGGCACCCGGGTCATCGACTCGACCCCCGCCGCGATCACCACGTCCTGGGTGCCGCTCATCACCGCCTGGGCGGCGAACTGGACCGCCTGCTGCGAGGAGCCGCACTGGCGGTCGATGGTGACGGCCGGAACCGAGGTCGGAAGCGAGGAGGCGAGAACGGCGTTCCGGCCGACGTGGAAAGCCTGCTCGCCGGCCTGGCCGACGCAGCCCATGATGACGTCCTCGACGAGCGCCGGGTCGAGTCCGGAGCGTTCGATCAAAGCGTCGAGCACCTCGGCGGCCATGTCGGCGGGGTGCCAGTCCCTGAGGGCGCCGCCCCTGCGCCCGCCCGCGGTCCGGGCGGCGGCGACGATATAAGCTTCGGACATGATGGCGGCTCCTGGAGGTTTCGAGCGATGTAGGATGGCTGACGGCCTTCGTCACCCCGGACTTGATCCGGGATACATGAACACGAATGCGCGGTCTGGAAGGGCCGTGTTCATGGATTCCGGCTTTCGCCGGAATGACGAAGGCGCTGGCGAACCGGACCGGCTCACGATAAGGGGCGGGAATGGCCGAAAATCCTTTTACGAAGCACCCGCGGGAAGTGGACGAGGGTTATTTCGAGCATATGGGAGTCGCGGCGCGCTTCGGCTTGCGGATGATCGCCGGCGGCCTCGGCTGCTTCGTCCACGCGGTCTTCCCGTTCCTGTGCGAGAGGACCGGAAGCGAGACCGTGCGCGAGCTGAGCTCGAAGCTCGGCAAAAGGGTCGACAAGCCCAATTGGGAGCGGCATCCGATCATTTGACGGGCAGGACGGGGAGGGGGGCTCTCATGCCGAAGCTGGAAAGCTGGTTCATCGGGGCGCATGCCGTCGCGTTCGTCGGCTGGGCGGCCCTGTTCGCCTCGCCGTGGATCGGCCGCCGCCGGGCGGTGCTCGCGGCGCGGTGGGTGCTGGTCCCGCTTTGCCTCCTCTATCTCCTGTTCTTTCTTACTCACCTGAAGGCGATCCCGACCGACTCCGGCTACACGCTGGCGGCGGTCGCCCGGGCGTTCGACAGGCCGGTCCTGCTTCTGGCCGGGTGGATCCACTATCTGGTCCTCGATCTTTTCGCCGGTAGCTGGGAGGCCGAGCATTCGGAGCGGACCGGGGTGGGCTTCGCGCCGCTCCTGCTTTGCCTGTTCGCGACCCTGATGATCGGGCCGCTCGGACTGCTGCTTTATCTCGCGGTCGCGGCGTTTCGAAGGTCCCGTCGTCCCAGCGAAGGCTGGGACCCCAGGGGGTGAAGACCGCCTAGCCTTTCACCCGCCGGGGCCCCAGCCTTCGCTGGGGCGACAGGGTCGGTCCGTCCGAATGCGGACAGCCTTGTCCGGCCTCGGACAGGAAAACATGTCGTTTGTCGAAGCCTCGATGCCGTTCGTCGCTGGCGCCTAGGCGCCCGGACATGGCGTGCTTCTTGCAGATCGCTGCGGAAACGATGCGACGGGGTGGCGGGTGACGAACAGGATTGTCTGGGTGGGTTTGGCCGGGGTCGCGGCGATCCTGGGAGCCACCGGCGCGACGGCCGCGCAGGCGCCCGGCGCCGACGGCCGGACCGTCTACGAAGCCGCCTATTTCGCCCAGTTCGCCCCGTCCAACGCGCTTCAGATGGTCCAGCGGGTGCCCGGCTTCACGCTGGAACTGGGCAACCAGGAGGTGCGCGGCTTCGGACAGGCGGCCGGGAACGTCGTGATCAACGGCCAGCGGCCGAGCTCCAAGAGCGACACCCTCGAGACCGTGCTCGCGCGGATCCCCGCCAGCCGGGTGGCCCGGGTCGAGGTCGGGCCGGGCGACCTGTTCGGATCCGAATTCGCCGGCAAGCCGCAGGTCGTCAACGTCGTCACCACCGGAGCCGGCGGCCTTGCCGGCACGTTCAACGGGCAGCTGAGGCGCACCTATACGGGCCGGGTCGAGCCGGACGTCACCGTCTCGGCGCTCCTGCGCAGGGGCAAGTCGAGCTTCAACGCCTCGGCCGGCTACCAGGCCCCGCCGGCCACCGAAGAGGGCTTCGACCGGATAACCGCCCTTCCCGGCGGAGCGCTTCGCGAATATCGCGAGAAGGTGAACCGGATCTCCGACCGGACCCTGTTCCTCTCGGGGGCCTGGGAGCATAATGGCGGGGACAACCGGACCGCCCACCTCAACTTCAGGGTGTCGCAGAACTGGTTCGACCTCAGGCAGACCAACGACGTCTTCCCGGCCGCCGGGCCGATCCGCGACGATCGGCTCAGCCAGGATTACGACCGGCGGAACTACGAGCTGGGCGGGGACGTCACCCGGCCGCTGTGGGGCGGCGGGATCAAGCTCATCGGCCTCGCCACCCGGCGCCAGCGGCGCGACGTCGACACCTCGCTGAACCGGGTGAAAGGGGAAGTGACCGGCGGGTACATCCAGGACACCGACAATCTCCGCGACGAGAGGGTGATCCGGCTCGTCTGGAACCGCTCCAACCTCGGCGGCTGGAGCATCGAGGCCGGAGCGGAGGGCGTCCTCAACAGGCTCGACAGCGACGTCAATTTCTACCGCCTCAATGCCGGCGGCACCCAGACCAGGATCGACCTCCCGGTCGACCAGGCGGTGGTCCAGGAATATCGAGGCGAAGCCTTCGTCAATGCCGGCAAGGCGCTCTCGAAGACCCTTCGCCTCGACATGGGGCTCACCTACGAGGTGTCTCGCCTCACCGTCAGCGGGGATGCCGAGGCGGAGCGTGTCCTGAAGTTCCTCAAGCCCAAGGCGAGTCTCGACTATCGCGACAAGTCCGGCTGGCACGCGCAGCTGTCGGCGGCGCGGACCGTCGCCCAGCTCAATTTCGACGACTTCATCAGCTCGGCCGAGCTCACCAACGACCGGGTCAACGGCGGCAATGCCGATCTGCTTCCGCAACGCGCCTGGGAAATACTGGCGACTCTCGAGCAGCCGATCCTTGGCGACGGGCTCGTCAAGGTTCAGGCGGGCTACAACAGGGTCTCGCTCGTCCAGGACCGGATCCCGACTCCGGAGGGCTTCGACGCGCCGGGCAACCTCGGCAACGGACGGGTCCTGATCCTCAAGAGCACGATCGACGCTCCGCTGACGAGGTTCGGGATCAAGGGCGGGCGGCTGACGGTGAACAGCTCGCTTGTGGATACCTCGGTGCAGGACCCCTACACGTTGCGGAAGCGGCAATTTTCGGGTTCGAGCCTGTACCTGGCCGATGCGAGCTTCCGCCAGGACCTCGGCAGATGGGCCTATGGGGCAACCTTCTTCTTCAATACCCCGACCTACTTCTTCCGCCAGGACGAGATCGACCGGCCGTTCAGCGACAACCCCTATGTGACCGCCTTCGTCGAATACCGGCCCAATCCCAAGACGACGTTCACTTTCAGCCTCGACAATGCGTTCGATTCTCCGGCCTTCCGGAGCCGGACCTTCTTCAGCCCGGACCGGCGCACCCCATTTCCGGACGAATTCGAATTCAGGAAGCGCAACAAGCACATCATCCCGGCGATCGGGATCAAGCACAGCTTCGGGTGACGTACGTCATCCCGGCGAAGGCCGGGATCCATGAACACGGCAGCACGAAGTCTCATCCGGCGGTGTTCAGGGATTCCGGCCTTCGCCGGAATGACGGTTTGACGATCTAGCCCCAGGCGATGAAGTGGGGGTTGAGGAAGCGCTCGGCGGCCTTGCCGTAGGTCAGGGGTCCCGTCTCCAGCCCGGTCTCGTCCAGGGCCATCACCCGCCCGCCCGCGGCTTCCAGTATCGCCTGGCCGGCGGCGGTGTCCCATTCGGCGGTGGTGCCGTGGCGGGGATAGAGGTCGGCCGTGCCTTCCGCGACCAGGCAGAATTTGAGCGACGAGCTCGAGGGGACGAACTCCGCGATGCCGAGGTGCGCGCCTTTCTCGGCGCTGCCGTGGGAGGCGTGGCTTCGGCTTCCGACGGCGGTGAGGCCCGAAGCGGGGCGGGGGCGGGGGCGGATGGGGTCCGCGGGGCCGCCGTCTTTGGCCCGGAAAGCGCCTTCGCCGCGGGCGCCGTAGTAGAGGAGCTTCGAATCGGGCGCGTAGATCACTCCGGCGACGGGCGCCCCGTCCTCGATCAGCCCGATGTTGACGGTGAACTCGCCGTTGCGCTGTACGAAGCCGCGGGTCCCGTCGAGCGGGTCGACGCAGAAGAATCGGCGGCCGAGCTCCGGGATCCGGCCGGCCGCGGCTTCCTCCTCGGCGAGGACCGGGATTTCAGGAAAGGCGGCGGCGAGGCGCTCGAGGATGATCGCCTCGGCGTTGCGGTCCGCGATCGTGACCGGGGAGCCGTCGTCCTTCTCTTCCGTCGCGCAGCCTTCGCCGTAGATCCGCTCGATCTCGGCGCCGGCGGCAAGCGCGGCTTCGATGAGGATGGGGAGGAGGTTGGGGGGCATCGCTTACTCGTCGCCCCGGCGAAGGCTGGGGCCCATGCTGAATTTGTTTCTGGCGGAGAGTCCGAATGGATGCCAGCCTTCGCTGGCATGACGGGTGAGGGACACAGGCGGGGACATCATCAGGCCAGCCTTTCCCAGTGCCACCTCAGGTGATCCTCCATGAAGGTGGAGATGAAATAATAGCTGTGGTCGTAGCCCTCCTGCATCCGAAGGGTCAGGGCAATGCCGGCCTCGCGGCAGGCGGCTTCGAGAAGCTCCGGCTTCAGCTCGCGCTCGAGGAAGGAATCCGCGCCGCCCTGGTCGACGAGGATCTCCGGGACCCGTGCGCCGTCCTCGATCAACGCCACCGCATCGTGGACTCGCCAGGTGAAGCGGTCGGGGCCGAGATAGCGGCCCAGCGCCTTCTCGCCCCACGGGACCCGGCTCGGAGCGACGATCGGCGCGAAGGCGGAGACGCTCCGGTAGCGGCCCGGATTGCGAAGGGCGAGGGTCAGCGCCCCGTGGCCGCCCATCGAATGACCGGTAATGGCCTGGCGGGACATGTCGGCCGGGAAATGGGCGGCGACGAGGTCGGGCAGCTCGGCGGCGACGTAGCTGTACATCCGATAGTTCGAGTCGAACGGGGCCTGGGTGGAATCGACGTAGAAGCCGGCGCCCTGGCCGAAATCGTAATCGGGCTCGTCCGGTACTTCGGCGCCGCGCGGACTGGTGTCGGGGGCGACCAGGATGACGCCGAGCTCCGCGCAGGCCCGTTGATACTGGCCCTTCTCGACCACGTTGGCGTGGGTGCAGGTGAGGCCCGAGAGGAACCAGAGGATCGGGAGGGGCTCGCCGGCCTCGGCCTGGGGCGGGAGGTAGATTCCGAACGTCATGTCCGTCCCCGTCTCGCGGCTTCGATGCCGGCAGGCCAGCTGGGCGCCGCCGAAGGATTTGGCGGTGGAGAGGGTTTCGAGGGTCATCCTATTCTCCGTCACCCCAGCGAAGGCTGGGGTCCATTCCGGGTCAGCATGGATTCCAGCCTTCGCTGGAATGACGGGTGTGTTTCACCCGTCTCAATAGACCACCACGCTTCGGATGCTCTCGCCCGCGTGCATCAGGTCGAAGGCCTTGTTGATATCCTCCAGCGCCATCGTGTGGGTGATCAGCGGGTCGATCTCGATCTTGCCGTCCATGTACCAGTCGACGATGCGGGGAACGTCGGTCCGGCCCCTTGCGCCTCCGAAGGCGCTTCCCTTCCAGACCCGGCCGGTGACGAGCTGGAAGGGGCGGGTGGAGATTTCGCGGCCGGCTTCGGCCACTCCGATGATGGTCGAGACCCCCCAGCCGCGGTGGCAGCATTCGAGGGCCTGGCGCATGACGTCGGTATTGCCCGTGCAGTCGAAGCTGTAGTCGGCGCCGCCGTCGGTGAGGTCGAGGACCGCCTGGACCACCCTGTCCATTCCGATCTCGGCGGGATTGATGAAGTCCGTCATTCCGAAGGCCCGGGCCATTGCGCGCTTGGCCGGGTTGACGTCGATCCCGACGATCCGGTTCGCTCCGACCAGCTTCGCGCCCTGGATGACGTTGAGCCCGATCCCGCCGAGGCCGAAGACGACGACGTTCGAGCCCGGCTCGACTCCCGCCGTCCAGATCACCGCTCCGACCCCGGTGGTGACCCCGCAGCCGATGTAGCAGATCTTGTCGAACGGAGCGTCCTCGCGGACCTTGGCGACCGCGATCTCGGGCATCACGGTGAAGTTCGAGAAGGTCGAGCAGCCCATGTAGTGATGGATGGTCTCGGACCCCAGACGGAAGCGGCTGGTGCCGTCGGGCATCAGGCCCTTGCCCTGGGTGCCTCGGATCGCGGTGCAAAGATTGGTCTTGCGGCTGAGGCAGGACTTACACTGGCGGCATTCCGGAGTGTAGAGCGGGATGACGTGGTCGCCGCGCTTCACCGAGGTCACGCCTTCCCCCACCTCCCGGACGATTCCGGCGCCTTCGTGGCCGAGGATCGAGGGGAAGATGCCCTCGCTGTCCTTGCCTTCCAGCGTATAGGCGTCGGTGTGGCAGATTCCGGTCGCCATGATCTCGACCAGCACCTCGCCGGAGCGCGGGCCCTCGAGGTCGACCTCGTGGATCTCCAGCGGCCGATTGGGAGCGACGGCGATTGCGGCGCGGGTCTTCATTCGTCTCTCCTTGCGGGAACGAAGCGGCCTTAGACCGCATTTGCCCGCGGATGAAGATCATGCTTGCCGCGGCCGTAATCCTGATGCTCGCCGGCTGCGACATGATCGCGCCGTCGCCACCGGAGGCGCCGAAGGTGGATTACCGCCCGGAGGACGCGGGGACGGTCGACCATGCGCTTTGCCTGCTCGGCTTCACCGCGATCCCGCTCAGGGAGGCGCGGAGCACCGGCCATCACCTGGTCGCCGCGACCGTCAACGGCAAGGAGGGAGTCTTCATCCTCGACACCGGGGCCAATCTCTCGGTGATCGATTCCGATCATGCGGCCCATTTCGGGATCGCCGCCGGCAAGGGGCGGGCCGGCGGGGCGACCGGGCTTGGAGGCTCCAACCTCGCACGGCAGGTGGCGATCGAAAGCCTCGCCTTCGGCCGGGTGAAGCTTCGCCAGCGGCGAATGGTGGTGACCGACCTCGGCTCGATCGGCGATGCGCTCGCGCCGCTCGCCGGAGGAGCGGTCCACGGGATCATCGGCCAGGACGTGCTCAAGGAGCACCGGGCCGTGATCGATGTCGAGCGTCCGCTTTTGTACCTGATCGAGGCGGATGAGGATCCGAAGCCGGTGCCGGCGGAGAGGTGTCGGGGGAAGCCTTAGCTTGCCTCCCATGCGGAGCATGGGGAGGGGGACCACCGAAGGTGGTGGAGGGGTGGCCAGGCGAGGCATCCGCCGTCGGACCATCGGCTTCCGCGGCAGGTTACCCCTCCACCATGCTTCGCATGGTCCCCCTCCCCATCTTCGATGGGGAGGCAAATCAGAGGCGAAGCTTCCTCCGGTCCTTGAGGATGGCGGCGGCGGCATTATGCCCCGGCGCCCCCGTCACGCCTCCGCCGGGATGCGCTCCGGAGCCGCACAGATAGAGGCCCGCGAGCGGCATCCTGTAATCCGCGTGGCCGAGCATCGGGCGGGCGGAGAAGAGTTGGTCGAGGCCCATCTTGCCGTGGAAGATGTCGCCGCGGGGCACTCCGAAGCGCTGCTCGAGAT
Source organism: Allosphingosinicella sp. (assembly GCA_036389345.1). Taxonomy (GTDB): domain Bacteria; phylum Pseudomonadota; class Alphaproteobacteria; order Sphingomonadales; family Sphingomonadaceae; genus Allosphingosinicella. The sequence goes on along the minus strand of DASVQD010000012.1, from coordinate 112,123 downwards.
GCCAGGGGGACAGAGCGAGGCGGCCGATCACCGAGGCCTTGAAGCCGGGCGCGTAGCGGTCGACATGGGCGATGATGTGGTCGGCGGCCTCGTCGGCCCGGGCTTCCCACCCGCCGTCCACGTCGTAGGGGAAATGCTGGCAGAACAGGCTCGCCACGTGCCGCCCGGGTGGCGCCAGGCTGTCGTCGAGGGTCGAGGGGATCAGCATCTCGACGATCGGCTCCCGCGCCCAGCCCTCGGTCCGGGCGCTGGTATAGGCGCGGTCCATATAGGAGAGCGAAGGCGCGACGATGATCCCGGCGGTGAGGTGGTCGCCGGCCTGGGGGAGGCTGGTGAAACGGGGGAGCTGCGACAGCGCCAGATTCATCCGGAAGGTGGCGGACTCGGCGGCCCAGCCGGCCATCCGGCGGGAGATTTCGGGGGCGACGGCGCCTTCGGGAAGAAGGCGCCCGAACAGGAAACGCGGATCGACGTTCGCGGCGACGGCTTTCGCCCGATAGGCCTTGCCGCCCGACACGGCGCCGGCGGCCCGGCCGCGCTCGACGATGATCTCCTCGACCGGCGAGCCGAGGACGATCTCGACACCCTTCGATCGGGCCGCCTTCGCCATGGCCTGCGTGATCGCGCCCATTCCGCCGATCGCATGACCCCAGGCCCCGGCCACGCCCGCCGCCTCGCCGAACAAATGGTGGAGTAGGACGTAGGCCGAGCCCGGATCGTAGGGGCTGGCATAATTGCCGACCACCGCGTCGAATCCGAACAGCGCCTTGACGATGTCGGTCTCGAAATAGCGGTCGAGGATGTCGGCGGCGGACTTGGTGAAGAAATCGAGCAGGTTGCGCTGCTCCTCCGCGCTCATCCCGCGGATCGAATTGCCGAGCTTGAGCGCCGCGAGGACGTCGGCCACCCCTCCACCCGCATTGGGCGGGGCTCGAAGAATCCAGTCGCGAAGGATCGCGACGACCGAGCCCAGAGCGTTGGAATAAGCGTCATAGCCTTCGGCGTCGGCGAGCGAATGACGCGCGATCTCGCTCCGGGTGAGGCCCTCCCGGCCGGAGAGGAGATGGTCCGGCCCGAGCGTGGGCAGGAAATTGTCGATCTTCCTGAGCACCACCTTCAGGCCGTGCTCGTAGAGGCGCATGTCCTCGATCACCCGGGGGTTGAGCAGGCTGACCGTGTAGGACGCGGTCGAATTGCGGAAGCCGGGGTGGAATTCCTCGGTCACCGCGGCCCCGCCGACGACGTCGCGGCGCTCGAGGATCGTCACCTGGAGGCCCTTCGAGGCGAGGTAATAGGCGCAGACGAGGCCGTTATGGCCGGCGCCGATGATGAGGACGTCGGTGGTCATGGGAGTCGGATTAGCAGTCCTCCCCGAGCTTGTCTCGGGGAGGGGGACCGCGCGAAGCGCGGTGGAGGGGAGTTACGGAGTCCGATTGCCCCTCCACCAGGCTTCGCCTGGTCCCCTTCCCCGAGCAAGCTCGGGGAGGACTAGGAAGGCGGCACCAGCGTCCGGCACAGCCAGGCGTTCACGGCGAAGCGGTAGTCCTCGAAGCCGCAGTCGGAGCAGCCGATGCGGCGGACTTCGTGGCGGACCCAGGACGGGAAGACGACGAGGCTGTTCCGCTCGGGCTGGAACTCGAGATAATCGCCGGCCGCCTCATAGTCGCCGAGCCGGTAGAGCCGAAGGGTGCCGCCGGAGAATAGCTTCGGCTCGCGGTGGAAATAATAGACCGCGCTGACGATCCGGTCCTGCTTGCCGATCTCCTCGCGGTTCAGGTCGCGGCGGCCCGGGCCCACCGGAATGTCGCTGTGATGGGCGAAGAAGGCGCCGTCGCCATGGGCGGCGATCTCGAGCTCGTAACGCTCGACGTCGAAGGGCTTCGTGCCCGTCCGTCGGAAGATGTCGGGCAGGGCCTCGCCGAGCCGGCGCTTCAGCACCGCCCGGTGCGGCCCGAGATCGTCGAGGCGCTCGGCGATCCGGCGCTCGGGATCGAGGACGTGGCCGGTGAGGCGGGCCGGTTGGAACCGTTCGCGGTTCGAGATCGCCCAGTCGAGAAGCGAATCGTGCTCGGCCGGACTCAGGAAGTCGCGATATTGGTGGCACGGCGGAAGCGGCCGCGGCGGCGGGCTCGCCATGGTCAGCGGCCCGGCCGGGCCTTCGGGAAGCCACCCCAGGCCCGGTCGTAATCGTCCTGAAGACCGCCCCCGTCGGACATGGCGAAGCCGGTCGGGCGGAAGGGCCAGCAGCTTTCCACCATGAAGGCCAATGTGTCCTCGATCTTGCGGGGCGCCAGCTCGGCCTCGGAGGCCGCCTTCCAGCTCGCCACGTCGGGCCCGTGCCCGGACATGAGGTTGTGGAGGCTGAGGCCGCCGGGCGCGAAGCCCTCGGCCTTGGCGTCGTAGGCGCCCTTGATCAGCCCCATGCACTCGCTCATCACGTTGCGGTGGAACCAGGGCGGCCGGAACGTGTCTTCGGCGACCATCCATCGCGGCGGGAAGATGACGAAGTCGGCATTGGCCCTGCCCGCAGTGTCCGACGGGCTGGTGAGGACGGTGAAGATCGAAGGGTCGGGATGGTCGAAGCTCACCGTCCCGATCGTGTTGAAGCGGGCGAGATCGTATTTCCAGGGCGCCAGGTTGCCGTGCCAGGCGACGACGTCGAGCGGCGAATGGTCGAGACTGGTCGTCCACAGCCGGCCAAGATATTTCTGGACGAGCTCGACCTCGCCTTCCTCGTCCTCATATCGAGCGACCGGGGTCAGGAAGTCGCGGGGATTGGCGAGCCCGTTGGAGCCGATCGGGCCGAGGTCGGGCAGCCGGAACAGGGCGCCGTAATTTTCGGCGACATAGCCTCGGGCGCTTCCGTCGGGGAGGAGCGCCCGGAAGCGGACTCCGCGCGGGACCAAGGCCACCTCGCCGGGCGCCACCTCGATCCGGCCCATTTCGGTGAGAAGCTCGAGCCGGCCCTGCTCGGGAATGAAGAGCATCTCGCCGTCGGCGTTGAAGAAGAAGCGCGCCTTCATGTCGGCGGTGGCACGGTAGACGTGGACCGCGACCCCCGACAGCGCTTCGGGGTCGCCGTTGGCGACCATCGTGGTCATCGAATCGATCAGGTCGGCGGGCGTCTCGAGAAGCGGCAGCGGATCCCAGCGCAGCCGGTTGGGGGGCAGCGGATAGTGGAGCAGCTCGGCGCTGTAGGCCGGTGCGCCCTGGAACGGCGAATAAGGCGGATGCTCGGCGCTCGGCCGGAGGCGGTAGAGCCAGGAGCGGCGATTCTCGTTGCGAGGCGCGGTGAAGGCGGTTCCGGAGAGCTGCTCGGCATAGAGGCCGAAGGCGGGCTTCTGCGGCGAGTTGCGGCCCTCGGGCAGTGCTCCGGGCACCGCCTCGGTGGCGAAATGGTTGCCGAAGCCGGACATGTAATTCTCAGAGGCCATGTCACCCCCAATACCGTTCGGGCTGAGCTTGTCGAAGCCCATTCCTTCTCTTGCGGAGAGAGCGGAATAAAGGAAGCCCTTCGACAGGCTCAGGGCGAACGGTGAGGGGCTCCGATGTCAACGAACCGACGATCGCCGACGAACCGTCACCCCAGCGAAGGCTGGGGTCCATGCTGAGCCAGAATGGATGCCAGCCTTCGCGGACATGACGGGAAGTGTCCAGCCCTCACCGCATCAGGACCAGTTCCTCGGCCATGGTCGGGTGAAGCGCCACCACCGCGTCGAAATCCGCCTTCTTGAGCTTGGCCTTGACCGCGATCGCGGCGGCCTGGAGGATTTCGGGGGCGTCGGGGCCGATCATGTGGAGTCCGACCACCTCGTCCGTCTCCGAATTGACGACCAGCTTGTAGAGCGCCCGTTCGTTGCGTCCCGCGAGCACGTTCTTCATCGCCCGGAAATCGGACGTGTAGGTCTTGACCGAGCCGAGCTTGTTGCGGGCCTCGCCCTCCGTCATCCCGACCCCGGCGAGCGGGGGATGGCTGAACACGGCCGAGGGGATGTTCTCATAATCGACCCGGGTCGGCTTGTTGCCGAAGACGGAGTCGGCGAAGGCCTGTCCCTCGCGGATCGCGACGGGGGTGAGCTGGACCCGGTTGGTGACGTCGCCGACGGCGTAGATGCTGTCGCAGGTCGATTTATTGTCGGCATCGACGACCACGGCGCCCTTGTCGTCGAGCTCCACTCCCGCGCTTTCGAGCCCGAGGCCCTGGGTGGCGGGCTCGCGCCCGATCGCGAACATCACCGCGTCGGCCTCGATCGCGTCGCAGCCCGTCATGTCGACTCTGAGCCCGCCGTCCGTCTTCTCGATGCGCTCGAACGAGACGTGGAACTTGAAGTCGATCCCCTTCATCATCGAGATGGTCAGGAGCCGGTCGCGGATCGTCTCGTCATAGCCTCGAAGGATGACGTCGGAGCGGTTCACGAGGGTGACGTGGCTTCCCAGATTGTGGAAGATGCCGGCGAACTCGTTGGCGATGTAGCCCGCTCCGGCTATCACCACCCGCTTCGGAAGGTCGGGCAGGTGGAAGGCCTCGTTCGAGGTGATCCCGAGCTCGCTGCCCGGAAAGCTCGGGACGACGGGGCGGGCGCCGGTGGCGACGAGGATGACCCGGGCGGTGACGGTGCGACCGCCGGCGAGCCGGATCTCGTTTGGGCCCGCGACCTCGGCCCGCTCGCGCACGATCTCGACCTTGTGATTGGACAGGGTCTCGGCATAGGCCTGCTCGAGCCTTCCGACCTCGGCGAAGACGTTGTCGCGAAGCGTCGGCCAGTGGAAGGCGCAGGACGGCACGTCCCAGCCGAAGCGGCGGGCGTCCTGGAGGTCCTCGGCGAAATGGGAGCCGTAGACGAGAAGCTTCTTGGGAACGCAGCCGCGGATGACGCAGGTCCCGCCGACCTTGTGCTCCTCGGCGATCGCCACCCTGGCGCCGTGCGCCGAGGAGACCCGCGCGGCGCGAACCCCGCCCGATCCGGCGCCGATGACGAAGAGGTCGTAGTCGTAGGACTGGGGCATGGAGGGGCATCCGTTCGGGGAGGGTCTCAGGCCATATGGCGAGGGCCGGCCCCCGGCGCAATCGATCCCCCGATCCCGCTTTAATTCGGTGACAGTGCACTAATTTCCACGACGCCGGTAAAAAGTGCACTGTCACCGAATTAGCGCGGTAAAAAGTGCACTGTCACCGAATTACTGTCACCGAATCAGGTCAGATATTCAGCTTCGCCACATTGGCCAGCCGCGTGGGGGTCGCCTTCTGGAAGTCGCCGGCGTCGAAGGGCGGGGCGGGGTCGTATTCCATGCTGAGCTGGACGGCTTCCGCCATTTCCCGGCCGGCGATCTCGGCGCAAAGGATCAGCCCGAGATCGATGCCGGCCGAGACTCCGGCGCTGGTCAGATACTTGCCGTCCTCGGTGACCCGCTCGGGGGAATAGGTCGCGTTGAAAAGGTGGAGGTTGTTGCGGGCGCCCCAATGGGTCGACGCCCGGCGGCCTTCCAGCAGGCCGGCCGCTCCGAGGATCAGCGAGCCGGTGCAGACCGAGCAGGTCCGAGTGGTGACCGCGTCGAGCACGGCCATCCAGCCCAGCACCCTGTCGTCGTTGAGCTCGCGCTGGACCCCGGCGCGCTTGCCGCCCGGGACGATCAGCATATCGGCCTGGACCTCGTCGTTGATCCCGGTGTCGGCGTGGAGCCCCAGGAACCCGTCGCCGGTGCGCACGGGTCCGGCGCGCTTTCCGACGAAGCGGATCTCCACGCCGGGAAGCCGGCTCAGCGACTCGTAGGGGCCGATCGCGTCCAGGGCGGTGACCCCGTCGTAGAGATAGATGAGGATCAGCATTTCGTTCTCCAATTCTCGTCGTCCCGGCGAAGGCCGGGACCCCAGGGGGTGAAAGGGTCCGCGCCCTTCACCCGCCGGGGCCCCAGCCTTCGCTGGGGCGACGTTAGGTATCGCCGCCCAAGGCCCGCTCGATCAGGGCCTTGGTCGAAGGGTCGAATTCCATCTCGTCGCCGGCGTCGATCGCCTTGGCCATCGACTTGCCGAGCTCCACCCCGAACTGGTCGAACGGGTTGATCCCGAGGAGGACCGCGTTCGCGAAGGTGCGGTGCTCGTAGAAGGCGAGCAGCGCTCCGAGCGTGGCCGGATCGAGCCGGTCGAGGAGGATTGTCGTCGAGGGGCGGTCTCCGGGATAGACGCGATGCGGGTCGTCGCTTCCCTTGCCCGACATCAAGGCAGCGCCCTGCGCGAAGCAGTTGATCAGAAGCTGGCGGTGGTGCTCGTCGTCGAAGCCATGGTCGGGATGAACGCAGGCGACGAACTCGACCGGAACGACATGCGTGCCCTGGTGGAGGAGCTGGAAGACGGCATGCTGGGCGTCGGTGCCGACCCCGCCCCAGGTGACGGGGGAGGTCGCCCGGCCGACGGGCGTCCCGTCGAGCTTCACCGACTTGCCGTTCGATTCCATTTCCAGCTGCTGGAGATAGGCTGGAAGCAGCCGTAGCCGCTCGTCATAGGCGAAGACGGCGCGGGTCTGGCTGGAGCGGACGTTGGCGTAATAGCGGTCGGCGAAGGCGGCGAGGACCGGGGCGTTTCGGGCGAGCGGCGCGAGCCGGAAATGGCGGTCCATCGCCGCGGCGCCCTCCAGAAGAGTCTCGAAGGCGTCCCAACCCAGGGCCAGGGCGATCGGGAAGCCGATCGACGACCAGAGCGAGTAGCGGCCGCCGACGCTTTCGGCGAAGGGCAGGATCCGGGTCTCGTCGACCCCGAACTCGATCGCCCGCTCGGGCGCGGCGGTGAGTGCGACGATCCGGCCGTAGGGATCGGCGACCCCGTGCTGCTCCATCCAGGTAAGCGCCGAGCGGGCGTTGATCAGGGTCTCGAGCGTGGTGAAGGTCTTGGAGGCTATGACGAGGAGGGTCGAGTGCGGATCGAAGCCCGCGATCGCTTCCTCGAGCGCGGCGCCGTCGACATTGGAGACGACCGCCGTCTCGTAGCGGTCCGAATCGCGGCCGAGCGCGTCGATGACGAAATCCGGGCCGAGCGCCGACCCTCCGATCCCGATGTGAAGGACGTGGCGGACCGGGCCGAAGGCCTCGGCCTCGATGGCGTCGACGAGGGCGCGCATCCGGGCGCGCAGCGCCGAGGCTCGGGCGACGCTTTCCGGGGCGCCCTGGCCGCGCTCGGCGCTGTGCTCGGCGGCCCGCCCCTCGGTCGGGTTGGCAATGGCGCCGGCGAAGAGGGAGTCGCGGGCGGCGGCGAGCCCGAGCGCCTCGGCCAGCGCCTCGAACGACCGGACCAGCGGGGCGCTGAGATGGGTCTTCGAGAAGTCGAAATGGAGGCCGGGCAGGTCGAGGGCGAGAGCGGACAAACGGTCGGGCTCGGCGGCGAAGAGCTCGGCGAGGGTGTTCGGCTCGGCCGCGTCGAGGGCGGCCCAGGCTTGGTTTTCGTCCATGGCCGGCTCATAGTGGGACGGGGAGGGGATGCCTAGGGCCGTCGCCCAAACGTCATCCCGGACTTGATCCGGGATCCATGAACACGGTTGTGCGAGGTTTCGGCCGTCCGTGTTCATGGATTCCGGCCTTCGCCGGAATGACGGACGCCGCCGGGGCCCCGGCCTTCGCCGAGACGGCAGCGCTTGACCACACTCGCGGCCCAAGCGAAAGCGGCGGAATGGCTAAGGGCGCGAAGTCGAAAGCGGGCAAGAAGAAGGGGGGGCTCGCCGAGACCACCCGATTCCTGCTGCTCTTCTTCCTGTTCGCGATCCTGCTGCGCACCTTCGTGGTCGCGCCCTTCGTGATCCCTTCGGGCTCGATGATGCCCGAGCTCAGGATCGGCGACTTCCTGTTCGTCGCCAAATGGCCCTACGGCTATTCGCGCTACTCGATCCCATTCGGACTCGCGTCGTTCGGCGGGCGGATCTGGGCGTCCGAGCCGAAGCGCGGCGACGTCGTCGTCTTCCATTATCCGGGCGAGGACGAGGATTATGTGAAGCGGCTGATCGGGCTTCCGGGCGATAGCGTCCAGATGCGCTCGGGCCAGCTCTTCCTCAACGGCAGGCCGGTTCCGAAGGTCAGGATCGCCGACTGGCTGATGCCGGTGACTCCGAACAGCCCGTGCCGCTACGCCGGGCAGGACCAGGCACCGTCGATCGAGGCGGGCGAGCCGGTCTGCCGCTATCCGCGCTACCGCGAGACTTTGCCGGGCGGCCGTTCCTACGAAGTGCTCGACCAGATGGAGAGGGGCGCGGGCGACGACACTCCGGTCTACGCCGTGCCGGCCGGCCATTATTTCATGATGGGCGACAATCGGGACGACAGCGCCGACAGCCGGTTCAGCCTCGACCAGAAGGGAGTCGGACTGCTTCCCAGCGACCATGTCATCGGCCGTGCGCAGATCGCCTTCTTCTCGACCGACGGCTCGGCGCAATGGGCCAAGCCCTGGACCTGGGTCTCGGCGGCGCGCTGGGAGCGGGTGGGCAAGACCTTCTGATGGAAAAGCCTGTTCTCGACTGGCTGGAAACGCTCGGCCTGACGCCGGGAGACGAATCGCTCTTCGAGCGCGCCTTGACCCATTCCAGCTTCGGCGAGGCGCAATATGAAAGGCTGGAATTCCTCGGCGACCGGGTGCTCGGCCTTGCCGTCGCCGCCTGGCTCTACGAGCTCTTCCCTGACGAGCCCGAAGGCCAGCTCTCCAAGCGGCTCAACGCGCTCGTCGCGCGCGAGACCTGCGCCGAAGTGGGCCGGACGCTCGGGGTCGGCGACCGGATCCGGCTCGGCAAGCAGGCGCGCGAGGACGGAGCGTCGGACAGCGACAACGTGATCGGCGACGTCGTCGAGTCCCTGATCGGGGCGGTCTATCTGGATTCGGGCCTGGAAGCGGCGGAGGCGTTCGTCCGCTCGGCCTGGGGCGACCGGGTGAGCACCCGCGACAAGGCGCCGCAGCATCCCAAGTCGGCGCTTCAGGAATGGGCGGCGGCGCAGGAGCGCAAGCCCCCGGTCTATCGCCTCGCCGAGCGAAGCGGGCCGCAGCACGCCCCGACTTTCGTCGTCGAGGTGGAGATAAAGGGGGTCGGAACCGCGAGCGCCGAGGGCGCGTCCAAGCAGGAAGCGGAGAAGGCGGCGGCGGAGAAGCTGCTGGAGCAGCTGAGATGAGGTTCTCGCTTCACGGTTCGCCCCGACAGAAGTCGAGGGCCCCGATCGAGCGAAGCCGAGGACCGTCGTCCGATCCGGCCCCGGCTCCGCCCGGCAGGATGTCTCGACTTCGCCCGACACGAACGGATCCGATCCAATGACCCAGAAATGCGGCCTCGTCGCGGTGGTCGGGGCGCCCAATGCGGGCAAATCGACTCTGGTCAACGCCCTCGTCGGGCAGAAGATCGCGATCGTCAGCCCCAAGGCCCAGACCACCCGCACCCGGCTGATGGGGATAGCCATCGCCGGCGAGGCTCAGGTCCTTCTCGTCGACACGCCCGGGATCTTCGAGCCCAAAAGGCGGCTCGACCGGGCGATGGTCGCCGCGGCCTGGGCGGGGACCGCGGACGCCGACCTGATCGCCCTGGTGGTCGACTCCAAGACCGGCTTCTTCCGCCGTCTCGAGGAGATGCTCGGGACGCTCGAGGGCCGGCCCGAGCCCAAGATACTGGTCCTCAACAAGGTCGACCTGGTGAAGAAGGAGGTCCTGCTCGATCTCGCCACCCGGCTCGGCGAGCGGCTCGGCTTCGAGGACATCTACATGGTCTCGGCCGCCACCGGCGACGGAGTCGCCGACCTCAAGGCGGCGCTGGCCCGGCGGGTGCCGGAAGGGCCGTGGCATTTTCCGGAGGAGCAGGTCTCGGACGCGAGCGAGCGGCTCGCCGCCTCGGAGGTGACCCGCGAGCAGCTCTATCTCCAGCTCCACGCCGAGCTTCCCTATGCGAGCGCGGTGGAGACCGAGAAATATGAGGAGCGGCGCGACGGCTCGGTCGCGATCCACCAGCAGATACTGGTCGGACGCCCGACCCAGCGCGCGATCGTGCTGGGCAAGGGGGGGACCCGGATCAAGGCGATCGGCGAGGCGGCCAGGAAGGAGCTTGAGACGCTGATGGGCCGGAAGGTCCACCTGTTCCTTCACGTCAAGGTCAAGCCGGACTGGGAGGAGGACCGGGGGGTGTACAGGGATATCGGGCTCGACTGGGTGGAGTGAATGCCTGCCGGGCCGCCAGGTCCCGGGGGGTTGACCGCTCACCGGGCATTGGCACAGCTTGAGCCGGGGAGGGCCGGTTCATGAGCAAAGTCCGTATTTTCTTCGCAACCAACCGCAACTATCTGGCGGACAACAAGGTCGAGGTCTTCGGCGGCCAGTTCAATCCGGACGGGATCGCCGCGCTCCGCTTCGGCTGGGCCGATTACGACCGAAGCGCCGGCGGCAGGCCGCTCCAGAAGGTCTTCGTCTATCCCGACGCGACGGCAGCGCAGGGGGCGGCGGGGGCGGCCGGCAAGGGCAGCGGCGGCTTCCTCGAGGATCTTCGACTGGCGATGCGCGACGGCTGCACCGACACGGTCGTCTTCATCCACGGCTTCAACGTCAGCTTCCTCGACGCTCTGAACGCGGGCGGCGCTCTCGCCTCGGACATCGCCATCGACGGCAAGCCGATCAACGTCGTCGTGTTCAGCTGGCCGTCCGACGGCGAGATGGTCCCCTACATGTCCTATTACAGCGACCGCGAGGATGCCCGGACCTGCGGAGCGGCCCTTGCGCGCACCTATCTGAAGCTGTTCGACTTCATGCTCGCTCTCGACCCGAAGGAATATTGCGACCGCTCGCTCCACCTGCTCGCCCACAGCATGGGCAATTACGTTCTTCGCCACGGGCTCCAGGCGCTTCGAGTGAAGGATCCGCGAAAGATGGTCCGGCTGTTCACCGAGATCGTCCTGGCCGCTCCGGACGAGGATGACGACGCCTTCGACACCGACGACAAGCTGAGGCTCCTGCCGAGCCTCGGCCGGCGGGTGACGGTCTATTACAACAACAAGGATCGCGCTCTGCTCATCTCCGACAAGACCAAGGGAAATCCGGACCGGCTCGGCTCGGACGGGCCGCGGATGCTGGATCTGCTCCCCAAGAAGGTCTTCGTCGTCGACTGCTCCCGGGTCGCCGGGGAGGGCGATCCCAAGATCCAGCACAGCTATTTCATCAACTGCCCGCCCGTGTCGGCGGACCTCAAGGCGACCCTCGACGGAGTTCCGGCGGACTCCATCGGCAACCGCGCCGAGGTGCGCCCGGAGCGGGCCTACCGGATCAAGGGCTGAGGCTCGGGGTAGAGTGTTGGGAGGTTGGGTCGAATCGCTTGAACCCGTTCGCCCTGAGCCTGTCGAAGGGCCTTTTTTCCTGTCTTACAAAGGGAAGGCGAGGGCTCCGACAAGCTCAGCCCGAACGGATGACGGCTATGGCGCGAGGAGCGCGTCGACCCATTGCGGAACCAGGACGCCGGCCGGCCCGGTCCGGGCCTCGTCGAAGAAGACGCTTCCGAGGCTCGGCTCGAGGTTGAGCTCGAGAGTCCGCGCTCCGGAATAGCGGGCGGTCTGGACGAAGCCGGCGGCGGGGTAGACGGCGCCCGAGGTGCCGATCGAGACGAACAGGTCGCAGTCGAGCAGGGCGCGGTCGATCCGGTCCATCTCGTAGGGCATCTCGCCGAACCAGACGATGTCCGGCCTGAGCCGCCCCGGCTCGCCGCAGGCGGGGCAAAGCGGGCCGCCCGACAGCTCGGCTTCCCAAAGCAGGCGGGAGTCGCAGGCCAGGCACCAGGCGGACTTCAGCTCGCCGTGCATGTGGAGCAGCCGCCGGGCCCCGGCCCGCTCGTGAAGGTCGTCGACATTCTGGGTGACGATGAGAAGGTCCCCGGACCACTCGGAATCGAGGCGGGCGAGGGCGCGGTGGGCGGCGTTGGGCTCGACCTCGGCGAGCTGAGCGCGCCGGGCATCGTAGAAGCGCTGGACGAGGGCCGGATCGCTCAGGAAAGCCTCGGGAGTGGCGACGTCCTCGACCCGGTGCCCCTCCCACAGGCCGTCGGGGCCCCGGAAGGTCGCGAGTCCGCTCTCGGCGGAGATCCCGGCGCCGGTCAGGACGACGATATTTCGAAACTCTCTCATGGCCCCGCTCTAGCGGGAAGCTAGAAAGGGGTCGATGCCGACCCCATCCGAACCCCCGCTTCCGCCCTCGGGCCTCGACGTCAGCCGTCCCGAGCTCTGGCGGGACGGCGCCGCCGCGGCGCTGTTCGAACGGCTTCGAAGGGAGGACCCGGTCCATTATTGCAGCGAGAGCGAGTTCGGCGCCTATTGGTCCGTCACCCGCCACCGCGACATCGTCGAGGCCGAGTCGAATCCGGAAATCTTTTCCTCGAGCTTCCGCAACGGCGGGATCACCCTGTTCGGAGACAATCCCAGCTGGTTTCCGATGTTCATCGCAATGGACGGGGACGAGCACAAGGCGCGCCGGGCGACCGTCGCTCCGGCTTTCGCCCCTTCCGAAATGGCGCGGCTCGGGCCGGTCCTGAAGAGGCAGGCCGAAGCGGCGATCGATGCTCTGCCGGTGGGCGAGACGTTCGACTGGGCGGACCGGGTTTCCGCAGAGCTCACCGCCGGGATGCTCGCCCTGCTGCTCGGAATCCCGTGGGAGGACCGGCGCAGGCTGATCCGCTGGTCGGACTGGGCCGGCGACCTTCAGGCGATGGTCGAGCCGGGCCTCGCCCGCAAGCGGCTCGAGATCCTCTGGGAGTGCGGAGGCTATTTCCTGAGGCTTCGGGCAGCCCGGGGCTCGGCGGGCGGCGGCGACCTGATCGCGATGATGGACCGTTCCGAGACCGTCCGGGCGATGGCGCCTCAGGAATATCTTGGCAATTTGATGCTCCTCATCGTCGGCGGGGGCGACACCAGCCGAAGCACGATGAGCGCCATCCCGGCCGTCGGCCGGCTGTGGCCCGGGGAGTGGGAGAAGCTCGAATCGGATCCGGCGCTCGTCCCGTCGGCCGCCCAGGAGCTGATCCGCTGGCAGACTCCGCTCGCCCACATGCGGCGCACCGCCACCCGCGACTATGAGCTTGGCGGGCGGCGGATCGCGGCCGGCGACAAGGTCGCGCTCTGGTACGCCTCGGCCAATCGCGACGAGACGGTGTTCGAGGCGCCGGACCTCTTCCTGGCCGGCCGTCCCGGAGTCCGGCGGCACCTCGCCTTCGGCCTCGGAGTCCATCGCTGCGTCGGCGCCCGGCTGGCCGAGGTGCAGGCCGCCGGCCTGATCGAGGTCCTGCTCGAGCGCGGACTTCGGCCGGTGCAGTCGGGCGAGGCGGAGCGGAGCTCCAATTGCTTCGTTCAGGGCTACCGGAGAATGCCCGCGAGGCTGGAGCGGGCCTGATTCGCGGCCGCGAATCGAAGCCGGCCCAATCCGCCCAAATTCGCCCTGGAAAAATAAAGTTTTCGATCGAAGGGCGCCGAAAAATAGGATTTCGGGGCGCGAGTAGCCTTCGCGAAAATTCGCAGTTTTATTACGGCTGGACGGTCCAAAAAATAGGATTTGACCGGAGCGGTACAAAGCGCTTGACAGCGTCACGCTGCCGGGGTACTCTTTAGTCACGCTTCAGAATTGTATCCGGAGCGGATGAGCAGCCGGCGCGGGCCTTCCCGCGGCGGCTTTTTCTTTGCGCGCCGAGCGGGCGCCGGCGAGGCCGGGCCGCGGCGGGCGCGCGCGGTTGCCGTCATGATTTTTCGACTTCGTCCTCCCCCGGTTTTCCGGGGGAGGGGGACCGGGCGAGGCCTGGTGGAGGGGCTCTTCGGAGTCCGTGAGGCCCCTCCACCACCCTTCGGGTGGTCCCCCTCCCCTGCGAATGCAGGGGAGGACTGGGGCGTGGCGGCTGTTTCATCGGGGAGGGTGACATGGGTTGGGAGGAGCGGCCGAGGGACGGGAAGGGACGGTTCCTGGGCAAGGACGACCGGGAAAGCGACTCGGCGAAGCCGGCGGCGCAGAAGGCGCGGACCGCGGAGCGCCGCAAGCCGGACAAGCCGGCGATCAAGTGGACGAAGGAGAAGGAATCGGACTTCTTCCGCGAGCTGGCCATGGTCTGCAACGTCAGCGCGGCGCTTCGCAAGGCGAAGCTCGCCGGGTGCAGCGCGCTCGCCTACGAGCGCCGAAAGACGGACTCCCGGTTCCGGGCTGCCTGGGAGGATGCGATCGACCAGAGCTATGCGATGCTCGAGCTGGAAATGCTCGAGCGGGTCCGCTTCGGCGACGACCGGCCGCCGCCGGCGACCGAGGCGGAAAGGAAGCTCCGGGCGGTCCCGACGACCTTGGCGCTTCAGCTTCTCAAGCTCTACGAGAACCGGGTGAAGACCCGGGCGGCGGCGCCGGCCAGGGCTCCGGCTCGGCTGACCCGCGAGACGGGCGAAGCGCTTCGCAAGCGGATCGAGCAGAAGCTTTCCGACTTCAATCGCCGGATGGGCGGGAACGGCTGAGGACGCCATGACGCAGCGATATGCGCATCTCGGCGCCGAGGAGCGGAGCGCGCGATTCTCGCCCGCCGAGCGGATCGCGATGATGGGCCCCGCGGAGCGCCGGGCCATGCTCAAGACCATGGATCGGGCGGAGAAGGAGGCGCTGGACAGCTGGTACGGCCTGGCCCGCCCCGGCCAGAGGCCGCCCGAGGGCGACTGGCGGATCTGGATGGTGATGGGCGGGCGGGGCTACGGCAAGACCCTTGCCGGGGCGCAATGGGTCCACCAGCTGGCCGAGGCTCCGGGGCTCCGCATCGCTCTGGCCGGCCCGAACGAGGACGAGGCCCGGCAGGTGATGGTCGAGGGGAGCTCGGGCCTTCTCGCCTGCGCCCCGGACTGGGCCCGGCCGCAATGGGAGCCGTCGCTGGGCCGGCTGACCTGGCCGAACGGAACCCAGGCCTTCGTCCATTCGGGCGCCAATCCCGAGGCGCTTCGCGGGCCCGAGCATGATTATGCCTGGTGCGACGAGCTCGCCAAATGGGCCCGGGCCGAAGCGAGCTGGGACAATCTGATGTTCGGGCTGAGGCGCGGCGCGCTTCCCCGGGTGCTGGTGACGACGACTCCGCGGCCGACTCCCTTGATCCGAAAGCTGGCGGCGCGCGGGGACGTTGCGGTGACTCGCGGCCGGACGGCGGACGCGGCTTCGCTGTCGGCGAGCGTGGTCGACTATCTGACGAGCCTTTACGGCGGAACCCGGTTCGGGCGGCAGGAGCTGGACGGGGAGCTGATCGACGATGTCGAGGGGAGCCTGTGGCCGAGGGATTTGATCGAGCGGTGCCGCTGCCCGAATCCTCCCCGGCCGAAGGCTGGGGAGGGGGACCAGGTGAAACCTGGTGGAGGGGTCAAAGGCTCGGAATCCGCAGGTTCGAGCGAGAACCTCGGCGGCCTGCGCCATCTACCCCTCCACCACACTTCGTGTGGTCCCCCTCCCCATCTGGCGATGGGGAGGATTATCCGGCGAATCGTCGTCGGGGTGGATCCGCCGGTGTCGGCGGAGGGGGATGCGTGCGGGATCGTGGTGTGCGGGCTTTGCGGCGACGGGGTCGCCTTCGTTCTCGACGATTGCAGCGTGCGCCGGCTCAGCCCGGAGGGCTGGGCCCGCGCGGTGGCCGGGGCGGCGCGGAAATGGGGCGCCGACCGGGTGGTCGCGGAGAGCAACCAGGCGGGGCGATGGTGGCGAGCGTGCTGAGGGGCGCCGACGTCGACCTGCCCTTGACGATGGTCCACGCCAGCGTCGGCAAGTCGGCCAGGGCCGAGCCCGTGGCCGCCTTGTTCGAGCGCGGGGCGGCGAAGTTCGCCGGCGCCTTTCCGGAGCTCGAGGACGAGCTTGCGGGGATGATCGCGGGCGGCGGCTACGAAGGGCCGGGGCGCTCCCCGGACCGCGCCGACGCGATGGTCTGGGCGATGACCGAGCTGATGCTCGGGCGGAGAAGGGCGGAGCCGAGGGTGAGGGCGCTTTAAACATCGTCGCCCCAGCGAAGGCTGGGGCCTCAGGGGGGTGAAAGGCGCAGCGTTTTTCACCCGCCGGGGCCCAGCCTTCGCTGGGGCGACGGGAAGGGGAGAACATCCATGAAATCGTGGTTCGGACGGAAGGCGGCTGCGGCGGCGCGGCCTTTGCTTCATCGCGCTTATTCCGGCGCTTCGGGCGTGGGGGATTGGCCCCGCAATTACGAGGCTCAGGTGCGCGAAGCGTATCTCGGCAATCCGGTGGCGCAAAGGGCGGTGCGGCTTGTCGCGGAGAGCGTCGCCTGGGCGCCGGTCTATGCCGCGGACGGGGAGGCGGGGGCGAAGGCTTCGCAGCGGGCGCTCGGGCTGGTGAGCCCGGCACTTCTCGACTCGGCGGCGGCGCAACTGCTTCTCCACGGCAACGCCTTCGTCCAGATCCTTCTCGACGCCGACGCGGCTCCGGCGGAGCTGTTCGCGCTTCGGCCGGAACGGGTGACGGTGGAATCGGGGGCCGGGGGATGGCCCGAGGCCTATGTCTATCGGGCGGGCGAGGTGAAGGCGCGGATCCCGGCGCGGGACGCGCTCGGGCGGCCGGGCGTCGTCCACGTGAAGGGGATGCACCCGCTCGACGACCATTACGGGCTGGGCTGCCTGGGCTCGGCCGCCGGAGCGGTCGCGATCCACAATTCGGCGACCCGGTGGAACAAGGCCCTTCTCGACAACATGGCGCGGCCTTCGGGCGCTCTAAGCGTCGAGGGCGGGGAGGGGGCGCTCGCGGCGGAGCAATATGACAGGCTGCGCGAGGAGCTGGAGCTTCACTTCGGAGGGACCGCCAATGCCGGGCGGCCCCTGCTCCTGGAGGGCGGGCTGAAGTGGCAGGCGATGAGCCTGACGCCCGCCGACATGGACTTCGCCGGCATGAAGGCGGCGGCGGCGCGCGAGATCGCGCTCGCCTTCGGAGTCCCGCCGATGCTTCTCGGGCTTCCGGGGGATTCCACCTATGCCAATTACCGGGAGGCGAACCGGGCGCTTTGGAGGCTCACCGTGCTCCCGCTCGCCGACAAGCTGCTGGGCTCGATCGCTTCGGCGCTCGGCGCCTGGTGGCCGGGGCTGAAGCTCAGGCTCGACGTCGACCAGGTGACGGCGCTTGCGGAGGACCGGGAGCGGCTCTGGGCGCAGGTGAGCGCGGCGGATTTCCTGTCGAGCGCCGAGAAGCGGGAGATGCTGGGATTTTGACGGTGGGGGGCGTGGACCGCCGCCGCACCGTCATCCCGGCCCTTCGACGCCCCCTGCGGCGGCGCTCAGGATAGACTTCGGCAAAGCCGAAGGCCGGGATCCCAGGGGGTGAAAGGCACTGAGCTCTTCACCCCCTGGGGCCCGAGCCTTCGCTGGGGCGACGGGGGGCGGCGGGGCTCGCCGAGATCCCGGCTTTCGCCGGGACGACGAAGGAGGGAATCATGACGGACGAGGGAAGCAGGATGCTCGCTCTGCTCGTCGCCCAGGCGGAAGGGCAGGGGGCGGGGCCGGGGACGGTTCGGGCGCTGGTCGAGGAGGCGAGCGAGGTGGGGGCGGGGCGGGCGCTGGAGGCGCTCGGGCTCAGCGACGGCAAGGCTCGGCGCGACATGGACGAGCTTCGCGAGCTCCTCCAGGCCTGGCGCGACGCGAAGAAGAGCGCCTGGCAGGCGGTGGCGAGCTGGGTGGTTCGGATATTGCTCGCGCTTCTCGTGCTCGGGATGAGCGTCAGGCTCGGCCTGCTGGAGCTTCTGAAATGAGGTTCGCCGGCTATGCGGCGGTGTTCGGGCGGCCGGACCGCGGCGGGGACGTGGTCCGGCCGGGGGCGTTCGAGCGGAGCCTGAAGCGGGGCGGCGGCGCGGTGCCGCTGCTGTGGCAGCACGATCCGGGCCGGCCGATCGGGCGGATCGAATATCTGAGGGAGGACGGACGCGGTCTGAGGGTGATCGCCCGGCTTTCCGAGGGCGCGGCGGGCCGCCGGGCCGCCGCCCTGCTCGGGGAGGGCAAAGTCGCGGGGCTGAGCTTCGGTTATTGGGTGAGGAAGTCGAGCGGGACTGCGCCGAGGGCGCTGGAGGACGTCGAGCTGGTCGAGGTCAGCCTGGTCACGGTGCCGATGCAGCCCAGGGCGCGGGTGCATGCGGTGGAGGGGCCGGACTAGCGCCCGACTGATCATCGAAGAGAAAAAGCGGGATTCCCGCCTTCGCGGGAATGACGGGAACATGTTCCCGGAACGAAGGGACATGGGCTCGGATGGGGACGTGTGTCCGAAATGCGAGGAGGAGTAGGCAGATGCTGGAAGTGAAAGCGGATCCGCTGGAGCAGTCGTTCGAGGCTCTGGAGCGCGAAGACGGGGAGGTGGCCGAGCTTCGCGAGGAGATGGCTCAGCTCAAGAGCCGGATGGACGCCCAGGCGGTGGCGGCGGCTCGGCCGGCGCTGAGCGGGGCGAGGAGCGGGGGATCGGCGTTCGTCGATTCCTATTTGAGGAAGGGGCTCGAGAGCGGGGTCGAGGTGAAGGCGCTGGCGGGGACGACCGACGCCGCCGGCGGCTATGCGGTGCCGGAGGAGATCGATTCCGAGATCGGGCGGCTCCTGACGGCGATCTCGCCGATCCGGGGAATCGCCAACGTCGTCCGGGTCGGGAGCTCGGGCTATCGCAAGCTGGTGACGGCGGGGGGGACTCCGTCGGGCTGGGTCAGCGAGACTGCGGGGCGGCCGGAGACGGCGACCCCGACCTTCATCGAGGTGGCGCCTCCGTTCGGGGAGCTCTACGCCAATCCGGCGGCGAGCCAGGCGATGCTCGACGACGCCGCGTTCGACGTCGAGGGGTGGCTCGCCAGCGAGATCGCGACGGAGTTCGCGAGGGCCGAGGGGTCGGCCTTCGTGAGCGGCAACGGGGTCAACCGGCCCAAGGGGTTCCTTGCGGGAGCGACCTCGGCGCAGGGGGACGGGTCGCGGCCGTTCGGGACTCTCCAGTATCTGGCGACCGGGGCATCCGCCAGCTTCGGCGGCAGTCCGGGCGACAAGCTGATCGATCTCGTCCAGACGCTGAGGCCGCCTTATCGCCAGGGCGCCGTGTTCGTGATGAACTCGGCGACGGCGTCGACCATCCGCAAGTTCAAGACCTCGACCGGCAGCTTCCTGTGGCAGCCGAGCCTGGTGGCGGGGCAGCCCGACAGCCTGCTCGGCTATCCGGTGGTCGAGGCCGAGGACATGCCGGACGTCTCGGCGGACAGCCTGTCGGTCGCGTTCGGCAATTTCCGGGCCGGTTATCTGATCGCGGAGCGGACGGAGACCCAGATCCTTCGCGATCCCTACACCAACAAGCCGTTCGTCCATTTCTACGCGACCAAGCGCGTGGGCGGGCAAGTGGCCAATTCGGAGGCGATCAAGCTTCTGAAGTTCAGCGCCTGAGGGCTTCGGGTCAAAGTGGTACTTTGACCCGGGTCACCCCTCCACCACCCTTCGGGTGGTCCCCCTCCCCCCGCGGCAAAGCCGCGCGGGGAGGACAAGGAGAAGAATCATGATCGAGGGTGAGGATTTGGCCCTGCCGCCGGAGGCGGCGGGGGCGGCGAAGGCGTATTTGCGGGTCGAGCGGGCCGACGAGGACGATCTGATCGCCGGGCTGGTGCTGGCGGCGGCGGAGCTTTGCGAGGCCTTTATCGGGCGGCCTCTGGTGGAGCGCGATTTCACCGAGACGCTTTCCGCGGGGCGGGCCTGGCGGAAGCTCGGGTTCGGGCCGGTGCGGTCGATCACGCAGGTGGTGGCGATCGCCGACGAAGGGCCGGCGCAGGTCCTGGCGGCGGCCGATTACGGGATCGACATCGACCGGCGCGGCGACGGCTGGGTTCGGCTGACCGCCGAGGCCGGGGCCCGGCGGATCCGGGTCGACTACCGGGCCGGGCTTGCGGCGGGCTGGACGGACCTGCCGGCGGCGCTCCGGCAGGGCGTGCTCCGCCTCGCCGCGCATTTTTACACGAGCCGGGCCTCGGAAAGCCCGAGGGCGAGCGAACCGCCGGCGGCGGTGACCGCCCTGTGGCGGCCGTTCCGCCGGCTCCGGCTTCACTGAGGGAGGAAGACATGTTGGAACGGCTGATGCTTCACGGGGCGGCGCTCGCCAGGCGGGCCGCGGAGCAGCGGCGCTCGTCGCTCGCCGAGGCGCTCGGAGAGGAAGCGCCCGAGGGCGTGAAGGTGACCGAGGACTCCGAGGGTGCGGCGCTCGAGGGGCGCGGCCTCGCCCGGCGCTTCGCGCTCGAGCCCGAGCTTCGCTGGCTGCTTGCCGGGAGGCGGCGGTGAGCGGCGCCGGCACGGCGCTGAAGGCCGCGGCGATCGAGGCGCTGGAGTCGCTCGAGCTGGGCGGGGTCTATCCGGGCCCGCCGCTCCAGGCGGCCCATCCTCATGCGGTGGTCGAATGCGGGCCGGAGCTCGACTGGGGGCACAAGAGCGGGCGCGGGCGCGAGCTCAGGCTCGCGGTGACCGTTCGCGATCTGGGCGAGCGGCCGGACCGGGCGCAGGCCTTCGCGGATGTGGCCGAGGCGGCGGTGGAGGCGGGGCTGGAGGTCGAGGGCTGGCGGCTGGTCTCGCTCGCTTTGGTGCGCCGGCGGACCGTCGCTGAAGGGCGCGGGGGTCGAGCGGGCTGGGCGGCGGCGATCGACTGGCGAGCTCGGATGCTGGCGGAGTGAAACCCGTCATCCCGGCGGAAGCCGGGATCTCGGGTAGACCCGCCGAGACTACTTGTCCCGAGGTCCCGGCTTTCGCCGGGATGACGGGCCGCCGCCTTTACTTCGGCTTGTTCTCGGGCAGGCTGGCCTTGAACGTCTCGACGGCGTTCTCGTGGATGTAGCCGATCTCGTCGGTGGCGTTCTGCTCGGCCGTGGCCCGGGCGATCTTGGCGGCGACGTCGGTGGCGACCGAGGCCGCGCGGAAGGCGGCTTCCTCGGCCTTGCAGGCGGAGCCGAGCTTGGACGTGAAGGCGGCCTCGTCGACCCCTTCCTTCACCTGGGCCCGGGCGAATCCGCCGAGACATTTGGAATAGCTGGTGCGCGCCGAAGCGAGGTTGCCCTGGGCGGACGCCATCAGGGCAATGAGCAGCACTTGTGAAATCATCCCGAATTCCAGTGCAACAAGTTGAGACGAAGGGAGATTATCGATGGCGGCGGAAAAGGGAAGTGCTTTCTTGCTGAAGGTCGGAAACGGCGGTTCGCCGCCGGTCTTCGCGACGGTGGCGGGAATGCGGACCACCCAGATGTCGGTGAACGGCGAAGCGGTGAACGTCACAAGCAAGGATTCGGGCGGGTGGCGCGAGCTGTTGTCGGGGGCGGGGATCCGCTCGGTGTCGGTGGCGGCGAGCGGAATCTTCACCGGTTCGGCGGCGGAAGTCCGGGTCAGGACCAACGCGCTCGCCGGGCAGGTCGACGATTTCGAGCTGAGCTTCGAGAGCGGCGAGCGGCTTCGCGGCCGCTTCCTCGTCACGAGGCTCGATTATTCGGGCGACTATAATGGCGAGCGCAACTACGCCCTGAGCCTGGAAAGCTCGGGCGCGGTGGTGACCTTGTGAGCGCCGCCGCGAACCCGGCGCGGGGGGAGGCGACCCTGACCGTGAGCGGCGAGGCCCTGAAGCTTCGGCCGAGCTTCGAGGCGCTTGTCGCGGCGGAGGAAGAGCTTGGGCCGCTGTTCGGGCTCGTCGAGCGGGCGGCCGCGGGCGAGCTGAGGATCGCGCAGATCGCCGGACTGTTCTGGCATTGCGTCGACGGGCGGCCCGAGGGGCTGACCCGCGAGGCGGTCGGGGCGGCTGTCGTCGAGCGCGGGCTGGCCGGAGTGACCCCGGCTTTGAAGGTGCTGCTCGGGCAGATACTCCAGGGCCATGGAGCGGTTTAGCGAGTCTGCCGGCCGGCTGGCGGGACTGGCCGGGGCGCTGCTGGGGTGGCGGCCGGAGGAATTCTGGCGGGCGACTCCGGCGGAGCTTGGGGGGGTGCTCGGGGCGATGGCGGGGCCGGAGGAGGCGCCGGCGGGGCGGGCGGAGCTCGACCGGCTGATGGAGCGGTTTCCGGATTAGATTTCACAGATCGGGCGGGTTACCCCTCCACCACCTTCGGTGGTCCCCCTCCCCATCTGCCGATGGGGAGGCAAGTAAGATGGACGAGGAGATCGAGCGGCTGGTTGTGAGCGTTCGGGCCGATACGGGCGCGTTCGCCAAGGACGTGGCCGAGATGAAGGGGCAGCTCGAGGGGCCGCTGGCCGGTGGGCTGGAGCGGGCCGGGCGGGTGCTCGAGACGGCGCTGCTGCGCGCCGTTCGGACCGGGAAATTCGGGTTCGAGGATCTCAAGCGGACCGCTTTGGCGGCGATGGCGGAGATCGCAGCGGCGGCGATTCGCGGCGGCATCCAGGCGGCGACCGGGAGTGCCGGGGGCAAAGGCGGCCTGCTCTCGGCCGGAGCGCAGCTTTTGGGCGCTCTGCTCGGAGCGCCGGGGCGGGCGACCGGCGGGCCGGTTGCCCCGGGACGGCCCTATCTGGTCGGCGAGCGCGGGCCCGAGCTGTTCGTGCCGACGGCGAGCGGGCGGGTGGAGACGGGGCGCGGCGCGGCGCGCGACATCAGGATGAGCATCACGGTCAGTGCACCCGCAGGGGAGGCTCCGCAGGCGCTTGCCCGGTCGAGCCGGCAGGTGGCGCGGGCCGTGAAGCAGGCGCTGATGCGGGTGGGGGATTAACTTCAAAACACCTCTCCCGCTTTTCGCGGGAGAGGGGTTTCGAGCGGGAGGTTGCGAAATGGGGCACTGGCTGGCGCCGCCCGGGGCGGCGAAGCAGATGGGGCATGTGAAGCGGTTCGATCCACGCTTGTGGACCGTCAATTTCCCGCGGCCGATGATGGCCTCGGTGGTGACCACCGGGCCGAACGCGCTCAGGGTCGACTGCGTCTTCTACAAGGCGGACGATCTGGCGGGGCTGATCTGGGAGTCCGAGGACAGGTTCGACCATCCTTTGCTGAGCTACGAGACGAGCCGCGACTTCAGTGGGTGCCGGCTCCGGTTCCGCTGGCGGAGCGGCGGAATCCGCGGCCTGGATTCGGTGGACGGGCCAACGCTTACCCTCGAGGGACGCGATTCTTCCGGAGCGGCGCGGAGCTGGTTCGTCCGGCTCTGGAACTATGCCGAAGGCACTCCGCAGGACGCGCACGTGGAGATCGACTTCGGAGCCCTCGCTGGCGGCTGGGGCGGCGAGGATCCGGTCTGGGCCGGGGACATCGACCGGATGTTCGTTTCGCTGGTCGCACCCGGCTACACGGGGGGCGACGCTCCGCTCGCCGCCCCGGCCCAGGGCTGGGCGGAGATGAGTGGGATCGCCTGCGACGGGGCGGGATCGGTGCTCGGGACCGGCGACGTTCTGGTGCCGGAGCATCGGCTCCGGATGGCGACCGGCTACGACGATCTCTACCACCTGACCCCGGCGCGGGTTTTGAGGAACATCCTGCAGCTCGGCTATCGCGGACCGATCAACCATTATGTCGGGATGAGCCATTATTTCCGGCTCGAGGCGAATAGCGGCGGTTTCTACATCAGCCTGGCCGGCGGAGTCCTGAACGCGCCCTGCGCGGCCTGGCACTCCGACTTCGCGGCCCACGCGAGGGCGCTCGGCTTCGAGCTCATCTGGTCGCTCTCCTACGAGCTGCTCGACCAGCATGTTTGGGGGGACTGGAAGCAGCGGGCCCAGGACGGATCGCCGGCGCTGACCGGATGGTCGCCGCCGTCGACCCTGCTTTCGCCCGCCCATGGGGGAGCGATGTATTATCTTCGGGTGGTGGCGATGGCCTTCGCCGGTATCGCGGTCGCGGCAGGGCTGAGGATGCGGTTCCAGGTCGGCGAGCCCTGGTGGTGGGTGATGCCGGACGGGCGGATCTGCCTTTACGACGGAGCCGCTGTCGCGGCCTTCGCTCCGGTCCCGATCGCGGACGTTCGAGCGCCGTTGAGCGCGGCTCAGAAGGCGACGCTCGATTCCGCCGGGGCGGTGCTCGCGGCGAGCACAGCGGCCCTGACGGCGGCGGTGGGATGGGTCGCGGCCGACCCGGAGACCCTGCTGCTGGCCTATCTTCCGACAGTGCTTGGAGCGCCTGATCTCAAGCGGGCCAACCTTCCGACCGGATGGGCGAGCCCGGCCTTCGACCTGCTCCAGCTCGAGGATTACGACTGGGTGACCGGGGGCGACAGGGGGGCGACCGAGCGCGGAGTCGCGGCGGCCGAGGCGAGGCTCGGCTATCCGCCGGAGCGGCAGCATTATTTCGCGGGCTTCGTCCTGGCGCCGGAAGACGAGGCGCAGTGGCACTCGATCGCGGCCGCGGCGCAGGCCGCGACCGAGAGGGGGACCGGCGAGGTGTTCGTCTGGGCGCTTCCACAAGTGCTTCGGGACGGATTCACCTGGTTCGGACGTTCGGCAGGCTCAGAAGGAGATGGGGACGTGGAGGCATTCGAGGACGTGCGCTTTCCGGTGGCGCTCGGGCGGGAGGCGAGCGTCGAGCCGTGCTTCTCCACCGCCGTCGTGACCGGCGCCGGTGGCGGCGAGCAGAGGAACAGCGACTGGGCGGACGCCCGGCTTCGCTTCGACGCCGGGCCGGGCGTGCGGGGCGAGCCCGACCTTCACGCACTGATCGCCTTCTTCCGCGCCAGGCGAGGGGCCGCAGTCGCGTTTCGATTCGAGGATCCGTTCGACAACAGCTCGAACGGAATGACCGGGGCGCCCGGAGCGGCCGACCAGGCGCTCGGGACTGGGGACGGAGTCCGGACGGAGTTCGAGCTGGTCAAGACCTATGGCGGGCAAAAGCGGCGGATCACGCGGCCGGTGGCGGGGACCGTTCGAGTCTCGGTGGCGGGAGTCGAGAAAGTGAGCGGGTGGACGCTCGGTCCGCTCGGGAGCCTGAGCTTCGAGCAGCCGCCCGCCGCGGGGGCGGCGGTCAGAGCGGGCTTCCGGTTCGACGTTCCGGTGCGCTTCGCGGAGGACCGGCTGAGCGTGAGCCGGTCGACCTTCGCGGCAGGGGAGATCCCGTCGGTGCCGCTAATCGAGGTCCGGGAGGGGTAGGGGAGTCGAAAATTACCCTCTCCCGTCCTTACGGGAGAGGAGGGGCCGCCGCGAAGCGGTGGGAGGCGAGGGTCTGTACTCCCGACTCAGCAAGACCTTCACCCCCCAAGCCTTCGGCTTGGGTCCCCCCTCTCCCGCAAAAAGCGGGAGAGGAAGATTTAAAAGGAGTCTTGCAATGCCTTCCTTCCTCGCCAGGGAGCTGACGACGCTCGCCTTTTGCTGGCGTGTCGAGCGCCGGGACGGGGTCTGCCTGGGGTTTACCAGCCACGACCGCGATCTGACGATCGGCGGGCTCGTCTACCGGTCGGCGCCGGGGATGCTTCCTTCGGCCGTCTCGGTCTCCGACGATTTCGATTCTTCCGCGCTCGACGTAAGCGGGGCCCTGACCAGCGATTCGATCGGGGAGGCGGACCTCGCCGCCGGGCGGTGGGACCGGGCCGCCGTGTCGCTGTTCCTGGTCGACTGGGAGGATCCGGGCGGGGAGAGGCTGGTGCTGGCGCGCGGCGAGCTCGGCGACGTCACGGTCAAGGCGAGCGGGTTCGAGGCGGAATTGCGGGGCGCCGCCGCTTTGCTGGAGCGCGCCGTGGCCGAGCAGACTTCGCCCGAATGCCGGGCCGAGCTAGGCGACCGGCGGTGCCGGGTCGACATGGCGGGCCGAGTGCGGGCGACCCGGGTGACGGGGATTCCGGCCGAGGAGGTGGTCGCCGTCGCCGAGGCGCCCGGCGGTCCCGGAGCCTGCGCGTTCGGAAGACTGCGCTGGATCGGCGGAGCCAATAGCGGCCTCGAAAGCGCGATCGTTTCTTCGGAGGGGCTCGAAATGCGCCTTCAGGAGCCGCCGCCCTTCGCGGTGGCCCAGGGCGACCTCGTCGAGCTGAGCGAGGGCTGCGACAAGAGCTTCGCCACCTGCCGGGCGCGGTTCGCCAATGCCGAGAATTTCCGGGGCGAGCCGCATCTTCCGGGAATGGACCTTCTGACCCGCTATCCGGGAGCGTGACGTGAGCCTCAGGGGACATCGGATCGCGCGGCGGGCGCGCGCGCTCGTCGGAACCCGTTTTCGGCCGCAGGGGCGGGACCCGATGCTGGGGCTGGACTGCGTCGGCGCCGCCGCGGCGGCCGCCGGGATTCCCGCCGGGCGTCTGCCGAGCGACTATGCTCTTCGCGGCCAGCACCTGGCGGCGATCGAGCACGAATTGTGCGACCTCGGCTGCCAACCGGTGCCTGCGGAGCGGGCGGTGGCGGGAGACGTGCTCGTCTGCGAGGCCGGACCGGCGCAATTTCATATCGTCGTGCGCGCCTGGGACAGCTTCGTCCATGCCGATGCGGGGCTTCGCCGGGTGGTCGAGCGGCCGCTGCCGGTGCCGTGGCCGGTGCTGGGCGCGTGGCGCTTCTTCGAGGGAGGGTGAGATGGCGACTTTGGTGCTCACCGCGGCGGGGACCGCGCTCGGAGGACCGGTCGGGGGCGCGATCGGAGCGCTCATCGGCCAGCAGATCGACGGCCGTCTGTTCGCGCCCAAGCCCCGCCAGGGGCCGAGGCTGGGCGAGCTTTCGGTCCAGACGTCGAGCTATGGAAGCCAGATTCCAAGGCTGTTCGGGACGATGCGGGTCGCCGGGACGGTGATCTGGGCGACCGACCTCAAGGAGGAAAGGTCGAAGAGCGGAGGCGGCAAGGGCCAGCCCAAGACCGTCAATTACAGCTATTCGGCCAATTTCGCGGTGGCATTGTCCGCACGCCGGATCCTTGCAGTCAGACGGATCTGGGCGGACGGCAAGCTGCTCCGAGGCGCCGCCGGGGACTTCAAGACGGCGACCCGCTACCGGCTCCATCCGGGCGGCGAAGACCAGGCGGTCGATCCGCTGATCGCCGCCGTCGAGGGCTGGGGCGGGACTCCGGCCTACCGGGGAATTGCCTATGCGGTGTTCGAAGACTTCCAGCTGGCCGATTACGGCAACCGGATTCCGTCGCTCACCTTCGAGGTCGAGGCGGATCCCGGTCCCTTGAGCCTCGGCTCGGTCGCCGCCGAGCTTGCGGGGCTGCCGACGACGGGGGCGTCGACCGCAGTGGGCGGCTACGCCGCCGGCGGCGACAGCATCCGGGCCGCGATCGCGGCGCTCGCCGAGCTGGAGCCGCTGTCGCTGATCGACGACGGCGAAGGGCCGGTGCTCTCCGCCGGCGGCGGGTCTCCCGCACTCGTCGCGGAAAGCGAGCTCGGCGCGGCGGCGGCGGGAACCGGAGGACGAAGCGAGTGGCTTCGGCGGAGCGCCGATTCCGTGCCGGCCGAAGCGAGCCTCGCTTATTACGATCCGGAGCGCGATTTCCAGACCGGGCTTCAGAGAGCGAGCCGTCCGGGCGCGGCGCTCGTCAGCGACCGGCGCGCCGTCGCCGCCGCGCTCGACGCAGCGACCGCCAAGGCGCTTGCCGCGGACCGGCTCGAAAGGCTCTGGGGCGCCCGGCGCTCGGCGAGGCTGCACGTCGGATGGTCCCGGCTCGGGCTTGCCGCCGGACGGCATGTGCGGATCGGCACCCGGGCCGGGCGGTGGAAGGTCTCGCGCTGGACTCTGGACCGGATGGTGCTCACCCTCGAGCTGACCGGGGCGCCCGGCTCGGCCCCGACCGCTCCGGGCCAGGCGAGCCCCGGCCGCCCGGTCGGCCAGCCGGACCTCGTCCACGGGCCCACGTCGCTGCTCCTCCTCGACCTGCCGCTCTTCCAGGAAGAGCAGCCCAACCGGCCGCGGCTTCTGGCCGCGGCGGCCGGCGCCGAGCCGGGCTGGCGACGGGCCGACCTGATGGCGAGCTTCGACGGCGGGGCAAGCTGGGCCGCGGTGGGAGCGACCGCCCCGCCGGCCGTCCTCGGCGAAGCGGTCGAAGTGCCGGTCGCCGCCGGATCGGCGCTGATCGATCGGCGCAGCCGGGTCGAAGTCGAGCTTCTCAACGAGTCGATGTGGCTCGAGAGCCGAAGCGACCTGGCGCTCGCCGACGGCGCCAACCTCGCGCTGATCGGCCAGGAGCTGATCCAGTTCGGAGAGGCCGAGCCGATCGGCGGCCGGCGTTTCCGGCTCTCGCGCCTGCTTCGCGGCCGCCGCGGAACCGAATGGGCCGCCGGACTTCACGCGCCCGGAGAGCCGTTTCTGCTGATCGAGCCGGAGACCCTGGCGGCGGTGGACGCTCCGCCCGGATCGCTGGGCGGCGAGGCGCGGCTGCTCGCCTCGGGACTGGGCGATCCCGACGGAGTGATCGCGGTCCGGACGGTGGCGGGGGAATCGATGAGGCCGCCGGCGCCGGTGCATCTGCGGGCGCGCAGGCTCTCGAACGGCGACCTGGTCCTGGCCTGGGTCAGACGAAGCCGCTCCGGCTGGGCCTGGCTGGATGGAAGCGACACGCCGCTCGGCGAGGAGTCGGAAAGCTATCGCCTGACCCTGGCCGGAGCGGGTCTCACGAGAAGCGTGACCGTCGAGGCGCCGTCCTTCCTCTACACCGCCGCCGACCAGTCGGCCGACGGCCTGACCGGGCCGGTGACGGTCGAGGTCGTCCAGCTTGGAACCTCGGCGCCGTCGAGGCCCGCATCCCTGATCGTAGAATGAGGAGACCATCATGGCCGACACGACTCCGCGCTTCGCCCTGCCGTTCATCCTTCCCGGCCAGGCCCAGAAGGAGCTGTTCCACAACGAGGCCCTGGCCCGGATCGACCTCGCGCTTCACCCGGCCGTCGAGGGTGCGCCCATGGCCGCTCCGCCTACCGCTCCCGCGGCGGGGCAATGCTGGATCGTCGCTCCGGCGGCGACCGGCGAGTGGAGCGGCCAAGGCAACAGGCTTGCGATGTGGACCGAGGGGGGATGGCGATTCCTTGCGCCCCCGCCCGGAACGAGCGCCTGGAACAAGGCCGCCGCGGTGCCTTTGCTGTGGGACGGTTCCCAATGGGGGACGGGCGAGCTTGCCTGCGCCGGCCTTCGGGTGAACGGCGTCAAAGTGGTCGGCGAACGGGCGCCGGGGGTGACAAGTCCTTCTGGGGGAACGATAATCGATGTCGAGGCGAGGGCGGCGATCAACGCACTGACTGCGGCATTAATGTCACACGGGCTGATCGAGTGAGCAAATCGCTTGCCGCCGTGAAACCAAGGGAGCAGAGGGTCGTTTGCCGCCCGTCTGACGAGGGGCTTCAAGGATTCGGTAACCGACTCACTGAGGCATTTCGGCAACATTTGTGGGGATAAGCGTGCTTGCGCGGAAACTCCGCTTACCGTATTGAGTTCATGGTCGTTCCCGTAGGGACGCAAGAAGAAAGGGGAAAGTTTATGCGGAAGCTCGCCATCGCTATGGCGCTTTCATCCACCCTGCTCGCCACTCCAGCCTTTGCACGCGACGGCGCGATGTATATTGGCGGCGAATTCGGGGCGATGATCGTCGAAGATATGGACGTCGATGTCGGCGCCAGCAATAACGCCATCACGCTCAACCATGATTATGGTTATGACGGTGGCGTCTTCGTCGGTTACGACTTCGGCGCGTTCCGGCTCGAAGCCGAGGCCGCCTACAAGAAGGCCGATCTCGAGGATTACCAGACGACGCTTCGTCTTCCCCTCGAAGGCCCCAACTTCGCGGCGAGCCGCGACGCCGGTGGAAGCACCAGCGCGCTCAGCTTTATGATCAACGGCATGCTCGACTTCGGCGACGATGACGGAATTTCCGGCTTCGTCGGCGGCGGTGTCGGAATGGCGCGGGTCAAGGCGAACAACTATCGCAACTTCGCGAACGCCACGCCCTTCCTCGACGGCTCCGATTCGGGTCTTGCCTGGCAGGTCTTCGCCGGCGTCCGTCAGGCGATCAGCGACAATATCGACGTGACCCTGAAGTATCGCTTCTTCAACGCCGACAACGTCAAGCTGGTGGCCTTCAACGGCGCCGCGACCGAGCACCGGTTCCGGTCGCACAGCCTTCTCGGCGGCCTGACCTTCAACTTCGGTGGCGCCGAGCCGGCCCCGCCGCCCGAGCCGACCCCGGTTCCGGAGCCGACCCCGGTTCCGCCGCCGCCGGCCGAGCCGACCCCGCCGCCGCCGCCGCCGTGCGTCGCCGGTCCGTTCATGGTCTTCTTCGACTGGGATCGTGACGAAATCACTCCGCAGGCCTCGGCCATCCTCGACAACGCGGCTTCCGCTTATCAGACCTGCGGCCAGGCCCAGGTGATGATCGCCGGTCACGCCGACAAGTCGGGTTCGGACCAGTACAACGTCGGTCTCTCGCAGCGTCGTGCAGCGAACGTCCGTTCGTACCTGGCCGGTCGCGGAATCCCCGACGGTGTCATGACCACCGAAGCGTTCGGCGAGAGCCGCCCGCTGGTCGAGACCCAGGACGGTGTCCGCGAGCCGCAGAACCGGCGCGTGGAAATCTCCTTCGGACCCGGCTCCGGCTGGTAAGAAGGGGTTCGCCGCTCCGGCGGCGCACGCCAAGAACAAGGAGGGAGTCGGCTTTCGGGCCGGCTCCTTTCTTTTTGCGCGCGGCTCGGCCGAAACCGGCCGCATCGGCCCTCGGGCCAGCGCTCCCTTCCTCTCAGTCCTTCCCGGCAAGGGCGGCCCCGAACGGGAGGCTGGGAGGGAGGATCGCGCCGACCAAGGGTTCAGGCCGTCACCGCCCACCGCCCCGCGGAATCCCCCTCTCGCGTGAGACAATAGAGGCCCGCCGCCTCACCCTGAAAGCGCCTGGGCGGGAGTCGGTCTGGCCGGCGGCCTGCGAAGCCTGGACCCCGCCGGCGGGGGGCGAGAAGCGGGACGGCCGGTTCCGGATCGGCGCCGGCCGTCCGTCCGAAGGCACGGCAACCGTTACGTCGCGGAATCGTTCTCCTTTCGAAGAGGAGAATGAGGAATGAAGCTCGCTCGATTGCTGATCCCCGGCTTTTCAGCCCTCGCACTGGCCGCCTGCGCGACGGACGACGCCGCCGACACGGGCGGCACGGCCGTCGATTCCGGCCCGCCGGCTGCGGTCTCGACGATCGGGCCTCCACGTCTCTCCGCGGATCTCCGCGACGCACAGGGGCGGGTCCGAGCCCGGGCCACGGCGGAGACCGCAGGCGACAGCCTGAGGATAAGGGTCGAGGCGGCGGGGATGAGCGCCGGGTCCTACGGCGCGCATCTTCACACGACGGGACGCTGCGACCCGCCAGGTTTCGAGTCGGCCGGCCCGCACTGGAACCCCACCGCCCAGATGCACGGCAAGGACAACCCCAAGGGCATGCACAAGGGCGACCTGCCCAATCTCGTGGTCGGAAGCGACGGCAGCGGAAGCTTCGAATATACGATCCCCAATGCGGGGCTTTCCGGCATGCTTCCGACGTCGCTCATCGACGGCGACGGAGCGGCCCTGGTGATCCATGCTTCGCCGGACGATTACCGGACGGAGCCGTCGGGCAAGAGCGGAGCGAGAATCGCCTGCGGAGTGTTGGGATAGGTCCTTCGATTCGGGCTTTCGCCAAGCTCAGTCCCTACTCAGGACGAGCGGTTGGACCTCTTCCGCTCATCCTGAGTAGCCGTGAGCTTGCCTAACCGGCGTATCGAAGGACCGCCGGTCAGATCACTTCGCCGGACCCGCGCGCCCGGTCCACCTTGCTTGCCTCCAGCTCGGCGATCCGCCGCGAGGCGATCCACAAGGCGGCCAGAGTGAAGGGCGGAACGACGTAGAGGGCAAAGATCCCGGTCGCGAGATCTCCCGAGATGACCGACACCTTTCCGGCATAATAAGGGCCGAGGGCGAGGCCCACCATCGTCGTGCCCAGGACGTAGGTGGCGCCCGCGGTCGCGCGCATTCTCGGGATCACGAGGTCCTGCAAAGTCGCGACCGCGGCGCCCACCCAGGCTGAAGCCAGCATGTGGGCGACCGGATTCACCCAGTAGAAGGCGGCCAGATTCTCCGTCGTCAGTAGAAAGGCGACGAACGGGATCGGAAGGATCACCGACAGCATGTTGACGAAAATACGCCCTCTCGGATCGCGTTGCCTCCACAGGTCAGAGAGGTAGCCGCCGAGGATGACGCCGGCGGCCGCGGCGAAGGCCGCCGACCAGCCGAGGATGAGCCCGATCTCCTCCTTCGCCTTCATCCCGCCGATGAAGCGCGCCGGCTCGAGCGCGCCGCCGTAGAAATGCTGCTCGACATAATGAGGCATCCAGAAGCTCGTCGCGTAGGTGACGAAGGAAATGCTTCCAAAGGCGACGGCCAGGGTCACGACGATCGGGCTGCCCCAGATCAACCGGTAGACCGGCGGATCGCGGAATTTGAGCGACTGGACCCAGGAGAAGATGGCGTAGACCCCGAGCCCGTAGGCGACCCATTGCGGAGCGTCGCCGGTGACTCGGTGCAGGCCGTAGGCGGGGGCGGCGATGAGCGCGAGCGCGATCAGGTTGAGGCGAAGTCCGCCCGGAAAGCGGGAGACACTGAGCAGCGTCAGCGGGGGCAGGATCGCGGCCAGCTCGCGTCCCAATTCGCGCCAGGCGCCCGGCCTGGCAATCGGCTGGGCAAGGCCGTCCGAGGCGCCGCGTTGGGGTTCGCGAAGGGTCAGCACCCACAAGGCGAGGAGCAGGCCGGGAATCCCGACGGAAAGGAAGGCGGCCTGCCATCCGGCGAGCCCGAGCGGTGCCATGGCGGGATCGGGAAAGGCGCCGTTCCAGCGGGCGACGACGAAACCGCCGATCGGCAGGCTGAGGGCTCCGCCGATATAGAGGCCGCTCGAATAGATGGAGAGAGCGGTTGCCCGACGCTCCTTCGGGAACCAGTCCGATATCATCGAATAGGCCGCGGGTGAAGCGCTCGCCTCGCCGATGCCGACCCCGATGCGCGCCGTGGCAAGCATCCCGAAACTGTTGGCGAAGCCCGAAAAAGCGGTCATCGAAGACCAGAGCGCGAGGCCCATCGCCATCAGACGGCCCCGGTACCAGCTGTCCGCGAGCCGGCCGAGCGGGATCCCGAACAGGGCGTAGAAGACGGCGAAGGCGGTGCCGTAGAGGAAGCCGATCTGGGCGTCCGAGACCGACAGGTCGCGCTTGATATCGCCGACGAGGATCGAGAGGATCTGCCGGTCGATGAAATTGATGACGTAGACGATGACGAGGACGAAGAGAGCGTACCAGGCGTAGGCGCCTATGCGGGCCGGTCGGGCGGAGGCGGGTTCAGCGGGGGCGGGTGCAGCGGGATCGGACGCCATGGGCCCTCTCATTGTGCTTCGGGTCCCATGTGGCTAGCAGAGCGTGCCGCTTTGGCAACAAGGCCTTTTTCCATGAAGACCAAAGTGCTGTTCGTCTGCCTCGGCAACATCTGCCGCTCCCCGCTCGCGGAGGCGGCCTTCCGGCGGGAGTCGGAGCGGCTCGGGCTGGAGGTCGAAGTCGACTCCGCCGGTACCGGCGACTGGCATATCGGCTTTCCTCCCGACCCGCGCGCCGCCGCGGTTGCGGCCCGCAACGGGATCGACATCTCCCACCTGAAGGCCCGGCTCGTGACGGCGGACGATTTCCGCCGTTTCGATCATGTCGTCGCGCTCGATTCGAACAATCTGCGCGACCTCGAGCGCCTCCGGCCGGCCGATGGGAAGGCGCGGCTGTCTCTGCTGCTCGATCATGTCGAAGGGCGGGAGGGGCAGGCGGTCGCCGATCCTTATTACGGCGAGGAGAGCCATTTCGACACCGCCTGGGACGACGTGACCGAAGGCGCGCGGGGCCTGGCTCGCACCATCGCGGGCGGCGGGTGACGGCGTTCGCCCGCCGAGTCGCGTCCCTGACCGGGCTGGCCGAGGACCGGCTCGAGCGGCTCGCAGGAGGCGATCTTTCCGAGGCCCTGCTGGTGCGCCGGCCGGACGGCCGAGCGTCCGTCGCCAAGCGCGACCTCGCCGGCGGAGCCGAGGGGGCGATGCTTCGGGCGATCGCGGCGGCCGGGGTCCCGGCCCCGCTCGTCGAGGGCGAGCATGACGGCGTGCTTCTGCTCGGGCATATCCCCAACGACCGGGTGTTCAGTCCCTCCGCCTGGGCCGACGTCGGGACCCACTTGCGGCGGCTGCACGACCAGGACGCGGAGCAATATGGCTGGCCGGTCGATTATCAGATCGGCACCGTCGCCCTCGACAATCGCGAGCGCCGCGACTGGCCCGGTTTCTGGGCGGAGCAAAGGCTTGTCGCGACCGCCGGAGTGCTCGACCGGCCCTGGCGGGAACGGGTCGGGGCGCTTTCGAGACGGGTGGGCGAGCTCGTCCCGACGGCTCCCCGGCCCGCTCTGCTTCACGGCGATCTGTGGAGCGGAAACATTCTCGTCGCCGAGGGCCGCCTTGCCGCCCTGATCGATCCGGCCTGCTACCATGGCGATGCCGAGGTCGATCTCGCCATGCTGACCCTGTTCGACACGCCGGGACCCACGTTCTGGGAGGCCTACGGACCGCTCGAGCCGGGCTGGGAACAGCGGCGCGCTCTTTATCAGCTGTTCCCGGCGCTGCTCCACATGCGCCTGTTCGGCGACACCTATGCGGGGATGGTCGATCGGCTGCTTAAGGCGCTGGGGGCTTGATGGTTCCTGGTGGACGACGTCGTCCCGGACCTGATCCGGGATCCATCAACACGGATCGTGGAAGCTGGATCGCCTTGGTGTTCATCGATTCCGGCCTTCGCCGGAATGACGGCGGCGTCAGCCCAGCCGGTACCGATCCACGACCTCGTAGAGCGGGCCGTTGGGGGTCAACCGGCTTTCGTAGAGGGTGAAATCCTCGACATCGAAGGTCGGGCCGCCCACTCCGCCCGATTGCTCGACCAGAGACCCGACGGGGCCGGCGCCCCGGGGCAGGCGGGCGATGGTGATGTGCGGCATGTAGGCGCGCCGGTCCGGCTCCACCCCGACCCGGACGAGCGCCTGATCGATCTTCTTGTGGAGGGCGCGAAGGGGCTCATGCGGAGAGACCCCGGCCCACAAGGTCACCGGCTCCCCGCGCCTCTCGAATGCGCCGAGCCCGTTGAGGCCGATCGAAAAGCGCGGATGGTGGACCGAGCTCAGCGCCGCGTCGACGTCCCGGGCCAGATGCCGGTCGACCTCGCCGACGAAGCGGAGCGTCAGATGCAGCTGGTCGTCCGGCAGCCAGCGGGCGCCCGCCACTCCGCCCATCAGGTCGAGCAGTCGGGCACGGACCGTCACCGGCAGTCGGATCGCGACAAAGAGGCGATGCATGCCGGGCTCTTAGCGGCACACGGACGGCATGCGTACCGGTTTTCCTTGAATGTGGGGGGCTCTCCCACGATATTGGAGCCACGCGGCGCTCGCATTTCGCCGCGAAAGGAGAGAGTTCGAAATGGCTAACGGATTTGACCCGCGCGCGACCGCATCGCCGCACCCGGCCGGGACGCTCGGCCGAGAGAGCGTCGCCTACGACGCGGGCCTGCGGTCCCATATGCTGTCGGTCTATAATTACATGGCGTCGGCCGTCCTGCTCACCGGGATCGTCGCCTACGGCGCCGCCGCGACCGGATTCGCCGAGCAGATCTTCTATGGCGGTGGAATCCTCAAATATGTCGTTCTGTTCGCGCCGCTGATCATGGTCTTCGTGCTGGCCGCCCGGCTGAACCGGATGTCGACCGGCGGGCTGCAGGCCTTCTACTGGTCGTTCGCGGCAGTGATGGGTCTGTCCATGTCGCTGATCCCGCTGCTTTACACGGGCACGTCGATCGCGGCGACCTTCTTCGCGACCTCGGCGGCCTTCGTCTCGCTGAGCCTCTGGGGCTATACCACGAAGAAGGACCTTTCGGGTTTTGGAACCTTCCTGATCATGGGTCTGGTTGGACTTATCATCGCCATGGTGGTGAACATGTTCCTGCGCTCCGACGCTATGAGCCTGGCCATCAGCGCGATCGGCGTTCTGCTGTTTGCGGGGCTCACCGCCTACGACACGCAGAAGATCAAGAGCATCTACTTCCAGGTCGCCGGCACCGATTTCATCGGCAAGGCTGCGATCCTCGGGGCGCTGACGCTCTATCTGGACTTCATCAACATGTTCCAGTTTCTGCTCAGCTTCATGGGAAGCCGCGACTGAGCAGAGCGCATCGATCAAGCGAGGGCCCGGCGGAAACGCCGGGCCTTTTCTTTTCAAGCCCCGTTATTGCGAGCGAAGCGAAGCAATCCAGTGCGGCCTCCGAGCCAGATGGATTGCTTCGTCGCTTCGTCGTCGCAAAAACGGCTAGGCGACGTGTTTCCCGAAGAAATCCACCGTCCTTTGCCAGGCGAGCTTCGCCGCGGCGGCGTCGTAGCGTTCGGCCGAAGTGTCGTTGTGGAAGGCGTGGTTGACGCCCGGATAGACGTGCGCGTCGACGGTCCTTCCGGCCGCCGCGAGGGCGTCGCGCCAGGGGAAGCCGGTCGCGTTCACGCGCTCGTCGAGCCCCGCATAATGGAGCTGCAAAGGCGCCCTGACCTGCGCGGCAAGCGTGGGATCCGGGGCGGGACCGTAGAATGACACGCCCGCATCCAGCGCCTCCCCGGCGGCGAGCGCCACCCGGTTGACCATTCCGCCGCCCCAGCAGAAGCCGACCGCACCGGCCTTTCCATTGCTTCCGGGGAGCGACTTGAGCAGGCGCAGGGTGGCGACCGCGTCCGCAGCCGTCCCTGCGAGGTCGAGCTTCCCGATCGCCTCGCGGGCGGAATCCTCGTCGGCGGGCGTTCCTCCCACGGGCGAGAGGAAATCCGCCGCGACCGCCCGGTAGCCGGCCAGGGCGAGGCGGCGGGCGACATCCTCCGTATGGGCGTTCAGGCCCCGATTCTCGTGGATGACGAGCACCGACCCGAGCGGGCCGGCCGGATCCCGCGGCTCGGCCTGATAGCCCTTCATGGTGCGTCCGCCGCCGACGGGCCAGCTCATCCGCCGAGCCAGGATTCGGCGGTCCGAGTCCGCGACGACGGCCGCGGCAGCGGGATCGGCGGCGATCGCCGCCAGCAACGCCGAAGCGGCCGCGGCGCTCCCGGCTACCCGGGTGAGCTCGGCCATGAAGGTCCGCCGGTCCAGGCCTTCATGCGTGAAGCGATCGTGGAGGGCGATCGCGGCGGCTCGAACGTCGGTCATGTCAGCCTTCCTTCGAATCTGGACGGGACTGGTCGGGCATGAGGGCATCGTCCAGCTCGCGCGCCCCAACCGCCGCGGGCCGGCTGCTGATCCGCTCGAAATAGTCGACGAAGGCGGGGCGCCTGTCGATCGAGTTGAACATCATGCCCCAGCCGATCTGAGAGCCGACATAGACGTCGGCCGCGGTGAACTGCTCCCCGCAGATATAGGGTCCCTCGGCGGCGCAGCGCTCCAGCGCGTCGATCGTCTCCTCGAAGCTGCCATAGCCGGCCATCGCCTTCTTGTCGGGGGGCGCGAGCAGTCCGAGCGCCTTGCCGGTCACCGCGGCCTCGACCGGACCGGCGGCGAAGAACATCCAGCGATAATAAGGCCCGCGCTTCGGATTGCCCGGCGGCGGCGCAAGGCCGGCGTCCGGAAAGGCGTCTGCGAGATAGGCGCAGATCGCCGCCCCCTCGGTCACGACCGTGTCGCCATGCTTGATAGCGGGCACCTTGCCCATCGGATTGACGGCGAGATATTCGGGCGCCTTCATCGTCGTCCCGTAGTCGAGAAGGACGGTTTCGTAGGGTTGGCCGAGCTCTTCGAGCATCCAGCGGACAATCCGGCCGCGCGACATGGGGTTGGTGTAGAAGGTGAGACTCTGCGGCATTGCGGGATCCTCCTGTGGCGCTCTCCCTAGCGCCGGTCGGCCCCGGCAGGAAGTCGGTCCCGGCGCGCCCGGGCGAGCAATTCGCCGACCGTAACGATCCTGAAGCCCCGGGCCTGAAGGCCCTTGATCACAAGCGGCATCGCCTCGCGGGCGGACCGGTTGGAGCGGTACATGACGTGCATGAGGAGGATCGATCCGGGTCTGGCACCCCGGACGATCCGGTCGGCATAGACCCGCGGATCCTCGACGAGCGGCTCCTCGACGTCGATCATCACCATCTTGTAGCCGTGCCGCCGACCCGCAGCGGGCAGGCCCCAGAGCTTCTTGCCGTAAGGAGGCCTGAAAAGGGTCGGCGGCGACGCCCCGGCGGCGATCAGCCGGCGATGGGTCTCGCCAATCTCGCGGTCGTAAAATCCGGTGGAGCGGCCGATCATCACCTTGTTCAGGCTGTGATTGGCGACCTCATGGCCTTCCGCGACGATCCTGCGGACCAGGTGCGGCCGCTTCGCGACTTCGCTGCCGATCAGAAAGAAAGTGGCGCGGGCGCCGCCGGCGTGGAGCGCCGCCAGGGCGGAGTCGACGCCCTGTTCGGTCGGCCCGTCGTCGAAGGTGAGTGCGACGAGCGGCCGGTCGGTCTCGACCCTGCAGATCATCTCGCCGACCAGGGCGAAGCATCGGGCGTTGCTCACCGCCCAAAGGGCGCCCGCCAAGGCCAGGATGAGGAAGAGAAAACCCGCTATCCACCGCAGCCGCCCACCGCGCCACTTCGCAAATCCCATCCCGGCGCTCCCGATCCGCTCGTATGCGCGAGCCTAGCCGGGAGGCGGTCCGCCGCAAGCGGAGAAAAGGCCGTCATTGCGAGCGTAGCGAAGCAATCCAGTGCGGGCCGCCGCCCGCTGGATTGCTCCGTCACTTCGCTTCCTCGCAATGTCGGGGAGGACGCGACCCTCCCCGAGACGTTACGCCTGCTCTTCGGGCTGACCTTCGCCCTCGGGCTGGCTTTGCTCGCCTTCGGCTTCGGTCGCCTTCTTGCCGCGCTTCTTGCTCGGCTTCGGCGCGGCCGGGACGATCTCGAAGAGCGGAGCGTCGTCCTTGATCGTGACCTTGACCTCGCCGCCGTGGATGAGCTTGCCGAAGAGCAGCTCCTCCGCCAGCGGCTGCTTGATCTTCTCCTGGACGAGGCGGCCCATCGGGCGTGCGCCGTAGAGCTTGTCGTAGCCGCGGGCGGTGAGCCATTTCCGAGCCTCGTCGTCGAGATCGATATGGACGTTGCGGTCCGCCAGCTGGAGCTCGAGCTGAAGGATGAACTTGTCCACGACCCGGGAGACGACCTCGGTCGGCAAATAGCTGAACGGGACGATCGCATCGAGCCGGTTGCGGAACTCGGGAGTGAACATCCGCTTGATCGCTTCCTCGTCCTCGCCTTCGCGGGTGTTGTTGCCGAAACCGAGGCCCTCTCGCGCCATGTCGCTGGCGCCCGCATTGGTGGTCATGATCAGGATGACGTTGCGGAAGTCGACCGTCTTGCCGTGATGGTCGGTCAGCCGCCCGTTGTCCATGATCTGGAGGAGAATGTTGAACAGGTCCGGATGGGCCTTCTCGATCTCGTCCAGCAGGAGCACGGAATGCGGATGCTGGTCGACCGCGTCGGTCAGAAGCCCGCCCTGATCGTAGCCGACATAGCCCGGAGGCGCGCCGATCAGACGGCTGACCGAATGACGCTCCATATATTCGGACATGTCGAAGCGCTGCAGCGGAATTCCCATGATCGAGGCGAGCTGGCGTGCCACCTCCGTCTTGCCGACGCCCGTCGGGCCGGAGAAGAGGTAGTTGCCGATCGGCTTGTCGGGATCGCGAAGTCCGGCGCGCGACAGCTTGATCGCCGAGGAG
Source organism: Allosphingosinicella sp. (assembly GCA_036389345.1). Classification (GTDB taxonomy): domain Bacteria; phylum Pseudomonadota; class Alphaproteobacteria; order Sphingomonadales; family Sphingomonadaceae; genus Allosphingosinicella. The sequence goes on along the minus strand of DASVQD010000012.1, from coordinate 72,499 downwards.
AGGACCTCGATCGCCTTGTCCTGGCCGAACACGACGCGCTTCAGGTCGCGGTCGAGATGCTCGAGCGTCTTCTTGTCGTCCGCCGAGACGCTCTTCGCCGGGATCCGGGCGATGGTCGAGATGACCTGCTCGATCTCCTTGGTGGTGATCGTCTTCTTGCGCTTGTTGGGGGGCACCAGCATCTGCATCGCACCGACCTCGTCGATCACGTCGATCGCCTTGTCGGGAAGCTTGCGGTCGTTGATGTAGCGCGCCGAAAGCTCGACTGCGGCCTTGATCGCGTCGGACGTGTACTTGACCTTGTGGTGCTCCTCGAAGGCCGAACGAAGGCCGCCCAGGATCTTGACCGTATCCTCGATCGTCGGCTCGTTGACGTCGATCTTCTGGAAGCGCCGGAGCAGCGCCCGGTCCTTCTCGAAATGGTTGCGGAATTCCTTGTAGGTGGTCGATCCGATGCAGCGGATCGTCCCGCCCGAGAGCGCCGGCTTCAGGAGGTTCGAGGCGTCCATCGCTCCGCCGGACGTCGCGCCGGCGCCGATCACCGTGTGGATCTCGTCGATGAACAGGATCGCGTCGGGGAGCTTCTCGAGTTCGGTCACCACCGCTTTCAGCCGCTCCTCGAAGTCGCCGCGATAGCGAGTGCCGGCGAGCAGCGCGCCCATGTCGAGCGAGTAGATGACGGCCGGCTTCAGCACCTCGGGAACGTCGCCTTCGACGATCTTGCGGGCGAGGCCCTCGGCGATGGCGGTTTTGCCGACGCCCGGATCGCCCACATAGAGCGGGTTGTTCTTCGAGCGGCGGCAAAGGATCTGGACGGTGCGGTCGACCTCCGGCCCGCGTCCGATCAGGGGATCGACCCGGCCGCTGATCGCCTTCTCGTTGAGGTTCACGGTGAACTGCTTGAGGGCGCTCTCATTCTTCTTCTTGCCCTCGTCGGGCTTGGCTTCCTCGGCGCCCTTCACCTCCTGGGGCTCGGACGCGGTCTCGCCCTTGCCGACTCCGTGGCTGATGTAGCTGACGGCGTCGAGGCGGCTCATGTCCTGCTGTTGAAGGAAATAGACGGCATAGCTTTCGCGCTCGGAAAAGAGCGCGACGAGGACGTTGGCGCCGGTCACCTCGTCGCGGCCCGAGGACTGGACGTGGAGGATGGCGCGCTGGACGACTCGCTGGAAGCCGCTGGTCGGCGACGGATCGGTCTGGCCGTCGACCTTGAGCGCTTCGAGCTCGCTGTCGAGATAGGCGCGCACGGCCTCCCGAAGCTCCTTCAGATCGACTCCGCAGGCGCTCATCACCTTGGAGGCATGGGCGTCTTCGGTCAGGGCGAGCAGGAGGTGCTCCAGGGTCGCATATTCGTGCCGGCGGCCGCTGGCTTCCGCCAATGCGGTATGCAGGGTCTGTTCGAGTTCGCGGGCGAAGGAAGGCAAGTCTTTTACTCCTCAAAGCCCGCAAAAATTCACGGACTACATGGCCTTAATGTCGGGCGTCGGACTCCCGTCATCAAGCGCACCTCCAAAAAAGCTGGGGAAAAGGCCGAATGTTCCGCCAGCTCCGTCATTTCTTGAATAGCTGCTCTGCGCTTGCCCGGTGGTTAACCGCTGCGTCGATCTTGGAGCGGACCCGAACGATCTCGGCCTCCAGCGCTTCGATCCGCGCGTGGAGCTCGTCGACCGACAGCGGATCGAGATCCTGGCGCCCGAGCAGGGCAAGGGGATCGTCGGGCTTGCTTGGAAAGAGCTCGTCCAGGTCCATGGCCGCAAATTCTCCGTTCCGGGCCGCGCCGTCAAGGCGAAGGGCTTGCGCTGTCGCCCGTTCGGCGCGAGGCGTGACCGCATGGACGCAATCCCTGATAAGATGATCGCAATCGACCCGGCCGTCCCGGGCGGCCCCGAGGTGCTTCGGCCGGAAGAGCGGCAGGTGCCGAGGCCCGGGCCGGGTGAAGTGCTGATCCGGGTGGAAGCGGCGGGCGTCAACCGGCCCGACGTGATGCAGCGCCTCGGCCTCTACCCGCCGCCGCCGGGCGCTCCGGCCATTCCAGGACTCGAGGTCGCCGGCACCATCGTCGGCGGGGACCGGGACGGCGAGCGGGTCTGCGCCCTCGTCGCGGGCGGAGGCTATGCGCAATATTGCGCCGCGCCCGAAGGCCAGTGCCTGCCCGTCCCGGCCGGTTTCTCGATGGTCGAGGCAGCCGCGCTTCCCGAAACCTTCTTCACCGTCTGGACCAACCTCTTCCAGCGCGGCGGCGCCAAAGCGGGCGACACCGTGCTCGTCCACGGAGGCACCAGCGGAATCGGAACCACGGCCATTCTGCTCGGCAAGGCCTTCGGCGTCGAGGTCATCGTCACCGCCGGCTCTCCGGACAAATGCGCTCGGGCGATCGAGATCGGAGCGGCTCACGCGATCGACTACAAGGCGCAGGATTTCGTCGCCGAGGTGAAGCGGATCACCGGCGCCGCGGGCGTTGCGGTCGTACTCGACATGGTCGGCGGCGATTACCTGCCGAGGAACCTGGCCTGCCTCGCCGAGGCGGGCCGGCATGTCTCGATCGCGGCTCAGCGGGGCGCGAGCGTCGAGATTCCGATCTGGGACGTGATGCGCAAGCGGCTGATCCTGACCGGCTCGACCCTTCGGGCCCGCTCCGCCGAGTTCAAGGCGGCCCTCGCCGAGGAGCTCCAGCGCGAGGTCTGGCCGCATCTCGAGGCGGGCCGAATCCGCCCCGTCATCCATTCCACCTTCCCCCTGACGGACGCGGCGGGAGCCCACCGGCTGATGGACAGCGGCGAACATGTCGGGAAAATCGTGCTGGAGGTCGCGTGACCGAATTCCCCCCGAGGCAAGCTCCGGGAGGAACAAATGGAGCCGCTTGATGAACGACAATCTGATCCTCCACGAATATTCGCAGTCTGGGAACTGCTACAAAATCCGCCTCACGGCGGCCCTGCTCGAAGTCCCGATCGAGCGGCGGGAATATGACATCCGGAAGGGCGAGACCCGCACTCCGCAGTTCCTGGCTGAGGTCAATCCGAACGGCCGGATCCCCGTCCTTCAGATCGGGGACCGCTTCATTCCGGAGAGCAACGCCGCCTGCTTCTATCTCGCCGACGGGACGGAGCTGGTTCCAGCCGACCGCTTCGGCCGGTCCGATATGCTTCGCTGGATGTTCTTCGAGCAATATAATCACGAGCCCAACGTCGCGACGCTTCGATTCTGGCTCGCCTTCGTCGGCGAGGAGCGGCTGAGCGAGATGCAGCGTACTCTCCTGCCGGGCAAGCGCGAGGCGGGCGAGGCCGCGCTGAAGCTTATGGACGAGCATCTCGCCGGGCGGAGCTTCTTCGTCGGCGACCGCCTCAGCCTCGCCGACATCGCACTCTATGCCTATACGCATGTGGCGGAAGACGGCGGTTTCGACCTCGACCGCTACCCGGCGGTCACTGCCTGGATTGCCCGGATAGCCTCGACTCCGGGCTATCTGCCGATGGACCGCTGATCGGGCTCAGCAATCGCCGTCGCTGCCGCCGCCGTGAAAGCGGCCGCCGCCGTCGAAGCAGCTGGCCTCCCTTGCGACGTGGACGAAGGCAACCGCTCCGACCACCAGCACCACGCCGGCCACCACGGCCACGGTGGCAAGGGTCGAAAGGTCCTTCTTCCCGTCCGCCGGCCGAGCCCACAGGTCCATGCGGTCGAGCCGGCGACCGGCGAGCATGACTTCGGGCCTGGCCTTGTCCGGCGAAAAGCTGAGCTCCAGTCCGTCGCCGATCGCCGTCCGGCTGTCGGCGCCCCTGCGGCTGTGGGCGGTCGCGGCGACGGTCAGGCTGGAACGAACGTCGCTCCGTCCTCCGCCGAGGCTCGCCTGGACCCGGAGGCCGGCAAAGGCACCCCGTTGGTTGTCGACGAAATGGCTTGGCCCACCGAGCTCGGCGGCCCGGGCCGCATCCGCCGCCGGCAGGATCTGCGCGACTGCGACCAGAGCGGCGAGCAGCATTTTTCCCATTCGATATTCCCTCACCCGATTGAAAGAGCTTCACTCCACAGGATGCCGCCGGCCGGCTTCCCGGATGTGCCGCGCCGAAAAAAGATGCGGCCCCGCCGAGTCGGCATTCGTCTTGCCCTGAGCCGCCCGCCGGGCTAGATCGCTGGCAACGTACGGCCGCTCCGGGAAGGGGCGGCCCTTCTTGTTTTTGGAGACTCGACGTGGTTCAGCCGCTCATGCCCCATGCCACCGCCGCCTGGCTGGTCGACAACACCTCCCTCACCTTCGAGCAGATCGCGGAATTCTGCGGCCTGCACATCCTGGAGGTCCAGGCGATCGCGGACGACACTGCGGCGACGAAGCTGACCGGGCGGGATCCGATCCGGGCCGGCGAGCTGAACCAGGACGAGATCGACCGCGGCCAGGCGGACCCCGGCTACAAGCTTCGACTCCTGAAGGAGCCCGACCAGACCCGGCGAACCAAGGGCCCGCGCTACACACCGGTCTCCAAGCGCCAGGACAAGCCGGACGGTATCGCCTGGATCATCCGCAACCATCCGGAAATCTCGGACGGCCAGATCGGCAAGCTGATCGGAACCACCCGGACGACGATCGCCGCCATCCGCGACCGCAGCCACTGGAACATCGCCAACATCCAGCCCAAGGACCCGGTCACGCTCGGCCTGTGCTCGCAGCGCGAGCTGGACGGCATCGTCGCCAAGGCCGCCAAGGCGGCGGGGATCGAGCCGGCGCCGCAGGACCACCGGCTCGCCGGAGACCGGGAGGCTCTGATCGAGGAGCTTCGGCGCGAGCGCGACACCGCCGCGCGCGAGGCCGAGGCCGCTCATGCCGCCGAGGAAGCGGGCGAAGCGGCCCCGCGCGAGCCGACCGCCGATGACCTCTTCAAGAGCTGAGCCGGCCAGTCCCGACGTCTCCCTCACCGACCCTGACGCGGCGTACAGTCATAAGGGCCTGACCTATCCACTCGGCCGCCGGGCGCCGGCCGAGGGCGAGCTGATCGAACTCGCCGACGGCGTCGGCTGGGCGAGGCTGCCGATCCCGGGATCCCTCAAGCACATCAACGTTTGGATCCTCGACGAAGGCGACGGCTTCGCGATCGTCGACACCGGTCTCGACATCGCTCCGTGCCGCGAAGGCTGGGAGGCGCTGTTCGACGGTCCACTGGCGGGGCGGACGGTCACCCGGGTGATCTGCACCCACTTCCATCCCGACCATCTCGGCCTGGCGGGCTGGTTGACCGAGCGTTTCGGGGCGCCGCTGTGGATGACCCGGGGCGAATGGCTTTTCGCGCGGATGCTGGCCAGCGACGTTCGGGACGCGCCGCCGCCGGCGGCGCTCGCTTTCTGGCGCTCCGCGGGCTGGGACGAGGGGCGGATCGAAGCCGAAGCGGCCAAGGGCTGGGGCCGCTTCGCCTCGATCGTGAGCCCCATACCGATCGGCTACGTAAGGATGGAGGAAGGGGACCGGCTGATCATCGGCGCCCGCTCCTGGCGGGTCCTGATCGGCAGCGGTCACTGCCCGGAGCATGCCTGTCTGATCGACGACGAAGGCGGCCTCATCATCGCCGGCGACCAGGTGCTGCCGAGGATCACTTCCAACGTCTCGGTCGGCCTCAGCGAGCCCGAGGCCGATCCGCTCGGCGAATGGCTCGCCTCGATCGAAAAGCTGAAAAATCTCCCCGACAGCCTGCTCGTCCTGCCCTCCCACGGAGAGCCCTTCACGGGATTGCACGCGCGCCTCGACGCGCTCGCCCACGGCCATCGCGACCGGCTCGAGGCTCTGCACGCGAAGCTCGGCGAGCCCCGGCGCGCCGTGGACTGCTTCGGAACGCTGTTCGCCCGGCAGATAGAGGACAATATGCTCGGCCTCGCCACGGGCGAGGCGCTGGCTCATCTCAGGCGGCTCGAGGTCGAGAGGCGCGCGGTCCGCGAGGTGCGGGACGGAGTCTCCTGGTATGCGGCGGCGGGGAGCGCTTCGGAGCACCACCGATCCGCTTCCGACCAAACTGCACTTGTCGTCGGGAGCGGCGAGGCATAGAGTTCCCAAGTGAATTCCGGGGGGAGCACTTGCATGGCGGATCGTCGTCCTCTGAAGCTGAGCTTTCTTGGCCTGCTGATGCTGGTCATCGCGGCCTGCGCGCCGCTGATCGCGCCCTACAGCCTCGAAGCCTATAAGAACGCGACTTCGCTCAAGGCCGAGACCCTCGGGCTGATCGCGGAATCGGGCGACGCGTTCCCGACCCACCAGGCCGAGGTGAAGGCGCTGAAGATCAAGCTCGCCGCCGCCCAGGAATTCGCAGCGGGAATGCCGAAGAACAAGCTCAGCGCCGCGCAATGGGCGATCATGAACGATCCGGACGGCGGCCTGGCAGGCGAATATTGGACTCTGTGGGAGCGCCAGGGGACGATCGGCGCAGCCGCTATGGCGGCGCAAATCCGGCAAATCGGCGCGGCCTTCGACGAGATCATCTGCCTGGAGGCGAACAAGGAGAAGAACACCGCCTGCGTTTCCGGACAATAGCCACAGGGGGAGGCGAATCGAATGTCCAAGTTCGACGACTTTATCGGCGGAGTGAAATCCGGCCTCACACCGCTGGTCGGCGAATTCGTCGGGGGCTTGAAGCAGGACGCGGTGGACGACATGCAGGCCTTCCTGAAGGCCAAGGCAGCCGATCTCAAGGACTGGACCGGGGCTCTGGCCGAGGGCGAGATGACCCGCGACGAATTCGAAATGCTGGTCCGCGGCGCCCAGTCGCTTCTCAAATTGCGCGCTCTTCGAATCGCCGGTGTGCAGGCGGCGCGCCTGCAGCGGCTGCGCGACGCCTTCTTCAACCTCGTGGTCGAGAAGGCCGTGGGCACCTTCCTGCCCTGACGGCCAACCCCCCTGCTGCTCCCCGGCTTGACCCTCGCCCCGGCCAGGGTCAAAGCGAAGACATGCCGGACACGACCGAAGCCATTTCCGAACTGTCATTCGAAGCCGCTCTGAAGCGGCTCGAGGAGATCGTCCGCAGGCTCGAGAGCGGCGATTCGTCGCTTGACGAGTCGATCGAGCTCTATGGTGAGGGCGACAGGCTGCGCCAGCAGTGCGAGGCCCGGCTCCAGGCGGCACAGGCGAAGATCGAGAAGATCCAGCTCGGCCGCGACGGCCAGCCGGCCGCCACCGTTCCGTTCGACGGCGACTGAGCCGCCACTGGTGGCGGACTCGTCCCTCCTTGCGCCTGCATTCGTCCAGATCCGGACGGAAGTGGACGAATTTCTGTCCGACTTGCTCCGCGTCCCTCCCGATCCCCGGGGCGAGCTTTACCAGGCCATGCGCTACGCAGCGATCGGCGGCGGAAAGAGACTTCGACCGCTGCTGGTGGTCGCCGCGTCCGCGCTCTTTCACACTTCCCGTCAGAGGGCGGTCCGGGTCGGTGCCGCCGTCGAATGCATCCACGTCTATTCGCTGATCCACGACGATCTGCCGGCGATGGACGACGACGACCTTCGCCGCGGCAAGCCGACCCTTCACAAAGCCTATGGCGAGGCTACCGCCGTCCTGGCGGGCGATGCGCTCCACGCCTTGGCGTTCGAGATCCTTGCCGACGAGGCGACCCATGAGGATCCGTTCGTTCGAACCGAGCTGATCGCCGAGCTGGCCCGGGCGGCCGGGCCCGCCGGAATGGCCGGCGGACAGATGATGGACCTCGCGGCGTCGGGGGACGGACTCGACCTGGCGGCCGTCACCCGGCTCCAGCAATTGAAGACCGGCGCGTTGATCGGGTTCTGCCTTGAATCGGGGGCCATAATGGCGCGAGTCCCGCCGGAAGGCAGGACCAAGCTGCGCGGCTATGCCCGCGACGTCGGCCTCGCCTTCCAGATCGCCGACGATCTGCTTGACGAGGAAGGGCAGGAGGAGAAGACCGGCAAGAAGGTCGGCAAGGACAGGGCCAAGGGCAAGGAGACGTTCGTCACTCTGCTCGGCCGCGAGCGCGCCAGGCAGCAGGCGGAGCTGCTCGTCGCCCAGGCCGTCGAATATCTGAAGAGCTTCGGCTCGGAAGCCGACCTGCTTCGAGCGATCGCCCGGTTCGCCGTGGAGCGGGACCATTGACCCTCCCCGTCATTCCGGCGCAAGCCGGAACCTCGTCGAACAGAGGCTCGGCGGGGCTGGGCTGAGGTCCCGGCTTGCGCCGGGATGACGGGGGAGCCATGAAGACTGGAGTCTATCCGGGAACGTTCGATCCGATCACGCTCGGCCACATGGATATCATCCGAAGGGGCGCCAAGCTGGTCGAGCGGCTGGTGATCGGAGTGACCACCAATCCGTCCAAGTCGCCGATGTTCTCGGTCGAGGAGCGCATGGCGATGGTGCGCCGCGAGGTCGCCGGGCTGGGCGAGGAGATCGAGGTCGTTTCCTTCGATTCGCTGCTGATGGATTTCGCCGAGAGGGAGGGCGCCTCGATGATCGTGCGGGGCCTGAGGGCCGTCGCCGATTTTGAATATGAGTATCAGATGGCGGGGATGAACCAGCAGCTCAACGATAGGATAGAGACGGTCTTCCTGATGGCGGACGTCTCCCTTCAGCCGATCGCCTCGCGGCTGGTCAAGGAGATCGCCCTCTACGGCGGTGACATCTCCAAGTTCGTTCCGGCCGAGGTCGTGGCCGACGTCGCCCGGCGGATCGAGGCGCTGGGCCGTAAAGGCACTTGATCGGCCGCGCCAGCCGGGCGATATCGGCCCCACGGGGACGGATTTATCCGGGGAATTACAGAAACATGCGTATCACGACTTTGCTGGCCTGGCTGCTCGGCCTGTTCCTCGCCGGTTCCGCGGCGGCGCAATTCGCGCCGCCGGCGACTCCGGCCGCCGACCCGGAAAATATCCTCCTCCTGGACCTGTCGAGCGGTGGTCGAGTGGCGATCCAGCTCCGGCCCGACGTCGCCCCGGGCCATGTCGCCCGGATCAAGGAGCTGACTCGAAAGGGTTTCTACAACGGCCTGACCTTCCACCGGGTGATCGAGGGCTTCATGGCCCAGGGCGGCGACCCGGCCGGCGACGGCACCGGCGGCTCCCAGCTTCCCGACCTCAAGGCCGAGTTCAACGGCCTTCCCCACGTCCGCGGAGCGATCGCCGCCGCCCGCCAGGGCGCCCCCGACAATGCCGACGCGGCGACCGTCGCCGCCGCCGAGAACAGCGCCAACAGCCAGTTCTACATCATGCTCGGAACCCGGCTGTCGCTCGACCGGCACTATACCGTGTTCGGGCGGGTCATCAGCGGGATGAACTTCGTCGACGGGATCGAGAAGGGCGAGCCGCCCGCAAACCCGACCCGGATACTCCAGGCGTCGATCGCCGCCGACAACAAGGCTCCGCCGGCCCCGGGGCAGAGTTTCGCGGCTCCCGCCCCGGCTGCGCCGCGCGCCTCGCACGGCGGAGCGGCCGCAGGGCCGGCCGTCCCGCGGCCGCCGTCGATCCGGCTTCCGGAAGCCAAGCCAAAGGCGCCGCCCAAGAAGAGCCGGTAAGCGGCGAAGATGCGGGTCGACGAATTCGACTTCGCGCTCCCTCCCGACCGGATCGCGCTGAGGCCGGCGAGCCCCAGGGACTCGGCCCGGCTGCTGGTTGTGGACGGAGACGAAGGGAGGCAGGACCGGATCGTCTCCGACCTGCCCGCTTTCCTTCGCAGCGGAGACGTTCTGGTCTTCAACGACACAAGGGTCATCCCCGCCCAGCTCGAGGGCCGGCGCGCCGCCGCGGTGGACGGCCCGAGAAACCGGCCCGGGGCCCGGATCGGCGCCACCCTACACAAGCGCGAGGGTCCGCGCGAGTGGCGCGCCTTCGTCCGAAACTCGAGACGCGTCCGCGACGGCGACCGGATCGACTTCGGAAGCGGAGTCGCTGCGATCGCCGGATCCAGGGCCCGGGACGGAAGCCTCCTCCTGGCCTTTGTGGGCGACGAGCCGGTCGAGCTCCTTCTCGAGCGGGCCGGGCGGATGCCGCTTCCCCCCTATATCGCCGGGAAGCGCGAGGCCGATTCGCGCGACCGGGCGGATTACCAGACCATGTTCGCCGCCCGCGACGGAGCGGTCGCGGCGCCCACGGCCGCACTCCATTTCACGCCGCAGCTGATGGACGCACTGGCTGCCGCCGGGGTCGGCCACGAAACCCTGACGCTCCATGTCGGCGCGGGCACCTTCCTCCCGGTGAAGGCCGAGGACACGGCCGAGCATGAGATGCATTCCGAGTGGGGCCGGATCGACTGTGCCGTCGCCGACCGCCTCAATGCCGCCCGTGCCTCGGGCGGGCGGATCATCCCGGTCGGAACCACCTCCCTCCGTCTCCTCGAAAGCGCCGCAGACGAGGCTGGAAGGGTGCAGCCCTTCGAGGGCGACACCGCCATCTTCATCACCCCGGGCTATCGCTTCCGGGCGACCGACGGCCTGATCACCAACTTCCACCTTCCCCGCTCGACTCTGTTCATGCTCGTCTCGGCGCTGATGGGGCTGGAGACGATGCGCGCGGCCTATGCCCATGCGATAGGTGAGGGGTATCGGTTCTACAGTTACGGGGATGCGAGCCTGCTGCTGCCGGGGCGCTGAGGGGGTGGCGGCCACGGTGACCGTCGCCGGCCCGGCCTCACATCATCCCGCCTCCGGCCATGAGGGCGTAATAAGCGAATCCAAGGAAAGCCATGACCGTCCAGGCGATGATCGTGCTCACCATCCATGGCAATCGTCGAGGCGCGAATATCAGGGCAAGCGCCGGGAGAAGAGCTCCGCCGGTCAGGAAGCCGAGGGAGCCGTAGCGATACCAAAGCTCCTGTCCGAAGCTGGAGTAGGGGCCGCTTGCGAAGCCCAGGGCGACGACCCCCATGACGAGCGCGTTGAAGGAAACCATGGCGCATCCGCAGCCGGCGCCCGCCGGCTCCTCCGATTCTCCGGCGCCGGGGGCGGTCTTTGCCTGTAGACCATTCTGAGGTGGCTTTTCCGGGTCCGGCACCGTGCTTCTCCTTCTATCGGAAAGAATTGGGATCGGTACGGGCGGCCAGGGTCATGCCTCCGGCAGCGACTCCCGCGTGCCGCCACGACCCGTGCGGTGCCCCGACGGCGGTGAGCGCTTTCCGCGCCGCGAGAGTCTCCGGGGTCCGGATGTTCCAGGCGAGTCCGAGCCGCTCGAGCAAGCGGATGAACAGCCAGCCCCAGTCGGCCTGGCCCGGGTATAGGCCGATCCTTGCCGAGCCGGGAAAGGCGTGGTGGTTGTTGTGCCAGGCCTCGCCCATCGTCGGGATCGCCGCCCATGGGACGTCGTAGGCCTGGACTCCGGCGCCGTTCACGAGCCAGCTTTGCGGTCCGCGGCGATGGGCGAGGTGGCCGACGAACCAGTGGCCGGTGACCGAGGCCGAGACCCGGGCACAGACGCCCCAGACCACCCAAGGCAAGCCGCCCACCCAGAACAAGGCGAGCGCGATCGGCGCCTGCTGGAGCATCCAGGTCTGCTCCAGGAAGCGGTAGAAGGGGTCTCGGCCGATCCGGCCGAGATCGAAGGCGGGCGGACGGTCCAGCTCGAGGTGGCAATGGATCTGCCACCAGGCGTCGATCGGCATCGGCCTTCGATGGGCGAGGTAATCGTGGCAGTCCGGCCGGCGCTGCGCCCAGTCGCGAAGGTCGTGGGTCCGGATCATCCAGAAAGGGCCGCTCATCCCGACGGCGGTTCCGAACCAGACGAGGACCCGCTCCAGCCAGAGCGGGCATTCGAAGCTGCCGTGGATCAGCCGGCGGTGGAAACCGATCGAATGGCCGAGGAGCAGCCCGGCCCCTGTGGTCAGGACGAAGACCGCAATGGCCGCCGGCGAGACGGTAAGCGGGCCGAGAACCAGCGCCGCCGCGAGCATCGACCCGTTCCAAAGCGAATGGACCGGATCCCAGCGCACCGTCCCGGCCACCGGGTCGGCGCCTTCCCCAATCAGCGAATTGACGGCGTGCGGATCATTCGACTCGGCCACGACACAGCTCCTAAGTAATTAAGCCATCACTTAATCACTGAAGCGCTGGGCTTGCAAGCCCTTAAGCGAATCCTTAAATGATCCGGATGCAGCGTGTCTTCGAAGCCTTGTCGTCCACCGTCCGGCGAAAGATCCTCGCCTACCTGACCCATGCCGACCTCACTGCGGGGGAAATCGCTGCCCGGTTCGACATCTCGAAGTCCGCGGTGTCCCAGCATCTCGGGATCCTCGAAAATGCCGGCCTTGTGACGAGCGAGAAGAAGGGCCAGTTCGTCCACTATCGCCTGGTGCCGGACAGCCTCGCCAATACGTTGAACACCTATCTCCAGCAGGTTTGCCCGGTCTCGGGCCCGCTGAAGAAGGAGAGCGCCGAGATCGCGGCGCGCCGGCCCGCCGATGACCGCGGGGAGGATATCCCGGCCGGATAGCAGGTCGATCGTGCAGGACGGGCTCGGCGATCCCGTTTCCGGCGAGACTGCGCATCGGCGTCGCCCTGTACGCGCGCCTGTACCGCTTGAACCTGTAGGAATGCCCGGGCCAATCCGTCATTCCGGCGAAAGCCGCGATCCATGAACACGGTCGGTTGAGATCGCGTGCGGCGGGTGTTCATGGATCCCGGGTCAGGCCCGGGATGACGGCCTAGGCACACCTTCCATGTCGGGGCCGGTTTCCTCACTTCGCGCTTTCGCGGGAATGACGATGGTGTAGGAGCGCCGGCCATGCCCGACGCGCCCCGCTTCGCCTTTTCCATTTCCGCGACCGACGGCTCCGCCCGGACTGGGACGATCGCCATGCGGCGCGGCGAGATCCGGACTCCGGCCTTCATGCCGGTCGGAACCGCCGCGACGGTCAAGGCGATGAAGCCGGCCGACGTCCGGGCCGCCGGCGCCGACATCATCCTGGGTAACACCTACCACCTCATGCTCCGGCCCGGGGCGGAGCGCGTCGCGAGGCTCGGCGGGCTTCACGCCTTCATGGGCTGGGAGCGGCCGATACTGACCGACAGCGGCGGCTACCAGGTGATGAGCCTGTCTGACCTCGCCAAGGTCACCGAGGATGGGGTGGCGTTCAAGAGCCATCTCGACGGGTCCAGGCATATGATCAGCCCGGAGCGGTCGATGGAGATCCAGCGGCTGCTCGGCTCGGACATCGTCATGGCCTTCGACCAGCTCGTCCCGACGACGGCGCCCCGCGACGAGCAGGCTGCAGCGATGGAGCGGTCGATGCGCTGGGCGAGGCGCTCGCGCGACTCGTTCGACTCGGGCGAGGCGCATGCCTCGGGCGCCGCCCTGTTCGGAATCCAGCAGGGCGCGCTCGACGAAGGGCTTCGCCGGGCCTCGGCCGACGCGCTTATCGATATCGGCTTCGACGGCTATGCGGTCGGCGGCCTCGCGGTGGGGGAGGGGCAGGAGGCGATGTTCGAATGCCTCGATTTCGCGCCGGGGCTGCTTCCGGCCGACCGGCCGCGCTACCTGATGGGCGTGGGCAAGCCCGACGACATCGTCGGAGCCGTCGCGCGGGGTATCGACATGTTCGACTGCGTCCTCCCCACCCGTTCGGGCCGGACCGGCCAGGCCTTCACGCGCTGCGGACCGATCAATATCCGCAACGCCCGATTCGGCGAGGATGGCGACCCGCTCGACCCGGCCTGCGCGTGCCCGGTCTGCTCGACGTGGAGCCGAGCCTATATCCACCACCTCGTCCGCTCCAGCGAGATTCTGGGCGCGATGCTGATGACCGAGCACAACATCCATTTCTATCAGCGGCTGATGGCGGACCTGCGCGCCGCCATCGACGCGGGCCGGCTCAAGAGCTGGGCGCACGACTTCAGAGACATGTACGGGTCTATATCCGTCTGAAGTAAAAGGATAAGCTGCAAGAGACGACAGTCGATCCCGAGTCTAGTTTGACAAGCAATCAAAGCAGTGTTTCACTCGGGAAAGTTCCTGCGAGTCGCATGAACGATTAGGGGAGTGGGGCACATGGCATATAAACCAACTCAACAATTCGGCGGTTCGGGCGGAAATGCGTTCAGTGACGATCTGACCCAAAGCTGCCGCGTCGGTGGAGTCAATATCCGGTCGGGCACTTATGTGGACTCCATCGAGTTCGTCTACATAAAGCCGGGCGGCAGTACCTACAGCGGCGGCAAGCACGGCGGCAATGGAGGCAGTGGAGCAAGCTTCAAGCTGGTCGACGGCGAATCGATCGTGAGGGTCGACGTCCGCGCCGGCACCTATGTCGATCAGCTGAAGTTCACCACGAATCTCGGCAATGTTTACGGCCCCTATGCCGGCAACGGTGGCACGGCTTCCGCAATAACGGGGCAAATCGGCGGAATCTTCGGGCGAAGCGGCTCGTTGCTCGATAATATCGGCTTCTTCAACGCCGCAACCTGCCCTTGAGCCCTGCCGGATGCTCCCGCGCCGCATGGACGGCGCGGGAGATCTCCGTTTCGTCGCGACATTCGAAGCTGTTTTCGCGGCTTCGGACGAACCCGGCCCAGAGCCCGCGGGGTTGAAAATTTGAGGTTTCGTCCCATTTCGGCTATACGCGGCTCGGTGGGAAATCCGATCTTCGGCGCGACGAGGGACCGTCTGGACGGCCTCGCGCTTGCCATGGATCGGCGGCCGCAATACAGCGCCCGTCCTTTCCGGAGTAGTGAATGTCGTCGAACGAACTCGTCCTGCGCCGTCCGTTCCTGCCCCGGCTTCCGGGGCTGAGGCACTGGCTCGCCTCGGCCGTTCTGGCGACGACGGCGGCTCTGTATCTCGTCGCCGGGCTCAGCGTCGCCTGGCTCGAGCCGGCGAGCGCGACTCCCAACGCGCGGCTCGCCGGAACCGCGGCTCGCGGGATACCGGGCCTGGGCATCCCGCCCCAGCCCGAGCCGCTTCAATTCCGCGAGATCGCGCCCCAGGACGCGGTGACGATCAACGCCGCAGTCCCGGTCTCGACCCTTCCCAACCCCGCCGCCCGCCCGTTCGGAATCGCCTTTGCGACCCCAGCCGATCGGCTTCGCGCCGTCGAGTGCCTGACCGCGGCCGTCTATTATGAAGCGGCGGTCGAATCGACCGCGGGCCAGCAGGCGGTCGCCCAGGTCGTTCTCAACCGGGTTCGCCACCCGGCCTATCCCCGCACCGTGTGCGGAGTTGTGTTCCAGGGGCAGGAGCGGGCGACCGGCTGTCAGTTCACCTTCACCTGCGACGGGGCGCTTCGACGGACTCCTTCCGCGTCGGGCTGGGCGCGCGCGCGCCGGGTCGCCGAGGAAGCGCTGGCCGGCAAGGTCTTCGCGCCGGTGGGCTGGGCGACCCATTATCACACCAACTGGGTCGTTCCCTATTGGAGCTCGAGCCTGACCAAGCTCGCCAATATCGGGACCCACATCTTCTATCGCTGGGAAGGCGGCTGGGGCAAACCCGCGGCGTTCCGCTTCAGCCCCGGACGGGTCGAGCCGCAGATTGCCAAGATGCGCAGCCTGACCTCGGATCCGACGACCCTGGCCGACGCTCCGGCGATCGAGGAGGCCGTGCTCCCGACGGACGTCGACGCGGCCGCCGCCGCCGCCGCCGAAGCGGCCGCGGTGGAAGTCGGAACCAGGCCGCCGGGAAGCATCGACAGCTTCACCCGAGCCGTGATGCGCCGCTATGAGCCGCCTACCGCCGAGGCTTCGGCACAGGCCGTCCAGGTACGCTCCGGCAAGCCGCTCTCGGCGAGCACCCACTGGGCGCTGTCGGGGGTCCCGGCCAAGGGGGAGACGGGCGCCGCGGCCAAGCCGGCGACTCCGGCGGCCGCCAAGCCGGCGCCTGCGGTGACCGCGGAAACCGCTCCGAAATGCCTCGACGGGGTCCGCCGGGTGCTGAGCGGCAAGGCCGTCTCGGAGAAGACCCCGGGCTGCTGATCCTCGTCATCCCGGGCTCGACCCGGGATCCATGGACACCGCCGCACCAGGTTACGGCCGGCCGTGTTCATGGATTCCGGCTTTCGCCGGAATGACGAAGATAGGCGCCGTCCCGGCAGCCGCCACCGATAAGCGCAACGCTGCTGGTTCGGATGCAAATGGCTTTGACCTGAGGCCGATTTGGAGTCACCTTCCGCGATCGTGGGGGGGCGGCATGTCGAACGTAGCCGGCAAAGCATATGCGATGAACGTGGTGACTCCGATGCGTCCCGCGCGCACCTGGATCAACACTCTGATCTTCATGTTCGCCCGAGCCCAGCCCGAGAAGCTGGGCGGGCTGCTCGGACTCTCGATCATCCATTTCGCCCGCTGGGTGATGATCAGGCGCCGCGACTGGCCGGATTTCGGCCAGCCCGGTGAGAAGCTCGACAACGACTACATGCTCTTCCTGTCGAACTTCAACGGCACGTGGGATCAATATATCGACGCCTTTTCGGACGGCCTTCCCAACGGCCTCGACATGTTCTGGTATTCGAGCACGAAATATCCGCACTCCATCCCGATCAGTCCGTTCAAGGCCTATATCCGCGCCAACCAGGTCGACACCGATTATTATTACAACGCGACTCCCGGATCCGCGCAGCGGGACGTCAAGGCGGGCCTGAGGGTGAGGCGGATGCTCCTCGCCTTGGCCGGGCAGCATTCGGGGCTCGATCCGCAGGCCTTCGCCGAAGCCTATCGCAAGGCGCTCGTCCAGGTGCAGAACGATCTCGGAGCGCAAGGCGAGGCCCCAGTCGCATCCAACGACACTGCGGCCGCGGACATCAACCGCCAGCCCTATGTCGACAAGGCCTGGCCGGCGGCGGTCCTCGAGACCGAGGCGATGACGGGGAGGGCGCTTTAAATGCCCAATTTCGACGGCGGCCATTATTTCTATACGGGCCTTGCACCGATCAACCGGACGGCGGTGCCCGGGCCGGACGGCTACATGACGGCGCCCAGCCATATCGTCCGCGAGGCGCTCCAGACTCTTCCCAATTTCAGCCAGGTGCCGGGATCGTCGCGAACGAGTCCGTTCGCCCGATCGGAGACCACCCACTTCGCGCGCTTCGCGGTGATCGACGATCCCGCGTATAACGGCCGCGATCCCGGCGATGCGATCAGGCAGGCGCTGAGCGGAGTCGACCTGCTCGCCCACCAGCCGGTCGACTATCTGTCCCGCCCGTGGCTTCTGTTCGGAGCCGATTTCGACGCTCCCGACGGCGAGGATTCGACGCGCGACGAATGGGCGGAGGATCTCTGGCGCCATATGAGCTCCGAGCTCCGCGCCGTCTTCGGACATTGCACGGGCTTCGAGGCGGTCACCGACGGGCCGGGTTTCGCCCGCTATCTGGCCCGGGCCCAGGTCCCGACCACCATGTCCTTCAACGATTATTATATCGACAAGCTCAACCTCCCGACGCTGGGCATCGGCCGAATCCTGGCCCAGATCGCAGTGCCGGTGGTGCTGTTCCTCATCGCCGCCTGGCTGATCGACCGTGAGGCCGGGGCCGGCTGGTGGCTCTGGGCGGTGGCGGCCCTGCTGGGGCTCGGGATCGGGATCTGGGCCGCCTACCGGCTGATCATGAGCCGCGGGTCGGCTCCGTTCCCGCCGGCGCCGGGCGGCGAGGGAAGGCTCGAGACGGTGCTCAAGGGCCTCTATCTGCAGCAGAAGTTCGCCCGGTTCGCGACCGACCATCAATTCGACACGCCGGAGCAGCTGCACGCCGCCTTCGGCGCCTTCCTCGCCGATCATGACCCGGCCGACAGCCGCAAGCCGACCCAGCCCCCCGGGGTGCTCAAATCATGACGACGAACCGGAAATGTCCCGTCGACATCGAATATGGCGATCTCCAGGGCAATGTCCTCACCGCCTATGGGAGGCTCGGCTTTCCTTATGGCCGTTTCGCGATCCTGACGGTCAACAACCCCGCGGCCGGCCGGGCGTTCGTCGAGCGGCTCAGGCCCAGGGTCACGACGGCGCTGCGCTGGCCGTCGCGGGCCAAGGACATCCCCGAGGGGCGAAAGACGGTCGAGCGCCCGCCCGTGACGGTCAACTTGGCCTTCACCTTCCGCGGCCTTCTCGCGCTGGGCGTGCCGACCCGGACCCTGCGCGGGATGCCCGACGAGTATATCGACGGGATGCCCGCGCGCTGCGCCATCCTGGGCGACGACACGCCCGAAAATCCCAAATCCGGCTGGGATGCGGTTTGGGGATCGGGGGATTCGGGCAAGGACGTCCACATCCTCGTCATGCTCAACGCCCAGATGACGGACCGGATCGAGCCGGTGCCCGAGCTTGCCGCCCTTTGCTCCGAGATCGAGGCGATGTGCGCGGAGTCGAACGGCGGGGTGACGCTTCGCTCCGGCCACCGCGGCTGCGACGAGAGATGGCAGCATCTCGCCGCGCTCAAGGACAGCCAGGGCCTGCCCTGCCCGAAGGAGCATTTCGGATACACCGACGGGATCAGCGATCCCGTCTTCCTCGGCCAATATCCGAGGGGTGAGGAGCAGGCGCGCTCGGTCGGCTCGGGCGCGACCGACGGCGAGGGCAACTGGCGGCCGCTCGCCACGGGCGAGTTCCTGCTTGGCTGGCCCGATGAGGCCCAGGAGACGGCGGGCGCCGCGATGCCGCTCGACTTCAGCCGGAACGGCACCTTCTTCGCCTACCGCAAGCTCCACCAGGACATCGAAGGCTTCAATGCCTGGGTGGACGAGTGCGCCCGCCACCTCCAGACGCTCTGGAAGCTCGAGACGTTCGAGATCGCGAAGGAAACCCTGCTCGCCAAGATGGCCGGCCGGTGGAGCGACGGCGTGCCGTTGATGGAGGCCCCGGATTACAAGGCCTGGCAGGAGTTCAACCGCAAATACCCGCCCGACGCGCTGCATCGAGTGCGCAACGATACCGAGCGGGCGCGCCGCCTCGTCGACTTCGCCTATCGGGAGGACATGGACGGGCTCAAATGTCCGGCCACCGCCCACATCCGCCGGACCAATACGCGCGACATGCTCGATCCCCGGGCGACCTCCGCCTCGCCGAAATCGCGAATGGGCTCGACTCTCAACAACCGGCGGCGCGTGCTCAGGCGCGGCCTGCCCTATGGGAGCGCGGACGACCCCGAGGGCGAGCACGGAATCATCATGCTCGCCGTCTGCTCCAGCCTGCAGCGCCAGTTCGAGTTCGTGCAGCAGCAGTGGATCAATTACGGCCTCGATTCCAACGCGGGCAACGACACCGATCCGCTGATCGGAAATCACGGACCGGAGGCGAAGTTTCTGATCCCGGCAGATCCGGGATCGGGCAATCCGCCCTTCATCGCTACCCGGCTGAAGCAATGGGTCCAGACCCGCGGCGGCGGCTATTTCTTCATGCCGTCGATGACCGCGCTGAGGATGATCGGAATGGGCGTGGTCGATCCGACCTGACAGGGGGAACCCCGGACGAAGCCCTCTCCCGTCCTTACGGGAGAGGAGGGGTCCAAGCGAAGCTTGGGAGGTGAAGGTCTTCCCCGCAGCCTCGGCAAGACCCTCACCTCCCACCGCTTCGCGGCGGGCCCCTCCTCTCCCGCGGAAAGCGGGAGAGGGAGGAAGGGCGCTAGCTCCGGCGCAGGGCGAAGCGCTGGAGCTTGCCCGTCCCCGTCTTCGGCAGGGCGTCCACGAACTCCAGCTCCCGGGGATATTTGTAGGGCGCGATCGCTGCCTTGACGTGATCCTGGAGCGCTCGGGCCAGAGCTTCGCCGGGCTCGCTCCCGGGGGCCGGGACCACGAAGGCCTTCACCCTCTGCCCGCGCTCCTCGCAGGGCACTCCGACCACCGCGCATTCCTGGACCGCGGGATGCGAATAGAGGGCGTTCTCGACCTCGGGAGCGGCGATGTTGTAGCCGGCCGAGACGATCATGTCGTCGGAGCGGGCGACGTACCAGAAATAGCCGTCCTCGTCGGCCCGGTAGGTGTCGCCGGTGACGTTCCAGCCGCCCTGGACATAGTGGGACTGGCGCTCGTCGTCGAAATAGCGGCAGCCGGTCGGGCCCTTCACGGCGAGCCGGCCGGTGCCGTGGGGGAGGGGCCGTCCTTCGTCGTCGAGGACGCAGGCCCGGTAGCCCGGGACGGCCTTGCCGGTGGCGCCGGGGCGGATTTCGTCCCCTGAGGCGGAGATGAAGATGTGCATCATCTCGGTCGCTCCGATGCCGTCGACGATCCTGAGGCCGGTCGCCTCGTTCCAGGCCCGCCAGGTGGCGGCGGGCAGGTGCTCGCCGGCCGACACGCAGGTGGCGAGCGACCCGATGTCGTGTTCGCCAAGCATTCCGAGCATCGCCTTGTAGGCGGTGGGTGCGGTGGCGAGGTGGGTCACTCCGAACCTGGCGATAGCGTCGAGCAGCGGCTTGGGGCCGGGCTGCTCTATCGTCACCGCTGCGCCGCCGAAGCGCCACGGGAAGATGAGGAGCATTCCGAGGCCGAAGGTGAAGGCGATCGGCGCCGAGCAGGCCCAGCGGCCGCCGGGCTCCGGCTTGAGGACCCGGCGGGCGAAGCAGTCGGCCGGGGCGAGTATGTCGCGGTGGTAGTGGACGCAGCCTTTCGGATGGCCGGTCGTCCCGGAGGTGAAGGCGATGAGTGCGACGTCGTCGCTTCGGGTCTCGACCGGAGCGAAGCCGGGGGCCACCGATTCCAGACGCTCCGCCAGCCGACCCCGCCCGGAATCGCCGCTGTAGGTGAGAAGCGACCGGATCAGGCCGGTCTCGTCCGCCGCGACCATGAAATCCTCGAGGAAGCGGTCGTCGACGATGGCGTGGTGGACCTGCGCCCGCTCCAGGATGGTCGCCACCTCGCCGGAGCGAAGCACGGGCATGGTGGTGACGACGATTCCGCCCGCCTTGAGTACCCCCAGCCAGCAGGCGAACAGGATCGCTCCGTTGGGGCCGCGCAGGAGCACCCGGTTGCCCGGGACGATGCCCTCCTCCTCGGTGAGGAGACGGGCGATCCGGTCGCTGAGGTCGCGAATCTCGCCGTAGGTCCAGCGGCCGGAATCGTTGATCACGGCGAAAGCATCGGCATCGCCCCTGTCGATCAGCTCGACCGCGGCGTTGAGGCGTTCGGGATAGTGGAGATCGGGGAAATCGAAGAGGAATTCCGGCTGCGCCTCCGCAGGAGGCAGCCGGTCGCGGACGAAGGTGTCGAGGTGAGCGGTCTTCACCACTCAGGAACCACCGCCGTCGTCTCGATCTCGATCCGGGCCCGGGGCTCGACCAGAGCTCCGACCTCGACCACGGCCATGGCCGGGAAATGGCGGCCGATCACCTCTTGATAGGCCGCCCCGATCCCGGCGAGGTCCAGCCGATATTCGTCGATATCGACGACGTACCACGTCATCCGGACGATATGCTCGGGCCCGGCCCCGTCCTCGGCAAGGATCGCCAGGGTGTTGAGGAGGATCTGGCGGAGCTGGCCGGCAAGGTCGGGCGCGACGATCGTCCCGGTCTCGTCCCAGCCGATGATGCCCGCGGTGAAGATCGTCCGGCCCCTGGCGGAGATCGCGTTCGAAAAGCCGCTCGGCCGGGGCCAGCCGGGAGGAAGCAAGGCCCTCATGTCCGATATTCCGCGAGATGGGCGCGGGCGATCACGACCTTCTGCACCTCCGACGCGCCCTCGTAGATCCGAAGTGCCCTGATCTCCCGGTAGAGACGCTCGACCGGCACCCCCTTCGTCACTCCGAGGCCGCCGAACATCTGGACGGCCTTGTCGATGACGCTCTGGGCACTGTCGGTGGCATGCAGCTTGGCGAGCGCCGCCTCGCGGCTGTTCCTCCGGCCCATGACGTCGCGGAGCCAGGCGGCGCGGTAGACGAGCAAGGCGGAGGTCTCGACGTCGAGCACCATCTCGGCGAGCTTCGACTGCGTGATGGCGTTGTCCGCCAGGGTGCCGGTTCCGAGCCGCCGGCCCAAGGCCCGCCGGGTCGCTTCGTCCAGGGCCCGCCGGGCGAATCCGAGCGCGGCCGCTCCGACCGTGGTCCGGAAGACGTCGAGGGTCGCCATCGCCTGCGCGAAGCCGCGGCCGCGCTCGCCGAGCAGGGCGGAAGCGGGGAGCCGGGCGCCGGCGAACCGAAGCGTCGCCAGCGGGTGCGGCGCGATCACATCGATGCGCTCGCTGTCGTCGAGCCCGGCCGTGTCGCGGTCGACGATGAAGGCGGAAATGCCTTTCGCTCCGGGCGCCTCGCCGGTGCGTGCGAAGAGGACGTAATAATCGGCGATCCCGCCGTTCGAGATGTAGGTCTTGGATCCGTCCAGGACCCAGCCGTCGGCGGTTTCCCGGGCGGTCATGTCCATCGAAGCGACGTCCGATCCCGAGGCGGGCTCGGTCAGCGCGAAGGCGGCGATCTTGTCGCCGCGCGCGACCGCGGGAAGATAGGCGGCCTTCTGGGCATCCGTCCCGAACAGACTGATCGTCCCAGAGCCCAGCCCCTGCATCGCGAAGGCGAAGTCGGCGAGGCCGGAATGGCGGGCGAGGGTTTCGCGGATGAGGGCGAGGGTCCGAACGTCCAGGCGGCCGGCCTCGTCGGGGACGCAGTGCCGGAGCCAGCCGCCGTCGCCGAGCTTCCGGACCAGGTTGCGGCAGGCCAAATCGAGGTCTTCGGGTTCGGCGTCGGTGAGGTTGGCTTCGCACCAGCCTTCGAGCCGATCGGCGATGTCGCGGTGCGCGGCGTCGAAGAACGGCCAGTCGAGGAAGGTGCGATCGCTTCCGCCGCCGTCACGCTGAACTTGTTTCAGCATCCAGTCCTCCGTCCGCGGGGCGGGCGACCAGCTGGACCCTGAAACACGTTTAGGGTGACGAGGGCCTCCAACTCAATCACCCTCGAACTCCGGAGCGCGCTTCGCCGCGAAGGCCTCGAAGGCGCGCTTGAAGTCGTTGGTGGCCATGCAGATGGCCTGGGCCTGGGCCTCCATTTCGATCGCCGTCTCGAGGCTGACGTTCCATTCCTGGTTGAGCTGTGTCTTGGTGATCCCGTGGGCGAAGGTGGGGCCCGAGGCCAGGCTCCGGGCCAGGGCCTGCGCCTCGCCGAGCAGCGCCTCGCTCGCCACCAGGCGGTTGTGGAAGCCCCAGCTTTCGCCTTCCGGAGCGGTCATCGCCCGGCCGGTGTAGAGCAGTTCCGCGGCCCGCCCCTGGCCGATGATCCGCGGAAGGATTGCGCAGGCGCCCATGTCGCAGCCGGCCAGCCCAACCCGGGTGAACAGGAAGGCCGTCTTCGATTCCGGGGTGGCGAGCCGTAGGTCTGACGCCATCGCCACGATCGCTCCAGCGCCGGCGCAGATCCCGTCGATCGCGGCGACGATCGGCTGCGGGCAGGCCCGCATCGCCTTGACGAGGTCCCCCGTCATCCGGGTGAAGTCGAGCAATTCAGGCATGCTCATCCGGGTGAGCGGTCCGATTATCTCGTGGACGTCGCCGCCGGAGCTGAAGTTTCCGCCGGCCCCGGCGACCACCACCGCCTTGACCTGGCGGGTGTAGACCAGGGCCCGGAAGGTGTCGCGAAGCTCGGCATAGCTTTCGAAGGTGAGCGGATTCTTGCGCTCCGGCCGGTTGAGGGTGACCGTCGCGACCCCGTCGGCATAATCCCAGAGGAAATGGGCAGGAGTGAAGGCTTCGGGGTTCATGCGATCTCCACGGCTTCGCCGTTACGCTCGGACAGGACGAGGTCGAGCACCGCCGAGGCGACTTCCTCGGGCGTGATCAGGCGCCCGGATGGATTGAGCCGAGCCAGCTCCGCCCGGGCCTCGTCCTCGCTCCGGCCCGTCTTCGCGGTTATGTTCGAGACGGACTGGACCGTCATCTCGGTATCGACGAAGCCCGGGCAGACCGCGTTCACGCGCAGGGCCTTGTGGGCATATTCGGCGGCAAGCGCTCGGGTAAGTCCGACGGCGCCGTGCTTGGCCGCGATATAGGGCGAGGCGTAGGCGAAGCCGTGAAGCCCCGCCATCGAGGCGATCGTGACGATCCGGCCGGCCGGTGCGGCGAGCAGGTCGGGCAATGCCGACTGGCAGCAATGGAACATGCCGTCGAGGTTCACCGCGAGCATGTCGCGCCAGATTTCGGGAGTGACCTTCGCGAACGGGATTCCCGCCGCGGCTCCGGCATTGGCGACGAGGATGGTGATCGGACCGTGGGCCTCGCGGGCGAGGGCGAAGGCGCGGTCGACCTCGGCGCGGAGGGTCACATCCGCCGGCGCCACGGAGTTTCCCGGCGAAGGCCGGGATCCAGGCCCTTTCTGGGCCCCGGCCTTCGCCGGGGAGCAGCAGGCCGCGACTTCCTCCAATTTGTCCCGGCGGCGGCCGACGAGGGTGAGCCTCGCGCCCTCGCCGGCGAGCGCGCGGGCGATGGCCGCGCCGATTCCGGTGCCGCCGCCGGTTATGACGGCGTGGTGGCCTTCGAGCCTCACGCCTTCAGCTCCGCTTCCCGCGCGAGGTTCCGGGCCAATTGGCCCATTCCGCTCAGATATTGCGGCGGCACCTGCACGCCCCGATAGTCCGCCGCCGCGGCGGCCCGGAGGGTCCACATCGGGTCCACAAGGTGCGGCCTCGCAAGCGCCACCAGATCGGCCCGCCCGGCTGCGAGGATCGAGTTGACGTGGTCGCTTTCGTATATGTTGCCGACCGCCATGGTGGCGACTCGAGCCTCGTTCCGGATCTGGTCGGCGAAGGGGGTCTGGAACATCCTCCCGTAGACCGGCGCGCAATCCGCCCAGGTCTGCCCGGCCGAGACGTCGATCAGGTCGGCGCCTGCTTCGGCGAAGGCCCGGCCGATCAGCACCGCCTCGTCCGGCGTCACTCCCTGGTCGCCCATCCAGTCGTTGGCGGAGATCCGGACCGACATCGGCCGGTCTGCCGGCCAGGCGGCGCGCATCGCCCGGAAGACCTCCAGCGGAAAGCGGAGGCGGTTCTCGAGGCTCCCGCCATAGTCGTCGGTCCGGCGGTTGGTGAGAGGCGTGATGAAGCTTGAGAGTAGATAACCGTGGGCGGCGTGGAGCTCGACCATGTCGAACCCGGCCTCGAGGCCCATCCGCACGGACTCGACGAATTGCCCTAGCACTTCGTCCATGTCGGAGCGGGTCATCGGCCGGGGAACCTGGTTGCGCTCGGACCAGGGGACGTCCGAGGCGGCGATGATCGGCCAGTCGCCGGCCCCGAGCGGAACGTCATAGCCCTCCCAGCCCACCCGCGTGCTTCCCTTCGGCCCGGAATGGCCGAGCTGAAGACAGAATTTTGCAGCGCTGTTCGAGTGGACGAAATCGACGATCCGCTTCCACGCCCGGACATGCTCCGGATCGTAGAGGCCCGCGCAGCCCGGGGTGATCCGCCCCTCGGCGGAAACGCAGGTCATCTCGGTGTAGACGAGGCCCGCGCCGCCCTGGGCGCGGGCGCCGTAATGGACGAGATGGAAGTCGTTCGGGATCCCGTCTTGGGCTGAATACATGGCCATCGGCGACACCACCACCCGGTTGGCGAGCCGAAGCCCCCGCAGAGTGCAGGGCGCGAACATCGGCGGCGCGGGATCGTTGACCGGGATCCCGAGCGCCTTCGACTGGAACCACCGCTCCACCCCCTCCAGCCAGGGCTTGTCGCGAAGCCTCAGATTCTCGTGGCTGACCCGCTGCGAGCGGGTGAGTAGCGAATAAGCGAACTGGATCGGCTCGAAGTGAAGATAGCGCTCCAGGGTCTCGAACCATTCGGTCGAGTTGCGGGCGCTGTTCTGGAGCTTCAGGACCTCGATCTGGCGCTCCTCGCGATATTCGCCGAGCGCGGCCTCGCGCGAGAGGCCGGGGCGGTTCAGGACCTCGGCGAGCTTGATCGAATCCTCGAGGGCGAGCTTGGTCCCCGAGCCGATCGAGAAATGGGCGGTATGCGCCGCGTCGCCGAGCAGGACGAGGTTGCGGTACGACCAGCGCTCGCAGATTATCCGGCGGAAGCTGAGCCAGGCTTCCGGGCCTTTCAGATGCGCGGCGTTGGACATCAGCGCCTTGCCGTCCAGGTACCGATCGAAGATCCGCTCGCACAGCGCGATCGCTTGCGCCTGGTCCATACGGTCGAAGCCGAGCCGCTCCCAGGTGTCCGGCGCCATCTCGACGATGAAGGTCGAGAGCCCGGAATCGAACCGGTAGGCATGGGCCCAGACCCAGCCCGCCTGCGTCTCCTCGAAGGCGAAGGTGAAGGCCTCGAACACCTTCTGGGTGCCGAACCAGAAGAACTTGTTCTTCCGAACCTGCACATCGACTCCGAAATGGTCGGCATAGGCCGTCCGGATCCGGCTGTTGGCGCCGTCCGCGGCGATGACGAGGTCGAAGCCCGCATAGGAATCGAGATCGGCGCTCGCCTCATGCTCGAAATGGAGCCGCACTCCGAGCTCCCGGGCGCGGTCCTGGAGGATCCCGAGGAGGCGTTTGCGGCCGATGCCGATGAAGCCGTGGCCGGACGAGCGCACGGTCTCGCCGTGGATATGGACCTCGATATCGTCCCAATGCGCGAATTCGCTTCGAATGATCGCGCCCGAGACCGGGTCGTTCGCCATCAGGTTGTCGACCGTCTGGTCCGAGAAGACGACTCCCCAGCCGAACGTGTCGTCGGGCCGGTTGCGCTCATAGAGTTCGATGTCGTGCGCGGGATCGCGCAGCTTCATCGAGATCGCGAAATAAAGCCCGGCCGGTCCGCCGCCCAGGCATGCGATGCGCATCGTCTCTCCTCCTGGCCGGAACGGGTAAAGCGGGCGGGGAGGGGAGGCAAGGGCGGGAGTCAGGCGTTCCGGCCGAAGCCCTGGACGAGAAGGACAATACCGTCGGAAGCGGCCAGACGGTCGGCAGCGATCGCTCGATAGTCTTCCGATTCGATCCAGCGGCGGGCGGCCTCCTCATCGGGAAAGGCGATGATGTTGAGCTTCTCCCCGGACCAGTCCCCCTCGAGGACGGCAGGCGCCTCGTCCGCGGCGAGCAGTCGCCCGCCATATCGGACGAGCACGGGCATGAACGCGGCGGCATAAACGTCGTAGCGCTCCCGGTCGTGGATCCGGATCTGGGCGACGATGTAGACGGTCAAGCGCGGGTCCTTTCCTAAAACCTCCTCTCCCGCCTTTCGCGGGAGAGGAGGGGGCCAAGCCGAAGGCTTGGGAGGTGAGGGTCTTTTCTGAGCCCGGAGTACAGACCCTCGCCTCCCACCGCTTCGCGGCGGGCCCTCCTCTCCCGTTAGGACGGAAGAGGGCGGAAGTGGGCCTGAAAAGAAAAAAGCGCCCCGGCCGAAGCCGGAGCGCTCTTCCTTCGAGTGGCCGGAGCCCTTCGATATTACATCATGAAGTCGCTGACGGTGAGCTGCGGGGTGTTGACGAACACCATCGCGAAGTCCGCTCCGCCGCCGTCGACATCGCCGAACACCACGGACACGGGGCCCGAGAAGGTGCTGGGGCCGTCGATCCCGTCGAGATCCATGCCCAGGGCCGCTTCGGCCGCGTTCATGTTGCCGAAGTGGCGGATCGAAAGCTCGCCCGCATTCTTCGGGTTGGCGCTGTTCACGAGGGTGAAGGCCTGGTCGCCCGCAATGCTCGTGTTGGCGTCGATCCCGCTCAGGTCGATCATGTCGCCCTTAGAGAAATCGAGGATCGTGTCGATCGAGAGGTTGCCCATCTTGGTCGCGACCTTGGTGGCGGTGTTCTCGCCCACGAACACGTCGTTGCCGGCGCCGCCCGTCAGGAAGTCCATCCCGTCGCCGCCAATCAGCCGGTCGTTGCCCGCGCCGCCGTTGAGGCGGTTGGAGCCGGCGTTGCCGGTGAGGACGTTGTCGCCCGCATTGCCGGTGCCGTCACCCGACGATCCCGTGAGGATCAGGTTTTCGACATTGTCGCCCAGCGTGTAGCTGCTGAGCCCGGTGGATACCGTGTCGTTGCCTCCGCCGGCGAGCTCGGTCACCGTATCGCCGGCATTGTCGACGAAGTAGAGATCGTTGCCGGCGCCGCCGATCATCGAGTCCGCACCGACGCCGCCGTTGAGGACGTTGTCGGAGGCGTTGCCGGTGATGACGTTGTTCAGGCCGTTGCCGGTGCCGTTGGCGGCGGTTCCGGTAAGGGTCAGGTTCTCGACATTGTCGCCCAGCGTGTAGCTGATCGAGCTCGACACCGTGTCGGTGCCCTGGCCGCCCAGCTCGGTGACCTGATCGCCGCCATTGTCCACGACGTAGAGGTCGTTGCCGGCGCCGCCGATCATCGAGTCCGCGCCGAGGCCGCCGTCGAGGACGTTGTCGGACGCGTTACCGGTGATGGAGTTGTTCAGGCCGTTGCCGGTGCCGCTGGCGGCGGTCCCGGTGAGGATCAGGTTCTCGAGATTGTTGCCCAGCGAGTAGTTGATCGAGCTCGAGACCGTGTCGGTGCCCTCGCCGGCGCTCTCGTTCACCATATCGGTGCTGACGTCGACGAAGTAGAGGTCGTTGCCGGCCCCGCCGTTCATCGCGTCCGTCCCGGCTCCACCGTCGAGCGAGTCGTTGCCGTCGCCGCCGTTCAGCACGTCGATTCCGACGCCGCCGAGCAGCGTGTCGTCACCGGCATTGCCGTTCAGGACGTCGTCGCCGGCATTGCCGGTGAGGACGTTGGCGACTTCGTTGCCGACGATGGTGTCGGAGCCGCTGCCGCCGATCGCATTCTCGATCGTGACTCCGTAGGCGATCCCGAAGTTATCGGTCAGACGGCCGACGGTCGGGTTGGCCTTCAGCGCCGCCATGTTGGCGTCGTAGGTGGCCTGGGCGACCGGGGCGATGCCCTGGGCGGCGCGGTTGGCATTGACCTGGGCCAGAGTCGGAGCGGTGTCGAAGGTGACTCCGCCGATGCTGGAGAGCGAACCGGCCCGAAGGTCGATGAGCTGAGTGGTCGCGAAGCCCGACGTGTCGATCGTATCGATTCCGCCGGCGTCCCAGATCGCGCCGATCGGGGCAGGCGTCTTGGTGAAGTCGAACGTATCGCGGCCGACGACGGTGGAGTTGAAGCCGTACGTGTCGTTACCGGTGCGGGTGGTCATGTCGGCGCCGTAGATACGCTGGGCCGCGAGGATGTCGTGGATCAGCGGAACGCCGGAATAGGCGGTCGTCGACATGTGGAAGTCGAAGTGGCGGGTGCCGCCGGGAATGGAGTTCGCCTCGAAGTAGGACATGATCGTGTAGGCACGGGTGTCCTGATAATATTCGGCGTTGACCGGATAGGTGATCGAGACGCCCGGAGCGGCGTTATAGCCACCCGGATGCGAGAGGCCGAGCGCGTGGCCGATCTCGTGCGCCAGGGTCTGCAGTCCGTAACGGCCCTCGTCGAGCTGAAGGTTGCTCGGCTGGCTCAGCGAGACCCAGACGTCGCCGCCGAGGTCGAGGATCTGAGCGTTGATCGCCGGGTTGGAGGTGAGGACCGGGCGCGGCACATAGGCATAGGCCTGGGTGGTCGGAGCGCTGGTGAGGTTGCCGAAGGCGATGTCGGCGGAGTTGATGTGGCTCTCCTGAAGCGAGACGGCGATGACGTCGTCCCAGCTCTGGAGCGCCTCGCGGGCAGCGGCCTTCTGGGCGTCGCTGAACTGCGTGAAGTTGAAATATTCGGAGAAGGCGAAGCCGTTCTGGCCGACGAAATAGACGTAGCCGTTGTCCTGAAGGCTCTGCTGGCTGGTGTGGAAGCCGAACTTGATGACCGAGAGGTCGGCGTCGCTCTGCGGGCCGCTCTGCGGGCCGCCGGAGAAGCCGCCGCCGGTGCGGTTCAGCCAGGCCGCGATCTGCTCGGGAGTCCAGATGGGCTTGCCGTTGGCTCCGATAGTGCCGGCCTGGGGATCGATCGAAACGTCGACCGTGGTGACGAGATCGTCGGGATTGAGTCCAGCGGTGCAGGCGGCGCACTGGCAGCCCTCGATTCCGGTATGCGACAGGGTGACGTCAGACATATTAAGCCCCTCCTAAAAGGCGTTATGAATTAGCGAATGGGTCGTGCGACCACCGGGCGGCTCAGCCACGGCAGCGTTTCGGACAAGGTGGCGTCCAGCGCCGCCTCGAATTCTTGAGTCGGTCCGGCCGCGTTGGAGAGCGCCACCGCCCGCGGCGCCGCGGTGAACAGCATCGGCGCGCCGGAATTGCGGTAGGGACGGACCGAGAAAGCGAGCAGGCCGCGGCTAGCGGACGCCTGGACAAGCAGGGTCACGCTGTCCGGCGAAAGCACCGCCGGGTCGCCCGGGGCGATGATCCCGACCGGCGCCGGCGAGCCGGTGGAAGCCAATTCGCGGACCCGGTTGCAGATGCGGTCGTGAAGCGCCCCGCGCTCGACCCCGTTATCGGTCTGGACCAGGCAAAGGACGTTGACCCGGGCCAGGTCGCGCCAGATGAGCGCAGGCATCGAGGCGTCGGCCGGCGCCGTCGTCACCGATGCGCTGCCGCAAAGGGTGAGTGCGACGAGCGCAGCGCTAGCGCGCCCAAATGATCCCGAAAATCGCATGGTTTTGCCCCACGGCCCGAGAGAGGTCGGCCCAATTGCCCAGGCCCGCCCTCTGCTAAGTGTCTCGCCTAGTTAGCTATTTTTGATTCGTCAATTCCCGATTCACCGACTTTCAATATTTATCCTCCGCTTATCGGAGAAATGGGTCAACCCACCGCAATCTGCAGACAGTCCCGTCGTTGGACACCGGCAGCGGCCTGCGCTCGGCCCTGGTGCCGGGAGGAATGGCTTGCGCGCTGCCCGTCTTCGGCGCTAGTCCGCGCGGCCATGGGCGTTCTAAAAAAGCTCTTCACGTGGTGGGACGGGGCGACCCTGACGACCTCGCTCCACCTGCGCCGCCACGGCCGTCGGGTCGGCACCGATTCGAGCGGCAATATCTATTACGCCTCGAAGAAGGGCGACCGTCGCTTCGTCTCCTATAACGGCGCCAACGATCCGAGCCGGATCCCTCCCGAATGGTATAGCTGGCTCCATCACCAGATAGACGGCGTGCCGGACGAGTCGCTTCCGCCGCCTCCCAAGTTCCTCAGGGAGCCCGAGCCCAATCGCACCGGCACTGCGCTGGCCTACCGCCCCTCGGGTGCGCTTGAGCTGGGCGCGCAGCGTCCTGCGGCGAGCGGCGACTATGAGGCATGGGCTCCGGACCAGGCATGAGGCGTTCGCTCGGCGCCGTTCTCGTCCTCGCGGCCGCGCTTGCCGGCTGCGACCGGGGCGCGGACCAGAAGGCCGAGGGCAACCGCCAGGCGGTCGGCGAGCCTCGAACCGTCGACATTCCGCAGACCGTGACCGCCGTCGCGGCGGGGACGACTCCGATGGCGGAGCGGGTCGCCGTGATCGGGCTGCTCAACAAGCGCAACGGAATCTCGCGGCAGATCACGCTCAAGCCGGGCCAGGCAGTCCGGGTGGGGGACGCGACCATCCGGCTTCGCGCCTGCGAGACGACCGCCCCCTGGGAGGTGCAGACCCTGACCGGCGCCTTCGTCCAGCTCGACGTGCGCAACCCCCAGGGCCGATGGCAGCGGGTCTTCTCGGGCTGGCTCTACAAGGAAACTCCGTCGCTCAACGTCGTCGAGCACCCGATCTACGACGTCTGGCCCAAGAGCTGCGCGATGACGCACCCCGAAGCGGGCGAGTCGACCGTCCGGGCGGCATCCGCTGCAAGCAGCCGGTCGAGCGCTCCGAACTCGGCTCCGATGCCGCGTCGTTCAAGGCCCTCGGCTCCAGCCGCGGCACCCGAACCGTCCGGAGCGCCGGCGGACAAAGCGGAATCCAACAGCGCCAGATAATCTTCCTGGGCGATCTCGACCGCTCCGAGGCTTCGCAGATGGTCGGTCATGAACTGGCAGTCGAGCAGCCGATACCCGCCGACCCTGAGCCGGGCGACCAGCCAGGCCAAGGCCACCTTGGAGGCGTCGCTTCGGCTCGAGAACATGCTCTCCCCGAAAAAGGCGGCGCCCAGGCTCACTCCATAGAGTCCGCCGACGAGCTGGGAATCGTGCCAGCACTCGATCGAATGGGCGTGGCCGCGGGCGTGGAGGAGCGTGTAGCTCTCCTCGATGTCCGAGTTGATCCAGGTCTCCGGGCGCTGGGCGCACCGCCGGACGACTTCGGCGAAGGCCGAGTCGCTGGTGACTCGATACTCGCCCGAGCGGATCGTCTTCTTGAGCGAGCGGGACAGCCGGAACTGCTCCAGCGGAAGGATCGCCCGCCGGCGGGGCTCGACCCAGAACACGTCGGCTGCGTCGCGGCTGTCCGACATCGGGAACACGCCGATCGCATAGGCGCGAAGCAGAAGGTCCGGATCGATCGCCGCCATGGCTGCGCTCTAGGGTCTGTCCGGCGGGACGGGAAGCCCGTTCCCGGGCGAAGGCCGGGGTCGACCCGCACGGCGCCCGGGTCCCGGCCTTCGCCGGGAAACTCAAAGGATCTCGCGGACCCTGTCCTGGGGCCGGCACAGCCGAACGCCCTTTTCGGTCTGGACCAATGGGCGCTCGATGAGCCGGGGATTGCCGATCATCGCGTCGAGCACCGCCTCGTCGCCCGCCTCCGACACCTCGGCCGCGCCCTCCTCCTTGAGCCTCAGCCCCTCGGCGGGCGAGATTCCGGCGCGCTCGTAAAGACCGCGAAGCTCGTCCCGGGACGGCGGGGTCTTGAGATACTCGACCACCGTCACCTCGGCGCCGCTTTCCCGAAGGATGTCGAGGGTCTTGCGCGACGTGCCGCAAGCAGGGTTGTGCCAGATCGTCGCCTTCATTCCGAAGCTCCCCGCTCGCGCTGCTTGACCTTGCGCACCTCGGCGAGCTGGCCCTTGAGGATCGCGAGCGCGTCCGATTCCTCCCGGCTAAGCCCTTCAAGCTTCACATGGTCGATCAGCACCTCGAGCGCATCGCCGATCCGGCCGAGCTGGCGGCCGTAGCTCCCGACCTCGTCGAGTACCTTCTGCTCGATGTCGGGCCTCGGGGTCTGCCCCAGATTGACGTTGACCAGGCCGAACTGCGCACCCTGGTTCATGAACGTCCAGGGATTGATCGCCTGCCAGAGCTTGTCCGGGGCGAGGGAGAACTGGAACTTGCTGTCGGTCACTCCGCGGCCTCCCGCGCCAGCCACTCCTCCAGCCACTTGATCGTGTAGTCGCCCGCCAGGAAGTCCGGCTCGTTGATCAGCTTCTGGTGGAGCGGGATGGTCGTCTTCACTCCGTCGATGACGATTTCCTCCAGCGCCCGCCTGAGGCGCATGATACAGCGTTCGCGGGTGGAGCCGTAGACGATGAGCTTCGCGATCATGCTGTCGTAATAAGGCGGCACCTTGTAGCCGACATAAAGGCCGCTATCGACCCGCACGTGCATTCCGCCGGGGGCGTGGAAGCCTTTGACGAGGCCGGGGGAGGGGGCGAAGGTTTCCGGGTCCTCGGCGTTGATCCGGCACTCGATGGCATGGCCCCGGAACTGGACCTGCTCCTGCGTGCAGGACAAGGGCTCGCCGGCGGCGATCCGGATCTGCTCGCGGACGAGGTCGATTCCGGTGATATATTCGGTGACCGGATGCTCGACCTGGAGCCGGGTGTTCATCTCGATGAAGAAGAACTCGCCATTCTCGTAGAGGAACTCGATCGTCCCGGCGCCGCGATAGCCCATGTCGGCCATCGCCCTCGCCACGATCCCGCCCATCCGGTCGCGCTCCTCGGGCGTGATGACCGGCGAGCCGGCTTCCTCGAGCACCTTCTGGTGGCGGCGCTGGAGCGAACAGTCGCGCTCTCCCAGATGGATCGCGTGGCCCTTGCCGTCGCCGAACACCTGGAACTCGATATGGCGCGGGTCGCCGAGATATTTCTCGATATAGACGGTGTCGTCGCCGAACGCGTTCTTGGCTTCCGAGCGCGCCTGGCTGAGCTGGCTGTCGAGCTCTTCCTCGTGGCGGACGATCTTCATTCCACGGCCGCCGCCGCCCGACGCCGCCTTGACCAGCAGTGGATAGCCGGTCTCGGCGGCGACCGCCCGCGCTTCCTCCGGCCCCTCGACCGGCCCGTCCGAGCCGGGGACCAGCGGCAGGCCGAGCTTGGCGGCGGTGCGCTTGGCCTCGACCTTGTCGCCCATCACCCGGATATGCTCGGGCTTCGGGCCGATCCAGATGATGTTGTGGAGCTCGACGATCTCCGCGAAGCGGGCATTCTCGGAGAGGAAGCCGTACCCGGGATGGATTGCGTCGGCATGGCTGATCTCGGCCGCCGAAATGATCGCCGGGATGTTGAGATAGGAGTCGGCGGCGGCCGGAGGGCCGATGCAGATCGCTTCGTCGGCCAAGCGGACGTGCATCGCGTCGGTGTCGGCGGTCGAGTGGACGGCCACCGTCTTGATGCCCATTTCGTGGCACGCGCGATGGATCCGGAGCGCGATCTCGCCGCGATTGGCGATGAGGACCTTCTTGATCATGCGCGTCCCGTCGCCCCAGCGAAGGCTGGGGCCCCGGAGGGTGAAAAGCGCGGCGTTTGAATCCCTCTGGGACCCCAGCCTTCGCTGGGGTGACGCGAGGTGACTGCGTCCACTCGCATCACTCGATGATCACCAGCGGCTGGTCGTATTCGACCGGCTGGGCGTCGAGGACCAGCACCTGGCTAACGGTGCCGGCACGCGGGGCGACGATGGGGTTCATTACCTTCATCGCCTCGATGATCAGGAGGGTGTCGCCCTCCCTGACCGCCTGTCCGGGCGAGACGAAAGGCTTCGCTCCGGGCTCGCCCGCGAGGAAGACGGTTCCGACCATCGGCGACTTGACGGCGCCGGGATGGTTGGCCGGGGAAACCGCCGCGGCCGGGGCCGGCGGGGGCGGCGGAGCGGCGGCGGGCGCGGCCGGAGCGGCGGCGGCGACCGGAGCGGCCGCGGCCACGACGACGCTTCGCCTGACGACGATCTTGCGGTCGCCGTCCTCGACCTCGATTTCGGTCAGATCGTTCTGGTTGAGGAGCTCGGCCAGCTGGCGCACGAGATCGGCCTCGATCCGCATGCCGCTTTCGGCGCGTTCTTCATCGCTCATGTCGACAGTCTCTTTCTACGGGTTCGGGCGCCGCGGCCCCGAAGGCGCGCTTCCTGTCAGAGACGGGCCGCCGCGTCCAGAGCCAGAAGATAGGAGAGGGCGCCGAAGCCCGCGATGCTTCCCTTCGCGGCCGGCGCGATCAGGCTTCGCCTCCGGAAGCTCTCGCGCGCCTGCGGATTGGAGAGGTGGACCTCGATCACCGGGGTCGACACCGCCTTGACGGCGTCGAGGAGGGCGACCGAACTGTGGGTGAAGCCGGCGGCGTTGAGGATGACCGCCTTCGCGCCTTCCGCCTGCGCCTCGTGGATCCAGTCGATGAGATGGCCTTCGTGGTTGGATTGCCGGATGTCGACGGCGACTCCGAGCCCGCGCGCCCGGTCCTCCAGCTGTCCGGCGATCTCGTCGAGCGTGTCGGAACCGTAGATTTCCGGCTCGCGGGTGCCCAGAAGGTTGAGATTGGGCCCGTTCAGGACATAGATGACAGGTGGCCTGGCCATTGCGAGGCCTATAAAGCCTGGTCACGAGGAGCGCAAAGGTGGACGAGACTGCAGCGATCACGGTCAACGGCGAATCCCGCCGCGTCCCAAGGGGGATCAGTGTGGCCGACCTCGCGCTCGAGCTCGGCCTCGAGCCGAGCCGGGTCGCCGTCGAGCGCAACCTGGAGATCGTTCCCCGCTCGACCCTGGCCGAGGTCGAGGTCGAGGACGGGGACGATTACGAGATCGTCACCTTTGTCGGCGGGGGCTGAGCCTCGATGTCGGACTGCTGCGCTTCCACGGTCGCGGATATCGGCAGCGCGAGGGCCGCGAGGGCCGCGAGCAGTGCAGGCTTGAACAACGGCATTCCTTCCTCCGAGTCTCGGTAACGGCTTCCGCCGCGCCGGATCGCGACTATATCCGAGATCGAGCCTCTCACCGAGCGGAACCAGAGCGTGAACGCACAAAGCCCGATTGCGACGATGCCCGAAGACTCCTGGACCGTGGCCGGGCGGAGCTTCAAGTCGCGGCTGATCGTCGGCACCGGCAAGTATAAGGACTTCGCCCAGAACGCCGCCGCGGTCGGGGCTTCGGGGGCGGAGATCGTCACCGTGGCGGTCCGGCGGGTCAACATTTCGGACCCGAAGCAGCCGATGCTGATGGACTTCATCGATCCGAAGAAGATCACCTATCTGCCCAACACGGCCGGCTGCTTCAACGCCGACGAGGCGGTCCGGACTCTCCGGCTCGCCCGGGAAGCGGGCGGCTGGAACCTGGTCAAGCTCGAGGTGCTGGGCGAAGCGAAGACGCTCTATCCCGACATGCGGGAGACCCTGAAGGCGACCGAGAGCCTGGTAAAAGAGGGGTTCGAGCCGATGGTCTATTGCGTCGACGACCCGATCGCCGCTCGCCAGCTCGAGGAAGCGGGCGCGGTTGCGATCATGCCGCTGGGCGCTCCGATCGGCTCGGGTCTCGGAATCCAGAACCGGGTGACGATCCGGCTCATCGTCGAGGGCGCGAAGGTGCCGGTTCTGGTCGACGCCGGGGTGGGAACCGCCTCGGACGCCGCGGTGGCGATGGAGCTGGGCTGCGACGGAGTCTTGATGAACACCGCGATCGCCGAGGCGAAGGATCCGGTCGCGATGGCCCGGGCGATGCGGCTCGCCGTGGAATCGGGCCGGCTGGCCTATCGCGCCGGACGAATGGGCCAGCGCCGCTATGCCGACCCCTCCAGTCCGCTGGCCGGCCTCATCTGATCGTTTCGGCAGGGAACCTAACCCAGGTTATCACGTTCGTTGCGGCGGACGAGCTTCCACCGGTCACGCGGGGCTCCCATGGACGCCCCGGCTCCAAGTCGCTGGGGCGTCCTTTTGTCGAGTATCGAAACACAGGGGACAAAGTCATGAAGTTCATGTTGAAAGCCGCGCTCGGCGCGGGACTGCTCGCGCTCGCCGCCTGCGGCGGTAAGGGCGACGACAGCCTCGGCGACAATGTCGCGGATCAGCACGAAGCCGCCGCCGACAACATCGAGGCCGCCGGTGAGGCCAGCGGCAACGATTCGGTCGAGGATGCCGCCGAAGACAAGGCAGAGGCCGTGCGCGACATGGGCGAAGCCAAGGAAGAGGCGATCGACGACGCCGACGTCAACGCAGCGGCCCTCAACGCTCAGTAAAGATCGCGACTTCTCCTTTCGCCGCGATCGGGCGCCCCGGTGCGTATCTTCCGGGGCGCCATTTTCGTTCGGGCTCGGTCCAAGCGGACCGTGCCCGAGCGTCCTGGCGAAGGCCGGGATCCCAGCAGGTGAAGATACCACCCGTCATCCCGGCGGAAGCCGGGACCTCGGGGAGACCCGCCGAGCCTTTGCGACCTGAGGTCCCGGCTTTGGCCGGACGACGTGTAGAGCCGGCTTCGCCGGCGCCCAGTCTCTACCGGGTCCTCATTTCAGACGTTCGATCCTTTGCGCCGCCTCGTCGAGGATGGCGGCGATCTCGTGAAGGCGCTCCTCGCTGGTGTCGTCGGCGGTGACCCGGTGCCACAGGGCCGAGAGCAGGTTGCCCACGGCGCGCTGGATCGGCCGCCCTCCCGCGCGGCGCTTGCCTTCGCCGGCGCCGGTCAGGCGCTCGAACAGGCCTTCGACCTCCTCGGCGCGCTCGGCGAGATGGGCCTCGCCTTCGGGGGTGACGGCGAAGGCCTTGCGAGTGCCGTCGGCCGCGGCCTCCTGGATCAGCCCCATGTCCTGGAGCATGGTGAGGGTCGGATAGACCACTCCGGGGCTCGGCGCGTAGCTGCCGTGGGTAAGCTCCTCGATCGCCCGGATGAGGTCGTAGCCGTGGCGCGGCTGGTCGGCGATCAGCTTGAGGAGAACCAGCCGAAGCTCGCCCGATTCGAACATCCGGCGCTTGCCTCGTCCGCCCCGCCCGCGGCTGAACTCGGCGCTCCAGTCGCCGCCGTCCCAACCGCCGCCGCCGCCCCAGCCGCGCGGGCCGAAGCCCATGGCGATCAGTCCGGGCGGGATGTCGCGGAACGTGAAGCGGGGTCCACAGCCAATCCTCATATCATGTTCTCCAATCTATCTGGAGCTAACCGAGATATATCTTAGATGGGTCTGAGTCAATCTGCCCTGTTGTTTCCCGGCGAAGGCCGGGACCCAGCTGCCCGGTCCGCGCCGCTGGGCCCCAGCCTCCGCCGGGGAGCACTTTCGCTCCAATCACTTGGGCTCTAGAAGCGCCTCATGGCCGATCTGTTCGCCGGCGATCCGACGCCCCCTCCGCCGCCCGCGGCGATCCCGGACAGCGCTCCGCTCGCCGACCGGCTGCGCCCCCGGGCGCTCGACGAAGTCGTCGGCCAGGACCATCTCACCGGCCCCGAAGGCGCGATCGGCAGGATGGTCGCGGCCGGCAAGCTCGCCTCGATGGTGCTGTGGGGACCGCCCGGCACCGGCAAGACGACGATCGCCAGGCTTCTCGCCGACGCGGTCGGGATGCGCTTCGTCGCCATATCGGCGGTCTTCTCGGGGGTGGCGGACCTCAAGAAGGTCTTCTCGGAGGCCCGCGAGCATGTGAAGCTCGCAAGCCAGACCCTGTTGTTCGTGGACGAGATCCACCGCTTCAACCGCGCCCAGCAGGACGGCTTCCTGCCCTATGTCGAGGACGGCACCGTCGTCCTGGTCGGAGCGACGACCGAGAATCCGAGCTTCGAGCTCAACGCGGCACTCCTTTCGCGCGCCCAGGTGCTGATCCTCAATCGGCTAGACCACAAGGCCCTGTGCAAGCTGCTCGACCGCGCCGAAGCAATCATGGGGCGCCCGCTTCCACTGACCGCCGAAGCGAGAGACGCGCTGGTTGCGACCGCCGACGGGGACGGGCGGTTCCTCCTCAACCAGGCCGAGACGCTCTTCTCGGTCGAGCTGCCCGAGCCGCTCGACCCCGCCGCCTTGTCCGCTCTCCTCCACCGCCGGGTCGCGGTCTACGACAAGGACCGCGAGGGCCATTACAACCTCATCTCCGCGCTCCACAAAGCCATAAGGGGCTCGGACCCCCAGGCCGCGCTCTATTATCTCGCCCGGATGCTGATCGCCGGGGAGGAGCCGCTCTATCTGCTTCGCCGGCTGGTCCGGACGGCGGTGGAGGATATCGGCCTCGCCGACCCCCAGGCCCTCGTCCAGTGCATCGCCGCCAAGGACACGTACGACTTCCTCGGCTCGCCCGAGGGAGAACTCGCGATTGCCCAAGCCTGCCTCTATCTCGCCACCGCGCCCAAATCGAACGCGGTCTACGTCGCCCAGAAAGCGGCCTGGCGCTCGGCCCGCGACACCGGCTCGCTGATGCCGCCCAAGAACATCCTCAACGCCCCGACCAAGCTGATGAAGCAGGTCGGCTACGGCAAGGGGTATAAGTACGACCATGACGCGGAGGGCGGTTTCTCGGGGGACAATTACTGGCCCGAGGAGATGGAGCCGCAGACCTTCTACACGCCCACCGACCGCGGCTTCGAGAAGCGGGTCGCCGAGCGGCTGGCCTGGTGGGACGAGCAGCGCAAGGCGAGGCGCGATGAGTGAGCCGATCCGGAGCTGGGAGGAGGCCGTCGCCTTCGCGCTCACGCTTCCCGGCGCCGAGCTCTCGACGAGCTACGGCAAGCCGGCGGTCAAGGTGAACGGCCGGGCTTTCCTCTACACCGGCCGGGAGGCCGCGACGTCCTTCGGAGTCGCGGTCGATCTCGACACGGTCGAGATGTTGAAGGAAACCGATCCGGACACCTTCTGGCAGACCCCGCATTACGAGGGATGGCCGGCGGTGCTGGTGCGTTACGGGAGCGCGGATCCGGAGCGGGTGCGGGATATCGTCGCACGGTCGCATGCCTGGACCGCGGCCAAGCCGAAGCCCAGGCCCAGGAAGGGGAAGTGATGGAGGATTGCGTCATGCCAGCGAAAGCTGGCATCCAAGCGGCCTCGTCGCCCGGCTCGCAGACGGCATGGGCCCCAGCCTTCGCTGGGGCGACGGTTCTGGCTCTGCTCCTCGCTTTCCCCGCCTCCGCCCAGGTCGACCGGCCCGAATATGTCCGCGCCCTCGCCGCCGGCTACAAGGCGTCCTTCCTGTGCAGCGACATCTTCAACGCCGGGCAGAGCGAGGAGCAGGTCGGCAAAGACGATCTCAAGCGCATCTACCCGGAGCTCGAGCCGCTCATCCCCGGCCTGGAAGCCACGGTCGACCGGGCGGCGAAGTCGGTCAGCGTCCGGTTCGACGACAAATTGCCGCCGCGGATCGCGGCGTGGCGGCCCCATCTCGGCTGTGCCCAGCTGCCGATCGGCGCCGGGCCCGATTCGGTGCGCCTGCTGCCGCGCCTCGCCGCGAACCCCGCGGTCGACCGCAACGACCGTTTGCCCTGGCCGAACGGAGACCGCAACGCGACCGCCCGGCCGGGAGGCGACGCCGGGGCGCTTTCCCGCGCCGTCGCCGCCGCCTTCGATCGCCGCACCTACGGACAGGGCAGCGAGACGACGGCGGTCCTCGTCGTCCAGGACGGGAAGATCGTCGCGGAGCGCTACCGGGGCGATTTCGACATGCACATGTCGCAGCGCACCTGGTCGGTCGCCAAGAGTCTCGCCGGGACGGTGATTGGCGCCGCGGTCAGGAAGGGGCTGATCGACGTGAGCGCGCCCACGCCCGTCCCGGAATGGCAAAGCCCCGGCGATCCGCGCTCGGCCATCACCACCGACAGCCTGCTCCGCATGGCGAGCGGCCTTCACTCGGACGCCGCGGGCAATCGCACCGACGCGACTTACTTCGGCGGAAGCACGGTGACCGAGAATGCCGCCCAATGGCCGCTCGAAGCCGCTCCGAACACCCGTTTCCGCTATTCCAACAACGACATATTGCTCGCCGTCCGCGGCCTGCGGGCAAAGCTGGGCGACGGGGAGCGGGCGCTCGCCTTCCCGTTCGAATCGCTGCTCTGGAAGATCGGGATGACCCGGACCGTCCCGGAGACCGACTGGAAGGGCAATTTCATCCTTTCCAGCCAGGTCTGGACGACCGCGCGCGATCTTGCCCGGCTCGGACTGCTCTACCAGAAGGACGGAGTCTGGAACGGGGAGCGGATCCTTCCGCCGGGGTGGGGCGCCTACGTCTCCCGCCATGGCCCGGCCCAGCCGGCGTCCGGCTACGGCTACGGCGCGAGCTTCTGGACGTTTCCCGCGGCCGCCGGCCTGCCCGCCGACGCCTACATCGCCCAAGGCAATCGCGGCCAGTATCTGGCGATCGTCCCGTCGCGCCGGATCGTCGTCGTCCGGCGCGGCTATGACGGGCCCGGCACCGCCTTCGACCCCGGTCCTTTCGTCAAGGACGTGCTTTCCGCCCTGCGCTGACGGAACCCCTGAGGGCGCCCGCCATTATGGCTGAGAGCGGCGCGGCCGCTTTTCAACAAGGGGAATCGCGTATGTACCGCAACGATGCCGGAGACGGCGATTACTGGCAGGCCCAGCTCATGCACTGGGGCCCCAGAATCCTCGCCGCGATCGCCATAATCGTCATCGCCTGGCTGCTCGCACGGGCCGCCAAATGGGCGATCGCCAAGGTCGTCGACCGGGTGCCGGCGCTCAGGAAGCATTACGAAG
The DNA here is from genome assembly GCA_036389345.1 of Allosphingosinicella sp. Lineage (GTDB taxonomy): Bacteria > Pseudomonadota > Alphaproteobacteria > Sphingomonadales > Sphingomonadaceae > Allosphingosinicella. The sequence goes on along the minus strand of DASVQD010000012.1, from coordinate 31,004 downwards.
CGGAACCGGGCAAGACGCTTGGAAGCCTGATCGGCGACATCGTCTTCTGGCTCATCATCCTCATCGGCATCATGTTCGCGGTGCAGCCGCTTCAGCTGGGCGGCGTCCTCGATCCGGTGCGCCAGCTCACCACCAATGCCCTCGCCTTCATTCCCAACGTCATCGGCGCCGGACTCATCTTCTTCATCGGCCTGATCGTCGCCCGGATCGTCCGGCGGCTGGTCGAAGGTTCGCTTCTGGCCGCCAATGCGGACGGCTGGCTCCGCAAGGCCGGGATCTCCGAAAGCCAAGGCGCTTCCGGCACGGTCTCGGCAAGCCCGGCCGGCGCGGCGCCCAGCGTCAACACCGGCAGCGCCGCCGCCGCGAGCCGGACGTCGATCAGCAAGTCGGTCGGGATGGTCGTCTTCTTCCTGATCATGATCCCGGTCACGATCTCCGCCCTGGACGCGCTCAAGATCGAAGCGATCTCGGGTCCGGCGACCCAGATGCTTCGAACCATCCTCGATTCGATCCCGCTGGTGATCGGCGCCCTGATCCTGCTCGCCATCGGCTTCCTGCTCGGAAAGCTCGCCAAGCAGGCGATCGAGCAGCTGCTTCCGTCGATGGGCTTCGACCGGTCGGTCAGCGCGATCGGGATTTCCACCGAAGGCGGCGCCCCGTCGCGCGCGGTGGGGACGGCGGTGATGCTCGCAATCGTCATCTTCTTCGCAATCAAGGCGGCCGAACTGCTCCAATCGCCGCTGATCGCGGCGATGCTTGCGCAGGTGCTCGAGCTCGGAAGCAAGGTCCTGTTCGGGGCAGTGATCATCCTCGGCGGAGTGGCGATCGCAAGGATCGTCTCCAACCTGGTCAGCGGCGCCGGCACCGAAGGCTGGCTCCCGACGATCCTCAGGTGGGCGATCATCGCGCTCGCCGTCGCCATCGGCCTCAGGTTCATGGGCCTCGCGAACGAGATCGTGATCATCGCCTTCGCCTCGATCATCGGCTCCGCCGCGGTCGCCTGCGCGCTCGCCTTCGGGCTTGGCGGCCGGCCGACGGCGCACAAGCTGCTCGAGCAGTGGACCGCCGCCAATTCGGTCCCGGCGCCGCCCGCGCGGCCCCGGGCTCCGAAGGCTCCGACTCCGCCGGCGCCCCCGTCGGACGACCAGCCGCCTTTGGTATGACCCGTCACCCCGGCGAAAGCCGGGGCCTCGGGGAGACCCGCAGTGCCTTCTCGACCTGAGGTCCCGGCTTCCTCCGGGATGACAACTACGGGCTTCACCCGCTTCGCGGCGATCGACTGGTCGGGGGCCAAGGGGAAGCGACACAAGGGCATCGCAGTCGCGGTCGCAGAAGCGGGGACGGCGAGCCCGAGGCTTGTGCGGCCGGACCATGTCTGGTCCCGAACCGAGGTGCTGAAGTGGCTCCTCGCGGAGGCCGCGGCGGCTCCGACCCTGTTCGGCTTCGACTTCAGTTTCGCGCCTCCGATCGCGGCACGCGGCGAATATCTTCCGGGCGAGCCCGACGTTCCGTCGACGGCGCGCGAATTCTGGGCCTATGTCGACCGGCGGAGCGACGACGAGGATCTCGGCGCGGCGAGCTTCCTCGAACAGACGCATCGCCGCCATTTCTATTTCGGGATCGCCGACGGCGAGAAGGCCCGGTTCATGCACTTCCGCCAGTGCGACGCCCGGCTCAACGCCCAGGGCGGCCGAAAGACGGCCAGCGCCTACGACGCGATCGGCGCCGCCCAGGTCGCCAAGGCGAGCTTTTCCGGGATGCGGTTCCTGCATCATCTCGGCGGCAGGGTCGCGGTCTGGCCGATGGACGGCCTGCCGGAGCGTGGAAGCGCGGTGGTCGAGATCTACACGCGGATCTATCTCAGGCGGGCCGGGCTTCGCGGAACCAAGCTTCGAACCCGCGCCGACCTGGATTGCGCTCTGGCCGGGCTCGGCAGCCGCCCGGCCCGGCTTCGCTTCGAGCCCAACGACCACCAGACGGACGCTCTCGTCACCGCCGCCGGGATGCGCGCTCTCGCCGGCTCCGAAGCCCGAGCCTTCGCTCCGGAAGGCCTGACCCCGGCACTTGCCCGAACCGAAGGCTGGACGTTCGGGATCCTTTAGGGCTCGACCGCCTCGTCATCACGGACTTGATCCCGGATGGATGAATATCACCGCATTCACGAAATCCGGATATCGACGAAAGAACCGGGGATTTCCTCGAAAGCCGTTCCTCCCCGCCGACGCGCGGGGGCTGGACGTTGCGCCCGTAATCACCCATTTGGACCTCTGGCCGGGTTAGCTCAGCTGGTAGAGCAACCGCCTTGTAAGCGGTAGGTCGTCCGTTCGAGTCGGACACTCGGCACCGTTCCGACCTCGGAGCGGGATCATTTTGCCCCCGGAATGGTTATCCACCATCCGCCATAGCCTTTGGTTTGACTGCTATACCTCTTCATTCTATCCATCGGACGGATCCTCGGTCCAAAATGGAGTGAATTTTCCCGGTGTCCCTCGTCAGCGATCTGCAGGCAGCGCAGCGGCAGGACGGCCTCGCCGTCGTCCAGGACTTCGTCACCGCCGCGCCCAAGGCCGCCAGCATGGCGGACCTGCGGGGGCTCATCGAATCGGCCGTTCACGAACTGGGCTTCGATTATTTCGCGATCGTCCACCACGTCCTGTTCGGGCGGCCCGAGGACGAGCATGTCCGGCTCACCAACTATCCGCTCGAATGGGTCGGCTACGTTCGCGAAATGGCGAAGCTGACCGATCCGGTGGTGAGGGCGGCCGAGCGGATGTCGAGCGGGTTCAAATGGGATCAGCTCGATTCGCTGCTCAGCGTAACTCCCGCCGAAGCGGAATATATGCGCGCGGCCGCCCGCCACGGCATCTGCCAGGGTTATACCGTGCCCAACCATGTTCCGGGCGAGACCTTCGGCTCGTGCAACTTCTCCGTTCGGGCGGCGAAGCCCTTTCCCGACGCCAGCATCTCGGCCGCCCAGGCGCTCGGAAGCTTCGCCTTCGAAGCCGCCCGCAAGCTGGTCAGGCAGCGCCCGGGCGAGATCTATTTCCAGCCCGCGCCGCTCTCCGACCGGCAGCGCGAATGCCTGCTGTTCGTGGCCCGCGGCAAGAGCGACTCCGTGATCGCCGACCTGCTCGCAATCCGCCCGAAGACGGTGAACGAGCATATCGAGGCGGCGAAGCGGCGCTATTCGGTGGCGACTCGCTCGCAGCTGCTCGTCCGGGCGCTGTTCAGGAGCGAGATCTGCTTCTCGGAGGTCATCGACTGAGGCCGTGAACGCAAATCCTCACCGCGATTTCGCGGGGAGGGGGACGGCGCGGAGCGCGGCGGAGGGGTTCTTCGGAGCTGGCCAGAACCCCTCCACCAGGCTTCGCTTGGTCCCCTTCCCGGCAAATGCGGGGGAGGACTGACCGAACGATCAGCGGCGTCGCAATTCGATCCGCAACGGGCCGCGCGGCCGGCAATTTGGCCAATGATACCAGCGCGGCGGCGGCCCGGGCTCGGGCACGAGCGCGTGGCCTTCCAGCAGGCACCTGAGCAGGGCTCGGACCTGCAGATAGGCGAAATTGGCTCCGAGGCAGCCGTGCGCGCCGCCGCCGAATGGAATGAAGGCGAATCGGTGCCGCCCCAGCGAGCGCTCCGGTGAGAAGCGGCCCGGGTCGAAGCGGCCCGGATCTTCCCAGATTTCCGGAAGCAGATGGGTCAGCATCGGATTGACTCCGGTGATCGTGCCCTCGGGGAAGGCATGGCCTCCGAATTGGAAAGGTCTCACCGACCGCCGCCACAGGACCGGCGCTGCGGCATTGAGGCGCATCGCTTCCTTCACGGCCCATTCGGCCTCGCGGCAGCCCGCGAGGTCGGTCAGTGCGATCCGCCGGCAATCGGCCACTCCGTCGCAAAGCTCGTCGCGCACGGCCGACTGCCGCTTCGGATCCGCCGCGAGGTAATAGAGCGTCGAGACCGTCGCCGAGGACAAGGCGTCGAAGGACGCCGCGATCGTGAAGGTGAGATGGCCGACGATCTCGCGTTCGTCCAGGAGGCCGCAATCGCGCATCCGGCAGAGCATCGCGAGAAGGTCGGTCCGGTGCGGGGCGACATGCTCGGCCAGCATCGGACGGATCAGGCCTTCGATGTGGCGATTGGCCCAGGCTGCGCGCGATTCCGCCGTGCCCGGAAGCGCAACCGGGATGAGCGCGGTGGCGGAGCGCATCAGATAGCGGAAGGCGAGCAGGTCTTCGCGCGTGGCGAGTCCAGGATCGCGGCCGAGGAATGCCGCGAAACCGTTGGCGAACGTGAGGTTCTGGGCGAGCTCGTAAACGTCGAGCGAGCGGCCGGACCAGCGCCCGAGGACGGACCGGTTGTTGAGACAGAAGATGTCGAGATAGGATTGCAGCTGATCCGCCTTGAAGGCGCCGGCGACGAGCTTGCGGTGCCATTGGTGGTTGGCGCCGTCGCGAAGCAGGAGCCCGCCGTCGAAATGCCGGCCGAAGACGGGCTTCCATCCGCCTTCCGCCGAGAAGTTGCGGGCCTCGTCGAAGAGGACGAACTCATTCGCCTCGGGGCCGACGAGCTGCACGTTCCAGTTGCCGCAGGCGCGGAAGCGGTGGATCGGCCCGTAGGCCTCGTTCATCCGGCGGGCGAAGGCGAGGGGGTCGAGCACCGCCTCGGGCAGGATCCCGAAGAAAGGCAGGCCGCGTTTCCCCGGGACCGACCTCAGTTCGCGGCCGCGAACGCGCGGGAAGTCGCGGCGGAGCACCGGCGGCTTCTCGCGATGGGCGATGGGGGGCAAGAAGGGTGCGGTCACGAAGACTCCTGTGGCCGGGGACCCTACACACGCCCGCGCCCGCGCCCCCACCCGGTAACTACCGGGGTGTGAATCGGCGGTCCGATGGCCGATCCAGGCCTCGGAGGCTGAAGCATGATTGATTTGGTTCTTCCGGAAGGTCGTCTCGGCTTCGCCGCGGCGCTCATGGAAATGCACCATGACCGGAAGCAGGTGTTCGTAGATCGGTTCGGATGGCGTCTGCCGGCAAAGGGTAGCTGGCTGGAGGTCGATCAATTCGACGACGATTATGCGATCTACCTGCTCGCCAGGTCGCCCGAAGGCCGCCACCAGGGGTCCGTGAGGCTTCTCCCGTCCTCACGTCCCCATATGCTGGACACTCTCTTCAGTCATCTCTGCCCGGCCGGGGTTCCGAGCGGGGATGACTGTTGGGAGATCTCGCGACTCGTGACCTGCCCGGCGGACGCTGCCGGCACCAGCGTTCTTCGAGTCCACCGGCTGCTCGCGCTGGCCCTGGTGGAATTCGCCCAGTCCAACGGAATCCGCCGGTACACGCTCGTCGCCGAGTCGCACCGGGTTCCCGCTCTGCTTTCGGTCGGCTGGCCAGTGATTCCACTAGGTTTGCCGACGCAGGTGGACGGAGAGCAGCTTCAGGCCTTGCAGATCGACCTGCCGCCGGGCACACTGCCCGAAATGCGCAGCCGCTTACGGATTAGGGCTCCGGTGCTGCGCATAGTGGAACCCGCTCGGAGAGCCGCGTAATGGTCGCACAGCCGACAGGCAGGCATGGGCCGGAGGATGCGAGCAACCTCGCGACCGAGACCGAGCGAATCATCCTCGAGATCGAATCTCGGCTTCACCGGCTGATCGAAACCTCGCGCCGCGAGGCGGGCCCGGCGGCCCAGTCGTCGGTTCTCGCGGCCGCGGCGGAAGCCTGCGCCGCGCGTCGAAGGCTCTACGCCTTGTTCGGCCGCCGGCTGTTCTGCGATCCGTCCTGGGACATCCTGCTCGAATTGTTCGTGAGCACTCTGGAGGGCCGGAAGGTCACGGTCTCGACCGCGTGCATGGCTGCCTGCGCTCCGACGACGACGGCTTTGCGCCACATCGCCTATCTGGTCCAGGAAGGCTTGGTGGTCCGCCGACCACATCCGGCTGACGCGCGAAGCACCTATCTCGAGCTCACCCCCCAGGCGATCACCCGGCTCACCCAATATTTCAACGAGTCGAACTGATCCCCGGAAAGTCCCGCTGAATCGAATCGACCGCCATCGAGACGTAGGCGGCCGCTCCGTGAAGCTCCGCTTTGTCGAGCGATTCGAGCAGGTCGTTGAGCCTGGCGTGCAAACCCTCGATCTTGTGCTTAGAGGATCTCGCTTCCGATAGCTTCGAGTCCATCCATGGGCCTCCCCTTTCGTGCGCAATGCTCCAGTCCGTGGCTGGAAGCGCACCCTTCGCCCGAAACGCGTCCCATCACACGTCCAGGCCAGAAGCCCCTGCCGACTCCTTTACGCTAACGTAAGCCGCGCGGAAAGAGGGTCGGTGCAACTAGTCGATCCGTTTTGAACGAAGTTTTCGCAGCGGGAAGGACTCCGACTCGTCGCCCCCGCGCCGGCTGGACCCGACGGGTGAAGACCGCGCGCCTTCACCCCCTGGGGTCCCAGCCTTCGCCGGGACGACGGGACCGCGTGGGACAATCACCCTCCGACGGTCGCCGACACCTCGTCCAGCCGCGCCAGCTGCTCTGGCCTTAGCTCCAGCGCCATGGCGCCGATCAGCTCTTCCAGCTGGTCGAGCGTTCTAGCGCTCGAGATCGGGGCCGCCACCGCCGGCTGGGCGGCGACCCAGGCCAGGGCGATCTGTCCCTGAGTCGCTCCGCTCTCTGCCGAAAGCGAGTCGAGGACGGACAGGACGGCCGGGCCGCGGCCCTCGAGATATTTCGCCATCCGGTCGCCGCGGATGCTTTTGCCGTAGTCGGCGGGGCTTCGATATTTGCCGGTGAGGTAACCGGAAGCGAGGCCGTAGAAAGGCAGTACGGCGACATCCTCGGCCAGGCACAGCCGCTGAAGCTCTCCCTCCAGCTTGCCGCGCTCGAGCAGGTGGAATTCGTTCTGGAGGACCTCGTAGCGGCTGGCGCCCATCTCCCCGGCCAAGGCGAGCGCCCGTCCGAGCCGCTCCGCGGTGAAGTTGGAGGCGCCGAGCGCGCGCACCTTGCCGGCCTTCACCAGCCGGTCGAACGCTTCGACGACCTCCTCCATCGGAGTCTCCGGATCGTCCTGATGAGCGTAATAGAGGTCGATCGTCTCGACCCCGAGTCGCTTCAGCGAGGCTTCGGCCGCCTTCTCGATCCGCCAGGGCTCGAGCTTGCCGCCACCGTGGCGGTGGAGCATTCCCACCTTGCTGGCGACGAGGATCCCGTCGCTCGAGCCACGCCGCCGAAGCCATTCCCCGATCAGGTTTTCCGATTCGCCGCCCTCGTGGCCGGGCACCCAGGCGGAATAGACGTCGGCGGTGTCGATCATCGTCCCGCCGGCGTCGACGAAGCGGTCGAGGATTCGGAACGCTTCCTCGCCGCACGCGGTCCAGCCGAAGACGTTGCCGCCGAGAACGAGCCTCGGAGTGGCGAGACCGCTGCGTCCAAGCGGACGAAGATCAGCCATTCTTTTCCTCCTTCAAGCGTCCGCCCGCGGGATCCGCCGGGCCTCGAGCGCGTCGATCGCCTCGCGGACCCGCTGGGTCTCCCCACGCGGAACGACCAGCACGGCCCGCTCCGTGGCGACGATCACCAGGTCCTCGACCCCGAGCGCGACGACGACCGGGCCGTCCGAACGGACCAGGCAGTTGCGGCTGTCCGGAGCGACGACGTCCCCGGTCAGCAGGTTGCCGTCGCGGTCCACCGGCCCGAGGGCGTGCAGCGCCTCCCAGCTGCCGATATCCGTCCAGCCCATGTTGGTCGGGACTACCGCGACCCTTTCGGCTTTCTCCATCACCGCAGTGTCGATCGACTCGCTCGGCCCGGATTCGAAGTCGCCCTCGGCAGCGGCCAGGACCGCCGGCGCATGCCGTCGGAGGGCGTCCAGAACGGCGTCGCGATCGAACAGGAAGATGCCCGCATTCCAGCTCCAGCCGCCCTCGGCGAGCCAGCCTTGAGCGGTCGGCCTGTCCGGCTTCTCGGCGAACCGGGCGACCTGGAAGACCCCGGGCGCAAGGCCGCCGCCGCGTCTTATGTAGCCATAGCCGGTCTCCGGCCGGTCGGGCTCGATCCCGAACGTCACCAGCCAGCCGTCGGCCGCGAGCGGCGCAGCGATCTCGACTGCGGCCCGGAAGGCCGCTTCGTCCTCGATATGATGGTCGCTCGGCATGATCAGCAGAAGCTCGCCCGCCTCCGCCGCGAGTGCGGCGAGCGCCACCGCGGCCGCAGTGCCCCGGGCGCAGGGCTCCAGCACCAGCCGGGCGTCGGGTACCTCCGAGCGCACCGCCTCGGCCTGGTCGAAGGACGCGACGACGATCGGAGCGCCCCATCCCGCCGCCCGGCTCGCGGTGGCCTTGAGAAGGCTCTCCGCTCCGGCCAGCGCGAGGAACTGCTTGGGCCGCCCCGAGCGCGAGAGCGGCCAGAGCCGGGTCCCTGCGCCTCCGGAAAGGATGACGGGCCTGATCGGGGGGGAGGTCATGCGGGCGCTGTAGCGCGAGCCGCCCCCCGCCGTCATGCTGAACTTGTCGCCGGGCAGCGGACTGCTCAGGTCCGGACGATCGCCTCGCCCATCGCAAGGGTCTTGCCGCGGGTGACGATGACGACGTCGCCGAGCTTCGCCGCGGCGAACAGCTTCTTCGCGAAGGCCACGGGCACCGCGACGCAGCCGTGGGTGGCGAAGCCCGGGGCGACGCTGTCGCTGCCGTGGATCGAGATCCCGTCGTTGGTCATCCGCATCATGTAAGGCATCGAAGCGCCGTAGAGATTGGAGACGTGCTTCGCGTTCTTCTGGGTGATCGGGAAGGCGCCGAGCGGAGTCGGCTTGTCGTCGCGGCCGTAGAGGATCGCCGAGGCTCCGATCTCGTAGCCGCCGCGGAAGATTGAGAGGACCTGAGCCTGGAGGTCCACGGTGATCACGATCGGTCCGTCGGCGGGGGCTCCGCTTTCGTCCCAGTGATGCTCGCCGACCTTGAGCGGCCCCGGAATGTCGAGGATCCGCCGGACGACGAAATTCCGGTCGACGACCGCCGGAGCGGGCGCCGCGGCCGCGATGGCCGGGGCCTGAGCCGCCGCCGAAGCGGGCGACCGGGCCGGCTCGTCGGCGACCTCGAATCCGACCACGAGCAGGGCAGCCCCGGCCAGAAGGGCGGTCCCGAGCCGAGTCGCAAAAGTCTTTCCCGCCATCGCCTTCACCTTTGAAAACAGCCTCTTCGAGCCTCGTAAAAGCTCCAGTGCGGGGGTCGATCCCGGCACGCCACCCCGCGTTTCGGCCTGTGCCGGGGCGGGACGGCGGGCCGGCAATCGCTAACAGGCTCGCCGAAGGGTTGGCGCAAGCGGTTCAGCCAGGGAGAGGCGAGGCCCGGTGAAAAGGGGGGATCAGTCCGGAAACGGAGGTTTCCGTATGGTCAGCCGGCCACTCGACCGACTGCTCTTCCCCTTGTAATCGTTGGAAAATTCTCCGAAGCTGAGCGCTCGGCATCTTGACTTAACTTCGATCAGTGCTATATCGGGTGCTACCGAGAGTTTGGAATGGCTTCCTCTCACGGTGGGGGCCGGGGGGTTTGCTTCCACGGGCCGTCCGGCTCCCTTACGTCCGTTCGCCCTCAGGCCCGGTCGCCGCCGCCACGCCAGGGCGGAGGCGAGCCGAGGTCCTTCGGCTCCGGACGCGTAATCTCCCAATTCGCCCTCTCGAAATGCTGCGCGATATGCTCGGCGACGGCGCCGTGGACCTGGGGTTCGCCGTCGGGGTCCTGGCGCTTGTCGAGCGCCGCGAGCTGGTACTTCTCGAGCGCCCGCCACACCGGCTTGGGCATAACTCGAAGCCAGACCCGGATCGCCCGGGCGAGCTCGGCAGGGGTCACTGCGATTCGCTTGTCCATACGAGAGCAAATAGAGAACAAACTTGGGGCGCCGCAATCCGATTTTTGCATTAGTCGTCGTCCCCGCTTGCACCGGGACCTCGGGACGAGAAGTCTCGGCGGATCTCTTGGAGGTTCGGATTTGCGCCGGATGACCGTAGTGACGCTTTCCCTCGGGCGGGGCTCGAACTAATCCGGTCTCATGTGCAACCTCTATCGCCAGCGAAGCACCGAGAATCTCAGCCGCCTTTTCGATGCGCTGCCTCCGGAGCTGCCGTTCGAGGGCAAGCCGGACATCTACCCGAAATACGAGGCGCTGGTGGTCAGGAAGGAGGGCGGAGTCCGACGACTGGACTGCATGGCTTGGGGGATCGTCCGCTCCATGCCCGGAAAGAGTGGCAAGCCGGTCAAGAAGGCAATCACCAACGTCCGCAACCTCGCAAGCCCCTTCTGGCGATCGACCATCGCCAACCCCGCCCAGCGCTGCCTCGTCCCCTTCACCAGCTTCGCCGAGCCCCGCCCGGGCAAGGACCCGGAGACGGGCCGCCCGGCCAATTGGTGGTTCACGATCGAAGGGGAGGAATGCTGCGCCTTCGCCGGGATCTGGCGCTGGAGCGAGGACCGCCCGCGCTTCGCCTTCCTGACCTGCGACCCCAACCCCCTCGTGGCCCCGCTCCATCCCAAGGCGATGCCGGTCATCCTCCAGCGCGAGGATTATGACGCGTGGCTCGACGGCGAGGCGGCCGACGCCTGCTCGCTTGCTTTGCCCTTTCCGAGCCAGCTGATGCGGGTCGCCTGAGCCGACGGCTGCACGTTCCTCGTCTTCCACAGTGTAAAATTGCATTCCTGAATGACGCTGCAGTTCTTGCCTAATAGAGTTACGGTGCCGGCCGTAACGATTCGGGGCGAGGAAGTGTTGGAGATGTCGAGAGTCCTGCTGAAGAGAAGCTTAGTCCTGTCGGCGGCCATGAGCCTGTCCGCGTGCGGGCAGCCGGCGCCGAAGCAGGACCAGGGCAACGGCGCGGCGGCACATGATTCATCCGCGCACGGCGGCCGGGCGTCGGCGCATTCGGCCCCGGACATGCACTCGGCGATGGCCTCGGCGGTCGGAGCCGACGTTTCCGATACGTGGCTCAGGAAGATGATCGCCCACCACGAGGGGGCGATCGCGATGACCGGGCCGGTCGTGGCCGGGAGCGACGATCCGCGCATCGTCGCGATCGCGCGCCGGATGGCGACCGTGCAGGGGCGCGAGATCGAGGAGATGCGGCGCCTGGTCCGAAAGGACGCAGCGCCAGACCCGGAATCGGCCAGGCCCTACGCCGCCGGCGAGAAGCAGATGCAGGAGGCGATGTCCGCTGCGCATGGCGCCGATTCTTCGCAGACCTTCCTCCGCCAGATGATCGCCCATCATCGCGGCGCGATCGCCATGTCCCGGGTCGTCCTGGCGCAGGGGCGAGACGAGCGCGCGGCGGCCATAGCCCGCCGGATCGTCGCCGATCAGGGCAAGGAGATCGCGGAGATAGAGGCGATCCTGAAGAGTCCGGCTCCGGCCTCTTGAGCCGGACTCAAAACGCGGAAAGTTTCCAGCAAGAACAGCGCTTAAGACGTAATGACATCGCGATCCGCGCCAACTAGACCTTGAGCGTGGGGATTCTTCGCTTCGTCTTGCTCAGGCATCCGGTGCTCGCGCTCGCGATCGGGCTCGCAGCGCTGCTGCTTCGGCTGGCGGTGCCGGCCGGATACATGCCCGTGGCCGGCCAGGGCGGGCTTGCGCTGACCCTCTGCCCGGGCGGCGGACCGCTCGCCGCTGCCGCCGGTTCCGATCATGGCGACCCGTCGATGCCCGGCCCGGACCATGGCGGCGATCCGAGCGGCTCCGCCCGCTCCTGCGCGTTCGCCGATCTCGCCGTCCCGGCGATCGGCGGAGCCGACCCGCTGCAGCTCGCGGCCGCGCTGATATTCCTCATGGCCGCCGGACTGGTACCGGCCTCCCCCCTGCCGCCGCGCGCGGCACTGCGCCTCCGGCCTCCACTTCGCGGACCGCCTCTCCCCGCCTGACGCCCGGGCCGCACCCGCCGTCGAAACATCGCCGCACCCCGGCTTTGTGGACGGCGCCGAAGGGCGCTCCGCCGGGCGGAAACGTGGTCATGCCCGATCGCGGGGGCGATCCGGGCTCGTGTTTCAAGGGGAAGATACGTGAACGCTCGCTTCGGCGGCACCGCCGCCTACCGCACGATCTGGCGCTGGCATTTCTATGCCGGCCTGTTCGTCCTGCCCTTCGTCCTCATCCTGTCGGTGACCGGCTCGATCTACCTGTTCAAGCCGCAGATCGACCGTTGGGAGGAACGGGACTATCGCAGCCTAGGGACGCAAGCGGCGGTCTCGCCCGATCGTCAGCTGGCCTCCGTCCTGGCCGCTTATCCCGGCGCGAGGTTCGACAATTATCGGCTGCCCGAGCGCCCGGGCGACTCCGCGATGATTCAGATCGCGCTTCCGGACGGGCGCCGGAGCGAGGTCTTCGTGTCGCCGCAGGGCAAAGTGCTCGGCGCGTTCGATCCCGAAGCCCGGATTTCCCCGACCGTGGGGCGGATCCACGGGAGCCTTCTGCTCGGCGAATGGGGCGACCGGCTGGTCGAGCTGGCGGCGAGCTGGACGATCGTGATGATCCTCACCGGCCTCTACATGTGGTGGCCGCGCCCGCTGAGGCTGGCAGGCACCTTCTGGCCGAGGCTGTCGTTGAGGGGGCGGCCGCTGCTCAAGGATCTCCACCGGGTCACGGGCTTCTGGATCGCCGGGCTGGTGCTGGTCATGCTGGCCAGCGGACTGCCCTGGGCGGAATCGTGGGGAAGCCTGTTCAAATGGGCGAGGACCGAACTCGGACTGGTGCAGGGTCGGCAGGACTGGAAGATAGGCTCGGGAGGCGGCGACGGCGGCCACCATCATGGCGGGTCGGCGGCTCAGCATTCGGCCATGCATTCGGGACTTCCGCTGTCGGCTTTCGTCGCTCGGGCGCAGGGCGAGCGGATGGCCTTTCCAGTCGTGATCCTTCCGCCGAACGCGCCCCAGCGCTTCGGGCCGCCGAGCGGCAATTTCTGGACCGTGAAGTCGGAGACCCAGAACCGTCCGCTGACCCGGCAGGTCACCTACGATCCTTCGACCGGGGCCGAGACGGGCCGGCGCGGGTTCGCCGACTCGCATGTGGTCGACCGGGTGGTGAATACCGGGATCGCCTGGCACGAAGGCCAGCTGTTCGGCCTGGCGAACCAACTGATCGGGGTGGCGACCGCTTTGGCGCTCGTCGCGATAAGCCTCATGGGCCTGCTGATGTGGCTGAGGCGCCGTCCGCAGGGCGGGGGGCTGGGAAGGGCTGGCGGCATTCGCCTGCGCTGGGCGATCCCCGTCCTGGTTGCGGCGGGGATACTGCTTCCGCTGTTCGGACTGTCGCTGATCGCGCTCACGATCGTCGATCGTGGGCTGGCCGGGATCGGGCGGCTTCGATCATCCGCCGGATGACCCGCTGGGTCGCCGATGCTGCGACAGTTTCCGGGCGAAGGCCGGGACCCCAGCCGCACCGTGCCACTGGCCCCGGCCTTCGCCGGGCGCAGGATCCTACAGTCCGAGGTGGTCGAGGGCGGCGGCGAGCTCGGCGTCCATCGCCGCGCCTTCGTCCTTCGGAGTGAAGCGGTTGAGGACCGTCCGGACCCGCTTCTGGGCGACCTGGAGCGACTTGTGGCGGACCTCGCGGATCGCGTTGGTCCGCCACGACGGGCTCTGCCCGAGCAGCGCCGCCCACTTGGCCTCCTCCGCCGCGAGCACGGCCAGGGCCAGCCGGAGGCCGTCGCGCCGGCCGCGGGCGTAATCGTCGGACATCGCGCAGCTCCTTCGGCTTGGCAGTCGGTCGAGCCCTAGCGGATTGCGGGATCGGGATCAGCCCGCCCGTTGCTCCGCTCAACCGCGGCTGCACGCAGACGCCGCCGGGCGGCCGGGGCCCTCGGGGGGCCGCGGCCCCGTCCGGCGCTTCCGACGGACCATTCCAGCGAAATGCCGACCCGATCCGCCGGAACGAACCCCAGCAAATGTCGTTCGCTCGCCCAGTGGGTCCGCCTTTTCGGCGTCCAGCGCTGACGATGGAGTAGATGTATGAGCAGCACCGATCCGACCGCCCCCGCCGCCGACGAGTCCGGCGGAGCCCCGGCCGAAACCCTCGCGCCGGTCGCGCCCACTCCCGAAACCCTTGCGCCGGAATCCATAGCGCCCGAGACCGCGTCGCCCGACCTTGCCGGCGCTCCGATCCCCGCCGAGGAAAGCTCAGGCGGAGTGGCCGAGATCGCGACGGGCGGCCAGGCCCCGCAGAGCCGGGAGAAGACGAAGGGCGTCGCGGACATCGTCTTCGTCGTCGACATCAGCGGAAGCATGGCGCCGTGCATCGACGCGCTTCGCCAGAACATAGAGACGTTCGTCGGATCGCTGAGCAGCGGCGACGCCAACAACGCGGCGCCGGTGAAGGACTGGCGGGCGAAGGTGGTCGGCTATCGCGACATCGAGGCCGCCGAGAGCGAAGGCCTGCCCTGGATCGTCGACAACGACTTCGTCCGCGATCCCGCCGAGCTCAAGTCCCAGCTCGCCGCGCTCCAGGCGAACGGCGGCGGCGACGAGCCGGAGTCGCTTCTCGACACGCTCTACAAGGTGGCGACGATGGAGGCGACCGCGAAGGGCGCCCAGGGCGCCGAGCCGGGCAAGTGGCGCTACCGGAGCGACGCGGCCCGGGTGGTCGTCGTCTTCACCGACGCTTCGTTCAAGGAGACGATGAGCATCCCGGAGGCGAAGGGCGGGTCGCTCCAGGACGTCGCCAACGTGGTGATGGCCAACCGGATCATCCTCAGCCTCTTCGCGCCCAATTTCGAGGGCTATGACCGGCTCAGCCAGATCGACAAGTCGGAATGGGAGGTCGTCGAATATGAAGGCCTGAACGCCCAGGAGGCGCTGCAGAAGTTCACCTCCGACCAGGCCAATTTCCGCAACACCCTGAAGCAGCTCGCCGCGAGCGTCTCGCGCTCGGCCGAAACGGTCGCGCTTTGAGGGGGCGGGACCGGCCCTGAGGGCGGGCGATGGCGAAGAAGCTCAAAGTCGGGGACGTCATCCACGGGTACCGGATCACCAAGGTGTTCGGCCCGGGGATGATGGCCATATCCTACGCCGCTTTGGCTCCGAGCGGGCGGAAGGTGTTCTTCAAGCAGTACAAGTCGCCGGCGCCGACGGTGGTCTGGTACAAGGACTTCGTCGCCTACCAGAAGGAGCTCTCGGCCCGGGTGGTCCGCGGCAAGGCCGACAATTTCGCCGTCGCGCAGGTCGATTCCTTCGAGGAGGTGTGGGGCGGCCGCTGCTATTTCCAGGCATTCCAGTTCGTCGAGAATGGCGCCGACCTCCAGCAGGTGCTGGACAAAGAGCGCGAGACCCACCGGGCGACCCGCAAGGCGCCGACGAGCGATCCGGCGGTCTGGGCCCGGCACGCGACCTGGGCCAAGGTGCTCGTCGCCGGGATCGGAGCGCTTCATGACGTCAAGATCGTCCATGCCGACTTGAAGCCGGCCAATGCCTATCTGATCGAGGACCCGACGATCGCTTCGGAATTCCAGCTCAAATTGATCGACATGGACTTCTCGGTCCTCGCCGACCGGCGTCCGCCCTGGCATGGCCACCAGGGCTATGTCGGGACCGACAATTACCGGTCGCCCGAGCACCTCGTTCGGGGCTCGGTCCCGGTGCCCGCCTCGGACGTCTTCACCTGCGGCCTCATCCTCTACGAGCTTCTCGCCGGACGGCACCCCTATTGGTCCGAGGACCAGTCGGATTATGCCCGACTGGTCCAGGGCTACAAGGCGGAGCCGCCGGCGCTGCTCGGCCCGATGCCCTGGCCGGCGAGCAACGCCGACGTGAGCGCCGCCTTGCACCGCTGCCTCGATCCCGATCCGGCAAAGCGGCCGACGGCGGCCGAGCTTCGGGCGACGCTGAGCGGCCGCGACAGGAAGCCGGCCCCGGCACCGGCGGCCGCGAAGGCGGCTCCGAGGCCGGGGGCGGCCCCTGCTTCGACCGCCGCCGCCGGCGGTGGGGCCGCTTTGGTCTCCGACGCGGTGGATCTGCTCGCACAGGGGGGTGGCGCCCTTCGGGTTCGGATCCGGACCGAGCTCGGTAAGATGCTGATGCGCCAGTTCGGGGCGGAGGCGGAATATTGGGACGATCGCCAGTGCGTGCTCGAGCGAAACGCCTCGGGCCAGTGGATCGTCAGGCCGGCCGGAGCCACGATCAACCAGACTCTCGTCAACGGCCGGGCCCTGACCGGAGCCTATTCGCTCAAGGCAGGCGATCGGATCGCGGTCGGCAACGAAGCGAAGGGTATCGCCAAGCTCCCGCTCACTGTCCGGGCCGCATGACGGAAGAGGTCCCCGAAGCCGCCGCCGACGAGCCCGGGGCGGGAGCCGACGGGGCGCCGGCAGTCGTCCAAGCCGCGCCCGCGGCCGCTCCCGCCGGGGGACCCGCGCCGGTCGCGATCCCGGCTGTGGAAGACGTCCGAGAGCTGGACTGGACCGCGGTGCGCGAGGCGGTGGCTCCGGCGGCGGTCCGGTCGCGAATCCGCTCGACGGTCGAGGCCTTCGAGGCGCTGCTCGACCGGGAAGGGGGGGGCGGCCTCCTGTTCGACCGCTTTCGCTCCGATCCCCGCGACCGGGCGATCAAGGTGGGCGAGCTCGATCCCGAGGCCCCCTTGTGGATCATCGGAGACCTCCACGGCGACCTGCTCGCGCTCGAAGCGGCGCTGGCCTTCATCGAGGCCGGATCGAAGGTCTCGGCAGCCGAGCCCGACATCGTCCTTCTCGGCGACCTGTTCGACGACGAAGGCTATGGGCTCGAGCTGCTCCTTCGAGTGTTCGAGCTCATCCTGGAGAGGCCGGGCCGGGTCTGCGTGATCGTCGGAAACCATGACGAGGCGCTCTCCTTCGACGGCAACCGTTTCGCCTCGAGCGTCTCGCCCGGGGACTTCGCCGACTTCCTCAACTCCAATCTCGCCCATGAATGGATCGAGCGGGCGGGCAAGCTCGCCGTGCGGTTCTTCGAGCAGGCTCCGCACGCGCTCTTCCTGCCCGACGGACTGCTGATCGCCCATGCCGGGTTCCCGCTCACCGACCTCCACCCGAAGCTGGAGGAGAGCGGCGACTGGAACGACCCGGCCTGCCTGTCCGATTTCACCTGGACCCGCGCGCATCCGACGGCGCGAAGGAAGATGCCGAACCGGTTCACCCGCGGCAGCCAGTTCGGACGTGAGGATTTCGCGGATTTCTGCGCGCTCAGCGCTCGTCTCGGCCGGCCGGTGACCCACATGGTCCGAGGCCACGACCATGTCGAAGACCGCTTCGTCATCTACCCGGCCTACGAGGCGCATCCCATTCTGACGACCGTCGCGCTTTCACGCCGTCTGCCGCGCGAGTCCTTCGGGCCCTACGCGCGGGTGCCGACGCTGGCCCGTTACGTGCCCCGGTCGCTTCCGATTCTGTATCGACTCCATGTCCCGGCCGAGATTGTCATGTCCGTCTTCCCCCAGCCGCAGGCCGGGACCGAGCCGAGTCCGACGGAGTGCGAGGGATGAGTGGAATCGTCCTCAGATGCCCCAATTGCGGCACGGTCCAGGGCGCCGAAGGCGAGTGCGAGGCCTGCCGCGAGGCGCCGGTCCGCTATTTCTGCACCAACCATTCGCCGGGCCTCTGGGTGGACTCCCCCTCCTGCCCGCAATGCGGGGCGCGCTTCGGCGAGCCGGCTCCGGCCCGGGAAGCGCCGACGCCGGTTCCGCCGGAACGCGCTCGAGCCCGGCCGCCGGTTACCATCGAGACCGGTCCGGCCATGGATGGATCGGGGGACGATTTCGGCCCCTGGGGACGGGAAAGCGGCGGCACTCGCCCGCCAAGCCCCGATCTGGGCAGCCTCGTCGCCGCAATGCTCGGAGCGGCCGCGCGAAGCCGGCGGGCACGTGGAGAACCCCCCGGATACGATCGACGCGAGGAGATTCCGCCGAGGCGGAGGCGCGGCGGGGGTTGCCTGGGCAGGCTGCTCATGCTCGTCCTGCTGCTCTTCGCGCTCTTCCTGCTGGCGCCGTTCCTTCTCGGGGCGCTCCTCAACTTCGGCTGACGCCGCCGCCGGACTTCGGGCGCCGCGGGGGACTATGAGCCCCGGTCTTCGCCGGGGAGCGCGTCCCCGCGCCGCGGACACGGTACAAAGCCCGTAGGAACTTGGTCTCCTCGCGGCAGGTTGAATCGTCGTTCCCACCGGCAAGCAATGGAGATCGAAATGGCTGAAGCTTCGAGCATTCAAAAGCATATGGAAGTCCGTGGTTCGGACGGCTCGCACGTCGGGACGGTCGACGGGGTCGAAGGCGACCGGATCAAGCTCACCCGCAACGATTCGCCCGACGGCGAGCATCATTATGTGGATCTCGGCTCGGTCGAGCGGGTGGACGAGCATGTGCATCTTTCGGCAGGCGCCGCCACGGAGTGAATTCTCCGGTGCCCGGTCCGACGATCGTCTGGCTTCGACAGGATCTCAGGCTCCACGACCAGCCGGCCCTTGCCGCGGCGGCCAGCGAGGGGCCGGTGATCCCGGTCTATGTCCTCGACGACGAAAGCCCCGGACGCTGGAAGATCGGCGGAGCGCAGCGCTGGTGGCTCCATCACAGCCTCGCCGAGCTGGGCTCGGCCTTCGAGCGGCTCGGCTCTCGACTCGTCCTTCGCCGGGGCCGGTGCGAAGCCGAGCTTTCGAGGCTGGCGGCCGAGACCGGCGCCCGCCGGGTCCATGCCACCCGCCATTACGAGCCCTGGTGGACCCGGTCGGAACGCGAGGTAGGAAAGGCACTGGAGCTCGTTCTTCACCCTGGGAGCGTCCTGGTGCCGCCGGAGGCGGTCAGGACGGGGGCGGGCTCGCCGTACAAGATATACACTCCCTACTGGCGGGCGCTGCAGGACCGGCTCCCGCCGCCCGATCCGGTCGCGGCTCCGGAAAGGCTGCAGGCGGCGGAGCGGTGGCCGCGCAGCGACGACCTCGATTCCTGGGGGCTTCTTCCGACCCGGCCGAACTGGGCGAGCGCTTTCGCCGGGGAATGGAAGCCCGGCGAGGCTTTGGCTCTTGAAAGGCTGAGCGAATTTGCCGGGCGGGCGGGAGATTATGGCTCCGCCCGCGACCGTCCGGGAGTGGAAGGTACGAGCCGCTTCTCCCCGCACCTCCATTTCGGCGAGCTTTCGCCGCGCCTGATCTGGCACGATCTGCCGGCCGAGGCGGGGGAGAAGTTTCGCAAGGAGCTTGCGTGGCGGGATTTCTCGCACAACGTCATGCTCGTCCAGCCGGAGGTCGGCGAAAAAGCGGGACGGCCGGCCCTCGAGGATTTCCCGTGGAGGACGGGTCCGGCGGCGGACCGCGATTTCGAGGCATGGAGCCGGGGGCGGACCGGCTACCCGATCGTCGACGCCGGGATGCGGCAATTGTGGGCGACCGGCTGGATGCACAACCGGGTGCGGATGATCGCAGCCTCCTTCCTGGTGAAGCATCTGCTCATCGACTGGAGGCGGGGGACGGAGTGGTTCTGGGATACTCTGGTCGACGCCGATTACGGCAACAACAGCCAGAACTGGCAGTGGATCGCCGGCACCGGGGTCGACAGCCAGCCCTTCGCCCGGATCATGGCGCCGATCGTCCAGTCCTCGAAATTCGGCGCCGGGGATTATATCCGAAGGTGGGTTCCCGAGCTTCGAGGCCTCGACGAGGCGCGGATCCATGAGCCGGGGGACGACAGGCCGGCCGGCTATCCCCAGCCGCTGATCGGCCACCGCGCGGCCCGCGAGCGGGCGCTTGCGGCTTCCAGCCGGTTCGGTCGTGCGGCTCGGTAATCCGACGGTCACCCCGGACGGACGCTATATCGTCGTCAGGGGTCGGTTGTGGCGGTCGAGCGATCCAAGTCTGGCCGAGGACGTCAGGCAACGGCTCGTCGATGCGCTGATGGATTCGAGGCGGGCGGTGAAGGCGGCGCTGGCCGCCGGGGATGCGGAGGCGCTGAAAGCGGCGAGATCGGGGGTGCAGGCGGCGAAGGAGGGACTCGGCGAGCGGGGCGCACCGTGGTGGGGCGACGGGGCGCCGGACTTGAACCGGCGGAGGATCGAGAACACGCCTTATGCGGATTGGTGGCGCGGGCGGGAGGTGGGAGGCAGGCCGTGAATTTGCCTCCCCATGCACAACATCGGGACGGGGACCAGCGAAGCTGGTGGAGGGGTGATCAGGCTCCGGCGGCGATCCGCGAGCGAACCTCCTGTTCCTGCGCCCTGTCACCCCTCCACCATGCTTCGCATGGTCCCCCTCCCCATCTGCGATGGGGAGGCAATCACCTGGCGTCGACGAGGACGATCTCCGCGTCTTCGAGCGCCCTGATCGTCAGCCGTTCCTCGCCGGTCACGGCGATTCCGTCGCGGGGCTCGGCCCGGCGGCCGTTGACCTCGACCGCTCCGCCGGTCGCGACGAGATAGACGTGGCGGGCCGGGTCGAGTGTGAGCTCGGCCTGCTCGCCGGACTTCAGTGTCGCTCCGAGGACACGGGCGGCGGCGTTGATCTTCAGGGCGTCCGAATCCTCCGCGAAGCCGCTTGCAAGGGTGACGAAATTGCCCGCCCGGTCGCCCTTCGGGAATTGCCTCGCGCCCCATCCCGGTTCGGCGCCGCGCCTGTCGGTCTGGACCCAGATCTGGAAGAGGGTCGTCTTCTCGTCCTCGAGATTATATTCGGCGTGGCGAACCCCGGTCCCGGCCGACATCACCTGTACGTCGCCGGCCGCGGTGCGCCCCTCGTTGCCCATCGAATCCTTGTGGGTGATCGCGCCTTCGCGGACATAGGTGATGATCTCCATGTCGCTGTGCGGGTGGGGCGGGAAGCCGGAACGCGCGGCGATCTCGTCGTCGTTCCACACCCGGATCGCGCCCCACTCGGTACGCCGGGGATCGTAATAATCCGCGAAGGAGAAATGGTGGCGGGCGTTGAGCCAGCCATGGTCGGCGTGGCCCAGTGTGCTGAAGGGACGGATGTCGATCATTTTATCCTCGTCATCCCGGCGACAGCCGGGACCTCAGGGTGAAAAAGGCGGTGCGGACAGGCTGGGATCCCGGCTTTCGCCGGGATGACGGACCTGCTCAGATCAGGCCTTCGGCCTCCAGCGTCTCCTGCACCGCCGGCCTCCGCGCGATGCGCTCGAGATAGGCCGACAGGCCCGGCCAGCGGGCAATTTCGATCCCGTGGATTTTCGTCCAGTTCAGGACCGCGAACGCATAGGCGTCGAGGATCGAGAAGCGGTCGCCCAGGATGTAGGGGCCCTGGCCGATCTTCTCCTGGAGATAGTCGAACTTCTTGGCCAGCGCCTCGCGGGTCGCCCCCTTGAAGGAGTCCGGGGTGGCCGGATTCCACAGCGGTCCGAAGCCCTTGTGGAGCTCGGTGGCGATGAAGTTCAGCCATTCGAGGAGCCGGTAGCGCTCGATCCCGCCCGCCGGGAGCGCGAGCTCCGAGCCGCCGGAGCGGTCGGCGAGATATTGGAGGATGACGGCATTCTCGGTCAGCACCTCGCCGTCGTCGAGCCTGAGCGTTGGAACCGCGCCCTTCGGGTTGACGTCGGCCAGCTTCTCGCCGTCGTCGGTGACCTTGTCCGGGAAGTTCACCTTGGCGAGATCGATGTCGAGACCGGCCTCGCGGGCGACGATGTGGGGGGCCTGAGAACAGGCGCCGGGGGCGTAGTAAAGCTTCATGTCGATTCTCCCTGTTGCGGATATGGTGACCCGTCCGCCCGCCGCCAGGAGGGGGCTGCGGCGGACGGACGGGAAGCGCGGCGGCCCTCAGGCCGCCAGCGGCAATCCCTCTGCGGCCAGGCCGCGCAGCTCTTCGGCCGCCTCCGCGATCGAGGCGGCCGCCTGGTCCGGCCCGAAGGCCAGCTTCTCGACCCGCACGAACGTCACGTCGTCGAGGCCCATGAAGCCGAGCAGGGTGCGGAGGTGCGGCTCCTGGCTGTCCATCGGCGCCGAGGGGCCGGTGCTGTAGAGGCCGGCGCGGCTCTCGATCACGATCGCCTTCTTGCCCTTGAGCAGGCCTTCCGGGCCGGCTTCGGAGTAGCGGAAGGTGATCCCGGCGCGGAGCACGTGATCGAACCAGGCCTTGAGGGTCGAGGCGATCCCGAAATTGTACATCGGGGCGCCGATGACGACGAGGTCGGCGGCCCTCAGCTCCGCGATCAGTTCATCGGAAAGGGCGACGGACTCGCGGGCGGCCTCGCTCTCGGCCACGGCGCCGCGGATCGCCGGGGTCGTCTCGGCGGTGAGATGCGGGACCGGGCGGGTGCCGACGTCGCGGCGGACGATCCGCACCGGGCCGCGTCCGCGGAGAGCCGATTCCAGCTCGGCCGTCAGCCTTCGGGTGACGGACGCCTCGCCGGTGGCGGCGCTGTCGACGATGAGAACGTTGGTCATGTGAGCCTCCTGAACTTGCAAGGAGACATGTAAGCGAGTAGCAGCGTTGCTTGTAGCCATCCGCCGCGCATCATGGTGTTGCTGAATATGGAACGATCATCGACCGATCTGCTCGACGTCCTCGCCTTCGTTCGGGTGGTCGAGACCGGCGCCTTCAGCCGCGCGGGCGAGCGGATGGGGATGTCGAAGTCCGTCCTCAGCCGGCGGGTGGCCCGGCTCGAGGAGCAACTGGGCGCCCGGCTCCTGACCCGCACCGTTCAGGGCGCGCAGCCGACCGAGGTCGGCCAGGCCTATTTCGAGCGTGCGTCAAACATCCTCGCCGATCTCGAGGCGGCCGAGGAGGTGGTCGCCGAGGCGGTGACCCAGGTGGCGGGGCCGGTGCGGCTGTCCGCGCCCCTCTCGTTCGGGGTGGAGCATCTGGTGCCCGCCCTCGCCGAGTTCGCCAAGGCCAATCCGAGGGTCGAGCTCGACATCTCCTTCGACGACCGGCCCGTCGATCTCGCCGCGGGAGGCTTCGACCTCGCAGTCCGGATCGGCTCGCTCAGGGACAGCGCGCTGGTCGCCCGGAGGATCGCCCCGGTTAGGAAGGTGGCCGTCGCGAGCCCGGCCTATATCGAGACGCGCGGCCGTCCGGTGCATCCGCGCGACCTCGCCGGGCACGACATCCTGCTATACGCCAACGAGCAGTGGCGCTTCCGGGTCGGCGGCAAGTGGGAATATGTGCGCGGCCGGCCGAGGCTCAGGGCGGACAATGGCGAAATGCTTCGGGGAGCTGCCGAGGCGGGGCTGGGGATCTGCATCCTTCCGAGCTTTATCGCGGCTCGGGGCTTCGAGCGCGGCAGCCTGGAGCCGCTGCTTCGCGACTATCCGCTGGAGGAAGGTGCGCTCCACGCGGTGATGCCGCCGGGGCGGGCGACCACGGCGCGGGTGAGGGCCCTGGTGGAGTTTCTCGTCGGCCGGTTCGGGCCGGAGCCGCAGTGGGACCCGTGCTGGCTTGCCGGGCATGAAAGCAATTCCTCCCCCGGCTTTCCGGGGGAGGGGGCGCGCGCGGAGCGCGGTGGAGAGGTTCTTTAGCTCGATAGGCCCTCCACCATGCTTCGCACGGTCCCCTCCCTGCAAATGGAGGGGAGGATTCTAGAGTGGCTGGACGACGCTTCGCTAACCGCTAAAGCCTGGGTGATGAGACACACACTCCCGCTTCTTGCCCTCCTGCTCGCTTCCGCCTGCGCGTCGGCGCCGCCGCCGCAGGATCATTTCGTCACGCCCGGAATGCCGATCCCGGCAGATCCCGAAAGGGAGGAGGACGTCCGCCTGCTCGCCTTCCTCGACGCCGCGTTCGACGAGCGTATCGCTGCGAGCCCGGAGGCGCTGACGGCGCAGGGGAGCAAGGAGAAATACGACCGGCTCGACGATTACACTCCGGCCGAGACCGAGCGGCAGCAGGCTCAGCTGCAGGGGCAGGTCGCCAGGATGAAGGTCGACTTCAACTATGAAAAGCTGAGCCCGGTCGGCCAGCTCAACTACCGGCTGTTCGAGTATAATGCCGCGCAGTCCGCGGAGAATTTCCGGTGGCGCGACTATGGCTTCGCCATGTCGACCAACGGCAGCCCGGCGGGCGAATTCCCCGTCTTCCTGATCAACCAGCACCGGATCGACAGCGTCGCCGACGCCGAGGCCTATATCGCCCGACTCCGCGACACCGAGCGGGCGATGCGGGAGATCGACGCCGAGACACGCGCCCAGGCAGAGAAGGGGATCGTCCCGCCGAAGTTCAACTTCGCCCCGGTCCGGGCCGACGCGAAGCGCGCGATCACGGGAGCGCCGTTCGGGCCGGGCGCGGATTCACCGCTGCTCGCCGACTTCCGCAAGAAGGTGGAGGCGCTCGAGGCTCCGGCCGACGTGAAGGCGCGGTTGGTCGCGGACGCGTCGGCGGCGCTTTCCGGCCCGTTCCGCCGCGCGGTGGGCGACATGCTGGCGACTCTCGACGCGATCGAGCCGAAGTCGACCGGGAACAGCGGCGCCTGGAGCCTTCCGAACGGCGTCCAATATTACGCTTCGCGCCTGAGGGCGCAGACCACGACCGAGCTGTCGGCCGACCGGATCCACCAGATCGGCCTCGACGAGGTCGCCCGGATCCACGGCGAGATGGAGAAGATCAAGGCCGAGGTCGGCTTCAAGGGGACGCTCCAGCAATTCTTCCAGCACATCAAGACTGGCCCCGGTTTCAAATATCCCAATACCGAGGCGGGGCGGCAGACCTATCTGAAGGACGCCAACGCCTTCATCGCGCAGGTGATGGCCGAGGCGCCGAAATGGTTCAGCCGGCTGCCCAAGGCCCCTCTCGAGGTGCGCGCCGTGGAGACCTGGAGGCAGGAGACGGCCTCGGTTGCCTTCTACAACCGGCCTTCGCCCGACGGATCGAGGCCGGGCATCTTCTACGTCAACCTCGCCGACATGAACCAGGTGCTGAAGCCGCAGATTGAGGGAATCGCCTATCATGAAGGCGCGCCGGGCCATCACTTCCAGATCGCGCTCCAGCAGGAGCTGGAGGGCGTGCCCAAGTTCCGGCGCTTCGGAGGCTACGGCGCCTATAGTGAGGGGTGGGGCCTCTATGCCGAGCGGCTGGGCCGCGAAATGGGCTTCTACAAGGACCCCTATTCGCTGTTCGGGCACTTGTCTCTGGAGCTTTGGCGGGCCGTCCGGCTGGTCACCGACACGGGGCTTCATTCTAAGCGTTGGACCCGCGAGCAGGCGATCCGCTATTTCCAGGACAATTCGCTTCTGTCCGAACGCGACATCGTCAAGGAGGTGGAGCGCTACATCAACAATCCGGGGCAGGCGACGAGCTACAAGATCGGCCAGCTCAAGATTCTCGAGCTGAGGGAGCGGGCGAAACGGGAATTGGGCGAGCAGTTCGACATTCGCGATTTCCACGCCGCGGTGCTCGAAAACGGGGCGTTGCCGCTCGACATTCTGGAACAGCAGGTCGAAGCCTACATAGCCGCGAAGAAGGCGGGTTAACCGCCATCCCGGCGAAGGCCGGGATCCATGAACACGCAAGGACGAAACTGCGAACGATCGTGTTCATGGATTCCGGCGGTCGCCGGAATGACGTATGGGTCGCGAACGGAGCGCGCTTTTCAGGAGAGAAAGATGGCCAAGGGACAGGTGAAGAGCAACAAGGAAGCCAGGAAGCCCAAGAAGGAGGTCAAGAAGACCATCGCCGCCAATCCGTCCACGAAGGGCGTGGTGGCGAAGGACTGATGGCCGAGCCTTTCGCCCGCCACCGCCAGCCCTGGAAGCAGGAGGAGGTCCAGAAGCTCCACCTGCTTGCCGGCAAGGGCATGTCGCTGAAGGCGGTCGCCAAGGCATTGACCCGGACCGAGGAGTCGGTGAAGGACCGCGCCAAGCAGGACGGGCTGAAGATTTCGAAGCTTCGTTGAACATTCCTCTCCCGCTTTCCGCGGGAGAGGAGGGGCCCAAGCCGAAGGCTTGGGAGGTGAGGGTCTTGCCGAGTCCGAGGTACAGACCCTCACCTCCCACCGCTAACGCGGCGGGCCCCTCCTCTCCCGTAAGGACGGGAGAGGGCTTAACACAACCCAAGAAGAGACCAGACATGGCCGATACGCCCCCCGATCGACTTTCGCTCAACCCCCGCAGCCCGTTTTTCGACGGCGAGCTTCTCCGCCGCGGGGTGGGGATCCGGTTCAAGGGCAAGGAGCGGACCGACGTCGAGGAATATAGCGTTTCGGAGGGCTGGATCCGGGTCGCCGCAGGCCGAAGCATGGACCGTTACGGCCAGCCGATGACGATCAAGCTGAAGGGCGAGGTCGAGCCGTTCTTCTCGGATTCGAAGGCCGAGCCGGAAGCGGGCGGAGAGCCGGAGGCCGAGGGTCCGGAAACAGCCCAAGGCGATCAGGCCTAGGCCGTCATCCCGGCGAAAGCCGGACCGCAGGCCGAGAAGTCTCGGCGGGTCTCCCCGAGGTTCCGGCTTTCGCCGGAAGGACGGCTTTTCGACCTGCCGGTCAGCGCAGCCCCAGCTTCTCCATCGGTCCTCCGAACGTTCCGGCGACCATCTCGGCCTGGATTCGAGTCGCTGGCCAAAGGCGGCCGAAGGGCGGGACGATCCGGTCGCGGATCCAGGGGAGGATTCGGCTGTCGGACTGGTAGGCGGGGGTGAAGAGGGCTGACAGCGCCTGATAGAGCCGGACGTGGGAGCGGCGAAGCGACACGGCGCGGCGAAGCGCCCGCTCCAGGCCGTCCTCCTCCCGAAGCGCCGTCGCCAGCGCCCAGGAGTCCAGAAGTGCCATGTTGGCGCCCTGGCCGAGTTGCGGGCTGGTCGAATGCCAGGAATCGCCGATGTGGACGAGGCCGAACGCTGCAGGCTCGCTCAGCGTTCGGTGGGCGTAACGCGCGAAGGTCAGCTTGTCCGGGCTGTCGATCTGGTCGAGGAGCGGCGCGGTGGCCGGCCACAGCGCCCGCACCTCCTCCTTCCAGCTTTCGAGTCCGGACGCCCGCCACTCGTCCAGGCGGTCGCCTCGAAGCAGCCAGAAGAAGGCCGCCTGCCGCCGTCCCCCTTCGCGCGCGAGGCCGATCGGGAGTACTCCCGTCATGACGCTGGCCGCCCGGTAGCGCTGCTCGAGCGCGGCCTCGTCGAAGCCGTCCACCCAGTCGAGGCTGCACCACAAGGCGCCATAAGCCAGAGCCCGGGCCGGCTCGTCTACCAGGGGGGAGCTGGCGCCGAGCGAGTCGACGAGCAGGTCGTGCGCCGGGGAGGTTTCGCCCCCGTCGAAAAGCAGGCGGAAGCCCTCCCGTCCGACGATCTTGCGGCCGGTGTGGATCGGGATGCCGCGCGCCGTGACTTCGCGATGGAGGATGTCGAACAAGGCGGCGCGGTGCACTCCGTGTCCGAAGGATCCGGGACGGCGAAGCCATTCGTAGCGGACGTCGAGGACGACCCGCCCGGACGGCTCGGCCCTTCCCAAAAGCCTTGCGATCGGCGCCGCCGCCGCGGTCAGGGCGTCGGCGAGGCCGAGCCGGTCGAGGACCGCGAGGCCGGTGGGCTGGATCATCAGCCCGGAGCCGACCGGACGGGGGGCGTCGAAGCGCTCATAGAGGCAGACATGGTGACCGTCGCGGGCGAGGAGCAAGGCTGCCGCCAGCCCTCCCACCCCGCATCCGGCAATGCCTATGTCCAGCCCCCGCATGCCGGTGGGATAGCGTTTGAGCAATGTTTCGTCATCCCGGCGAAGGCCGGGATCCCAAGGGGTGAAAAGCGCAGGCGTTCTTCACCCGCCGGGGCCCCAGCCTTCGCTGGGGCGACGGGTCAGCGCCGCCGCAGTCCCGCCAGCAGTCGGCGGCGGTTGAAGGGCTCGAAGGGGGCGGTCGCGCTTTCGGGGTCGAGGGTCTCGCTCTTCGCGATCGCCTTGAGCGGCGCGCTGAACTCCGGGATCTCATAAGGCAAGAGGGTCCGCCCCTCGCCGCGAAGCCGCTCGATCGTCGCGATCAGCGAGCCTGTCTTGTCGCAGCAGGCTTCGACCTCGGCCGGTTCCAGTCCGAGATGCTCGGCGATGAGGTCGGCCCGGAGCCGCTTGATCGTCGCGACCGAGGCCTCGTTGCCGGGGAGGCGGGCGTCGATCATCAGGTCGCACTCGCTGTCCAGGCCCATCGAGCGGTTGTTGAGGTTCGCCGAGCCGACCCTGAGCACGTGATCGTCCACGACCATGATCTTGGCGTGGACGTAGATGTCGGCGCCGCCCTCGGTCACCGGCGTGTAGATGTGGAATCGGCCGTAGCGATCCTTGCCCTGGAGCGCCTTGACCAGCTCCGCCCGGGCCGGTCCCATCACCGATTCGTCGAGCCAGCCATAGCCCGCCTTTGGATTGACGATGACGAACTCCGGCCCGTCAGGCTCGCCGAGCCGCCTGCCGATCGCCTCGGCGATGGCCCTCGAGGCGAAATATTGGGTCTCGATGTAGACGAAGCGTCGCGCGGTGGCGATCAGATCGAGGAAGAGCGCCTCGATCTCGCGCACTTCGGACCATTCGGAGACCTCGCCGCGGGTCCGGGCGATGGCGATGTCGACATCCCGGAAATCGGGTTCGAGCTCCTCGGGCCAGTGGTCGGCTTCGCCGGGGCTCGCCGAATCGAGGCGCTGGCCGGTCGCCGCCAGCCAGCGCAGCCGGGCGAGTTCGCCGAGATTGTAGGCCACCCCGCCGTCGACGCACATCGTCGCGTCGTGCCAAGGATCGTAGGCGCGCCGGGTGGTCGGTTCGCGCCGCTTCGAGGGCTCGTCCTTGTGCTCGCGCGTGTCCCAGCGCGAGCCGGTCATGTCGATCCCCCCGCAAAAGGCGAGCCGGTCGTCGATCACCAGGATCTTCTGGTGGTGGCTCGCCTCGCGGGGATGGTTGTGGTCGAGCTTGAACCGGATGTTCTCGCGCCTCGCCCAGCTTCCGAGCTGGAAGAGGGTCGTTCCACGGCCGAGGTAGCGATAGGCCTCGCCGTCCCAGGCGAGGATGTAGATGTCGAGGTCGGGGCGCTCCCTGGCGATCCAGGAGATGAGGGCCCCGACCTTGACCGGCGGCTCGTCCTTGCCGTGCGGATCGTCGAGACTGACCCGGGTGTCGATGTCCCAGCCGATCATCAGGATCTGCGAGTGCGCCTTGAGCATCGCCTTTCGGGCGAGCCGGAAGTAGTCGCAGGCATCGACGACGAGCGAGGCGCGGCTCGCGCGCGACACCCGCCAGCAATTGCGGCCGGGCTCGAGACTGAAGATGCGGCTTTCGCGGCTACGCTGCGTTTTACTGGTCACGCCGTCCGGAACGTATCTCGTGCCGCAGCCGTTCCAATCGTCCGCGCCGAAGGAGAAACAAGTTGCGTCATTTCGCTTTCGCCACCCTGCTCCTCGCCACCGCCGCCTGCACGACCCGTCCGGCCGAGCCGCCCGTATCGGCCGCCGCGCCCGCCGCGGACAGCTATGACCTCGCCGCGCAGCGGGCCAAGATCGCCCGGATCGAGATGGCGACGAGCACCGGCTTCCTCAACGCCGAGGAGCGCGAGGTGGTGAACCTGCTCATCCAGGCCGCCGAGCAGATGAACCCGATCTACCTTCGGCAGCGGTCGATCGAGAACCCGATCATCCGGTCCGAGATCGCCCGAAGCCAGCATTCGCAAAAGGCCGCGCTGCTCGACATGTTCGACCTCCATTTCGGGCCGTGGGACACGCTTGCCGAAAATCATCCCTTCTACGGCGGCGAGGCGATGCCGGCGGGCGCGGGATTCTACCCGAAGGACCTGACGAAGGCGGAACTCGACTCCTACATCGCCGCCCATCCGGGCGAGAAGGAGGCGCTGACCAGCGGCTATACGGTCGTGAAGCGGCGCGGCGGCGGGCTCGTCGCGGTGCCGTACAGCGTCGAATACCGGCAGTGGCTCGAGCCCGCGGCGAAGCTGCTGGAGCGAGCGGCGGCCCGGAGCAGCAACGCCAGCCTCGCCAGGTTCCTGAAGCTTCGGGCCAAGGCCTTCCGGAGCAACGATTATTATGAATCGGAGCTCGCCTGGATGGACGTCAGCGGAACCCCCATCGAGGTCGTGATCGGCCCGTATGAGGTCTATACCGACTCGCTCTACGGGACGAAGACGGCCTTCGAGGCCTTTGTCACGGTCCAGGATCCGAGCGAGAGCGCGGCTTTGGCCAAGTACAAGGCGCTCCTCCCCGACATGGAGCGCAACCTTCCGGTCGAGGAGCGCTACAAGAACTTCAACCGGCCCTTCGCCTCGCCGATCCTGGTCGCCGACCAGGTCCATGGCGGCGGCGACAACGTGCCCGGGGTTCAGACCATCGCTTTCAACCTGCCCAACGACGAGCGGGTGCGGGAGGCGAAGGGGGCGAAAAAGGTCATCCTCGCCAACGTCCTCGGCGCCAAATACGACCGGATCCTTGCGCCGATGGCCGGACTGGTCCTGGTCCCCGACCAGGCTCGGCTGGTCGCGAAGAAGTACATGACCAACGAGACGCTGTTCCACGAGCTTTCGCACAGCCTCGGGCCGGGGACGATCAATGTCGGCGGGCGCCAGACGACGGTCAACGCCGAGCTCAAGGACGTCTATTCCGCGAGCGAGGAAGCCAAGGCCGACGTCATGGGGCTCCACAACATCCTCTACATGATGAAGCGGGGCGAGCTTCCGGCGGCGGAGCGCGAGCAGGCGCTTGCAACCTATTTCGTCGGGATCTTCCGCGCCGTCCGCTTCGGTACCGACGAGGCGCACGGGCGCGGAGCGGCGATGCAGTACAGCTACCTGAAGGACAAGGGCGCCTTTCGCTTCGACGAGGAGGCGGGGCGGTTCCGGGTCGATTACGACCGGATGGAAGCGGGCCTTCGCGACCTGGTCGCGGAGCTGGTTCGGCTGCAAGGCAATGGCGACTATGCCGGGACCAAGGCCTTCTTCGAGCGTTACGCGAGGCTGGACGAGCGGGCGAGGGCCGTGCTCGCGACAACGGCGCACATTCCGACGGATATCCAGCCGGTCTATCCGATGAAGATATAATTCCTCCCGCGATTTCGCGGGGAGGGGGACCATGCGAAGCATGGTGGAGGGGTCCCTTCAGAGTCTTAAAGGGCCCCTCCACCGTGCTTCGCGCGGTCCCC
>DASVQD010000011.1:0-111412 GCA_036389345.1 Allosphingosinicella sp. | reverse complement strand
GAGCGCGCCACCCGCTCCCGCAAATCATCCGAATAAGGCTTGGCCATCGCTGCTGGCCTCCATCCCAGCCAACAGCTTGAATCACACTTCAACCGAAACGGGAATCCCCAATCGATTCAGGCAAAGCAAAACAGACTCTAGTCGAGCCTCGACGCCTCCGGCGCTGGCTGAAGCGGCGCCCCTCACCTCCTTACCGCCTGCTGCGCCTGAGGCTGGGGCTGATAGGTCGAAGGCCGTTTCTGGGCCACCATCGGAAAGGTCTCGCCGCCGTGGTAGGTGACGGTGCCGCACATGAGGTCGCCTTTGGCGGACAGGGTGCCGTCGAACAGGACGTCGCCTTCGGTGGACGCGACGACCATGTGGATCCGGTTGCCGGTCAGGGTCAGCCTTCGAAGGACAACGGGGGCGGTTCTCGACGGGGCGAGGGCGCCGCCATAATCGGCTCCGGCGAGTCCGATCGACATCAGGCCGAAGCTGGCCATTCCGCGGGGCACCATCAGGAAGTCCCAATGGCCGCCCAAGTTCGGGGTCTCGCCGGCCGACGCCGGGGCGGCGGCTCCGGAGTCGCAGCCTAGCGCGATCGACGGCGCGGGCGCCGCGGGCGGGGCGGTGGGGGCGGCAGCGGCCCTGGGGGCGGCAAGGATGGCGGCGGCCAGGACGAGAGTCGTCAGGAACTTCATCTTCATTCTCCATGTTGGACACGCTTCAGGGCGCGCGACCGCGCCGGCGGCGACCGGCATCCGCCTCGCTTTCGCCGGATCGACAAGCCGGGATTTCGCCAATAGCTTCGCGTTTTTCGCCAACGTGGGACGAATGCAGTTCACGCAGCGCCAACGGCTTTTCCAAGGGAGATGGAGGCCCTTGCTGGCCGCGATCCCGGTGGGCCTGCTGCTCGGCTTCCTGGGGCCCTTCGGCTCCTACCCGGCCTACCCGATCGCGACCCGCTACGCCTTCTGGCTGGGACTGACGGCGGCCGGAGCGGCGGCCGCGGTCGCAGCGGATGCCGTCTTGCCCGCGACCAGACCTCGCTCCGGCGCGGTCCGGATCGGAGCCGTCGCTCTGGTCTCGGCCTTGCCGATGACCTTCGTCGTGGCGTGGACCATGTCGCTCCTTCAGCCGGGCCGGGTGTTCGCGCCCCAGCAGCTGCCCGCGCTGTTCGCCGCGGTAGCCGCCGTCCAGCTGCTTGTCGTCTACGCGACCACGGCCACCGCCTCGCCCACGGTCGACGCGGTGGAGCCGCCCCGCCCTGCGCCGGCTCTCGCGGGAGCGGCGGACGAGGCGGTCCCCGCCGCCTATCCGTCCGCCTTGCTCAGCCGGCTGCCGCCGGAGATCGGAGGCGACATAATCGCCCTCGAGACCGAGGATCACTATCTTCGAGTCCATTCCGCCGGAGGGAGCGCGCTGATCCTGATGCGGATGGCCGACGCGGTCGCCTTGCTCGACCCGCGGCTGGGAGCGCAGGTCCACCGCCGCTGGTGGGTCGCCCAGGCCGCGGTCTGCGGAGTCCGGACGGAGGGGGGTAAGCTTTTCCTTTGCCTGATCGACAAGCAGCTGGTGCCGGTCGGGCGGACCTTCGCCGCGGCGGCGAGGGCTAGGTTCGCCCAGGCCCGCGCCGTCGATCCGTCCGGTCAGGCCCCGCCCGGCCGCTAGGGGCCCTCCTCCGGCGGCGCCTAGCCGCGCCAGGCGCAGGCTCGGCCCGCCTACCCCTTGACCGGGCCCACCCGCCGCGCCACCCGGGCTCTCATGACAACCGACCTCCCGATAGGCCTCGCGCTCCGGAGATTCCGGCGGCTGAACATGGTCAAGCAGAGCGCCGTGGCCGAGTTGCTCGGAGTCTCCCAGGGATGCGTGTCGCGGTGGGAGAGCGGGGCGCACAGGCCGGATTCGGGGCAGAGGGATCGGATCGTCCGGATGATCTGCGCCTCGGCGGGCGATGATCGCGATTTGGCGCTCAAGCGGCTTGTCGAGGGTTCGGAGCGGCCCGTCCACCTGATCTGCGACTCGACCCACCGGCTCCTCGCGGCGTCGCGGAGCCGGGCGGCGAGCTGGGGGATCGACGTGTCCGAGCTCATCGGCCGGTCGCTCTGGCCCTTCGCCAGCGCCGAGATCGAGGCGGCGGAGGCGGGACTGGCCGGGAGCGGGTGGTTCGAGCGGCCCTATCAGCGCCTGGAGCTCAGCACCGGGGGCAATGGCCGGCGCGACGTCCCGGTGCCGCCGAGCCGGATGCTCTGGGAGACGGTCCCGCTCGCCGACGGCCGGGTGGGCAGGCTGACGACGACGATCGGCTGAGGCGCATAATTTATTCCTCCCACCCGGCCTTCCGGCCGCGATAGGGCGATGGAATGGACAGCGACATGCCGATGGATCCGCGACGGCTGGAGGGCCTGATCGACTTCCTCCAGTCGGCCTCGGCGCTGAAGGACACGCTTCGCACCGGAAGGACCGCGAGCGGCCGCCGGGAGAGCACGGCGGACCACAGCTGGCGCCTGTGCCTTCTGGCGATGCTCGTGGCCGACGCGCTCGAGGGCGTGGATCTCGCCCGGCTGCTTCAGCTGTGCCTGGTCCATGATCTCGCCGAAGCCCTCACCGGCGACATGCCGGCGCCCGACCAGGCCGCCGGCGACGGCCGGAAGGAACGCGAGCGGGACGCGCTTCGCCAGCTCTGCGCGCCCCTTCCGGAAGACCTTCGGCGGCGGATCGAGGACCTCTGCGCCGAATATGATTCCGGCGGCTCGCCGGAAAGCCTGATGGCCAAGGGCCTGGACAAGATCGAAACCATGCTCCAGCACCTCGCCGGCTCCAACCCGCCCGGGTTCGATTACCGCTTCAACCTGACTTACGGACGCCGGATCACCGATCGCCACCCCGTCCTCCGGCAAATGCGGTCCAGCCTCGATTCGAGGATGCGCCGCCGGATCGAAGCCGAGGAAGGCGGATCGGCGCGAGATGGCGGGTAGCGGAGCCTGGATCCCGGTTGCCGGCTACCTCGATCGCCGTCATGTTGCACTGCAACAAAGCTCGCCCCATATCGTTCTCATGCCGAGTGCCCTCCGTCCGGGGGCCGTCCCCGGGGAGAGTAAGACCATGCCTGCCATTCGACCGCGAATCCGCCTTCGGGCGAGCCGCAAGGGGCACAGCGCCTTCGCCGCGCCGTCCGCCACCCGCGACCGTCTTTCGGACCTCGCCTGGTCGGGCGCCAATCCCGGCAACCTCAACGCCCGCTATTACGTGCCTGAAGGACTCGAAGGCCCGGCGCCGCTGGTCGTCGTCCTCCACGGCTGCACCCAGGACGCGGCGGTCTACGACCATGGTTCGGGCTGGTCGACCCTCGCCGACCGGCACGGGTTTCTTCTGCTGTTCCCGGAACAGAAGCGCTCCAACAACCCGATGCTCTGCTTCAACTGGTTCTCCGCCGAGGACACGAGCCGCGATATGGGCGAGGCCGCGTCGATCCGCTCGATGATCGAGGCGATGAAGAGCGCCCATGGAGTCGATCCGGACCGGATCTTCGTCACGGGGCTGAGCGCCGGCGGGGCCATGGCCTCGGTGATGCTCGCCACCTATCCCGAAATCTTCGCGGCCGGCGCGATCATCGCCGGAGTCGCCTATGGCTGCGCCGGCGACGTCAGCCAGGCGTTCGACTGCATGGGCGGCCGGGGCCGGAGCGACGCGGGCGCGCTCGGAGCGAGCGTCCGCCGGGCTTCGGCGCACAAGGGGCCATGGCCCCGGGTGCAGGTGTGGCAGGGCAGCGCCGACCGGACCGTCGTCGCGAGCAACGCCGACTCGATCGTCCTGCAATGGACCCAGCTCCACGGGGTCGGCCCGAAGCCGGACCGCAGCGACCGGGTCGAGGGCTATCCCCGCCGGGCCTGGCTGGATTCGAAGGGCGAGCCGCTGGTCGAGCAATATACGATCACCGGAATGGCGCACGGAATCCCGCTCGACGGAAGCGGCGAGGACGCCCTCGGCGAAGCCGGCGCCCACATGCTCGACGTCGGGCTGAGCTCGACGGCGCGGATCGCGGAGTTCTTCGGAATCTCCCCGGAGGCCGGAGAGCGGCCGAAAGCCGAGCGTCCGGCTCCCGCCGCCGCTCGGACCTCGATGGCCCCCGCCAGGGCGCTGCCGCAGATGAGCCTGCCCAAGGCGAGCGGGCCGCAGAAGGTGATCGAGGACGCGCTCCGCAAGGCCGGCCTGATGCGGTGAGCACCGTCGCCCCAGCGAAGGCTGGGGCCCCGGCGGGTGAAAGGCGTCAGCGCCTCTGACCCCCTGGGGCCCCGGCCTGCGCCGGGGCGACGAGCATCAGGCCAGCCGCTCGGCGAGCAGCCGCTGGAGCGGCCGCAGGTCGGTGCCGGGATTGGCGCGCAGGTGGAGCGGCTGGGCTTCGTCGCCGAGCCAGATGCGGACCGTCGAACGGCTCTCCGCCGACTCGCCCTCCTGGATCGAGAAGTGGCGCACCGCCCGATAGGGGTAGGAGCTGGTTTCGATCCGGGCCTCGAGCAGGTGCTCGCGCTGGGCGAGCAATATCCGGCGGTCGGTGAACAGGATCGCCCCGGTCGGAGCGACGAAGGCCGAGTGAACCGCCTCGCCGGGCACGAGGTGGGCGGTGAGCCTGGCCGAGTCGGCGGCGGGAGACTGGTCGACGTCGAGGATTCGCATCGGGAATAGATGGGGCCGCGGCGCCGGAGGGGCAATCCCTCCGCGACCAACCGGGACGGCCTGCCGGAGTTCGATCCTCTGCCCGCTTTCGGAGGAGCCATGGACGGGGCAGCACGGACCGGCGCTCCGCCCGCGCCGCCCGGCATTCAGGTGAAGGCCGCAATCCAAGAACTTCCCAGGTGCCTGGATGCCGCGGTCCGTGTTCATGGATCCCCGGATCAGGTTCGGGATGACGGGAGGCTACAGCTTTTCTAGGCGGGCGCCGCGAAGGCCGGTGAGGATCATCTCTCCGTCGGCGCCCACCCGGAACTCGCCGAAGGCGGCGTCGGCATAGCGCTCCGACTGGCCCT
The DNA here is from genome assembly GCA_036389345.1 of Allosphingosinicella sp. GTDB lineage: Bacteria > Pseudomonadota > Alphaproteobacteria > Sphingomonadales > Sphingomonadaceae > Allosphingosinicella. Next base: position 106,406 of record DASVQD010000011.1, on the reverse strand, counting down.
CCTCGAAGAAATAGGCGTTGGTCGCGAAGGTGGGCCGGCCGTCGCGGATCCGGTAGCGGAGCGCGACTTCGCCGGGCCCGTGGGCTTCGCCGAGGCGCCGGAAGCGGCCGACTCCGTTCGGATCGACAAGGACGACGATATGGCCGTCCGCCTTGGAAGTCGGGCCCACCGCTGGAAAGGCCTGGCCGGCAATCTCGAAGTTCAGGCGCATGTAATCGCCCTGCATCAGCGAGCGCGGATCGACCGGGGCCAGCCGGAGCAGCACGATCCTGCCTTCGGTCAGGAGCCGCTCGCGCCGGTAGATCCCGAAATTGACGAGCGCGAGGATGACGAGCCCGGCAAGGAGGACCAGCCCCTTACGCATGACCCGGCTCCGCGGCTTGGGAGGGAAGGTTCCGGACGATCCAATGCGCGGCGAGGAGGCAAAGGCCGGTCGCTGCCAGAAGCCCCGATTTGGCGAGCAGGGTCGAATGCAGGCTGTAATAGAAATGGCCGGCGAAGCCGAACAAAGCGAGCACTCCAAGCGCCATCAGAAGCCGGTTCCCGGCGGCGAATCCGAGCAGCAGCACGAGCAGGGCCGAGGCGAGCCCCGGCGCTCCGAGCGAGAACAGGCCGAGGAGCAGCGCGCCGCCCGCCGCGGCCACGGTGGCTCGGCTCGTCGGGGCGTGGCCCTCGCGCCGCGCCAGGAAGATCGCGACCCCGACCAGCAAGGCGGCGGCGAGGCCGCGTCCGAGAACCGGACCGTGGACCTGCATCCAGCCGGGGGCGGTTCCGCCGAGGCCGAACCACTGGGTCGCCCCGAGCAGGCGGGAGGTCTCGACGAGGAGCAGTGCGAGCACCAGTCCGTAGCCGATCGGCCGCCAGAGCCGGCCGCTCCTCGCCCATCGCCCGGGCTCGATCCATACCCAGACGATCGCGGCGCAGAGCAACGGGGTTGCGATGCCGTGGAGAGACAATTGGGCGACGGCGAAGGCGAGCGCCACCGCGGCACCGGCCGCGGTGAGGACTCGGTGGAGGAAGTTCGGGGCGGCGAGCGCCAGCCCGGCCTCGATCGCCGCGATGGCGAGATAGAATGAGGGATCGGACGAGGACAAAGCTCCGCCGAGCCCGACGACCATCAGGACCTGCCCGGCGAGGCTTAGCGCGAGCGCGAACTGGTCGGCGAAATCCTTGCCGCGCATCGACCGGTACAGGGCCAGCGCGCCCGCGCAGCACGACGCGCCGGCGATGAACGCCGAGCCGGAATCGTCGATGAGGAAGAAGAGAGCGGAGCCGACGAAGCCGAGCAGGAAGAGCGCGCCGATCCAGCCGGCGATTCCGAGCATGACCCGGACGTACCAGGGCGATTGGGCCGGCTGCCGGGCCGGCGGCTCGCCCTCCACCAGCCCGTCGGCGGCGAGCCGGTCCCAGACCTCTCGTGCGCTCACGCCGAGGCCTCCCGGGCTAGCCTGTTCAGCCAGATCGCTCCGCCGGCCGACATCCCGATGACGGCCAGCCCGACGAACAGGAAGCCGGCGCCGCCGTCGAGCATCGACTTCGACAGGAAGGCCGCGACCGTGACGATGAGGCTCAGGACCCCTCCGGCGAGGATGAAGAGGTCGAGCCTGACGTAGCGGTACCAGTAGAAAGCGAGGCCCATCCAGGCGAGCCATCCCGCGAATCCGGGGCCGCCGTCGAATATCGACCACCAGGCGAGGCCGGTCGCCATCGCTCCGCTGGCGATCGCCGCGAGGCGTGGCGGCCAGGAGTCGCGGAGCCAGGCGATTTCCGAGCGATTCGCCGCCTCCCAGGCCGCGACTGCGAGGCTGTCGAGGGCGAGCAGTATCCAGAGCAGAGTCTCCCCGCTCGACCCAAGCGAGAAATAGAGCCCGGCGGCCATGTTGAGCAGTGCGAGCCAGAACAGCCAGAGCGGAGCGAACCGCCCGGCGATCGTCCAGGGCAGGATCAATGCGGCCCACCAGGCGAACAGCTCCCAAGTGTCGGCGCCGGTCTGGTAGATCTGGCCGGCGAGGGCGAGCAAGGCGCCGACGAGCAGCGCCAGAAGGGTGAGGACCGCTTTGCCGGCCATCGAGTCCAGGTCGAAGCGCCAGCAGGCGAGCAAGGCGGCCGCGATCGCCGCCTCGACCAGCCCGAGCTTGGCGAGCCGGCCCAGCGAGTCCCAGTTGAAGGCGAAGAAGAAGATGACCGCCGCGCCGAGTGCGAGCGTGCCCAGCCAGAGGGTCAGCTGGCCGAGGAAGACGCGCCACCCGGCCGAGTCCGGGACCAGCCCGGCGGCTCGAAGCGCCGACTGCTCACGGCCCGGTGAAACATGCCCGGCCTGAAGCCAATCCAGCACCTCGCCGCGATACCGGCTCATCCGAAAACCCCCCGACGCCCTTCGATAACAGAGGCCGAGCGTCCCGGCTATTCGTTACGGGAGGGAAATATCGGGCGCGGCGATCCAAAAAAGGGGGACGCGAAACGCGCCCCCCTCTCTGAAGTCAGCCCGAAGCTTAGCGGCAGCGGACGCTTCCGCGCTGGATCTCGCGGCCGAGCGCGGCTCCGGCGCCGGCACCGATCAGAGTGCCGAGGAGGCTCGAGCGGCCGTTGTCGATCGCGTTGCCGAGGAGGCCGCCGACTGCGCCGCCGATGATGAGGCCCGTGGTTCCGTCGCTCCGGCGGCAATAATAGCGCCCGTCCGAGCCGCGATAGACGCGGTCGTTACGGCTGAGCCTGGTCTCGCCGTAATAGCTTCCGTCGCGATAGTAACGGTCGGCATAATAAGCGTTGTTGCCCGGCTCGTAGCGATTGTAGTCGTAGCGGTTGTAGGTCCGCCAGTCGCGGTTCTGGGCACGGCGAAGCTCGCGCTCGCACTCGCGAAGCTCGCGGCGATATTCGCGGCGATTGTCGGAATTGCGAAGCTCGCGCCGGCATTCGCGGCGCTCCTGGCGGGTCTCCGGGCCCATTTGGGCCGAAGCCGGCGCAGCGAAGGCGACGGGCATGGCGCAGGCCGCCGTTGCGGCGGCGAGAATCAGGTTACGCATTTTACTCTCCTTGGGACGGCCCCGAAAGCGGCGGGGCTCGAACGGTCAACGGGCGGCGGCGGCCGGGGTTTCATGAACGAGTCGTTGTCCCGCGTTCAGCCCGGGCCCCCGGCCGCCGCCCAGCCGCTACGGGTCTCGCGCTTCAGCGGTGGCGGCGGCGAGCACCCGTCCGAGCCTTTTCCGCTGCAGGGCTGAGAGGCCGGCAGTGCGAGGCCGAGAAAGGTTGCGGGCGGCCAAACCCGCTGTAACCTGCCGGCGCCGCACCGCCTTCCGGCCATCCGACAGACAGGGACCATCATGACCGCGCGTTTCAAGGACGTATCGCTGGGCTCGCAGGCGCGGCTGCTTCTGGCGCTCGCCTTGCCGACCGCCGCGGTCATCTTCTGCCTCTTCGTCGGGCTGCGGCTCGCAGGGCTGCCTATGACGCGCTCCGGGCTGGACCCGGGCCTGTTCGTCGCCTTGCTCGTCGCACTGATCATGGCGGGCCTGATCCTGCTCTTGCAGCTCGCCGCGCTCCTTTTCCTTCGGCTACTCCCCTGGCGGGGGCCACGGCTGAAGATCGAGACGGAGCAAGGCGACGCCCTGAGGCGAGTCTTCGAGTGAGCGCCCGCGGGGGACTGCCTTATCTTCGCCTTGATGCGCCTTGAGGATGGCGGCGGCCCTCCAGCGGAGAGTGACATGAGCCTGGCACTGCTTCTTGCGCTCCAGACCGCGCCTCCGCCGCCCGCTCTGCCTCCGGCCCTCGAATTCGACCTCGCCAAGGTCAAGCCCTCCGATCCCTGCGAGTCCGGAGGCCGGGGCTCGGACATCGTCGTCTGCGGCCGCCGACCCCGCGCCGACTACGACCTCGAGAAATGGGCCCGGATCTTCGCCACCGAGCCGCTCCTCGCGGAGAAGGGAATCGGACCTGGAGCCGTCGCCCGCGCCTATGGCGAAAGCGTCGGGATGCCGGGCGGCCAGGTCAGCACAAGGGCGATGGTCGGGGTGAAGATCAAGTTCTGAACGATGTTTCACGTGGAACATTTAGTGAACATGCAATTCTTCCCCGCAAAGTGGGCAAGGGCGGCGGCGGAGCTTTCGCAAAGCGACAGGCGTCCAATACCGTCGACGATGCCAAGTCCTTGTTTGACATAGAAAATGTCCGCACGCACGGTTCAACTGAAAACCGCTCACGATCGCCGGGAACCTTCACGAATCGCCCGGAATCGCCACTAATCGCCACAGTTCGCCCCATTGGGTCCGCTCCCGCTATCCCTTTTTCTACGTCGTGCCTTTGTGCCTTCGTGCCTTCCCTCAAAAAATTCCTGGCACGATGCCGGAGGACTGGCGCCGGATGCCCAGGCCCCGATCGGCCGAGGCATTGCACCCGGGGACACGCTTTCGACTTCACATCGGCTTCCGGGCACCCGATTTTTCGAGGGAAGGCACAAAGGCACGAAGGCACGACGTAGGGGAGAGAGAGAGAGAGAGAGAGAGAGAGAGAGGGCCGCTTCGCGGCGGGATATTTGCCGGGTCCCCGGTTGGCCGCCTCAATCCCGGGTTCGAATTCCAGGTGCTTCAGGAAGTCGCGTTGGCCGAGATCCGCCGGGCGTCGGCGGCGATGGGGGCCGGGCAGTCCTCCGAGCCGCTGTCCTCCCAGGACTGCTCCGCGACGGCGAGGTCGAGCTTCAGGACCAAAGCGGGCAGGTCGGCGGCGGGGAGCCGGAGCAGCCGCCGGACGGCGGCAATTCGAAGCTTGTCGAGCCGCTCGAACCTCGCCTCCAGCGCGTCGCAGGCAAGCGCGCGCTGTGCCACCGGCAAGAGCCTCTCCTCCGCCTCGAAAGCCGCCACCCGGGCCTCCGCCCGCCGCAACGCCGCGACCGCCCGCTCCCAGGCCCGCCGGGACGACCTCCCATCCGGGCTCGCCGCAGTCGCAAGCGGGACGGCCGCCCGACGACCACCCCCGACGACGGCGCAAGCGCCGACACCCACGCCTGGCAACGCCCGGCGCGACAGGTTATGCCTCGTAGGCGACATGCCTGAGGGTCTCCTTCTTCGTGGTCAGTGGTACTGACCACGAAGAAGTCGGCCCAGGGGGATTTTCCGACGCGCCCTGTGGTCCCGCCCGTCCAATGCCGAATGGCCCGGGTCGCGTTGCAATGGGCCGTGAACGAAGCGGGACGCGCGGCCGGGGTGAGCTGACGGACGATCGTCCGGCTCGAGAACGAGCAGCGCGGCATCCAGGCGGGACAAGCTCGTCGCCATACGGCGGGTGAGGAGGCCGGCGTGCGTTTCGTCGATGAAGGTCCCGACGCCGGCGCGGTCGTGCCGCCGACGCGGCAAGTCCTGCGTCGTCGATAGCCGATCATCGACACCGACCGTTCCGGTCGCCTGCTTGCGGATTTCCGGCAATGTGCAAGCCGCTGAGCGCCGGTGGGAGCGAGGGCCCGGGGGTCAGGAATTGCCCTGCTTGCGCCGGGTCTCCCAGCCTTTCTTCGCGGCGGCGCTCCGGCTGGAGGCGGTGGCCCCGCCCTTCCTTCCGCCCTTGCTTGACGATTCCGTGCTGTCCTTCTTGCCCCGGCCGGAACCCGACTTGTTGCCGCCGCCGCTCTCCTTGTTGACGGTGGCGTAGGCGCGGCTCTTGGCTTCCTTCTTGGAAACGCCGCGATCCTCATAGCCTTCGGCGATATGCTCGGCCTTGCGCTTCTGCTTGTCGGTATATGCGGATTTGTCGCCCTGCGGCATTGCGGGTCTCCTTCCGTGTGCGGAACGAGCCCGGCGACGGAAGGTTTCGGCGGCGGCGGTGCGGGAGGATACTCGGCGGCCGGCAGGATCGGCTCAAACAGTGACAGTATACATTTACCGCAGGTCCGTAGCGGCGCACCTTGGCGTGGCGGTAAATGTATACTGTCACTGTTTACCTGCGAATTAGCAAGGGAAATTGTGCACTGTCACCGAATTCCGTCACCGAATTCCCGGCTTATCCAGCGCAGTAATCCTTCCGCGAAGCGGAAACGCCTCCCTTCTTCTTGTCCCTTCGTGCCTTCCCTCAAAAAAAACCTGGTACGCGGTTGGAGGACAAGGGCCGGATCCTCGGTATCTGTCTGGCTGGCGTCCTGCACCCGGCCGGGCGCCGGCGACCTCACGTCGGACGTGGGATCACCCGGTTTTTGAGAGAAGGCGCGAAGGGACAAGAGCGGCGCTTCGCGGCGAAACGCCGCGGCTCCCGGCCGTCGAGCCCTTATGAGGCGCCCTTCCCCGAGATCCGCCGGGCGTCGGCGGCGATGAGGGTCAGGCAATCCTCGGAGCCGCTATCCTCCCAGGCCTGCTCGGCAATGGCGAGGTCGAGCTTCAGGACGAGGGCGGGCAAGTCCGCGGCGGGGAGCCGGAGCAGCCGCCGGACGGCCGCGAGCCGGAGCTTGTCGAGTTGTTCGAACCGCGCCTCCAGCGCGTCGGCGGCAAGCGCCCGCCGCTTCGCCGGAAGAAGCCTCTCCTCCGCCTCGAAAGCCGCAACCCGAGCCTCCGCTCGCCGCCAGATCGTGACCGCCCGCTCCCAGGCTCGGCCAGCTCGGCTCCGAGCCGGCTCGAAGGCAGGCGCAATCGGGACGGCCGCCCCACGACCGCGCCCGCCGACGGCGCAAGCGCCGACACCCACGCCTAGCAACGCCCGGCGCGACAGGTTATGCCTCTGGGCAGCCATGTCTGAGGTTCCTTTCCTTGTCGGTCAAGAATATTGACCGCGAAGAGAACGTCAAGGGGGGATTGTCCTGACCGCCGAAACCCTCACGCCCGCTCAATGCCGGATGGCTCGGGCGGCGCTGCAATGGTCGCTCGACGAGACAGCCAGGGCGGCGGGCGTCAGCTACCGGACTATTTTCCGCTTGGAGAACGAGCAGAGGGATATTCAGCCGGACAAGGTGGCCGGGATCCGGCAGGCTTTCGAAAAGGCTGGGGTTCGGTTCTTGGAGACCGGTGCCGACGTCGGCGGCGTGGTCCCGCCTCCGCTCAAAGTCCTGCCGCCACGCTAGCGCTTTATCCGGACGGTCAGTGTAAGTGACCGTCCGAGACGGCTATGAATGCTCTGGAGCGTCCCCGTCTTCGGCAGGAGCAATTCCGGATGCTCAATCGGAGGCGCGGGCTTTCGCGACGAACTCGGCGCGCTCCCGGATCGACGGGCTCTTGTCGCGGAGGAACAAGGCGACCAGCCGGTCGGCGTTGGCGAGCGAGGCGTGATGCCTTACTAGCGCTTCGATCGCGACCCGACGCGCCGGTGCGGCTCCGTCGGCGGCGCCCAGTGCGACGAGCTCCTCCAGCGCAATGACCCGATCGAGAGGGCGTTCATGGAAGATCCGGACCCGGCGGGAGAGGCCATGGGACTTGTCGATCCACTTCGTGCCGAAGCCGACGGGCCAGGCGGCGCGTGCGTCGATCAGGCTCCCGAGGGCCTTGGCACGAACTGCCGGCATCGCCGACTCGCGGGCAAGGCTCGGCAGATAGCGGTCCATCGCCGGGCGGCGCAGGGCATAGGTGAGGACCCTAGGCATTGGACCGGTTCTCGCGGTGCGAAGCCATGTCGCGAGCGCTTCAGCGACATCGGGGCGGCACAATGCATCATCCAGAAGAGCCGCCTCGTCGCCCCACCGGGACCAGGAATCCGTCTGGCCTAGCAGCGACACCGCCGCCGCAGCGACGACCCCTGGCTCTGTCGCGGGGAAGACTCGAGCGGCGCAGCGCGCGGCGGCCGCCCTCACCTGCCAGACCCAGTCGTTCAGCCGGTAGACGATCGCTCCGAAGAAGAAGGGGCTGCGCGCGCCCTCATGAAGCCGGTTCAGCGCCGCCTCGCGCAGGAAACCGTCCCAGTGGAAGAGAAAAAGATGCTCGAGGCCGGGCACGTCGCGGAGCTGATCCTCGCGGGAGGGTCGGGCGAGGGCGGGAACGAACTTCGCGGCGAGATCGAGCGATGGACAGAGGCGGCGGCTTCGGGCGTGGAGGCCGCAACGCTCGACGATCTCGTGCCGTGCCCGCTCGATGATGTGCGGCGGCAAGGGATCGAGTGCGTGAAGCGCCATCTTGACGACCTCCGCGGTTGGACGGCCGCGCGCCATCCCCTCCCCGACCCGGTCGAGTTGCACGGCGACGCTTTCGGAGAGGATGGATCGGTTGCGGAGCATCGCGCCTTCTCAGTACAGGTTCCAGCCTTAGGCGGCTTCGCGGACAAGCGTTCCAGCTTCGGCGAGCCGCCGGTGCAGCCTGTTCGCCGACAATTCCAGCCCGTTCGGCCAGACCAATGCGCCCGCTTCGATGAAGGCGCGGCGGAAATAGTCCGGTTCGGTAAGGGGGCGGGTCAGTTCGGTGTCGCGGGCGATCAGCGCGGCGGCCGACCATGAGCCGTGCGAGCCGTCGCTGAAGCGGAGCTCCAGCTCGACGTCGCCGGCGGGCTCGATCGCGACCACCTTAATCATCGGCGTCGGCGCCAGGGTTCATCTCCATCGGCAACAGCGTGTCTGCGAACCTCCTACGAGGCCGTTCGACGACTCCTATCCGGAGCCGGCGTTCCGCTCAGCAGGCCGGCGACGCTGAGATCCTCGTCGACGTCGGGCCAGTGGATCCCGAAACCGCCCGCCGCTTTCGCCCAGTTCAAGCGCTGCGCCGGCGTCGCATTGAGCAGGCGTGGATACCAGGCGAGCGGGACCGCGATCGTCCGGCCGTCGGCGAGGTCGACGATCAGGCGCTCGGAGTCACAGCGTACGTCGGCCACCCGCTCGTCGCCCACTTTAGCCGAAATATTCATGCCACGCCTCCAGCATCGACTGCCGATGCTCAGTCACGATGCTCAGGCCGCCTTCGCGGTGAGCTCGAGACCGAGGGCCTTAAGAGTCGCGATCACCGAGGCGATATTGCTTTGCGCGGTAAGCGCGTCGTTCGCCAGGCCCTTGGCCCGGGCCACGTTGTTGAGGGCCAAGGCAATCAGCTCCGGATCGCCGTCCTCGAACACCGCCTCGAGATAGGCGAGGATCGCTTCGCGACTATCGAGAAATTCGGCCGTGTCCCAGCGGCTCGTCTCAATCCCCATTTTCGGGCTCCCATGAAGCAGCGATTTCCCGCGCCCGGTCAATATCGGTTTTCTGCCGCGACTTGTCACCTCCGTAGGCGAGCAGGATCAGCTGCGCTCCACGGCGGGCGAAATATATCCGGTAGCCGGGACCATGATCGACGCGCAGCTCGCTGATCCCTCCGCCGACTGATTTCGCGCTGCCAAAATGGCCGAGGGACAGGCGGTCTATGCTCTTCAGAATCCTCGCCCGGGCACGGTCGTCTCGAAGCGAGCGAAGCCAGCGGCGAAATTCGGCGGTCCTGAGGACGACGAGCGGGCCGGGGGGCATTGCCACCCATTAATCGTGCCGCGGGCACTCACCAAAATCGGATACGCCCTTAGGTGACGGACGAATGAGATCGGTAAATGCATACTGTCACCATTTTCCCTTCGGAACTGAAGACCGAAGGCAGAGTCTCGGGAAGCAAGCCACGGCGAACAAGTAGGTCAGTATCTGGAGTTTGGGGATCAAGCGCCGCTTGAAAGGGATTGCCATGTATAGGCACTCGAATCCACCTCCGGTCAGGGCAGGGCCGTTTGCGCCCTTAAGCTTTCAGAGGGCCAAGAGGTAGCAGAAAAGTACCTGTTGAAGCGATGCCGGATACGTGCCCTTGCATCAGAAGCAGCGTTAAACCATTCGCGGCTGATCAGGATCGATGATTTTGTAGCCCCTGAAATTGGGGGCTTCAGCTGGCATCCCAGACTGTATAGCAAATGCTAACCCCCGGACATAAATGTCAAGCATATGATCGACCTCGTCGAGGGTGAACAAGCGCCGATCTCGACCCTGGTAGACACTCAACTCTCGTTCACCCGATAGGCCTCGACTGCAGTCTAGGTACTCGTAATCCGCTTCATGGAAATCGTCGCGGGCAAACGTCGCAACAGCGAACGACGCCGCGACGTCGATCTCAGTGCCGCGCGGCCTGTGACCGAGCCGGAAGCCAGGAACCACAACAAAAATGTCAGGACGCTTGACCCTGACGAGCGGCGCTTTGATGGCCATGAAAGCAGTGTGTCCGCCGGCGAGGCGCCCGATCGGTACCGCACTAAACGGAATCCTATAGCACTTGGAACGCTTCGAAGACGCGTAGGCCCCTGCAATCTCAATGGCGTTAGCGTTTTGGACTCGTCCAGCAGGCGATCCCTTTGCGAGGCAGAATGCAACAGCCTCGTCCACGGTTTTTTGACCTTCAAACAGTGCGGGAAGGGAAGTGATTGAGGTATTGTAATTAAATGTGCCGCCTTTGTTTCGGAACTCGCGCCTGATGAAGGCGGCCACAGCTTCCGGCTCTGCATTAAGAGGATCTGAGCCGAGTGATCGAGCCACATCGAGGATGTTCATTAGCAGAAGGCTAGACATTCAAGTCTCCTAATGAATTTGAATCACGGATCTGAGACTGAGGAAATGATTTCGTATTTCCTCATTGCGTATTCTCAGCCCTAACCGACCCACGGGCTCAGTAGTATTCCAAACCCGGTCCCAAGGGGAGTTTCTTTCGTGGGTCATATCAGAAAGGGTCAACGCATCGTACCGCGCGTATTGCTGAAAAATCTCACGAACGAATTTCTCGTCTTTTTCAGCTAGGCGCGACGAAACTGCAATAATCTCACCGGTCTCTAAATCTACTCTTTCTGCATAACTCGTAATTGGCTTCTTACCAAAGCTCTTGAATGCATCTCGAACCACTTTCACAACTGGGCCGTGCTCCCAAGCCTCGATTGGTTGCCTCACCAAGGGTTCTCTGAATGACGCGAGATACCATCCATGTGCGTAATACACGATCTTGAGTAGAGCCATTTGCGTAAGTTCACGACCCTGCTCCTTCGCAACACGCAAGATGAAGTTGCTCACTTCGCGCGCATCATATGGGGCGGAGCCGGACATCCTTACTCCGCCGCCACCCCGGCCCGACTGAACATATCGTCCCCGTCCGCCTTCGCTGCAGCTTCGGCGGACAAGCCGCCGTCGTTCGCCGCCTTAGCGCTCTTCCTTCGGTCGAAGCTGTCCCACACCTCGCCCCAATTGCCCTTGGTCGCCGCCTTCGAATATTCCGTGGCCCTCGTCTCGAAGAAGTTGGCGTGCTCCACGCCGTTGAGCAAAGGCGCCAGCCACGGCAGGGGGTGGTCGTCGATCATGAACATGGGTTTCAGGCCGAGCTGGCTGAGGCGCCAGTCGGCGATGTAGCGGATATATTGCTTGATCTCCTTGGGGCTCATTCCGGGGACGGGGCCCATCTCGAAGGCGAGGTCGATGAAGGCGTCCTCGAGCTCGACCGTGTGGTGGCAGACCTCGCGGATCTCCTTCTTGACCTGGGGCGTGTAGCAGTCGCGCTCCTTGACGAAGGCGTGGAACAGGCGGGTGATGCCCTCGCAGTGGAGGCTCTCGTCGCGCACCGACCAGCTGACGATCTGGCCCATGCCCTTCATCTTGTTGAACCTGGGGAAGTTCATCAGCATCGCGAAGCTCGCGAAGAGCTGGAGCCCCTCGGTGAAGCCGCCGAACATGGCGAGGGTCTTGGCGATGTCCTCGTCGGTGTCGACCCCGAAGGTGGCGAGGTAATCGTGCTTGTCCTTCATCTCCTTATACTGAAGGAACATGCTGTACTCGCTCTCGGGCATTCCGATCGTGTCGAGCAGGTGCGAATAAGCGGCGATGTGGACGGTCTCCATGTTGCTGAACGCGGTCAGCATCATCTTGACCTCGGTCGGCTTGAACACACGGCCGTATTTGTCGTGGTAGCAATCCTGCACCTCGACGTCGGCCTGGGTGAAGAAGCGGAAGATCTGGGTGAGCAGGCTGCGCTCGTGATCGGTCAGCTTCTGGGCCCAGTCGCGGCAATCCTCGCCGAGCGGCACCTCCTCAGGCATCCAGTGGATCTGCTGCTGGCGCTTCCAGAATTCGAACGCCCAGGGATATTCGAAGGGCTTGTACTGCTTGCGGGCTTCGAGAAGGGGCATTTGGGTTACTCCAGCGAAATTCTACAGGATCCGCATCTGAGCGGCCGGAAGGAAGAGGGCGACCAGGCACAGGCTCGAGGCCGAGACGATGGAGGCGCCGAGGATGACGGCACGGCCGCGGCTGCGCTCCGCGGCGCCGGCCGGGTCGGAGCGCCGAACGGCCCGAGCCATCGCCAGCACCGCCACGACCTCGAACAAGGCCGCAGCGAAGAGGGCGTGAGCGAGGGTGACTCCGCCGCTCACGCGATCGCCACTCCGCCGAGCGAGGTAAGGGTGCCGAGCGCGACCAGCAGAAGCGCCGCGAGCAGCGCCCAGACGGCGTAGCGCTTGCCGTCGCGGCGGCGGGCATATTGCGGCGTGCCCGGGCCGGCGCCCTGGTGCTTGAGGAAGATCGAGGCCTGGTACAGCGCGTAGAGCGTCGCGAGCGCCGCGAGCAGGAGCAGCAGGTGACCGAAGGTGATCGTTTCGGGCATTCAGAAGGTCCCCGTGGAGAAGTCTGCGCGGATTGTCGCCCCAGCGAAGGCTGGGGCCCCCGCGGGGGATGAGCGGCCGCGTTCTTTACCCGCTGGGATCCCGGCCTTCGCCGGGATGACGGTTGGGGCGCGGGAAGAGCTCCGGTACCTTTCACCCGCCGGGATCCCGGCCTGCGCCGGGATGACGGCGCGCGCCGGCGGCGCCGGCCCCGCCGTCACTGGCACGCCAGGCATTCGTCGTAATCCGTGGTGGCGAGCTCGTATTTGGGCGCCTCGGCGGTGTTGTCGGCCTCGACCCCGCCCGCGAAGCCGGCGCGCTGCACGGATTTGGAGCGGAGGTAATAGAGCGATTTGATGCCGAGCTCCCAGGCCCGGTAGTGGAGCATCAGCAGGTCCCATTTGTCGACGTCGGCGGGGATGAACAGGTTCAGCGAGGTCGCCTGGTCGATATAGGGCGTCCGGTCGGCGGCGAGCTCGATCAGCCAGCGCTGGTCGATCTCGAAGCTGGTCTTGAACACGTCCTTTTCCTCGGGAGTGAGGAAATCGAGATGCTGGACCGAGCCGCCGCGCTCGAGGATGGTGTTCCAGACCGCGTCCGAATTCTTCGACTTCGCGATGAGGAGCTTCTCGAGATACGGATTCTTGATCGAGAAGCTGCCCGACAGGGTCTTGTGGGTGTAGATGTTGGCCGGGATCGGCTCGATGCAGGCCGAGGTCCCGCCGGTGATGATCGAGATGCTCGCGGTCGGAGCGATCGCCATCTTGCAGCTGAAGCGCTCCATCACGCCCATGTCGGCGGCGTCGGGACAGGGCCCGCGCTCCTTGGCGAGCATCATCGAGGCCTCGTTCACCTGGGCCGAGATGTGCTTGAAGATCTTCATGTTCCAGCTCTTCGCCATCGCCCCCTCGAAGGGGATGTCGCGGGCCTGGAGGAAGGAGTGGAAGCCCATCACTCCGAGGCCGACCGAGCGCTCGCGCATCGCCGAATATTTGGCCCGGGCCATCTCGTCCGGCGCCCGGTCGATATAGTCGGTGAGGACGTTGTCGAGGAAGCGCATGACGTCCTCGATGAACTGCCGGTCGCCGTTCCACTGGTCCCAGGTCTCGAGGTTGAGGCTTGAGAGGCAGCAGACCGCGGTGCGGTCCTTGCCGAGATGGTCGCGGCCGGTGGGGAGGGTGATCTCGGAGCACAGGTTCGAGGTGGAGACCTTGAGGCCCAATTCGCGGTGATGCCTCGGCATCGACCGGTTCACCTTGTCGATGAAGATGATGTAGGGCTCGCCGGTCGCGAGCCGGGTCTCGACCAGCTTCTGGAAGAGCGAGCGGGCGTCGACGGTGGCGCGCTCGGAGCCGTCCTTGGGGCTCTTCAGGGTCCATTCGGCGCCGTCGCGCACCGCCTCCATGAAGGCGTCGGTGACGAGCACCCCGTGGTGGAGGTTGAGCGCCTTTCGGTTGAAGTCCCCCGAAGGCTTGCGGATCTCGAGGAACTCCTCGATCTCCGGGTGCGAGATGTCGAGATAGCAGGCGGCCGAGCCGCGGCGGAGCGAGCCCTGGCTGATCGCGAGGGTGAGCGAATCCATCACCCGGACGAAGGGGATGATCCCGCTGGTCTTGCCGTTGAGGCCGACCGGCTCGCCGATTCCCCGGACCGCGCCCCAATAGGTGCCGATTCCGCCGCCGCGCGAGGCCAGCCAGACATTCTCGTTCCAGGTATCGACGATGCCCTCGAGGCTGTCGGGCACCGAGTTCAGGTAGCAGCTGATCGGAAGGCCGCGGCCGGTGCCGCCGTTGGAGAGGACCGGAGTGGCCGGCATGAACCAGAGCTTCGAGATATAGTCGTAGACGCGCTGGGCGTGCTCGGCATCGTCGGCATAGGCCGAGGCGACCCGGACGAACAGGTCCTGATAGGTCTCGCCGGGCAGGAGGTAGCGGTCCTTCAGGGTCTCCTTGCCGAACTCGGTGAGGAGCGAGTCGCGGCTGTGGTCGACCTCGAGCGGGTAGATGACGGACCCGGCGCCGCCCGACTTCGTCCCCGACGAGTCGGAGAGGGTGGTGGCCACGTCGCTCGCTCCCGTTTCGCTGCTGCCGGAAAGGTCCATCATCCTACCCCTTGTACTATTTACGTTCCAGTGGATTTAACTCCACCTTAAGCGCTTTTAAGGGGGCCGGGGCGCTTAGTTGCGATTCGCCCCCGATATCCACAGGGCAAGCGAATTCCGCCTGCGTCCGATATAGGAAGCGCAGCAACCGCCTACAATGTCTTGCGTCGCCCCCATGGCAGCGCCACTAGCCATAGTGTATCAAATCGATTCCGACGCCAAGACCGTAAATGACTTATCCACCATTTTTCCGGCGGGCCGAGGGGGTGTGGGGGTGGGCCGAGAAGGGCACTAATCTCCTCTCCCGCTTTTCGCGGGAGAGGGGGGACCCAAGCCGGAGGCTTGGGGGTGAGGGTCTTGCCGACTCGAGGCAAAGACCCTCACCTCCCACCGCTTCGCGGCGGGTCCCTCCTCTCTCGCGAAAGCGGGAGAGGTGAACTCGATTCAGTTAAAGAGGCTAGGCGGCGGGGGCGAAAAAGCTCAGGCGCTGCGGGCCATTACCAGCAGGGTTCCCCGGCCGTCGGGGCCGTTCTGGATGCTGAGGCCGGTGATGGTTGCCCAGATCGGTGCGCCGCGGCGCGACATGCCGATGCGGTCGCCGAGCTTGGGAGGCTTCACGAAGCCGAAAGGCCGTGCGCTGCTTTCGTCGACCGAGAGTGCTGCCCTAACCATTTCAAGTCCCCTTCATCGCGAGGAAGCGTCTTCGCGCCGCCTTCCGCCGTCTCTGGATAGCAGGCCGCCGATTCTCCGCCACGGTATTGTCGGACAAAGGTCTGCCGCATCCTGCGCCCGGGCCTGCCGGAACGGGCAGGGAGTTGACGAAATGTGCCGAAATGTGCGCAAAGCGACGCTGAGGGAGAGACGGCGGTGCTGGGCAGCCAGAGCGATGAGGAAAGCGGCGCGACCGCAATGCGGATCCGCGAGGAACTCGCGCGCCGACGGCTTTCGCGCCAGTGGCTCGCCGACGAGGCGAAGGTGAGTTTGTCGACCCTCGAAAAGGCGCTTTCGGGCCAGCGTCCCTTCACACTCGCGACCGTGGTTCGACTCGAGGGCGCGCTCGGAGTCGCCCTTCGGTCGGTCAAGGCGCCCGAACGGGGCCAGTCCGATTCCAATCTCGCGCCCGAGGACATGGGCGCTTATTCGCGGGCGGCGGTCCATTGGCTGGAAGGCGAGTATCTGACCCTTCGCCGCTCGTTCAGCGAGTCCGAATCGATCTTCGCCTATCGGACGCTGATCGAATGGCACGAGGACACGCACTGCCTCTCGTTCAGCGAAAGCTCCAGGCTCGACCGCGACTTCGAGCAGCACGGCTTCGTGTCCTTCCCGCATTTGTCGGGACACATCTATCTGGTGACGAACTTCGAGGGCCAGTACCGGATCGCGATCCTCGGGCGACCGTCGCGGGCGGGGACCCTCAACGGCGTTCTCACGACCCTGGCCAGCGGCAGCGGCGCCCAGCTCATCCCGGCGACCACGCCCATCGCACTGCTTCCGACGAGCCGGCTGACCGAGTCCGAGGTCGGGTTGATCCGGCCCGGAGACAAATGCCACGCCGAATATTCGCAGCATGTCTCGGCGGTCCGGGACAAGGGCTACGCGATGTTCCCTTATTGACGGGGCGAGGCCCACCGACCCCTCATCGTCGCCCCAGCCCTTGGACGCCGCCTGCGGCGGCGCTCAGGATAAACTTCACCTTCGGTGAAGGCTGGGGCCCCGGCGGGTGAAAAACGCCGGCGCCTTTCACCCCCTGGGATCCCAGCCTTCGCTGGGATGACGGTCAGCTCCCCTTCATGATCCGGTCGACCTGGCCGGTGGTCACCGAATGGTAGAGCGGTCGGGCCCGGGCATAGAGGCTTTGGGCGATCGGTCGGCCCCATTCGCCTTCGCCCCACAAGGTCCTGAAGATCGGCGCGACGAACTTGCCCCGGCCCATCGACAGAAGGAAGCGCTCGGCCGCCGGCACCGCTGGCTGGTAGCGGTTGGCAAGCGCCAGCTGCAGCCAGGCCGAGAGCAGCTCGGAGTTGCGGCTTTGCGACAGGCCGAGCGCCCGGTCGAGCTCGGCGAGCCGAGCCTCGGGCAGCTCGCGGGGAAGTCCGTTGATGAAACGCAGCCGCTCGGCCGTAGTCCATCCCCCCCATGGTCCCGACGGCGCCGGCGCCCCTCCCTTCACATTGTCGAGGACGGCGTCGACCGCCGCGAAGGCCTTCGGATCGGGGCGCACCGCGTTGGCGGGAAGCCCCGGCTTGTAGACCCATTCGTCGAGCTTCAGCCGGTCTTCGAGCCCCTTGTCGCCCTTGACCAGATTCGCCCGAAGATCGGCGAGGAACCTGGCCGAGGTCATCGGCTGGAAAGCGTGGCGGTCGAAATAAGAGCGCAGCCATGCATCGAACCGCTCCCGGCCCATGGTCCGCTCCATCGTCCTCAGGAACAAGGCGCCCTTGTCGTAAACGATTCCGCTCGCCCCGCCCTCTGTGGTCTCGTCGGGATTGTGCAGCCGGGTGCCCGGCGCGGTCGCGCCGAGCTCGGCGAAGGCGCTCTCCATGTCGGCGAATGACAAGGCCGCCTCCTGGCTCGCCCGGCCCGGGCCGTAGAGGGCCTCCATGATCCGGTTCTCGAAATAGGAAGTCACGCCCTCGTTCAGCCAGCTGTCCGGCCAGACCGCGTTGGTGACGAGATTGCCCGACCAGCTGTGCGCGAGCTCGTGGGCGACGAGACCCACGAGGCTCCGGTCCCCGGCGAGGAAGGTCGGGGTGAGGAAGGTGAGGGTCGGATTCTCCATCCCGCCGTAGGGAAAGGCCGGCGGGAGGACGATCATGTCGTAGCGTCCCCAGCGATAGGGGCCGTAGAGCCGTTCGCCGGCGGCGACCATCTTCTCGGTGTCGACCAGCTCGGCGGCGGCGGCCCTGATCGTCGCCGGCTCGGCATAGACCCCGGTGCGCGGCCCGAGGCTCTGGAAGGCGATGTCGCCGGCGGCCAGCGCGATGAGATAAGGCGCGACCGGCTTGTCCATCCGGAACCGGAAGGCCCGGCCGCCGCCCTCGGCGGGCTCGCCCTCGGGAGTCAGCCGCTCGCCGCTCATCACCGCCCGCAAGGGCTCGGGAACGACGATCCGGGCCTCCCAGGTCTGGCGGATTCCGGGGCTGTCCTGGGTCGGGATCCAGCTTCGGTTGAGGATCGCCTGGCCCTGGCTGAACAGGAAGGGGTGCTTCTTGCCGGCGGTCTGCTGCGGAGTCAGCCACTGCAGGGCCTCGGCGTTCGGGGCGCTGACATAGGCGATCCGGATGCGCCTGGCGCCGTCCAGCTCGACCGTCAGTGGAGCGCCCAAGTTCGGATCGGCCTTGCCCAGCGCGAAGCGAAGCGGTTTCCCGCTCTCGTCGGCGACCGACTTCACCTCCAGGCCCTTGCTGTCGAGCACGATCGACTTCGCGCCGGGCTTCGATTCGACGTCGAGGGTCGCGGTCCCGCTCATCCGCTTCGCATCGAAGTCGGCCTTGAGGTCTAGCGCGACGTGGGTGACCCGGGCCTCGAGCGGCCGGGCGTAGCTTTGCGGGTCCTTCGCATCCGAAGAGTCGAGCACCGGGGCGACCCGCGGCTCCGCTCCCGCCGACTCCTGCCGGTTCGATCCGGCGGGATCGGCGGCGGGCGAGCAGGCGGCGAGAAAGGCGAGGAAAGCGAAGGGCAACAGGCGCAAGGCGCTACTCCTATCTTCTGGCGGGGCCGTCCGGCTCCTTCACCAGCCCGATACCGATGTCCACCACCGCCTCCGCGGCGGCGCCGATCGCCAGGCCGGCTCCGACGTCGGTCGGATAATGGGCGCAGCGCGGGATCTGGGCCAAAGCGAGCGCTCCGCCGACGGCATAGGCGGGAGCGGCGAACTCCGGATAGTCGCGGGCGAAGGCCCGGGCGACGGCCGCCGCTCCGGCGCTGTGGCCCGAGGGGAAGCTCGTCTCCTCCTTTGACGAGTCGCGACCGGGCGTGGGCACGTGGCTCTTGCCCTTGTCGCCCCTGGATCGCGGACGGGTGCGGTCGACCCGCTCCTTGACATAGTCCTTGGCGAGAGTGGCGAGGGTGTGGGCGACGAGCATCCTGACGCCCGTCCGTGCCAGCCGGCCGTTGCCGCCCGCCACCCCGGCGGCGATCACCACGGCGCAAAGGGTGCGCAGCGGCGGCTGGTCGCCGAGAGAGGCGAAGCGGCCGAGCGCCTCCATCGCGCGCGAGCCCTGGTAAGGCAGTGCCGCCTCGGCCGCCGCCTCGTCGGCGGCGAGAAGGGCCTTGCTCGCCTTGTCCCTAGCCACGGCCGAAGACCGACCCGTCGAAGCGGGCGAGCAGGTCGCCGGGACCGTCGTAAAGCTCGCAGGCGCCCGCCTCGGTGAGCGCTTCGCCGGGAAAGCCGCCGGAGCGGAAGCCGACCGTCCTCAAACCGATCTTCGCGGCCGCCTCGGCGTCCCACGGAGTATCGCCGACCACCGCCACCTCCGCGGCGCCGAGCGGCGCGACCTTCGCCAGGGCGGCCGCGAAGATGTCGGGGCAAGGCTTGCTGTTCTCGACATCGTCCTTCGACGTCGTCGCGCTGACCAGGTCGGCGCAGCCGATCAGGCTGAGATAATAATCCACCTCCTGCGAATGGGACGAGGAAGCGAGGACGATCTTCGTCCCGTCGGCGACCAGCCGCTCGAACAAGTCCCGAACCGCGGGAAAGGGAGTCGCGCGTGGAAGGTAGTCGCGCTTGAACAGATCGCCCCGAAACGCCTCGATCTCGTCCCGCCGGGCCTCGCCGAGATCGGGGAAGAGCGACGGGATCAGGTTGTCGCCCCCCTTCCCGATCTGCCAGCGTATCTCCTCCACCGGCTTGTCGAGGCCGAAGTTCAGGAAAGCCTCGCGCCAGGCGGCGGCGTGAAGGTCGTTGGTGTCGACGAGGGTGCCGTCGACATCGAAGAGGACGGCCCTGGGGCGGGGCCCGTCGCAGGCCCTGGATCGTGCGTTCATGACCGCCCAACGGCCGAGGGGATCGCAATATCCCCGCAAGTTTTGGGGAAGGTTTCGGCCCAAATGCGGACACGCAGGCCGGACCCGCCCGGATCGTGGTTAACCGGCCGTTGACCATCATTGTCGCCACGGCTCGGCTTTGCTATGTCCGCAACCCAGATCAAGAGGGGCGGTCCAGGGTAATGCAGCAGGCGCTGAAGGGCATTTTCTTCATCATGCCGTTGCTTTTCGGCCTCGGATTCATCGCTCCCGTGACGGTTGAGCTGATGGCCGTCGCCGGGATCGAGGCTCCGCTGGGCTTTTCCCGGATCGGCTTCGGACTGCTGTTCGGCGGGGCCTGGGGTCTCTACGCGACGGCGAAGGGAAGCTGGCTGTGAGCGGCCCCGTCGGCGCCTCGGCCGCGGCGGACCTCGACCTTCGGCGGATCGACTCGCCCGCCGGGCCGGCCGCGCTCCCGCTTGAGCCGAGCGAGCGCCAGAAGCTGCTCCGGCGGGAAAGGGAGATCGCGGCCCGTTATGTCGGCGGGAGGATGTGGATCTATCCCGCCTTCGCGCTCGGCGGCTTCGCGCTCTGGGTGGCTCTGTTCCCGCTGGCGATGGCGGGAATCATTCCGCTCTGGCTCGGCTTTATCGTCTCCTGCGTGCTGGGCACCGGCGGCTACGTCACCTCGCACGAGGCGATGCACAGCAACATCGCGCGCAAGGGCGAGAAATATCGGTGGCTGAACGAGCTGACCGGCCAGGTCAGCACGATTCCCCTGATCTTTCCGTTCAGCATGGCGCGGCTGATGCACCTTCAGCATCATTATCATTGCAACGACCCCCAGCGGGATCCGGATTATCCCGACCAGGCTCCGACCGCATGGAAGGCGATCGTCAAGACCTGGCAGAACCGCCAGCCTCGCAGCGACGGCTCGATCCATCATTACAAAAGGATCCTCGCCGAGCTGGATTCCCCGGCCGCCCGGCGGGCGCAGCGCGACACCGCCATCCTGCAGCTCGCCGCAATGGCCTTCTTCTTCGCCATGTCATGGAGCGGCTATGCGCTGGTCGTCGCGGCGATCTGGTGGCTGCCGCGGCACATCGCCTTGTCCTATATCCGCTTCTACCTGAGCTGGGCGCCGCACCATCCGCGCGACAGGAAGGGCCGCTACGAGAACACCGTCGTCTTCAAGAGCCGGCTCGGCCACGTCATGTCGATGGCGATGGAGACCCACCTCGTCCATCACCTCTATCCGAGCATCCCCAACCACCGCACCCGAGCCGCCTATCGCGAGATGCGCGACATTCTGGCGGCGCGCGGAGTCGACGTCAGCCGGCTTTGATCCGGCGGTATCAGGTTCCCGGATAGGGCGTGCGGTAGCAAAGCAGCGGGCCGTCGACGATGAACCGGGTCAGCCGCGGGTAGCGGCCGACGATCCGGGCCGTGGCGGCCGACATGGTGAGGACCCACGGCGTGCCGTCGTGGCGGGTCAGCACCAGCTCGACCCGCGGCTCTTCGGTCTTCTGAAACATCAATCCTGGCGGTGAAGCACTCATAGGGAACGTCATGCCCGCCAAATGTTCACAAATGGTTAGAGGTTCCCGGGCCGACATCCGCCAAGTCGATTAGACGACCTTAATTCAAGATAAAGAAGTTTAAGCGACAAGGCCGTTCACGCGAGGGGAGACACGTGACGAGCATAATCGCGAAGCTGCGCGAAATCCGTAGGACCGATATTTCGGTCACGGCCGAGGTGCGCCGTTCGCTCGTCGAGACGCTGTTCGTCTCCTCGACATCCCTCGGCGCGGGCGCGGTCGCCGGAGCGATCACCGCCTGCCTGATCACTGCCGTCAGCCGCGACCCCTGGATCGCTGCCACCGCCGTCGCGATCGCTCTGACCGGAACCCTTCGAGTCGTCCACGCCGCCTTCTTCCATCGAAGGGCCCCCGAAGATTCGGTCCAGACCGTGCGCTCGGAGACCGTCTACGAGCTCGGCGCCTGGGCCTTCGCCCTGCTGCTCGGCTTGCTGACCTTCTTCACCCTCACGCGAACCGAAAACTCGATACTGCATCTCTTCGCCGCGACGACGACCACCGGCTACGCCGCCGGCATCTGCGGGCGCAACGCCGGCCGCCCGGTGATCGCGATCGGCCAGCTTGCACTGGCTTCAGGTCCGATCTCGCTCGGCCTGTTCTGCAGCATGGATCCGGTGCGCTGGGTGATCGGATCGGTGAACCTGGTCTTCATGATCGGAATGGTCGACATCACGCTCCAGACCTATTCCGCGGTTCTCAAGGCGATGTCCGCAACGCGCGAGCAGAAGGCGCTGACGACCCGCTTCGAGCGCCTCGCCCGCTTCGACGCGATGACCGGGCTCGAGAATCGCGGCTCCTTCCAGGAACGTCTCCAGTCGGAGCTGGCCGCGGTGCAGTCCGGCGAATCGGGCGAGCTCGCTGTGCTCTGGCTCGATCTCGACCGCTTCAAGGAGATCAACGACGCCCTCGGCCACCCGACCGGCGACGGAGTGCTTTGCGGGGTCGCCCGCCAGCTCACCTCGATCGTCGACGGCCGCGGAAGCGTCGCCCGCTTCGGGGGCGACGAGTTCGTTCTCCTCGCCCGCGGCACCAAGCCTTATTTCGCCGAGGAGCTGGCCCGCGAAGTGATGCGGGCCCTGACCGTGCCGATGACGGTCGAAGGCGCGTCCATCCAGGTGACCGGATCGATCGGAGCGGTGGTCGCGCCTGGCCACGGCATCGACGCCGACACCCTGCTCCAGCGCGCCGACATGGCGCTCTACCACGCGAAGGCCAACGGCCGGAACGACTTCTGCCTGTTCGAGGCGAAGATGCAGGAGGAATTCCATAAGAAGCGGCGGCTGGAAGGAGCGCTGAAGGAGGCGATCGAGAAAGGCGAGCTCGAGGTCTATTACCAGCCGATCGTCGATCTGAAGACCAAGAAGGTCACCTGCTGCGAGGCCCTTCTGCGCTGGCACCATCCCGAGCTCGGGATGGTCAGCCCCGGCGAGTTCATCCCCATCGCGGAAAGCACCGGCCTCATCTCGCCGATCAGCCACTGGGTTCTCTACCAGGCCTGCGCCGCCGCGGCGAAATGGCCGGAGGACGTCAGCATCGCCGTCAACATGTCCCCGGCCCTTCTGAAGGACCTCCATCTCAGCCACATGATCCTCTCGGCCCTCTACCGTTCGGGCCTCGCCGCCCGGCGGCTCGAGCTCGAGATCACCGAGAGCGTCCTGCTCGAGGAGACCGCCCAGTCCAACTCGCTGATCCGCGAGTTCCAGAGGATCGGGCTCAAGCTGTCGATCGACGATTTCGGGACCGGCTATTCGTCGCTCACCTATTTGAAGAAATATCGATTCGACAAGATCAAGATCGACACCAGTTTCATCGCCGACGTCACCAAGAGCCGTGAGGCCAGGGCGATCATCCACGCCCTGGTCAGCCTCGCCGCGGAGCTCGACATGGAGATCGTCGCCGAAGGGATCGAAACCGAGACCCAGCTCGGCTACGTCACGGGCGCCGGCTGCACCGCCGCCCAGGGCTTCTTCCTGGGCCGGCCGGTGCCGGAATCGGTGATCAACCGCCGGCTCGAGATGCAGGGACGGGGGGAGGAATGGCGCGAAGCGGATCCGGAGCCCGGAAGCCTCAGGCGGCTGCGAGCCTAGTCTGGGCGTTGCCGAGGCGGCGCATGAGCTTGATG
Organism: Allosphingosinicella sp.; assembly: GCA_036389345.1. Taxonomy (GTDB): domain Bacteria; phylum Pseudomonadota; class Alphaproteobacteria; order Sphingomonadales; family Sphingomonadaceae; genus Allosphingosinicella. The sequence continues at coordinate 83,092 of DASVQD010000011.1, read as the reverse complement.
TCGGAATCGTTGAGGCAAAGAGCGCTGTCGGCCCACACTTCGACGATCGAGTTGAGCTCCTCGAGCGTCACGGGATCGGTGAGGCTCGAGGCCTTGTAGATTCCGCAATGGCCCGCGTGGCGGCGTCCGTTCTTCTCGATATAGGCGCGGACCGCCTGCTCGCCGCAACCCGCCTCGGCCAGGATGTGCACGATCCCCATCTCGTGCATCTCCTCCGCCGTGTAGAGGCGGTTGGAGAGCATCATCTCCTCGGCTCGGGCAAGGCCGATCTTGCGCGACAGGAGGCTGTGCGCGCCCATTCCCGGGAACAGCCCGAAGGCGATTTCCGGAAGGCCGAAGCGGGACCCCTTTTCGGCGACGATGACGTTGAAGCTGAGCACCGCCTCGAAGCCGCCTCCGAGCGCGTCGCCCTGGACGAGTGCGATGGTGACGATCGGAAGCTCGAGCCGCCGCATATTGTTGTGGAGGATCGAGACGCAGTCCCGGCCGTAGCGCACGAGCCCCTCGCGGTCGCCCGCGTCGATGAACCGCGCGAAGAGCTCGAGATCACCACCGAGGTTAAAGATGCCCGGGAAGCGCGATCCGAGAACCAGATATTTAAGGCCTTCCCGCGGGTCCGCGAACTCCCGGCCGATCTCGGACTGCCAGAGCTGGAAATCGCGAAGCATTCCGCGATTGAAATTGGGCCGGTCGACCGGAGTCATGTGGGTCCACAAGGCGCCCATCTGGGCCTCCCAGCGGACCTCGAGCTGGCCGAGGTCGAACAGGCGGGTGCCCGCGGGCCGCTCGCGATGCTGCAGTGGGAGAGTGGCGGCGCGGCCCTCGACGAAGACCCCCGCCGGAATTGCCTCGTCGGAGGTCGGAAGACCGAAATGGTGATTCATCGTGTGCCCCAAGCATTTGGTGTACGCAGAGGTAAGCATATAAGCGGATTGGGAACAATTGGCCGTGCGCACGTTTCGAGCGTTAACCGATTAGGTGTTGCGCGGGGGGCTCTCATTGATCCGGATGAGGACCCTCAAACATCCGTTGCGGATGCAAATTAAAAAGGTTGAGAAACAAAGCGTTCGTTTATAACCCTTAGGGCGTTCGAAGGCCCGCGGGGGTTCGAGATCGGGGGAAAAGATGATTGGAAGACGGGACGGGCGCCGAAGCGCGAAGGCGCGCTTGTTGCTTTTCGGGACGTCGGCGGGTCTGATCGTGACCTTGGCAGGGCCAGCCTGGGCCGGGGGCTTCTATCTCAAGGAGCAGTCGGTGAAGGGGCTGGGCCGGGCCAATTCGGGCGAGGTCGCCGATCGAGGCCCCGAATCGCTCTGGTGGAACCCGGCCGCCATCGGCGGCATCAAGGGGCTCCAGGCATCCTTCGGCGCTTCGGCGATCGTTCCCAAGAGCACGGTCAGCGATTCCGGCACGTTGATCGACCGGCCGGGCGCTCCACCGGTCCCCGTCGGCGGCCTTTCCACGATCCGCGACCCGATCGTCAAAGGAATCGCCCCGAACAACGCCGTCGCTTTTCCGCTCTCGGACCGGATCGCCGTCGGAGTCGCGGTCACCGCCCCGTTCAGCTTTACCAGCGATTACGATCCGTCGGGCTGGCAACGTTATTCGGGGATCCGGAGCCGGCTCATAACCCTCGACATCCAGCCGTCCGTTGCCATCGCCGCGACCGACTGGCTCAGCGTCGGAGCGGGGCTCAACATCGAATATGCGGACGCCTGGCTGTCCAATGCGCTGCCCAATCTGGCGCCCGGCTCGCCCGACGGCCGGCTTCGATTGACCGGAAGCGGCTGGGACCTGGGCTGGAGCGCCGGACTCCAGGTCCGGCCGTCGAAGCGGGCGAGCATGGGGGTCGCCTACAAGTCGGCAGTGTCGCACAAGCTCGAGGGTCCAGTGGACATAAGCGGACTCGCCGGACCGCTCGCCGTCCGCAATGGGAGGGCTGATACCGTTGCCCGGTTCACCACGCCCTGGCAGCTGATCGTCGGCGCCCGGTTCGAGGTCGCTCCCGGCACGACCCTCAACGTCCAGAGCACGAACTTCGGCTGGGGCAAGTTCGACAAGATTGAGATCGCCGCTCCGATCAACAACGCGATCCAGGAGAATTACAAGGATACTTGGGCGGTTTCGTTCGGCGTCGACCAGGCGGTCGGCAAGCGCCTGACCCTGCGCGCGGGCGTCCAGATCGATCCGACCCCGACCCGGGATGAAAGCCGCGACCCGCGCGTGCCCGACGGCGACCGGGTCGATTACAATGTCGGCGGCTCTTACCGGATGAGCGAGAAGATCTCGCTCGACGCGGCGGCCGGCTATATCGACGTGCAGGGCGGCCCGATCAGCCGCGACGAGCGCTTCTACGCGGGGACTCCCGCGCAGACCGACGTTCTGACCGACGGCCGGGCCAACAATCCGCGCGTGTTCGTCCTGTCCTTGGGCGGTCGGATCAGCTTCTAGCGCGGTCCCGGGCCACCGGCGAAGCCGCGGGCGGCACCCGGATCGGCGGGCCCGTCGCCCGGGACCCGCCTTCGCGAGCGGGACCGTGAGCCTAGCTGCCCGAACCCTCCGACCCGCCACCCGTGCCGGGTCCGCTGCTTCCGCCGGAAGCGGACGCGCCCGCGCCGCCGCTCTTGCGGCCGCCGCCGCGCCCGCCGCCGCTGCCCGCGCTCTTGCCGGAGCTTCCGGTGGAGCCGCTCGCACCCGAGCTGCCCTCGCCGCTCGAAGCGGCGCCCGAAGCCTTGCCACGACCGCCCGAAGCCGACTTGGCCCCCGAGGCGGCGCCCGACTTGCCGCTCCCGCCGGAGGCCGATGCCGCCCTGGCGCGCGATCCGCCCGCCGATCCGCCCGACGCCGCGGCGGACTTGCCGCGCGATCCGCCCGCCGAACCCCCGGCTGCCTTCGACCCGCGGCTGGTGGAGCCCGAAGATTCGCTCTTCGCCCGGCTCCCGGCGGCCTTGGCGGCCCCGCGCGAGCCACCTGCCTTCGCTCCGGACGACTTGGCCGACGCCTTGCCGCGTCCCGAGGCGGAGCCGCCCCTTCGGCCCGAAGAGGCGCCTGCTCCGGACTCGGAACCGTCGCCGCCGTCCTCGCTTCCCGCCAGCAACCGGCGGACGGCGTCGGTCGCGGCGGTGACGATCGCCGCTCCGATCTTGCTTGCGCCGTCTGCAGCGGCCTCGGCCGTGTCGAGGGCGTCGCGGCCCGCGTCGCGGACGGTCTTGCGCACCCGCGCATTGGCGGTGAGCGCCGCGGCGGCGGTGACCAGCCCGGCGGCCAGCATGGACCGTGCTACCGGGTTCTGGGCCAGTTCGGCGGCGCGGGCGCCGGCTTCCTTCAAAGCGTCGGGAAGGACGTTCGCCGAGCCGCCCTTGGCTTTCCCTTTCGATTCGCCCGAGCCGTCCTGGCCCGAATTCTTATCCGCCATGTCCGTCTCCTGATTTTGTAACTGGTGCGTAACAAGACTCGCGGAGCGGCGAGTGGTTCCCCTTCTGCGCTCCTCGCCCTGCCCACGCAAGAAGGGCCGCCCCGGCGAGACGGCCCTTGCATGGTTCGTTTCAGGGATGCCGGGCGCTAGCGCTGGTCGCTTTCGAATTCGATCCCGCTCTGCCCCTGGCCCCTGTCCTGGTGAGCCTGCTGGTCCTGCTGGAATTCGATCTCGGGGCCGCCTTCCGGCTTCGATTGGCCGCTCTGCTGCTGCTGCTGCTGCTGCTGGAAACCGCCCTGGTCGGACTGGCCGCCCTGCTGGTCCTGCTGGAACTCACCCTGGCCCTGGCCGCCCTGCTGTTCCTGCTGCCACTGGCTCTGGCCCCACTGGCCCTGCTGATCCTGCTGGCCGTCGGAGCCGCCGCGGCCGCCGCCCTGGGCTTCGTCGAACGCCTCGCCTCGCGACTGGCCGTCGGAACTCCCGCCGCCCTGGCGAAGGTCGCCGCCGCCGCCCAGGCCGCTTTGGCCGCCTTCGTCCTGCTGGCCCTGGTGGTTCTGCTGGTTCTGGCCGCTGCCATAGCCGCCGCCGCCGCTGCTTCCGCCGGCCTGGTCCATGTCGGAGCCCGACGCCGCGCCGCCCTGCTGGCCGCTGCTCTGCTGCTGATCCCGGTTGCCGCCGAACTCGCCGCTTGCGCCGCCCGACTGCGATTGCTGAAGCTCGCTGCCCGAAAGGCCGCCGTCCTGATTGTTCTGATTGGCCATGATCATGCTCCTGGCTGATAGTCTGGAAGCTTGATCAACGTTAAGACCGGCTCGGGGCTCCGGGGGTAGCGCCGGAACGGTGCGGGGGAGCGCCGAAGCCAGATCCTCACTTAGATTTTCTCGGGGAGGGGACCATGCGAAGCAGGGTCGAGAAGTGGCTGTCGGGACCTACGCCACACTTCGTGTGACCCCCTCTCCGCCGCTTCGCGGCAGGGAAGACGATTCTAGACCTCTTCCGCCCGGCCGTTGTCGTCGTAGCGGTAGCGCTCGCCGTCTGGGTTTACGGCGTCGCGACCGGGCTGGACCACGGGCTTGCTGTCGTCGCCGCGGCCCTTCTCCTCGGCCAGATCCTCCGGGATCTCGTTGTGCCGGGCTTCGTCGCTGCCCGGGAGCGGATGGCCTTTGCCGGTCATTTCAGACTCCCTCGTCCGGGTCGATCGGGCGCCTTGCCGCCTCGTCCTTCGATCGGGGGCCGTGCGGCGGCTCCGCGCCCGAGCCGGCCATCGGGTCCTGGTCGTAATCCTCGTCCGGATTGCCACCGCCGCCCGCTCCCGCGCCCGAACCGTGGACCTCGCCGGTCTTCGGATCGAAGGTGGCGGGCCTTCCCCGTTCGCTTTCCTCTTCGGCCATGTCCGGCTCCTTTCCCGCGTTGAACGTCCTGGCGCATATTCGCGTTCCGGCACGGACCCTTAACGACCCGCCGCGGGTTGAAGCGCCGAACCCTCAAGACAGGAGAAGACCATGTTCAACGAACATGACGTGACCGTTCTCAACAGCCTGATCGAGACCACCATCGACAGCATCGACGGCTACCGGCATTCAGCAGGCGAGGCGACCAACGAGCAATTCGCCGAGATCTTCCGCAAGCGCGCACAGGAGCGCGAGGAGGTCGTCGGACTTCTTCGCCGGCGGGTCACCGAGCTCGGCGGAACTTCGGAGGACGACGGCAGCCTGCTCGCCAAGGCGCACCGCCAGTTCCTGTCGCTCCGCGACGCGGTGACCGGAAGCGACGACAAGTCGGTCGTGGCCGAGGTCGACCGCGGCGAGAGCTTCCTCAACGGCAAGTGGGAAACCGCTTTGGCCGATACCCAGGTGTCCGCCGAGACCCAGCAGCTGCTTCGCGAATGCTACCAGTCGGTCCGCTCCGGCCACGAGCAGTGGGAGCAGATGAACAAGAGCCTCAGCGCCAGCTGAACTTCGGCCCCGCCTCCCTGACTGCCGAAGCGCGCAGGGAGGCGGGAGTTCCATCCTTGGGACTATTCCGAGACGGGCTCGTCCTTGACCGGCGCGAGCAGGTCGAGGCGCTGCTCGACCCGGTCGAGAAGCAACTTCTCCTGCTGCTGGCGCTGGAGCTGCTCGTCGTAGAGCGACGAAGCCCGGCCCTGGTCCGGTGGCAGGAGGTCGGAGATCGGTTTTTCGGTCATCCCGCCACAACGCCCCGATGGCTCGCGCCGTTCCTGCCCCGGACAAGTTGGAGGCCCGGACAAGTTGAAGGGCCGCCGCGCCCCGCGCGACGACCCTCCGAACATGGTCAGCGGCCGGATGGCTCCAGCCCGGGAGACCTGAGGAAGGCTAGGCCTTCATCTCCCGAACGAGCAAACCCGACCTCTTAGCTGAACCATGAGACATCGGATCACCTCCTTTCGCGTTGTTGTGGCGAGGCGGAAGATGAATCATCGCGAATCGCCGCGCAAGGCTTGTTTTGATGTTTTTCGGCCTTAGTCTTTTCGCTTCGCCCGCGGCGGACGAATGGGGTGAATATCTCACCCCCGGCAGTCGTCGATCACCCGGGCGGGCTCCGGCCAGGCCGGAAGGATAAGTGCCTCCAGGCCCTCGGCCTCGACAGTGAATCGGCCGCGGCTGAACGCCATCTCATCGAGCAGCGGGTCGTCGGCCGGAAGCTCGGCGGCGGACCCAAGGGCACGCTGCCCGTAGGTAGTGGCTATCCTCAGCGCGGCGCTCGTTCCGGTCCGGGCCAGGACGATCCGGCGGCGCCCGGAATCGCAGCGCAGGCTGAACCTTTCCGCCCCGGCCGAACCGAACCGTGCGGCGCTTCCGCCCGGGACTTCGGAATAAGTCCAGTCCCCGGCGGTGATCGGGAGGCCGGGCGCATCGTTCGGGCTCTGCTCCGCCGGAACCGGATCGGGCGCCGGCACGGGCGCGGGGCGGGCCGGCCGCGCCGGTCGCTCGGGCGCCGGCGCCGGAGCGGGCTTGCTCGCGCAGGCGGAGAGGAGAAAGGCGGCTGCGGCCACCGGACAGATCCAGCCGTTCATTCCGGCCCCTCAGCACGGGGCCGGCGGGAAGCCAAGGCCGAAGCGATGGGCCGTGCCATATCGTCATTCCGGCGCAAGCCGGACCTCGGGACGAGAAGTCTCGACGGGTCTCCCCGAGGTCCCGGCTTCCGCCGGGATGACGGTGTGGCCCCTGCCCGTTCCCTACCCTTCGCATTCATGGGCTATTCAATGGTCCGGCTCTATGCCAACCCTCGAACAGCAAAAGCAGTATTCCCAATGCGTATCCTTTCCGCCTTTGTCATCGCTCTCACCATGAGCGCTGCCGCCTCTGCCCCGGCCCTGGCCGGCCCGCGTTCGCGCGATCAGTCCGGAGCGTTCCAGGGAACTCTGACCGGGCGGATCATCCCGTTGCGCGCGATCGAGGCTCGGATCGTCCCGCAGATGCGCGGCTTCGACTATCTCGGCCCGGAATTCGACGCCGATGTCGGCCGCTACCGTCTCAAGTTCCTTCGCGGCCAGCGGGTCGTCTGGATCGACGTCGACGCCCGGACGGGCGAAGTGATCGGCAAGTCCGGGTTCTGACGGGATCGCCGTCGGCGAGCCCGTCATCCCGGCGAAGGCCGGGATTCCGGGGGAAAGCGCTGCGAGCCTCTTCCTCAACGAGGCCCGGCTTTCGCCGGAATGACGAGGAGTGCCGGGATGACGGGAGTGAAACAATTGGCCACCATACCGGTTGGGCCGCTATCAAGCCTTCGAGACAGTCATAGGGGAGTGCGATGCGGGTCCTGATCGTCGAAGACGAGCCCAATCTGGGGCGCCAGCTGCGAGCGACGCTCGAGGGCGCCGGCTATGCGATCGATCTCGCCACCGACGGTGAGGACGGCCATTATCTCGGCTCGACCGAAAGCTACGACGCGATCATTCTCGATCTCGGCCTTCCCGAGGTAGACGGCCTCACCGTCCTCGACCGCTGGCGCAAGGAAGGGATCGCGGTCCCGGTTCTGGTCCTCACCGCCCGCGACAGCTGGTCCGACAAGGTCGCCGGGCTCGACGCCGGCGCCGACGATTATCTCGCCAAGCCCTTCCAGACCGAGGAGCTGATCGCCCGCCTGAGGGCGCTCATCCGCCGGGCGTCCGGCAACAGCTCGTCCGAACTCACCGCCGGCGACGTCCGCCTCGACACCCGCTCGGGCAAGGTGACCCTCGACGGCGAGCCGGTGAAGCTGACCGCGCAGGAGTACAAGCTCCTCTCCTACCTGATGCACCACAAGGGCAAGGTGGTCAGCCGGACCGAGCTGATCGAGCATATCTACGACCAGGATTTCGACCGCGATTCGAACACGATCGAGGTCTTCGTCACCCGGATCCGCAAGAAACTCGGCCCCGACGTCATCACCACCATCCGCGGCCTCGGCTACTCCCTGGAAGATTGAGGGCGAGCATGCCGCCCGCCGTCATCCCGGCGAAAGCCGGGCCCTCGTTGAGGAAGGGCGCCTCACCGGCCCGGGGTCCCGGCTTGCGCCGGGATGACGATAAGGGACCGGGGGCTTCGCTACACCCTGCGTTCATTGACCCCGGATCAGACCGGGACGATCGTCCGATGAAACGCCCCCGCCTACGCCTCCCCCGCCTGTTCCGCCGGGTCCCCCGCGCCGCCCGAACCGGCTCGCTGACCCGGAGGATGATCGGAGTCTCGGCCCTGTGGATCCTCGTTCTGCTCGGCGCCGGCGGCTATGCGCTCGACAGGGTGCTGAGCTCGGCCATCTCCAACTCGTTCGACGCCCAGCTCGAATATGTGCTGACGGCACTCGTCGCCTCGGCCGAGGTCGGGACCGAGGGCGAGGCCTTCCTCAACCGGCCGCCCGCCGACCAGCGCTTCCTCGAACCTTATTCGGGCCTCTATTTCCAGGTCAGCGCGGTCGCCAACAAGCCCGCCGACGCTCCGGCGGACGTCGACCTGCTCTCGCGCTCCCTCTGGGACCGGAAGCTCAAGATCACGAGGGCCCATAACGATGTCGGCCTGCACACCTACGACAGCCGCGAGCTTGAGGGTGAGACGCTCCGGGTGGTCGAGCGCGACATCCAGCTTCCCGGCTCACCGACCCGTTGGCGCTTCCAGGTCGCCCAGAGCCGCGAGGATCTGGACGATCAGATCAGCGTGCTCAGGAAGACCCTTCTGCGCTCGTTCGGGATCCTCGGGCTCGGACTTCTCGTCCTCGCCGCCCTCCAGGCGCTTTACGGCCTGTGGCCGCTTCGCCGGGTGCGCCGGGCCATCGCCGCGATCCGATCGGGGGAGAAGTCGCGGATCGCCGAGCGCTTCCCGACCGAGATCGAGCCACTCACCGAGGAGCTGAACGCGCTGCTCGAGCATAATGAGAAGCAGGCCGAGGAGGCCCGACGCCACGCCGGCAACCTCGCCCATGCCTTGAAGACCCCGCTAACCGTCATCACCAACGCCGCAACCGCTCGGGCACCCGATCTCGCGGAGACCGTGTGCCGGGAGGCAACGACGATGCGCCGCCAGATCGATCACCATCTCGCCCGAGCCAGGGCGATCGGCCGCCGCTCCTCGGCGCAGGCCCGCTCCCAGGTGTGGCCGTCGCTCGAGGCGGTCGAGCGCGCCGTCAGCCGGCTCCACGACAACGTCACCGTCGACCTCGCAGGCGACAAGGCCGCCTCGGTCCGGGTGGAGCGCCAGGACCTCGACGAGATGCTCGGCAACCTCATCGAGAACGCCGCCAAATATGGCGGCGGCCGGGTCTTCGTCACCGCCAAGACCACGCCCGAATGCGTCGAGATCGAGGTCGAGGACGACGGCCGCGGGATTCCCGAGGAGGAACGGCAGAGCATCTTCGACCGCGGCGCCAGGCTCGACACCGGCAAGCCCGGCACCGGACTCGGACTCGCCATCGTCCGCGACGTCGCCCAGATCTACGGCGGCTCGATCAGCCTTGAGGAGAGCGAAGATCTGGGCGGCTTGCTGGCGAGGTTGAAATTGCCCCTGTGCAGCTGAGATCCTCGGACCGTGACCGCCGTCACGGCTTCACGGACGCGAATTCGCTCATTAGAAGCATATCGGGCACGGGAGCGCCATATGTGGGAGCGGGTGAGCTACTTCATCACGGCCGTCGCCGCGGTTCTCGGCTGGCTGATCACTCACTATGTCGACCGGGTCACCGACACGCCGACCATTGAATATACGATAGACGAGAAGACGACTTCCAGCGGGCTCGAGGTGGTTTACCGCGTCACCAACGTGAACCGAACCCATGCCTACGGGCCGATCAAAGTGAGCTTCCTGGCCGCCGACGCGAGCCCGATTTCGTCCAAGCTGAAGGTCCGGTCGGTCGAACCCGCGGATGAAGGCTCCGAGCCCACGATAACCTATCCGGACTCCGCGCAATATACCGTCGCAAAGATGATGCCGGGCTCCCGAGTCCGGCTCGATCTCGCCGTCAGAGGCGCGACTCGTCCGCACATCTACCTGTCCAGTACCAATCCGGACGAAGCGATCCGCTTCACCCGGAGGAGCCTCGATACCTGGGTCGCCACGCACGAGACCAGCATCGTGCTCGTCCTCATCTTCGTTTGGGCAGCAGTGCTCGTCGGACTGGTGCTTTTCGCGTTCCTGAGGGGGGACGCAGGGGCCGTGCCAAGCAAGAAGAAATCGCCTGAAGGAGGTACGAATGCCTAGCCTGCTCTCTCGCATGCTTCCGCTTGCTGCCGCTGCGGCTTTCGTTTCCCCGGCAGCGGCGCAGACCCATTTCAACGCCCAAGTCGTCGAGGAAGGCACGGCCAAGGCGGTGCGAAGCGACATCGAATATGAGGCCGCCCCCGGCAGCTGGAGGATCATCAAGGCTACCGACGGCGGCGGCAAACTGGCCGACCGGTGCCCCGGCCCGGGCCGGATTCGGGCCAATCCGACACCCTATTATTTCCACTATCGGATATCGCTTCCCGCCGCCTGCGGAGGAACGGTGCCCTTTGCGGTCGAGAAGCGTGAGCTCAGCGAGATTTTCAGAAATCATATGCAATATTCGGCGCTGAGCCGAACCGCTTTCGCCGAGGCGTATCTGGAAGGTCTGCTCGCAAGCGATTCCGCCCCGGCCAGAAGCGAGGCCGAGGCCCGGCTGCTGGAGACCTATGCCGCCGACGAAGCCCGCCTGTCAGTCGAGGATCGCCAGCGGGTCGAGACGATGATCCTCAACCAGTCGGCCGGAGCATTCGACAGCGTCGACCTCAACAGCGACAATCGACTGAGCGCCGGAGAGATCAACGCCGCCATATCGCCGCCGCCCTGATCTGCCGCCTTGCCTTTCGGCTTAACCCAGCGCAAATCGCGGCGCGATGAGCGCCTCCGTCCATCCCATCCGCCCCGGGCGCGCGGCTTCGCTCGACCCGATGATCCAGCTTGTCTCGGCCGATCTCAACCACGTCAACGCGGTTATCCTCGACCGGATGCAGAGCCCGGTGGCGCTGATCCCCGAGCTTGCCGGCCACCTCATCGCCGGCGGCGGCAAGCGGATGCGGCCGATGCTCACCTTGGCCTGCGCCCGGCTGCTCGACTATCAGGGCGCCCGGCACCACAAGCTCGCCGCCGCGGTCGAGTTCATCCACACCGCGACCCTCCTCCACGACGACGTCGTCGATGGCTCGGGGCTGAGGCGCGGCAAGCGCACCGCCAATATCATCTGGGGCAATGCGGCCAGCGTCCTGGTCGGCGACTTCCTCTTTTCCCGAAGCTTCGAGCTGATGGTCGAGGACGGCAGCTTGCGAGTCCTCAAGATCCTCTCCCGGGCTTCCGCCATAATCGCCGAGGGCGAAGTCGACCAGCTCACCGCCCAGCGCCGGATCGACACCGGCGAAGACCATTATCTCGACATCATCCAGGCCAAGACCGCGGCGCTCTTCGCAGCCGCCTGCCGGATCGCAGCGGTGGTCGCCGAGCGCGGCGAGGAGGTGGAGACCGCGCTCGACTGCTACGGCCGAAACCTCGGGATCGCCTTCCAGCTGGTCGACGACGCGATCGACTATTCCTCCGACCCCGGAACGATGGGCAAGGGCGTCGGCGACGATTTCCGAGACGGCAAGGTCACCCTCCCGGTCATCCTCGCTCATGCCCGCGGCTCGGCTTCCGAGCGCCGCTTCTGGCAGGAAGCGATGGAAGGCAGCCGGACCTCGGACGAGGACCTGGCCGAGGCCATCGGCCTGCTCGAGCGGAGCGGAGCCCTGGCCGACACGCTGGGCCGAGCCCGGACCTACGGCCAGCGCGCCATTGACGCCCTCGGCCGCTTCCCCGCCGGCAAGGCCAGGACGGCGCTCGTCGAAGCGGTCGAATTCGCGATCGCTCGGGCTTATTGAGGCTTAAGGCCGTCATTGCGAGGAGCGAAGCGACGAAGCAATCCAGGCTCCTTCGGTCCTGCGGACTGGATTGCTTCGCTGCGCTCGCGATGACGAAGTAGGGGCAATGACGGATCTCCCCATCCACGCCGTCCTCCCCGATCTGTTGGCCGCCCTGCGCGCCGGCCCCAATGCCGTCCTCGTCGCCCCGCCCGGCGCCGGCAAGACCACCGCAGTGGCCCCCGCCCTGCTCGCCGAGCCTTGGTGCACGGGCGAGATCCTGCTCCTCTCTCCGCGCCGGCTCGCCGCGCGCGCCGCCGCCGAGCGGATGGCGGAGCTTGCTGGGGAGCGTGTCGGGGAGACGATCGGCTATGCCACCCGTCTCGACTCGAAGCGCTCCGCGCGCACCCGGATCCTGGTCCTCACCGAGGGCATCTTCAGGAACCGGATCCAGGCCGATCCGGAATTGGCCGGAGTTTCGGCGGTTCTGTTCGACGAGGTTCACGAGCGAAGCCTGGACAGCGATTTCGGGCTCGCCCTCGCGCTCGACGCCCAGGGAGCGCTTCGGCCGGACCTCAGGCTGGTGGCGATGTCCGCCACCCTGGACGGGGAGCGTTTCGCCGAGCTTATGGCGGAAGGGGAAAAGCCTGCTCCGGCGATCGAGAGCGAGGGGCGAAGCTTCCCGGTCGAGCTTCGCCATCTCGGCCGCTCGGCCGAGAAGAGGATCGAGGACGAAATGGCGGCGGCGATCCGCCGAGCACTAGCGGAGGCGGAAGGCGGCCTGCTCGCGTTCCTCCCCGGGGTCGCCGAGATCGAGCGAACCGCCGAGAGGCTCGAGGGCCTTGCGTCGGGGACCGACCTCCACCGGCTGCACGGAAGCCTCGAGCCCGGCGCCCAGCGCGCCGCCATCGCGCCGCCTCCGCCGGGCCGGCGCAAGGTGGTGCTCGCCACGTCGATCGCCGAAACCAGCCTGACCCTGGACGGAGTCCGGATCGTCGTCGATTCGGGCCTGGCCCGGCGCCCCCGCTACGACCGCTCCGCCGGAATCACTCGGCTAGTCACCGAGCGGGCCAGCCGGGCCGCCGTCACCCAGCGGGCCGGGCGCTCCGGGCGACAGGGGCCGGGAATCGTCTACCGGCTCTGGGAGGAAGCGGCGACGGCCGGGCTTCCAAGGTTCGATCCGCCGGAGATACTCGAAGCGGACCTCAGCGCCCTTCTCCTCGACTGCGCGCTGTGGGGAGTCTGCGACCCCCGCGCACTGCGCTGGCTCGACCCGCCGCCGGCCGCCGCGGTCGGCGAGGCGCGCCGAAGGCTGCTCTCGCTGGGCGCGCTGGGCGAGGACGGCCGGCCGACCCCTCACGGCAAGGCGATCGCCGCTTTGCCCCTGCCGCCCCGGCTGGCGCACATGCTGATCGAGGCGGAGGCGCGGGGCTGGGGGCAGACCGCGGCCGAGGTGGCGGTACTTCTGTCCGAACGGGGGCTGGGCGGAAACGACGTCGATCTCGAGACCAGGCTCAGGCGCTGGCGGAGCGAGCGCGGACGACGGGCGGAGGCCGCGAGAGGGCTTGCTAAGAGGTGGTCGCACCTCACCCGCCATCCCGGCGAAAGGCGGGACCTCGGGCCGGAAGGGCGCGACGGGTCTCCCCGGGGTCCCGGGTTTCGCCGGGATGACGGAGGAATAGGCCCCTGCCTCGCCCTCGCCTTCCCCGACCGCCTCTCCAAGCGCCGCGATCCGTCGGGAGAGAATTGGATCAGCGCCGGCGGCCGAGGCTTCCGGCTCGACCCCCACTCGCCGCTCGCCCGGGAGACCTGGCTCGCCGTCGGCGAGGTGAGCGGAACCGCTGCCGGAGCCCGCATCCTCTCGGCCGCGGCGATCGGCGAGGCGGAGGTCGAGGCCCTGTTCGGCGAACGGATCGAGAGCGGCACCCGGATCGCCTTCGACCCGGCCAGCGGAAGCGTCCGGGCCCGCCGCGGACGCCGGCTGGGCTCGATCACCCTATCCGAAGGCCAGGACTGCCAGGCTTCGCCGGAGGAGATCGCGGCGGCCCTTCTCGAAGGGGTCCGGACCCACGGCCTGCACCTGCTTCCGTGGAGCGAAGGCGCCCGCTCGCTTCGCCGCCGCGCAGCTTTCGCCCGAGCCTTCGATCCCGCCCTGGCCGACCTTTCCGACGAGGCCCTGAGCGCCTCGCTCGACGAATGGCTGCCCCTGCTCGTCGCGGGCCGACGCGGACTTCGAGACGTCGACCCCGCCTCGCTCGCCGGAATCCTCGATTCCCGCCTCGGCTGGGAGGGCCGCAAGTCGGTCGATCGGCTGGCCCCGCACGCCTTCGAAACGCCCGCTGGAAGCAGCCACGCCATCGATTACGAGGCGGAAGCCGGCCCCACCGTGACCGTCCGGGTACAGGCGCTCTACGGTCTCTCCAGCCACCCGGCCATCGCCGGGGGGCAGGTGCCCCTGATCCTCAGCCTGACCTCGCCGGCCGGCCGCCCGATCCAGACCACCCGGGACCTCCCCGGCTTCTGGAGCGGAAGCTGGTCCGGGGTGGCGAAGGAGATGCGCGGCCGCTACCCGAAGCATCCCTGGCCGGAGGATCCGGCGGCTGCCGATCCGACGCTGCGCACGAAGAAGGCTACATCGCGGCGCCCCTAGCCGTCATCCCGGCGAAAGCCGGGACCTCGGGGAGACCCGCCGAGACTTCTTGTCATGAGATCCCGGCTTTCGCCGGGACGACGGGGATCCACCCGGTTGATTAAATTCGGAAACCAAGGCACCACCGACCGGCACAAGGGAGCATCGAGAATGACCGCGGCGCGGATTTTCCAGCGATCGAAGAATGCGATGCAATCGGGCAATGCGCGCACCGGCGAGTGGGTGCTCCAGTTCGAGTCGCACCGGCCGCACGTTCCGGATCCGCTCACCGGCTGGTCGGGCGGCGGCGACACCCAGGCGCAGGTGACGATCGGCTTCCCGACGCTCGAGGCGGCGCGGGCCTATGCGGAAAAGAACGGCATCAGCTGCCATCTCGTCCCGCCCGCGACACGCAAGCTCAAGCTTCAGGCCTATGCCGACAATTTCAAATGACCGGCCGGCCGTGAGGGCGGCGGCGACCCTGCTGCTTCTGCTCGGCGCGAGCGGGATCGCGTGCGCCGCACCGACGATCGAGATCGACCCGAGGACCGAAGCCTTCGCCAGCCGGGCCGACTGCGAGCAGGCGCTCGAGCAGCGCCATTCGGCCGCGCTGTCCCGCCTCGCCGCGCTGGACCGGAAGGGAGGCAAGGCGGTGAGCCGGCTCAAGCGTGAGGGCGGCGAGCATCTCTCCTATGTCGAGAAGATCGACCTCGGCGCAGACGCCGACATGCCCCGCAGCCAGACCGAGCAATTCACCTGCCGCGGAAGCACGCTGGAGCATCGCATCGATTTTGACGGCTGACCGTCATCCCGGCGGACGCCGGGACCTCGGGGAGACCTGCGGAGACTTTCCGACCTGAGGTCCCGGCTTGCGCCGGGATGACGGTTAGGGTTTCAGCATCTCGGCCCCGAGCAGAAGCAACAGCTTCGAATCGATCGCGACTCCCGCCGCTCGCCGTTCGGCCACGAATTCCACCAGCGCCTCAAGCTTCACTCGGTGGACCTCGATGTCCTCGCCTGCGACTCCGCCGCCGTCGCCGACCTTCGCCAGTCCTTCGGCCCGGAGCAATGCGAAGCCTTCCGACGACATCCCCGGAGAAGCGTAGTAGCGCCCAAGTTCGACCGCCCGCTCGGCCCGGTAACCGGTCTCCTCCTCGAGCTCGCGAATCGCCGCCTCCGCGGCCTGCTCGCCCTCGACGTCGTCGCCGACCAGGCCGGCGGGAAGCTCCAGGCAGCGCGCTCCGAGCGGCACCCGATATTGCTCGACGAGGAGCACATGGCCCTCATCTACCGCGAGGATCACCGCAGCGCTCACCCCCCGGGTCCGAGACACGAACTCCCACTTGCCGAGCCTCTTCGCCTCGATGAAGCGGCCGCTCCAGACGATTTCGGGAGTCTGGGTCAAAGCTCGATCAGCCGGTCCGGAAGCTCGTTGGGATTGTCGAGCGTCGGCGGAAGGCATGCCGCCAGCACCTCGCCGATCTTCCCGACCGCGAGCGCCATGCCCTCGCCCGGACGGCCGGCCTTCACCCCATCGACCAAGGCGGCCATCGCCTCGCCCCACTCATCCGCCTCGACCTTCGAATGGATCGCCTCGTCCGCAACGATCTCCGCCCGGTGCTCGAGCAGCGAGAGGTAGAGAAGGATCCCGGTCCGGCCTTTGGTCCGCTTCTCGGTTCCGGCCCGGAACAGCTCGACCGCGCGGCGCCGGACCCGGCGGGTCTTGGTCGTCGCCGGGGTCAGCGCCATCCGGAGCGGCATCCAGGCAAAGGCGAACCGGACGATCAGGAAAATCGCGGCCATCTTGAGCACGAGGAGAAGCATCAGCAGCCGGAAGCTCGGCGACGAGTCCCACCCGAAGACCAGGGCCAGCATCCAGTCGATCCACGATTGCGGGACCAGGGCCGCGATCGTCGGCACCAGAAGCATCGCAAGCACCGCATAATGAAGGCCGACGTCGTGATAGGAGTCGGAGCGCGGAGCGACGATGGTGACGATCTCGCCGTCGCTCGAACGCTCCGCCTTCGCCACGGCCTCGGTGACGAGCGCATGGTCGGCCTCGCTGAACCTCGGCATCACCATCCTCCCGACGCCCCGCCGCCGCCGAACGAACCGCCGCCGCCGCCGAAGCCTCCGCCCCCGCCTCCGCCGAAGCCTCCGAAACCGCCGCCGCTCGAGCCGCCGCCCCAGCCGCCGCCGCCGCCGATACCCGGTCCCCACACCCAGACCCCGGAGCGGCGATGGCGCCGCCCGCGCCGGCCGCCGCGAAGCATCGGCAGGATGAAGAAGAAGAACACGATCCCCCAGAAGATCAGCGGGAAGATCGACCCGCCGCCTCCGCTTCCACTCTGCCGCTGCGCCTGCTGGGCCTCGAGCGCCTTCTTCTCGGCCTGCTCGGGAGGCGCCTGGAGCTGAGCGATGATCGCGTCGGCCCCGGCATCGATCCCGCGCGGATAGTCGTTGGCCTTGAAGGCCGGGAGGATCTGCTGGGTGATGATCTGGTGCGAGAGAGCGTCGGTGATGATCGGCTCGAGGCCGTAGCCGACGTCGATCCTGACCTTACGCTCGTTGGGAGCGACGAGGAGGATGACGCCGTTATTCGCCCCCTTCTGGCCGATCCCCCAATGGCGTCCGAGCTGGTAGCCGTAATCGGCTATGTCGTTGCCCTGCAGGCTGGGCACCGTCGCCACGACCAGCTGCCGGCTGCTCGCCGTCTCGAGCGCCGCCAGCTTCTGGGTCAGCGCCGCCTCGTCGGAATCGGGGATGATGTTCGCCGCGTCGACCACCCGGCCGGTCAGCTTGGGAAAGTCCTGTGCCGCGGCCGGGGCGGAGACGAGGAGCAGTGCAAGGCAAAGCCACCGGATCATGCCGAAGTCCTCGGGCGGCCGCGCGGACGACGGGTGTCGCTCTTCAGGGTCGCGACAATTGCAGCGACTCCGTCGCCCACGCCGCGCTCCATGAAGCCCTTCCGGAAGTTGGGGATCATTCGGTCCCTCAGGATCTGCGCCGAGCGCTCGTCGGTGAGCAGGTCTTCGAGGCCGTAGCCGACCTCGATCCGGGCCTGCCGCTCGGCCGGTGCGACGATCACCAGGACTCCGTTGTCGAGCCCCTTCCGCCCCACTCGCCAGCCACGGCCGAGGCGAAGGCCGAATTCGTTGATCGGCTCGTTCACCAGGCTTGGAACCGTCACCACCACAAGCTGGTCGCTAGTCTCCTTCTCGAGGGCTGCGAGCCGCGCGTCGAGCGCCGCTTCGGCTTGCGCGCCGAGTATTCCGGCCCGGTCGACCACCCGCCCGGTGAGCGCCGGCAGGGGACTGGCTGACGAGACCTGGACGATCGGCGGGGCCGGTGAATCGCCCGCCGGCGCCTTTGCGTCGCACGTGCCGCCCAGGACGAGCAGCGGCAGGAGAAGGATCGTCCGGATCACCGCCCGGGTCAGGCGCCGGTGTTCGTGTCGAAATTGACTTCCGGCGCCTGGTCCGCGTTCGGAGTCGTCGCCTGGAAGGTGGCCATCGGCTTGGCTCCGTAGATCACCTTGGCTCCGATCACCGCCGGGAAGGTCCGGATCGTCGTGTTGTAGGACTGGACCGCCGTATTGTAGTCGCGGATCGTGATGTTGATCCGGTTCTCGGTGCTTTCCAGCTGGCTCATCAGAGTCGCGAAATTGGCCTGGCTCTGAAGGTTCGGATAGGCCTCCTGGAGCCGCTGGAGCGGAACGATGGATGCGCTCAGCCGGTTCTGGGCTTCGGCATAACGCTGCATCGCGGCCGGATCGGTGAGCTGGTCGCCGCTGACGGTCACGCTGGTGGCGGCCGCCCGCGCCTGGGTTACCCGGGTCAGGATCCGCTCCTCCGACGCCGCTGCGCCGCGCACCGTCGAGACGAGGTTCGGGACCAGGCTGGCGCGGCGCTGGTAGGCGGCCTGGACGTCGGCCCATTTCGCCTTGGCCTCCTCCTCGGCGGTCGGGATCGAGTTCACTCCGCAGCCGGAAAGCGAAACCGCCGCCACCGGCACCAGGAAAGCGGTCATCAGGGAAGTGCGCTTCATGTCGGTTGCCCCTCTTCGTCTGTGGGCAAGCAAGTAGGGACTTCGATGCGCCCCCGCAACATCCACGCCCACTTTCACTTTAAATTCAGCTCGGATCGCCTATATGGGTCCTGCCGGGTTCGCCCGGCTATGGTGATAAATTGCAGCGTGCAATAGACGCAGCGGACCCGGGGGCGGTACCCGGCGGCTCCACCAGGTGGGCCGAGCCACGAGGGGCGACACGCATGAAGCGTGCCGCGCCTGCGGCTCAGCTGATGGGGCCGAACTAGGATCGACGTGTGTTGAAAAGCGCTGTTTTTGCCCGGCCTGAATGCGCCGTAAAACCGTTCATAACCACAAGTGCCAACGATAACGAGGCGCTCGCGATTGCTGCTTAATCCCAATCCTCACGGATAAGATTAAGTAGGCCAAAAGCGCGGTTCGGGCCGCACCGGGCAACAGAAGCGGACACCGGCGGTACGGGGAGCACCGAGCAACAGAAGCTCCCCACTTTTAAGCTGACCGTCCCACCGGCCGCACCGTCATCCCGGCGAAAGCCGGGACCCTGAACACGGATGCCGGCGGTTACCCGTCGCCCCAGCGAAGGCTGGGGCCCCGGCGGGTGAAGAACGCCGGCGCCTTTCGCCCGCCGGGATTCCCGCCTTCGCGGGAATGGCGTATAGGGCCCCCGATGCGCACCCTTCTCCGCCTCTCCCCCCTGCTCCTCCTCGCCGCCTGCGAGCCCGAGCCGGAGAACATCCAGGCCAAGGCCGACACCGTCTCGAGGCAGCTCGAGGAGCGCGCCGACCAGATCAGGGCGGAAGCGGAGAATGGAGTCGAGGCCCAGGCCGCTCCGCTTGAGAACGAGGCGAACGCCCTCCTCAACCAGATCGCCGGCAACGTCGCCGCGGCCAACGACTCGGCTGTTGCGTCCAACGCTCAGTAGAGCAACCCGCGCCCGGCCTCGTGCCGCCCGCGCCGACAAGCCGGAGTTCAGCTTCGCCGCCGTAACGATCCGCTCCGGCCTCAAGAGGAGCACGCATGTCGTCCCGGATCCTTCTCGCCGCCGCCGCCGGCCTTTTCGCCGCCGGGACGGCCGCCGCCCGCGCGGATCGGCCTTGCCCGCTCCGCAAGCTGACCGATTTCGACATCGCCGCCTACGCGTCGGGCCCCCTTCGACAAAGCGGGCGATGATGTTCAGGCGGGTTGCGCTGGGCCGCCATCGCGGCGTGCCCGTCGTGGGGATCCATCCCTGCGGCGACGTCCGCCCGGTCTACACCCGCCGGATCGTCCATTACGACATTCCCCTTTCCACCTGCGCCGCTCGCGGGGGCGTCGTCCGCCAGGAGCCGGTGCATCGAGGGCCGGCGGTCGCCCGGCAGGCCTTCTGCGTGCCCGCGATCCTCGCCAGGCCGGCGGCGCCGAAGCGCTGAGACGCCCGAACGCCATCGCTGGAGCGAAGCGGGGAGGATGGAGCCTGGCGGATCGCCGCGCACCAGTCCGGCGGCTACGGAATCCGCCGAACAAGGTCACGCCGATGCCGGGCCTTCAAGCGCCCTTCAACGAGGCAGAGGCACGCGCGGGAGCCCGCCGGCGCCGGGCCGCGCTAAGGCGCCACGAAAAAGGCCCCGCGATCGCTCGCGGGGCCTCATTCCTCCGGTCGGCCGTCGCACGGCCGGTCCGCTTACTGGGCGTTCTCGGCCGGGACCTTGACGTCGACGTCTGGGACCTCGACCGTCCTGTTTTCCGTTCCGACGCTGACTTCCGGCGGAGTGACGTTGAATTCGGGAAGCTGGCCGCCCGTCGCATTGACGTCGACGTCCGGCAGCTGGGCGTTCTTGGTCTGGTCGACGTCGCACGCCGCGAGGCCGCCCGCAGCCGCGAGAACGATGATGATCTTCTTCATGATGACTCCTTTCGCCCTCCCCATGGCAAGACGCCCCGGCCAAGCCGAGGCGCCCGTCGGCAGAAGGGAGTAAGCCTGCCAAAGCCGCTGCGTGATGCGACCCGATCTTAACCTGCGATAAGAACTTATGTTCCAGCGACCGCGAGCTTCGGGATCGGAAACCCTTCGGACCCTCGAGCGCTTAGCCGGAAAGGAGAGCGCGAATGACCACCGATTTCTCGAAGGGCGACAAGGTCAGTTGGAAGAGCCACGGCGGCGAGGCCCACGGCAAGGTCGTCAGGAAGCAGACCGAGCCCACCTCGATCAAGGGCCACAAGGTCGCCGCCAGCTCCGACAACCCGCAATTCATCGTCGAGACGGAGGAAGGCAAGCGCGCCGCCCACAAGCCAGGCGCGCTCAAGAAGGGCTAGCGGGTGCCGCGGGCGAAGAGACGGCCGCTCCGGCCGCCTCTCCTCTGCACCGGGCGCTAGATGGGCTCATACTCCCCGCGTTCGGCGCAATAGCCGAGAAGCTCGTAGGTCGCATAGTTCGTCGCCTGGCCCGTATGGCTGTAGGCGGGTCCGTAATAGATGCAGTATCCGTCGTCCTGGCCGACCTGCTGCGCGTAGCTCGAGTCGCTGTAGTAGCGAATCCGGTAGATCGGATCGCCGTGATTGGCGAAAACCGGCGCCGGCAACGACAAAGTCGCGGCCACTCCAAGCATCGCCGCGATCAGCCTGCCCTTGGTCATCATCCTTCTCCACGTAATGCCGATCACCACGAGTCGGCCGGTTCACGATAAACCTGCGCGGGAGGCGCTCAAAGACTTGGCGGCACTCGGCCGCCTCGGAATTCTACGTAACGGGATGTCGGGGACGAGGCCGCCGCCCGCCCGGCCGTCGTCAGAGCCGCTCCTCGATCCAGTCCCACATGACCTGCGGAAGCCAGCCGCAATAAGCGTGCGCCGTCAGCTTGGCGATGACCAGCTTGTCGTCGGGCTCCAGCCCCTGGTGCAGGTCGATATTGACCTCCCCCGCCGACGAGGGCGTGGAGATGAAGTAGATCGTCTCGAAATCCTCGTCATGGATATAGTCGTATTTCTCGAGCCGCTCGATGAACCCGGCCAGGGCGGCGTCGTGATCCGGCCTTTCCGGGTTCAGCTTCCAGTTGACCAGGTAAACGCCCATCATTGTCCTCCGCCTTCTGCCTCGAGACCACGAATCGGCATCGCCCGCGATGATAAGCCTCCACCGGCCGCGCACAACGGCCTGGCACGATCCCGACATTGCTCCCGTACTTCCGGGCAGGCCGTTGGAAGGTCCGAAGTTCCGAAGTATCGGCTTACGTGCCGCCCGAAACTTCCCCGGCATTGCCCAATATTGCCCGGCCGCCGAGGCGCCCTCTTCGCCCCACGGCCGGCCGCGAGCCCAGCGGTCGGTTCGAAGGCGAATGTCCTCTTCCATCTCTCGGTCATCCCCGAAAGGCTATCATCGCGGGGCCCTGCGAACTCCTTCAACTTGCCCGCCTGCCCTTTCACTCCCGGGTCCTCGAAAAGCGTCTATTCGAGGTTGGCATAATGCGCTAACCGGTGGGTCCAACCATGTGGGGCATGGACGAGACGTGACCGAGGACCGGGAGCCTTTGTGCCCGAGCGGCCCAGCCTGCTGGCGATCAGCCGGGTGCTCGAGGAGACGGCGCGGATGCTCCACGATTGGGCGCTGGCGGAAGGCCCGCCGCTCAGGCGGAATTAAGAACAAAAATATTGCAGGAGCCGGCTGCATTTCTTTGAGCCTTTGAGCAGGAACATCCGAGTTGCCGGTAGACCCAGCCGCTCTGCCGGAGACCCGTAGTTGGCTGTAGATATCGTAGTGGAATGAAGGCCAAGTCGATCGCTGTGCTATATAGAATAATTGTATCCGTTTTGGAGTTATAGAAACTCTTTCAAGCCAGGGTAGTTTGGGGCCTTACCTGTATGCGTTAGGACGACCCCGTGAGAAATATTACCTCTACCCTGCTGATACCCGCCTTCGTCCTCGCAACTTCCGGTGCACCGGCGCAGGTGGCTTCTACCGGCGGACAAACTACTGCTGATGCAAACCTACAGAAGGAGGATGAGGCCGCCCGCGTTCAGACCGCGGAGGAGGTGCTCGAGCAAACCGCCCAAGGCTATGCCCGGACGACCGGGGTGGGAATCGAAGAAGCCAAGCGCCGCGTACTCGCCATGAAGGAGCTGCGGGCCGTCAAAGCCCGCATTCAGCAGGCACATGGCGGCCGCCTTGCCGGCATTTCGACGCAGCACAGCCCAAGCCTTCAAGTCTCGGTGCTTCTGACGGGCGATGTGGCCGTTCCGGCCGAAAGCGTCACCGCCGGGGAGATGACCGTCCCGATCGTCTACCGGACCGGTGCTCGCTCGACTATCCAGCAGCTGAGAGCCGCGCTTAAGCAGCACCAAGCGGCCATGCGGACTCTACTGCCCGGCGTGCAAGGCATCGGGATAAGCACAAAAACCGGCGAGCTCGTCGTCATCGTCAACGCCACGGGGGTGGCCGCGACGGCAGCGATGGCCAAGGACGCCGAGCTCGAAACACTGACCGGGGTCCCGATCCGCATCCGGACCCTGGACGGCGTCGATATCAACATGGACGTGCGGGGCGGCTCTCGTCTCACCGATTGCACGAGTGGGTTCGTCGTCAAGAACACGTCCGGGACAACGGGAGTAGCAACGGCCGCACACTGCGCGAATGTCGCCAATTATTACAACCCAAACGGGTCCTCCATTCCACTGACCATGGTCGCCGGATCCGAGTACTTCAATGCATCGCAGGACGTTCAGATTCACACCAGCGCCTATATCGAGCGGGCCGAGTTCTACGTGGACACCGCCAAGACCCTGGTCCGCCGTCCCGTAGGCTCTCTGGCACTCGATGCCACTTGGGAAGGCGACGGCGCCTGCCACACCGGAGAAACGACGGGCGCAACTTGCTCGTTGGTCGAATATGTTTACTTTACGCCTTCGCCGGATAAATGCGGGCCCGGCGGGTATTGCGCCGACACCTATGTCGCGGTGACAGGCCCCAACTGCCAGCGCGGCGATAGCGGCGGACCGGTCTATGAGCTGGATCTCGCCTACGGGCTCCTGAAGGGGGGCAGTGTGAGCAGCACTGGCGTGTGCAACTATTATTATTATATGCCCATGGACTTCCTCTCCAGCGGATGGTCCTTGCTCCTTGGTTAGCCGGCTCTCCACCCTCGCTTTTCCTGTGTGCCTCGCACTTATTGCCGGCGGCTGTAACGGGCGGCCCGAGGGAAACGACCCGGCAGCTGTGAAAGTGGCGGACGAAAGGGCTTCGTCGGACAAGGGAGGGGGAGGGGTCCGCCTCGCCCTCCTGGAGCCGAGCGACGACATGTTCCTCGCTGCTCTTGAAGGGATTCTGCAGGCCGAAGGCCGGTGCCTTTACATCGTCGGGCGCGATAAGAAGCGGAGCCGGACCCTGCCGGCCTTCCACATTGCGGGCATAGGCTGGGACTCTGGTGCGAGGACATTGAAGGTCAATGGGCGGGTCTTCGCACAGGGCGACCGGGTCCTGCTCACGGGCGGCCGCCCGCCCACGACGGCCGGGTTCCGCTGGGTCCAGCGCCCAGATCCTTCCTGCGACGCGTCGGATATTTTCGTCACCGGAGCGATCGAGCCTGCAAAGGGTCGGCCGCGCTGATAAAGGCAACTTTCTCTGCTCGATTCATCGCGTGCATGCGAAATGACCATGATCAAGCCTGACACGCCCGCAGCTGCGTCCTCAGCGACGCCGCGTAATACCATTTCTGGCGCTCAATCCGGTTGGGGCTGAGCCTATCGAGACGAGCCGACCGAAGATCTCCCCCTGCCTACCGTCCCGACCGCGCCCTGTGGAACCGCAACCTGGCCCGCTACAACCGCCTAGCCGCCCAAGCGAAGAAGGCCGAGGAAACCGGCTGGTTCCGAGCCGCCAACGAGCGCTTCTACCGCGAGATGGCCGACCCCGGCGCCGATCGCAAAGCCGCTTTCGCCCGAATGACCCGAGCCGAAAGCCTTTACTGGTACCGTTGCACGGCCCCAATGCAGGAGGCGGCGGTTGCGCTGGTGCTCACGCCGGCGCCGGATCTGGAGGGGGTGCGAGACAAGCTTACAACTATCCGTACCCACCAGCTCTACGAGCCGCGGAGCATGGACCGGGACTGCTTGGAGGTTTTGGAGGAGGATCTAACGAGGTATCTTGATTATTACGTATTTTGACGGCCAGGAAGGGGCCCTCGTGATAGCCATCGGTCGTTCAAGGCCCCCTGTGGAGAGGCGATGGCAGCGGCCCCTGTTCATTCTCATTCGCGAGGGTCCCGGTGGCCAACGCTGAATGCATGAATGGTTTTCTCAATCCTACAATCGACCGGCTTATCCACATTCTTATTGAACTTTTTACGCAACGTGCGTATTTAACTCCTGTCGCTGATGGTGAGTGAAAAACAGCGTCCCGCTCGAAAGAGTCTCGCGGAGCGCGGGTGCAAAGGGAATTCTCTCACACAGATAGCCCTCCTTCGGGAGGGCTATTTTTTTGGCCGCACTATCGGCTCGCCCCTCACGGTTTTTGAGACAAGGGTAGCGAAGGAGATAGCCGGAAGCTTACTCCGGGCAGGAAGGTTCGGCTTCTCGTAAGCACTCACAACGAACATGACGGCCGCCGCATCCTTGACTGATCGGCTCGCTTCGAGATTGAAAAATATCGCGTAGGGCGGTCCTCCCAAAGGCTGGTCCAGCAGCATGAAATTACGACCTTGGCTGAAATACGCCCTTCCACCAGCAGCACGGCTAATGAGAATGGGCAGTGCTCGAGAAGACAGGTAACGGTCCGGGCAGAAGCACCGAACCTCCCCGTCCTCCTCGTGCTTGTAGGCCTCATTGTCGACGCCCTCCTCAAAGGAGCGCGTAAAGGTATGATGACTGAAGGAGACGAGCACCTTGTAAGTAGGCGCGCCCTCAGCTTTCGGCGTGACCAGGATCGTGAACGGATCCAAGTGCGACAGGTCGTGGTCGACCTCGTCGATCGTCAAAATTCCCCTGCCCACGATCCTGCTCCAAAGTTCCCAAGCCACTTGGTTCTCTACGTAGGACGTGGCCCTCCGCATATGCACCCGTAGCGAGTCCTCCCCGCAATACTCCGCTTGGGCGGTTGGAACAATTGGATTAAATTAGACGCATTGACGGTTTTTTCCAAACGCGCTAAACGCACTTCGACAGGAGGCGGCATATGGCAGATAGAAGCCCAAATTTTCCGCAGATTGCTCTGGGTGAGGCGATCGACAGCATCCGCGTGGTCTATCAGCGAGAGGGGAGATCAAAAATGCCCCGCCTGTCCGCCATTAAGCCGCTCGGGTACACGAGCATCAACGGTCGGTCCCTCGGGATTCTCGCCGCTCTTCGGGCTTACGGGCTACTGGAGGGGCGAGGTGACGACGTAAAGGTCACGGACGACGCCATCACCATCCTCAATGCCCCAGCGGAAAGCTCCGAGCGGAAAGAGGCGCTCATCAGAGCATTTGAGGCCCCCGCAGCCTTCGCTATCCTACGAGCAAAGGGTGAGGCGAGCCCGGACACCCTCAAATGGCACCTGATAAAATCGAACTTCCGGGATGACTCTGCGGAAAAATTATTGAGAGTCTATCTCGAAAGCAAGGAGCTGGTAAACGCTCAGGTGGGCACATTCGACTCTACGGGAGCAGAGCAAGAGATCGCGCCCGCGTCGTCGGCCTTCAACCCCACCTTGGACGAGATGATAAACCAAATGATGCCTTTCCCTCGCGAAGAGAAGGCTAAAAAGGACGCGTCGTTACATGGCTCTATGCAAAGTGGGCTAGCTATGGGCGTACATGAGCGGGTGCTACAATCTGGAATGCTCTCGAAGCAGGCCTCTTATCGTGTCATCGTGTCAGGGCCAGTTGGCGAGGCCGAGATTAATCGGCTTCTGAGGAAACTGGAGATGGACAAGGAAATCCTAGCTGATTCAGAGTTTGAAGGACGCTACGACGAGGATAGAGATCCGCGCGACTGATGGGCAAAGGTGCTGGTATACATTTACCGTCGTAGCCCTGACCCCTTCCCCGCCAATTGGTGCCCCCCTCCCCATCTTGCGAGGTTAAACAGTGACAGTATACATTTACCTCGGTAGCCCTGCACCCTCCGCCCGGCACAGCGCCCGGTAAATGTATACTGTCACTTTTTAGGGCGATGACGGGCCAGGCTCGCCGGGGGTGGACAGCGACAGCATTGGTTTGTCCTCGATGGCCGGCGCCTACGCTCGCGCTATCTCATGCAAAGCCGCTAAGCGTTGAAGGGCGGAGTCAGCAGGAGACGCGGTCACTTCGCGGCTTCGCGTGGGAAGCCCCGATTCCGCGATACACTGACGATTGGCGATTACATCCGATGCCAAGTCCATGGCCCAGCAACAATACCTTGCTGCGTCCGAGAATACCCGAGCCACATGCCGACTAGCCGTTCGCCGCCTACATCGAGGATCAGCTGGAAAGTCCCGTAGTAGCGTTTCGTCTCGACGGGATGGTACCATTTGCCAGCAAAAATGTCCGACGTAGACAACTCACCTTCGAGGCGGAGTGGATAGGACGCCTCCACAACTCGCAGCCCAACATGGTTGTCCGCGTGCGGTACGATGTTTCCTTCCACTCTCCCGAGCCGCTTTCTGATTTTGATGACTTCGACGTACGTTTCCCCTGATGGCATCTCGAACGTGGTTTTCCACATGCCGACCAATGGATTTGGCTTTCGGCGGCGGCGAAGGAGTAAGGCAAACAGGCCGCGAAGTGGCTCATCGAAGATGACGGCAAGGAGCACTCCGATAAACCCAGAGGCAAGTGCACCGATCGTCCACAGCGCAATATTCGTCATCGCCCTTTCACCCCGCGCCCTGCAGGATAGAGGATGAGACGCGCAATGCACCAGAAAAAGGCCCCGCAACGCTGCGGGGCCTTTTCATTCGATCTCGTACGATGACGGGTCACCCCTCCACCACCCTTCGGGTGGTCCCCCTCCCCATCCTTGCGGATGGGGAGGCAGAGCGATCAATCGTCGTCGCGGGTGAGGAACGCGGGAGCGAATTCGGGCTCGGGGCCGTCGTTGCGCTCCGGCCGGTCCTCGCGCTCGCGGCGCGGGCCGCGGTCGCCCCGGTCGGAGCGCTCGCCGCCGCCTTCGCCGCGCGGGCCGCGATCGCCGCCGCCGTCGCGCGGGCCGCGGTCACGTCCGCCGCCGCCGTCACGGCCGCCGCCGTCGCGCCTCGGGCCGCGGTCGCGTCCGCCCCGGTCGCCGCGGCCTTCGCCGTCGCGCCTGGGGCCTCGGTCGCCGCGCGGGCCGCGGTCACGGTCGCCGCCTTCGCGGGGAGGACGGGTGTCCTCCAGCTCGGCGCCGGTCTCCTGGTCGACGACGCGCATGGAGAGGCGGACCTTGCCGCGCTGGTCGATCTCGAGGACCTTGACCTTGACTTCCTGGCCCTCGCTGAGCGCGTCGGAGACCCGCTCGACCCGCTCCGACTTGATCTCCGAGACGTGGACGAGGCCGTCCTTGCCGCCCATGAAGTTCACGAAGGCTCCGAAGTCGACGAGGTTGACGACCTTGCCGGTGTAGACCTTGCCGACCTCGGGCTCCTCGACGATGCCCTGGATCCAGCGGCGGGCCGCCTCGATCTGGCTGACGTCGCTGGACGAGATCTTGACGATCCCCTCGTCGTCGATGTCGACCTTGGCGCCGGTGGTTGCGACGATCTCGCGGATGATCTTGCCGCCGGTGCCGATGATGTCGCGGATCTTGGTCTTGTCGACCTGCATCGTCTCGATCCTCGGAGCGTGGGCCGAAAGCTCGCCCTTCACCTCGCCCATCGCCTTCGCCATCTCGCGAAGGATATGGGCGCGACCCTCATTGGCCTGGTCGAGGGCGATGCGCATGATCTCCTCGGTGATCCCGGCGATCTTGATGTCCATCTGGAGCGAGGTGATGCCCTTCTCCGTTCCGGCGACCTTGAAGTCCATGTCGCCGAGATGGTCCTCGTCGCCGAGGATGTCGCTGATCACCGCGAAGTCCTTGCCTTCGAGGATCAGGCCCATGGCGATACCCGAGACCGGGCGGGTGATCGGAACGCCCGCGTCCATGAGGGCGAGGCAGCCGCCGCACACCGTCGCCATCGACGAGGAGCCGTTGGACTCCGTGATGTCGGAGAGGACCCGGATCGTGTAGGGGAATTCCTCGTGGCTGGGGAGCACCGGATGCAGAGCCCGCCAGGCGAGCTTGCCGTGGCCGACCTCGCGCCGCCCCGGGGCTCCGAAGCGGCCGACTTCGCCGACCGAGTAGGGCGGGAAGTTATAGTGGAGCATGAAGCGGGTGTAGGAAAGACCCTCCAGCCCGTCGATCATCTGCTCGGCGTCCTTGGTTCCGAGCGTGGTCGTGCAGATCGCCTGGGTCTCGCCGCGCGTGAAGAGCGCCGAGCCGTGGGTGCGGGGGAGGAAGCCGACCATCGCCTCGATCGGGCGGACGGTGCGGGTATCGCGGCCGTCGATGCGGATGCCTTCCTTGAGGATTGCGCCGCGGACGATCTCGGCCTCCAGCTTCTTCACGAGCTTGAGGGCTCCGAGATAGCCCGCGGGGTCCGAAGCTTCCATGTCGGCGAGGCCTTCGCGGGCCTTGGCCCGGGCCTCGTTGATCGCGGTCTGGCGCTGCTGCTTGTCGGTGAGCCTGTAAGCGGCGGCGAGGTCCTCGCCGATGATGCCGCGAAGCTTCTCCTTGATCGCCTTGGTGTCGGCCGGCTCATCGAGCTCCCAGGGATCCTTCGCGGCCTTCTCGGCGAGGCTGATGATGCCCTGGATGACCGGCTGGATCGAGCGGTGGGCGAACATGACGGCGCCGAGCATGACGTCCTCGGAAAGCTCCTTGGCCTCCGATTCCACCATCATCACGGCGTTGTGGGTTCCGGCGACGACGAGGTCGAGCTCGCCTTCCTTCACCTGGTCCTGGGTCGGGTTGAGGATATAGTCGCCCTCGGCATAGCCGACCCGGGCGGCCGCGATCGGGCCCATGAAGGGTATCCCGGAAAGGGTGAGCGCGGCGGAGGCGGCGATCATCGCAAGCACGTCCGGCTCGTTCTCGCCGTCATAGGACATGACGTGGGCGATCACGAGGACCTCGTTGTAGAAGCCTTCCGGGAAGAGCGGGCGGATCGGGCGGTCGATGAGGCGGCTGGTCAGCGTTTCCTTCTCGGTGGCGCCGCGCTCGCGCTTGAAGAAGCCGCCGGGGATTCGTCCCGCGGCCGAGAATTTTTCCTGATAGTGCACGGTCAGCGGGAAGAAATCCTGCCCCGGCTTGACGTTCTTCGCGGCCGTGACGGCGCAGAGGACGACGGTCTCGCCGAGGGTCGCGAGAACCGCGCCGTCGGCCTGGCGGGCAACCCGGCCCGTTTCGAGAGTGAGCGTCTTGCCGCCCCACTCGATTTCAACTTTCTTCATGTCGAACATTCGATTTCCTTCCGTCCGGCCGCCCTATGCGGCCGGGGCCTGTTTCGGACCTGTCTGGTCCTGCCAGCCTCGCGGAATTGCTTGCTGGC
Source organism: Allosphingosinicella sp. (assembly GCA_036389345.1). GTDB lineage: Bacteria > Pseudomonadota > Alphaproteobacteria > Sphingomonadales > Sphingomonadaceae > Allosphingosinicella. The sequence goes on along the minus strand of DASVQD010000011.1, from coordinate 53,176 downwards.
TTTTCCGTTGTAGTTCCCCGGCGAAGGCCGGGGTCCAGCCCCACGGTCGAACTGGATCCCGGCCTCCGCCGGGACACGAAAACGGCGCCCGAAGGCGCCGTTTCCTACTTGCGAAGACCGAGCTTCGCGATGAGTGCGGTGTAGCGCTCGTGATCTTCCTTGCGGATGTAATCCAGCAAAGAGCGGCGCTTGTTGACCATCATCAGGAGCCCGCGGCGGGAATGATTGTCCTTCGCATGGGCCTTGAAGTGGGCGGTGAGGTTGTTGATCCGCTCGGTGAGGATCGCGACCTGGACCTCGGGGGATCCGGTGTCGCCCGATCCGCGGGCGTTGTCTTCGATGATTTCCTGCTTGCGTTCGGCGGTCACCGACATCGTCATACTCCTTAATCTAGATGTTGAAGCCTCGAACCACGCGAAGTTCCCCTTCGCTGAGCTCCACAAGCGCGACCGGAACAGACTGGTCGGTCGCTAGATGAAGCCCTGGCTTTGCGGCGATCCCGGCCAATTTCCGCCCCTGTCGGAGCAGTCCTGCCTGGTCGGGGGTGACGGGTAGAGCCGGGATGTCGTCCAGCCCCGCCGTCAGCGGCAAGAGTGCCTGTTCAAGCTGCCGCGACTTAGCGAGTTCCCCCATTTTGTCCAGCGAAATCGCGGACTCGACAGCGAACGGCCCCGCCTTCAGCCTCCTCAACATGGTAACATGGCCGACGGTTTCCAAGGCGCGGGCGACGTCGCGGGCGAGGCTGCGGATATAGGTGCCCTTGGAGACATGGGCGACGAGGGTGATGTGAGACACCATTCGGGCCGAGCCTGTCGAAGCCCGCTCCTGCCCTTCTTGGCCCACGGTGAAGGAAGGGGCTTCGACGGGCTCAGCCCGAAGGGAGAGGGAGTGGATTCGTACGTTCCGGCTCTTCAGCTCGACCGCCGCTCCCGCCCGGGCCAGCGCGTGCGCCCGTTTCCCATCCACTTTCAGCGCGGAATAGGCCGGCGGCACCTGGTCGATCTCGCCGTTGAAGCGGGGCAGCACCGCCTCGACCTCATCCACTGTCGGCCCGACCTGCGACGTCGCCACCACCACCCCCTCCGCGTCGAGCGTGTCCGTCTCCTCGCCGAACCGGATGGTGAACTCATACACCTTGTCCGAATCCAGCATCCGCCCGGCGAGCTTGGTCGCTTCGCCCAGCGCCACCGGCAGCACTCCGCTCGCCAGCGGATCGAGGGTCCCGCCATGACCGACCTTCAGCTTGGGATAGCCGCCCTCCCTCAGCCTTCGCTTGACCCGCGAGACCACGTCCGTGGAGCCGATCCCAACCGGCTTGTCGATCACCAGCCAGCCATGCATCAGGCGGTCTGGGCGAGCCTGAGCGGAAGCTGCCGCTGCTCGCCTTCGCGAAGTTTCGCCATGAAGTGCCGGCGGCACAAAGCCACGTAGCGGTCGTTGCCGCCGATATCGGTCTGCTCGCCCGCGGCGACCGGGAAGCCCTGCTCGTCGACCCGAAGGTTCATCGTCGCCTTGCGCCCGCATTCGCAGATCGCCTTCAGCTCGACCAGCTTGTCCGAGAGGGCGAGCAAGGTGGCGCTACCGTCGAAAAGATTGCCCTGGAAGTCGGTCCTCAGGCCGTAGGCCAGGACCGGGATGTCGAGCTCGTCGCAAACCTCGGCGAGCTGCATCACCTGAGCCCGGCTCAGGAACTGAGCCTCGTCGACCAGGACGCAGTGGATATGGCGCTTCTTGATCTCGGCTTCGATCTCGGCGCGCAGGTCCGTCGCCGCCTCGAAGGTGTTCGCCGCGGCTTCGAGGCCGATCCTCGAACCGACGACTCCGAAGCCGGATCGATCATGGACCCCGGCGGTGTAGAGAATGGTCTGCATCCCCCGCTCGCGATAGTTGAAGTCGGTCTGCAGCAGGACGGTGGACTTACCCGCGTTCATCGACGCATAGTAGAAATAGAGCTTGGCCATTGCGCCTTTTAGCGCTGCGACCGCGCAGCGCCAGCGCCCGGCTCGTCGTCCCAGCGAAGGCTGGGACCTCAGGGGGTGAAAGGCGCCGCGTTCTTCACCCGCTGGGGCCCCAGCCTTCGCTGGGGCGACGGAGTTTTAGGCTCCAATAAACAGCCGGAGCAGCCAGTCGACCGGCGGCCGAACCACGCGCTCCACGATGTCCGCTCCGGGCACCAGCATCGGCAGGATGAGAAGCAGGAAGATGAGCAGGGGAAAGCCGAAGCGCGCCAGCTTCCGATAGTGGCGGGCCAGTCGGCGGGGCAGAAGTCCCTCGACGACATGGCCGCCGTCGAACGGCGGCAGCGGAAGCAGGTTGAAGACGGCGAGGAAGAGGTTGATCGCGATGAAGTTGACGAGGTTGGCGAGGAGGAACAGCTGACCGGGCGCGGCCGGCGGCGCCTCGGGCCGTACCAGCGCGAGCATGATTCCGGCGAGAAGGGCCAGCAACAGGTTCATTCCGGGCCCGGCCAAAGCGACGATCATCATGTGCAGGCGCGGATTGCGCATCCGTTTCGCGACCACCGGCACCGGCCTGGCCCAGCCGAATACCGGCGCCCCGCTCACCGCCAGGATCAGCGGCAGAACGACCGTTCCGACCGGATCGACGTGGCGCACCGGATTGAGGCTGAGCCGGCCGAGGTCGCGGGCGGTCGGATCGCCGAAGGCGTTCGCCACCCATCCATGCGATATCTCGTGGAGGACGATCGCGACGATCAGCGGGATCAGCCAGGCGGCGACCTGGAAGACGATAGTGTCAGCCACCCGCGGGCTTCCATTCCGCCGCGAGGATCGAAAAGAGGACGGTGTCGCGCACATGGCCGGTCCAGGTGATCCGGTCCTGGCGAAGGACACCCTCGCGGACACCGCCGATCTTCGCCATCGCCGCCTGGGAGCGGCCGTTGCGCGAATCGACCCGGAACTCCACCCTCCGAAAGCCGCAGCCGAAGGCCCGCTCGAGCATCAGGTCCTTTACCCCCCGGTTGAACCCGGTGCCTCGAAGCTTCGGCACGTAATAGGTATTGCCGATCTCCAGCACGGCGCGGTCCGGGTCGATGCCGAGAAAGCAGCTCATGCCGACAAGCTCGTCGCCCAGGAATATCGAGAAACAGCTCCAGTCCGGCCGCGACCGGATGAAATCGAACGCGGCATCGAAATGATCGGGGTCGAAGGAGCGCGAGTAGATGGACCAGATTTCGCGATCCTCCGCACACGCCGCCTTGAGATCCTCGCGATGGCTTTCGGCCATCGGCTCGAGGCCAAGGCCACCGTCGCGCATGGGTGCGCTCAGGGCGGCAAGATCGACGCCCCCCGTCATCCCGGACTTGATCCGCGATCCATGAACGCGGTCGGACGAGAATCTCCACCGAAAACCTTCATGGATTCCGGCTTTCGCCGGAATGGCGGGCGCGACTCGCTCACGGCTGGCCGCTCAAGAGATCTTCCGGATCGAACATCAGGCCGTCTCCGATGTCCACCAGCGTCGGAATGCGCCGGCCGTGAAGCCTCGTCCAGCGCACCTTCTCGCTGTCCTCGCCGATATTGCCGGTGCTGATCTTCACCCGGCCGGTCAGGTAGTTGATGCTGACCAGGGTCATCGCGCCGGTGTTGCGCCGGACGTTTGAATAGTCGAACCCGGCCAGCCTCACCGCGCCGCCCCGCAGGCGCCATTTGAACGTGGTCGTGCCCATGTCCCACCCGCCGGCGCTCATCATCCGCTCCAGGTCGATCCGAAGGGTCCCCGCCTCGATCGCGATCTGGCCGGGATCGGAGAAGGGATCGACCTGGCAGGCATTGTCGCGGCGGGGGATGAGCTCGTGGCTGTGCCCGGCCAGCCGATAGCCCCCTCCAGGCTTGGCCAGAAGCACCGCGACCATCCTGGGATTGGTGTCGAGCCGCTCCTCGCACATCGATTCGACGAGGACGTTGGCCGGATCGGTCGAGCGCAGGACAAGCGCCGAATCGGGCTTCCGGTCGCCGTCGAGATCGCCCGAGGCCCGGGCCTCGATCCGCCAGCCTTTGGGGACGAAAGCCTGCTCGGTCGCGGCCGATTCGGGGAGCGGGGGAATGTCCACCGGAGGCAATTCCTGGGCCGCGGCCGAGGTCGAGCACAGAAGCGCGACGAGCGGCAGGCGCTTTGCTCGCCCCAGGCCGCCATGCTGAACTCGTTTCAGCATCCGGCGACGAGCCGCCCCGCGGGTGGAGGACTGGACCCTGAAACGCGTTCAGGGTGACGCCCTGGAGCGACGACGGGCCTATCCCTCATCGCCATCGACCTCCTCGTCCGCAATGAGATCCTGAGCCACCTTCGGCGCTCTCAGCAGCTTGTCGATATGGCTGCCTTCGTCGAAGCTCTCGTCGAGCAGGAATTTCAGCCTGGCGGCATATTTGGTGTTCACCCGCCGGGCGACTTCGCTTTGCAGATAGGCGGTGTTGGTTCGAAGCGCCTTGAGCACGCCCTCGGCGTTGGCGCCGAGCAAGGGGATGACGAACGCCGTCGCGTGGCGAAGGTCGGGCGACATCCGGACCTCGGTGACGGACACGAGATGGCTCGCGAGAGTCTCGTCGTGCACGTCGCCGCGCATCAGCACTTCGGACAGTGCATGGCGCACCTGCTCGCCGACCCGGAGCAGCCTTACGGAACGGCCTTCGCTGGATTCGTTCGGTCTTGCCATCGGATGCCTCAGCGCAGGAACGTGAAGAGAAGGAAACCGACGCCGATGCTCATCGAACCGAACACCTGGAGCAGGCAACAGCCCGCATCGGCGATGTAGCCCGGGACGGGGGAGGGGTGATAGCCGCCGCCATGCTCGATCGGATCACCGAGCCATTCGCGGCGCTCGTCGCGCTTCCGCCCCTCCTCCTCCGCGGTCACAGCGTCCTGGCGCGCTCCTCGACCTCGAAGACTTCGAGATGGTCGCCCGGCTTGATGTCGTTCGTGTCGGCGAGAAGAACGCCGCACTCCATGCCCGCGCGAACCTCGGCGACGTCGTCCTTGAACCGGCGAAGCGACGAGATGGTGGTCTTGGAGACGATGACGTCCTCGCGCGTAAGCCGCGCGTGAACGCCCTTGCGGATGACTCCTTCGACGACCAGCAGGCCGGCGGCCTTGTCCTTCTTGCCGGCCGGGAAGACCTCCTTGACCTCGGCACGGCCCATGACCGTCTCGATGATCTCGGGCCCGAGCTCGCCCGCCATCGCCTGCTTCACCCAGTCGGTGAGATGGTAGATGACGTCGTAATAGCGGAACTCGACCTTGTTGCGCTCGGCCGTTTCCCTGGCCTTGGCGTTGGGCCGGACGTTGAAGCCGATGATCGGCGCTCCGCTCGCCGAGGCGAGGATGACGTCGCTCTCGGTGATCGCGCCGACTCCGGAATGGAGGATCCGGGCCTTGATGTCCTCGGTCGAGATCCGGTTGATGGCGCTCGCGATGGCCTCCACCGAGCCCTGCACGTCGCCCTTGACGACCAGCGGGAACTCGATCGCCTGGTTGGTCTTGGAGGCGAACATGTTCTCGAGGCTGACCGGGGCCGAAGTCGTGCGCTTCCTGTCCACGACGCTTTGCCGGTAGGCGGCGACCTCGCGGGCGCGGGCCTCGTTCTCGACGACGGTCAGGGTGTCGCCCGCCAGCGGGACGCCCGAAAGACCGAGCACCTCGACGGGGACGGACGGTCCGGCCTCCTTCACCTGCTTGCCCTTGTCGTCGATCATCGCCCGGACCTTGCCCGGAACGGCTCCGACCACGAAGATGTCGCCGACCCTCAGCGTTCCGCGCTGGACGAGCACCGTCGCCAGCGGGCCGCGGCCCTTGTCGAGCTTGGCCTCGACCACCGCGCCCTCGGCGGCGCGGTCGGGATTGGCCTTGAGCTCGAGCAGTTCGGCCTGGAGCGAGACGGCTTCGAGGAGACCGTCGAGATTGGTCTTCTTGAGGGCCGAGACTTCGACGTCCTGGACCTCGCCGCCCATGTCCTCGACGAGGATCTCGTGCTGGAGAAGCTCCTCGCGAACCTTCTGGGCATTGGCCCCCGGCTTGTCGATCTTGTTGATCGCGACGATCATCGGAACGCCCGCGGCCTTGGTGTGATTGATCGCCTCCACGGTCTGCGGCTTCAGCCCGTCGTCGGCTGCGACCACCAGGATCACGATATCCGTCACGTTGGCGCCGCGCTGCCGCATCTCGGTGAAGGCTTCGTGGCCGGGCGTGTCGAGGAAGGTGATCTTCGACTTGTCGGGCAGGCTGACCTGATAGGCTCCGATATGCTGGGTGATCCCGCCCGCCTCGCCGGAGACGACGTTGGCGCCGCGGATGGCGTCGAGAAGGCTGGTCTTGCCGTGGTCGACGTGGCCCATGATCGTGACCACCGGCGGACGCGGCTGCAGGGTCTCTTCCGGGTCGACGTCGGTCTCGGTCTGGATGTCGGCGTCGCTTTCGCTGACCCGCACCATCCGGTGGCCGAATTCCTCGATGAGCAGCTCGGCCGTATCCTGGTCGATCGTCTCGGTGATCGTCACGGGCGTGCCCATCTTGAACAGCGCCTTCACCAGGTCGGCGCCGCGCTCGGCCATCCGATTGGCGAGCTCCTGAACGGTGATCGCCTCGGGGACGATCACGTCGCGGACCTGCTTGGCGGACGGACCCGACTGCTGGTGGGCCCGCTTCTCCTTCTCGCGCGAACGGCGAAGCGCGGCGAGGCTCCGGGCCCGGCTGTCGTCCTCGCCCGAAAGGGCGCGGGTGACGGTGAGCTTGCCGGCGTGACGGCGGTCGTCGCGGCCGCGGACCGGACGGGCCGGCGGCTTGGGCGCCGGAGCATGGCCCTTGGGACGGGCGTGGGCCGGCCGGCGGTCCTCCTCCTCGTCGGCGGCGGGCGCGGCGGGAGCCGCTTCGGCGGCCGGGCCGGGCTCGGCGGCGCGCCGCGCCTCTTCCTCGGCCGCGAGCCGGGCCTGCTCGACCCGCTGCTCCTCGGCGCGCTTGTTCTCCTCGGCGCGGCGCTTCTCGTCCTCGGTCGCCTGGGCGGCCTGCTTGTCCTCTCGGCGGCGCGCTTCCTCGAGCTGGGCGAGCCGGGCTTCCTCGGCCTCGCGGAGCAGCTTCTCCTGGAGCTCGCGCCGGGTGCTGGCATCGACGGGACGCTGCGGCGGCGCAGGGCGGACCGGCGCCGGAGGCGGCGGCGGAGCCGCGACCGGAGCGGCGGGCTTGGGCGCTTCCGGAACCGGCGCGGGCGCGGCTTCCTGGGCGGTCTGCGGCCCGAGGATCCGGCGCTTCTTGACCTCGACCACGACCGTGTTCGAGCGGCCGTGGCTGAAGCTCTGCTTGACCTTGCCGGTCTCGACGGTGCGCTTCAGGCCCAGGGGCGCGCGCGTGCCGAGCTTCGGCTTATCTGACGTCTCGCTCATTATATTCCTTCGCTCACATTCCCAGCCGACGCGTCCGGCATGCCCGCCGCAGCGGCGCTTAGCCCAGCCTCGGATCCGATAAAAGCGCGCCAGCGCCCGAGCGCATGCTCGACACGCGCGGCGGCAGCACGATCAATTATTGCGATATGTACCACATTCTGGCGCCCGAGCGCCAATGACAATATGGCCCTTTCGGCTGGAATCACCAGACCTTGGGCCCGGCCTTCGCCGACCCTCCAGGCCTGGTCCAGCTTCCGGTTGCCGTCCTCGCCCGCATCGGCGGCGTGGAGGAGGAGCTGGACCTCCCCCTTGCGCGCCGCGACTTCGATCTTTTCGGAGCCGGTCAGCAGCGTGCCCGCGCGCGCCTCGAGGCCGAGCCGATCGAGCGCCGACTGACGAAGCGCCGACTCGATCCGCTCGCCCAGATCGTCGGGAATGGAGATCGCAGCGCCCTTGAAGGCCCGGGCGAGGGCGCCGCGAAGCCGCCCCTTGGCACGGGCGGCCTCCAGCGTTTCGCGGTCGACCCCGATCCAGGCGCCCCGACCAGGCGCCTTGGCTCGGACGTCGGGAAGCAGCTCGCCTTCGGGAGACAAAGCGAGGCGGATCAGATTGTCCCGCTCGCCATGCTCTCCGGAGAGGATGCACTTGCGCTCGGCCACGTGCGAGCCCCTGTTCCCCGGCGAAGGCCGGGGTCCAGAATCGGCGTCAGACTGGGCCCCGGCCTTCGCCGGGGAGCCCGTGTCTGCTTCCATCGGGCCTCCGGCCTTCGCCGGGGTTCGGGCCTGACTCGTCAGGCCCTCATTGGGAGGTTTCCGCAACAGCGTCCTCCCCTTCATCCTCGAACCAGTGAGCGCGAGCGGCCATGATGATCTCGTTGCCCTGCTCGTCGCTGAGGCCGTAATCGGCGAGGATCCCGCCCTTGTCCTCGCTCCGGTTGCTCTCGCGCTGGCGGCGCTGCTCGGGGCGCTTCTTCTGGACGAGCTCGTCGGTGGCGAGATCCGCCAGGTCGTCGAGGGTCTTGATCCCCGCCTTGCCGAGAGTCACCAGCATCGCCTCGGTGAGATAGGGCATTCCCGCCAGCTCGTCGGAGACGCCCATGGCGCGTCGCTCCTCGCGGGAAGCCTCCTCGCGCCGTTCCAGCGCTTCGGCGGCGCGGCTCTGGAGCTCGGTGGCGAGCTCGTCGTCGAAGCCCTCGATCGAGGCGAGCTCGTCCAGCTCGACATAGGCCACCTCCTCCAGAGCTCCGAAGCCCTCGGCGACGAGCAGCTGCGCGAGGGTCTCGTCGACGTCCAGCTCCTTCTGGAAGAGCTCGGACCGCTCGATGAACTCGCGCTGGCGCTTCTCGCTCGCGTCCGCCTCGGTCATGATGTCGATCGCCGAGCCGGTCAGCTGCGAGGCGAGCCTCACATTCTGTCCGCGGCGGCCGATGGCGAGGCTGAGCTGGTCGTCGGGGACGACGACTTCGATCCGCCCCTCTTCCTCGTCGATGACGACCCGGCTGACCGTTGCCGGCTGGAGGCCGTTGACGACGAAGGTGGCGAGGTCCTCGGACCAGGGGATGATGTCGATCTTCTCGCCCTGCAGCTCCTGGACGACGGCCTGGACCCTGGAGCCCTTCATTCCGACGCAGGCGCCGACCGGATCGATCGAGCTGTCGTAGCTGATAACGCCGATCTTGGCCCGGCTTCCCGGATCGCGAGCCGCCGCCTTGATCTCGATGATTCCGTCGTAAATCTCGGGGACTTCCTGGGCGAACAGCTTCTTCATGAAGTCGGGATGAGCCCGGCTGAGGAAGATCTGCGGGCCCCGGTTCTCGCGGCGCACCGAGAGGATCAGCGAGCGCACGCGGTCGCCGACCCGGACCACCTCGCGCGGAATCTGCTGGTCGCGGCGGATGACGCCCTCGGCCCGGCCGAGGTCGACGACGACGTGGCCGAACTCGACGCGCTTGACGACTCCGGTGATGATCTCGCCGGCGCGCTCCTTGAACTCCTCATATTGCCGCTCGCGCTCGGCGTCGCGGACCTTCTGGAAGATGACCTGCTTGGCGGCCTGGGCGGCGATCCGGCCGAACTCGATCGGCGGCAGCGGATCGACGATATAGTCGCCGACGACCGCGCCCGGCTGGAGCTTCTGGGCGTCGTCGAGGCTGACCTGCTTGAAATAATCGTCGACCGCTTCGACCACTTCCACGACCCGCCACAGGCGAAGGTCGCCCGACGTCCCGTCGAGCTTGGCGCGAATGTCGTTCTCGGCGCCGTAGCGGGCTCGGGCGGCGCGCTGGATCGCGTCCTCCATCGCCTCGATGACGATCGCCTTGTCGATCAATTTCTCGCGGGCGACCGCGTCGGCGATGGCGAGCAGTTCGGCCTTGTTGGCGGAAACGGCGCCGGGAGCGCCCGGGGCGGTGGTGGCCATGGTCAGTCTTCCTCTGTTTCTTCTGTTTCTTCTACGGGCTCGAATTCGTCGGCGCCTTCCGCGCTTAACGGAGCGGTCGCCCTGATGAGCTTGTCGGTCATGACGAGCTTGGCCGACTGGATCGCCGCGAACGGAAGACCCGTGGGACCGAGCCCCTGCACGTCGACGAGCACCGAGTCTCCTTCAATCCCGGAAAGCGCGCCGCTGAAAACCTTGCGGCCTTCCAGCTTCTCGGCGAGCACGATCCGGGCCTCGTGGCCCTTCCAGTCGTCGAAATCCTTGAGCCGGGTCAGCGGCCTGTCGATTCCGGGAGAGCTCACTTCCAGCCTGTAGGCATGCGGGATCGGGTCGCGGCCCGCGGCCTCCTCCTGGTCGAGAAGCTCCGACAATCGCCGCGACAGCCGGGCGCAATCGTCGAGGGTGAGCTGCCGGGTGTCGGGCCGCTCGGCCATCACCTGCAAGGTCGGGTCGCCGGTGCCGCCGATCATCTTGACGCGCACCAGCGCGAGCCCCTCGGCCTGCGCCGCCGGCTCGATCAATCGGGTCACTTCGGCAAGGTCCGCCACATGCTCTCCCGCGAAATCCAAAAGCCTTCCCCGCCGGCCCCGTCCCCGGGACCAGCCTCAACGTCTGACGATGTCGAGGAAGGTGAACCGCATATAGGAGAGGGGCGGACGAGGGGCAAGCTCGGAATAGCCGCATGCGCCCGCAACAATCGAAACGATTCTCCGCGGCCCGCGACATATCGGCGAAACGCGGAGCAGGCAGAGGCGGCACCATCCCGCCGCCTCCGCGGCCCCCATCGAAGAGAGACTTCCCAATGGCCAGCCTCGCAACCCTGGAGCGGCAACTGCCCGCTCGGCCGACCCGATCTTCACCCGCTCCCGGCCTTGAGGGAGCCGCCCCCTCCTCCGCCGGAATCCTCCAGACCGGAATGGGCTTCTTCGCCTCCAAGGCCCTGCTCAGCGCCGTCGAGCTGGGAGTCTTCACCCAGCTCGGCCGCGGTCCGCTGACGGGCGCGGAGCTGGAGCGAGCGCTCGACCTTCATCCGCGCGCAACCCATGATTTCCTCGACTCGCTCGTCGCGCTCGGCTTCCTCGGCCGCGACGGCAACGGCGAGAGCGGCCGCTACCGCAACACGCCGGAGACGGCCCTCTACCTGGATCGCAACAGCCCCCGCTATGTCGGAGGAATCCTCGAAATGGCGAATTCGCGCCTGTACCGATTCTGGGGCGATCTGACTCCGGCCCTCAAGACCGGCCGGCCTCAGAACGAGGTGAAGCATAGCGGAAGGCCGATGTTCGATGAGCTTTACGCCGATCCGGCACGCCTCGAGCAGTTCATGGATGCGATGGCCGGAGTATCGATGGCGAATTTCGAATCGTTCGCCGAGAGGTTCGATTTCTCGCGCTACTGGACGATGGCCGATATCGGCGGAGCGACGGGCCAGCTCTCGTCGATCGTCGCCCGACGCCATCCTCACCTCGCCTGCGCATCCTACGATCTACCGGTCGTAAGGCCGATCGCTGAGCGCCGGATCGCCGAGGCCGGCCTCTCCGGCCGGGTGGTCGCCAGGGAGATCGATTTCCTCAACCAGGAATTCCCGACGGCGGACCTGATCACCATGGGCATGATCCTCCACGACTGGGATCTCGAGCATAAGAAAATGCTCATCGCCAAGGCCTTCCGCGCACTACCGCCGGGCGGTGCGCTCGTCGCGATCGAGAACATCATCGACGATGAAAGGCGCGACAACGCATTCGGCCTGCTGATGTCGCTCAACATGCTGATCGAGTTCGGCGACGCCTTCGACTTCAGCGGCGCCGATTTCACCGGCTGGTGCCTGGAAGCGGGCTTCAGGCGCTGCGAGATTCTGCCGCTGGGCGGGCCCGCGAGCGCGGCCGTCGCCTATAAATAGCGTTTGACCGGCTTAGCGGCCGCTTTCCTCCCCGCCGTCGGGGGGAGAGCGGTTGGCGGAGTCCGCTACCGCGAGCTCGGTCTTCAGCGGCGAGAGTACCCACAAGGTCAGCAGGGTGATGAGAGACAGGACCACGGCGACGTCGTAGCTGCCCAGCCCGACCGCCGTTCCCATGGCGCCCGTCGCCCACAGGCTGGCGGCCGTCGCCGTGCCCTTGACGCTGTCCTTGAGCCTGAGGATCGCCCCTCCGCCGATGAAGCCCATTCCCGTGATGATCCCCTCGACGATCCGGGCCATGGCCTCGGGATGGTCGGCTGCCAGCCCCTCCGCCGCCTGGACGAAGCCGCAGGCTGCGACCGCGACCAGCGGGAAGGTTCGAAGGCCTGCGCTCCGCTCCTCCTTCTCGCGGTTCCAGCCGACCGGAAGGGCGAGCAGGTAGGCGGCGATCATCGCGGCGACGTGGGGCACGATCTCGAAACGGTTCGAACCGAAGATTTCCGACATTCGCCGCCCATGTCACATAAGTGTCATAACGGGGTAGCGATTCCGGCATGGACCACGTCATCCCGGGCTCGACCCGGGATCCATGAACACGGATCGTGGAAAATGGGGCTCGGCGGTGTTCATGGATTCCCGCTTTTGCCGGAATGACGGCGGGCGCATGAAAAAGGGCCGAGGCGCACTGCCCCGGCCCTTCCCGATCATCGGTTCAGATCAGCGCGAGCGGTCGCGCTCGAAGTCGGTCTTCTCCGAATCGGCGCCCGAAGTCCGGTTGTCGCCGCTTCCGAAGCTGCCGAAGGCGGAGCGGTCGCCCGCGCCTTCCTCGACGTCGACCTCCGTATGGCGGACGGTGTCGCTGACCGTCTCCGTCCGCTCCTCGGCGGTCTTTCGTACGACCAGCTCCTCACGGACGTTGGCGACCTTCTGCACGACTGCCTCTTCCGAGGTCTCACGCATCTCGATCTCACGGTTCTGGAGCAGATCCTCATTATTTTGAGTCGACTGGACGCCCTGGTGCTGCTCGACCGGGCGACGCTCGACCGAGACATGCTCCTCGCGCAGGGTCACCTGCTCCTCGACGGGGGTCTCGCGCACGTAGGACCGGACTCGGGCGCCGCCTCGGGTAACCTCGCGCTTGCCGACGCGCAGCTCTTCTTCGACGATCGGGATCCGCTGCTCCTCGACGACATTGCCGACAGCCGTGGTGCCCTGGCCCGTCGTGCCCTGGCCGGTCGTGCCGCCCTGCGTCGAGGCGGCCGGGGCTCCGGAGAATGCTTGCCAGCCTTCGCTCTTCCAGCTCTGCTGCCGCTCTTCGAGATCGACGCTGGAGGACTCCTCGAGCAGCTGGATGATCCTCTCATGGTCCTCGCCGCTCTCCACTTCCGCGCAAAGCAGGAAGCCGCCGCGGCGAAGGCCCTCGCCGTAAGCGTGGCGGTCGTCGTTCGAGAGATAGAGGCCGTTCAGCGAGCCGCCGCTGCCGCCGCCTTGCGCGTTCTGGTCGATGATCTTGACCCGTTCGACGTCGAGGGCCGAGGACAGGCGCTGGCGCGCGGCCTCGGCTTCCTGGCGGGTGTCGTAGAGGGCGGTGACGGTGCGCGACATAAGCTACTCTCCTTTGGTTTTCCCCACTCGTCTCGGTTCGCGGCAGGCGCGCCGCGCGATCGTCTCATCCCGCGATCCGGCTCAGCCGCCCGCTGCGTCTCCAGGGCCGTCGCCGTCCGCCGCCGGCTCAAGCTGTTCGATGTCCACCTCGGTCCGGCGAACGGTCTCCGAAACGCGCTCGCCTCGACGCCTTCACCGCTCGCCCAACCTCCGGAACCTGCACTCGTTCCAGCCGATTTTCGATAAGCGACAAGCGGTTGCGGAAGCGTGCCGCGCGGACCGGCGGCTAACATAGGTATAGGTCAAAGTAGGGAACAGGCCTTGGCCCGGTCCGTTGCGGCACCGCCCGAACATTCAGAGGGCCAGTCCAAAACAGGAGGAAACCAGATGCGAAATTCGGTCTTGAAGCATGCGGCGCTCGCAGCGGCTCTCACCCTGAGCCCGGCCGCCGCCCTCGCTCAGAACGATTCCACCACCGGCACGGGCACCACGGACACCAGTTACGCGGCCCCGGTGCAGCAGGAAGACGACGACGACTTCCCCTGGGGCCTGCTCGGTCTCCTCGGACTGGCCGGACTCCTCGGCCTCAAGAAGAAGGAGCGCGACATCCACGTCGACGCCCGCCGCAACCCGTAAGCCCGGCTCGAGCAAATGGGGACAGTCACCAGACTGTCCCCTCATTTCTTCCCAACAGGGCGATTGGCTATCGATCGCGCGTCGCGCTAGGGCGGACCCGACTCACGGGAGACCTTCCATGCGCAGCCTCATGCCCCTTCTCCTCCTCGCCGCCTGCAGCGTTGGAGGCCAGGCGGCCGAGAACGCCGCCGGTTCGGCGCAGGCCGGAGGGGCCGGCCGCCCCTTCAAAACTCACCCGATCGCCACATTCGACGAACCCTGGGCGATGGCCTTCCTTCCCGGCCCGGGCCCGCGCGCCCTGATCACCGAGCGCAGCGGCAAGCTGAAGCTGCTGTGGAACGACACCGGCCGGGTCGGGGAGGTCAAAGGCGCTCCCAAGGTCGATTATGGGGGCCAGGGCGGGCTCGGAGACGTCGTCCTCCACCCCCGATTCGCCCAGAACCGGCTGGTCTACCTGAGCTGGGTCGAGGCGGGCGAAGGCGGCAATCGCGGCGCGGTCGTCGGCCGGGCCAGGTTCCTCGAGGACGCGGGCGGCCCGAGCCTCGAAGGCCTCCAGGTGATCTGGAGACAGAGCCCGAAGAAGAGCGGCCGCGGTCATTTCGGCCACCGGATCGCCTTCGGCCCCGACGGCAAGCTCTACATTTCGAGCGGCGAGCGGCAGGAATTCACGCCTGCCCAGGACATGAGCGCCAATCTCGGCAAGATCCTCCGGCTCAACGACGACGGCACCGTCCCGGCCGACAATCCGTTCGCAAGCCGGGGCGGAGTCACCGCGCAGATCTGGACCCTCGGCCACCGCAACCCGCTGGGGATCGCCTTCGACGGCTCCGGCCGCCTGTGGGAGATCGAGATGGGCCCCAAGGGCGGCGACGAGCTGAACCTCATCCAGCGGTCGAAGAATTACGGCTACCCGATCGTCTCCAACGGCGACCATTATGACGGCAAGGACATCCCCGACCACAAGACCCGCCCCGAATTCGAGGCGCCGAAGGTCTGGTGGACTCCGGTCATCTCGCCGGGCGACATGATCGTCTATTCGGGCTCGGCCTTCCCCGGCTGGCGCGGCGATGTCCTCGTCGCCGGGCTGTCGAGCAAGGCGCTGGTCCGGGTCGACGTCGACGGCGCCAACGCCCGCGAAGCGGAGCGCTGGGACATGGGCAAGCGGATCCGCGAGGTCGAGCAGGGGGCGGACGGAAGCGTCTACCTGCTCGAGGACGGCGAAGGCGCGAGGCTGTTGAAGCTGACGCCGGCGAAGCGCTAATCCTCCCCTGCATTCGCAGGGGAGGGGGACCACACGAAGTGTGGTGGAGGGGCCTTACGGAGTCCGAACCATCCCTCCACCATGCTACGCATGGTCCCCCTCCCCGCGAAATCGCGGGGAGGACCGGAAGCTACCGCCGCCGCCGCATCTGCGCGGCCAGCTCGGCCCGAAAGGCCGCGCCGGCCAGCATGTAACCGGTGCAGGACGCCGAGACCCGATAGCGGATCGCCCGTCCGCGCATCTGCGGCGCGTAGAGCACCACCCAGGTCCGCCGCCCTCCGCCGAATTCGACGTCGCACGAGGCGCTGCTCGGCGGATGGTGGCGCTCGACCTCGAAGACGGCCGGCGCCCGGCCGGCCAGCGTGCGGCGCACCCGGAGCCGCTCGCCCCGACCCAGCCTCTGGTCGTAGGGCGAGACGAGCTCCACCTCGACCAAGGCGAGCGCGCCGCGCGCTACCTCGCGGGCATGGATCCGCTGCTGTGCCGGATCGGTCGGCGGCGGCAGGCAGGAGCAGGCCAGCGCGGCGCTTTCGCCGGCAACGAAGAGAAGCAGCACAAAGAGCAGACGGGGCATCGGAAATCCTCCTGAGCGTCGAAATATCGCCGTCCGGCGGCCGCGGCTAGACCAGGCCCCGCCGGATCGCCCAGCCGAGCGCGAGGAGCAAAGCGAAAAGGACCAGGAAGATTCGAGCGCCGACCCGGCTTCGCCGTCCGGTCGCCATCATCCACGCGCCATTGCCGACGCTCATCGCTCCGAACAGGCCCACAAGGGCGAAAAGCACGAGGAAGATCTGCCCCTGGGTCGCCGTCCCGGTGAAGGTCGAGCCGTCCACCTTCACGCCGGGGCTGAGCATCATCGGAGCGAGATTCCAGGTGACCGCGCCCATGAACAGGACGAGGAACAAGCCCACCGCGACCAGCACCCGCCCGCGCATCCGCCAGTTCGGCCCCGGTCCCTGCTCCCGCTCCATCGCCCGGCCTAGGCCCGCCGGTACCGGAAGTACCACACCTCGTGGCCCTTGCGCCGCGCCTTGGCCTCGTAGCGGGTCTCCGGCCAGCCGCCGGGCCGGGTCAGGAAATCCTTCGCGATTTCGGCGAGCCATTCGAAGTCGCGGCGGCCGTTCATCACCATCATCGACCAGCGGCAATAGGTCGGATCGTCCGTGCCGAGCCGGAATTCGCCGCCCGGTTTCAGCTTGGCGGCGATGAGGTCGAGCGGGCCGGGGTTGACCATCCGCCGCTTGGCGTGGCGCGCCTTGGGCCACGGATCGGGATGGAGCAGATAGACCATGGTCAGCGCCCCGTCCGGAACCCGCTCGAGCACGTCGAGCGCGTCGCCCATATGGAGGCGGATGTTCGCGAGCCGGTGGTCGCGGATATGCTGGAGCGCCCCGACCACGCCGTTGAGGAAGGGCTCGGCGCCGACGAAGCCGTGGTCGGGGAGCAGGTCGGCGCGGTAAGCGAGATGCTCGCCCGAGCCGAAGCCGATCTCGAAATGGAGCGGCCGCGAGTCGCCGAACAAGGCCTCCGAGGTGACCGGACCCTCCTCCGGCACGCTCACCGCCGGAAGCAGCCGCTCGAGCAGGGCCTCCTGCCCGCCGCGAAGCTTGTGGTTGGAGCGTCGGCCGTAGAGGCGGCGGATGGTTGTGGGGTCGTTCACGTCGCACCGCCTAGTCGCAGCCCGCTCAACAGCCAAGAGGCCCGCCATGAGATACGCCCTCGCCGCCGCCGCCGCTTTCGCCTGCTCGACCCCCGCCTGGGCCACCGGCGGCTTCGAGTGCAAACCGATCGCCGGACCGGGCCCCACGCTCATCGTCGGAATCGGGCACGGCCTTTCCCTCAGGCCGTTCACCGTCTGGCTTCGGGAGGGCAAGCGCCAGCTCGCCGCCCAGCCAGACGGAAGCGGCGAGCTGGCACTCGGCCAGACCTGGATCGACTCACAATATCTGTGGATCGACCTGCTCGACCGGGATCACGGCCGCTTCGAGGCCAAGCTGCGCGCCACCTTCCAGCCGAAGCTCAAGGAACGCCCCGCCATCGGCACGCTGGTGCGGGACGGCCGGATTTGGCAGGTTCGCTGCATCGAGGCGTGAAGAGAGCCCATCCAAAGCATCAAGTAGCACGGTCGCCTCATCTCCGTTGGGGCTGAGCATGTAGAAGCGCCGTCCTTAGCACCGAGGAGTCTTCGGGCAGGGACTACATACAAGGCTTTCGGCACCCGAGGGCTTCCCCGGCCTCTACCTCAGCCTCGCCGCGCGGACGGAGGTGGCGGCGGACCGGCCCAGGATCGCAAGCTGAAGGCTGGCGGGACGGGCGCTCACGCGATCCTGCAGAGGTGCGGAGGGCTCATTCACCACCACCTCTGTTCCGTACCCGCAATCAAACATCAGCACAAAGTGCAGTTTCGAAGAACAGCCGGGGGGGGCCTGCCGGCATAGAACACGGTTGAGTCAGGATCGTTACTTCCTGTCTTTGTCGCTTGTCGGTTTCATCTCCGACCTAATGGAACCCAGAAAAGCCTAACCCGTTGTACGCGCGCAAAATCTTAGGAGATTTGAGCAATGATTCGGACTGCCATAGTAACTCTTGCAGCGGTAGCTACCATACCGGTGGTTGCGCAGGAACTTAAGAAGGACAAGGCACCTCCACAGGCCAAAGCTGCGGTCAAGGTCGGGACCTGTGAGATTGATCGTGCGCAGGTGAGGGCGACATATCCGACGCTGAGCGAGTTCTTGACCACAATGGCCTATGACGGTGCCGAGGAAACCTTCGAGACTCCGAAGGATGCACTTCAGTTCTACCTCAACGACAAGCGCTCCCGCCTTTCCCAGATGAGGAGGCAGAAGGCCAGCGGCACCCGCGCGGCGATGAAGAGCTTCAATGAAGAGCGCGCCGCACTGCGGTCGGAGATCAAGGCGTTTCGTTCCGCCTACGCCAAATCCGCGGAGTGCAGGCAGGCCGCATGGTGGGCGCTGGGCGCCAACGTGGCTGCGCCGAGCTACATAGAAGCCACGAGCTCGGCTCTGGAAACGGCCGAGGTTTCCGAGAAGCAGCCCAAATAGAGAAAGCAGTGGGAGATCTGGGATGAAATTCTTCCGAATTGCCTTGTTCATACTGTTGTTTTACCCGGCAGCAGCTTCCGCGCAGGTCCGCGTCATTTGGGATTGGGATTCGTTCGATATCGTGGAGAATGACAGGATTGGGTCCGGATACAATGCCCACACTGTACGGGAGCATGTCGGAAAGGACCAAGCTTATCTGGCAAACAGGGCTGCAACCAAGAATCTGCAGTGCACCAGCTCGTTCTGGACGACGGCCGACGCAAACCACTGGATTCGTTCCACCTTGAAAGAAGAGGATCGCCTTCGGCAGAGCTTCGGATGGCCGTCGATATTCGATGAGCTGATGTCCTATGGTGAATATTCCTTTGGCAAGATCATCGTAAGGGCGTTCGATTTCGATCCCAGCATCCGCTGGATCTACGGTACTTATGTGCGGGACTATGGCACGGTCTACGGCGCCAACGGGACTCGGATCGTCCTGAAAAGGGTTCCAAACAATGTCGGACCCGGGTTCATCGTGGAAACCGCGTTCCCGGAAATCGATCCGGCCTATTCAAGGATTTGCGGCTAGGGCATGATAGGATCATGCGCGAAGCGCCGCCTCCGCCGATCGTTCCCGCAAGGAGAGACGTCATTCTCGGCGGCCGGGCAGTTCCGGTCGCCGAGCTGCGGCAGCAATTCCCCGTCCTGCAGGTTTTCGTGGAAGAGACCAGCTTCGAGGACGGGGATACGGTCTTCCCTACGCAGGAGGAGGCATGTCGATATGTCTTCCGGCATGCAAGAGACCGGATGCGGCCGGAGGTGGAAGCGCTCAACGCCGATATCGAGGCCTTCAGGCGCCGGTTCCCGGAAGGGACCGCGGATCGCATCTCAGCTTTCCAGGCACTGGGCTCGGTGATCGGGCATCCCGATTACGTGAAGCTGCGGCTGACCCCGGTGGACGCAGCGCTGTTCGGGCCCGGCGGAGACGGCTGACAGCCAATACACGTCGCCGGCACCGAGTTAGCCGTTGACGGGAAGAGGCCGGCACTGCCGGCGGGGGAGTGTCCAGGCCGCCCCACCCCCGAGCGGACCCTAAAGCGCCGCCTTCAGCCTGTCGGCCAGGTCGGTCTTCTCCCACGGGAAGAAGTCCCCCTCCGCGGTCCGGCCGAAATGGCCGTAGGCGGCGGTCTTCTGGTAGATGGGCTTGTTGAGGCCGAGGTGAGTCCGGATCGCGCGCGGGGTGAGGCCGCCGAGATCCTGGATCGCCATGATCGCCCGCTCGATCGCCGAGTCGTCGGCGCCGTTGCCGGTGCCGTGCGTGTCGACGTAGAGCGAAAGCGGCGCCGAAACCCCGATCGCGTAGGCGAGCTGGATCGTGCAGCGGCGGGCGAGGCCGGCCGCGACGATGTTCTTGGCGAGGTAGCGGGCGATATAGGCCGCCGACCGGTCGACCTTGGTCGGGTCCTTGCCGGAGAAGGCGCCGCCGCCGTGCGGGGCGGCTCCGCCATAGGTGTCGACGATGATCTTGCGGCCGGTCAGACCGGCGTCGCCGTCCGGGCCGCCGATCTCGAAGCTCCCCGTCGGGTTGATGTGGTAGACGGTGTCGTCCGAGAGCAG
Source organism: Allosphingosinicella sp. (assembly GCA_036389345.1). Lineage (GTDB taxonomy): Bacteria > Pseudomonadota > Alphaproteobacteria > Sphingomonadales > Sphingomonadaceae > Allosphingosinicella. Next base: position 33,292 of record DASVQD010000011.1, on the reverse strand, counting down.
CTCCGCCGGAAGAACGTCGGCGACGACCCGGCGGACGTAGCTCTTCAGCTCCGCTTCCTTCTCGCCCTGGTCGTAGCCCTTGCCGTGCTGGGTCGAGACGACGATCGCGGTCGCCGCGGCCGGCTCGCCATTCTCGAATCGAAGCGTGACCTGGCTCTTGGCGTCGGGCTCGAGGAACGGGGCCGCGCCGGAATGGCGGTCGGCGGCCATGCGCTCGAGTATCTTGTGGCTGTAATAGAGAGTCGCCGGCATCAGGTCCGGGGTCTCGTCGCAGGCGAAGCCGAACATGATGCCCTGGTCGCCGGCGCCCTCGTCCTTGTTGCCCGAAGCGTCGACGCCCTGGGCGATATGGGCGGACTGCGGGTGGAGGTTGTTCGAGAAGTCGAGCGTCTCCCAGTGGAAGCCGTCCTGCTCGTAGCCGATGCTCCGAACGGTCTCGCGAACCGCCTTCTCGATCTCGTCCTTGACGCCCGGCGCCCAATTGCCCTCCTCGTCCATGATCCCGCGGCCGCGGATCTCTCCGGCGAGAACGACCTTCTGGGTCGTCGTCAGGGTCTCGCAGGCGACCCGCGCCTCCGGATCCTTGGCGAGGAACAGGTCGACGACGGCGTCGGAAATCTGGTCGGACACCTTGTCGGGATGGCCTTCGGACACGGATTCGGACGTGAAGAGGTAATTGCTGCGCATCGGGAGAAACCGGCCTTCCTGAGCTCTCAAAAGGGGGACGTAAGGATATAAACATATCCTTATATGCCCGCTCCCTAGCGGTCTTTGCGCCGCCCTGCAATGCGCTGTTCGAACAGCGCCAGGCCGATCAGCAGAAGCGAGAAGAGCAAGGGCAGGATGTTGCCCAGCCGGGCGAAGGGCGTCGGCGCCCTGGGCGCGGGAAGCCGGGTGTCGATGATTCCCGCGGTTCGCCAGGGAAGGCTTCGAAGCAGCCGGCCGTCCGAGTCGATCACCGCCGAGATTCCGGTCGGAGTCGCTCGAAGCACCGGCAGCCCCTCCTCCAGGGCTCGAAGCCGCGCCTGGGCGAGGTGCTGCGGCGGTCCCCAGGCGCCGAACCAGGCGTCGTTCGAGGGATTGAACAGGAAGGCCGGCCGGTTCCTCCGGTCGACGACCTGGCCCGAGAAAATGATCTCGTAGCAAAGCTGGAAGCCGGCCTTGCCGACGACCGGCAGCTCGAGCGTCTGCGGACCCGGACCCGCATCGAAGTCGATGTCGCCGGGGGCGAGACGCGACAGCCCGAGCGTCGAGAGGAGCGGCCGCATCGGCAGATATTCCCCGTAGGGCACGAGGTGCGACTTGTCGTAGCGGGCGAGGATCCGGCCCGACCTGTCGATCGCGAAGACGCTGTTGGTGGCGCTGGTCACGTCCTGTCCGTCGGGGGAGCGCCAGGTGACTCCGCCGGTGAGGAGCAGGTCCTTCTCGCCGAGCATCGCCGCCACGTCGCGGCGAAGCTCGAGCATCTCGATGACATGGCCGGGGTCGCGAAGGCCGTTCTCGAGCGGCCTCGTCACCGCGGCTTCGGGCCAGAGGAGCAGACGCGGCTCGCGACCGCCCCAGTTGGAGAGTCGCCCGAGCCGGGCCATGTTCTCCTGCTGAAACCCCTCGCGCCATTTGTCCTGCTGGCCGATATTGGGCTGAACGATCCGAAGCGAGGGTCCGGCGGGGCCGGGCGCCGACCCGCCGGCGAGGAAGCCCGCCAAAGCGGCGATCGCGGCTCCGCCCGCGACGGCGGCGGCCGGACGCCACAGCCTCAGCGCGAGCAGGAGCACGACTCCGGCAAGCAGCGCAAGGATGCCGGACAGGCCGTACGTTCCGACCAGCCGCGCGGCGTAGGAGAACGGGGTCGCCAGGATCGCGACTCCGACCGGGTTCCAGGCGAACCCGGTGAACAAAGTGGCTCGAAGCCACTCGGTGGCGATCCAGGCGGAGGCGAAGACCAGGACGAGGCGCATGGGATCGCGTCGCCCCCAGCGCCAGGCGAGTCCGGCCGCGGCGGCCGGATAGACTGCAAGGTAGAGCGAGAGGAGGACCACCGCGAGATAGCCCAGCGAGGCCGGCATCTCGGCCTGGTAGGTGAAGGCGGTGGCGATCCAGTTCAGCCCGACGATGAAATGGCCGACCCCGAACCACCAGCCGCGCGCGAGCGCGCCGCGCAGGCCCGGCGCCTCGCGCACCAGCCACAGGAGGAAGGCAAAGGCCGCCAGGGTGAGGGGCCAGAGCCCGATCGGCTCGAAGCCGCAGGCGGCGGCGAGACCCGCGAGAAAGGAAAGGGCGAGAGGCTTCACGACGCCGTCATTTGGGGGGAGTGAAGCGGGGACGCAATCCGCAAAACTCGCCGAGGCCGGGTTCTACGTCGCCCCAGCGAAGGCTGGGGCCCCAGGGGGTGAAGGACGCCGCCGCCTCAACCGCTGGGATCCCAGCCTTCGCTGGGATGACGCTCCTCGACGAGCATGGCGATATTCCTCGTACCCCCCATTGCTTCAACGCCTGCCCGATGACATTGCACCCCCCATGAACCTGCCCCCTTTCCACCTCGCCTTCCCGGTCCACGACCTCGACTCGGCCCGCGCTTTCTACGGCGGGCTGCTCGGCTGCCCGGAAGGCCGAAGCGCCGCTGAATGGATCGACTTCGACTTTTTCGGTCACCAGATCGTCGCTCACCTCGATCCGGAGATGCAGACCCGGCGCCATCACAATCCGGTCGACGGCCACGACGTTCCGGTCCCGCATTTCGGCGCGGTGCTGGAGATGGCGGACTGGGAGGCGGTGGCGGCCAAGCTGAAATCGGCCGGGACCGAGTTCGTCATCGAGCCCACCGTCCGGTTCAAAGGCGAGCCCGGCGAGCAGGCGACCATGTTCTTCCTCGATCCGTCCGGCAACGCCCTTGAGATCAAGGCGATGGCGAACCCGGCGAACCTGTTCGCGAAGTGAAGACTAATCCTCCCCGCGATTTCGCGGGGAGGGGGGTGTAGGCGGGTCGACATGCCGGGGGCATGCCGAGAGCCGGAACCGGCTGCGGAGCTGCCGTCACGCGAAGCGTGGTGGAGGGGCTCTTCGGACCCGGCAAGGCCCCTCCACCATGCTTCGCATGGTCCCCCTCCCCTGCAAATGCAGGGGAGGACTGGAATTAAGCCGCAGCCCGCGCCGCCGCGAGCACCGGCCTGCGCACCGCGGGGAGGAGGCCGCGGTAGAGATTGGCCATCTGAGCGGCCATCGCGTCCGGAGTATAGCGCGCAGCACGCTCGCGCGCGGCGCGGCCGAGCACCGCCCGCTCGAAATCGTCGCCGACCAGATTGCCGATCGCGCGGGCGAACCCGTCTTCGTCGCGAGGATCGACGAAGATCGCGACCTCTTCCCAAAGCTCGCGGAAGCTGGGGATGTCGGACAGGATCAGCGCGCATCCCGCCGACGCCGCCTCGAGGACCGCGAGTCCGAAGGGCTCGTGCAGGGCGGCTGAGACGAAGACCGGACGCGCCGAGAGCCAGCGGCCCAGCTCCTCGTCGCCGAGCGTGCCGAGGCAGTGGATGTTGTCGAACAGGACCTTCGCGCCGCTGGGCCCCGCAAGCGGCCCGGCGGCGCGGACCGGGACTCCGATCCTTCCCGCGGCGGCGTCGATCATCCCGAAATTCTTGCCCTCGTCCCAGAGCCGTCCGGCGGTGAACACGAAATCGCGGGGAACGCCGCTGGGAGCGCCGACCGGAGAGCGGCCGTGATGGACGGTCCGAGGAACCGTCTCGAGCCCGTAATGGCGCTTCACCGAAGCGGCGAAGGCGGAGGTCGGAGCCACCACCGCTCCGGCCGAGCGGAGGCCCCGGGCGACCAGCTCGGTCCGCCACGCGAACTCGTCCGGCAGGCTGCCGCCTTCCACGGCTTCCCACCGGCTGGCGATGCAACTGTGGACGACCGCTACGACAGGCCGGCCGAAATCGGCGAGGGTGCCGAGAGCGGGCGAATTGAGCTGGACGATGTCGGCCTCGGTCTCGGCAGCGGCGGCGGCGACCGCTGCGGCCGCCCGGACCATCGACTCTTCGCTTCCGGCGGCCCCGGCCACGGGGGCTCCCGCGACCAGCCTCAGCCCCGGGACCGCGGCCGCGGCCTTCAGCTGCTCGGCAGCGGGGGCCGGACCGGTCGGCGCAAGCACCGTCTCGTGGCCGAGGCGGTTGAGGCCTCTCGCCAAATCGAGGCTGTATTGCCAGGTGCCGTCGACCGGGTCGGCGGTGATGAGGATTCGAAGCGAAGGCTTCATCGGTCGATGTGCCGCGCAGCGGGGACCGCAAGGCCGGTCGCATTCGAAAGGCGTTTCTGCAACCCTGGTCTCTCGTCGCTTATAGGTTTGGGGGAGAATCGTCTGGACGCAAACGGGGCCGAAGGCGCTGATGGCGGGCCTCATCGCTAAACCGCCCGGCGCCGGGCATTGTTCCGGCGGCGAGTGCGGAAAAGGGGCCACACCCTCATGCGCTTAGCAGCCGCCGGGCGAACGCCAAGCTTGCACTCCGCGCTCCGGCGGGGCAGAGCCCTGAGCATGTGCCCATTTAGCGGCTCCACGCGTTTGGAGACCGCCGCAGGACCTTTGAGGTGAACGTGAAAATCTGTTTGAACCGTGCCCGCCCCGAGCGCGCCCGATGAGCCTTCATGATCCCAAGGCGATCAATATCGCCCTCGTCGGAGTTGGCAATTGCGCGAGCTCCCTGGTGCAGGGCCTCGCCCATTATCAAAATGGCGGCGCCAACGACCAGATCGGGCTGATGCACTGGGACCTGGGCGGCTACCGGCCCAAGGACATCAAGCTTGTCGCCGCCTGGGACATCGATCGCCGCAAGGTCGGAAGGGACGTCGCTTCGGCGATCTTCGAGAAGCCCAATTGCACGGCGGTGTTCTGCGACCACGTGCCCGAAAGCGGAGTGACGGTCGAGATGGGCCGGACGCTGGACGGCTATTCCGAGCATATGGCCGAATGGCCGGACGACCGGACCTTCCTCCCCGCCGACCTTCCCCAGCCGGACAAGGCCGACGTCGTGCGCCGGCTGAAGCAGACGGAGACCGACGTCCTTCTCAACTACCTTCCGGTGGGAAGCCAGGAGGCGACCGAATTCTACGCCGAATGCGCGCTCGAGGCGGGGGTTGCGTTCGTCAACAACATCCCGGTGTTCATCGCCTCGGACGAGGCCTGGGCGGAGCGCTTCCGTGCGGCGGGCGTGCCGATCATCGGCGACGACATCAAGGCGCAGCTCGGGGCCACCATCGTCCACCGGGTGCTGACCGACCTGTTCAAGAAGCGCGGCGTGAGGCTCGAGCGGACCTACCAGCTCAACACCGGCGGCAACACCGACTTCCTCAACATGTCGAACCGCAAGCGGCTGGCGTCGAAGAAGATTTCCAAGACCGAGGCGGTCCAGTCCGTCGCCGAGCGCCGGATCGACGACGACAACATCCATGTCGGACCCTCCGATTACGTGGCCTGGCAGAACGACAACAAGGTCTGCTTCCTGAGGATGGAAGGCTCGATGTTCGGCGGAGTCCCGATGAATCTCGAGATGCGCCTATCGGTCGAGGACAGCCCCAATTCCGCCGGGGTGGCGATCGACATGATCCGGTGCGCCAAGATCGCCAAGGACCGCGGCCTGGCCGGCCCGGTCCATCCCGCCGCCGCCTATTTCTGCAAGCATCCGCCGGTGCAGACCACCGACGACGAGGCCTACGAGGCCATGGAGCAGTTCATCAGGGGCTAGCACTCGTCCTCCCCGTCGCGAAGTGATGGGGAGGGGGACCATGCGAAGCATGGTGGAGGGGCTTCGGACTCGGCACGCCCCTCCACCGCACTTCGTGCGGTCCCCCTCCCCATGAGCTGCGCTCACGGGGAGGACTAGGACGCTCTCCCGTACCTTCCGTCGACGTAGAGCAACGGGTCGACATCCGCCCTGGCCGTCACCTCCTCGACCTCGCCGATGAAGATCGAGTGGGTTCCGTGCGAGAAATGGCGGATCCTCCGGCACAGGATCGCCGCCTGGGCGTCCGCCAGCCTGGGCGGCCGGTCGCAGTCCACATGCCAGCCGCTGGCGAAGCGAAGCGCGAGCTGGCTCCGGTCCGCGAACATCTGGGCGATCGATTCCTGACTCCGGTGCAGGACGTTGACGCAGAAATGCGACACGTCCTCGAGCGGGCTGTGGAGGGAAGCGGTCCGGTTGATGCAGATGAGGAGGCTCGGCGGGTCGAGCGACAGCGACGACATGGCGGTCGCCGTGATCCCCATCGGCTCGCCGCCGACGCACACGGTGATGACGTTCACGGTCGAGGCGACTCGCCGCATCGCCTGCTTGAAGTCCCGGTTGAGGGCGGAAGCTTCGGTCGCCATGGCGCCCGCCCATGGCCGGGAAGCGGCGCTCTGGCAATGCCTAGGCTCCTCGCTTCCGGGGACCGCGGACCGAACCGGCGGCCGTCGAACCGTCATCCCGGCGGAGGCCGGGATCCATGAACGCCGACGTCTGCAACGGAGGGTAAGTCTCGTCGCCTCGACTTTCACTCTCCGTGTTCATGGATCCCGGCTTCCGCCGGGATGACGGGAGAGCAATCGGACCCCAACCCTTTGACCCCGCGGCAAACCTTGATTTTGCTAGGAAATTACCCGGACTGCGATTATTGCCGAGTCGGGGGACGGGGGAATGCTTGAAATCATCGCCGCTCCGGCGAACCTGCCATTTTCGGTAGCGCTCCTGGTCATGCTGTTGATCGGGGCGGTGGAGGCGCTCGGCCTCGGAGCGTCGGCGGTCCATCTCGACCTTCATGTCGACGGGAATGCAGGCGGCGACCTGCTCGGCTGGCTCGGGGTCGGGCGGGTGCCGCTGCTGATGCTGCTCGTCGTGTTCCTCGCCTTGTTCGGGCTTGCCGGACTCGCAATCCAGCAATTCGCCGGCCCACTGCCCCACTGGATCGCGGTCCCGGGCGCGGTCGCCGCGGCGCTCCCGCTCACGGGCCTCGGCGCCCGCGGGCTCGCGCGGATCATGCCGGGCGACGAGACGACCGCGATCGGTCTCGACGAGCTCGTCGGAAGGCGGGCCACGATCACCGTCGGGACCGCCCGGCGCGGCTCGCCCGCCCAGGCCCGGGTCGCCGACGTCCACGGCCAGCCCCATTATGTCATGGTCGAGCCCTATGACAACGACCAGGCCATCGCCCAGGGCGAGACGGTCCGGCTCGACCGCCGCGAGGGCAACATCTTCATCGGGGTCGCAAGGACCGACCGCCTCGAGTCCAGCCTGGAGGCGCTGCCCGCCACCGGCTGGCCAACTTCAACGGCATCGAAGAGGAGAGACTGACATGGTCCAGATGGCCATCTATGCGGGGATCGTGCTGGCTGCCCTGCTCATATTGGGGCTGATCATCACCCGCCTCTACCGCCGCGCCACCAAGGAGATCGGCTTCGTCCGCACCGGCTTCGGCGGCGAGAAGGTCGTCATCAACGGCGGCGCGCTCGTCCTCCCGGTCCTCCACGAGACGATGCCGGTCAACCTCAACACCGTCCGGCTCGCCGTCGAGCGCAAGAATGTCGACGCTTTGATCACTCTCGACCGGCTTCGGATCGACGTGAAGGCGGAATTCTACGTCCGCGTCCGCCCGGACCGCGAGTCGATCGCGATCGCGGCCCAGACCCTGGGCCTGAGGACCATGCATCCCGAAAATCTGAAGGAGCTGATCGAGGGCAAGTTCGTCGACGCGCTCCGCTCGGTCGCCGCCGGGATGACGATGAACCAGCTCCACGAGCAGCGCTCGGAGTTCGTCCAGAAGGTGCAGCAGGTCTCGTCGGCCGATCTCGCCATGAACGGGCTCGAGCTCGAATCGGTGTCGCTGACCGGTCTCGACCAGACCTCGATCGAGCATTTCAACGCCAACAACGCCTTCGACGCCGAGGGCCTGACCAAGCTCACCGAGCAGATCGAGCTTCGCCGCAAGGCGAGGAACGACATCGAGCAGGAGACGAGGGTCCAGATCGAGGCGAAGAATCTCGACGCGGCCCGCAAGAGCTTCGAGATCTCGCGCGACACCGAGTTCGCCCGGCTCGAGCAGGAGCGCGAGGTCGAGGTCCGGCGCGCGGCGCAGAATGCCGAGGTCGCCCAGCAGCAGGCCGAGCGGCAGCGCGAGGCGGACGAGGCCAAGATCACGGCGAAGCGCCAGGTCGACAGCGCCCAGATCGAGGCCAACAAGGTCGTCGAGCAGGCCAGGATCGCGCAGACCCAAGCGGTCGAGATCGCCCGTCAGGAGCAGCAGATCGCGATCCAGAACAAGAGCCGCGAGGAGAGCCAGGCCAAGGCCGAAGCCGACATGGCCCGCGCCGAAGCGGTCGCCGCCGAGGAGCGGGTCGGGACCGCCCGCGAGACCGAGGTCGCCGAGCGGGTCAAGAGGATCGAGCTGATCGACGCGTCGAGGGAAGCGGAGCGGAGCGCGATCGGGATCAAGGTCCAGGCCGACGCCGAGAAGCAGGCCGCCGCCGACCGCGCCGAGGCGCTTCGCCTGGCCGCCGACGGCGAGGCCGAGGCCGAGAAGCTCCGCGCCGAGGCCTCGCGGGTCCGCTTCGAGGTCGAGGCCGCCGGCCAGCGCGCGATCAACGAGGCGGCGAACCTGCTTTCGTCCGACCAGATCTCGCTCCAGACCAAGATGGCGCTCCTCAAGGTGCTCCCGGAAGTCGTCCGCGAAGCGGCCAAGCCGATGGAGGCGATCGATTCGATCAAGATCGTCCAGGTCGAGGGGCTGTCCGGAGGCAACGGCTCGGCGGCCAGCGGCGCAGGCTCGGGCGGCGAAGGCAATCTGGCCTCCAGCGCCGTTGCCGCCGCGCTTCGCTACCGGGCCCAGGCGCCGATCGTCGACGGGCTGATGAAGGAGCTCGGCTTCGACGGCTCGACGCTCGAGAACCTCGTCGCGGGCGCGGGCAATGGCGCGGCGGCCCACGAGCCGCACGAACCGCTCGTCGCGGTTGCGAAGGAGTAATTTGCCTCCCCATCGCTAGATGGGGAGGGGGACCACACGAAGTGTGGTGGAGGGGTGAGCCGTTGAGGCCTCGTCATATCACCCCTCCACCACCTTCGGTGGTCCCCCTCCCCGTGCTGCGCACGGGGAGGCAGTTGGCGGCGGCCCTCGCGTCACGCTAAGCCCCGCCCATGACACACCACGACATCGTCATCGTCGGAGCCGGCCACGCCGGGGCGCAGGCCGCGATCCAGCTTCGCCAGCTCGGCTTCGCCGGCTCGATCGCATTGATCGGCGCCGAGGCCGAGCCGCCCTACGAGCGGCCGCCTCTCTCCAAGGAATATCTCGCCGGCGAGAAGGAATTCGAGCGGATGCTCGCCCGGCCCGAGGCATTCTGGGCGGAGCGAGGCATAGAGCTGGTCCTCGGCACCGCCGTGACCGCCGTCGATTCCCGAGCCAAGGTCGCGACCGCGCTGGACGGCCGGAGCTTCGGCTACGGCACCCTGATCTGGGCCGCCGGCGGCGAGCCGCGCCGGCTCGGCTGCGAGGGCGGCGACCTCGCCGGAGTCCATGTCGTCCGTCGCAGGTCCGACGTCGACTCGATCCGGGTCCAGCTGGAGGGAGTCCGCCGGGTCGCGGTGGTCGGAGGCGGCTATATCGGGCTCGAGACCGCGGCCGTGCTTCGAAAGCTCGGCAAGGAGGTAATCCTTCTCGAAGCGCTGGATCGGCTTCTGGCGCGGGTGGCCGGGCAGGAAATCTCGGATTTCTACGCCGCCGAGCACCGGGCCCGGGGAGTCGACGTCCGGCTCGGCGCGGCGGTCGGCTCGATCCTCGGCGATTCGGGAAGGGTCGCGGCGGTCCGGCTCCAGGACGGAGCGACGATCGAGGCGGAGATGGCGATCGTCGGGATCGGAGTCGAGGCGGCGGTCGGCCCGCTGCTCGCCGCCGGAGCGGCAGGAGCGAACGGCGTAGAGGTGGACGCCCTCTGCCGGACCACCCTCCCCAACGTCTACGCGATCGGCGATTGCGCCGCGCACGAGAACAGGTTCGCGGGCGGCCTCAGGATCCGCCTCGAATCGGTCCAGAACGCCCACGACCAGGCGGCGACCGCGGCGCGGGCGATCACCGGTACCCCGCAGCCCTATGAAGCCGTCCCCTGGTTCTGGTCCAACCAGTACGACCTTCGCCTCCAGACCGTCGGACTGTCCGTCGGGCACGATTCGACCGTTATCCGCGGGCGGCGGGAGGAGCGCAGCTTTTCCGTCCTCTATCTGCTTGCCGGCCGGGTCATCGCCCTCGACTGCGTCAACTCGACTCGGGATTATGTCCAGGGCCGCAAGCTGGTGGTCGAGCGCCGGACGGTCGAGCCGGAACGGCTCGCGGATCCGTCGGTGGCGCTGAAGGAGCTTTGATCCGCTCTCACGCCGTCATTGCGAGGAGCGTGGCGACGAAGCAATCCAGCAGCCTCGCCCGCTGGACTGGATTGCTTCGCTTCGCTCGCAATGACGGCTACCGTCCAGCGAAGCCCGCCAGAATCTCGCAGACCCAGCGTCCCGCGGTCAGAGCGGTGATGTCGCTGACGTCGAGGCTCGGGTCGAATTCGGTGAGGTCGACCAGCTTCACCCGCGAGTCCGCCGCTAGCCGCCGGGCCGCGGCGAAGAACATCGGGGCCGGCATGCCGCCAGGCCGGGCGCCGGGCGCTCCGGGGCACTGGCTTCGGTCGATCACGTCGATGTCGAAATCGACGACCAGCGCGTCGAGATGGACGAATCGGCCCAGGGCGTGGTTGAGCACTGCGGACATCCCGCGCTCAAGGCAGTCCGCCATGGTGTAGACTCCGATCCCGAAGGCGAGCGCATCGGCGTGCATCCTCGCCGTGTTGGCGTAGGGCGCGAGGCCGATCTGGCAGATATTGGCGCCGGGCAGTCCGTCCTCGATGAGGCAGCGTATCGGATTGCCGTTCATCGGACCCGAGGCGGTGTCGCGCAGGTCGAAATGCGCGTCGAGCGTAATCAGCCCGACCTTGGCCAGGGGTAGCCCGAGGGCGTGCACCGCGGGCCGGGTCACGGCGTTGTTCCCGCCGATGAGAAGGGTCAGGCGATGGGCCGCCACCGCCGCCGCCGCCGAATCCCGAATCGGAGCGAAGCCGTCGGCCGGGCTCACCCCCCGGACCGGGACGTCGCCGAGGTCGCGGACCGGGAAGAACAGCTCGCCCCCCGTCTCCACATTGTAGGTCGAGAAGCGCTTCAGGGCGCGCCGCAAGGTTTCGGGGGCGAGATCGCACCGGCCCGGGGTCACCGAGCCCGATTCCATGGGCGCGCCAAGGATCGCGACCTGGCCCTCGCTGCCGATCAAGTCAGCGATGGATTTCCAGTTCATGGCGTTGCCCTTAATCGGGCAAAGGTTAAGAAGCGAGCCATGTGGGACCGACTGCTCACCGACTGCAATATCGCGACGATGGACCCGGCGGTGCCCGGCCCGTTCGGAGCCATCGCCGACGGAGCCATCGGGATCCAGGACGGACGGATCGTCCGGGTCGGACGGCGAATCGACCTCGCCGGATACCGTGCCAAGACGGTCGAGCCGCTCGGCGGCGCCTGGATCACCCCGGGACTGATCGACTGCCACACCCACCTCGTCTTCGGCGGCAATCGCTCCGCCGAGTTCGAGCAGAGGCTGAACGGGGCCGACTACGAGGAAATAGCGCGCGCCGGCGGCGGAATCGTCTCGTCGGTCAAGGCGACCCGGTTCGCTTCGCTCGAAGAGCTGGTCGAGCAGGCCCGGCCCCGGCTTCGGGCGCTGATGAGCGGCGGAGCGACCACGGTCGAGATCAAGTCCGGCTACGGCCTCGACGTGCCCAGCGAATTGAAGATGCTCGAGGCGGCGAAGACTCTGGGCGAGACCGAGTCGGTCCGAGTGGTCCCGACCCTGCTCGCGCTCCACGCGCTTCCGCCCGAGCACAAGGAAAGTCGCGAAGAATTCGTCCGGCTCGTCGTCGAGGAGATGATCCCCGCGGTTGCCGAAGCCGGGCTTGCGGGGGCGGTCGACGCCTTTTGTGAGGGGATCGGATTCACCGCATCCGAGGTGCGATCCCTGTTCGAGGCGGCGGGCGAGCACGGCCTGAGGGTCAAGCTCCACGCCGAGCAGCTTTCGAACCTCGGAGGCGCGGCCCTCGCGGCCGAGTTCGGGGCGCTTTCGGCCGACCATCTCGAACATTCCGACGAGGCGGGGATCGAGGCGATGGCCCGGGCGGGGATGGTGGCCGTGCTCCTGCCGGGCGCCTTCTACGCGCTTCGGGAGACGAAGAAGCCGCCCGTGGACCTGCTTCGCCGCCACGGGGTGGCGATGGCGGTCGCGACCGACTGCAATCCGGGCACCTCGCCGAGCCTGTCGCCGACCCTGATGCTGAGCATGGCCTGCACCCTGTTCGGCCTCACCCCCGAAGAGGCGCTGGCGGGCATGACGGTCCACGCCGCAAAGGCGCTCGGGCTCGACAAGGAGATCGGCACGGTCTCCACCGGCAAGGCCGCCGACCTGTGCGTCTGGCGGGTGAGCCGGCCGGCCGAGCTCGCTTACTGGATCGGATTGCCGGGACCGGAAAAACGGATCGTGGCGGGGGTAGATTGCTAGCGCGTCGTCCCAGCGAAGGCTGGGACCCCAGGGGGTGAAGAACCCGAGCCTTTCACCCGCTGGGGCCCCAGCCTTCGCTGGGGCGACGGTGGTTCACTTGCTCCCCCTCAACAGCTAGACACCCCTCCCATGAATTCACGCCGCGACAACAGCCGCACCATCCGCGCCCGCACCGGGCCCGACCTCGTCGCCAGGTCCTGGGCGACCGAAGCCGCCGTCCGGATGCTCCAGAACAATCTCGATCCGGCGGTCGCCGAGGCTCCGGAGGAGCTGGTCGTCTATGGCGGGATCGGCCGGGCGGCGCGGGACTGGGCGAGCTTCGACAGGATCGTCGAAACTCTCGAACGGCTCGAGGGGGACGAGACCCTGCTCGTCCAGTCCGGCAAGCCGGTCGGGGTCTTCAGGACCCATCCCGACTCGCCCCGGGTCCTGATCGCCAACTCCAACCTGGTTCCGAAATGGGCGACCTGGGACCATTTCCACGAATTGGATCGCAAGGGGCTGATGATGTACGGCCAGATGACGGCCGGGTCGTGGATCTACATCGGCACCCAGGGCATCGTCCAGGGCACCTTCGAAACCTTCGCCGAGATGGGCCGCCAGCATTATGGCGGCAATGTCGACGGCCGCTGGATCCTCACCGCGGGGCTTGGCGGGATGGGCGGGGCACAGCCGCTTGCGGCCGTGATGGCGGGCTTTCACTGCCTCGCCGTCGAATGCCAGGAGAGCCGGATCGAGAAGAGGCTCGAGACCCGCTATCTCGACCGCCGCGCCGGATCGCTGGACGAGGCGCTCGAGATCATCCGGACCGCCGAAAAACCCACTTCCGTGGGGCTTCTCGGCAATGCGGCGGAGGTGTTGCCGGAGATGGTGCGGCGGGGGATCCGTCCCGACGCGGTGACCGACCAGACCTCGGCCCACGATCCGGTGAACGGCTATCTGCCGATCGGCTGGACCGTGGAGAAGTGGATAAATATGCGCGAGCGCGACCCCGCCTCGGTGGAGGCCGCTGCAAGAGAATCCATGGCGGTGCATGTTCATGCAATGCTCGCCTTCCGGGAGATGGGAATCCCGACCTTCGACTACGGCAACAACATCCGCCAGGTGGCGAAGGACGAGGGGGTGGCTCATGCCTTCGATTTCCCCGGCTTCGTCCCGGCCTATGTCCGCCCGCTCTTCTGCCGAGGCATCGGCCCGTTCCGCTGGGCGGCGCTTTCCGGCGATCCCGAGGACATCTATCGAACCGACGCGCGGGTGAAGGAACTCATCCCCGACGACCCCCATCTCCACCGCTGGCTCGACATGGCCCGGGAGCGGATCGCGTTCCAGGGGCTTCCGGCCCGGATCTGCTGGGTCGGACTCGGCCAGAGGCACCGGCTCGGAATGGCGTTCAACGAGATGGTCGCGAGCGGAGAGCTGAAGGCGCCGGTCGTCATCGGCCGCGATCACCTCGATTCGGGCTCAGTCGCGAGTCCCAACCGGGAGACGGAGGCGATGAAGGACGGGTCCGACGCGGTGTCGGACTGGCCGCTCCTCAACGCCCTCCTCAACACCGCCTCGGGCGCGACCTGGGTCTCGCTCCATCATGGCGGAGGAGTGGGGATGGGCTATTCGCAGCATGCCGGGATGGTGATCGTCGCCGACGGGACCGAGGCGGCGGCCCGGCGGCTCGAGCGGGTGCTTTGGAACGACCCTGGGACGGGCGTGATGCGGCATGCGGACGCGGGCTACGAGGAGGCGATCGATTGCGCCCGGGAGCAGGGGCTCGATTTGCCGATGGTGGGGCGATGACCGTCGTCCCAGCGAAGGCTGGGACCCCAGCGGGTGAAGAACGCCGGCGCCTCTCACCCCCCGGGGCCCCAGCCTTCGCTGGGGCGAGGGGATTATGATCACCCTCCGCCCCGGCTCGGTCACCCTCGCCGAGCTTCGCTCGATCTGGGCCGGAGCTCCGGTCCAGCTCGACCCTTCCGCCTGGCCCGCGATCGACTCCGCCGCCGACTGCGTCGGGCGGATCGTGGCCAGCGGACGCACCGTCTACGGGGTCAATACCGGCTTCGGCCTCCTCGCGCAGACCCGGATCCCGGACGACCGGCTTGCCGAGCTCCAGCGCAACCTCGTCATGTCGCACAGCTGCGGCCTCGGCGAGGATCTCGCCCGGCCCGTCGTCCGGCTGGCGATGGCGACCAAGGTGATCGGGCTCGCCCGGGGCCACAGCGGGGTCCGGCGCGAAGTGGTCGAGCGGCTGCTCGCCTTGCTCGAGGCCGATGCCCTGCCCTGCATCCCGAGCCAGGGGTCGGTGGGCGCGTCGGGCGATCTCGCGCCGCTCGGCCATCTCAGCGCGGCGATGCTGGGCGAGGGGCGGATCGACCTCGAGGGGACGGTCATGCCGGCCGGCGAGGCGCTCGGCAGGCTCGGGCTGGAGCCGCTCCTGCTCGGACCCAAGGAGGGGCTGGCGCTGATCAACGGGACCCAGATCTCGACGGCCGTGGCGCTCGACACCTTGTTCGCGGCGGAGCGGATATTCGCCAACGCGTTGATTTCAGGCGCTTTATCCTTGGACGCCTTGAAAGGCACCGATGCCGCTTTCGACCCCCGGATCCACTTGGCGCGGGGGCAGAAGGGGCAGATCGCGGTGGCGGCGGCGCTTCGGAGGCTGATCGAGGGAAGCGAGATCCGCCACAGTCACGACGACTGCCCCCGGGTGCAGGACCCCTACAGCTTCCGCTGCCAGCCGCAGGTCATGGGAGCCTGCCTGGACATGTTTAGAAATGTGACGGAATCGCTAAAGATCGAAGCGAATGCGGTCACCGACAACCCGTTATTGTTCCCGGACTGCGACGCCTCGCTGTCGGGCGGAAACTTCCATGCGGAGCCGGTGGCCTTCGCCGCCGACTCGATGGCGATGGCGCTGTGCGAGGTCGCGAGCATCTCGGAGCGGCGCACCGCAGTCCTGGTCGATCCCAAGATGAGCGGGCTGCCGCCGTTCCTGGTCGAGGACAGCGGGGTCAATTCGGGCTTCATGATCGCCCAGGTGACCGCTGCGGCCCTGGTGTCCGAGAACAAGAGCCTGGCCTGGCCGGCAAGCGTCGACACGGTCCCGACCTCGGGCAACCAGGAAGACCATGTCTCGATGGCGACCCATGCCGGGACCAAGGCGCGCCGGATCGCCGGCAATGCCGCGGGCGTGGTCGGGATCGAGCTTCTCGCGGCGGCCCAGGGCTGCGACTTCCATGCGCCGCTGAAGAGCTCCCCGGCGCTGGAGGCGGCGCGGTGCGAGATCCGGCGCCATGTCGAGCATTATCAATTGGACCGGTATCTGGCGGACGAACTGCGCTGGGCGCAGGAGGCGGTGCTTGCGGGGGCGCTTTCGGGCGAGGTCGAGGCGGAGTTGTTCGGAAGGTGAGTATCTCCGTCATCCCAGCGAAGGCTGGGATCCCAGCGGGTGAAAGGCGCCCGCGTTCTTCGCCCCCCGGGGCCCCAACCTTCGCTGGGGCGACGGAGAGGCTGCACGTCATCCCGGCGAAGGCCGGAATCCATTCGGAGTCTGCATGGGCCCCAGCCTTCGCTGGGGTGACGGAATGATCGACCTCGCTCAAATTCCGGGCCCGCTCGAGCTCGAAGGCGAGGTCTGCGTGATCGGCGCCGGGGCGGCCGGGATCAGCCTGACCCGGCGGTTGCTGAAGCTCGGGCATGGGGTGGTGCTTCTGGAAAGCGGCGGGCTCGATTACGAGCCCGCGACGGCCGAGCTCAACGCGGGCGAGACCGTCGGCGAGGAATATTACGAGCTGGAGGACAGCCGGCTCCGCTTCTTCGGAGGAACGACGGCGATCTGGGGCGGGCGATGCGCCGAGCTGGACCCGATCGACCTCGAACGCCGCGATTATGTTCCTTATTCCGGCTGGCCGATCGGCTGGGCGGAGCTCCAGCGCTGGTACGAGGAGGCCAGGCCGACTTTCGGCCTTCCCGCCGGGCGGCCGGAGCCCGACGACCTCCGTTCGGCGGGGGTCGGGCTCCCCCGCTTCGCCGAGCTCGAAACGCCGCTGTGGACCTTCGACCGCCGGTTCAACCGCTTCGCCTGGGAGAGCTGCGCCGATCTCGAGGCCGATCCCAAATGCCAGATCGCAACCCACGCGACGGTGACCGCGATCGTCCGCGAAGGATCGGGGATCGCCAAGGTCGAGGCGCGCTCGGTGGCCGGCGCCCGGCTCACCGTCCGGGCCAGGGCCTTCGTCCTCGCCGCGGGCGGGATCGAGAATCCGAGGCTCCTGCTCGCCTCCGGGCTCGGCAACGACCAGGTCGGCCGCTGCTTCATGGAGCATCCCCATGCCCGCGGCGGCCGGATCGTCAGAGGCTCCGCCTGGCCGCTGCTCAGGGCGTTCGGGCGGCGCCACCGGGTCGCGGGGCAGGACCTGGCGGCTCTGATCGCGCCGTCCGAGGCGCTGCAGAGGCGCGAGGGGATCCTCAACACCTCGCTGACCATCGTCGCCCGCCAGCCCGAGGGACGCCGGCAGTTCATCGGGATGAAGGCCTATTCCGGGCTCAAGCATAGCATGGCCCCGACCAGGCGCGGCCGGGCCTTGTGGATGGTGACCAAGAAGGCGGCCGGATGGGCGCAGCGCCATATCGATCCCGCCCGGCCCTGGCTCCTCCACAAGATCGGCAATCTCGACGTGGCGCTTCTGGTGCGCGGCGAGCAGGCGCCCAATCCGGAAAGCCGGGTGACCTTGACGGGCGAGACGGATCCGACCGGGGTACCTCGGGTGAAGCTGGACTGGCGGCTGTCGGAGATCGACGTGAGGAGCGTCGCGGTGCTCGTCGAGACGCTCGGCCGCGAGCTCGATCGCCTCGGGCTCGGCAAGGTGGAGCCGGCCGACTGGCTCGGCTCGGGGACCTGGAAGACCGACCCGCTCATCTCCTCCCACCCGATCGGCGGCTATCATCATATGGGAACGACCCGGATGGGCGACGACCCGGCCACCAGCGTCACGGATTCCGACGGGCGGGTGCACGGGCTCGGCAACCTCTGGGTGGCCGGCTCCTCGCTCTTCCCGACCGGGGGCTGGGCGAACCCGACCCTCACCATCGTCGCTCTCGCGCTTCGGAGCGCGGAGAAGATCAGCCGGGAGCTGAAGCCGTGACCGCCTTCGCTCCAATCGGAGCCAACCCGACCCGGCTGTGGGGGCTCACTTCGCAGGAGAGGCTTCGCCGGATCGCCCGGGCCCAGAAGGCGGAGGTCCGCTCGGACGGGGAGATACTGGTCAATCTCGGCTTCGCCTTCGATCCCGCCTGGCTCAGGCTCGCGGCGGCGAGGCCGGGCCTGGTCGTCACCCGGGGCGGGGTTCCGGTGCTGGCTCATGCGCCCAGCGACGGCGAGGCGGTTGCCGCTGCGATGGAAGCCGGGACGCGCTATGCCGGGGGCATCGGCGAGGCTCTGGCCTGGGAGGAAGCCGACGGGATCGGCAACGACGAGCTTCGCAAGAAGGAGCGGCCCTTCATGGAGCGGCTCGAGCCCGCGACCGTGCGCGCGCTCGAGCGGGCGAGCTATTTCGGCGCCTATAAGGGCGTGACCGACATCCTCACCAAATATCTGTGGCCGGAATGGGCACTGGTCCTGACCCGCTGGGCGGCCCGGATCGGGATGAGCCCGAACCAGGTGTCGTTCATCGGGGCGGCTTTGTGCCTGCTCGCGACCTGGCTCTTCTACGAGGGCCGCTACTGGCCCGGGCTCGCGGCGGGGCTCGGCTTCATGGTGCTTGACACGGTCGACGGGAAGCTCGCCCGCTGCACCATCACCTCGTCGAAGATCGGCGAGGCGATCGACCATGGGATCGACCTCGTCCATCCGCCCTTCTGGTGGTGGGCCTGGGGGGTCGGGCTCAACGCCTGGGGACGGCCGCTCGCCGACGACGTCTTCTGGTGGACTCTCGCGGTCATCGTCGGCGGCTATGTCGTCCAGCGCCTGATCGAGGGCGCCTTCATCGCCCGCTTCGGAATGCACATCCACGTCTGGCGCCGCTTCGACAGCCAGTTCCGGCTGGTGACGGCGCGGCGCAACCCCAACATGGTCATCCTTCTCGCCTTCCTGATCGCCGGACGCCCGGACTGGGGCCTGGTGGGGGTGGCCGCGTGGACCCTGATTTCGCTGGTCGTGCACCTGGTCCAGCTTCTTCAAGCGATGGCGGCTCGGGCTACTGGGCGGCCCGTAGTGTCCTGGCTGGCTTGAGCCGAGCCCTTCTCGAAGGCCCAAAAAGAAGATTTGTTTCGCACAAAGGCACGAAGGCACAAAGAGTCCGCGAAGCGGCTTATTCAGGGCGGTCTTCGAAAAGGCCGCGACCCGGTACCCGCGAGGCCTCTTCGTGCCTTTGTGCCTTTGTGCGAACAAAAAATTGCGGCCTTTGGCCGCGGTGCGGCGATCGCGGTTACAATCCGGAAAAATAATTGTTGGCGAGCCGACGGAGGCCCTCGCGAAAGGTCTCCCCTCCGAAATTCATCAATAGGCCGAGCGGCTGGCCTGAAAGGCGAAGATAGGTGAGCAACTGCTTCGCGTGGACGGGCGCCAAGCGGTCAACCGACTTCACTTCGATGAGAAGTTTTCCGTCCACGACCAGATCGGCTCGGAACCCTTCCCCAAGGATCATCCCATCGAATTCGATCATGACGGGCTTCTGGCGCTCAACGGCCAGTCCGGCGCGGAGCAGGCTTGCTTCCATCACCGTCTCGTAGACCGATTCGAGGAGGCCCGGGCCGAGGCCCTTGTGAACCCGGAACCCGCAATCCACCGCTATCCGAGCAAGGTCCTCCACATGCCGCATCGCCTGACTCTTCGACCATCGCGATCGGGATGCAAAATTCAGATTGGTTTCGCACAAAGGCACGAAGGCACAAAGAATCCGCGAAGCGGCTCATCTCATGGCCGACTCGACACGGCTGCAGGCCAGCGACCCGCCAGCCCCCTTCGTGCCTTCGTGCCTTTGTGCGAACAAAAATTGCGGCCTTCGGCCGCGATACGGCGTGGACGTTCCAGCAAGGCGCCGATGGATTGCTTCTTTGGAGCGACCCTCGCAATGTCGGGGGATGAACGAGACGATTTTGCGGTTCGGCTATCCCGCGACGTTGATCGCCGACTACGAACATTGGGTGGTGCTGCTCCGGCCGGCGCAGCCGACGCTTGGGAGCCTTGTGCTTGCGGCGAAGAGCGGGGCGAGGAGCTTTCCGGAGCTTCCGGCGGGGGCTTTCCCGGAGCTGCAGGCCGTGGTTGCCGATATCGAGCGCGTCCTCGCCGAGTCGGTGCGGCATGAGAAGATCAACTATCTGATGCTGATGATGGTGGACCCGAACGTCCATTTCCATGTCGTGCCGCGCTACGAGGGCGAGCGGGAGGCGTGCGGGGTGGTGGTGGCGGATGCGGGGTGGCCGAAGGTGCCTCAGCTCGGCGAGGCGGTGGAGCTGGAGCCGGGGCAGGTCGAGGCGCTGGCGGGGTATTTCAGGGGGTTTTGGTAGCCTCCGTCATTCCGGACTTGATCCGGAATCGATGAACACGGTCGGAGGCAGGCGTCCGCTGTCCGTGTTCATGGATTCCGGCCTTCGCCGGAATGACGGGCTTGGGCGGCCCACCGAGCGGTCAGGGCCTTCGCGGCCTCGACGTCCTCGGGGAAGTCGACCTCCTGCCATTCCTCGCCCTTGATGGAGACGGTCCGCACGTCGGCTCCGGCCTGGGCCAGTGCGTCGATGGCTCGGAGATACCAGCGGCGGGTGCCGTCGGGCTGCCGCATCATCCGGTCGACCTGGTCCGCGAACAGGCGCGGACCGTCGCCGCGGAAGGCGAGCAGGCCGATCGATTCGGCATTATACTGGCCGGGCTCGAGCGCCTTGCCGATGCGGAGCAGGCGGTCGCCGTCGCGAAGCACCTTCATGTCGTCCGAGTCGTAGCTCTCCTTCTCGTCCACGGTCACTGCGATCGGACCCGTCCGGGCCTCGATCACCCGCTCGAGCAGCCGGGGCGAAATGAGCGTGTCGCCGTTGAGGAGCAGGGTGTCGCGATCGAGCTCGGCCCGGGCCATCCAGACCGAGCCGAGATTGTCGGCGACATGGTAGAAGGGATTGAACAGGGTCCGGACGCCCGGGCGGCGGCCCGTCACCTCGGCGACCGTCTCCTCGGCGAAGCCGGTGACGACGACGATGTCGCCGACGACCGCGCCCTGGAGCGCGTCGAGCTGCCATTCTAGAAGGCTCCGGCCGTTGAGCCCGATCAGGCATTTCGGCCGCTCGGCGGTCAGCGGAAGCAGTCTCGAACCCTTGCCCGCGCTGAGGATGATCGCTTTTCCGATCGTCATGAAAAGGCCGAGTCCCCCGAGGCCGCGGCCCATCGCGCGGCGCTCTCCGGGACCGGCCACTATGTTTTGACTTGGGCAAAGTTAGGGCGGGGCCCTTTCCGGGCACGATCGGCTCAGGTCGATCGGGCGCTCCGTCATCCGGCGGACGGGTTCAGCCGAAAAATGATCATGCGCCGAGCGTTCGGAGGGGACCGCCTTGCCGATTCGGTCACCCGGCGGAAAGTTGCCGCAAGAATTACATCCGAAACGAGTGGTATCGGCGGATCGATTTCACCGTAAGACGCCAGCTGCCTTGAACCGCTTTTGCGAATTCCGACAAAGGTCTGATTTACCGACAGGAATAGATTTGACAACACTCTGTTTTCCGGGGACCTTTCGGCAATGCGCAGTCAGACTCGAGGCGAGTCGAACGGCGCCAACCATCCAAAACCTTTTAGGGGGGATAACACCGTGGCAGTTAAAAAACTCAGCGTAGCCTTTGGTCAATCGCAGGACGGCGTTCTCGTCAGTGACGGAATCACTCTGACCGGAGCGGATGGAATCACTCTGACCGGCGCGGACGGAATCACTCTGACCGGCGCGGACGGAATCACACTGACCGGCGCCGACGGAATCCTGATGGGCGATGCCGCTCCGTTCAGGCTCGAAGACTATACCGGAGTCGCGACCTGGGCCGGCAAGCCGATCTACAATCACGACCAGGTCATCGCCCAGCTCGACGGCGGCCCGAAGATGGCCGGCAAGACCATCACCTTCTCCTTCCTCGACGGCCCGACCACCACCGGCCTCTACAACAGCCCCAAATATCAGGATCTCGGAGTCACCGAGGGCGCCGGCTACACTCCGTTCAGCGATGCGCAAAAGGCCGTCGCCCGCGAGGCGATGATCCTTTGGGACGACCTCATCGCCCAGAAGATCGTCGAGAAGAACGGCAACGGCGCCGACATCGTCTTCGCCAACACGGTGACCGGATCGGCCCAGGCCCATGCCTATTTCCCCGGCAACGGAGCGAAGGTCGCGGGCGACATCTGGACCGCGACCCCCTCGGCCAACTGGACCAACGCCTGGCTCGACTATAGCGGTTACGGCCGGTCGACCCTGATCCACGAATCGGGCCACTCGCTCGGCCTCAGCCACCCGGGCAATTACAATTTCGGCGACGACAATGACGGCGACGGCCAGCCGGATCCGATCACCTACGGCAGCGACGCCTTCTACGCCCAGGACTCGCTGCAATATACGATCATGTCCTATTTCAGCGAGCGCAACACCGGCGCCCAGTCGATCGACGTCAACCTGGCGCTGCTCAACAATGCGCAGACCCCGCTGATCTCGGACATCCTGACGATCCAGGCCAAATATGGCGCCGATCCGACGACCCGGGCCGGCGACACGGTCTATTTCTCCAATTCGAACGCGGGCAACGGGGTCTACGATCTCAACTCCAACCCCTTCCCCTATCTCGCCGTCTATGACGCCGGCGGAAACGACACGTTCGACTTCTCGTCGGCCAATAGCGGCGTGTTCATCGACCTCCGCCCGGGCAGCTTCAGCTCGGCCACGAAGGGCTATCAGACGATGGACCAGGCCAATGCGGCCATCGACGTTCTGAACGCCGCCACCGACGACAGCCAGGGCGACTTCGCGCACTGGAACGCCGCCAGCTATGCGGGCTGGGTCGGAGCAGTCCAGAATGCGGGCGCCAACCGGGTGTTCAACGATACCGGCGTTTCCGGGATCACCGCCACCTCGCACCGCAACGTCTCGATCGCCTACAACACGATCATCGAGAATGCGGTGGGCGGCTCGGCGCGCGACTATCTGTTCGGCAACGACGTCTCCAACAAGCTGAGCGGCAACGGCGGCAACGACGTCCTTGACGGTCATCTCGGAAACGACATCTACACGGGCGGCGCCGGTGCGGACGAGTTCCGGGTGAGCCAGATCGGCTATAACGACAAGATCACCGACTTCACCAGCGGCGTGGACAAGATCCGGCTGTCGGACATCGACGCGAACAGCGCCGTCGCCGGCAACCAGGCCTTCACCTATGTCGGCAATTCCGCGTTCAGCGGCGCCGCCGGCGAGCTGAGGCACTACGTTTCGGGCGGCGATCATTATCTCGCCGGCGACGTGAACGGCGACGGAGTGGCCGACTTCACGATCAACACCGGGGCCGGAGCGCCCGTCGTCACCGACATCTTCCTCTAAGGGAAGCGGCGATCGAAAAGGGAGGGCCTGCCGGCAACGGCGGGCCCTTTCCTTTTTGGGCCATTGCGCATGTGGTTAAACGCATCGGCCCCGCATTGGCCGAAGGCCCTTATTTGTTTCGCACAAAGAACACGAAGGACACGAAGCTATTTCCGCTCGTCGCCCCAGTGGAGGCTGGGGCCCAGGCGGGTGAATGGCACGGAGCCTTTCACCCCCTGGGGTCCCAGCCTCCGCTGGGACGACGGTTTGGCGCTCCCCGCCGCTACCGCTTGCGTCTCGGCATTTTCGGATCGGGCGAGAATAAGCCGCCTCGCGGCGTCTTGGTGCCCCTCGTGTTCTTTGTGCGAACAATCTGTTTGCCTCGGCGCAGCGCGAGCGCCGGAAGGTGCGCGGGCGCGGGACAGCGAAGCGGCTGATCGACAGCGTGGCGGATCGGCAACGCGTGGCGGATTAACCGCCCGCGCCTGCAAATTTCGATAGCCGCCACGGCCACTTGCTGTGATTGCTCGGCCGATGGGGGAATGGACTGCGATCGTCCTGGCGGGGCAGCGGCCGGGGGAGAATGGCTTCGCTGCCGCCAACGGCGTTGCAGCGAAGGCGCTGATCCGGGCCGGCGGGGAGCCGATGCTCGGCCGGGTGGCGCGCGCACTGCTCGACTCGCCGTCGATCGGACGGATCGTCGTACTGGCCCAGGAAGCCGACGCGCTTCTGGAGGGCGAGCTGGCCTGGATGGCCGCCGAGCCGCGAATCTCCACCGCCCGGTCCGGCGACGGCATCTCCGCAAGCGTCGGCCGGCTGGCCGGCAGCGGTGCAGCGCCTTATCCCGTGCTGGTCACGACCGCCGACCACGCCTTGCTCCGGCCCGAGATGGTCGAGGCGTTCATCGCCTCGACCGCCGGGGTCGACGTCGCCTTCGCGATGGTCGAGCGCCGGGTCGTCGAGAAGGCCTATCCCGATACCAAGCGGACCTGGCTGAAGGCTGCGAACGGCCATTTCAGCGGCGCCAACCTGTTCGCATTGCTCACTCCGGCGTCGGCGCGCGGGACCGATTTCTGGGCCCGCGCCGAGAAGGACCGGAAGCGCACCCTGAAGCTGCTCAGCTTCCTGGGCCTTGGGATATTCCTTCGGGCGGTCACCCGGACCATCTCGCTCGAAGCCGCCGCGGAGGGCGCCGGCCGGAAAGCGGGCTTCCGGCTGAAGGCGGTGCTCCTGCCCTTCGCCGAAGCGGCGATCGACGTCGACAAGCAGTCCGACCTCGAACTGGTCGAGCGGATCCTGGCGGAGCGGGCGGACTGACGGCTCGACCGTCATCCCGGCGCAAGCCGGGACTTCAGGACGAGAAGTCTCGGCGGGTCTCACCGAGGTCCCGGCTTTCGCCGGGATGACGGCCTACCAGCCGCCGCCGCCGCCGCCTCCGCCGCCGCCGCCGGACGATCCGCCGCCGCCCGAGCCGCCGCTCGAGCCGGGCGCCGTCGAGGCCGAGGAGACGGTGCTTGCAAGCGAGGAGCCGACGCTGTCCGCGAAGCCGCCCGGATCGTTCCACGGATCGGAGCTTCCGGAATACCAGTGCATGGGCTGCGATTGCCCGGAGGCCGCCGCGGCGGCGAGGATCGACGTGAAGCGCGAGGCCCAGTCGTTCTCGACCTCGAGCGCGATCGCGTAAGGCAGATAGCGCTCGAACAATTCGGGGGTCTTGTCGGGCGGATGGAGGGTGTCGAGCCGCTCCTCCTCGGCGACCGAGAGATAGTGGCGGAAGCCCGCGATCCGGTCGAGCACGGCCCGGCCTTCGCGGGTCGGCGCGGCCATCCAGCCGAAGGCGGTCAGGACCACCGGGAGGGCGAGCAGCGGAAGCCCGAGCGGGATCAGCCGCTTCGCCTCGCCGTAGGCGAAGATCGTCTCGAGCGCGTTGCCGATCGTGACGACCCCCGCGACCAGTCCGATCACCCCCAGGAAGGCGGCGGATATCTTCGCCGACATCGCCATGGCTCCATGTTTGCCGCCCGCGAGCAGGTAGAGGCCGAGGGCCCCGGCGGGGAGCAGGAGCGCGGCGACGGCGACCAGGATGTCGTTTCGCCCATAATCGTCCGGCGAGGAGAGAAGGAGGATCGCGGCCGGGACAGCGAGCGCCACGACCATCAGGACCAGGCCCCGGACCGCCCAGATCCGGTTGCGGACGAAGAGGCGGCCCTCATGCTCGCGCTTCAGCTCTTTCTCGAGCGCATCCTTGGCACCGCTGAAGGTCGAGTGGTTCTCCTGGTCCATCAGGATCGAATCGCCGCCGGCGAACAGCCTGGACAGCATCGCGGCCTCGGCCGCCGGCGGGGGCGTCCTTCCCGGAGCCTTGTCGATACGGGTCTTGTCGCGGCTGAAGAAGCCGCCATCCTCCTGGGTAAGCCTGAGATGGCCTCCGACCCCGAGCTCGACCAGGGCCGCCGCGAAGGCCCGGCTGTCGGCGCCCATCTCGGTGACGTAGCGCATCGCCGAGGCGGACAGGCCGTCGGGCGGAGTGAAGATCGGGACGATCGTCCCCGGCTTCGGGTCGCGCCCGGCGCGGCGCCAGGCGTGGAAATAATAAGCGAGAAGCCCGAGCAGCGCGAGGGCGCCGGCCGCGGGCGGGCCGTTGTCGCGGACCCACAGGCCGGCGGCCGAGGGCGGCGGCGGCTCGGCGACGACTCCCTTCTGCCACGCCGCCGCGACGGTCAGCCCTTCGGCCGGCCCGAGCGGCGCCGTCGTTCGAAAGACGAGCTCGCCCGGAGCCTCGGAAACGACCTCTGCGTTCCGCGCGGTCGAACCCTGCGCTCCGGTGTAGACCGAGCGCTTCCCGAACGGGACCGCCTGCGGCAGCCGGATCCGAGCCTCGGCGACGTCGATCGGAAAGACCCAGCCGTTTCCGGTGGCGTTCCAGTAGAGCTCGTCATGATCCTTGAAGAAGCCGAGCTGGCGAGTGGTCCGGTAGCGGATCGAATAGACATGCTCTCCGGGCTGGATGTGGGTCTCCGGATCGCCGACATAGACCCGCACGCCATTGCCCTGACGCTCGGAATGCCAGGGCTCCTCGGCGCCGTCGCGGCGGACTTCCAGCACCTCGAAGCCGACCCTCACCTGGCCGCCGGTCCGGCTCGTGTAGCGGACCGGGAAATCGCGGTAGATGCCGTGATCGATCAGCGCGCCTTCCGATCGGACCCGGACGGTCTCGGTGACCTCGAGCCCGCCGTCGGCCTGGACCGAGACGTCGCTCAGATGGTGGAGTATCCGCTCCTCCGCCGAAGCCGCGGCCGGCCAGATCAGAACGAGCGCGGCAAGCAGCGGCAGCAGGAGGCGGCGCATCAGCCTGCCCGGCCGAAGCTGACCTTGGGAGCCGTCTGGATGCTGGAATCCGAATCCTCGTAAAACGGCTCTTCATGGAAGCCCATCGGCCGGGCGAGAAGCACGTCGGGGAAGGACTGGACGCTCGTGTTCAGGTCGCGGACCGTGGCGTTGTAGTAGCGCCGGGCGCCTTGCAACTGCTCCTCGATCTCGGCCAGCTCATCCTGGAGCGCCCGGAAATTCTCGTCGGCCTTGAGGTCGGGATAGGCCTCGGCGACGGCCATCAGCCGGCCGAGCATCGCACCGAAGGCGCCGTCGGCCTGAGCGGTGGCCTGGACGCTTCCGGCCTTGGTCGGATCGGTTCGGTGGGCGGTGACCTCGTTCAGGACCTCGCGCTCGTGAGTGGCGTAGCCTTCGACGGTGCTGACCAAATTGGGCACCAGGTCCGCGCGCCGGCGCAGCTGGACGGTGATCCCGCTGAACCCCTCCTTGGTCAGGGCCCGGAGCCGGACGAGGCGGTTGTAGACGATGATTGCGTAGAGCAGGGCCAGCACCAGCAGGCCGAGCGCGATCCATAATCCCATGGCTTGTTCCCCCTTGCGTGCTGTTTAGGACAGGGAAGTGCGGGGGGCTAGAGCGAGCGGGCCGGATCCTGCTTCGAGCGCCCGCGCTGAGCCGGAGCAGCACCAGCCCAAGCTCCTGTCCCGTCCTCTACGGGAGAGGGGCGAGGATGGCTCCACATCGGACCGAAATAAAAGCGGCCGTTCATCATTATAAAGCCGGTTCGGGCATAACCGTGCCTCGTTGCTTCGGGGCCGCGGGGGGCGGCTCGGCAACGAAGGGGGAATATGACTTCACACCGCTCATCGCGCCGCGCGGTCCGCGCGTCGTCCATCGCCGCGTCCGCACTCGCCGTCGCGCTGCTCATGTCGTCGGCCGCCCAGGCGCAGATCGGCACGGACGTCGCCGACCCGCCGGCATTGCTGCCGCTCGCCGAGCCTTCGGCGCAACTGCCCGGCGGGACCAGGAGGAACGGCGACGAGCAGGTCCTCGACCTCAACATCCAATATGTGCCGGGCAGGATCTTCAATCCCGCGACTGCCGCCTATGACGACGTGAACCTTCGAAGCTATACGCGGCCGGGCGTCCGGCCGAACGGCCGCTACATCTCGCCGGCCATCCATACCCGGCCCGGGCAGACGGTGCGCGTCAAGCTCCACAACAAGCTTCCCGCCGATCCGACCTGCGACGGCCATTCCGAGCCCAACAAGCCGCATTGCTTCAACGGCACCAACCTTCACAGCCACGGCCTGTGGGTGAACCCGTCGGGCAACGGCGACAACGTGCTTCTGTCGATCGATCCCGGGGTCAGCTTCGAATATGAATATGCGATCCCGGCCGACCATCCGGCGGGGACCTTCTGGTACCACACGCACCGCCACGGCTCGACCGCGCTTCAGGTCTCGAGCGGAATGGCGGGCGCCCTGATCGTCCACGGCAACCGGCTTCCCACCGCCCGGCGCAACGGCGACCTCGACACCCTGCTGGGCGGGATCAGGGAGCGCGTGATGGTGCTCCAGCAGATCCAATATGGCTGCCGCGACAAGGCCGGAAACATCAAGGTGCGCAAGAACGAGAAGGGCGCCGTCGTCGCCTGGATCTGCGACAACGGCGACACCGGCGACATCGAGACCTATTCGGATGCCAACGGCAACGGCTTCGGATCCAGGGGCTGGGGACAGTCGGCGCGCTACACCAGCATCAACGGCCTCATCCTGCCCGACTTCCGCACGAAGCAGGGCCAGCTGGAGCGCTGGCGGATGATCCACGGCGGAGTCCACGACACGATCGCACTTCGATTTCTCAAGGCAAGGTCCGACGCTCCGCTGAAGGCGGGCCGGGCGCTGTCGCCGGAGAAGATGGAGGCCCTGATCGCCCAAAGCTGCACCGGCGAGCCGCTGCCCTACCATCTCGTCGCCGCGGACGGGATCACCCTGGGCTCGGCCCAGCGGACCGAGCTCGCCACCTTCCAGCCGGGCTACCGCTTCGACGCCCTGGTCGTGTTCCCGGAAGCCGGCAGCTATTGCGTGGTCGACTCCGCCACCAAGGCGGCCGAGAGCGTCGGCGGAATGCCCTCGGGCTCTCGCCTGCTCGGGATGGTTCGAGCGGCCGCCGGTACTCCGGTGCCAGACATCCACGCTTATGTGACCGACCGGCTCGCCGAGGCGGCGCAACGGACGATGCCGGCGCCGATCGCCCCGGCCGTGGTCGCCGACCTTCGAGCCGGACTCAAGCTCAGCCGCTTCACTCCGCACGCGGACGTCGCCGACGGCGAGATCAAGGGGAGGCAGGAGCTCACCTTCAACATCCAAATAAAGCCGACGCTCGAGTTCCAGGTGGGCGGCCAGGGCTATGAGCCGCGCGAATATAAGCCGGGCCGGCTCGACCGGAAGCTGACCCTCGGAACGGCCGAGGAATGGTCGATGACCTCGACGCTGGCCGGCCACCCCTTCCACATCCACGTCAATCCGTTCCAGGTCGTCTCGATCCTCGATCCCCAGGGCCGCGACGTCAGCGGACCCGAGGCCCTTGCCGGCGCCGACCCGCAATATCGCGGGTTCAAGGGCATGTGGAAGGACACGGTATGGGTCGAGCAGGGCTATACGCTCAAGATGCGCACCCGCTACCAGCGCTATATCGGCGAGTTCGTCCTCCACTGCCATATCCTCGACCACGAGGATCAGGGCATGATGCAGAACGTCGCGATCGTCCTTCCCGGGGGCACACCGGCGAGCGTCAACGCGCCCGAGGCGGGCCATGGCAGCCATTAGGGCGGATCGCACTCCGGCATTCCTCCTGGGCTCGCTCGCGGAGGGGCCAAGGCGAAGCCTGGTGGAGGGGGAATCCGAACTCTCTTCACCCCTCCACCACGGCGCTTCGCGCCGCGATCCCCTCCCCGAGACGAGCTCGGGGAGGAACTGGATCGATGGCGACCGTGTCGCACGCAGGGAACATTGCGGCCTGCGATTCGCTGTGACGCGCCCCCCCCGGACGACTCGGGTCGAAAAGCGGCTGGCGGCCTTCCGGCATTAACCATCCGGGCGGACTGACTCTTCCATTGCTTACGCAATAATGGCGTCGGCGCTATCTTCGATTCCGAAGCATAGCTCCTGAATCGGACCTAATTTTTCGTGCCATTTCAGCTGCTTCCCAATAGCCTCACCTTCGATTCGGACCGATGTCGGTTCGACACCTTCAGGGGGGATGGGCACTATGTTTAGTCGTGGTACGAAGACGCTTAGCTTGCGTGCGTTCGTTTTAGGTACGGCAGCCGCTTCGGCGCTTCTGGCGGCCGGGACCGCATCGGCGCAGTCCAACAAGGATCCGGCGAATCCGCCCGAGCTGAAGCGCCGGGGCGCCTCCCCGAACCATCCGTTCGACCCGCAGAGCAAGGAGGTCCTGCTCGACCTCAACATCGAATATGTGAACGGAGTCATCTACAACCCGAAGACCGGGCTGGACGACCCCGTCAGGCTTCGCGCCTACACCCAGGACGGCCTGGCGCAGCCGGAACGCTTCGTGTCTCCGACGATCGTCGCCCGTCCCGGCGACACCGTCCGCGTCAAGCTCAACAACAAGCTGCCGCTGACGACGACCTCCTACGATACCGGATGCGCCGGCGGACCGGGCCAGGACCACAACGTCCCGCATTGCTTCAACGGCACCAACCTCCACGTCCACGGCCTCAACGTGAATCCGTCGGGCAATGGCGACAACGTGCTCCTGTCGATCAACCCCGGCGTCAAGTTCGAGTATGAATATGCGATCGCTCCCGAGCATCCCGCCGGCACCTTCTGGTACCATACGCACCGGCACGGCTCGACCGCCCTCCAGGTCTCGAGCGGAATGGCCGGCGCCCTGATCATCAGGGGCGACAAGGTTCCGACCGCAACCAGCAACGGCGACCTCGACACCCTGCTCGCCGGAGTCAGCACCATGAAGGAGCGGACCCTGGTCTTTCAGCAGATCCAATATGGCTGCTTCGATCAGAACCAGGACATCAAGTTCGACTTCAACGCCGCCGGCACCGCCCCCAAGAGGTGGCGTTGCGACGCGGGTGACGTCGGCGGGATCGAGACCTATGCCGACAGCAACGGAGTGGGCTTCGGAAGCTTCTCCAGCTGGGGCCAGTCGGGCCGCTACACCAGCATCAACGGCTACGTCCTCCCGAGCTTCGAGGTGAAGCAGAACGCGGTAGAGCGCTGGCGCATGATCCATGGCGGCGTTCGCGACACGATCCGGGTGATCTTCGTGAAGGCCAACGCCCCCAGCATCGATCCGCGGCCTGGCGACCAGCTCGCCGCCGAGAACATGGAGGCCTTCGTCCAGGCGAATTGCAGCTTCGCGACCCAGCCTTTCTACGCGGTTGCGGCCGACGGCCTCACCATGAAGAAGGCGCTGACCACGCGGAACGTCACCATGCAGCCCGGCTATCGCTGGGACGCCCTGATCTCGTTCCCGACCGCAGGCGAATATTGCATGCTCGACGTGACCAGCCAGTCGACCGAGAGCGTCGGCGGCCTGCCGTCCGGCGTTCGGCTGCTCGGCTTCGTCAAGGTCGCCAAGGACCAGGACAACGTCCAGCGCGGAACGGTCATCGAGCAGCTCGTCGATGCCGCCAAGCGGACGATGCCGGCCGACGTCCGCGACGAGGTCATCGCCGACCTGAACAACGGCCTGACCCTCAACCGCTTCACTCCGCACAAGACGATCGCGGAGAGCGAGCTGTCCGGCGGCCAGCAGCTGACGTTCGACATCCAGGCGAACCCGAATCCGAAGTTCATGGTCGCGAACCAGCTCGTCGGATCGCCGGGCTACAACCCGCAGTCCTACGATCCGGGCCGCACCGACCGGAAGCTGACGCTCGGGACCGCGGAGGAATGGAAACTGACCTCCAACGGAGTGGGCCACCCCTTCCACATCCACGTCAACCCGTTCGAGATCGTCTCGATCGTCAACAACAACAATCCGGGCGTGGACGTCTCGATCCCGGGCTCGTTCGACGGCGGCGACCCGCAATATGTCGGACTGAAGGGCGTGTGGAAGGACACGCTCTGGATCAAGCCGAACTACACGGTCACGGTCCGCACCCGCTACGAGCGCTATATCGGCGAGTTCGTGCTCCACTGCCACATCCTCGACCATGAGGACCAGGGCATGATGCAGAACGTGGCGATCGTTCTCCCGGGCCAGAACGCGGCTTCGGTGAACGCGGCGCCGGTGGGCCACAACCACTAAGCCCCGGATCCGGGTGCAACGACGAAAGGCCCCGCCTCACGGCGGGGCCTTTTTCGTATGGGGACGAGGCCGTGACGAGACCGGCAGCGATCGGGCGCTCGACCCCATGCCGGCAGGGCGGGCCCGCGGCTTCCCCGGCGGCCGCCGCGGCGCCCGCTTCGGGACGTGATGCCGGCCTCTGGAAGGGGATATCCGGGCTTCGGCGAGCTCGCGAGCGGATGGCCGGCCATCGCGGCCCGGGTCCGTGGCCGTCGATCGGTCTCCAAGGTGCGATGGCGGACAGCCCTTTCGGTCCTGCCTCGAGGTTCGTCGGCGGAGAGGCGAATTTGATCCTGCCCGAGCGTAGCGCCTTCGGCTTCGACGGTCGAAGGCCGACAGGGGTTCACGCGAAAGCGCGAAGGCGGGAAGGGGACTGAGTGGCCGAACCTTGCGGGCTCCCCGGAACGGCGATGCCATAAGACGCTTCGCGGATCCTTTTCGCCGTCGCGCCTTCGCGGGAACAAATCTGATTCCGACACCGATTCCGGCGCGGCAATCCTGACACGGCAAGCGAAGGCGCCCCGCCTGGGGCTTGGGGGCCACCCGGCCAATTGCGCGGCGGAAGCGGGGATCCGGCGACGGCGGAGCTCGGAGGCGGGCGAACGCAAACAGGGCCCCGTCTCGCGACGGGGCCCTGTTTGGTTGCGGGGGCAGGATTTGAACCTGCGACCTTCAGGTTATGAGCCTGACGAGCTACCGGGCTGCTCCACCCCGCGTCACCATGAGCCGAGCCGCCGCGAGGCGGCCCGGAAGCGTCCTTTTGTTTCCCGTCCCGCTTTCGCGGGCCGGCGGCGGGCTGCTTCACCCCGCCGAAAGCGATTGAGCCGCCCGAAGCACGTCGAACGACGCGCCGCAGGCGGCTCAATTGTGAATGGGTTCTCTTATCCGCTCGTCGCAAAGCCTGGCGACGACCTACTCTTCCATTGCTTAGGCAATAGTACCATCGGCGCTGTCAGGTTTCACGGCCGAGTTCGGGATGGGATCGGGTGGGTCACTGACGCTATGGCCACCAAGCTATGTGACGAGCGGGTAAGAAATTCTAGAAATCGTGCACGTCTTGACCGTCTGGCTGAGATCTTCACCCATCTGACAGCCAAAGCTGTCGTTGATGGTGGGATTCTCAAGCGCGAATAGAGCAATTAGGACCGGTTAGCTCCATGGGTTACCCCACTTCCACATCCGGCCTATCAACGTCGTGGTCTTCGACGGCTCTATGATAACTTATCTTGAGGGAGGCTTCCCGCTTAGATGCTTTCAGCGGTTATCCCGTCCATGCATAGCTACCCTGCTGCACCGTTGGCACGATGACAGGTCCACCAGAGGCATGTTCAACCCGGTCCTCTCGTACTAGGGTCAACTCCTCTCAATTATCGACGCCCACGGCAGATAGGGACCAAACTGTCTCGCGACGTTCTGAACCCAGCTCACGTACCACTTTAATTGGCGAACAGCCAAACCCTTGGGACCTGCTCCAGCCCCAGGATGTGATGAGCCGACATCGAGGTGCCAAA
>DASVQD010000010.1:0-26661 GCA_036389345.1 Allosphingosinicella sp. | reverse complement strand
GCGCTTCGGCGATGCAGGGACGAATTTCTACGATTACAGCCTCACGGTTCTGGACTCGATGGTGGCCGCCGGGGTCCTTCTGACCGTCGACGCCAACCGGCTCCGGGTCGGCGAGGACTTCACCTTCAACGGCTCGGCCGAGACGGACGGAAGCTTCTTCATCTACGGCGGCGGCGGGACCGACTTGCTGACGGGCGGCGCCAAGAACGACGTCTTCATCTTCGGCGGCCAGGGCCAGTGGGGCTCGGCCGACGTCGTCACCGGCGGCGCGGGGATCGACCAGCTCGCGCTTCGCGGCAATTACACGATCACTTTCGGGGCCGGCCAGCTGGTCGGGGTGGAGCAGATCGGAATGGTCTCCGCCCAGGACACCCGCTACGGCGCTCTCGGCTCGGTCTACAATTACGACCTGACCATGGTCGATGCGAACGTCGACTCGATCCAGATGACGGTCGACGCCTCTCCGCTGAGGACCGGGGAGACCCTGAAGTTCGACGGCTCGGCGGAGGACGACGGAAGCTTCCGGGTGTTCGGAGGCCGCGACAACGACTCCATCGTCGGCAGCCAGAACGGGGACATCCTTGCCGGCAATGCCGGCGCCGACACCCTCACCGGCGGCGGCGGTGCGGACGTCTTCCGCTACATCTCGGCGTCGGACTCGACGTCGAGCGCGATGGATCACATCCTCGACTTCGCGGCCGGCACCGACAAGATCGACCTCGGCCGGATCGACGCCGACACGCTGACGGCGGGCGACCAGGCGTTCAGCTGGATCGGCTCCAACGCGTTCAGCGGATCCGCCGGGCAGCTTCGGGCCTATCAGGACGGAGCGAACTGGGTCGTCGAAGGGGATACCGACGGCAACGGCGCCGCCGACCTCGTCATCCGGATCACCGTCGGCGGCGGGCCGCTGGCTCAGGGCGACTTCCTGCCATAGGCGATCGACTCCACTCCGGGCCACCCCGGGGAAGGTTCACGCCGCCGCCGTCTCGCAAGCCGATTCGGCGGCCGGCGGGCACTCGAGCAAGTGCTTCTGCACCTTGCCGGCGGCGGTTCGGGGGAAGTCGTCCACATAGTGGAAGCTGGCGGGCACCTTGTAGGCGGCGAGGCGGGTCCGGCAGAAAGCGTCGAGCTCGGCCTCGGCCGGGCGCTGCCGCCCTTCGGCGAGCCGGACGAAGGCGCAGCCGGTCTCGCCCCAGCGCGGGTCCGGGGCGCCGACGACCGCGGCTTCCGCGACCGCGGGATGGCCGGCGAGCACGTTCTCAACCTCCGCCGGATAGACGTTCTCGCCGCCGGAGATGAACATCTCCTTGCGACGCCCCGCCACCCAATAGAAGCCGTCGCGGTCGCGTCGGGCGAGGTCGCCGGACTTCAGCCAGCCGTCGGCGGTGAAGGCGGCGCGGGTCGCCTCGGGGTCGTTCCAATAGCCCGGAGTGACTCCCGGCCCCGCGAAGAGCAGGTCGCCCACCTCGTCCTCGGCGACGTCGCGGCCGTCCTCGCCGACTATCCGGACTCCGACGAGAAGCTGAGGCTTGCCGACCGAGCCGATCCGGTCCCACGAATCCGCCGGCGCGGCAAGGAAAGCGGTCGGACCGGTCTCGGTCATTCCCATTCCGTTGCAGACCCTGAGGCCGAGGTCCCGGCAGCGGCGGGCGAGCACGTCGGGCAGCGGCGCTCCGCCGCATCCCCAGTGCCGCACGTGGCCGAGCGGAGCGGCGGCGAAGCGGGGATGGTCGACCAGCGCCTGATAGACGGTCGGAACCGCGAAGAACGTGTCGACCCTCCGGTCCTCGAGCAGCCCGACCACCGAGTCCGCCTCGAAACCCGGCAGGAGTAGGACCCGCCCGCCCTGGAGCAAGGTCGGGAGGGCGTGAAGGTTGATCCCGGCGGTGTGGAAATTGGGAAGGAAGGTCAGGGTCGTGTCCGACGCGCCGAGCCCGATGGCGGTGCCGATATTGACGAGGTTCGCGAGCGCCATCCGATAGGTGTAGATGACGCCCTTGGGCCGTCCGGTGGTCCCCGACGTATAGAGCAGATACCAGGTTCCGCCGGCCGGCCAGACCGCTCGTCCGGCGCGGGGCTCGGAGGAGGCCAGGAGGCCTTCATAGTCGCCGTCGAGATCGAGCGCCGGCGGCGGTGCCGCGAGTCGGCGGACGGCGGCCCGGTCCTCGCCGGCGTAGAGAAGCAGCCTGGGCTTCGAATGGGCGAGCAAAGGGTCGAGCTCGGCCGGAGGCATCCGCCAGTTGAGCGGGACGAGGATCGCTCCGAGCCTGGCGCAGGCGAACAAGGCTTCGAAGAAGGCTAGGCGGTTGCGGCACAGGATCGCCACCCGGTCGCCTTCGCCAACTCCGCGGTCGTGGAGGAGGCCCGCGGCCCGGGCGCAGCGCTCGTCCAGCGCCGAATAGGTCAGGCTCCGGCCGGTCGCGAGCTCTTCGAGCGCGATCTTGTCCGGGGTGAGCTCGGCGCGACGGGCGATCAGGTCGGGAAGATCGGCGAACATCACCGCTTCCTCAGCCCCTCGGAGACCAGTTCGATGGCGATGTCGGCGACCTCGGCCGGACTCAGATCCTCGTCCCACAGGCCGTAGCGCATCCCGAGGAAGACGCTCATCCCGATCAGCGCCCAGCCGCGCGCCTCGTCCTCGCGCGTGCCGTGCCCGCCGTCGGCGATCTCGCCGCGTTCGCGAGCGCCGGCGAGGTTGCGGCGATAGGCATCGGCGAAGCTCAGATAATGCTCGCGATAGACGTCGTGGGCGACGAACTGCGCCTCCTCGATGATCCGGTAGAGCTCCGGATGCCTGCGAGTGAAGGCGATGAACGCCTCGAGCCCGAGCCGCTCGGCGGCAAGCCGGTCCGGAGCGCCCTTGACCGCCTCGGCGACATGGGCCCGGGTGGCCCGGCTCATGTCGAGGACGAGGGCCCGGAACACCTCCTCCTTGCTTTCGAAATAAGTGTAGAAGGTGCCGAGCGCGACTCCGGCGCGGCGGGTGATCCCGGTGATCGCCGCCTCGTGGAAACCGCGCTCGCCGAACTCGGCGGCCGCCGCCTCGATGAGCCGCCGGAGCGTCTTTCGTCCGCGCTCGGTGCGCGGCTCCTTGTCGCCATTGGCGGCCGTCGTCGCCATCCTGCCTCCCCCTCCGCGGAAAGTTGAACCAGTTTTCAGCTTTCCGCAAGCTCGCGGTCGACCCGCCGGATCTGGGTCGGCGCGGCCGGAAGATAGAGCCGCGCGAGCCGGCGATAATCGCCCGGATCCAAGAAAGTCAGGAACCCCGGCAGGAGCGTGCGCGCGACGCGCTTTCCGTAGGTCGAGCTGCCCACGACGATCTCCTCCGCCGATACGACCAGCCCCCTCGTCCATAATCCGTCGATCTTGTGGGTCTCGCCTGGGACAAAGGCGATCTCTCCGAGCGGCGACAGGCAGGCAAGCAGCCTTCCGTCCGGCAGCGGGACGATGTCGTGGCAGCCGCTGCACGGAAGCTCGGTCCGGGAGCGCTGCCGGAAAGCACGGTCCATCTCGACGATCTCGCTGCGCTTTGCGCGATCCTTGTTGTGGAGCATCACCCAGACGGTGTCGGCGGTTCCGGCGATCGAATTCATGTGAGCGTGGCCGGGCCCGCCGCGAGGCGCCGGCGGAAGGATCCGGTGGGCGCCGACGGGAGTCCAGTCGGAACGATATTCCAGGATCTGCTGGTTCAGGGTGTCGACGAGGAAGAAGGCGTCGTCGAAATGGTCAAGCTGGTGGCAATTATGGTCGAGGCCGTCGGCGACCACTCCGCAGTCGCGCAGCTCCTCGCCTTGCCAACCGTAATGAACGATCCGCCCGCCAAGCTCCGGCGCCTCACCTGCCCGCGGATCGTGGCGAAAGGCGAAGACGTCGCCGCCGACGCAGGCTATCCCGAAAAAGGCGCCGTCGACGAGCTTTCGACACGCGCCTCGGGTGGCGCAGTAGAGTCCCTGGCGGGAAGCCACCAGATAGGCGTGGCCGGACATCGAGCGTCGGCCTGAGTCGCGCGCCAGGCGATCAGGAGAGCATTGCGCCGGCGTCCGTTCCGCTGCCGTCGCTGCCCTCCGCCTCGCCGAGATCGAGCGCACAGACGACCGGCTGGACCCAAAGCCTCTTGCCAGGGGCGGCGCCCTCGTCCGCGGAGTGCGCCGGTATTGCAGATGCCATGTCAGTCCCCCCAGTTGTGCGCGCTCCCTATCACCGGGCTCCACACCCCACAACCTGGCTTCGGGAGCCGATCCGGCCGGCGCCGGCGCCCTATTCGTCCACCGGCCGCTCCCGCCCCGGCAGCGGCAGCAGGTCGTGGCGGATGCTGACGAATCGGGCGGCGAGCCGGATCTCCGCGAGGAAGAGGGTCAAGCCGACGATCAGCAGGCTCATCGCGACGATGAACAGGACGGCGATCGGCCGGGCGAAGGCAATCTGCGCAAGGTCGGCGACGAACAGGATCGCCACGACGAGGCAGACGAACAGTGCGCTCGCCGTGCAGGCGGTGATCGCGAGGTTCACGATGCGCATCCGCCGGATGATGATGAGCAGCTCCTCGCTCGCCCGCTGCCGAGTGGATTCGTCGAACGACACGAAGTCGCGCTCGAGCCCCCGGCCGCGGTCGACGATCCGGGCGAGGCGCTGGGCGAGCACGTTCAGGATGCCCGCGATCCCGGCGAGCAGGAAGACCGGAGCGATCGCCAGCTGAATCAGGTGGGCGATGGTCGAGACGTGGAGTGTCTGGTCCATGCCGGGCTCACACGCCCCTTGCCGGACAGTGTCAAGGCCGGGGGCCGTCGGCCTGCGAATCGACGCCCTTCGCGGACGGCCCGCTCCGGGACCCCTCGAGGGCAGGAGGCCGGCCACCGGGGCGACACGGTCAATTGCCAGCGCTGATCGAACTCAATTCGTGCCGTTCGGACTCAGGATGTCGATCCAGGGGCTTTGCGGGTGGGCCAGTGAGAGCGCGTCGGTCAGCCAGCGCCGTTCGCCGGAGGCGAGCTTCGGGACCGAGCCGGCAAAATCGAATTCGTCCTTGGGCCGGGGATCCTTGGCCTTGAACAGCAACACGGCCTGAGGACGCAGGTAGGGCACTCCGTCCATCGACCGGCCCAGAATCTCCTCGCGCGGAACGGTTACGCGATGATCTCGGCGGTATATCCAGCGCGCTTCGTCTCCAGGGTCGGTCATGACATCGAGCCGCCATTTCCTCGCCACCGGGTCCAGAAGCCAGAATTGGTGTGCAGAACCGGACTCGCCCGGCCGGACTTCCGCAAGACGGCCCTGGCTGGCCGCGTAGAAGACGTGGCCTTGCAGACATTGCGCGACCGCGCCCAGCCCGGCGGACGAAACGGCGATCTCTATGTCTCCATGCGGACGGGACTGCCGCTCCCGCCAAATGTCGAGCGCCCAGCCCCCGGCGATCCCCCAAAGGGTGGAACAGGCGGCGAGCCTGTCCGCGACCTCCACAGGAGTCCACGGCTCCCACTCGCCGCTTCCAGGAATGCAGTCCAAGTCCATTCCCTGAGCCTATCGCCCAAGCTGGCCAATGTCTGCCTTCCGGCCGCAAGGGACGTCGTCGGCCCGCGACGGCGGTTCGAAAGCGCTTCCCTCCTCGTCCCCGCCGCCGCTATGGCGCGCCGACCATGTCACCCGCCCCCACCCGCTCGAAATCCCGTTCCGCCGCCCGCCTCGCCGCCGTGCAGGCGCTCTATCAGCGCGAGATGGAGCAGACTCCGGTGGCCAGGCTGCTCCACGAATTCCACCATCACCGGCTCGGAGCGACGATCGAGGGGGTCGAATATGCCGATGCCGACGTCGATTTCTTCGACGACCTGGTGAGCGGGGTCGCCGCGCGCGAGGCCGAGCTGGACGAGGCGATCGCGAAACGGCTCACCGCCGACTGGTCGCTCAATCGCCTCGACCGCCCGATGCGCCAGATCCTTCGCGCCGGAGCCTATGAGCTTGCGGCGCGGATCGACGTCTCGACCGGGAGCGTCATCTCCGAATATGTCGACGTGGCCAAGGCCTTCTACGGGCAGAAGGAAGCCGGCTTCGTCAACGGAATCCTCGACGCCGTCGCCAAGGACGTAAGGAAGAATTAGTCCTTCCCATCGCCGGATCCGGTCCTTCGATACGGGCCTTCGCCAAGCTCAGTCCCTACTCAGGATGAGCGGACCTGACGCAAGCCAAACCGCCCATCCTGAGTAGCCGTTGAGCCGGGCGAAACGGCGTATCGAAGGACACCACACTTCGTGTGGTCCCCCTGCCCACGCTTCGCGTAGGGAGGACGAGTGAACGAATCCGCCTTCATCGAATCGCTCAGGGCGTTTGCGACCGACCCGGCGGCCCGGGGCCTCCTCGACGACGCCGCGGTGCTCGACCTCAACGGCCGGAGCCTCGTCCTCACCCACGACATGCTGGTCGAGGGCGTGCACTACCTTCCCGACGACCCGCCCGGCGACGTCGCCTGGAAGCTCCTCGCAGTGAACCTTTCCGACCTTGCCGCCAAGGGCGCCCGGCCGGTCGGAGCGTTGCTCGGCTACAGCCTTGGCGAGCAGGCCTGGGACGAGGCGTTCGTCGCCGGCCTTGGAACCGCCCTGGCCGCCTTCGGCCTCCCCCTGCTCGGCGGCGACACGGTTCGCGGCGGCGGGCCGCGCACCCTGGCGCTCACCGCTCTCGGCGAGGCTCTGGGCCGGGTGCCCTCGAGGGGCGGGGGCCGGCCCGGCGACGACCTCTGGGTCAGCGGCACGGTGGGAGACTCCGGCGCCGGGCTGCTCGGGCTGAGGGGGGAGATCGAACCGGAC
Organism: Allosphingosinicella sp.; assembly: GCA_036389345.1. Taxonomy (GTDB): domain Bacteria; phylum Pseudomonadota; class Alphaproteobacteria; order Sphingomonadales; family Sphingomonadaceae; genus Allosphingosinicella. The sequence continues at coordinate 19,864 of DASVQD010000010.1, read as the reverse complement.
CCGTTCCTGGTCGAGCGCTACCGCAAGCCCCGGCCGCGGCTCGAAGCCGGCCGGCGGCTGGCGCCGCTCGTGACCGCGATGATGGACGTGTCGGACGGCCTTCTGATCGATTCCGCCCGCGTCGCGGAGGCGAGCGGGGTGGCCGCCGAGATCGGCCTCGCCTCGCTGCCGCTGTCCGAGGCGCTCCTCGCCGCATCCGGCGGCGGACGAGCGGCGCGGCTGGCCGCTGCGACGGCCGGCGACGATTACGAATTGCTCTTCGCGGCCGCGCCCGGGCGCTCGGCGGAGATCCTCGCGCTCCGGGACGAGCTCGAACTCCCCCTCAGCTGCATCGGTTTCCTCACCGAAGGCTCCGGCCTCCGCCTGACCGACGGCGGCGAAGCCGTGCCGCTTCCGCCGAGCCTCGGCTGGGTACATTGCTGAACTAAGGTTGAATCCTTTGCCCAAGCCCCTTAAAGGCCGCCGCACATCCGGGCGCGTCCGCGCCGGGGCCATCGCCCTGCCCGGCTTTCGAATCCAAGGGGAAGGACCTTTTCATGACCGTCGTGCTCATTGCCATAGCCTGCGGAATAGTCGCAGTGCTCTACGGCATCCTCACCAGCCTCCAGGTGCTGAAATCCCCGGCCGGCAATGAGCGCATGGTCGCGGTCGCTTCGGCCATCCAGGAAGGCGCCAACGCGTATCTGCGCCGCCAATACACCACGATCGGAGTCGTCGGGATCGTCGTCGCCGCACTCGTCTTCTTCTTCCTCGGCGGAACCGAGGCCATCGGCTTCGTCATCGGCGCGCTGCTCTCCGGCGCCGCCGGCTTCATCGGCATGAACATCTCGGTGCGGGCCAACGTCCGTACCGCCGAGGCCGCCCGCACCAGCCTCCAGCGCGGCCTTACCGTCGCCTTCCGGGCCGGAGCGATCACGGGAATGCTCGTGGCGGGCCTCGCCCTGCTCGCCATCGCCACCTTCTTCTACTTCCTCGTCGGCGTGAAGGACCTCGCCCCGAACGACCGCCAGGTTGTCGACGCGCTCGTCGCGCTCGCCTTCGGCGCGTCGCTCATCTCGATTTTCGCCCGTCTCGGCGGCGGAATCTTCACCAAGGCGGCCGACGTCGGCGCCGACCTCGTCGGCAAGGTCGAGGCCGGAATTCCCGAGGACGACCCCCGCAACCCGGCCGTCATCGCCGACAATGTCGGCGACAATGTCGGCGACTGCGCCGGAATGGCCGCCGACCTGTTCGAGACCTATGTCGTCACCGTCGGCGCCACCATGGTGCTGATCGCCCTCCTCGTGAACGCCGGCGCCGAGCAGATGCTGGCTCTGATGAGCCTTCCGCTGATCATCGGCGGCGTCTGCATCATCACCTCGATCATCGGCACCTACCTCGTCCGCCTCGGCTCCAAGCAGTCGATCATGGGCGCCCTCTACAAGGGCTTCTGGACGACCGCCGTCCTCTCCATCCCGGCGATCTTCTACGTCATGTGGCAGACGCTCGGCGGCGACATGAACTCGGTCATTGGCGGCGCCGCCGAAGCGGCGGGCAGCGACGTCTCGGCCGATGTCGCCCGCACCGCGGTCGGCGGCGGCTTCACCGGGATGGACCTGTTCTGGTGCTCGCTGGTCGGCCTCGGAGTGACCGGGCTGATCGTCTGGATCACCGAATATTATACCGGCACAAACTACCGGCCGGTCCGCTCGATCGCCGCGGCCTCGCAGACCGGCCACGGCACCAACGTCATCCAGGGCCTTGCCATCAGCCTCGAATCGACGGCGCTCCCGACCCTGGTCATCTGCGTCGGGATCATCGTCTCCTACCAGCTCGCCGGCCTCATCGGGATCGCCTTCGCCGCGACCGCGATGCTCGCGCTCGCCGGAATGGTCGTCGCCCTCGACGCCTACGGACCGGTCACCGACAATGCCGGCGGAATCGCCGAGATGGCCGGGATGGAGGAGGACGTGCGCACCCGCACCGACGCCCTCGACGCGGTCGGCAACACCACCAAGGCGGTCACCAAGGGCTATGCGATCGGCTCGGCGGCCCTCGGCGCCCTGGTCCTGTTCGGCGCCTACACGACCGACCTCCAGCATTATGCCGGCGAGCTCGGGATCGGCGCCGCGGGGATCGATTTCTCGCTGTCCAACCCCTACGTCGTCGTCGGCCTCCTGCTCGGCGCCCTCCTGCCCTACCTCTTCGGTGCGATGGGCATGACCGCGGTCGGCCGCGCCGCCGGAAACGTCGTCCTCGACGTCCGCGAGCAGTTCCGCACCAACCCCGGCATCATGGACGGCACGTCGAGGCCGAACTACGCCCGAACCGTCGATCTCGTCACCAAGGCGGCGATCAAGGAGATGATCATCCCGTCGCTCCTTCCGGTCCTCGCTCCGATCGTCGTCTACTTCGTCATCGCTGCGATCGCCGGCAAGGAGCAGGGCTTCGCCGCCCTCGGCGCCCTTCTGCTCGGAGTCATCGTTTCCGGCCTGTTCGTCGCCATTTCGATGACCTCGGGCGGCGGCGCCTGGGACAATGCCAAGAAGTATATCGAGGACGGCAATTACGGCGGCAAGGGCTCCGAGGCCCACAAGGCCGCGGTGACCGGCGACACGGTCGGCGATCCCTACAAGGATACGGCCGGCCCGGCGGTCAATCCGATGATCAAGATCACCAATATCGTCGCACTGCTGCTTCTCGCGGCGCTGGCGGGCGGCGGAAGCTGACCCTTCACCGGCACTGACGATCGAGAAAACCCCGTCCGGACCTGTCCGGGCGGGGTTTTTCTTGAGCCCCGAAGGACTTGCCAGACCGCGCCGGAACATGAGGATTCGTCGGCTCGACATCCCGCGGCGGGGCATGCTGACAGACTGATCAGGAATGCGGCGGCGGTCGGCGCGCTTGCTGGAGCGCCGCCGCGGCTTGCAAGGTCGGCGGCCTGAACGGAGGCGACGTCGTCTTCGTCGGCGCGGCGGGCGAACATGTCCTTCTGGCCGCTCGGAGGCGCGTCTTCCAAACCCCTTCGATGCTCGAGATCGACCTCGCCACCAGGAGCGAACACTCGGTCCTTGCCGCCGGGGCGCGAGGTTCCTAGCCTTCGAACAAGGGGATTGCTCATGGGCTGGAAGAAGAAGGTTGGGCTCGGGATCGGCGGGCTGATCCTGCTGCTCGCGTCCGGCTTCGGGGCGGCAGTCTATTTCGGGTGGCTCATCCCGCCGGTCCAGATGGCGCAGCCCGGCCCGACCGGCCGGCGGATCGCCGCGGACGGCCTACTCGCCAATTACTTTCCCGGCCGGGGTGAAGGCCGGCGGCCGGCCATCCTGCTTCTCGGCGGCTCGGAGGGCGGACTCCCGGAATCCGGGCGGCGCCTCGCGCTCCCGCTCCAGGCCGAGGGCTTTTCGGTGCTTCAGCTTTCCTATTACCGCGGCCCCGGCCAGCCCCCGAACCTCGAGCTGATCCCGCTCGAATATTTCTCGGCTGCCTTGTCATGGCTTCAGGGCCGGCCGGAAGTCGATCCGGGGCGAATCGCCGCGCTCGGCGTTTCCAAGGGGGCCGAGGCCGCCTTGCTGGTCGGCACGAGGGATCCGAGAGTGAAATCGGTGGTGGCCGGCGCCCCGTCCAGCGTCGCCTGGCAGGGGTGGAGCTTCGACAGCTCGAGGGCTTTCGATTCCTCCTGGGCCGAAGGCGGCAGGCCGGTCGATCACCTCTCCTTCGGCCGCTGGCGGTGGTGGACCGACATGCGCCCGGCCCTCCTCGAGGCGCTTGCCGGCCTGCCGCGGCGACCGAAGGCCGCGATTCCGGTCGAGCGCATCGCCGGGCCGGTCCTCCTGGTCTGCGGCGAGTCGGACCGGCTCTGGCCCTCCTGCCCGATGTCGCGCCAGGTTGCCCGCCGGGCCCGGGAGCGCGGCGGGCCGGCCGTGACCCTGCTTGCCTATCCCGGCGCGGGCCATGGCGTGTTCGGCCGGCCTTTCCCGGCGTCCGATCCGGGTTACGGGAGGCTCAAGGGTGAGGGTCTGGCCAACAACAATGCCCGCGCGGACGGCTGGCCGCGGGTGCTGGCCTTCCTGAGGGGAGCATTGGCGCTTCCGGCGGAGGCGGAAAGAACAGGGTCGAGATAAAGCGGGCCTGTCCGGATACGCACAGCGCCGTTCGAATGCGCTCGCCAATAATCGGCGGATATTCCCAACTTTTGAGACGGCCGATCGCCGCTTGGCTGTAGTGGTACAGGGAAAATGGCGGATTTCTGCCGTTTATTCCGATTGGCACGCTCTCTGCAATATCCCTGACATGGCCGACGGGTGGTCCGGACGGCCGATTACAGGGAGACTTACAATGACCTTCAATCTCAACAGCCTGCAGCATGTCGCGGTTTCCGCCATCGGCGCCATCTTCGCCGCGACCCTGTTCATCTCCGCCGCCGTCGGCCCGGCCGGTCAGATCCTCTGACCGTCCGGACCCCGGTCGAATCGCAACTCTTCGCCATTCATCGCGAGAAATCGCCACATTAGTGAAGGAAATGGCCATGAACGGCCCTTTCACCCTCGACAAAGCCAACGGCAAAGTGATGGGCGTCTGCGCCGGCCTCGCCGACAAGGCCGGCGCCGACGTGACGCTCATCCGCCTGGCCGGGATCCTCAGCGTCTTCGTGCTCGGCCCGGTCGCGATCCTGCTCTATCTCGTCGCCGGCTTCGTCGCGCCCGCTCGCGGCTGCCCCTTGGCCGGCCCCGGGCGCGCGGTTCGGTCGCGGATCGGGTTGGTCCTGAAACGGTTCAAAAAAAATTTTGCCCACAATCCCTCGTCGTGTCCTCGATTAGCCCCATTTGGTCCCGCGCCGAGCCCGCAACGGGTGACGCGGGCCGCGATTGCGGCTACCGAACGGCGGGGAGGAATTTTTCGATGGAAGGTCTTGAGCTGGGAACCGTGGTCCTGGTCTCGTCGCTCGTTTTGAGCGCGCTCGCGCTGCCGATCACCGCGGTGGCCATCCACCAGCGCCGCCGCCGCCGGTTCGAGCGGAAGGCCGGAGTCCGGCGCAAGGAAAAAATCCAGCTCTGAGCGTCCGCCCGGCCGGCGGAAAAGCCGCCGCAAAAGGTTAACGGCGGGCTTCCGAAAAAATTTTGCGCCTCGGCTCGCCGACGCTTCCGAACGCCTCGTCGCCGCAGATTTCCGCGTTTTTCGGCCCGTTCAAGTGAGGCGGCCGGGACACACCCGGCGTTCGTTCATCTTAACGCCATGAAACTCTTCGAACTTGTCGGTCGTTGGGCCCCCAAGTGAGTTTAAAGGGAGCCAAGTAATGGCGACGAGTATCCTTGAAGCGCGTGGCGGCTGCATCATTCCCCAGGCGGATCAGCGCGGCTATCATATCGTGTACCGCGAGCACGAGACCAATTACTGCCCGGGCTGCGGCCGCACCCACTGGTATATCGGCCGGTCCTCGGCGGAATGCGCTTTCTGCACCACTGCCCTTCCGCTCGAAAATGCTCCGATGATCGCCGGCGGCGCCATCGTCCGGACCATCCGCCGCCCCGAATATCGCGGCGAGCAGGCTTACGCGGCCTGAGATTTCCCCTGGCGGCGCCCTCGAGGCGCCGCTACGCGCCGGCCCCTGATCATCCCTACGCGAGGGGCCGGCGCTCAGATTCGACGTAAAAAGGGGGACGGCCGGTTCGGCCGTCCCCCTTTTCGTCGTCCCGGCGAAAGCCGGGACCTCGGTGAGACCCGCCGAGACTTTACGACCTGAGGTCCCGGCTTTCGCCGGGATGACGGGGGGCGCCGATCCCGGCTTTCGCGGATGACGGGCTTAGCGGCCCGCCGCCTTCCTCACCGGCACCTGGGCGTTGCAGATATCCACTCCGCCCGCCGGACGCTGGAAGAACTCGCCGCCGCGATTGGCCCGGCCCGTCACATATTGGCTGAACGCCAGGCTCTCGGTCCGCATCGCCTCGAAGGCCGGCCGCTCGGCCGCGGGAAGGTCGGAGGCCAGGCGGGCCCGGGCGATTCCGATATTCTGGGCCGGCTCCTTGTAGAAGCCGAGCGCCTCGGTTCCGCGCGGGCGGGCCGAGAGCAGCGCCATGCCCTCGACGACCCGGCCGATGACCGCGATGTTGAGGTCGAGATGGCGCGGCGCATGGCCGATCACGGCGTAGAGCTCGCCGCCGGTGCCGGTATCCGGCGCCAGGTCGCGGCCGACTCCGACATAGGAGTAGCAATGGGTCAGCCAGGCCCGCCCTTCCTCCGGATCGTAGCCGACCGGCCAGCCGTTCGAATGGCCGACCATCGGCGCATAGCTGTCGGGAAAGCCGAGCGGGCGGACCTGAAGCCCGGCGAGCGCCCGGTGATATTCGGCCGGCGGCCGGCGCACGACCCCGGCCGGAAGCTCGGTCTTGGCATCGCCATTGCCCCATTGGGACACGTAATTGTCCTGGACCCGGTAGATGGACGCATTGTCCCACCAGCGCGCCCTGGCGAAGGCGCGGACGTTGGCGATGTGGACCGGGGCGAAATCCGGAGCGAGCTCGATCACGACCCGCCCGCCTTCCTTCAGGTCGATGACGAGAAGGTCGGACGGGTCGACCGGCCGCCAGGCCTCGGCGGGGGCGTCCTGGACCACCTTGCCGGGATCGGGAGCGTCGACCACCGGCGCCGGGCGCCAGAAGGAATAGCGGGCGTTGGCGGCCGGGCCCGGGGCGGGTTTGTCCGACTGGGCCGCGCAGCTCCCGAGGCAGGAGGCGGCGAGGGCGGCGAGCAGGGTCAGGCGCATCTTTTGTCCTCCGGGGATGGCAGCCTAACTGGCTGAAGCCCGAAGGTTGAGCAAGCCTCGGCGCCACTCATCCTCCCCATCGCCGGATGGGGAGGGGGACTACCCGGAGGGTGGTGGAGGGGTAGATGTCGAGCAACTGGTAGGTTCGAGTCCGATCCCGCGGAGTCGGCGCCAATTACCCCTCCACCATGCTTCGCATCGTCCCCCTCCCCATCTTCGATGGGGAGGCAATCAGGCCAATCGCGGCGGGGCGGGGTCGTTCGCGGCGGAGGCCCGGGCGAGGATGCGCATCCGGTCGAGATGCCGCTCGGCAAGCTCGAGGTGGGAGCGGGCCGCCTGGGCGTCGGCGCAGCGGCGCGCCTGATCGAGCTCCGCCAGGGCACGGCCCGAATGATAGCTGATCTCGTCCTCGTCCATGGCTTATCTTGGCCCCGACAAGACCTGAAGTCGTTGACTTTAATCAAGCCCAAGCTGAAATATCGACCAACCTAAGTTGGCCGGGCAAGTCGCTGCCATTGCAACGGCATTGCGAGCGAAGCGAAGCAATCCAGCGGCCGCCCGGACCGGCTGGAATGCTTCGCCGCTTGCGCTCCTCGCAACGACGGGCGAATTAGTCCACGAGGCGAAGAAGAGGATTTTCGACCGGCTCGCTCAATTCCTTCATCCGTCCGAGATGAAGCTCGGAAAGCGCGAGATGCGCGATTGCCGCCTCGGGCGAGGCCGCGTTTCGAGCGCGGTCGAGCTCCTCGAAAGCCCGGTCGACATGATGGCTGATCCGGTCCTGCCGGGACATCGGCGGTCTCCCCGACTCGGGGGTGGTACTCTACAGCGACCGGAATTTCGGCGATCTGGTTCGCGGGCGCCACTACATGGATCAGACTTCCCCGTCATCCCGGCGAAAGCCGGGATCTCGGGCCGGACAAGGCCCCGCGGGTCTCCCCGAGGTCCCGGCTTTCGCCGGGATGACGAGAACGGGCGGTCCCGGCTTTCGCCGGGATGACGGCAGGGCCGAGGTCCCGGCTTTCGCCGGGATGACGAGAAAGGGTCAGGCCGCTTCTTCCCTCGCGCCCATGGCGTCGTGGTGGAGATAGCGCTCGTTGAAGTCGCCGACCTCGCGCATGCGCTTCCAGTCGACGATCACGATCGACCGGCGATCGCGCTCGATCAGGCCTTCCTCGCCCAGCTGCTTGAGCACCCGGTTGACGTGGACGGAGGTGAGCCCGACCGCGTCGGCGAGCTGCTCCTGGGTCATCGGAAGCTCGTACTGATGGTTTTTCGCCAGGCCCGCCGCCTCCAGCCGAAGCGAGAATTCGCAAAGCAGGTGAGCGACCCGCGCGCGGCTGTCGCGGCGGCCGACATTGACCACCCATTCGCGGAAGATCGAGGCGTCGATCAGCGTGTCGATCCACAAGGCGCGGCCGATCGCGGGCCGGGTCAGCGCCAGCTCCTGGAGCAATCCGACCGGTATCATGGCCAGCTCGCCTTCGGTGAGCATCTGGACGCTGTGGTCGGCGACCCCGAGGAAGCTGTTCTGAAGGTCGAGGAACTCCGCCGCGCAATGGAGCGAGATGATCTGGCGCCCGCCTTCGCCGGTGATCTTGTAGCGATAGGCGAAGCCGCTCAGCAGCAGGGTGCAGAAATCCGGAGTATCGCCGTCGCGAACGATGTGGGCGCCGGCGGCCAGCTTCTTCACATTGTGCGGGAGCCCGAGCAGCGCCTCCCGGTCGGCCTGGGCCAGAGAGGAGCGGCGTTCCAGGCGCTGGACCATCTTCTGGAAGGTTGGATGTATATCCGGCACGATTGCTCCTTGTCCCCACGGCAAGGGGACAACGGCTCCTGGCTCCGTCCGGCCGCCCCCTTGGCAACAAGCTTACGCATCCATCGTAAAGCGTACTTTCACCTAGATTAAACCCTGGGCTTTATGACGTATTTTCCGTTGCTTGGCACGGGCAGCCGGGCGACAGGATAGGAGACGCCCTGCATCGTCAACCTCGATGGCGACCATGCATTTTGCAAACGACACGCGAAACAACCTGAGACAGGTTAGGAAAATTGGCCTATGTCCTTCCCATCGCCGGAACAGCCCCTTGGCTTCGGCGGCTGAGAGACCATCGCGCTCCCGCCTACGCAAGGAGCGCGCTATGCCCCGGTACTTTTTCCACATTGAAGACGGCTCGATCATCCACGACGACGAGGGCACCGAGCTGACGGATCTGGCCGTCGCCAAGTGCGAAGCAGTCAAGCTGGCGGGGCAGATGATCTGCGATTCGGCGGGTGATTTCTGGAATAAGGAAGAGTGGAAGCTGACCGCCACGGATGAGGACGGGCTGACTCTCTTTTTCCTTCAGTTCTTCGGCGCCGAGTCCCCCGCCGTGGGCGGTCGTCGCTCCAAACCTAAACTCAGTTCACCGACCCCTCTTTCCTGAAATCAGGGCCGAAGCGACGGTATGAGCTTTGCGCATATTGAGTCACATAAAGGCCGAGGAGGGGGCGACGGGGGCCCGAGAGGGCAACAGGTCCCCGATCAGCGTGCGGACTCGAGGTTGGTGGGGCCGCCTACCTCGAAGTGAAGATAGCGGGTATTGAAGTCGCCGATCTGCCGGAGCCGGTCCCATTCCAGAATCTGGACCGCGCGCCTGTCCCGGCTGATCAGGCCCATCCGGCCCAGCTCCTTGAGCACCCGGTTGACGTGGACCGGGGTCAGCCCCGTGCAGTCGGCGATCTGCTCCTGGGTCATCGGAAGCTCGTAGAGGCCGTCCTTGGCCAGGCCCGCCTCCTCGAGCCGCAGCGCGATCTCGCAAAGCAGGTGAGAAAGCCGGCTGATCGAATCGCGGCGGCCGACGTTTACGATCCATTCGCGGAAGATGGCGGCGTCGACCAGAGTGTCGATCCACATCGCCTGGCCGACCCGCGGGCGATCCACGTACAGCCGGCGCAGCGCCGCAACCGGAACCGACGCGACCTCGCAGCGGGTGAGCGCCTGCACATTATGGTCGGCGATCCCGAGCAGGCTGTTCTGCAGGTCGAGGAACTCGCCGGGCATGTGGACGGCCACGATCTGGCGCTGGCCGTCGCCGGTGATCTTGTGACGATAGGCGAAGCCGGCGAGGAGGAGGAGGCAATGATCGACCTTCTCCCCTTCGCGCACCAAATAGGCGGCCGGATCCATCATCCGGTTTTGAACCGGGAGCGCGTGAATTGCGGCGCGATCCTCCGGATCGAGCCGGACGCGTGTTTCGAGCCGTCGAACGACCCGATCAAGAGTCGATGGCACCATCATGATATGCTCTCCGCGGAGTGTAGGCGGGAGCGTGTCGAGTCTCTCAGCCGCGGACGGCCATTTTCGAATCCGCGGTGTTTCTTTCATAGCGCATGATCGTCGGGTTGTACTTTACCGGCGATAATCACCAAAAGTCTAATCCAGGTTAAGTTCTGGAGCCGTGTTGAGGTGTCTCGCGCGTCCAGGAGCTGCTATAATATGGATTATGCTTTCAATTCCAATCCAGGCTGACGGGCCCCGATGTGGTCCCCGAAGTCCGCTCGTCACAAAGCTCGAGACGGTCTCGCGGCTTTCCGACGCGGACTATGAGGCGCTCGCCGCCCTTTGCGCCGACCCCCGCGAAATGGGCGCCCGGCGCAACGTCATCCGCGAAGGCGAGCGGCCCGACCACGTCCATCTGATCGTCGAGGGATGGGCGGCCCGCTACAAATTGCTTGCCGACGGGGCCCGGCAGATCACCGCCTTCCTCATCCCCGGCGATTTCTGCGACCTCCACGTCACCATCCTGGGCGAGATGGACCACAGCATCATGACCCTGACCCGGGCGAAGGTGGCCTATATCCCGCGCTCGAAGATGGATGTCCTCACCGAACGGCCGGGGCTCGCCAAAGCTTTCTGGTGGGCCACCCTGGTCGACGAGGCGGTGCTTCGAGCCTGGATCGTCAATGTCGGCCGGCGCGGCGCGTTCGAGGCGATCGGGCACCTGATGTGCGAGCTTTACGTCAGGATGAAGAATATCGGCCTGGCCGACGACCATGTCTTCGAGCTGCCGCTGACCCAGGAGGAGCTGGGGGACGCGCTCGGGCTCACGCCGGTACACGTCAACCGCGTGCTGCAGCGGATGCGCTCGGACGACCTGATCAGCTTCAAGGGCGGCTGGCTCACCATCCACGATTATCGGGGGCTGGAGAAGGCTTCGGGCTTCAATCCGAATTATCTTCACATCCAGCCGCGCGGGCAAGCAGGCTGACCACGATCGCCTGCCGGAGCAATTGCAGCATGAGCGGCAGCTTCGCCTTTTTCCGCGCTGTCGCCGCATAGTGTTGTCCCCGGGGGCGGGGGAAGGAAGCGTGGACAGATTCGCGGCGGCGCATGCGATTACGTACTTCACAAGCTTATCGTATGTTATGGCGTGCGAGGGGCTTTGAAGCGCACTCGCACCTATGTCCCGTTATTTTTTCGACAGTCGCGACAATGACGTGTTCGTCGAGGATGATGAAGGGTGGGAGCTGCCCGACGTCGAAGCCGTGAAGCCTCAGGCGGCGAAGGCGCTGACTGAACTGGCGATCGACGTGATCCCCGGAAGCGTCGCGCGCCACCTCTCCATCGAGGTCCGCGACGAGCATGGGCCGGTGCTGATAGCCACCATGACCTTTGCAGCGATATTCCTCAGACCCGCGAGTTAAGGGGACCCAGGCGCCGCCCTCGTCTTGCTGCCTCCACTCCCTGGAAGGGAGGATGAGCCGGCCCCCCTCAATTCCACGGAGGGGAGGCGATCGTCATCGAGCGCGAAGCGGGCTGAGCCTGTTCTCCTCTCCCGTTCTTACGGGAGAGGGTTTCAAAGCCAAACAAGCAAGGCCTGCACCGAAAGCCCACTGGCGCTGCCCGTCCCGGCACATTATCCCTCTGTTCCAAATGGATTTCCGAGGGGGGAAAGCGATGCGTTTCGTGGCGATGAAGGCGGCTCTGCTCGCCATGACGGCGGCGGCGGCGACCGTCGGGTTTGCGCCGGCGGCGGCCCAGCCGGCCGCGAGCCGGATCGAGGTCCCGCCGCTCCAGTTCAAGGAGCGCCGGCTCGCCAACGGCCTTCGGGTCATCTCGATGCGCGACACTTCGACGGCCAACGTCTCGGTCTCGGTCTGGTACGAGGTCGGCTCCAAGCACGATCCCGAAGGACGCTCCGGCTTCGCCCACCTGTTCGAGCACATATTGTCGCGCAAGACGCGAAACATGCCCTACAACATGATCAACCGGCTGGTGGAGGACGTGGGCGGCGAGCGCAACGCGAGCACCTCGTCGGACCGGACCAATTATTACGAGAGCGTGCCCGCGCGCTATCTCGAGACGATGCTTTGGACCCATGCCGAGCGGATGGCCCGGCCGGTGATCGACCCGCAGGTGTTCGAGACCGAGCGCAACGTCGTCAAGGAGGAGTATCGCCAGGGCGTGCTCACCCCGCCCTACGGCCGGCTTCGGCTGCTCGTCACCGACAACGCCTTCGACGTCTCGCCCCACCGGCGCTCCACCATCGGAAGCATCGAGCAGCTCGACGCCGCGAGGATCGAGGACGCCCGGGCCTTCCACGAAGCCTATTACGGTCCGGACACCGCGACCCTCATCGTCTCGGGCAATTTCGACCAGGCCCAGCTCGATTCCTGGGTCGACGAATATCTGGGACCGATCCCGGCGCGCTCGGGCAAGCTGCCGCTCGCGATCACGGTGCGCGACAAGCCGCGCACCCAGCCGCGGACCGCGACCATGTATGCGCCCAACGTGCCTTTGCCCGTGGTCGGATCGATCTGGAAGATTCCCGGAATGGCGCATCGCGACACCGCCGCGCTCGAGGTGCTCGACGGAATCCTCACCACCGGGGAAAGCTCGAGGCTCCACAAGAGCCTGGTCCGCGAGAAGAGGATCGCGACCGACGCGGGCGCCCAGGTCGCCTCGTTCGAAGAGGAAGGCTATTATGCGCCGAACGTCGTCCTCGCCGGCGGCCGGACGGTGGAGGAGGCCGAGGCCGCCCTCGCCGCCGAGATCGAGCGGGTGCGCAACGCCCCCGTCACCGCGGCCGAGCTCGCCGAGGCGAAGAACGAGCTACTCGCTTCGGCGCTTCGCCAGCGCGAGACGTTCAGCGGCCGGGCCTCGGGCCTGGGCGAGATCCTGGTCCGGTCCGGCGACCCGAGGCAGTGGGACAAGCTGATCGCCGCCTATCAGAAAGTCACCGCCGCCGACGTCCAGCGAGTCGCCCGGACCTACCTGACTCCGCAATCGCGGGTCGACCTTCGCTACCTCGACGAAAGCGCGCGGCCGGCCGGACAGGCGGATGCCTGGGCCAATCCGGCGCCGATGCCTCGGTTCAAGTCGGCGCCGCCGGCGACCCGGCCGCCCAACCAGCTCGCTCCTGAGGGCGAGCGCGAGGCGCCTCCGGCGCCCGGTCCGTCGGTTCGGGTCACCCCGCCCGCCATTTCCGAAACCAGGCTCGCCAACGGCCTCGCCGTCGTCACCGCCCGAAGCGGCCAGGTTCCGCTGGCGACGATGACCCTGGTGGTGAAGGGCGGAGCCTCGACCGACCCGGCGGGCAAGGCGGGCCTCGCGACCATGGCGGCCGAGCTCGCCACGAAGGGCACTTCGAGCCGGAGCGCCGAGCGGATCTCGGCCGAGCTCGAAGCGCTCGGCGCGACCCTCAACAGCGGCGCGGGCCCGGACGGGTCGTTCCTGTCGATCACCGCGCCGGCCGCCAACCTGGAGGCCGCGGGACGGGTGCTCGCCGACATCGCCCGGAACGCCACCTTCCCGGCCGAGGAGCTCGAGCTGCAGCGCAAGCAATCGATCGACTCGCTCTCGATCGCGCTGCGCAATCCCGGCCAGCTCGCCTCGATGGTCGCGCTGCCCCTGGTCTACGGCTCGGCGCCTTACGCCACGCTGGCCAACGGCACCCCGAAGTCGCTCGCATCGCTGAGCCGGGAGGATTTCGTCGCGCAGCACCGCAAATGGTGGCACCCCGCGAACAGCGCCCTGGTCATCTCCGGCGGGATCGACTCGGCCCGGGCCGACGCTCTCGCGGCGTCCCTGTTCGGCGGCTGGAGCGGAGAGGGGCCCGCTCCCCTTCCGCCCTCGAAGCGCGCCGGAGAGGCGCGGAAGGTCCGGACCGTCGTCGTCGACCTGCCCGGCGCCGGCCAGGCCGCGGTCCTCGCCGCGGTGCGGGGGATCAGCCGGAGCGACCCGCTCTACTACCAGGCCAACGCCGCCAATGCGGTGCTCGGCGGCGGATCGAGCGGACGGCTGTTCCAGGAGGTCCGGACCAAGCGGGCGCTGTCCTACGGCGCCTACAGCGCGATGCCGGCAAGGCTCGACGCCGGGCTGATCACCGCGAGCGGGCAGACCAAGAACGAGACCGCCGCCGAGGTCGCGAAGGTCTTCCTCGACGAGCTCGACCGGCTCGGCAGGGAGAAGCTTCCGGCGCAGGACGTCGCCAACCGGATCGCCTTCCTCACCGGCGCCTTCAACCGCCAGGCGGAGACCAGCGGCGGCCTCGGCGGGATGCTCGCCAACCTGCTCCAGCAGGGCATGCCGCCGTCCGAAGTCGCCCGATTCGTCGCGAACATGGAGACGGTGACGCCAGAGGCCGCCTCGGCCGCCGCGGCCCGCCTGGTCGGGGCCGACCGGGCGACCCTGGTCATCGTCGGCGATTCGGCGAAGTTCATCGACAAGCTCCGCGCCGTCCGCCCCGACGTCGAGGTGATCCGGTTCGACGAGCTCGACCTCGATTCGCCGACGCTAAGGAAGGGCGGCCAGCGTCATCCCGGGAGCGTGCGTTAAGGCGAGGATCATCCAAGGCTGCTAGGACGCCTCGATGCGCATCTTCCTCATCCCGCTCGCCGCCTTCGCAATGTCCGGCTGTGCCGCCACGTCGGCGATCGACGCAGCCGTCAGCGTCGCCACCCTGCCGGTCAAGGTGGCCTCGGCCGGGGTCGACGCCGTCGTCACCACCCAGGCCGAAACCGACCAGAAGAGGGGCCGCCGGATCCGACGCCAGGAGGAGTGCATGGGCAAGGAGGAGCGCAAGGCCCGGAAGCAGCGCCGGGAGCCCGATTACGAAAGCTGCGAGGCGAAGAAGTAGCTCGTCGCCCCAGCGAAGGCTGGGGCCCGAGGGGGTGATGGGCGCGATCGGGTATGGAGCGCTCCACAAACGGCGGCGCCTTTCGCCCGCCGGGGTCCCAGCCTTCGCTGGGACGACGCGCCTAGGCCAGCATCGACCTCGCCGACTCCACCACCTTGTCGGGATCGGCCCTCGGCGGGATCGTAATACCCTTGCGGACCGCCGGCCGCCCGGCGATGGCCGCCATCCAGCGCTGGAGATGATCCAGCCCTTCGACCGGGACTCCCGGCCATTCATGGGTATGAACCCAGGACCAATTGGCGATGTCGGCGATCGAATAATCGCCTGCCAGCCATTCATGCTGGGCGAGATGGCCGTCGAGCACTTCGAACAGTCTCCGGCTCTCGCGGCGATAGCGGTCGATGACGCTCGGCAGCTGCTCGGGGAAATAGCGGGTGAAGACGTTGGCCTGGCCCATCATCGGCCCCACCCCGCCCATCTGGAACATCAGCCATTGCATGACGAGGCTCCGGCCCTTCGGATCCGAGGGCATCATCCGGCCGGCCTTCTCGGCGAGATAGACCATGATCGCGCCCGATTCGAAGATCGCGAAATCGCCCGCCTCCCGGTCGACAATGGCCGGGATCCGGCCGTTGGGGTTGATCGCGGTGAACCAGGGCTCCTTCTGAGCGCCCGATCTGAGGTCGATGAGCTTGACCTCGTAGGGCAGATCCAGCTCCTCGAGCAGGATCGAGACCTTCCAGCCATTGGGAGTCGCGGCGGTGTAGAGGTCGATCATGACTGTCTCCCAGCGTCATCCCGGCGAAGGCCGGGATCCATGGACACGGCCGTGCCCGTATCTGCGAGGTCGGTGTTCATGGGTCCATTGTCTAGGTGCGAGCGTCCCCCGGACGCTCGCAGCCCTGTCCGGGGGACCGGGCGACCTAGACAATCAAGTCCGCGATGACCGGCTACAAGGTCCGCAGCGCGCGGGCCGGCCGCGCCGCGAGAGCCGGAAGCGAGCCGAGCAGGCCCAGCCCCAGCGTCACCGCCGCTCCGAGCGCGAGAGTCGCCCCGACCGTCCCCCAGTCGGGCGCCCAGTCCAGCTCGAATATCCTCACCACGACCCACCAGCCCGCCGCCGAGCCCAGAGCGAGCGCGACGAGGCTGACGACCAGCGCCAGCGCCGTGAACTCCGCCGCCTGAGCGGCGAGGATCCGCCCGCGCGTGGCTCCGAGCATCTTGAGGATCACGCTGTCGTAGGTGCGGGCGCGGCGGCTTGCCGCGAGCGCTCCGACGAGGACCGCGATCCCGGCGAGGATCGCCACCGAAGCGGCGGCCCGGACCGCCACCGCGAGCTGCGAGAGCATTCCGGACACCGTTTCCACCACCTCCTTGACCCGGATCGCCGAAACGCTCGGAAAGGCGCCCGAGACGGCCCGTGCGAAGGGCCGTTCCTGGGCCTCGGGCATCGAGATCGTCGCCATGAAGCTGTGCGGAGCGCTCTCCAGGGTCCCGGGCGAGAAGACGATGACGAAATTGAAGCCCATCGTGTCCCAGTCGATCTCGCGGAGCGAAGCGATCCGGGCCTCGATCTCGCGACCGAGGATCGAGACCGTGATCGGATCGCCGACCCCAAGCCCGACCGCCCGGGCGGCTTCGACGTCGAGGGAGACGAGCGGCGGTCCGGAATAGTCCGAAGGCCACCAGCGTCCGGCGACGAGCCGGCTCCCTTCCGGCAGGGTGGCGGAATAGGTCAGGCCGCGGTCGCCTCGAAGGAACCAGGCCTCGGCCGGGATCTCGGCCATGTCGGCGACTCGCCGGCCCTTCACGGCGACCACCGAGCCTCGGAGCGAGGGGATGGTGACGAGGTCGCCCTGCGGCGCCGCGGCGGAAGCGAGCGATCGGAAGCGGCCTATCTCCTCCACCGGAATGTCGAGCATGAAGAAGCTGGGCGCTTTGGCGGGGATGGTCGTCCGGATCTGGCCGGAAAGATTGCTCTCGATCACGGCGAGGGTCGTGAACAAGGTCAGGCCGAGGCCGAGGGCCACGACCAGCCGTCCGGTCTGTGCGCCCGGACGGTGGAGGTTGGCGAGCGCGATCCTGAACACCGGATTGGCCGGCCTGGGAAGCCTCGACGCGGTCCAGCGGATCAGTCCGCCGAGCAAGGTGAGGACCAGGACGAGGCCGAG
Source organism: Allosphingosinicella sp. (assembly GCA_036389345.1). Lineage (GTDB taxonomy): Bacteria > Pseudomonadota > Alphaproteobacteria > Sphingomonadales > Sphingomonadaceae > Allosphingosinicella. Next base: position 2,834 of record DASVQD010000010.1, on the reverse strand, counting down.
CGCCGAGGCGATGAACCTGGCCGCGAAGGCCGGCTCGCGGGCGGTTCCAATCGCGAGCCCGGCGATCGCTCCCGCGGCGGCGAGGACGATGAGGACGGCCGCCCTCCCCGGCCGCCGCGGCGGCTCGAGGTCTCCGCGGAACAAGGTCGCAGCCGGCACCGTCCGGGCGCGCGCGATCGGAACCAGCGCGAACACGGCCGCGATGAGCAGGCCGTAGGCGGCGCTGGCAAGCAGGGGCTGCCAGTACAGGGCCAGGCGGGGCGGGACCGGGAGCGAGTCCCCGGCCAGTGCGACGACCGCCGCCGGAACGAGCGCGCCCGCCGCGAGGCCGGCGAGGGTTGCGGCGAGTCCGACCAGTCCGACCTGGAACAGGAAGGAGAGGAAGAGGGTCCGGCTGGTGGCTCCGAGCAGCTTCAGGGTGGCGATCGAGGAGCGCTTGCCGTCGAGATAGGAGGCGACCCCGTTGCCGACCCCTATCCCGGCCACGATCAAAGCGGTGAGCCCGACCAGTGTGAGGAACTGGCCGAGTCGTTCGATGAAGCGGCGCGTGCCCGGCGCTCCGTTGGTCCGGTCGAGGACCTGGAATCCGGCCGCCCCAAAGTTCTTCCTGAGCCGCGCCGCGACCGCCTTGGGGTCGGCGCCCGGCCGAAGCTTGAGCCGATAGGCGCTTGTATAGAGGCTGCCCGGCTGGACGAGGCCCGTGGCGGCGAGGCCGGTGCGGTCGACGAGGGCGGTCGAGCCGAGCGTGAAGCCCTGCCCGACCCGGTCGGGCTCCCGGGCGATCAGCCCGGCGACCTCAAGCTCGGCGCTGCCGATCCGGACCCGCTGGCCGACCCGGATTCCTAGCCGCTCGGCCAGTTCGGGCCCGAGCACCACCTGTCCGCGGTGCGGCTTGCCCGAGGGCTCGGCCCGGAACTCGCCGTAGAGCGGCCAGCCCTCGTCGACGCCCTTCAGCTCGACCAGGACGCTTTCCGAGCCGTCGAGCCGAGCCGCCATGGCGCGCATCCGGGTGATGTGGCTGACCCGGCCCTCCCGGGAGAAAGCGGCGAGTTCCGTCGGGCTCGCCTCGCGCTGGGAGACGGTGAGCTGGACGTCGCCGCCGAGTATCTCCTGGCCGCGCTCGGCCAAAGCGGCGGTGATTGCGCTGGAGAGGGAGCCGACTCCGGCGAGGGCGAGCACTCCGAGGAAAAGGCAGATCGCGAGGAGGCGAAGGCCGGCCAGGCCGCCGCGAAGGTCGCGCAGGGCGAGGCGCAGGGGGATCAACCTTGATCCTCCCTGCGAGCGAAGCTCGTGGGGAGGGGGACCGCACGAAGTGCGGTGGAGGGGCGGCGCGGCCTCGGCAGACCCCTCCACCAGGCTTCGCCTGGTCCCCCTCCCCATCGCTTCGCGACGGGGAGGACTGAAGCGCGCCCCCTCACGCCCCCGAATCCCTCGCAATCCGCCCGTCCTGCATCTCGAGCACCCGGCCGCAGCGCGCGGCCAGGGCCGGATCGTGGGTGATCACCAGCAAGGTCGCGCCCGTGTCCCGCTGCCGTTCGAAGAGAAGGTCGAGGATCGCAGTCCCGGTCGCCGCGTCGAGATTGCCGGTCGGCTCGTCGGCGAAGAGCAAGGCGGGGCGCGGGGCGGTGGCCCGGGCGATCGCGACCCTTTGCTGCTCGCCGCCCGACAATTGCGCGGGGTAATGGTTCATGCGATGGCCGAGACCGACCGCTTCGAGCTCGGACCGGGCAAGGTCGAAGGCGCCCTCCCGGCCCGCAAGCTCCAGGGGAACGGCGACATTCTCGAGCGCGGTCATCGTCGGAAGCAGATGGAAGGCCTGGAGGACGATCCCGATCCGCCCCTGCCGCGCCCGCGCCAGATCGTCCTCGCCGAGCGCCGTGAAATCGGCTCCGGCGATCCGGATCGAGCCTCCGCTGGCCCGCTCGAGCCCCGACAGGACCGCCATCAGCGACGATTTTCCGCTGCCCGACGGCCCGAGCAAGGCAACGCTTTCGCCGCTCGCGACTTGTAGCGCGACACCCTGCAAGATCTCGGTCCGGCCGGCGCCGGAGCCGAGCGCGAGCGTGACATTCGAAGCGTCGATAACGTAGGAGCCGGTCATGAAGGGGATTGAGATCCGATGGCGTTACAGATGGCGTTACTGGGCCCATATGGGGCGCTCCGGCGGCTTGTCTACGCGCTGCTGCTGATCGTGGCCGCCTCCGAAACACCGTCCGAGGCGAAGGACGTCCATGTCCTCGCGTTCGGCGACAGCCTCACAGCGGGCTACGGCCTCCCGCCCGGCCAGGGCTTCGCGCCCCAGCTCGAGGACATGCTGCGCCGGAACGGGGTTCGGGCTTTCGTCACCAACGCGGGGGTTTCCGGCAATACCGCCGCCCAGGGCCGCGCCCGGCTGAAATGGACCCTGGACGGGCTGAAGGTTAAGCCCGATCTCGCGATCGTCGCGCTCGGAGCCAACGACATGCTGCGCGGCCTCCCGCCCAGGCAGACGAGGGCCGACTTGGACGCCATCGTGACGGAGCTGAAGCGCCGCGGAATCCCGGTGCTGATCGCCGGAATGCTCGCGGCGCCCAATCTTGGAAGCCGCTACATGGCCGAATATAACCGGATCTTCCCCGATCTGGCGCGCGAGCACGGCGCCGAGCTCTATCCCTTCTTCCTCGCCGGGGTGGCCGGCAATCCCTCGCTTGCGCTGCCGGACCGGGTGCACCCGAATTTCCAGGGCATAAAGAAGATGGTCAGCGGGATAACGCCGACGGTGTTGAGGGCCTTGGGGAAATAGTCGTCGGGTCCCGTCATCCCGGCGAGCGTGAGCCGCTTAGGCCTCGTCAGTT
>DASVQD010000009.1:0-58321 GCA_036389345.1 Allosphingosinicella sp. | reverse complement strand
CCTCGATTGCGTGCATCGATGTTCATGGATCCCGGCCTTCGCCGGGATGACGAAATAGCCGACATTTTCCGCCACCTCCCCCGCACCCCCGGAACCGCCGCGCCTCCCCCCGGTTCACGCCGCCATGGCAATCCAACCCGTTCGCTGGCCCGGCCTCAACTCCTGGTGGGAAGTTCTCAACCGCACCCGGAAGGAGGCGGGCGACGACAATGTCGGGCTTCTCGCCGCGGGAGTCGCCTTCTACGCCTTCCTGGCCTTCGTCCCTTTGCTCGCCGCAACGGTGCTGGTCTACGGCCTTATGGCCGAGCCTCAGACCGTCGCGGAGCATATCCGGGCGCTGTTCGGAGTGCTGCCCGAGGACGCGGCCGCCCTGATCGGCGACCAGCTCAAGAGCCTGACCGACTCTCCCGATTCCGCCAAGGGCTGGAGCCTCGTCGTCGCGATTGCGCTCGCCATCTACGGCGCGAGCAAGGGCTCGGGCGCGATCGTGACCGCGCTCAACATCGCCTATGAAGTGAAGGAGAGCCGGGGCTTCATCAAGTCGACCCTGCTTTCCCTGGGAATGACGGTCGGGTCACTGATCGTCCTGGTGATCGCCGCGGCCGGGATCTCGATGCTCGGATGGGTGGAGGCGCTCTTCCCGGGCTTTCCGGGCTGGGCCCATATCCTGCTCCAGATATTGTTCTGGGCGGTTGCGGTGGCGGCCGTGGGGCTAGGCCTGGCCGCGGTCTACCGCTACGCGCCCAACCGGCCGGACGCCCCCTGGGTCTGGGTCAGTCCCGGCTCGGCCGCCGCGACCCTGCTGTGGCTGCTGGGAAGCCTCGGCTTCGGGATCTACGTCTCCAATTTCGGCAATTACAATGCGACCTACGGCTCGCTGGGCGGAGTCGTCGTCTTCCTCACCTGGCTGTATCTCAGCGCCTATATCGTCCTGATGGGCGGCGAGATGAACTCCGAGCTCGAGCGCCAGCAGGCGAAGGAGGCGGGGCTCCCGGCGGAGCCGGCCGCGGCGGCTGCGGGCGAAGCGGAGGCGGAGGAGCCTTCACCCGGGCCGAAAGCGGATCCGGACCGGATCAGCTGGCCGATGGCGGCGGTGGGCTTCGTGCTTGCGCGGAAGGGCAGTCGCTAGGCTCCCCCTGCCGTCGCCCCAGCGAAGGCTGGGGCCCCGAGGGGTGAAAGGTGCCGGGGTTCTTCACCCCCGGGGGTCCCAGCCTTCGCTGGGACGACGTGCCCTCAATCCATCCGCATCGCCGTCGCGGCCAGGCTTTCCGCCTCGATCAAGAGCTGGTCGTCGACGGTGCCCTGCGGCATCCGCTCGCGGCCGATGATGGTGAGGACGGGGACCGCCATCGGGGAGACCCGGTCGAGGTCGACGTGGAGCATCGTGCCCTGCGCCCGGTCGAGCAGCCGCGCCAGCCGGCCGACGTCGGTCATCTTCTCGCGCGCGTCGGCCCAGGCCGCCTTGAGGAGCAGATGGTCGGGCTCGTAGCGCCGAAGCACGTCGTAGATGAGGTCGGTGGAGAAGGTGACCTGCTTGCCCGTCTTGCGCTTGCCCGGATGGGCGCGCTCGACCAGCCCGCCGATCACCGCCACCTCGCGGAAGGCGCGCTTCAGGAGGTGCGAGCCTTCGACCCAGTCGACGAACTCCTTCTCGAGGATGTCGGCCGAGAACAAAGCTCCGGGATCGGCGATCGGCTCGAGGCCGTAGCAGGCGAGCGCATAGTCGTTGGCGACGAAGCCGAGCGGCTTCAGCCCGCTATTCTCCATGCGCTTCGTGATCAGCATCCCCAGCGACTGGTTCGCGTTCCAGCCCTCGAAGCTGTAGGCGGCCATGTAGTGGACGCCCTCGTGCGGGAAGGTCTCGACGAGGAGCTGGTCGGGCGCCGGGATGGCCGAGCGATAGTCCTGGACGCTCAGCCAGTCGCGCACGGGATCGGGGAAGCGGGGCCACTGCTCCCGGTCGAACAGGAAGGTCCGGACCCGGTCGGCGAGGTTCGTGCTGATCGCCAGCCTCGCGCCCATGTAGGTCGGGATGCGGGCCGACTTGGTCGTCGCCCGGACGATGAGGTCGATCCCGTCGATCCGCTCGACCTCGAGCACCAGGCCGGAGAAGAAGAAGGTGTCGCCGGGACTCAGGGTCTCGGCGAAATTGTCCTCGACCGTGCCGAGCAGCCGCCCGCCCTTGAAGCGGACGTAGTAAAGCGGGGTATCGACAATGATCCCGGCGTTCATCCGGTGCTGCTGGATGAACCGCGGGTGAGACACCCGCCAGACCCCGTCCGGATCCCTCACGATCCGGCGGTAGCGGTCGTAGGCGCGGAGCGAATAGCCGCCGCTCTCGATGAAGGCGAGGACCGCCTTGAACGACTCCTCCTTGAGTCCGGCATAAGGCGCGGCCGAGCGCACCTCCTCCAGCAGGTCCTCCTCCCGAAAGGGCGCCGCGCAGGCGACGGCCATGATATGCTGGGCGAGGACGTCGAGGGCGCCGGGGCGGAAGATCTCGGCGTCGAGGGCGCCCTCCTCGACGGCGTCGAGCGCCGCCCGGGCTTCGAGATATTCGAAGCGGTTGCCCGGGACGATGATCGCTTCCGAAGGCTCGTCGAGGCGGTGGTTGGCCCGGCCGATGCGCTGCGTGAGCAGCGAGCTGCCCTTGGGGGCGCCCATCTGGATGACGAGGTCGACGTCGCCCCAGTCCACCCCGAGATCGAGGCTGGCGGTGCAGACGAGCGCGCGCAGCCGCCCCTCCGCCACCGCATTCTCGACCTTGCGCCGGGCCTCGAGCGCCAGCGAGCCGTGGTGGATCCCGATCGGCAGGTGGCCTTCATTGACCGCCCACAAATCCTGGAAAATGAGTTCTGCCAGCGAGCGCGTGTTGCAGAAGATGAGGGTCGTCTTGTGGCGCTCGATCTCGGCCATCACCCGTTGTGCGGCCCAGCGTCCGCTATGGCCCGCCCAGGGGATCTTGTCCCCCTCCGGAAGCATGATTGCGAGCCGCGCGGGAGCGCCGGGGTCCCCCTCGACCCGCTCGACCGTCTCCGAATCGGCGTGCGGCGCGAGCCAGCCCTGGAAGGCCTCGGGATCGGAGACGGTGGCGGAAAGGCCGACCCGGCGAAGCCTGGGCGCGAGGACCTGGAGCCGGGCCAGCGCGAGCGACAGGAGGTCGCCGCGCTTGCCGGTGGCGAAGGCGTGGATCTCGTCGATGACCACGGTGCTCAGATTCTCGAAGAGCAAGGCGCTGTCTTCGTGGCTGAGCAGCAGGCTCAAGGATTCGGGCGTGGTCAGGAGCATCTGGGGCGGCCGCGCCCGCTGCCTCGCCTTTCGGTCCGAAGGCGTGTCGCCGGTCCGGGTCTCGACCCGGATGGGGAGCCCCATCTCCTCGATGGGCGTGAGGAGGTTGCGCTGGACGTCGACGGCAAGCGCCTTGAGCGGCGAGATGTAGAGGGTGTGGAGGCCGTCGGTCGGAGCCTCGACCAGCTCGACGAGCGAGGGGAGGAAGCCCGCCAGCGTCTTGCCGGCGCCGGTGGGAGCGACGAGCAGGGCGCTTCGGCCGGCCCGGGCCGCGGCGAGCATTTCGAGCTGATGCCGGCGCGGCGCCCAACCCTTGGCCTCGAACCATTGGGCGATGACGGGCGGGAGTATCTCTGTCGTCATTCCGGACTTGATCCGGAATCTAAGAACACTGCCGCCGGCATGCTTTCAACCACCGTGGTCATGGATCCCGGCCTTTGCCGGGATGACGTCACGACCGGGCGTCGTCCCCGCTGCGCCTTTTCTCCTCTTCCTCGCGGTATACCTCCCGGGTCCCCTGCTCGCTCCGGTCGATGTCGCGCTTGCTGGTCTTGCGGTTGCGGAGCAGGACCCAGAGCAGGACGGCCGCGAGGAGAAGCGGCCCCACGATGTTGATGATCCCCCAACTGCCTCCGCCTGCGTCCATGAATAAGCTCCTTCGCTTGCTTTCTATTCGGGCGGCGCGCTTGGCGATGCCCGTCCTCGACTCCATATAGCTCCCGATGGCCCGTCTCGGTTCCTGGATCGAGCCTTTTCCCGAAGGCATCTACATCAAGCCGGCCGACGCCTGGGTCGATCCGAACGTCCCGAAGGCGCGGGTCCTCGTCACCCACGGCCATGCCGACCACGCCCGCGGCGGCCACGAAGAGGTGTACGCGACCCCGGAAACCCTGGCGATCATGGATTGCCGCTACGGACCGCAACCCGGCGGGCGGGCGATCGCCTATGGCGAGGTCGTCCGGCTCGGCGAGGTGGAGGCAAGCTTCGTTCCCGCCGGCCACGTCCTCGGCTCCGCCCAGATCGTTCTCGAATATCGAGGTGAGCGGGTCGTGGTCTCGGGCGACTACAAGCGCCGTTCGGACCCGACCTGCCCGCCGTTCCAGCCGGTGCCGTGCGACATCTTCATCACCGAAGCGACTTTCGGCCTGCCGGTCTTCCGCCATCCCGACACTGCAAGCGAGATCGACAGGCTGCTCGCCCGCCTCCACGAAAATCCGGAGCGCTGCGTTCTGGTCGGCGCCTATGCGCTGGGCAAGGCGCAGCGGCTGATGATGGAGATCAGGGGCCGCGGCTATCATGAGCCCATCTACATCCACGGAGCCCTCCAGCGGCTCTGCGACCTCTATCGGGAATGGGGCGTGGACCTGGGCGACCTCCGGCCCGCGACGGGCGTCAAGAAGGACGAGCTGAAGGGCAGGATCGTGGTCGCTCCGCCCGGCTGCCTCAACGACCGCTGGTCGCGGTGGCTGCCCGATCCGATCACCGCCATGGCCTCGGGCTGGATGCGGGTGCGCCAGCGCGCCCGCCAGCGCAACGTCGAGCTTCCACTCATCGTTTCCGACCATGCCGACTGGGATGAGCTCACCACGACCATACAGGAAATCCAGCCCCGCGAGGTGTGGATCACGCACGGCCGAGAGGACGCCCTCAAGCACTGGTGCATGACCCGCCAGATCAAGGCGCGCGAGCTCAACCTGGTCGGCCGCGAGGACGAGGACGATTGAGCCTCGTCATGGGTGGAGCGAAGCGACGCGGCAATCCAGCGGGCCTCTCCGGCCACCTGGATTGCTTCGCTTCGATCGCAACGACGGAAGCAGTCAGCCCTGAAGGTCCAGCGCCGACAGCATAACGGCGGCGGCCACCGTCAGGATCGCCCACCGCACCCCCCGCTCCAGCTTGAAGCTGCCGGTCCGCGAGAGGATGATCGCGCTGGTCGGCATGATCAGGATGAACAGGCCGAGGGTCAGCGCTGCGCCCGCTTTCCAGCCGAGCTCCAGCCCGCCGTAGAGGGCGAGTGCCGCCCATAGCAGGCAAAAGGCCAGGGCTTCGGGATAGAGACGGGGCATGAACGAGGAACCCTCCGGCAGGGGCGAAGGCTTACACACCAGCGGATCGCTCTCCGTCAATGCCCCGCTGGTCCGACCTCGGATTTCGGGGGCTCAGGGATGGTTGCGCTTGCCGGCCACCGCGGAGACGTAATTGACCGGAGCGTGGTCGGCAAAGCGGCGAAGCGGGACATTGCCGGGCCGGGCACGATAGGGGCCATAGTCGGTTCCGGCACGGTCGCGATCCTCGCGCAAGGCCGCCTCCCCGGGCGCCGGCGCGTGAACCGCGCCGTGACGGTCGATGTAGCGCATCTCCCCGAAATGCACGTAGCCCATCCAGCCATAGGGCACGGTCGTCACCATGTCGGTGCAGTCGACGTAGCGAAGGGCCGGCCGGCGAAAGGCCTCGGCGAACCTGCGGTCGCCGACCATCGGACTGCCGAACGTCACGAGCTCGGCATCCTCGTGCATCGCCGCCATGATCGTCGCCAAAGCGGCGCCGAGGCTGTGGCCGGTGACGACCAGGCGCCGCGGCCGGGCCCTGGCGAGCCACGGGTCGATCTGTGCGGCCAGCTCGCGAAAGGCGAGCCAGAATCCGGTGTGAACCTTGGCTCCCCCTGGAAGCGTGGTGCGCCAAGCCATCAGGTCCGTGACCAGGTCCTTCGGCGCGTCGGCCTGGGTGCCGCGATAGGCGAGGATGGTCACCTCGCCGTCAAGCGAGGTTGCCGCAAAGGCCTGGGAGTCGCGGGGGCGGAGGGCCTGCTGCCTGCGGCGGATCCAGTTGCCGAAGGTCGGGACGGCCACGGGATCGAAGGTCGCCGCCTCCCCGAAGCCGGCCTGGGCCATGGCCTCGTCCAGGCGCGCCTTCCCCGCGTCGGTCTCGAACTTGAAATAAGCGAGCCGGGCGAATTCGGCGCACACCGCCTCGAACGGCCAATCGTCCCCCTGCCGGTAGAGCCCGTGGGGATGGCTCAGCTCCGGATGGAGAAGAGCCTCCTGCGTCGGATCGTAGTTCGGCCAGGGATATGCCATTCGCCCGCCCCCCTCTCGAAGGTCCGGCACGCTGCGGACCGAAAGCCGATCCTAGCGCATCGGCCGCCGATCTGCACGCACGATCAGTGGGCGACCTGCTCGCCGCGCTGGAGGCCGGACAGAGCGAGCTGCTCGTCGATCTGGGCGATGAGCCGTCCTAGGCCCGCTTCGTCCTTCGCTTCGGCCCGGGCGACGAGGACGTCCTGGGTGTTGGAGGCGCGCAGGAGCCACCAGCCGTCGACGGTGCTCACCCGGGCGCCGTCGGTTCGGTCGACTTCGGCGCCGCTCGAGGCGAGGCGTTCGAGTACTTCTTCGACGACCGGGAACTTGCGGCTCTCGTCGACCTGGAAGCGCATCTCTGGCGTGTTGATCATCGGCGGCATGGCCGAGCGCAGGTCGGTCAGCGAGCCGCCGAGCTGGGAGACGGCCCGGATAAGCCGAATGGCGGCGTAGATGGCGTCGTCGAAGCCGTACCATTCATGCTTGAAGAAAATGTGGCCGCTCATCTCTCCGGCGAGCGGGGCGCCCGTTTCCTTCATCTTGGACTTGATCAGGCTGTGGCCGGTCTTCCACATCAGGGGCGCTCCGCCGAGCTCGGCGACCCGGTCGAACAGGGCCTGGCTCGCCTTGACGTCGGCGATGATCGTCGCTCCGGGCATCTCGCGAAGCACCGGCTCGGCCAGGATCGAGAGGAGCTGGTCGCCCCATACGACCCGCCCTTCGCCGTCCACCGCCCCGAGCCGGTCGGCGTCGCCGTCGAAGGCGACTCCGAAGTCGAGGCCTTTCTCGCGGACCAGCCGCTTCAGGTCCTCTAGGTTGGATTCGACGGTGGGATCGGGATGGTGGTTGGGGAAGCGCCCGTCGACCTCGGGGAAGAGGACGAAATGCTCGCCCGGAAGCCGCTTCACCAGCCGCTCGACGACCGGCCCGGCCGCTCCGTTGCCGCAATCCCAGCCGATCCGGAAAGCCTTGCCGTCGAAGCCTTGGAGGAGGCGGTCGACATAGCGCTCCATGACGTCCTCGTCGCGGACCGAGCCCGAGCCTTCGTCCCAGTCGGCCGCCAGCGCCGACCGGCCGAGCTCCTGAATACGCTCGCCGAAGAAGGCGCCGTGCTTCAGCACCATCTTGAAGCCGTTGTAATTGCCGGGATTGTGGCTTCCGGTGATCATGATGCCGCCGTCGACGGGAAGCTCGGCCTCGGCATAGTAAAGCATCGGGGTCGGGCCCAGGCCGATTCGGATGACGTCCACTCCGCTCGCCGTCAGTCCCTCGACCAGCGCGGCCTCGAGCCCCGGGGAGCTCTGGCGGCCGTCGCGGCCGACGGCGACGACGGAGCCGCCGTCGCGGCGCACCAGTGTCCCGAGCGTCCGGCCGACCGCCTTCGCGTCCTCCTCGGCCAAAGTCTCCCCATAGATCCCCCTGATGTCATATTCGCGCAGGCACGTCGGATGGAGACGATGGCTCATTCGGAACTCCGGGAAGGGGCTTGGATCAAGACGCTCGAGGCGGCTTGCGGTTCATTGTTTCGGCGAGCAGCGTGTCGCGGGCGGCGTTGACCCGGTGGGCGAGCTCGGCCGAGCCGCCGGTGTCCGGATGGACCCTGGCGATCAGCCGGCGGTGGGCGGCCCTTATCTCCTCGAGGGTCGCGCCTTCGCCGACTCCGAGCAGGCGCCGGGCGTCGGCGACCGGCATCGGCCGGCTCGAGGGCCTTTGCCGCCGCCAGGCCGCCCAGAGAAGCGCGCCCCCCATCAGGACCGCGCCCGGAATGAGGAGGTGCCTGCCGAACAGGCTCACCCCCAGCAGGAAGAGCATCGCGGCGACGCCGTCCTCGTAGGTGAAGCCCTTGAGCCGGCCGGTGGCGAAGGCCCAGAGGAGCCCCCCCGCGGCGAGCAGGATGAGCGGCGCCATGTCGGTCAGCCGGCGAGCGCGGCGGCCCGCGGCGGGACCGCTTCGCCCGGTTGCGGCAAAGCGAAGCCGGCGATCATCTCGCGAAGCTCCTGGCGGGCCGCGATATGCGCGATTCCGACCTCGCCGAGATGGGGCAGGTCGAGCAGGGTCAGCCCCTTGGGGAAGAGCTCGCGGTAGATGACCCGTTCGCCGAGGCCGGGAATGACCCGGAAGCCGACCCGGCGGGACAATTCGCCGAGCGCCTCGCCGACCCGGCGCATGTTGCGCGCCTCGATATGCTGCATCCGGTTGCGGAGAACGACCCAGTCGACGCTCGCCCCGTGGGCCTTGGCGCGCTGGGTCCGGCTGTTCCAGACCAGCTCCGCGTAGAAGCTGGGCCGGCGGACCCGGTAGGTCTCGGCGTCGACCTGGCCGATGAGGTCGAGGTCGACGAAGCTGTCGTTGATCGGCGTGACGAGGGTGTCGGCGCGGATCATCGCGGCCCGGGCGTGGGGATCGTCGCGGCCCGGAGTGTCGACGACGACGATCTCGGCGCCATCGGAGATCCGCTCCATCTGGGCCTCGATCGACTCGCCCTTCTCCGGGTCGAACGTCTCGTAGGTCGGAATGACGAGCTCGATCCCAAGCCGCTTCACCGTCTCGCCGCGATTGTCGAGGTAACGGCCGAGCGTTCGCTGGCGGGTGTCGAGGTCGAGCGCTGCCACTCGCCGTCCGGCGGAGGCGAGCGCCACGGCTGCGTGAACGGCCGTGGTCGACTTGCCGGTTCCGCCCTTCTCGTTGGCGAAAGTGATGAAATGCGGCGACGCCATCTATACCCCTGGAATTTCTTGGCCTTGATTCTGCGGTCCGGCCCCCGCAAGGGCGTCGCCCAAGCTGATATCGGAGGCGGGAACGGGGTGCAAACGGTCCGTGACATCGAAACGCTGAGCGAGGCCGTGGCCGCGCTTCGCGAGGGAGGCGGGACGATCGCCTTCGTCCCGACCATGGGAGCGCTCCATGCCGGCCACATGGCTCTGGTCGCGGAGGGCCGGCGGCGGGCGAGCCACGTCGTTGCCTCGATCTTCGTCAATCCGACCCAGTTCGCCGCCAGCGAGGACCTTTCCACCTATCCCAGGCGCGAGGCGACCGACGCCAAGATGCTCGAGGAAGAAGGCTGCGCCCTCCTCTGGTCGCCCGACGTCGCGACCATGTACCCGGACGGCCCGGGGATCAAAGTCCGCGCCGGAAATCTCGGCGAAGGCCTCGACGGAGCAGCCCGGCCGGGCCATTTCGACGGAGTGGCGACCGTCGTGTCCGCCCTGTTCGATCAGGTCCGGCCCGACATCGCCCTGTTCGGCGAGAAGGATTACCAGCAGCTCGCGATCATCCGTCAGATGGTGGCCGAGCGCGGCCTGCCCGTCGAGATCGTCGGGGTCCCCACCCAGCGCGACGCCGACGGCCTCGCTCTCTCCTCACGGAACACCTACCTCACCGAGGAGGAACGGCAGTCGGCGCGGGCGCTGCCCCGGGCCCTGGGCGAAGCGGCCGCGGCGATCCAGCGGGGCGGCGGGGTGGCCGAAGCGCTGGCGACGGCGAAGGAGCGTCTCGTCAAAGCGGGCTTCGATCCGATCGACTATGTCGAGCTTTGCGATTCGGAGACGCTTGAGCCGGTGACTTCGCTGGAGCGGCCCGCGCGGCTGCTGGCGGCGGCGAGGATCGGCCGGACGAGGCTGATCGACAATCTGGCGGTGGAGCCGAGCGCCTAGCTGGGTGGAGCCCAGCGCCTAGCCCCGTCATTGCGAGCGAAGCGAAGCAATCCAGCGCGGCGGCGACGTCCGCTGGATTGCTTCGTCGCTTCGCTCCTCGCAATGACGTGGTAATTTCGCCGTTAACCATTTGTTGGTGGTCGCCCGCGCAAACCTGTCCTCGACAAGCGATAAACAACAAGGGGCATGTCAAATGGGGAATAGCCTGAAATCCGCGACTTTCCTGATCGAAAGCCGACTCGCCGACGCCGCAACGGGCGATCCGGACGCCCTCTACGAGCTGGGCGTCGCCTACTCGACCGGGACCCACGGTCTCGACGTCGACCTGGTCGAGGCCCACAAATGGTTCAACCTCGCCGCGCTCAACGGAAGCGAGCGCGGCCAGGAATGCAGGGCCGAGATCTCCGAGGAGATGACCGCGCGCGAGATCGCCGAGGCCCAGCGCCAGGCGCGGGCATGGCTTTCGGACACCGGTCTGATGCGGCGCGCGGCCTGAGCCCGTCATCCCGGCGAAAGCCGGGACCTCGGGGAGACCCGCCGTGACTCTTCCGGCCTGAGGTCCCGGCTTTCGCCGGGATGACGGTCAGGGCCTGGGCGCTCCGTCCTTATACTTCTCGAACCAGGCCAGTATGGCCGCCGCCTTTGCGGCCGCCTGCGACGGCCGCGCCGCGATGCCGCCGTGGCTTGCGCCCGGCACCTTGACCAGCGCCGTGGGAACGCCCCTCAGCTGGAGCGCCGTATAATATTGCTCGGCCTCGCTGACCGGGGTTCGGTAATCCTGACTTCCAACGACGACCAAAGTCGGGGTCTTCACGTTGCCCACCAGCGACAGAGGCGAGCGCGCCCAGAAGGCCTCGTGATCCTCCCACGGATATTTTCCGAACCAGTAGCGCGAGAAGAAGGCCGGGTTGTCCGCGGTGAGGGCGAAGCTCGCCCAGTCGATCACCGGCTTCTGCGTAGCCGCGGCCTTGAAACGGTCGGTCTTGCCGACGATCCAGGCGGTGAGCACCCCTCCGCCCGAGCCGCCGGTGACGTAAAGATGCTCCGGATCGGCGAACCCGCCGGCGATCGCCGCATCGACCGAAGCCATCAGGTCGTCATAGTCGCGCCCCGGATAGGCGTGGTGGATAAGGTTGGCGAACTCTTCCCCGTAGGACGTCGAGCCGCGCGGATTGACCGACAGCACCGCATAGCCGGCGGCCGCGTAGAGCTGGTTGTCGGTGGAGAAATGCGGGCCGTAGGCCGCGAAGGGGCCGCCGTGAATCTCCAGGATCAACGGCACCCGCCGGCCCTCGGTCCAGCCCGGCGGGAGGGTCAGCCAGGAGTCGATCCGGCGATTGTCGGGGCCGGTCGCGCTGAGCTGGCGCACTTCGCCGAGCCTCTTGGAATCGAGCAGCTCGGAGTTGAGCCTCGTCAGGACCCGCTTCGAGCCGCCGCGATAGAGCGCGACGTCCGGCGGGCGCTGGGCGCTTCCGCTCGGAGCGGCGACGGCGCCGTCCCGCGAGACGCTGAAGCCGCCTCCGGTATAGGGGCGGTCGAGGGCGGCTCCGCTGAGGCCTTCGGCCACCGTCCGCATCGAGCCGTCGAGCCCGACCCGGGCGACCTTGCGGGTGCCGCGATCGTCATAGGCGACGTAGACCGAGCGGCCGTCGGCGGCCCAGACCGGCGATTCGACGGTCCGGTCGAGCGACCCGGTCAGAAGCCGCGAGCTCCCGCCGTTCCGGTCCATCACGTAGAGGGCGGCGTTCTGGTAGCCGAGCCTCTTATCGTCGAAGCCGGTATAGGCGATCAGCCGCCCGTCGGGCGACACGACCGGGTCCGAGTCCGGGCCGCGCCGGTCGGTCAGCGCCCGAATCGCCCCGCTCGCGACGTCGAGCGCATAGACCTCGCTCTCGATCGGCTCGCTTGCCCAATCGGGCGAGCGGTTGCTGCTGAAGACGATCGAGCGGCCGTCGCGCGCCCAGCTCAGGGGCCCGTTGTCGTGGACCTGGCCGAAGCTCAGCTGGCGCGGCGCTCCGCCGTCGGCCGCGACCAGGAAGATGTGGCTGAAGCCGGGCTTCAGATAGCCTTCCTCGTCGGTCCGGTACTGGACCTGGCTGTGTATCTCGAGCGGCGGCGCCCATTGCGCGCCCTCCGGCTTGGCGGGAAGCGAGCCGAGCTTCAGGCCTTCGCCGGGGACGAACATCGTGTAGGCGATCTGGCGGCCGTCCGGGGACCAGGCGAGGCTGGTGGGCGAATCCGGAAGGCCGGTGATCCGCACCGATTCGCCGCTCGCCAGCCAGCGGACGAACAATTGCGCGGCCCCGCCCTCGGCGGTCGAGATGTAGGCGAGGCGCTGGCCGTCCGGCGACCAGCGCGGCTGGCTGTGGGCGCCGGGCCCGGCGGCGAGCGGGGCCTGCTCGCCGCTCCGCGTGTCGATCATCCAGATGGACGGCCGCATCCGGTCGGTCATGACCTCGCCGGAGCGCCGGACGTAGGCGATCCTGGAGCCGTCGGGGCTGATCTGAGGGTCGCTCGCCGCCTCGAGCGAGAAGAGGTCGCGCGCCTCGAAGGCGCGCGACGGAGCGTCCTGGGCCGCGGCCGGAGCGGCGCAAAGGAGCAGGACTGCAAAGGCTTCGCGGATCATGAGGGCCCCTCTCGTTCGATTCGGCGGCTTCATTCCTTGCGGAACGGAGTCATTTCGGCAAGCGCCCCGATCTCCTCCGCCACGGCCCTCCTCTCGGCATCGAGGAAGTCGGCGACGGCGGCCCGGAAGTTGGGATCGGGGATGAAGTGGGCCGACCAGGTCGGGACCGGCTCGTAGCCGCGGCTCAGCTTGTGCGGGCCCTGGGCGCCCGCCTCGACCCGCGGCAGGCCGCGCTCGATCGCCGCCTCGATCGCCTGGTGATAGCAGATCTCGAAGTGGAGGTGAGGCACTTCCTCGGTCGTCCCCCAGTACCGCCCGTAGAGGGCGTCGGCCCCGATCAGGTTGAGCGCCCCGGCGATCGGCCGGCCGTCCCTGAGGGCGAAGATGAGCAGTATCCGGTCGGCCAGCCGCTCGCCGAGAAGCGAGAAGAAGCGCCGGGTGAGATAGGGCCTGCCCCATTTGCGCGAGCCGGTGTCCTGATAGAAGGCCCAGAACGAATCCCAATGCGCTTCGGTGATCGCCGCTCCGCTGAGATGCTCCACCTCCAGGCCTTCGAGCGCCGAGGCGCGCTCCTTGCGAAGCGCCTTGCGCTTGCGCGAAGACAGGCCGGCGAGGAAATCCTCGAAGCTTCGATAGCCCCGATTGTGCCAGTGGAACTGGCTGTCGATCCGGATCAGCCAGCCGGAGCGCTCGAACAGTCCCACTTCCTCGTGGGCGATGAAGGTGGCGTGGGCCGAAGAAAGCCCGTGCTGGTTCACCACCGCCTCGGCGGCGACGATCAGTCCGAGCGCCAGGTCCTCACGGTCGGTGAGCAGTCGCCGGCCCGGCACCGGGCTGAAGGGCACCGCGATCTGGAGCTTGGGATAATAATCGCCCCCGGCCCGCTCCCAGGCCGCCGCCCAGCCATGGTCGAACACATATTCGCCCTGGCTGTGGCTCTTCACGTAAGCGGGCGCGACCGCGGCGGGGCGTCCGTCCTCGCCGTCGATGGCGATCGGAACGGGCTGCCAGCCGGTGCGCGGAGTCGCGCTTCCCGAGTCTTCGAGCGCCGAAAGGAAGGCATGGCTGAGGAAGGGGTCGGCCGGGCCGGCGCAGCGATCCCAGTCGGCCGGATCGAAGGCGGCGACTCCTCGACCCAGGCGGGCCATTATCTCGCTCATGCCGGCGGCGCCTCGAAGATGATCTGGTCGGCCTGGGCCGCGGCGCGGGCGCGGTCGGAGTCGCTTCGAACCGTCCAGGTGTAGACCGGCATGCCCCGGCCGCGCGCGGCCGCGGCGAGTCGCGAAGGCAGGTCGCGTATGTCGCAGGCGAGGAAGTCCGCCCGCGCCCGCCACAAAGCGAGCCTTCGCCCAAGCCGGCCCCTGAGACCGCGATCGCCGCTCTCGGTAACGACGAGTCCTCGAAGCGTGGCGGGCGCGTTGCGGGCGAACCAGGCGCCGACCTCGGGGTTGAACGACATCGCCGCCACCGGACCCTCGTAGCCGGCCAGCGCCCGGGCCACCGCAGCGCACAGGCGGCCGACCTGCCGGTCCGGCGACTTGACTTCGATGAGCAGCGGCTGTCGTCCGCCGACGATCGAGAGGCCCTCGGTCAGCCGAGGCATGGCCTCGCCGCAAAGATTGAGGCGGAGGCACTGCAACTCGGCGGCGGTTCGGGCAGCAACCGGACCGCGTCCCGGCGTCAGCCGATCGAGCTCGTAATCGTGGAAGACCATGGCCTCGCCGTCGCGGCTGAGCTGGACGTCGAGCTCGACGCCGAATCCGCCGGAGATGGCCGCCGCGATGGCGCCGCCGCTATTTTCGACCAGCGCTCCGCCGTGAAGGCCGCGGTGGGCGAAGGGGACGGCCCCGAGCCGCTCGAGCTCAGCCCGCCTTGATGGCGACGACGGCATCGATCTCGACCGCGGCCCCGAGCGGAAGCACCGGAACCCCGACGGCGCTCCGCGCGTGTCGGCCCGACTCGCCGAACACGTCCTGCATCAGCTCGGACGCGCCGTTGGCGACCTTGGGCTGGTCGGTGAAGCTTGCGGCGCTGTTCACGAATACGCCGAGCTTCACGATCCTCTCCACTCGCTCGAGCCCTACCGCCTTCTCGATCTGGGCGAGAAGCATCAGCCCGCAGGCCCGGGCAGCGCGCTGGCCGAACTCGAGATCGCGATCCTCTCCCATCCGCCCGGTGAGAAGCTCTCCATTCTCGAACGAGACCTGGCCGGAGATGTGCAGGAGGTTGCCGGCCAGGACCGTGGGTACATAGGAGGCGACGGGGGCCGCGGGGGCGGGAAGCTCGATTCCGAGCTCGGCGAGGCGGGAGGCGATGTCGGTCATGGCGGCAGGCGTAAGCACCGCCTCGGCGCGCGGGTCAAGCCGCTGGAACCCCTCTCCCGCTTTCCGCGGGAGAGGAGGGGCCCGCCGCGAAGCGGTGGGAGGCGAGGGTCTGGACCTCCGACTAGCAAGACCCTCACCTCCCAAGCCTTCGGCTTGGGCCCCTCCTCTCCCGTAGAACGGGAGAGGAAGTTCAGCCTTCCTCCCTCGCCACCTGGAAGCCGGCGAAGCTCTGGCTGACCGGCATCAGCTCGAGCGTGTTGATGTTGAGGTGCGGCGGCAGCGTGGCGACCCAGAAGATCGTCTCGGCGATGTCCTCGGCGGTCATCGGGTTGACCCCGCGATAGAGATTGTCGGAGGCCGACTGGTCGCCGCCGTTGCGGACGAGGGTGAATTCGGTCTCGGCCATCCCCGGCTCGATCGAGGTGACCCGGACTCCGGTGCCGTGAAGGTCGCAGCGAAGGTCGAGCGAGAACTGGCGGACGAAAGCCTTGGTCGCCCCGTAGACCGCTCCGCCGCGATAGGGATAGGTCGCCGCCACCGAGCTCAGATTGATCACCGCGCCCTTGCGCTCGATGAGGCCGGGAAGCAGGGCTCGGGTGAGCACGACGAGCCCCGTCACGTTGGTGTCGATGACCTGGAGGGCGGGCTCGAGCTGCGAATCCTGGACCGTCTCGAGCGGGGGTGCGAGCCCCGCATTGTTGACGAGCAGATCGACGGCCCGGAATGGCTCCGGCAGGGCCTCGACGGCGGCCTGAAGCGCGGTCGGGTCGCGCATGTCGAGCTGGAGCGGAAGGAACGAGTCGCCCAGCTCCCGGGCGAGGCCGTCGAGCCGCTCTCTGCGGCGGCCGGTGCCCACCGCCTTCCAGCCGGACCGGACGAAGAGCCTGGCACAGGCGGCGCCGAAGCCCGCGGTTGCGCCGGTGATGAAGACGGTCTTGTTCATTCGGGCTCCGATCCTGTTCCATTCCGCCGAAGACGCTCGAGAATCCAGGGCACGGCCTCGTGCCAGTCGTCGATCCGGGCATGGGCGTGCGGTGCCGGCGGCGTGTGAGCGGCGAGGCGCGGCTCGGCCACCATGTGCAGCCGCCACACCTGCGGGGCGTGGATCGAGACCGATTCGTGGTGGACCGCGAGATCGTCGACGAAGACCGTCGAGCTCGGTCCCACCGCCTCGATCAGCTCCAGCACCGGCCGCCCCTTGCCGCCCCGGTTGCAGAGCACCCGGTGGCGGATCCCGAACCGCTCGAGCTGCTCGATCCGGCCGGCCTCGAACTCGTCGCCGATATTGGTCAGGACGACGATATCGGCATGATCGGAGATGGCCGCCAGCGCTTCGGTCGCTCCGGGCACGACGTTCTGCCGGTGCATCTCGCTTGCGAAGAACCCGTCGAGCAGCGGCCAGACCCGCTCCGCCTCGACCGGCTCCCCGCCCGGCCCGCGCAGGGCGTCCCGGAATCCCGGTGCCGAAAGGTCGAAGCTGAGGTCGTGCGCCTCCGCCACCCAGTCGGCGAAATGCGAGACCATGTGGAGAAGGACCTCGTCGCAGTCGGTGACGAAAAGCGGGCGGCCGCTCATGCCTCCAGCCTCCGCCGGGCCTCGACGAGATCGGCCGGAGAGACGCCGAGCGCCTCGGCCGCTCCGAGAAGATCCGGCTCATGCGCTTCCAGGAAGGCGAGGACGGACGCGAGCAGGCCGGGCTCGCCGAGCCGCTCCCGAAGCCCCGCCGGGTCGAGGCCGGTCAGCTCCAGCAGCCGCCGGGCCCGCGCCTCGTCCGCCAGCGTCCAGCCGAGGGCGGAGAGGGCGAGGGCCTCGGGATCGGTCGGGTTTGTGTCGTCGCGCCGCATCTTCTACAGATGCGCCGGTGGGACAAAAAATCCTCGTTGTCGAGGACAACGAACTCAATCTGAAGCTGTTTTGCGACCTGTTGCGGGCGCACGGCTACCAGGCGGAGCCGGTCCGCGACGGGCGCCAGGCCGTCGACCGGGCTCGCGCCTTTGCGCCCGACCTGATCGTGATGGACATCCAGATGCCCTATGTCAGCGGCCTCGAGCTGATCGAGCAGCTCAAGGGCGACCCGGAGCTCAGGCGGACTCCGATCATGGCGGTTACCGCTTATGCCGCGAAGGGCGACGAGGAGCGGATCCGCGAGGCCGGCGCGGAAGGCTATGTATCCAAGCCGATTTCCGTGGTCCGGTTCGTGGAGGCGGTCCGAGCGCTTCTCGCCGCGCCAAGGCCGGAAGGGCCCGCGGCCGGCGAGGTCCGAGTGACCCGGAGCTTCCGGGCGCCTGCGGAGACCGTGTTCGACTCCTGGCTTCTCGAAGAGGAGGTCGGCAAGTGGCTGTTCGCGACTCCGGACGGCGAAATGGTGCGGGCCGGGATCGAGCCCCACGTCGGCGGCCGGTTCGAGATCGTCGAACGGCGCGGCGGCGAAGAGGTGCTCCACACCGGCCGTTACGAGGAAATGGCACGGCCGCTCAGGCTGGCTTTCACCCTGCAGGTCCCGAAATATTCGTCCAATCCGGAGAAAGTGACGATCGAGATCGCGCCCGGGACGGAGGGATGCGAGCTGACTCTCAGCCAGTCCCTCTCGAAGGACGCTCCGGCCACGGCGGAACAGGTCGGGCGGGGCTGGAGCGCGATCCTGGATGCGCTTGCCGGGACGCTGGAGCGGCGCGACCCTTGATCCCTGAAACAAGTTCGGGACGACGGCGAGGGGTGGGTTCAAAGGCGGGTAAATTTTCTCTAGAGCCCCGCTTATGGCCGATCTCGATCAACTCTCCGGCGATCTCCTCGCCCGAATCTCCGCCGCGCCCGACCTTCCGGCGATCGAAGCGGAGCGGGTGTCCGCGCTCGGCAAGCAAGGGGCGATCACCCAGCTTTTGAAGTCGCTCGGCGGAATGACTCCGGAGCAGAGGCAGGCGGAGGGGCCCCGGATTCACGGCCTGCGCGAGGCCGTCGCCGAGGCGATCGCCGCGCGCAAATCGGCCCTTGAAGCGGAGGCGCTGGAGCGCCGGCTCGCGACCGAGGGGCTGGACATGACCCTTCCGGCGGCGGCGGCTCCGCAGGGCAGCGTCCACCCGGTCAGCCAGGTCATGGACGAGCTCGCCGAAATCTTCGCCGACATGGGCTTCTCCGTGGCCACCGGCCCGGAGATCGAGGACGACTGGCACAATTTCACCGCACTCAACTTCCCGCCCGACCATCCGGCCCGGGCGATGCACGATACTTTCTATCTGAAGGGAGGAGGGGAAGCGGACGAGCGGATGCTCCTTCGCACCCATACCTCGCCCGTGCAGATCCGGGCGATGATGGCGAGCAGGCCGCCTCTCTACGTCATCGCGCCCGGCCGGACCTACCGGTCGGACAGCGACTCCACCCACACTCCGATGTTCCATCAGGTCGAGGGGCTGGTCATCGACCGCGGGATCCACCTGGGCCATCTCAAGTGGACGCTCGAGACCTTCCTCAAGGCTTTTTTCGAGCGCGACGACATCGAGCTTCGGCTTCGTCCCTCCTATTTCCCGTTCACCGAGCCTTCGGCCGAAGTCGACGTCGGCTTCACCCGGGTGAAGGGACGGCGGGTGCTGGGTGGAAGCGATGGCTGGATGGAGCTGCTCGGATCGGGGATGGTCCATCCGCGGGTGATCGCCAATTGCGGGCTCGATCCGGACGAGTGGCAGGGCTTCGCCTTCGGCTGCGGAATCGACCGGCTGGCGATGCTGAAATACGGAATGGACGATCTGAGGGCCTTCTTCGACGGCGACCTCAGGTGGCTGAGGCATTACGGCTTCGCGGCTCTCGACGTGCCGACTCTGAGCGGGGGAGTGGGCGCATGAAATTCACCCTCTCCTGGCTCAAGGAGCATCTCGACACCTCGGCCTCGCTCGGCCAGATCGTCGACACGCTCACCGCAATCGGCCTCGAGGTCGAGGGCGTGGAGAATGCGGCCGACAGGCTCGCGCCCTTCAAGGTCGCGAAGATCCTCAGCGCCGAGCGCCATCCGCAGGCGGACAAGCTCCAGGTCCTCACCGTCGATTCCGGCGACGGCGAGCCGGTCCAGGTCGTGTGCGGTGCGCCCAACGCCCGGGCAGGGCTTCTCGGCGTGTTTGGAGCTCCGGGCGCCTATGTTCCGGGAAGCGACCTGACCCTGAAGGTCGCAGCGATCCGGGGGGTCGAGAGCCGGGGCATGATGTGCTCGGTGCGCGAACTCGAGCTCGGCGACGAGCATGACGGGATCATCGAGCTTCCAGCGGACGCCCCGGTCGGAGCTTCCTATGCCGAATGGGCCGGGCTCGACGATCCGGTGATCGAGATCAACGTCACTCCCAACCGGCAGGATTGCATGGGCGTCCACGGAATCGCCCGCGACCTCGCGGCCGCCGGGGTCGGGACGCTCAAGGCGGTCGAGGCGGAGGACATCGCCGGAGCCTTCCCCTGTCCCGTCGAGATCCGCACCGACGATCCCGACGGCTGCCCCGCTTTCTTCGGCCGGGTCGTTCGAGGAGTGCGCAACGGCCCGTCTCCGCCCTGGCTCCAGCAGAGGCTGAAGTCGGTCGGCCAGCGGCCGATCAGCGCGCTCGTCGACATGACCAATTACGTGATGCTGAACTACGGTCGGCCGCTCCACGTCTACGACCTGGCGAAGCTGACCGGAGCCTTGGTCGCGCGGAGGGCCAAGGACGGCGAAGAGATGCTCGCCCTCAACGGCAGGACCTATGCGCTCGACCGCGAGATCACGGTGATCGCCGACGACGTCATGGTGCACGATATCGGCGGGATCATGGGCGGCGAGCATTCCGGAGTCTCCGACGAGACGACCGACATCCTCATAGAATGCGCCTATTTCGATCCGAAGCGCATCTCGCGGACCGGCCAGCGGCTCGCTTTGTCGTCGGACGCGCGCACCCGGTTCGAGCGGGGAGTCGATCCGGCCTTCGTCGAGACGGGCCTGGCGATCGCAACCCGGCTTGCGATCGAGCTGGCCGGGGGCGAGGCTTCCGAAATCGTCCGGGCCGGCGAGCCGCCGCTGGAGACCAGGAGGGTCGAATACCGGCCGGCGCGGGCCCGGGAGCTGGGCGGAGTCGAGATCGGCGAGGATCGGCAGCGCGACATCCTCGAGCGTCTCGGCTTCGCCGTTGAGACGGCCGACGTCTGGCGGATCGCGGTTCCGAGCTGGCGCCGCGATATCGACGGATCGGCCGACATCGTCGAGGAGGTCGCCCGGATCGAGGGCTATGACAAGGTCGAGTCGACCCCGCTGCCGCGCGCGCCCGGGGTGGCCCCGCCGACGGCGACCGCGCAGCAGCTGGTCGAGCGGCGGGTGCGCCGGGCGGCCGCGGCTCGGGGCCTGAACGAGGCGGTGACCTGGAGCTTCGTCTCCGAAGAGGAAGCCGCGCCGTTCGGAGGCTCCGCCTGGATCCTCGACAATCCGATCAGCGAGGAGCTGAAGGCGATGCGGCCTTCCCTCCTTCCCGGCCTCCTCTCCGCCGCCCGGCGCAACGCCGCCCGGGGCGCGGACAGCGTCAGGCTGTTCGAGATCGGCCGTCGCTACCTTCCCGACGGCGAGCGGCCGACATTGGGCCTGGTCCTCGCCGGCGAGCGGGCTGCGCGCCACTGGAGGACCGGCAAGGCGCAAGGCTTCGACGCGTTCGACGCCAAGGCGGAAGCTTTGGCGCTGCTCGCCGCCGCCGGAGCGCCGGTCGACAACCTCCAGTCGATTGCCGGCACCTCGGGAGTCTATCATCCCGGCCGCTCGGCGCGCCTCGCTCTCGGACCGAAGAACGTCCTCGCCGAATTTGGCGAGCTCCATCCCGCGACTCTTCGCGCCTTCGACCTGGAAGGTCCCCTGGTCGCCGCCGAGATCTTCCTCGATTCGGTGCCCCAGAGAAGGGCCGGCCGGATGCGCGACGCCTATGCGCCGCCCGCGCTCCAGGCGGTCAGGCGCGACTTCGCCTTCCTCGTGCCGGCCGAGCTCGCCGCCGATACTTTGCTCCGAGCGGTCCGGGGGGCCGACAAGCAGGCGATTACGGGGGTCTCCCTGTTCGACGTCTTCACCGGCGCCGGAGTCCCGGAAGGGATGAAGTCGCTTGCGATCGAGGTCGTCCTGCAGCCGGGCGAGAAGAGCTATACCGAAGAGGAGCTGAAGGCGGTCTCGGCCCGGGTCGTCGCCGCCGCAGCCAAGGCCGGTGCCCGGCTCCGCGACTGAATCCGCAGTCCGGGCCGCCTTCACCCGGCAGGCGGAATGGGCGGCCAGCCTCGGTTCGCCGTTCATGGAAAGGCTTTGCCGGCTGCTCGGCGATCGGCTCGACCGCGAGACCGAGGCCGGTCGGCGGGTGCTCGACTGGCCGGGAGCTGACCCGTTCACCGACGCTCTTCCGCTTCGACTGACCGGCGGGCTCCACGCGCTCGTCCGCCGCGGCGCCGCTCGGGGGCTGGCCGCCTGCTACCCGCCGAACCCGCTCCCCGACGACGAGACCCTTTGGGCTGCGCTCGGGCCGGTGCTGGCGGAGCCCGAGCTGCTGCCCTGGCTGGAAGGGGCGCCGCAGACCAACGAGGTCGGGCGATCCGCCGTTCTGATGAGCGGGCTTCTGGTAATCGCCGACTTGTTCCCGCACCCGGTCGAGCTTCTCGAGCTCGGCGCGAGCGCGGGGCTCAACCTGGTCCTCGACCGCTACGGCTATGATCTGGGCGGGCTCCGCGCAGGGGATCGCAAGTCGGCGCTTCAGCTCAGGCCGGAATGGCATGGCGATCCGCCCCCCGCCTCGTCGGTGCGGGTCGCCGGCCGGCGGGGAGTCGACCTCCACCCGCTCGGCGTCCGGAGCGACGGCGAGCGTCTGCTCGCTTACGTTTGGCCCGACCAGGCTGGCCGGCTCGCGCAGCTCGAGACGGCTTTGGCGATCGCCGCCGACCATCCACCGGAGGTTGAGCGCGGGGACGCAGCGGGGTGGCTCGAAGCCAGGCTGGCGGAACCGGCTCGGCCCGGCGTGGTCCATGTCGTGCTCCACTCCGTCGCATTCCAATATTTCCCCGAGGAAACGAAGGCCCGGATCGTCGCAGCGATGGAGGAAGCCGGCCTCGCGGCGACGCCGTCGGCCCCGCTGGCCTGGCTTCGCTACGAGTTCGACGACGACGACAAGGCGATCACCCTCCGGCTGAGGACCTGGCCCGGGGAGGAACGGCTACTCGCGCATTGCCACCCGCACGGGGCCCGGGTGGAGTGGCTGGGACCGCCGGAAATCGATCTTCAAAAGCATGGAAACGAATAGGACAAAAATGGATCAAATAGGATTTGTCCTATGCGACTTTCCGTGGGATATTGGGACCGTTCGAACACCGGCTCTTTGACATCGTGAGATTTTTCGAGGACGGCGTGGCCGTAGTTCGGCGAAGGCGGGCGTTCCGGCGGGTGAGGAGCAGAGTTCCTCGATGCCGGGACCCGGCCTTCGCCGGACGGCCTCAGCCTTCGAGCGCATTGATGGCCGCGTGGACTCTCGCCTCGGCCTCCCTGCGCGGAAGGCCCGGCGGAATCGGCTCGCCGAAGCGCATCGTCACCACTCCGGGCCGCTTGACGAAGCTCCGGCGGGGCCAGATCCGGCCGCTGTCCAGGGCGACGGGAATTACCGGCAGGTTCAAGGCCCGGTAGAGGCCGGCGAAGCCCGGTTCGAGCGGAGGCTGCTCGCCCGGGGAAACCCGGGTGCCCTCGGGGAAAATGACGATCGGGCGGCCCTCGGCCACCGCTTCACCGGCGGCCCGGAGCAGCTTTCGAAGCGCGGCCCCGCCGCCGTCGCGGTCGACCGGGATGATTCCGTAGGCGCGGGTCAGCCGGCCCCAGAGCGGGATCCGGCCGAGCTCGCTCTTCATCACGGTCGCAGGGGTGTCGAGGATGAGCTGGATCTCGGTCGTCTCGAACATCGACTGATGCTTGCTCGCGACGATGACCGCGCCCGTCGGGATCTCGCCCTCGATCCGGGTTCGGATTCCGAGCAGGAACCGCGCGCAGAAGCGGTTGAAGGCGGTCCAGGCGTCGGCGACGCGGCGCACGGGCCCCTTGCCGAGCGGAAGAACCGCGATCCCGGCCAGCACGTAGAGGACGCTGCCCGGATAGAAGACCAGGGCGTAGAGCAGCGAGCGCAAGGCGTTCATCAGACCCCGACGAGCACCGCCGAACGGCGAAGCAGATATTTGTTATATTCGATGAAGAGCTGCGAGAAGCTCGGGTTGCTCTCGACCGCGTCGCCGACCACCGAGATTCCGCCGCCGAGACGGCGGGAGAGCTCGAAGCGGGCGCGGGGCATGTGCCAATCTGTCGTGACCAGCCGCATCGACCTGAACTTGTGCTTTTCCATCCAGCGCGCGACCTCCTCGGCGTTGGAACGGGTGTCCACCGCCATCCGGCCGAGGTCGACGCAGCATTGGAAAAGCGAATCGTCGGCCCGGTATTGCGCCGCCAGCTCCTCCTGGCGGACGGTCCGGGCCACTCCGGAGACCAGCATCCGCTTCGCCTTGTTGCGGGCCATCAGGTCGAGGCCGCGCTCGATCCGCTTCGCGCCGCCGGTGAGGACGACGATGGCGTCGGTCGGCCGCTCGTCGGCGGGCCTGGGCAGGGCCACCGCGAACATCGCGTAGCCGAGCAGATAGAGGAGCAGGATCGCGGAAATCGCCCGGCGGATCACAACATCCTCCCCAGCGCCCTGAGGATCGTCGCCCGGGCGACCAGCATCGCGAGGCCGACTCCGAGAATCGGAATGACGGCAAGGGCGAGCCAGCTCGTCGCGGGCAGGTTGGCGGAGCCGAGCAGGTCCGAGCCGAGCGCGCCGATGCGCCGGCCGATGAGCACCAAAGCGAGCGCCGCCGCTCCGAAGCCGACCAGCCCCCCGAACAGGGCGTCGAGCGCGATCCGGCGCTGGAAGAGCCTTGCGACCTGGACGTCGGTCGCGCCCATCAGGTGGAGCACTTCGATCGTTCCCCTATGGGTGTCGAGCGCGGCCCGGGCGGCGAGGACGACGGTCGCCCCCGTCGCTCCGATCATCAGTGCGACGAGGCCGAGGGCGAGCCATTTCAGGGCCGAGATCAGCCGGCCCAGAGGCGCGAGCCACTGGCCGTTGTCGTCGATCCGGGCCGAGGGGGCGGCCGCG
This sequence comes from Allosphingosinicella sp., assembly GCA_036389345.1. Lineage (GTDB taxonomy): Bacteria > Pseudomonadota > Alphaproteobacteria > Sphingomonadales > Sphingomonadaceae > Allosphingosinicella. Next base: position 34,219 of record DASVQD010000009.1, on the reverse strand, counting down.
GTCACCGCCGGCCGAAGGGTGTCGGCGCGGGCGCCGGGGATGAGCTGGGCGTCGATCATCGCCGGGATCGGGAGATCGCCCTCGAGTCCGCCCGCGCCGAGCCAGGGCTCGAGCAGCTCGGCCATCTCGGCCGGCTCGAGGCGGCGGACGGCCTCGACCTCGGGCAGGGTCCGCAGCCGGGCCACGGCGCTCGACGCCTCGGCTTCACGGCGGTCGGGGTTGGGCTCGAGGATCTGGACCGTCACCCGGTTGCCGAGGCCGGCGCCGAGGCTCGCGGCGGCTCCGCCCAGGCCGAGGCCGGCGGCGGCGGCGAGGACGGTGAGGAACATCATGATCGCGATCACCCAGGGCATGGGCCCGGCGAGCCGGCCCTCGGGCAGGAGCCGGCGGTCGGCCGCCCCCATCGTCCGGGGCAAGGCCTTCATGCGTCGACCCGCCGCGGCGGATGGCGAAGGGCTCCGGTCGGGTCGAGCAATGTGCCGCGGTCGAGGCGAAGCATTTCGGAGCGGCCGATGCTCGAGATAAGATGGAGATCGTGGGTGGCGACGACCACGGTGGTGCCGAGCTTGTTCAGCGAATCGAACAAATGGAGGAGGCGCTTGGCCATTTCGGGATCGACGTTGCCGGTGGGCTCGTCGGCGACGAGCAGCTCGGGCCGGGCGATCACTGCACGGGCGATCGCGACCCGCTGCTGCTCGCCGCCCGACAAAGTGGCGGGCCGGGCGCTGGCGCGGTGGCCGAGCCCGACCCAGGCGAGCATCTCGCTGACCGGCCCCTGAAGGTCCTTCTCGTCGACTCCCGCCACCCGGAGCGGAAGAGCGACATTGTCGAATGCGGAGAGATGGGTGACGAGGCGGAAATCCTGGAAGACGACCCCGATGCGCCTCCGGAAGCCCGGCAGCCGCCGCCTCGGCATCGTGACGATGTCCTCGCCGAACAATTTGATCAGGCCCCGGCTCGGGCGCTGGGCGAGATAGAGCAGCTTGAGGAGGGAGGTCTTGCCCGCTCCGGACGGGCCGGTGAGGAAGTAGAAGCCGCCGTGCCGGAGCGAAAAGCTCAGGTCCGAGAGCGTCTCCGCTCCCGTTCCATAGCGCAGCCCGACATTGTCGAACTGAACGATGGTGCCGCTAGTGCTCAGAACCCGCCTCCGCTCGGGGCCCCGCCCCGCCGCCTCAATGGCATGCGTGGCGCGGGGCCGTAAACCATTCAATCGGGTGTCATTCGTCATCCCGGGCTCGATCCGGGATCCATGAACACCGCAGTGAGAGGTTTCGTACGACCGTGTTCATGGATTCCGGCTTTCGCCGGAATGACGGAATGCATGGGTCCGTATGACGGATTGGCGGCAATGGCTTGCATGGCGAGGCTCGCCGTGCTTGGATTCTCGCCGAGCACCAGCCTTTGGGGCCTTCCGGTAACGATGATCCTAAGCTGCCCCGCCTGCAACACTCGCTACGTGGTGCCCGACAGCGCGGTCGGCCCATCCGGCCGTCAGGTACGTTGCGCCTCCTGCCGCCACAGCTGGCTCCAGCCTCCTCCTTCGCCGCGCCCTTCGCCGGAGCGGCAGGAGTCGAGGGCCGCGCCGCCGCCGCCGCAATCGCCGCTTCCGCAATCGCCCGCCCCGCCTCCGCCGCTGCGCGAGCCCGCCGCCGCTCGCCCCGCCGCCTCGGTGCTCGGGCCGGCGCCCGCGCCGGAAAATTACGATGCCTTTGCCCACGAGCCGCCTTTCCGCCCGCGGCGCAATCCGGCTCGGATGTGGACGATCGCCGCCGTCGTCGCGGGCGCACTGATGCTCGCCGCGACTGCGGCCGTGGTGTCGATGGGCCTGCCCGAGCTCGGAGTCGACATCGCCTTGCCTGGCCGCGGGTCGACCCCGCTGAAGCTCGACTACACGGCCGAGAACCGGACGCTGGCGAGCGGCAATGCCCTGCTCACCGTCACCGGCCGGATCATCAACCCGACCCAGTCCGTGCAGCGGGTCCCGCAGCTGCGTGCCGAGGTCCGCGACCCTTCCGGCAAGGTGGTCCACAGCTGGTCGATCTCCCCTCCGGTATCGGAATTGCAGCCCGGCCAGAGCGCGAACTTCAACAGCGCGGAGATGGACGTTCCGACCGGCGAGGGCCGCAAGCTGCGCGTCGCTTTCCCCTCCGCGGCCTGAGCCCGTGCGGATCGGCGTCCTGACCGGCGGGGGCGACGTGCCCGGGCTCAACCCCTGCATCCGGTCGATCACCCTTTCCGCCGACGCGCTGGGCTGGGAAGTGAGCGGCTTCCGCCGCGGCTGGGAAGGAGTGCTGGCGATCGACCCGGACGATCCGGCCAGCGTCGCCGCCAACAGCCTTCCGCTGACCCGAGAGGGCGTCCGGGGCATCGACCGGATGGGCGGCACCATCCTCCACACTTCGCGAACCGACCCTCGGACCCTGGCGGAAGGGGACCGGACGAACCGCGTGATCGAAACCCTGGCGAAGCTCGGGATCGACGCGATGATCACCTTGGGCGGCGACGGAACCTTGCGCTTTTCCGCGCACCTGGCGGCGCAGGGAATCCCGGTCGTCTCGATCCCCAAGACGATGGACAACGACGTCTTCGGAACCGATTATTGCATCGGCTTCTCGACCGCGGTCAGCCGCTCGGTCGAGGCGATCAACGCGCTTCGAACCACGGTGGAAAGCCACGAGCGGATAGGCGTGGTCGAATTGTTCGGCCGGCGCAGCGGCGAGACGGCATTGCTCGCCGGGTTCCTCGCCCAGGTCGACCGGACCGTCATCGCGGAAGTCCCGGCGGACCTCGACATCCTCTTCCCGCTGCTCGCCGAGGACAAGGCCTCCAACCCCGCCGGCTATGCGATGTGCGTGATCTCGGAAGGCGCGTCGATCGCGGGCGAGGCCGATTCCGATTCCAGCCTGTCGAAATCCGCGAGCGAGCGCGGCGAGGAAGGGATCGGCCAGCGGCTCGGCCGGGCGATCAAGGCGAGGCTCGGCTTCGGAACGGTCATCCAGGAGCTCGCCTATCTGATGCGCGCCGGCGAGCCCGACGCGATGGACCGGATGGTCGGATTCGCCTTCGGCGGGCTTGCCGTCCAGCTCCTCCGGCGCGGCGAGACGGCCCGGATGGTGACGCTGGCCGACGGCAATTACGGCCATGTGCCGATCGACACCCTGCTCCAGGGAAGCAAGTCGGTGGACGTCGACGGGCTCTACGATCCCTTGACCTATCGTGCGCGTTTGATGCGCATCGAGGGTATGCCGATGTTCCTCTACTGATTGCGTGCTAACCTCCCCGCAAAATCGTCCGGGGGGAATGACATGCGAAAATATTGGCTCATGGCCGCAGGCACTGCAATGATCGCGGCCTCGCCGGCTTCGGCGGACACGGTCTGCGAGTGGATCGACTATGCCCAGGCGGTCGGGACGGCCGCCGCGCCTCCGCCCGAGGCGCCTCGCACGGGCGAGCACGACCGGGCCCAGACTCAGGTCGCGATCGCCATGTTCGAGGCCCTGAACGCGATCGACAGGCGCTTCGAATCCTATCTCGGGATGGCCGAAGCCGAGCGTGGCGCCTCGCTCGACGCCGCCGCCGCGACCGCCGCCTACCAGGTGCTCGTGGCGCATTATCCGGGGCAGAAAGCCGGCCTCGACGACAGCTATAACGTCACCATGCTCGGAATCGCCGACTCCGCCGCCCGCGAGCGCGGCAAGGCGGTGGGCGAGGCGGCCGCGAAGCTTGCGCTGGCGGCCGGCGGCTTCGACCCGGCGCGCAAGCCGGTTCCGTATCGCCCCCGTACCTCTGCCGGGATGTGGACGGCGACCCAGCTGCCCGTCTTCGCGCCCTACCTGATGACGTTCAGGCCGTGGATCCTCCCCAGCTACGATTCGGTCCGGCCCGGGCCTCCGCCGGCGCTGACCAGCGAGCGCTGGGCGCGCGACTTCGAGGAGATCAAGCGGCTCGGAGGCAAGACGAGCACGGACCGGACCGCCCAGCAGTCGCTGATGGCGCGCTACCGGATCACGCCCAACATGACTCCGAGCCTCCGGCTCATCGCCGATTCCAGGGGCCGCTCGGCGGTCGAGAATGCGCGCATGTTCGCGCTCGTCGCGATGGTCTCCGACGATGTCGGGATCGCCACCGGCGACGCCAAGCTCCACTATAATTTCTGGAGGCCGATCACCGCGGTGCGCAACGCTTCGGACGACGGCAACGACTCGACGACCGAGGACCCGGCCTGGGAGCCGCTGATCGCGACTCCGAACCACCCCGAATATCCCTGCGCCCATTGCAGCGGCACGGCCGCCATCGCCGAGGTGCTCAAGGCCGAGGTCGGAGCGGCGCCTCCGGGCGGAGTGCGGGTAAGCTCGAGATCGATCCCCAACAGCATCGTGCAGGTTCTTCCGAGCTGGGACGAATGGGTGAAGGAGGTCTCGCTCTCGCGCACCTATGGCGGGGTCCATTATCGATTCTCCAACGAGGCCGGCGAGGAAATGGGCCGCAAGGTGGCCCGGATGGCCCTCGCCAAGGTGATGAGGCCGCTCCCCGCGAAGGCGAAAAGGAAGGGGTAGGCCTTCGGGCCTCCGGAGATTTCTCGGGGAGGACTTGAACGGGCAACGCGCCATTGCGTCCCCCCGAGCCCTTTGCTAGAGGCGCCCCTCCTACCGGCCCCGGAGCAATTTTCCGGGGGGCAGTGACGTGCGGTCGTGGCGGAACTGGTAGACGCGCAGCGTTGAGGTCGCTGTGGCCGAAAGGCCGTGGAAGTTCGAGTCTTCTCGACCGCACCATATCGCGCCGATAGGAAGCCGTCCGGGGGACGGCTTCGGCGCGATATCCCCCGCAGAGGGGTCCCCCATGGCAGATTCTCCGCAGCTCCCCCGACGCGCCTTCGGATTCTGGATCTGCCTCGCCCTCGTCATGGGCAACGTCATCGGCACGGGGATCTTCCTGCTGCCCGCGTCGCTCGCGCCCTACGGGATCAACGCCGTCGCGGGGTGGCTGGTGACGATCGCCGGATGCCTGTGCCTCGCCCAGGTCTTCGCCGCCTTGGCGCGCGCGCTGCCGGAGGCCCACGGGCCCTATGACTATATCCGGCCCGCGCTCGGAGCGCCGGCGGCCTTCTTCGTCATGTGGAGCTACTGGATCTCGACATGGGTGACCAACGCGGCCGTGGCGATCGGCGCGGTCAGCTACCTGTCTTCGCTCGCGCCCACTGTCTTCGCACCTTATTATGCCGGTCCGCTGGCCGCGGCGGCCTTCGTCATCCTCTTCACCTGGATCGCTACGCTGGGAGCGAAGGCGTCGGGCGAGGTTCAGGTCGCGACGACGATCCTTAAGCTTATTCCGCTGATCGCGGTCATCGCCCTCGCCGCGCTCGTGCTGGGCGGACAAGGCGAGGCGGCCGGAGGCCTCGCGCCGGTCACGCTCGAGCCTTCCTCGATCGCTGCGGCGGCGACCTTGACCTTATGGGCGATGCTGGGCCTCGAATCGGCCACCCTGCCCGCCGGGCGAGTCCGCGACCCGGAAAGGACGGTGCCCCGCTCCACCCTGGCGGGCACTTTCATCGTCGGGGCCCTGTATTTGCTTGTCACCTGGGCCGTTTTCCTCCTGCTTCCGACCGAGGCCGCCTCGAAATCCTCCGCCCCCCTCGCGGACCTGATCGGGCGATACTGGGGCCCGGGCCTCGCCCATCTCATCGCCCTGTTCGCGGCGATCAGCGCTCTCGGCGCACTGAACGGCTGGGTGTTCATCCAGGGCGAGGTGCCGCTGGCGCTTGCGCGCCGCGGAGTCTTCCCGGCCGCCTTCGCCCGGCTCAACCGGGCCGGGACCCCGATCGTCGGCCACGCGCTCGGATGCGTCCTGAGCTGCGCCCTGATCGCGACCAACCTCAGCCGGGGCATGGCGAAGCTGTTCGAGTTCATGATCCTGCTCGCGACCGCCGCGACCCTCGTCCTCTACCTGCTCGCCGCCCTCTCGGCCCTGGTGCTGCGCAGACGCGGCGCTCTTGGAGGCACGCTTGTGGTGGCGACAGCGGGCGGCGGCACCGCCTTCGCGCTGTGGACCTTCTACGGCGCCGGCCTGGAGGCCACCGCCTGGGGCCTGGCCCTGCTCGCCAGCGGCCTTCCGGTCTACCTGCTGATGCGGCGAAACCTGTTGCGGGGCCGGACCGTTGAGGCTGCTTCATCGACAGTCGGGGAATGAAGCCGCGATGGCGGACGAGGCAAGGGATCGCCTTCAGATGTCGGAGCGGCAGTGGCGCGAGCAGCTGACCGCGGAGCAATATCGGGTGCTCCGCGAGGCCGGCACCGAGCCGGCCTTCAGCGGGCGCCACGTCGACAACCACGAACAGGGCGAATATCGCTGCGCGGGCTGCGGCGAATTGCTGTTCGACAGCCGATCAAAATATGACAGCCAAAGCGGCTGGCCGAGCTTTACCGAGCCGGCCGCTCCGACGGTGAGCGAGCATTCCGACATGAGCCAGGGGATGCGCCGGGTCGAGGTGCGCTGCGCGAGATGCGACGGCCATCTCGGCCACCTCTTCCCCGACGGACCCGCGCCGACCGGCCTTCGCTACTGTATCAACAGCGCCTCGCTGGAGTTCAAGGCGAGGAGGTGAGGCGGGCGGTGGCGGAAGCCGTCATCCCGGCGAAAGCCGAGACCCCAGGCCGAGAAGTCTCGGCGGGTCTCCCGGAGGTCCCGGCTTTCGCCGGGATGACGAGCTGCACCCATCCTCCACCGCTTCTCCCTGCCCTCTCCCTTGTCCCCCGTCCCGTCCGGCCCTAGGCTCCCTCCCCGATGGCCAGTGCTGCTTCTTCCCCGCCGTCCCGCTTCCGCCGGACGCTGATCACCTTGTTCAAGATCGGCCTGTACAGCGGCCTCATCGCGCTCGTCGCTTTGGTGGTCGCGGTGGGCGTGGCGATGAGCTCGCTTCCAAGCTACTCGGAGCTGGTCCGGCGCGACGATCTCGGCCAGATGATCCGGGTCCGGGCCGCCGACGGATCTGAGCTGATCGCGCTCGGCCCCAGCTTCGGCGAGTGGCTGAGCTACGAACAGATACCGGACATCATGAAGGACGCGATGGTCGCGGTGGAGGACAAGCGCTTCCGCTCGCATATCGGAGTCGATCCGATCGGACTCGCCCGCGCCTTCAAGGTCCGGTTCACCAAGGGCCGGTTCACCCAGGGCGGCTCGACCATCACCCAGCAGCTCGCCCGCAACATCTTCCTCACCAACAGCCGGACCTTCGGCCGCAAGGGCCGCGAGGCGGTCCTGGCGCTGGCGCTCGAGCGGCGCTTCTCGAAGAACCAGGTGCTCGAGCTCTACCTTAACCGGGTCTATTTCGGCGGCGGCGCCTACGGGATCGACGCCGCGTCGCGCCGCTTCTTCGGCCATTCGGCGAAGACGCTGAGCCTTTCGGAAGCCGCGATCATCGCCGGCCTCGTCAAGGCGCCGTCCAATTATTCCCCGACCGCCGACGTCGAGGCCGCTCGGGGCCGGGCCGAGGTGGTGATCCGCCTGATGCAGGAAAATGGCGACATCAGCCCCGCGGTGGCCGCCGCCGCGGAGCCGGCCGAAGTCCAGATGGTGCCGACCCCCAAGCAGAACAGCGTCCGCTATTTCACCGACTGGGTGCTTCCCCAGCTCGACACGCTGATCGACGAGACCGTCGATCCGATCGACGTGTGGACGACTCTCGATCCCAACATGCAAAGGCTTGCCGACCAGGTGATCAATGCGAGCACCCCGGCCGGAGCGCAGGGCGCCCTCGTCGCTCTCGACCGCGACGGATCGGTCCGGGCGATGATCGGCGGCCGCGATTATGTGCGCTCGATCTACAACCGCGCCACCCAGGCGACTCGCCAGCCCGGCTCCTCCTTCAAGCTGTTCGTCTACCTCGCCGTGATCGAGGCCGGCTACAAGCCGGACAGCATCGTCGTCGACGCTCCGATCAAGATCAACGGCTGGAGCCCCCGCAACAACAATGGCGGTTTCGCCGGACAGGTCCCGCTTCGCCAGGCCTTCGCCCAGTCGATCAACACCGTCTCGGTCCGGCTCGCCCAGGAAGTGGGCTTCCGGACCGTCGCCGACATGGCCCAGCGCTTCGGGATCACCACTCCCGTCGTCACCCACCCCTCGATGGCGCTTGGAAGCTCGGAGGTCCGGCTCATCGACATGACCCGGGCCTTCGCCTCGGTCGCCGCGAGGGGCAATGCCGTCACGCCCTACGGGATCCGGCGGGTGACGACCGCGAACGGCCAGATCCTCTACCAGCACCCGCCGGACGAGAGCCGGGTCCTGGTCGCGCCCTGGGTCGCGGCCCAGATGACCGACCTGCTGCAGGCGGCGGTCCTTACCGGAACCGGCAGAGGCGCCCAGATCGGCCGGCCGGTCGCCGGCAAGACCGGGACGACGACCTCCAACAAGGACGGCTGGTTCCTCGGCTTCTCGAGCGGGCTCACCACCGGGGTGTGGATGGGGCGCGACGACAACAAGGCGATCCCGGGGCTCCAGGGCGGCCGGGCGCCGGCCAAGGCCTTCCACGATTTCATGCAGCGCGCCGTTGCAAACCGTCCGGCCGAGAATTTCGAGATCGCCGTCCAGATGCCCGAATGGGCCGTCACCGAGCCCGACGACGAAGCCTGGTTCGAAGCGCCCGACAACGGCGTGATGGTCAATCCGGACGGAAGCGGGCCGTCGGGCGGGTTCCAGCCGCTTCCGCCCCGCCAGGAGGAGGCCGAGCCCTCGCCCGACCAGGAGGAGCGGCTCGACCAGGATTTCATCGACCGCGCCGTCGACCGCGATCGCGAGCGGGACCGCTTCGAGCGGCTCCGGGAACGCGAGCGCGAGCGCCGCGAGGAGCGGCGGCGGGACCCCGATCTGGCGCCGCCGGTCGACCGCCGCTCAGACCGCTCGGCCGACCCGATGGAGTGAGGGGCCATGGCTTCGAAGCCATAAACGAGCCGGTTTCGGGTCGGTCCCGAGCAGGGTTTCGACCAGGGCATGGAAATCGGCACCGTGGTTCATGTGGACCCGGTGAGCGACCTCGTGCGCGACCGTCGCGCGCCTCACCCAGTCGGGCGCGAGGATGAGCCGCCAGCTGTAGCGGATCCCGCCGGTCGCCGAGCAGCTCCCCCAGCGGGACAGGGGGTCCCCGGTCCCGATCCGGGTTACCGTCACCCCCGCCTTGGCGGCGAACTCGGCGGTCTCGGCGGCGAGCGTGTCGAGGGCGTGGCGCCGAAGCCAGCGCAGGAGCCGCGCCTCGAGGCCTTCCTCGGGGCCGCCCACGACCAGCCGCCCGTCCTCGAGCCGGGGCGTTCGAGGCCGGTCCGGGCTCCAGTCGATCCGGTGCGGCCGGTCGTAGAGGGGAACCTCCGTTCCCGGAGCGAGCGGCAGTGGCGCCGCGACCTCGGCGAGCCGCGCCTCGATCCAGTCGCGGTGGCCGTCGGCCCAGGCCAGCGCCTTTCGGCGCGACGCCCGCCTGGGGATCGTCAGGACCACCTCGCCGGTGCGCCGGTCCACCCGGAGCCTCATCGCCCGCGCGGTCGGCGAGACGCTCAGCTTCAGCTCAAAGCTCACGCTCGACCAGATGATGCTCGAGATCGCCGGCCTCGTCCTCGTTGACCGTCCAGCCGCGCACCGACATCCCAGCCCGGTGCACCGCCTCGCGGTCGCCGCAGAGGAGATAATGCCAGTCGGGAAGCGGCTTGCCCTCCGAGCGAAGCCGGTAGGCGCAGGTCGAGGGAAGCCAGCCGAGAGCACCGACCCCGGACGAGGTCAGCCGGATGCAGTCGGGAACATAGGCCTTTCGGCCCCGGTAATTGGTGCAGCGCCCGCTATGACGGTCGAGCAGCCGGCAGGCGACGTTGGTCGGGTGGATCGCCCCGCTGTCCGCGTCCTCCACCTTGTGGAGGCAGCATTTGCCGCAGCCGTCGCACAAGCCTTCCCATTCGGCCCGGTCGAGCGAGGCCAGCGGTTTCTCCCAGAAATTCACTTCACCCACCGCTCGAGCTCGTTCGCGACCGCTTCGGCGCCCTTGTCATAGGGAAGCAATGCGATCGGAGCGCCGTCGGGACCGATCAGCTCGGCAACCCGGCTGTGGTTGACGTCATAGCCCCCGCCCGCTGCCGGATCCCCCTTCGCCCCGTAGGCGCCGTAGCGCTTGACCATCTCGGCGACCTGCTTCGGAGTTCCGGTAAGCCCGGCCAGCCGCGGGTGGAACGCAGCGACATATTCCTTGAGCACAGCGGGCGAGTCGCGCTCGGGATCGACGCTGACGAAGATCGGAGCCACCCTTGCCGCGCGATCCGGATCGCTTTTCTCGAATCGGCGGAGGGCCTGGCCGATGACGGCGAGATCCGTCGGGCAGACGTCGGGGCAATGCGTGAATCCGAAATACATGATCCGGTACTTGCCCGCGAAATCCCTCTCGCTCACCTTGCGCCCGTCCTGGTTCGTCAGCGTGAACGGCCCGCCGATCGCGGCGCCCTTGAGCGGCGGTTCCTCGGGCGCGCCCGAGCAGGCCGCCAGCGCCAGCGCCAGCGACAGGAGAAGGATCGGCCGGAGGCGGGGAAGGCGGGTTTCGTTCATGGCGGAAGCAGCTCTGTCTTGCTATAGGCGCGCCGACAAGTCGAGACGGGGAAACGAGAGTGTTCAACAAGTTCGGCCGCGCATTGGCGGCGTCGATGGTGCTGGTGCTCGCGGTTCCGGCCTCGGGCCAGCAGCAATTTTCCGACAGCTTCACCTTCCTCCAGGCGGTCAGGGAGCGCGATGGCGACAAGGTGACAGACCTGGTCGCGGCGCCGGGCTCCGTCGTCATCAACACTCGCGAGCGCGGCAGCGGCGAGGGGGCTCTTCATATCGTCGTCCGCGGTCGCGACCTGCCCTGGCTGACCTTCCTCCTCGCCAAGGGAGCCCGTCCCGACCTGCAGAGCGGCCGCGGGGATACGCCCCTCACCCTCGCGGCCCAGATCGGCTGGCTCGACGGGGTCGAGCAGCTGCTGGCGAGGCGCGCCAGCGTCGACCTTCCGAACGGACGCGGCGAGACCGCTCTGATCATCGCCACCCAGCGCCGCGACTTGCCGCTCGTCCGGCTCCTCCTCGCCCGCAACGCCAATCCCAAGCGCACCGACAATGTCGCGGGCATGTCGGCGCTGGACTATGCGCGACAGGATCCGCGCGCCGCGATGGTCCTCAAGATGCTCGAAGCCAAGGCCGCCCCGGCCAAGCCAGCGGCGGGGCCGGCACGCTGATCGTCATCCCGGCGAAAGCCGGGACCTCAGGACAAGAAGTCTCGGCGGGTCTGCCCGAGATCCCGGCTTTCGCCGGGATGACGGGAATCAGGCGAATCCGGCAAGTCCCGGATCGAGGTCCCCGACGAGCCGACGCGCCGCCCGGCGCGCGAACCGCAGCGTCTCGGCCTTGCGCCGCGCCGGCGCGAGCTTGCGCAGCGGCGCTTCGCGAATCACCGCCGCGTCGTAGCGGTCGGCGACCACAAGGCCGCAAAGCTCGGGATGGAATGCGGCCGCCTCGAATGGCGAGAGATCGAAGTTCGCCGGAACCGCCCAGTAGAACCGGTCGCAATAGCCGAGATATTCGATCCACTTGCCGTCGCTCATCAGGTCGGCGCGCGAGACCTTGATCTCGACGATGGTGATGAGGCCCGAGGAATCGATCGCCATCATGTCGGCGCGGCGGCCGTTGGGGAGCGGCACCTCGCACAGGCCGAACATGTCCCGATTGAAGAACAGGCGGGTCACTCCCCGCGCCACGTCCTGAGCGGCGAGCGGGGCGTCGGCGAAGCAAAGCTCCGGCTGGGGACTCGGACTGGAGGCCATCCGGTCAGGTTAGAATGAATGGGGAACGGAGGGAAGGGCACGACTCGGGGAGAATCGTCAACCCGTCATTCCGGCGAAGGCCGGGATCCATGAACACGGACCGAGCCGGCTTGCAGCTACCGTGTTCATGGATTCCGGCCTTCGCCGGGATGACGAGGGTCCTACCGGTAGAAGATGTGATTGCCGACCGCGGCGACGCGGGTAAGGCGCCAGCGCGGCGAGACGCGCTTGGCGTGGAAGAACAAGGCTTTGGGCGCGGGGCTCTCGGCCAGGTCCCTGACGGCGATATGGGCGATCGCAACCGCCCGCTTCCAGGCGAGCGAGGTCCGGGCGATTGCCGGGAACCGTCCGGCTCGAATGAAGGAGAACTGGCCGCGCTGCTTGACCACTCCGCAGGCCGAAGCCGGGAATCGGCCCGAACGCGCGCGGTTGAGGATTACCTCCGCGACGCTGAGCTGGCCGTGGAGAGGCTCTCCCTTGGCCTCGAAATAGACCGCTCCGGCGAGGCATTCTTGCTGCGCGTCCGCGGTCTGGGTGCCGGCATATTCGGAAACCAGCTCGGCCAGGCTTCGGCGGGCGGTCGTGTCGACCTGGGCAACGGGCGCGGGCTCGGCAGGCCCGGGCGCGATCGCGGCGACCGGGGGGGCCGAAGCGGCGGGCGGCGGAGCGCCCAAGCCGGGCTGTGCGGAATTTTCGGCGGTGAGTGGAGTGCCGGTCAGCTCCCAGGCCAAAGAAGGGGCGCCGAAGACGAATATGGTGATTGCAGCCGCGAAGGACGCGGCGCGGAAAAGGCGGTTCATTCAATCTCTAGTCAGTGCGGCGGGCAGCCCAAGCCGGATGCATAAGAAACGGGCGCATCCCGGGCGGCCTTCCGTCTCGCGTGGCCGCCCCTCCCAATACCCCGGGTCGTGACGGCCCCCCGCTCTCGAAGGACGACCGACGGGCTAGGTTGTGCGCTGCAGCAGAGTCAATCGAGGGCGTTCATTTCAGCGGCGAACCGTTCGGCAGACGGGATATCCAGTTCAATTAACCACGAATCCGGGTCGAATCGCCTCAGCCGTGCGATAAACGCCGGAACTTCGCTTGAATTTTCAATATGTTGGCTTCCGCTCTCCCGCCATGAATAGCGCCCGTCGGGTTGCAGGAGACGCTCGAACAGGCGCGGATTTACGCCTCTTTCCAGAAGGATGACGAGTATCGAGCCGGCCGTCGGATCGCCCTTGGCGAGCACCGCTCCGAACCCGCCTTCGCCCTCGGCCTTGCGGATCAGCGCGCCCGCGAGGACCGAAGCGGCGACCCGCGCCTCCATCAGCCGGCGACGTAGCCGGGGAGGCCGCTGAGCGGGATATGTGAGCGCATGAAGGTGCCGGTGCCGCTCGCCGCGAGCTCGCCTTCCGAATCGATGAGGCGCGCCTCGCCGACGAGGACCCGTCGCCGGCCGCTCGCCCACCGCCCCTCGGCCGTCGCCGGCCCGGCCCGCAAGGGGCGAGTGAAGATCAGGTTGAAGGCCGTGGTGAGCAGGAATCGGTCGGTGACCAGGCTGTTGCAGGCGTAGAAGGCCGCGTCGTCCATCATCTTGAAGTAGAGCGTGCCATGGGCGGCGCCGGCCGCGTGGAAAAGCGCCTCGCCCACCTCGAACCGGATCCGGGCGAACCCCGCTTCGACGATCTCGAGCCTCGATTCGAAGAGGCCGTTGACCGGCGCTCGGGCGTAGAGCGACTCGAGCGCCCGGTAGTGGGCCGAGGCGCCGGCATCCGCCTCAGGCGGCATTGCGGCTTTCGACCCCGGAAAGCAGAGCGAACAAGGCGTCCCTCGAGCGGGCGCCGCGCAGCTTCGCGACCGTGTGGCGATCGCGGAGCACCCGGCTCACCGAGGCCAGCGCCTTGAGGTGGTCGGCGCCGGCGTCGGGCGGGGAGAGGATCAGGAAGACGAGATCGACCGGCAGATTGTCCACCGACTGGAAGTCGATCGGAGCGGTCAGGCGGGCGAAGAATCCGAACACCCTCTTCAGGCCCTCGATCCGGCCGTGGGGGATCGCGATCCCGCCGCCGAAGCCGGTCGAACCGACCTTCTCGCGATCGGCCAAAGCGGCGACGATGGTCTTGGAATCGAGCCCGGTGCGCCGGGCCGCGGCGGCGCCGAGCGACTGGAACAGGCTTTTCTTGTTCGGAACATTCATCCCGCCGTCGACGCAGTCGACCGTGAGGATGTCGGTAATGTCGTTCATCGGTTCACCGGATGCGGTCGCCCCCGGCCGCTCTTTCAAGATGTGGAGGAATGTTCGAAAATGTGGAGCAATCGCCACTTTTGGGCGACGGAAGTTTATAAGTTCACTCGCCTTGCGGCTCGGCCTCGCCTCGTCGGTAGTCGAAGCCTTCGGACTGGGCCAGCTGCTCCGAATCCTCGGCATGATGGTCCTTCAGCCGGCGCGTGTGCCGGCGCAGCTGCTTCTCGACCTTGTCGGCGGCCGAATCGAAGGCGGCGGGGGCCGTCGCGGCCTTGTCGGCCGCCTTCAGGACCACGCCCTGCGGAGCGAAGGCGACGATCTCGCAGGTGAAGCCGTGATCATGCGGTCCCTTGCCGAACGTGACCTGCGCCGAGACGAGGCGGGAGGCGTATTTGTCGGCCACTGCAGCGAGGCGGGTGGTCGCCCGCTCCTGCAGGGCTTCGCCGGTGTCGAGCTGATGACCGGAGACGCGGATATCCATGGCTTTCTCCAGCAAGGGGCCGCGCGGATTAGGCTCCGCGGCGGCCCGAGGTCAACCGCGCCCGTCCAGCCTGTGCCAGATGGGGTCGGAGAGGGTCGCAAGAAAGGCGGCGTGGGCCTGAAGCTCTTCCTCCGTCGGCGCGTGGGCGCGCGGCGGACGGACTTCGACGAGGATCGCGCCGGATCCGGCGATCCGGATGTCCTGGGCTTCCTCGGCCCGGGCGGCGGCGATGTCGGTGAGGGTGAGTCCGATCTGCCGGCCGCCGGTCAGCTCGACATAGCATTGGGCGAGCAGCTGGGCGTCGATCAGAGCGCCGTGCTTGACCCTGAGGCTTCGGTCGACCCCGAAGCGGGTGCAGAGCGCGTCGAGGCTGTGCTTGGCGCCGGGATGCTTCGAGCGCGCCAGCTGAAGAGTGCACACCATCCGGGTCAGGCAGACCAGGGGGTGGCCGCAATTGTTGAGCTCGTGGTTGAGGAATCCGAAGTCGAAGCTGGCATTGTGGGCGACCAGGGGACAGTCGCCGAGGAACTCGATGAGGTCCCGGGCGACGTCGCGGAAGCGCGGCTTGTCGGCGAGGAAGGCGTCGGTCAGCCCGTGGACGGCCTCGGCGCCGCTCGGCATCGGCCGCTCCGGATTGAAATAGGCATGAAAGGTCCGGCCGGTCTCGACCCGGTTCCAAAGCTCGACGCAGCCGATCTCGACCACGCGGTCGCCGGTCAGCGGGCTAAGGCCCGTGGTTTCCGTGTCGAAGACGATTTCCCGCATGGCTTCGACTATGAATCGGAGGGCGGGACGAGGCAAGCGAGGATGCGCCGAACCGCTCGTCGCGTTTCCTCCAGAGAGCCCCCGGTGGGGATGACGAAGCCGGCGCGGGCGCGCTTCTCTTCGTCGGGCATCTGGCGGGCGAGGATCCGCTCGAACTTCTCCAGGCTCATTCCCGGGCGGGCGAGCACCCGCTCGCGCTGCACCTCCGGCGGCGCGGAGACGACGGCGATCTTGTCGACCCGGTCCGACCCGCCGGCCTCGAAGAGGAGCGGGATGTCGAGGAGGACGAGCGGCTCGGCGGAATGGGCGGCAAGGAATGCCTCCCGCTCCCGGGCCACGGCCGGGTGGACCAGCGCCTCGAGCCGCCGGAGCGCTTCCGGCTCTCCGAGCACCCGCTCGGCGAGGGCGCCGCGATTCACGCCTTCCGGCCCGGTGGTGCCGGGAAAATGCGCCTCGATCTGATTGACCAGGGCGCCTTCCGGTCCCTGCAGCCGGTGCACCGCCGAATCGGCGTCGAACACCGGCACGCCCTCGTCGGCGAACATTTTCGCGACGGTCGACTTGCCCATCCCGATGGACCCGGTGAGGCCGAGGACGATCATCGGGCCAACAACTCTCGCAATTCCTCTTCGCTGTTGAACGGTGCCTCGACTCCAAAGAAATGTCGAAAGGCGAGCGCTCCCTGCCGAATCAGGATTGAGAGGCCGTCGACAGCCGAGAAACCGCCGGACAGCGCGGCCTTTACGAGCTCGGTCCTCACCGGGGCGTAGACGAGGTCGATGACCGGGGAAGAGACTTGGGTGAGGTTTGCCGGAAGCGGCGGGAAATCCTGCATCCCCAGGCTGCTGGCATTGACCACCAGTCCGGTCGCCGGCAGCGGGCTATCGAGCGGACGGCACGAGCCTCGCACACCCAGCTCGCGAAGCACCGCATTTCCTTTCTCGACGCTTCGATTGAAGAGCGCCACTTCGACATCTTCCTCTTCGACCTTGAGGGCCGCGAGGACGGCTCGGGCAGCGCCTCCCCCGCCGATGACCGTTATCGGCCATTCGAACAGTAAGGCCTCGCGCGCATAGCCCGCAAGTTCGGGCCGGAGCGCTTCCATATCCGTGTTGTAGCCGATCAGCCCGTCAGGCTTCCGGGCCAAGGTGTTCACGGCCCCTGCGGCCAGCGGCTCGGGGGTCAGCCGATCCGCGAACGAAATGGCCATTTCCTTGTGGGGAATGGTGACGTTCGAGCCCCGCCAGTTCGGGTCCTTGCGGCGGCGAATGAAATGATCGGCCAGCTCTCGCGCGGTCACCCGCACGGCGCGATATTCTCCCTCCAAGCCCAGCTTCTCGAGCCAGAATTTGTGGATGATCGGCGACTTTGAATGGGCGATCGGATCGCCAATCACCTCGGCATAGGGGACCGTCATCGGTGCAGTCCGCCAGCCTCGAACCCCTCTCCCGTCTTTACGGGAGAGGAGGGGCCCAAGCGGAGCTTGGGAGGTGAGGGTCTGTGCTTCGGACTCGGCAAGACCCTCACCTCCCACCGCTTCGCGGTGGGTCCCTCCTCTCCCGCGGAAAGCGGGAGAGGGAAGATAAGGCGATGAGACGCGTCACGACGACAAAAGCCCCCGCTCGCGCAAATAGGCGAGCAATGGGAGAAGCGGCATTCCGAGGATCGCGAAGTGGCTTCCCTCGATCCGTTCGAACAATTGCGCCCCGGGGCCTTCGATCCGGTAGCCGCCGACGCTCCACCGGATCGATTCATATTCGCGGTCGAGATAGTCCTCCACGAAGGCGTCGCTGAGGGTGCGCATGGTCAGGTCGACGCTTTCGCAGCCCCACCAGACGGCCTCTCCGCCTTCGGCGACGACGGCCGCGCTGTGGAGACGATGGGTGGAGCCGCTCAGCGAGAGGAGCTGGCCCCTGGCCTCGTCGCGCGAGGCCGGCTTGCCGAGAAGGGTGCCGTCGGCCCGTTCCAGGGTCTGGTCGGAGCCGAGCACCAGGATTCCTTCGCCCGCGGCCACCGAGAGCGCCTTGAGCTGGGCCAGCTCCTCGGCCACGCCCCGGGCGTCGAAACCGGCGCCCCACAAACCGGCCTTGGCCGCAGCTTCGTCGAGCTCGGCCTCCGCCGTCTCGAACGGCACCGCCGCCGCTTCGAGCATCTGCCTGCGGGCGGCGCTCTTCGAGGCGAGAAGCAGCCTCACCGGTCGTCGTCGCCGACCGCGGCGGCCGCCGCGTCCATTCGCTCGTTGCACAATTTGACGATCGCGAAGGCCGTCTCCTCGATCGAGCGCCGGGTGACGTCGATCACCGGCCAGTCGTTGTCGGCGAAGATCCGGCGGGCGAAAGCGAGCTCGGCATTGACCGCTTCGATGTCGACATAGTCGGTCTCGGGCGCCTGGTTGAGGGCGAGAAGCCGGTTGCGGCGGATCTGGACCAGCCGGTCCGGATTGGTCGTGAGCCCGACCACCAGCGGATGGTCGAGCGAGAACAGCGAGGCCGGCGGCGGCGCTTCCGGAACGAGCGGGATGTTCGCGACCTTATAGCCGCGATTGGCGAGATAGATCGAGGTCGGAGTCTTGGAGGTGCGCGACACTCCGGCGAGAACGATGTCGGCTTCCTCCCAATTCTCGGAGCCGATTCCGTCGTCATGGGCGATGGTGAACTGGATCGCGTCCACCCGAGCGAAATAAGCGGCGTCGAGCGCGTGCTGGCGGCCCGGCCGGCCCGCGGCTTCCCGCCCGAGGACGACCGACAGCGCGTGGGCGACCGGATCGAGGGCGGCGACGGCATGGATTCCGCGGCGCCGGGTCTTCTGCTCGAGGTCGCGGCGGAGGGTATTGTTGACCAGAGTATAGAGGACGAGGCCGGGACGCCGCTCGACGTCGTCGAGGACCCGGTCGAGATGGCCTTCCGAGCGAACCATCGGCCAGAGGTGGCGGCGGACTTCGACGCCCTCGAACTGGGCGAGGCAGGCGGTGGCGATGACCTCCAGGGTTTCTCCCGTCGAATCGGACAGAAGGTGGAGATGGAGGGGGTCGGGCACTAAGATGTCGCCCATCCAGCCTCGTCATGCCGGACTTGATCCGGCATCCACCTTGCTTTTGGACGGCGCCGCAAGAAGGTGGATCCCGGATCAAGTCCGGGATGACGATCCGGGTCGACCGCCCGGCACCTTCGCGAAGGGTTACGCGAACGTCCCGCCTGCGCTGGGGCGACGCCGCCCGAAATCCAGCTGTGGATAAGCATGTGGGAATCGCTAGCTTAAGCCTCGGGAGCGTTGCAAGCGAAGGGTTTGCCCCCGCAATCCGCTTTTCCGTCCACAGACTCGCAAAGGTTAACAACTTCTTACGGGCAAGCTGTGGAAAGCGGGGATGGACGGCGCGAATCCGCGGGCTTCCGCCAACCGTTCAGAGTCAAGCTGTTTGCAAAATCGGGCGAAGCCAATAAACCCCGCGTCGCGCCTTCCTACAACCTACTACTGACTCTCTTTATATAAGACTCTTATAGAGAGTAGAGCGGAGCACTTGCCCTCATGGCCGTCGCCGACAAGCCTCTGCTCGCCGTCCTAAAGGGCGGAAAAGCCGGGAGAACTCCGCTCTGGCTGATGCGCCAGGCGGGCCGCTACCTGCCCGAATACCGGGCCTTGCGGGCGGACAAAGGCGGCTTCCTGGACCTCGCCACGGATCCGGACAGCGCGGCCGAGGTGACCCTCCAGCCGATCCGCCGCTTCGGCTTCGACGGAGCGATTCTGTTCTCGGACATCCTCATGGTGCCCTTCGCCTTGGGCCAGGACCTGCGCTTCGAGGCCGGCGAGGGCCCGCGGCTGTCGCCGCCCCTGGTCGACTCGGCGCTCGCCGATCTCGACTCGGCGCGGGACCGGCTCGACCCCGTCTACGCAACTGTGGAGAAAGTCGCCCGCAGTCTTCCTGAAGCGACGACGTTCCTGGGTTTCGCGGGAAGCCCCTGGACGGTCGCCACCTACATGGTGGCCGGCCAGGGCAGCAAGGACCAGGGAGAGGCGAGAAGGCTCGCTTACGGCGATCCCGGGGCCTTCCAGGCGATCGTGGAGGCGATATCGGGCCTTACCGTCGACTATCTCTCCCGCCAGGTGGAGAGCGGGGTCGAGGCCGTGCAATTGTTCGACAGCTGGGCCGGAAGCCTCTCCCCGGCTCAGTTCGAGCGCTGGGTGATCGCGCCGACCGCCGCCCTGGTCGCGGCCTTCAAGGCGAGGCATCCCGAGACTCCGGTCATCGGCTTTCCCAAGGGCGCGGGAGGAAAGCTCGCCGCTTATGCGCTCGAAACGGGGGTCGACGCGATCGGCCTCGACGAGACGGTCGATCCGTCCTGGGCGGACCGGGTCCTTCCGCCGGGCATGCCGGTCCAGGGCAATCTCGACCCGCTGGCCCTGATCGCAGGCGGAGAGGCGCTTGAAACCGCGGTGGCCCGCATCCTATCTAGCCTCGCGGGGAGACCGCATATCTTCAACCTGGGGCATGGAATCTTGCCGGACACGCCGATTGGGCACGTCGAGAAGCTCATCGAGCTGGTGCGCGCGTGATCGATGCACTCGCGAGCGCCCTCAGCTTGACCTACGCCTGGCTCAAGGCCGGACATGTCATCTTCGTGATCTTCTGGATCGCGGGCCTGTTCATGCTTCCGCGCTTCTACGTCTATCACCAGGAGGCGGCGCCGGGCTCGGCGGAGGAAGGGCGGTGGATCGAGCGGGAGCGCAAGCTCCGTCGGATCATCATCACCCCGGCGATGATCCTGGTCTGGATTTTCGGCCTGTCGCTGGCCTGGACGACCCAGGCCTGGGTGATGGGCTGGTTCCAGGCCAAGTTCATCCTCGTCGTCGCGCTCTCCGCCTATCACGGCTGGATGGTCGGCTACGGAAAGAAGCTGGCGCGCGGCGAGCGGGCGCTGAGCGGGCGCGGGCTGAGGATGATGAACGAGGTCCCGGGGATCGCGGTGGTGCTCATCGTCGTGCTGGTGATCGTCAGGCCATTCTGACGGCCCCGACGGGCCGTCATCCCGGCGAAAGCCGGGATCTCGGGGAGACCCGCCGAGACTTCTTGTCCTGAGGTCCTGGCTCTCACCGGGATGACGAGTTCCCCCCCGTCGCCCCAGCGAAGGCTGGGCCCCATTTGGCCTTCGCGCCGCGTGAGGGCTCGGCATGGATGCCAGCCTTCGCTGGCGTGACGAGAGAGTTGACTTGAAAAATCGCGGAGCCTAACGCGCCTACAGTCGTTCGCCTGCCGTCCGTGTAGGCAATCCCAAGCCGCCAACATCCTGACCCGCGCGGCCTGTCGACAATCCCATTTCCGAGTAAATTCTCCATGCATCTCAAAGACTTGAAGCAAAAATCCCCCGCCGACCTCGTCGCCATGGCCGAAGAGCTCGGGATCGAAGGCGCCTCCACCCTGCGCAAGCAGGAGCTGATGTTCTCGATCCTGAAGGTCCAGGCCGAGAATGGCGAGGAGATCATGGGTCAGGGCACGATCGAGGTGCTCCCGGACGGATTCGGCTTCCTGCGCTCGCCCGAGGCGAACTACCTTGCCGGGCCCGACGACATCTACGTCGCTCCGAACCAGGTGCGCAAATTCGGCTTGAGGACCGGAGACACGGTCGAAGGCGAGATCCGCGGGCCCAAGGACGGCGAGCGCTATTTCGCCCTGGTCCGGCTCGTCTCGGTCAATTTCGACGATCCCGACGCGGTGCGGCACCGGGTCAATTTCGACAACCTCACTCCGCTCTACCCGGACGAGAAGCTCACTCTCGACAGCGCCGATCCGACCGTGAAGGACAAGTCGGCGCGGGTGATCGACATCATCTCGCCCCAGGGCAAGGGCCAGCGCGCGCTGATCGTCGCTCCGCCGAGGACCGGCAAGACCGTGCTCCTCCAGAACATCGCCCGGGCGATCACCGACAACCATCCCGAGGTCTTCCTCATCGTCCTGCTCATCGACGAGCGGCCCGAAGAGGTGACCGACATGCAGAGGTCGGTGAAGGGCGAGGTCATCTCCTCGACCTTCGACGAGCCGGCCAGCCGCCACGTCCAGGTCGCCGAGATGGTGATCGAGAAGGCGAAGCGCCTCGTCGAGCACAAGAAGGACGTCGTCATCCTTCTCGATTCGATCACCCGCCTCGGCCGCGCCTACAACACGGTGGTGCCGTCGTCGGGCAAGGTCCTGACCGGAGGCGTCGACGCCAACGCGCTGCAGCGGCCGAAGCGCTTCTTCGGTGCGGCCCGCAACATCGAGGAAGGCGGCTCGCTGTCGATCATCGCAACCGCCCTGATCGACACCGGCTCCAAGATGGACGAGGTCATCTTCGAGGAGTTCAAGGGCACCGGCAATTCCGAGATCGTTCTCGACCGCAAGGTCTCCGACAAGCGAATCTTCCCGTCGCTGGACGTCGGCAAGTCCGGAACCCGAAAGGAGGAATTGCTCGTCGACCAGGGCATCCTCTCCAAGATGTGGGTGCTCAGGCGGATCCTCATGCAGATGGGGACGGTCGACGCGATGCAGTTCCTCCTCGACAAGATGAAGGACGCCAAGTCGAACGAGGATTTCTTCGCCTCCATGAACCAGTGACGGGCGACTCCCCGGCATGCTGCTCGACCTCCTGATCGCTGCTCATGGCGCCGCGGCGCCGGTCGGGATCGGCGGGATCTGGGACGCGATCGTCACCGATTTCTCGAAGCTCGGCACGGCCGCGGCCTGGGTCGTGTTCGGCCAGGTGCTGATGATCGACATCATGCTTGCCGGCGACAATGCGATCGTCGTCGGAGCGCTCGCCGCAGGCCTTCCCGCGGATCAGCGCCGCAAGGTGATCCTGATCGGGATCATCGCCGCTCTGGTGCTTCGGATCGCCTTCGCCCTCGTCGTCACCCAGCTGATGCAGATCGTCGGCCTGACCTTCGCCGGCGGCCTCCTGCTGCTGTGGGTGGCCTGGAAGATGTGGCGCGAGCTCAAGCATTCGGGCCAGTCGGGCGGCTCGCCCGAAGTCCATGGCGACGAGGACAGCGGCCTCAAGCCCGCCAGGAGCTTCGCCGCGGCCGCCTGGGCCGTCGCCGTGGCCGACGTCTCGATGAGCCTCGACAACGTCCTGGCGGTGGCCGGAGCGGCGCGCGAGCATCCGGGGATCCTCATCATCGGGCTGCTGCTCGCCGTCGCCTTGATGGGAGTCGCGGCCAACATCCTCGCCAAATATATCGAGCGCTACCGCTGGATCGCGTGGATCGGGCTTCTCGTCATCGTCTATGTCGCCGGCAAGATGGTCTACGAAGGCTTCGTCGACCCCAATGTGGGGCTTGGAACGCTCTTCGCCTGACGGCTTATGGAATAAGCACCGTCGAGCCCGTCGTCGCCCTCGCCTCGATCGCCCGATGGGCGTCGGCGGCCTTGAGCAACGGGAAGGTGGCGCCGATCCGGACGGTCAGCGCGCCCTTGCCGATCATCTCGAACAGGCGGCCGGCCGAGGCCGCGGTCTCTTCCGGGCTCCTGCAATAATCCGCGAGCGTCGGCCGGGTGACGAAGATCGAACCCGCGCCGAGCAGGTCGAGCGCGCTGAACGGCGGCACCGGGCCCGAGGCGTTGCCGTAGGTGACGAGGAGGCCCCGCCGCGCGACCGAGGCGAGCGACGCCTTCCAGCTCGCTTCCCCGACCCCGTCGAGGACGACCGGAACGCCCTGGCCGCCGGTCAGGGCGCGCACCTCGGCCGCCAGGGTCTCCATCGGGCAGCACAGCGAATGGTCGGCTCCGAGCTCCGCGGCCAGCCCCGCCTTGCGGCTGTCGCCGGAATGGGCGATCACCGTCGCTCCGATCGCCTTGAGCCATTGCACGAGGATCGATCCCATCCCGCCCGCCGCCGCATGAACGAGCACCGTCTGCCCGGCTTCCACCCGGGCGCAGCGCTCGATCAGATATTCGGCGGTGCAGCCCTTGAGCATCGCCGCCGCGGCCTGCTCGCTCGATATCGAGTCCGGAAGCCTGACCAGCCTGTCGGCGGCGATCGTCCGGTGGGTGGCGTAGGATCCCAAGGGGCCGGTGAAATAGCCGACCCGGTTCCCCTCCCGAAACCCGCTCACGCCCTCGCCGACCGCCTCGACGACCCCGGCGCCTTCGCCGCCGAGCCCGGACGGCATAGGCAGCTTGTAGAGGCCCGAGCGATGATAGGTGTCGATGAAGTTCAGCCCCACCGCCTCGTTGCGGACCAGCACCTCCCCCGGGCCCGGCCGGGGAATGTCGATATGCTCGGCCTCGAGGACTTCGGGGCCTCCGGTTTGGCGGAGGATGAAGGCGTAGGGATCGGTCATTCTGGTCTCCGCAATCGGGTCGGGAAGGAGGGTGGCAAGCCTGTGCCGCCCCTTGCCGTCATCCCAGCGAAGGCTGGGATCCCGGCGGGTGCGAGGCGCCGGCGTTCTTCACCCCCTGGGGCCCAGCCTCCGCTGGGGCGACGGCCACTATGTCAGATGCTCGGCGAAAAACCTCTCCGTCCTCCCGTCGGCCAGCCTCGCCGCTTCTTCGCTACGCCGCTTTCCCATTTCCGCCGCGAAGCCGTGGTCCTCGCCGGGATAATCGTGGAGAACGACCCTGGGATGGTCGTCCAGCGCCTCGTGCATCGCCCGCTGCGCCGACTCGTCGACGAAATGGTCGGCGCCGGCGATGTGGAGCAGCAGCGGCCGGGCGATCGCGTGCTTCTCGTGGAGGATGTTGGGCAGGCCGACGGCGTAATAGCCGACGCTCGCGTCGGAATCGGTGCGCGCGGCGGCCATGTAGGCGAGGCGCCCGCCGAGGCAGAAGCCGACGACCCCCACCTTGCCGCCGTCGCCGAGCCGCGCCCGGGCGGCCCGGATCGTCGCCTCGATGTCGATCACGCCCTGGTCCTGGTCGAACCGGCCCATCAGCTCGAGCGCCCGGCCGAACTGGTCGGGGACGTCGGGGTCGAGCTGGACGCCCGGCTCGAGCCGCCAGAACAGGTCGGGCGCCAAAGCGAGATAGCCCAGAGCGGCCCAATGGTCGCACTTGCGGCGGATGCCCTCGTTGATCCCGAATATCTCCTGGACGACGACGATCGCGGCCTTCGGGCGGGCGTCCCCCGCCGGCTCGGCGACATAGGCGTCGAAGGCCGAATCCCCTTCGAGCGTGTCGATCCGCATCACTGCCATGCTCAACTCCTTGTCTCGGGCGGCGCTTCTATACACATAGCTTCCAGACCAGCGGAAGGACCGGCCATGAAGATCAGCGTCGACGTCGACTGCACACCGGAGGAAGCCCGGCGATTCCTGGGCCTGCCGGACCTGACCCCGGTCCACGAAGCCTATGTCCAGCGGATGACCAAAGCGGCGAGCGAGGGCCTCACCGCCGAGTCGGCCGCGGAGATGATGAAGGCCTGGGGCCCGATGAACGAGGCCGGCCTGGCGATGTGGCGCTCGATGCTCGAGGGGATGAGCGGGAAGAAAGGCTGAGGTGAGTTCAGCTGCGCTCCGATCTTCGTTCGGGCTGAGCCTGTCGAGGCCCGTTCCTTATTTCAGCGCCGGAAAGGGGCTGGGGCTTCGACAAGCTCAGCCCGAACGGATTCGCGCGGCGTGACCGACACCATCTTCGCCTTGTCCTCGGGCAGCCCGCCCGCCGCCCTGGCCGTGGTCCGGATCAGCGGGCCGCGCTCGGCCGCCGTCCTCGAATCGCTCGCCGGCAGGCTTCCGGCGCCGCGGGTGGCGACGCTCGCGACTCTGGCCTGGCGGGGCGGGACGCTCGACCGGGCGCTGGTCCTTCGCTTCCCAGGGCCGAACAGCGCCACCGGGGAGGATCTGGCCGAGCTTCACCTCCATGGCGGCCGGGCGGTGGTGGCGGCCGTGATGGAGGCCCTGGCGGCACAGGAGGGCCTTCGTCCCGCCGAGCCGGGCGAGTTCACCCGAAGGGCGTTCGAGAACGAGCGGATCGACCTGGCCGAGGCGGAGGGCCTCGCCGACCTGCTCGCCGCCGAAACCGAGTCCCAGCGCCGCGCCGCGCTTGCAATGGCCGGCGGATCGCTCAGCCGGCAGGTGGAGTCATGGCGTCACGATCTCCTCGCTTTGGCGGCCGCGCTCGAGGCGGCGCTCGATTTCTCCGACGAAGGCGAAGTAAGCGAGGCCTGGCCGACGGGCTGGGCCGAAGGGGCCGCGTCGCTCGCCGGCGAGATGGAGGCGCTACTCCAGCGGCCTTCGGCAGAGCGGCTGCGGGACGGCCTCCGGGTCGTCATCGCCGGTCCTCCGAATGCCGGAAAGTCCAGCCTGCTCAACATCTTAGCCCAAAGAGAGGCGGCGATTACCTCCGCCGTCCCGGGAACCACCCGCGATCTGATCGAAGCGCCCATAGCGATCGGCGGGGTGCCCTATCTGCTGATCGACACTGCGGGGCTTCGCGACTCCGCGGAGGAGGTCGAGCGGATCGGAGTCGAGCGAGGACTCGCCAGCGTCGCGACCGCCGACCTCGTCCTGTGGCTGGGCGAGCCTTCGGAGGCGCCCGAGCGGGCCAGGACGATCCTGGTCCAGCCGAAATGCGATCTCGAGCCTCCCGGCCGGGGTTGCGACATCCGGGTGTCGGCGCTGACCGGGGAGGGAGTCGCCGATCTGATCGAAGCGATGGCCGAACGGAGCCGGACGCTTCTTCCCCAGGAAGGCGAGGTCGCCGCCAACGCCCGCCAGCGCGAAGCCATCAAGCTCGCCCTGGATCATCTGCGCGAGGCCGCCGAGTCCGCGGATATGCTGATCGCGGCCGAGGCGCTTCGTCAGGCGCGGGTCGAGCTGGATCGGATCACGGGGCGGGCCGGGGTCGAAGATATGCTCGACACTTTGTTCGGACGCTTCTGCATCGGCAAGTAACGGGCGTGTTCTCCAGGGAGTTTTCCTGCTGAGTCGTTAGATCTGCCGAGGACGGAAAGGCAGAATGGTTTCGCACAAAGGCACAAAGGCACGAAGGGCATCGCGAAGCGATTAAATCCGGGTTAGGCGAAGGGTTCGGCCAGAGTCAGTGCTGGCGGCACCTTCGTGCCTTTGTGCCTTTGTGCGAAACAAATTGGGCCTTCGGCCCGGCAGGGGCGCTGGAGGTTCACGCTGGCCCCGGCACTGAAACAGCGCGACAATGTTTCACGTGGAACATATAGGCACACGCATGATGCAGGTGTTCGACATCGTCGTGGTAGGGGGAGGCCATTCCGGCTGCGAGGCGGCCGCGGCCGCTGCCCGGATGGGCGCGCGTGTCGCCTTGGTCAGTTTCGCTCGGGAGCAGATCGGGGCGATGTCGTGCAACCCGGCGATCGGCGGGCTGGGCAAGGGGCATCTGGTTCGCGAAGTCGACGCTTGCGACGGGCTGATCGCCCGAGCCGCCGACCAGGCCGGAATCCATTATAGGATGCTCAACGCCAGCAAGGGCGCTGCGGTGCGTGGACCTCGGGTGCAGGCCGACCGGCGCCTGTACAAGGCGGCGATCCACCGCATGCTGGACGCCCAGGAGGGCCTCGGGATCATCGAGGGCGAGGCCGCCGCGCTGATCTTGGAGGGCCGCCGTGTCAACGGGCTCGAGCTCGCCGACGGGCGCCGGCTCGCTTCGAAGGCGGTCGTCCTCGCGACCGGGACGTTCCTCGGCGGCAAGCTGCATTTCGGCCGGACCACCCGGCCCGGCGGGCGGATCGGCGAGCGCTCGGCGTCGGCGCTCGCGGCCCAGCTTCGAGCGCTCGGCCTGCCGCTCGCCCGGCTCAAGACCGGGACCCCACCGCGTCTGGACGGCCGCTCGATCGACTGGGCCGGGCTGGAGCGACAGGAGTCGGACGAGGCGGGCTGGACCTTCTCACCGATGACGGAACGGCGCCCGGCCGAGCAGCTCTTTTGCGCGATCACCCGAACCAACGCGGCGACCCACGAGATCATCCGCTCCAATCTCGATCGCTCCCCGCTCTTCGCCGGGGATATCAGCGGCGTGGGACCGCGCTATTGCCCGTCCATCGAGGACAAGGTCCATCGCTTCGCCGACCGGGACGGGCATCAGATATTCCTCGAGCCCGAAGGTCTGGACGATTTCGCCGTCTATCCGAACGGGATTTCCACCTCTTTGCCGGAGGATGTCCAGCTGGGGATGGTCCGCTCCATGGCCGGCCTGGAACGAGTCGAGATCCTGCAGCCCGGCTATGCGGTCGAATATGATCATGTCGATCCGCGGATCCTCGAGCCGACGCTTGCGGTACGGGAGGTGGAAGGCCTGTATCTGGCAGGGCAGATCAACGGAACCACGGGCTATGAGGAAGCCGCGGCCCAGGGGCTGGTGGCGGGAGCCAATGCCGCCGCTCTCGCGGCGGGGCGCGCACCGGTCCGCTTCGATCGAAGCGAAAGCTACATCGGAGTCATGGTCGACGACCTCACACTGCAGGGGGTCACCGAGCCGTACCGGATGCTCACGGCGCGTGCCGAGTTCCGGCTCCGGCTCCGCGCGGACAATGCCGAAGCCAGGCTGACCCCCGGAGGGATCGCCGCCGACCTGGTCGGAGCCGAACGGCGCGAGCACTTCGAGGCGCGTCAGGCGCGGCGCGCCTCGATCGAGCGGTGCCTTGCGACCGCACGCACCGGCGCCGACCTGAACCGGGCCGGGATCGACGTACGAGACGACGGACTTCGGCGCCCGCTTTCCGAATGGCTTCGATTCCCCGAGCTCGACTCGGCCGCGTTGCTCCGTCTGGTCCCCGCGCTGGCCGAAGTCCCTCTTCCACTGGTCGAAGAGGCGGTGGAGGATCATCGCTACGCCCCCTATGTCGAGCGCCAGCAGGCGGAGGTGGCCCGGCTTCGGAGCGACGAGAATGTCCGGATCCCGGCCGCCCTCGATTATTCGGCCATTGCCGGGCTGTCCCTCGAGATGGTCGAGCGCCTGTCAGCGGCGCGGCCCGCCACCCTTGGCGCGGCACGCCGAATTCGCGGGGTCACTCCGGCGGCCCTTGCCGCCATTCTCGTCCATTCCAGGCGGAAGGCCGCCTGATGACCGAGGCCGAAGCCAAGGCGCGGCTGGATGTTTCACGTGAAACAATCGAGCGGCTGGAAGCTTTCGTCGAGTTGCTCCGACAGCAGAATGAACGCCAGAATCTCGTCTCGAAGGCTTCTCTCGACTCGGTATGGGACCGGCACATCCTCGACTCCGCCCAGCTGGTCCGCTTCGCGCCCGCCGATGCCCGCCTCTGGCTCGACCTGGGAACGGGCGCCGGCTTCCCCGGGCTGCTGGTGCCGCTCTTCCATTCGGCGGGGGCGGTGCTCGTCGAGTCCCGGAAGCTGAGAGTGGAATTCCTTCGAGCGGCGGCCTCCGTCCTGGGCGTCGCCGGTCGAGTGGAGATCCTCTGCTCGAGGGTTGAAGCGGTTGGGGCGCGGCCGTTCGACGTCATCAGCGCCCGGGCATTTGCTCCATTGCCCAAGATATTCGCACTCGCCGAACGTTTTTCCACGCCGCGGACGAGCTGGATCCTTCCCAAAGGCAGAAACGCGAAGTCGGAACTGGAAGCGGCGCAATCTTCGTGGCAGGGTGATTTCCGTCTCGAGCCGAGCCTTACCGACGAGGACGCGCAAATCGTCGTCGCGAGCCGGGTTCGCCGCAAGCCGAGGGGAAGATCTTGATCCGAATAGCGGTGGCCAACCAGAAAGGCGGGGTCGGCAAGACGACGACGGCGATCAACCTCGCGACCGCGCTGGCCGCCACCGGCTGGCGCGTCCTTCTGATCGACCTCGATCCGCAGGGCAACGCCTCCACGGGGCTCGGGATCGGCCACGCGCTTCGCGACCGCTCGAGCTACGACGTTCTCACCGGTGGAGCGACGGTCGAGGAGGCCGTGGTCCCGACCAAGGTTCCCCGGCTCGACCTGGTTCCGGCCACTGTCGACCTTTCGGGGGCCGAGATCGAGCTGGTGGCGCTCGAGGAGAGGACCCACAGGCTCGACAATGCGATGGATGCGACGGCGGGCCGCTGGGACGTCTGCCTGATCGACTGCCCGCCGAGCCTCGGCCTGCTGACCATCAACGCCCTCGTCGCGGCCCAGTCCATATTGGTGCCGCTCCAGACGGAATTCTTCGCGCTTGAAGGGCTCAGCCAGCTGCTCCAGACGATCGAGCGCATCCGCGCCCGGTTCAACCCGGAGCTCTCCATCCTCGGAGTGGCTTTGACCATGTTCGACCGGCGCAACAACCTGTCCTCGCAGGTCGCCGACGACGTCAGGGCCTGCCTCGGCAAGGTGGTGTTCGAGACGGTGATCCCGCGCAACGTAAGGCTGTCGGAAGCGCCGAGCCACGGCATTCCGGCACTGATATACGACCATCGCTGTCCCGGGTCGGAAGCCTATATCGCTTTGGCCCGGGAGCTGATCGGCCGGCTGCCCAAGGCGGCGGCGGCGGCATGAGCGACGACTCGCCCGCCCGCAAGCGTCCGTCCGGGCTCGGCCGCGGCCTCTCCTCGCTGCTCGGCGAGGTGGCGCAGGAGGCGCCGGTGTCCGGCGGAGCGCAGCCCGCCCGGGGCGGGATCCAGATGATGCCGATCTCGTCCATAGAGCCGCATCTCGACCAGCCCCGCCGCCATTTCGACGAGGAGGCGCTGAACGAGCTCGCCGCCTCCATCACGACTCGGGGCCTCATCCAGCCGATCGTCGTCAGGCCGCACGGTCATCGCTACCAGATCGTCGCCGGCGAGCGGCGCTGGCGGGCGGCACAGCGGGCCCGGCTCCACGAAATTCCGGTCATCGTCCGGGACTTCGACGACATTGAAACCCTCGAAGTCGCGCTGCTCGAGAATATCCAGCGCCGCGACCTGAACGCGATCGAGGAGGCGGAAGGCTATGCGCGCCTGATCCACGAATATGGCCATAGTCAGGAGACTCTCGCCCAGCTGGTCCACAAAAGCCGAAGCCACATCGCCAACCTGTTGAGGTTGCTCGGTCTGCCGGAGAGTGTGAGGCAGATGGTTCAGACCGGGGAGTTGAGCATGGGCCATGCCCGCGCGCTTCTCGGGGCGCGAGACCCGGAAGCCCTGGCCCGTGAAATCGTTGCGCGCGATCTCTCGGTGCGCGAGGTCGAGAAACTCGCCCGCTCCGGCAAGCCGGGCCGGGAGCGTCAGGGGCGCCTCGAGATCAGGGAGGCCGGAGCAGACATCGAGGCCCTGGAGCGTCAGCTCGGCGACATGCTCGGGCTCAAGGTGAAGATCGCTCACAAGCCCGACGGCGGGACGGTCGCATTGGGCTATTCGACGCTCGACCAGCTCGACATGATCTGCCAGCGATTGAGCGGCGAGAAGATCTGAGCCTCTTGCCGTCATCCCGGGAGGGACCCCATCAAAGTATTACTTTGATGGGAACCCGAAAGCCGGGACCTCAGGACAAGAAGTCTCGGCGGGTCTCCCCGAGGTCCCGGCTTTCGCCGGGATGACGTAGCGGCTCGGTTCCGGATCCTACCGCAAGCGGGCCGCCTGGCGGCAGATCGCGAACAGCTCCTCGTCGACGGCCGCCGATCCCAGCCCGCCGGGCGCCTTCACCTGCCGTTCCGCTTCCAGGAGGCGGCTTACGCTTCGCGCCAGGGCGTCCGACCGCCATCTCGAAAGTTGTTGGCCGACCGAGTCTTTTTCCTTCCAGAACAGTGACTTACCCTGTGACGCCATGACTGCGCCGGGATTGCTTCCACGCTCCACCTGGGCCCGCAGGCGGGAAAGCAGGCTCATCCGGCGGAGCACCGCGCGGATCAGCGGGATGCCTTCGATGCCCTCGCTGGAGAGCCGGAGAAGCTCAGCCTGGAGCATTGCCGCGTTGCCGCTTCCGACGCTGTCGACGAGCCGGCTGAGATCGCCTTCCTCGGCCGCGGCTCCGACCGA
Source organism: Allosphingosinicella sp. (assembly GCA_036389345.1). GTDB lineage: Bacteria > Pseudomonadota > Alphaproteobacteria > Sphingomonadales > Sphingomonadaceae > Allosphingosinicella. The sequence goes on along the minus strand of DASVQD010000009.1, from coordinate 3,071 downwards.
GTCGATCGCCTCGTGCTCGAGCGCCTGGGGCCGGTCGGGCGCGGAGTCCAGGTACAAAGCCAGCTTCTGGAGCTCGAGGGCCAGGATCGCCCGGTTGCCCGCGCAGGAATCGGCGAGCCGCCGGGCGACGTCCGGGCGGACGGCCAGGCCCTCGGCCCGGGCCATGTCGGTCACCAGCCGCTCGGCCTCCTGGCCTTCCGGAGCGTAGCTTGCGAGCGCCAAAGCGGCCGGCTCGGCCAGCGCAAGCTTGAGCAGCTTCGAAGACGGCTTCAGGGCTCCGGCGATCAGGAGCACCGGGTTGCCGGCCGCCGGCGCCTGAAGCAGGGCTTCAACCGCGGCCAGGCACTCGTCCCCGGCCGGCTGGACGACGATGTAGCGGGCCCCTCCGAACAGCGAGATCGACGCCGCCTCGTCGGCGAGCCGGGCAGGATCCGACTTGAGCTCGGCCCCGGTCAGCTCGATCCGTTCGGCCTCGGCGCCTGCGCCCGCGGCCGCGACCTTGACCAGCGAATGCGATCCCGAATCATCGGGCCCGTAGAGCAGGAAGAAGCGATAGGGGGAGGGGCCCTTCAGAGCCCGTTCCACCTCGGCGCGTTTCGCCTTCACGGCGCTCCGCCGCTTCGCCGGGCGTAGAGCGCGACCCGGGTGACGATCTGGTCCGCGACCTCCTTCGAAAGCCGCTCGAGCGCGGTCTGCTCCGCGGCCACCGTCGCATATTCGGAGCCGACCACGTCGATTCCGGCGTCGGAACCCGCGGTGGCGTCGAGGAGGACGGTGCCCTTGGCCGAATCGACCAGCCGGTAGCGCGCCCGGAGCGTCCTGCGCTCCCGGGTCACCGCGTCGTCGCGGCGGATTCCGAATCCGGCGATCTCGTCGTCGAGCAGCACCTCGAGCCGGTAGGTCGGAGTCGCGCCCGGCGGAGCTCCGAGTCGATCCTCGAGCGCGGTGCGGACCAGCCACCCCGCGCGGCCTTCGATTGGGGCCACAGCCACGGTGCGAAGCGTCTGGGCGACCGGCCCCGAGGCACCGCCCCCGTAGAGGGGCTGAAGGCCGCAGCCGGCGAGCAGCAGGGAGAAGCCGAGCAGCAACTTCGTCATGCCAGCGGAGGCTGGCATCCAATCAGACTCAGAATGGACCCCAGCCTTCGCTGGGGTGACAGGGAAAGGGGGGCCGAGCTTCATCATGCGACGACGTTCACGAGCCGGTCGGGGACGACGATCACCTTTCGGGGCGGCTTTCCGTCGAGCAGGCGGGCGATCTTCTCGGAGGCGAGGGCCATTTCCTCGAGAGTCTCCCTGTCCGCGCCCTTGGGGGCGGTGAGGGTGTCGCGAAGCTTGCCGTTCACCTGGACTGCGATTGTGACCTCCTCCTCGACCAGAAGGGCCGGGTCGGCTTTCGGCCATTCGGCTTCGGCGATGAGGCCGTCGCGGCCCATCGCGGCCCAGGCGTCCTCCGCGAGGTGCGGAACCATCGGCGCAGCGAGGCGGACCAGCGCCTCGACGGCGGCGCTCCGCGAGGGCGAAGGCGCCGATTTCTCGATGGCACTGGCGAGTTCGTAGAGGTTGGCCACCGCCTTGTTGAAGGCGAGCGCCTCGATGTTGGAGCCGACCGCGGCGATGGCCTGGTGGACCTTTCGGTCGAGCGCCTTGTCCTCCCCGTCGCCGAGCCAGGACGAGCCGCCGCGCTCCGCTTCTTCCGAGGCGAGCCTCCAGAGCCTCTGGACGAATCGCCAGCTGCCCTGGATCCCCGCCTCGCTCCATTCGAGGTCGCGCTCGGGCGGGCTGTCGGAGAGCATGAACCAGCGCACCGCGTCGGCGCCGTACTGGTCGACGATCGGCTCCGGATCGACCGTGTTGCGCTTCGACTTGGACATCTTCTCGATGCGGCCCCGGACGACCGGCCCGGAGTGGCTCTCGGCTTCCTCGGGAGTCAGCCACTTCCCTTCCGAATCCTGGAAGGTGACGTGGGTGACCATGCCCTGGGTGAACAGACCCTTGAACGGCTCGGCGACGTCCAGCTTGCCGATGCGCTGAAGGGCCCGGGTCCAGAACCGGGCGTAGAGCAGGTGGAGGATCGCATGCTCGACCCCGCCGATATACTGGTCGACCGGGAGCCAGCGTTCCGCCTCGGCGCGGTCGAACGGCGAGTCCGCCGGCTGGCTCGCGAAGCGGATGAAGTACCAGGAGGAATCGACGAACGTGTCGAGCGTGTCGGTCTCGCGCCGGGCGGGGCCGCCGCAATCGGGGCAATCCACCTTCGACCAGGTCGGGTGGCGGTCGAGCGGATTGCCGGGGGTCTCGAAGTCGATATCCTCGGGCAGGACCACGGGCAGCTGCGCCCGCGGCACCGCGACCGGACCGCAGGCCTCGCAGTGGACGATCGGGATCGGGGTGCCCCAGTAACGCTGGCGCGACACGCCCCAGTCGCGAAGCCGCCACACGGTCGTGCCTTCGCCCCAGCCCTCGGCTTCGGCGCGGGCGATCACCTCGCGAATGCCGTCCTGAGCGTCGAGTCCGTCGAGGAAGCGGCTGTTCACGAGCCGGCCCGGGCCCGAATAGGCCTCGTCGCCGATCGGCTCGTCCGCTTCCTCGGGCGAGGGGGCGACGACCCGGGTCACGGACAAGCCGTATTTGCGGGCGAAGTCGAGGTCGCGCTGGTCGTGGGCCGGGCAGCCGAAGATTGCGCCGGTGCCATAGTCCATCAGGACGAAATTGGCGAGGTAGAGGGGCAGGGTCCAGTCGGGGTCTAGCGGGTGGATAACCTCGACCCCGGTGTCGAAGCCCTTCTTCTCCGCCGTCTCAAGCTCGGCGGCGGTGGTCCCGCCCTGCTTGCACTCGGCGATGAAGGCGGCGAGCGCTTCGTTTGCTTCGGCGAGCGCGGTCGCGATCGGGTGATCGGGGGAGATCGCGGCGAAGCTTGCTCCGAAGATGGTGTCCGGCCGGGTGGTGAAGACCTCGAAGGACGTGGGAAGGGAAGAAGCGAGGGCTTCGACAGGCTCAGCCCGAACGGATTCTGTGCTGGGCGCGTTCAGGCCGGTCTCGGAGAGCCCTTCCGTTCGCCCTGAGCCTGTC
>DASVQD010000008.1:0-6856 GCA_036389345.1 Allosphingosinicella sp. | reverse complement strand
CACGGGGAGGACTATTTCTCCAATTTATCCTTGAGCGCCGCCAGCGCCGCGAACGGGCTCGACTCGGCTCGGGCTTCCTCCTCGCTCTTCACCCCGGCGTCCCTGAGCGCCGCTTCGGCGGCCGGGGAGCGGGGATAGGGGTCGAGGCCGAGGAGAAGGCTCTGGGCGACCGCCTCGCCGAGGTCGATCGCGCCGCCTTCGTAAAAGACCATGTCGAGCTCGCCTTCGCCCAGCTCGATCTCGTCATCCGGCTTCGAGCCGGCCGGAAAGGGCCGGAAGTCGACCCGGAAATCTTCCTTCACCTCGGCTTCGACGGGTTCGCCCGACGCGACGCAATTCTGGACGACCTTCGCCCGGAGCGTTCCGACGGCGCTGGCGGCCTCGCCGGAACGCTTGAGCTCGGCCTGCGCGCTCAGCGCTTCGACAGCGGGCAGCCCGAAGCGGCGCGCGAGCGCCTCGCGCTCCTCGGCTCCGGCTTCGATCTCGGCCCGAAGCGGCTCGGTGGACAGGGCGTCGAGGCGATAAAGGCGGCTGAATTCGTTCATTGCAGCGAAAACGTCCCGGCGAGCAACGGTTCCAGCGCGGTTGCGGCAAGCCGGTCGTGGAGCCCGCGAAGACGAGCGCCGACCCAGTCCAGCGCCGAGTCCGGGACAGCCGAGTCCCGGAAGACGTTTCGCCGGACCGCGGCCTCGAGCGGCGCCTGGCCGGCGAGGGCTTCGCGAAGGGCGCCCAGCCGTCCGCCCAGCGCCCCGACCAGCTTTCCGACATGCTTGCCGACGACGAAGTCGCCGATCCCGATCTGGCGCAGCGTTCCGTCCATGTCGTCGATGAAGATCTCGGTGAGCGCCACCGATTCCGCCTTGGCCCGATCGCCCTCCGCCTCGAGCCGGATCAGCGCCAGTGCGACCATGGTCGCCAGCATGTCGAAGCGGCCCTCGAGCGTGTCGGGCACCGAGCCCTCGCGATACCAGGCCGGGTCGCGGGCGGCGGCGACCAGTGCGTCGTAGAGCGGTCTCAGCGCGGAACGCTCGCGCCGATCGCCGAACAGCCGGGAAAGCAGGGCCAGTGGAGGTCTCCTTCAAATGTCTTCCAGGGGCGGCGCAATTGTCACCCCGGACTTGATCCGCGGGTCCACCTGCCGGCGCCGCTGCCAACCAGAAGGTGGATGCCGGATCAAGTCCGGCATGACGAACTCCAAGGTGCCCTGGCAGGCGCCGTACTTGCGCCGTTCAGCTTTTCTCGGATATTGGAGGGCCTGGCCCTGCCGGCAAGGCAGGCGCCGGCGCTCGGGCTACCCGCCGGCCGGTTTTACGGAGTTTTTTCCAATATGATGGTTTCGGGACGAAAAGCGGCATTGCTGATCGCCGTCGCGGCGGGGCTCGCGAGCGGCGGCTGCACCAAGACTCAGGACCTCCAGGGCTACCTCGTCGACGAGACCCTGGTGAGCGCCGTCCAGCCCGGGGTCGACAACAAGGATTCGGTGCAGAACACGCTCGGACGGCCGACCTTCACCGGCACCTTCGACCAGAACGACTGGTATTACGTTTCCCGCCGGACCAAGAATTACGCCTTCAACCATCCGCGGGTGAACCAGCAGACGGTGCTCCACGTCCGCTTCGATCCTGCCGGCAACGTCGCCTCGGTGGAGCGCAAGGGCATGGAGCAGATCGTCTCGGTCTCCCCGTCGGGCGACAAGACCCCGACGCTCGGCCGGCGCACCAGCATCTGGGACGAATTGTTCGGCAATATCGGAGCGGTCGGAACCGGCGGGATGGGCGCCCCCACCGGCGGAGGCGGACCCAACTCGCCGAATTAATTCCATAATCCTCCCCGCGATTTCGCGGGGAGGGGGACCGCGCGAAGCGCGGTGGAGGGGTTCTACGGAGTCTGGAAGCCCCTCCACCATGCTTCGCATGGTCCCCCTCCCCTGCAAATGCAGGGGAGGATTTCTTACCTGACCACCCCGCTCCCCGCGAGCACGCCCAAGGTGACGAGGTCGGAAGCGCTCGCGGTCATCGCCGCGATCTGCACCGGCTTCTCCATCCCGACGAGGATCGGCCCGATCACCGCGTCGCCGCCGAGCTCGCGAAGCAATTTGGCAGAGATGTTGGCGGTCTGGAGGCCGGGCATGACGAGCACGTTGGCCGGGCCGGTCAGCCGGCTGAACGGATAGACCCGGGCCATGGCCGGGTTGAGCGCGACATCCGGCGACATCTCGCCTTCATATTCGAAATCGACGTCGGACCGCTCGCCGAGCACCTTCACGCCTTCGCGGATCCGCTCGAGATAGGTGCCCTCGGGATCGCCGAAATTGGAATAAGACAGGAAGGCGACCCGAGGCTCGTGGCCCATTCGCCGGGCGACCTGGGCCGTGTGGACTGCGATGTCGGCGAGCTGCTCGCCGCTCGGACGCTCGGTGACGGTGGTATCGGCGATGAAGCTGGTGTGCGACTGGCCGACCATGACGTGAAGGCCGAAGGGGGTCATCCCGGCCTTGGCGTCGAGCACCCGCTGCATCTGCCTCAGACTCTGCGCGTAGGGGCGGGTCACCCCGGTGATCAGAGCGTCGCCCTCGCCCAGCGCGAGCAGCAGGGCCGCGAAGGTGTTGCGGTCCTGGTTCACCATCCGCTCGATCTCGCGCTGGAGATAGCCGCGCCGCTGAAGCCGCTTGTAGAGATAGTCGACCATTTCCGGCACCCGCGCGTAGGTGCGGCTGTTGATCAGCTCGAAGCTCTCCGGATCATCGATGCCCAGCGCTCGGAGCCGGTCGTGGACGTCGTCGCGCCCGACCAGGACCGGGACTCCGTAGCCGCCGTCGCGGAAGGCGATCGCCGCCCTCAGGACGACATCCTCGTCGCCCTCGGCGAACAGCACCCGCTTCGTCGGCTCGGCGCGGGCCGCTTCGTAGGCTAGGCTGAGGACCGAAGTGGTCGGGTTGAGCCTCGACCTTAGCCGGCTTCGGTAGGAGTCCATGTCGTCGATCCGGATCTGGGCGACTCCGCTGTCCATCGCCGCCTTGGCGACGGCGGCAGGAACGATCTCCATCAGCCTCGGGTCGAAGGGGGCCGGGATGATGTAGTCGGGCCCGAAGCTGTGCGCCTTTCCGCCATAGGCCGCGGCGACCTCCTCGGGGACCTGCTGGCGGGCGAGCTCGGCGAGCGCTTCGGCGGCGGCGATCTTCATCTCGTCGTTGATCGTCGTCGCCCGGACGTCGAGCGCGCCCCGGAAGATGAAGGGGAATCCGAGGACGTTGTTGACCTGGTTGGGATAATCGGAACGGCCGGTGGCGATGATCGCGTCCGGCCGTGCCGCCTTGGCGTCGGGCGGGCTGATCTCCGGATCGGGATTGGCCATTGCGAAGATGATCGGCCTGGGCGCCATCGCCACCACCATTTCGGGCTTGAGGGCGCCGGCCGCCGACAGGCCGAGAAAGACGTCGGCTCCGACCAGCGCCTCCTCCAGGGTCCGGGCGTCGGTGATCACCGCGTGGGCGGACTTCCACTGGTCCAGCCCGTCGCGGCCCTGCCAGATGACTCCCTTGCGGTCGCACATGATGACATGGTCGTTGCGCACGCCCATCGCCTTGATCAGCTCGGTGCAGGCAATCGCCGCGGCGCCGGCCCCGTTCACCACCACCCTGATGTCCCTGAGCTCGCGCCGGGTGAGGTAGCAGGCGTTGATCAGGCCGGCGGCGGTGATGATCGCGGTGCCGTGCTGGTCGTCGTGGAAGACCGGGATGTTCATCCGCTCGCGAAGGGTCTGCTCGATGATGAAGCAGGCCGGAGCGGCGATATCCTCGAGGTTGATCCCGCCGAAGCTCGGCCCCATCAGGGCGACCGCGTTGATGAAGGCGTCGGTATCCTCGGTGTCGAGCTCGAGGTCGATCGCGTCGACGTCGGCGAAGCGCTTGAACAGCACCGCCTTGCCTTCCATCACCGGCTTGGAGGCGAGCGCGCCGAGATTGCCGAGGCCGAGGATCGCGGTTCCGTTGGAGATGACGGCGACGAGATTGCCCTTGGCGGTATAGTCGTAGGCCTTGGCCGGATCCTCCGCGATCGCCCGGACCGGGACCGCGACCCCGGGCGAATAAGCGAGGCTGAGATCGCGCTGCGTCGCCATCGGCTTGGAGGCGATGATCTCGATCTTGCCAGGGCGCCCGCCCAAAGTGTGGAAATCGAGCGCCTCCTGCTCGGAGAATTTGACGCTGCTGCCATCGCTCATGCGGCTCTCTCCCGGAATTCTGGGCGTGCTTTAGGGGGGTAACGGCGAGAGGGGCAAGTCGGTCCCCGTCATCCCGGCGAAAGCCGGGACCTCGGGGAGACCCGCCGAGACTTCTCGACCTGAGGTCCGGGTTTTCGCCGGGATGACGGTTCCATGCCGGCGCTCAACGCTCTATCCCTTCCTCAATGGCCACCCAGGCGAAGACCGGCTCAGCCCCCACCCCGATGATGGCGCAATATCTAGCGCTCAAGGCGGAAGCTTCCGATTGCCTGCTTTTCTACCGGATGGGCGACTTCTTCGAATTGTTCTTCGATGACGCCAAGGCGGCAGCCGCCTGCCTCGACATCGCGCTCACCGCGCGGGGCGAGCATGAGGGCGAGCCGATCCCGATGTGCGGGGTCCCAATCCATGCCGCCGAAGCCTATCTCGCCCGGCTGATCCGCGGCGGCCACCGGGTCGCGATCGCCGAGCAGACCGAGAATCCGGCGGAGGCGAAGAAGCGCGGCGCCAAGTCGGTCGTCAACCGGGCCATCGTCCGGGTGGTCACCGCCGGCACCCTTACCGAGGAAGCGCTGCTCGACTGGCGGGCCTCCAACTGGCTGGTCGCGGTGGCACGGGCCGGCGAGCGGTTCGGAGTGGCCGCGGCCGACGTCTCCACCGGCCGCTTCGAGCTGGGATCGATCGCCCCCGCCGCTCTCGACTCCGAGCTGGCCCGGCTCGGAGCGGCCGAAATCGTCGCCGCCGAGCCGATCGCCGACCTCGCGGTCACCGAGCGCAAAAGCGGGTTCGACAGTCTCGCCGCCGAGCGCCGGCTGAAGGAGCGGTTCGGAGTCGCGACCCTCGACGGCTTCGGCGCCTTCGACCGCGCGGCCCTGTGCGCCGCGGGCGGCCTCCTCTCCTATCTCGACGAGGTCGCCCGGGAGTCGCTGCCCTTCCTCCGGCCGCCGGTAGCCCGGGCCTCAGGCGACCATATGATGATCGACGCGGCGACCCGTGAGAGCCTGGAGCTGACCCAGGCGGCGGCGGGGGGCCGGGCCGGGAGCCTGCTCCATGCGGTCGACCGGACGGTGACCGGCGCCGGCGCCCGGCTGCTCGCCGCCGATCTCGGAGCGCCTTTGCTCGACCGGGCGGCGATCGAGGCCCGGCTCGACCTCGTAGCCCTGCTCGAAGGCGACTCCGGCCTTCGTGAATCGCTCCGGCGCCAGCTCAAGGCGCTTCCCGACATCGGCCGGGCCCTGGGTCGGCTGGTCGCCGGGCGCGGAGGACCGCGCGACCTCGGCCAGCTTCGCGACGGGCTGAACGAGACCCGCCGGCTCCACGCCCGGCTGGCGGCCCTGCCCGAGCCGCCGCCCTTGCTGGCGTCGCTGCTTCCGGCGCTGACCGGCCATGGCGAGCTCACCGACCTGCTCGACAGGGCGCTCGTCCCTTCCCCGCCGATCGATTCGGCCCAGGGCGGCTATATCGCCGAAGGCTATGACGCGGCTCTGGACGACCTTCGGGCGACGGGGGGCGAGGGCCGGCGTGCGATCGCCGTGCTCGAGGCCCGCTACCGCGAGCAGACCGGAATCTCCACGCTCAAGATCCGCCACAACGGCGTGCTCGGCTTCCATATCGAGGTCCCGGCGCGTCATGCCGACCCGCTGATGGCGGTCGATTCGGGGTTCACTCATCGCCAGACACTGGCGGGTGTGGTCCGGTTCAATGCGCCGGACCTTCACGAGCAGGCCATGAGGGTGGGCCAGGCCGGGGCGCACGCGCTCGCCGCCGAGGCCGCGCATCTGGAAGAGCTGACTCAAGCGGCGCTCGCCCGCGCCGAGGCGATCGCCGCGGCCGCCGACGCCCTTGCCCGGCTCGACGTCGCCGCGGGCCTCGCCGAGCGGGCGGTGGAAGGAGGCTGGTCGAGGCCGGGCTTCGTCGGCCACAATTGCTTCGACATCGAGGGCGGGCGCCATCCCGTGGTCGAGGACTCGCTTCGCGCCTCGGGCGCTCGGTTCGTCGCCAACGATTGCGGCCTTTCCGAGGAGGAACGGCTATGGCTGGTCACCGGGCCGAACATGGGCGGCAAGTCGACCTTCCTCCGCCAGAACGCCCTGATCGCGGTGCTCGCCCAGGCCGGATCCTACGTCCCCGCCTCCCGGGCCACTCTGGGGCTCGTCGACCGGTTGTTCAGCCGGGTCGGGGCCTCCGACAATCTCGCCCGCGGCCGGTCGACCTTCATGGTGGAGATGGTGGAGACCGCCGCAATCCTCTCGCAGGCGACGACACGGAGCTTCGTCATCCTCGACGAGGTCGGACGGGGCACCTCCACCTATGACGGCCTCGCAATCGCCTGGGCGGTGACCGAGGCGATCCACGACCGAAACCGCTGCCGCTGCCTGTTCGCGACCCATTATCACGAGCTGACGAGGCTCGCCGAGCGGCTCGACGCCCTCTCGCTCCACCATGTCCGGGCGCGCGAGTGGAAGGGCGATCTGGTCCTGCTCCACGAGCTTGCCTCCGGCCCCGCCGACCGCAGCTACGGGATCGCCGTCGCGCGCCTGGCCGGCCTGCCCCCGCCGGTGCTGGCCCGCGCCAAATCGATCCTGGCCAAGCTGGAATCCGGCCGCGCGGCCACCGGCGGCATCGCCGCGGGGCT
>DASVQD010000007.1:0-62598 GCA_036389345.1 Allosphingosinicella sp. | reverse complement strand
GCTTATTCTCCCGGTACTGTCATTATCATCCCGGGTAAAAGAGCTTTACAACCCTAAGGCCTTCATCACTCACGCGGCATTGCTGGATCAGGCTTTCGCCCATTGTCCAATATTCCCCACTGCTGCCTCCCGTAGGAGTCTGGGCCGTGTCTCAGTCCCAGTGTGGCTGATCATCCTCTCAGACCAGCTAAGGATCGTCGCCTTGGTAGGCTTTTACCCCACCAACTAGCTAATCCTACGCGGGCTCATCCCTAGGCGATAAATCTTTGGACTTACGTCATTATCCGGTATTAGCAGTCATTTCTAACTGTTATTCCGAACCTAAGGGCAGATTCCCACGCGTTACGCACCCGTGCGCCACTAGACCCGAAGGTCTCGTTCGACTTGCATGTGTTAGGCATGCCGCCAGCGTTCGTTCTGAGCCAGAATCAAACTCTCAAGTTAATGACCGACAACCACCCCGGGGGAAAACCCGAGGAAGAGGCCGGCATCTCTGGGAGCCGTTCCTGCACTTCACATATACTGTGGATATGTAACGAGACATGTAGGACCGGCCGTCGAAGCAAGCTTCGATCGACTGGCCCATGGAACGGCTTAGCTTTAACCGACCAACGACACCCAGAGGCTGTCGCTGACCGGGGCCGCCGCCCACATGTCCCTTCATCTAAACCGACAATGTCAAAGAGCCGCGTTTTCCTATCCCCTTTTTATCGGGGCAACCGGGTTACCGATTGAGAAGACGCAGACGGGTCGGGCAAAACCGCCCCGCCGGTGAAGGGCCATATATGGGGACGTTTTGTCCCCGTCAATGGCTTTTTTCGAAAACTTCCCAACTTCGTTTCGGCTGGCCGGAACCGGGGTTCCGAAGTCGCCGTCGCGCCAGACCCAGCCGAAAGCCGGACAAGATGCGAAGCTGGAGGGTTTCCGAAAAACCGCGGCTCGTTTCCGATCCGCGCCTTCCTGAACCTATCTAGTCGGGAGCGATCCCGCCTTCAAGGCCCTCGTAAAACTTTTTTCAAAGAAGTCAGCGGCTTAGGACCCGAGGGTGCCGGGCGCCGCCGACGAGGGGCTGATCTAGGTAAGGTTCCGCCGGGTGGCAACCCCCCGAATCGCAGGCCGTGTCAAAAAAATGTCGTTTCCCGATCACGCGCTCTGAATATAGGCGCGCATCGCCTCCGCTTCCTGCTCGATCCGGCTGATCCGGTAGGCGACGAGATCGCCGATGGAGACGATTCCGACCAGGCTTTCTCCGTCGACCACGGGCAGATGGCGCACCCGCCGCCGAGTCATCTGAGACAGCGCCGCGAGCGCCGACACCTTCGATTCGATGGTTATCGCGGGCGCGGTCATCACCCGGCTCACCGGCCAGTCGAGCATCGCGGCTCCGTCGCTCGAGAGGCAATAGATGACGTCGCGCTCCGAAATGATCCCGACGACCCGCTCCCCCTCCATCACCGGCAATGCGCCGATTCGCTTGCCGGCGAGCAGAGCTACGGCGTCGCGAACCCGCGTTCCGGCCTCGACGCTGACGATGTCGCGAGGCTTTCCCTCGAGTATGGCGGCGATGGTCATCGGCCTCGGCTCCTCTTTTTCGCGACTCGGGTTGAATCATCCCATGGGAGAGGCCCAAATGCAAAGCATGCCCCGCCACGACCCGATCCCGCCCAAGCCCGAGGCAAGCGCCCTCGCCTGGTCCCGCTACAAGCATATGATGAAGTGGATGGCACTGGCCTCCGCGATCGCCGCGGGGCTCGCCGTCGCCTATCTGAAGGCGACGAGCGACGCGATGCCTTGGCAGATGGTGCTCGCGACCGTCGCCGGGGTGGGGCTTTCCGTGCTTCTGGGAACCGCCCTGATGGGACTCGTCTTCCTCTCCGACCGGACCGGGCACGACGAGGCGGCCTCCGGCAAGGAGAGCGGCCGGTGAGCGAGGCCGCGAGCGAGGGGGGGAGCGAGACCCGGAGCGAGCCCATCCTCCGGGTGGTCCCGCGGCCGGGGGACATCAACGCCAACGGCCACATCTTCGGCGGCTGGGTGCTCAGCCAGATGGACATTGCCGCGGGCATCGTCGCGTCGCGGCGCGCGGACGGGCCGGTGGCAACCGTCGCCATCCAGGCGATGGAGTTCATCGCTCCGATCCTCCTCCAGGACATCATCTCGGTCTATGCCCGGATCGAGCGGACCGGCCGTTCCTCGATGGCGATCAGGATCGAGGTGGTCGCCGACCGCGACCGCGGCAGCCGGCAGGTCAAGGTCACCGAAGGAGTCTTCACCTTCGTCGCTCTCGATTCGAGCAACCGCCCCAGGCCCCTGCCGACCCTCTGAGGAGGTCGCTCAGCGCGTCGCGTAGGCGCCGACGTACCAGCTGCCGCCCTGGTCGATGCACCATTCGGTCGTCTTGTCCTCGAAGGTGCAATAGACCCTGATCGACAGGCCGCCGCCGCCTTGCCAAGACGTCGCCGACACCGCTTCCCCGCTCGCCTTGAAGCTGCCGTCGGTCCAGCCGTTGCCGTCCCAGCAGCGTTCGGTCACATTATAGCCGTCGGTCGAATAGACCCGGATGTGGACCTGCCCGCCCGAGTCGAGCCAGTTCACCGCAGCGGTAGCGATCGGATTGCTTGGAGTCGTTGCCATCGGTCCGTCCTCGTCTTCGTGGATCCGAGCGGAGCGTCGGGCATGAAGCGGCGAGAGGCAAGAAGTTAATTACGGACATGAAACAAGTTGCATCCCCGGTTCGGGCTCGGGGCGGGCTAATCCTCCTCCTCGTCCTCCGGCGCCGGGACGTAGAGATAGGACAAGGTCGCGCGGCCGCCGGCCGGGACCTTCGCCCGCCACACCTGGGCCCCGTTCTTCTCCGCCAGCTTCCGGCTCGGTTTGCGGATTTGAGCGCGCCGGTCGCTTCGCCAAAGGTTGATCTCGACCTCGACCGGCCGGGCGGTCGCGTTGGTCACCTCCAGCGCGTAGCGGCCGGCGGCGTAGCTGCTGTCGTCGTCGTCCCCCTCCTCCTCCTTATCGCCGGTCGATCCGCCGGCTTTCCGCCCGGCTTCCCGTTTCTTCGGGGCAAGGGCCTGCCGGACGTGGATCCCTGGGCTCGCACCGACCGCGATCTCGACCTCCTGGCCGACCGCCGAATCGGCGATTGCGCCGCTTCCCGTCAGCATCTGGCGGCCGCGCACGTCCTCGAAGATCGCGAGCGGGCCCATCGGCAGCGGAAGCCCCAGGTTCCGCTCGGCGACGTTGCGGGTCCTCAGGACGACTCCCGCCTCCTCCGGCTCGTCGAGCCGCCGCCCCGCCTGGAGCCAGGCGGCGACGATCCGCTCGATCGGGACCTTCGCCTTCGATAGCAGTGCGACCTGCTTTTGCGAATTGGCGGCGAAGGTGACCGGGTCCGGGATCCGGTAGAGCTTGAGGTCGCCCAGCTCCTCGAGCTCGGCGCCGCCGATCGTGGTGATGGGAACCGAGGATTCCAGGTTGGGATTTCGGATCCGCGAGCCGGTGACGACGATGTCGGCGCCGTACATGGCAAATTCGCCGGCCTCGGCCGGAGGTGGGGGAACCGCATAAGGCGTGTCGCTGGTCGTGCCCGACGGCCAGCATTGAAGCGAGATCTGGGGCGCGACCGACTCCGCGCCCCGGTCGCCCTCCGATTCCACCCGGTCGACAGTGCCGGCGACGGCCTGGGTTCGGGCGGCGACGAAGCTTTCGCCGTTGCCGTTGGCCAGGGTGAGCCAGGCGAAGAGGTCGATCGTCCGGCCGTCGGGCGCGAGCTGGGCGACGTAATTGGCCTGCCAGTCGAACTGGCCGGCGAGGTAGGAGAGCCGGATCGTCGCCCGCGCCGGCGCCGGAGTGTCGGTCTGGATCGCGAGCGTCGGCTTGTCCGAAAGGCCTTCCGGCACTCCGGGATAGACGAGGGTCTCGGGAAGCCCGGTGCAGCGCAGCGCCTCGACGCCCTGAGCGGTCGTCAGGACGATCCCGCCGGGCCCGGAGCGCAGGATCGCTTCGGTCTCGACCGTCCTCCCGGTAGCCCGGTCGGTCCGGCGGATATGGACCTGGCGGCCAAGGAAGGCCTCGACCAGGGCGCCGGCCGAAAGCAGACGGGCGTCGTAATTCTTCTCCGGCGCCCGGCCCGGAAGCCCGCTGACGATGGCGCTGACCGGGAGGATGTTGCCGGCGACCCCCTCGAAGCGGATCACGCTCGGGCCGGCGGGAAGGTCGACCGTCCGGGTTTCCGTGACCAGCGCGTAGCCGCCGAGGAACTTGAGGTCCATTTCGCCCCAGGCGCCGCGGCCCGGTGCCCGGTAGACCGTGACCGAGACCGATTCGGGCGCCGGCGAGGTCACCACCGGCTGCGCCGCGGCCGGAGCCGCGAGGCTGAGCGACAAGACGGCCAGGAGGCGAAGCATATTCAGTAGCGGGTGTCGAAGGTCGCAGTCACCACCGTCTCGCCATTGGCCGGGACCGTGATCCGGTACCGGCGCTCGTTGAGCGAGATCTGCTCGCCGCGGACCGATTCCTCGACGATCCGGGTGTCGTGCCAGGGGTTGTCGAGGCCGGTCTGGACGAGATTGACGACCGCAGGGGTGGGCCGGGCGTTGCTCAAGGTGTAGGTCATGGTGGTCCGGCTGAAGACCGGATTGGTCTCGACTTCGACCACCTGGACGCCGTCGCGGCTGTCCGTGATCCGGTAGCGCGCGGTCTTCTCCCACTCCTCTTTCGTGATCTTCTCGCGTTTGGTGACGGCGGACTTGACTCGGACGTCGAAGGCCTCGCCGGTGCGGATCGCGATCTCGGAGCCCATCGGCGTGTGGCCGATCGCGCTTTCGCCGATGAATTGCGGGGCGCCCTGGGCATCCCGGATATAGACCCGGATCGTCCCCGCCGGGAGCTGGGTGCCGAGCCCGCCGGCCCGGCTGTTGGAGAAGTTGAGGACGGTGGCGGCGCTTGCGGCAGGCTCGATCGTCTGCATCCACCCGACGGTGAAGTGATAGGCCTTGGATGCCGCCGCCCCCTGCACGTCGAGGAAGCTCACCTGCTTGGTCTGGGCATTGGCGATCGTGGTCCGCTGGGGGAGCGGATAGAGGTAATAGTCGCCGAGCCGGGGCCGGTTGCCGCTTTCGGTGCCGGCACGGACCAGTTCGCCGGCGCCCGGCCGGCGGTAGCTCCGGTAGTTTCCGTTGTAGCTGTTGCCGTCGTTCGGAGCGCCCGCGACCATCAGGACTTCGGCGTTGGTGTAGGTGGTTCCGCTGCTGTTGGTGAGAGTGATCCAGCCCTGGACGTCGATCCTTCCGGCGGCCTCGTCGAACAGTGCGACATAGTCCGACTTCCAGGCGAGGCCGGGCGTCAGATAGGTCAGCTTGGCAGGCCGGACCCCTGCCCGCCGGCTCTCCAGGGTCACGGACAAGGTCGGGCGCGCCCTCAAATTCTCCGGCACCTTGTCGAAGATGACCCGGACCGGAAGCCCGTCGTCGCGAAGCACTTCGATCCGGGTGCCGATCTGGAGGACCACTCCGCCGTTGGCGGCCAGCACCTTCGCCGATTCCCGGACTTCGGCGCCGGTCGCCGGATTGACCCGGACGATGGTCACCGTCTGGCCGACCGCTTTCTCCATCAGCTTGCCGGGCGACAGCAGGTCGTAATCGAAATTCTGCTCGGCGATCGCGGTATCAGGCGCCGAGAAGGAGACGGTTTCCGCCCGGATCTGCGCCGATACGTCGGCGAATTCCTGCCTCGACCGGCCGGCCGGGATGGCGATCTGCCGGAGGTCCTGAACCAGAGCGAGGTCGTTATTGTAGATAGTGATCGCGACGTCGCCCTGGGACGACTGGCCGAACGCGGGTCCGGCGATGAGAAAGGCGACCAAGACAAAACGGCGCATGACTGCCCCTCCCTTGGCGGCAAGGGTGTACAGCATAAGCGGAAGTGTCAATCGGAACCGGGCGAACGGCCGTGCGCAAAGAAAAACGGCGGCCCCTTCCGGGACCGCCGCTCTTCTCGATTGCCTGCAAGCCTCAGGCCGCGGGCGCGATCTCCGCATCGCCTTCCTCGGCGCGCGGGCGCCGGGTGCGGCGGCGCGGCGCCTTTGCGGGCGCGTCGCCTTCGACGACCGAGATGGCCGGGGAAATGGCCGGCGGAAGCACGTCGAGCGAGATCGTCCGCTCGTCGGAATCGTTGTTCGCCTCGACCCGGGGCTCGGGGCGTTCGCGGCGGGGGCGGAGGCCTTCGGGCCTGCGCTCGCCGTTGCGCTCTTCGCGCGGCTGGAACTCACGGCGCGGACGCTCGGCCCGCTCCGGCTGCTCGGCGCGTTCGGTCCGCTCGATGCGCTCCGGCCGCTCGTTACGCTCCGGACGCTCGCTGCGCTCCGGACGGTCGCCGCGCTCCGAGCGCTCGCTGCGCTCGGGCCGGTCGTTCCGCTCGGTGCGGTAGCCCCGGTCGTCGCGGTTGCCGCGATCCTCGCGGATGTCGCGGTTGCCCCGGTTGTCCCGGTCGTCGCGGATATCGTCCTCGTCGCCGTCGTCGCCGGCCATCGACTCGTCCTGATCCTCGTCCTCGTCGGATCCGTAATCGTCACGGCGGGGGCGCTGCTCCTCGAAGCGGGCGCGGCTCTCGTTCAGGACACGGAAGTAATGTTCGGCGAACTGCAGCCAATATTCGGACTGCACCCGGTCGCCCTGGAGCTGGGCGTCGCGCGCCAGCGACTTGTATTTCTCGAGAAGCTGGGCGGCATTGCCCCGCGAGCGGTTGTCCTGCCGGTTGCCCACATTGGGCGACTGGTTCGGCGAACGCGGTCCGCCGCCACCGCGGCCGCGACGGCGGCCGTTCTGACGATTGTTTATCAAATGCAGGTCCTCGTCCTCGTGGTCCTATTCATGCCACCGTGACAACCGGGCCCCTCCCGGCCGCTTTATCTAAGCACGACTCCCGGGCAGGGGGCCGCACGCGGCCTCCGCCACCTCACGCTGCGAACGTCCTGGGACGTCTAAGCAATCGGGGGTCGGCGACGGATGGCCTCACGCATGCTTTGCTGTGAAGAGCCCCGTCCCTGAGCCCTATGTAGCTATGACCGCACATAAATCCAAGCGGAAAGATGATGACGTGGATTAACGACTTAGCACCAGGCAACGCTCGATATCGTTAAGGTCCCGGCGCGACTTGACGATGAACGACGCCGGATCGAACAGAGCCGCCACCGCGTCGCGCTGGCCGGCGCCGAGCTCGAGGCAGGCGATGCCACCGGGCGCGAGTAGCCGGCCGATCTGCGGGGCCAGGCGGCGATATTCGCAAAGCCCGTCGGCGGCGGCGAACAAGGCTTCGTGCGGCTCCCAGTCCGCCACGTCCCGGGGAAGCTCCGCTGTGCTCTCGACATAGGGCGGATTGCACAGGATGAGGTCGAACGCCTCCTCCACCCCCTCCCCCCAATCGCCCTGCCGGAAGGAGGCCCGTCCCGCGAGGCCGAGCCGGTCGGCGTTGCGGAGGGCGTAATCGAGAGCGGCCGGCGAGGAGTCGATCCCGAGCCCCGTCGCCTCGGGCCACTGGTCGAGAGCGGCAAGAAGCAGCGTGCCGGGCCCGGTGCCGAGGTCGAGGATTCGCCGCGGGCCGGCCTGGCCGAAATGGGACGCTGCCGCCTCGATCAGGGTCTCGCTGTCCGGCCGCGGGACGAGGACCCCCGGCCCGACCTCGAGCTCGATCGTCCAGAAGCCGCGGCGGCCGGTTATGTAGGCAATCGGCTCGCCGGTTTCGCGGCGGGCGAGGAGAGTTTCGAAGGCGTCGGGTATCTCTCGCTCGGCTCCGGAAAGCAGAAGCGCATCCCGTTCGACGCCCAAGGCGTGGGCCATCAGCAGCTCGGCGTCGAGACGGGCGGTTTCGCTGTGGGGCGCGAGGCGCGAGGTCGCGGCGGCAAGGGCGCTTCCCGTTTCCTCTCCCGTTTTCACGGGAGAGGAGGGGCCCGCGGCGAAGCGGTCGGAGGTCAGGGTCTTTTCCGCCGATTCCGCAAGACCCTCATCTCCCACGGCTCTGCCGTGGGCCCCTCCTCTCCCGCGAAAAGCGGAAGAGCGGCTTTGATTAATTGTCATCCAGGCTCGCCAGGCGCTCGGCCTCGTCTTCCGAGATGAGCGCGCCGATCAGCTCGTCGAGCTGGCCCTCGAGAATCTCGGGAAGGCGGTGGAGGGTGAGATTGATCCGGTGGTCCGTCACCCGGCCCTGCGGGAAATTGTAGGTGCGGATCCGCTCCGAGCGGTCGCCGGAGCCGACCATCGACTTGCGCGCCCCGGCGCGCTCCGAGGCGAGCCGCTCGCGCTCCTGCTCGTACAGCCGGGTTCGAAGCACCTTCAGCGCCTTGGCCTTGTTCTTGTGCTGCGATTTCTCGTCCTGCTGGATGACGACGAGGCCGGTGGGAAGATGGGTGATGCGCACCGCGCTGTCGGTGGTATTGACCGACTGGCCGCCCGGGCCGGACGAGCGATAGACGTCGATCCGAAGGTCCTTCGCCTCGTCGATCTGGACGTCGACGTCCTCGGCCTCCGGAAGCACCGCGACCGTCGCCGCCGAGGTGTGGATCCGCCCGCCGCTCTCGGTCACCGGAACCCGCTGGACGCGGTGGACCCCGCTTTCATATTTCAGCCTGGCGAACACCCCCTGCCCTCGGACGGACGCCACCACCTCCTTGTAGCCGCCGACCTCGGCCGAGCTGGCCGAGATGAGCTCGACCTTCCAGCCCTGGTTCTCGGCGTAGCGCTGGTACATCCGGAACAGGTCGCCGGCGAACAGGGCTGCCTCGTCGCCGCCGGTGCCGGCGCGGATCTCGAGCATCGCCGGCCGCTGGTCCGCCGCATCGCTCGGGAGAAGCTTGAGCGCCAGCGCCCGCTCCGCTTCGGGAAGCTGGGCCTGGAGGGCCGAAAGCTCCTCCCCCGCCATGTCGCGGATGTCGGGGCTCGGATCCGCAAGCATCTCGCCGAGAAGCTCGATCTCCGCCCGGATCCGCCGAACCTCGCGCGCGGCGGCGGCGACCGGCTCGATCTCGGCATAATCCTTGGAGAGCCGGACGAATTCGTCCGGCGCTACCCCGCCCGCCGACATGGCATTCTGAAGCTCCTCGCGCCGAGCCTCGATGGCGGCGATCTTCTCGGCGGAGATGGAGGTCATCGCGCCCTCGTCACGCCCGTCGCCCCAGCGAAGGCTGGGGCCCATGAGGAGCTTCCATCCGCAGGAGCGCCGGACAGGCGGAATGGATTCCAGCTTTCGCTGGAATGACGAGCGGGGATCATGCTTCGAGAACCTTTGCCAGATCCGTCAGAGCCACGTTCTCCTGCTCGCCCGACCGCAAGTCCTTGACCGCTGCCTCTCCCCGGGCGAGCTCGTCGTTGCCGATAATGATTGCGTAACGGGCACCGCTCGAATCCGCTTTCTGCATCCGGCGCTTCATATTGCCCTTATAGGCCATCTCGCAGGCGATTCCCGCGCGGCGCAACTGGGCGACGAGGCCGATCGCGGCGGTCTCGGCTTCGGGGCCCAGCGGGATCAGGGCCGCGTCCACGGCGGGCTTCGCCGGCTTCTCGATCAGCATACCCAGCCGCTCGATCCCTGCCGCCCAGCCGACTGCGGGCGTGTGAGGGCCGCCGAGGCTCTCCATCAAGCCGTCGTAGCGCCCGCCCGCAATCACCGCCCCTTGGGAGCCGAGCCGGTCGGTGACGAACTCGAACGCCGTATGGCGGTAATAATCGAGGCCACGCACCAGCCGGGAATTACGGGTCCATTCCACACCCGCTGCGTCGAGACCGCCGGTGACCTCGGCGAAGAAGCCGGCGGCCTCAGGGGTGAGGAACGCGTCGATGTCGGGGGCGCTGTCGGCGATCGGCCGGTCGCGCGGATCCTTGCTGTCGAGGATGCGGAGCGGGTTCTTGTCGAGGCGGGCGAGGCTGTCCTCGCTGAGCTCCGCGCGGTGCGACTGGAAATGATCGACGAGGGCCAAACGCCAGGATGCGCGGGTCTCTTCGTCGCCCAGGGTATTCAGCTGCAGGCTTACCCCTTCGGTGATCCCGAGCTCGCGAAGCAGCTGGTCGGCGAAGGTGAGGAGCTCGACGTCGGCGGCGGGGCTGTCCGACCCGATGATCTCCGCGTCGAGCTGGTGAAACTGGCGGTAGCGGCCCTTCTGGGGGCGCTCGTAGCGGAAGACCGGGCCGTGGGTCGCGATCTTCACCGGAGCGTGCTGCTGCCAGCCCTCCGAAAGGTAGGCGCGGCAGATGCCCGCGGTGAATTCCGGCCTGAGGGTAAGGCTGTCGCCGCCGCGATCCTCGAAGCTGTACATTTCCTTGGAGACGATGTCGGTAGTCTCGCCGATCGAGCGGGCGAAGACCGCGGTGCTTTCGAACACCGGCATCTCGATCCGGCCGAAGCCGTAGAGCCGCCGCACCCGCTCGAAGGCCGCGACCACCGTCTGGAAGCGGTCGGCGTCCTCGCCCCAGATGTCCTGGGTTCCTCTGATCCTCTGCGGGCCCTTGCTCATCGGCGGGGACTTAAGGGCCATGCGCGACGGTGGCAACGGCGCTGGCGCCAAACCTCATCCTCCCCTGCATTTGCAGGGGAGGGGGACCATGCGAAGCATGGTGGAGGGGCTTTCGGAGTTTGAAGAGCCCCTCCACCAGGCTTCGCCTGGTCCCCCTCCCCGCGAAATCGCGGGGAGGACTGGGGCGCTAAGGCTGGACGCGGCGTTCGCAAAGCGCCATCGGGGGCGACGCCCCAGAAGAAGAGTCCCTTATGCGAATCCGTCACTTAGCACTCGCTTTCCTGCTCGCCGGAACCGCCGCCTCCGCCCAGGTCCCGGCCAATTTCACCCGCGCCCGCCCCCTGCCCCGCCTCGACTCGATCCCGGCGGCGCGCGACGTGCCCTTCCCGGGGACGATCCGGCTGCGGGTCGATGCGACCGACACCGAGCGGCGGATCTTCCGGGTTCGGGAGACCATTCCGGTGCCTCGCTCCGGCGATTTCGTCCTGCTCTACCCCAAATGGCTGCCGGGCGCGCACAACCCCAGCGGCCGGATCGGCAATGTCGCCGGCCTCAAGATCAGCGCCGGCGGCCGGCGGCTGACCTGGAGGCGCGACCCCACCGACGTCTACGCCTTCCACGTCGACGTTCCCGCCGGAGTGAAGTCGATCGAGGTCGAGTTCCAGTACGTCTCGGCAACCGCCGAGGGCCAGGGGCGGACGGTGATGACGCCGGAGCTGGCGAGCATTCAGTGGATCGCCAACTCGCTCTACCCCGCCGGTTATTACGTCCGGGGCATTCCGATCCAGGCGAGTGTGACGGTGCCCCGCGGATGGCAGGTCGCGACCGCGCTCAGGCCCGAGAGCGGCGGCGGCACTTCGACCATCGCCTACAAGACGGTGCCCTACGACGTGCTGGTCGATTCGCCCGCCCTCGCCGGAGCTCATTTCCGCAAATGGGAGCTGACCCCCGACGTCACCTTGAACGTCGCCGCCGACCGGCCCGAGGAGCTCGAAGCTTCGCAGGAGATCATCGCGCTTCACAAGCGGATGGTCGAGCAGGCCGTGAAGCTGTTCGGCGCGCAGCATTACGACCATTACGATTTCCTGCTTTCGATCTCCGAGAATCTGGGAGGGATCGGCCTCGAGCATCACCGGAGCTCCGAGAACGGGGTCAAGACCGGCTATTTCACCGACTGGACGGGCGCCCAGCGCGACCGCAACCTGCTTCCGCACGAATTCACCCACAGCTGGAACGGCAAATATCGGCGCGGGGCGGACCTTTGGACTCCGGACTACCGGATGCCGATGCAGAACAGCCTGCTCTGGGTCTATGAGGGGCAGACCCAGTTCTGGGGCTATGTGCTCGACGCCCGCTCGGGGATGATGAGCAAGCAGGAGACGCTCGACGCCCTGGCCGGTATCGCCGCCACCTACGACGCCACTCCGGGCCGGAGCTGGCGGCCGCTCGTGGACACGACGAACGACCCGATCATCGCCCAGCGAGCGCCTCAACCCTGGCGAAGCTGGCAGCGGTCGGAGGATTATTACAGCGAAGGGCTACTGATCTGGCTCGACGTCGACCGGATCCTTCGGGAGCAGTCGGGGGGGCGCCGCTCGCTCAACGACTTCGCCCGGCTCTTCTTCGGGGTCAACGACCGCGACTACGGGGAGCTCACCTATGGCCTGGCCGACGTCGTCGCGATCCTGAACCGCCTCCAGCCCTACGATTGGTCGGCCTATTTCGACCGGCGCCTCAACGCCTATACCGAGCGCGCGCCGCTCGAAGGGATCAACCAGGGCGGCTACCGGCTGGCCTATACCGACACTCCCACCGACTGGTTCAAGTCGGGCGAGAAGAAATCCAAGTCGGTCGACCTGACCTACTCGGGCGGGTTCACCGTCGCCACCAAGGACGGCGCGGTCACCGGGGTCCTGTGGGACTCGCCCGCCTTCGACGCCGGCCTGACCGTGGGAGCGAAGATCCTTGCGGTGAACGGCCGGACCTTCGACGGCGACGGTCTCAAGCGCGCGATCGCCGCCGCCGGCAAATCGAAGGCGCCGGTCCGGCTGCTCGTCCAGAGCGGCGACAGCTTCCGGACCGCCGAGCTCGATTGGCACGGCGGCCTTCGCTACCCGCGGCTCGAACCCACAGCCGGCGGCAGGGGGACCCTCGACGCCCTGCTCGAGCCGCTTCCGTGAGACGATATGGAGGCCCTGGCCTTTCGCTCCTCTCCCGCTCTTGGCGGGAGAGGAGCGGCCCAAGCCGAAAGGCTCGGGAGGCGAGGGTCTTTTCCGACTCGTTGCCACAGACCCTCACCTCCCACCGCTCCGCGGCGGGCCCCCTCCTCTCCCGTAAGGACGGGAGAGGGGTTCAGAAGGAGACCATGCCGATGCGCACCGCTTCCCTAGCCTTTGCCGCCGCCCTTCTCTCGACCGCGGGCCTCGCGGCCCCGGCGCCGCAGTTCAGCTCCGCGCAGTCCGCGACCGCCAACACGCGCTCGGCACTGAAGCGGATCAAGGCGCTCAATCCCCGGATCAACGCCGTCATCGCCGTCGATCCGACCGCAATGGACCAGGCGCGGAGCCTCGACCGGATTCGCCGGGCGCGCGGGCCGCTCTTCGGGATGCCGGTCCTGATCAAGGACAATATCGAGACCCTCGGCCCGCTTGCGACCACCGCGGGCAGCCTGGCCCTCGCCGCGAACGTCACCAACCGCGACGCCCCGCTGGTCGCCCGGCTCCGCCAGGCCGGGGCGGTGATCGTCGGCAAGACCAATTTGTCGGAATGGGCGAACATCCGCGACAACGATTCCATCTCCGGCTGGAGCGCGGTCGGCGGCCAGACCCGCAACCCGCACGCCCTCAACCGCAACAGCTGCGGATCGAGCACGGGCAGCGGAGCGGCGGTCGCGGCCGGAATGGTCCCGGCGGCGATCGGGACCGAGACGGACGGGTCGATCACCTGCCCCGCCGCGATCAACGGGATCGTCGGGTTCAAGCCCACCGTCGGGCTGGTCAGCCGGACCCGCGTCGTCCCGATCAGCCACAGCCAGGACACGCCCGGACCGATGACCCGTACGGTCCGGGACGCGGCCCTCGTCCTGTCCGCCATCGCCGGGAGCGACCCGGCCGACCCGCAGACCCGCGAGGCAGACTCGCGCCGCGCCGATTACGCGGCCGGCCTCGCCGCCGACTCGCTGCGCGGCAAGAGGATCGGCGTGATGCGCTTCGCGAGCGGCTTCGGGACCGACGCTCCGTTCGAGGCGGCGCTCCAGACCCTGAGGGCGCAGGGCGCGGTCCTTGTCGAGATCGCCAAATTCGAACGCAAGCCCGA
Source organism: Allosphingosinicella sp. (assembly GCA_036389345.1). Classification (GTDB taxonomy): domain Bacteria; phylum Pseudomonadota; class Alphaproteobacteria; order Sphingomonadales; family Sphingomonadaceae; genus Allosphingosinicella. The sequence continues at coordinate 48,785 of DASVQD010000007.1, read as the reverse complement.
GATGGGCGAGGGCGAGTTCAAGGTTCTGCTGACGGAGCTGAAGGCCGATCTCAACGCCTATCTCGCCACGACCCCGCCGAGCGTCCGGACTCGCACCCTCGCCGAGATCATCGCCTTCAACCGGGGGTCGGCCCGCGAGATGATGCTGTTCGGCCAGGACACTTTCCTGGAAGCGGAGAAGACCAAGGGGCTCGACGATCCGGAGTATAAGAAGGCGCGGGAGACGAGCCTGAGGCTGGCCGGGGCCGAGGGCATCGACAAGATGCTCAGGGACAATGACGTCGTCGCCCTGGTCGGGCCGACCATGCCCCCCGCCTGGCCGATCGACGCGGTCAACGGCGACCAGATTTCGGGCGGAGGGGCGGGCGGCTTCGCCGCGGTCGCGGGCTATCCGCACCTCACCGTCCCGATGGGCCAGGTGAAGGGGCTCCCGGTGGGCCTCAGCTTCATCGGTCCGAAATGGTCGGACGGGATGATCCTGTCGCTGGGCTATTCCTACGAGCAGGCGTCGAGGAAGCGGGTCGAGCCGCGCTTCCTCCAGTCGATCGAGGACGGCCCGGAGATCGCTCCGCTGATGCGGCCGATGTCGCGCTGACGGAACCGGCGGGACGGGCCGCGCGATAGGCCGTGGTGAGCCGGTTCAGCGAACCCGTCTATCCGAGGCCGGACCTGCCGCCGCGCGAGGCGCTGCTGGCTTATTACCGGGTCGCCGGGCCGCTCATGCTTCCCTTCCTGGCGGGCCGGCCGCTGAACCTCTACCGATGCTCGGGCGAGCGCTGCTTCTTCCAGCGCAACCGCGACCATCCTCCGACCGGCGAAGGCTTCTTCCGTCCGCCGATCCGGCAATTGCCGATCGAGCAGAAGAACGGCCGGACCGAAGCCTATCTCCATGTCGACGACGTCGAGGGCATCCTTGCCTGCGTTGAGGCCAAGGCGGTCGAGTTCCATGCCTGGGGCTGCCGGGTCGGCGATATCGAGCGGCCCGACCGGATCGCGATCGACCTCGATCCCGGCGAAGGCATCGGATTCGCGGAGGTCCGCGAAGCGGCGCTTCAGGTCCGCCAGTCGCTTGCGGCGATCGGGCTCGAAAGCTGGCCCCTGCTCACCGGCGGCAAGGGAGTCCACGTCGTCGTTCCGATCCGGCCCGAGGCCGGATGGGACGGCGTGAGGACCTTCGCCAGCCGCTTCTGCGCGGCGCTGGCCGGACTGCTTCCCGACCGGTTCACGGTCGCCTTGCCCAAGAAGGAGCGGCGCGGCCGGATCTTTCTCGACTATCTGCGCAACCAGCGGACCGCGACCGCGATCATGCCCTGGTCGCTGCGGGCGCGGGAAGGCGCGCCGGTCGCGGCTCCGGTGAGCTGGGCCGAGCTCGAGAAAGCGAGGAGCGCGGCCGCGATGACGGTCGCGGATGTCGGCGAAGTGAAGGCGCGGGTGCGAAGGCTGCGCGGCTGGGGCGCAGGCGATCAGTCGCTGCCGGCCATTTGAGCCACGGGGTTATGCCGCCGTCAGCCTCAGTCCGACGATGCAGGCGATGAGCCCCAGTAGCAGCAGGATACGGATCGAATTCACCGGCTCCCCGAACCAGACGATCCCGACGATCACCGTGCCGGCTGCGCCGATCCCGCCCCAGATCGCATAGGCGGTGCCCATCGGGATGTCGCGGGCGGCGCGCTCGAGCAGGCCCATGGACAAGGTGACCGAGGCGAGGAAACCGAAGGTCCAGGGCAGGTTCCTGAAGCCGTCGACGAACCGGAGGCAGGTGGTGAAGCCGACCTCGAAAAGGCCTCCGACGATGAGGAGCAGCCAGGCCATCAGGCGCCCGCCTCCACGGCCGGCATCGGGGCCCGGCTCGGCCTTGTCGCGACCCAGCAGGCCGCGACGATCATGCCCGCGCCGGCCAGCGTCAGAGGCTGGATCGGCTCGGCGAAGACCAGCCAGCCGAAGATCGCGGCCCACAGGAAGCCGGTATATTCGACCGGGGCGAGGCGCTGAGCCTCGGCCCGGGCATAGGCCCAGGACAGGAGCATCAGCGAGCCGAAGGCGAGCGCCGCTGCGGCCAGGATCGCGGGCATCCGGGCGACGGGCGGCGGAACGGCGAGGAACGGCGCGGCGAGGAGGAAGCACAGGGCCATGATCAGGGCCGTGAAGAAGGCGATCTCCACGGGCCCGGCGAGCTGCGCCTGCTGCCGCATCAGGATGATGTTCCAGCCGTAGAGGCCGGCCGAGACCAGGATCGAGATCGAGCCGAGCAGGGCTTCGCGCCCGAGCTCGGCCTGGGCCTGCCCGGCGAGGATGACGACGACTCCCGCGAAGCCGAGCAGCGAGGCGAGGATTGCCGACCGCTCGATCCTCTCCTTGAGGAGCAAAGCGGCCAGATAGAGGGCGATCAGCGGAGCGACGAAGGCGAGCGCGATGGCCTGGGCCATGGGCACCCGCGCCAGCCCCCAGAAGAAGGTCATGGCCATGACGCTGCCCATGATCCCGCGGATGAGATGGACTCGGAGCGCCCCGGGGCCCGGGCGCGGCGACCGGCGGAGGAAAAAGACGGCGCCGCCGATGGCCGCTCCGGCAAGCGTCCGCCAAAGCAGGGCGTTGTAGGTGCCGATGGCGAGCGACAGGCCCTTCATCAGCGCGTCCATCATCGAGAAGAGCGCAATTCCGGCCGTTGCCACCCCGAAGGGGACGAGGGGCCGAGGATGAAGGGTCGGTGCGTTCATTCGCGGGCGAATAGCGGCCACGCCCTTCCGCGTCACGCCCATGTTCCCCGGCGTAGGCGGGGGCCCACCGGGCAGCAATTTCTGGGTCCCCGGCCTTCGCCGGGAAACAGATTTCTACTGGAGGCGCATATACTCCCCGCTCATCTCCACGGAGGAGAGGCGGGAAAGGTAGGTCTGGCCGAGCAGGGGCTGGTCGAGGCCTTCGGCGATCGCGCCTTCGACCCGGCGGACCTCCTTGCCGTCGACCGACACGCGGTCGAGCGTGATCGTCTTGCCCCGGACCGGACCGGAGGCGCCCGAGCCGATCACCTCGAACTCGCCCTCGTCGAACGGGATGTTCAGGCGCCGCGCGGTCTCGACCGGCAGGATCACTCCGAAGGCGCCGGTGTCGATGACGAAGTTGACGAGCTCGCCGTTCACTTCGGCGTCGGCGTAGAAATGGCCGTCTCGGCGGCGCTTGAGCAAAGTCTCTCCCTCGGGGCCGTGCGCTGCCGCGACGACGGGAAAGGACGGCGCCTGGGCGCTCGGCCACAGCAGCCCGATGCCCGCGCCCGCGGCGACGACGAGGAAGAAGACCTTCTGCACGGGCGGAAGGCTAGCGCGAACCGGTGAAGGAAGCGCTAAGCCGTCTTTCCCTCTCCCGCTTTCCGAGGGAGAGGGCGAGATGGGGCAGGTTGCCCCGCCTGCCTACTCCGCCGGATGGGCGTGGGGGTGGCGATATTGCGGCCAGGCGTCGCGGCCGACCTTCAGCGAGGAGCGGAAGAACAGGAAGGCGATGACGGCGGCGATCGCGATGTCGGGCCAGGGCGAGTGGGTGAAGGAGACCAGCACCGCCGCCGACAGCACCCCGATATTGGCGAAGACGTCGTTGCGGGAGCATTCGAACGTGCTCGACAGGTTCACGTCGTGGCGTCGATAGGGCCACAGCAATCCGACGCAGCTCAGGTTGGCGAACAGCGCCATCGTGCCGAAGACCAGCATGATTCCGGAAGCGGGCGGATGGCCCCAAACGATCTTGAGTACGATCTCGACGACCACCCCGAGACCGAGGGCGAGAATGAAGCCCGCCTTGACCAGGGCCATTCCGGCCCTCCACTTCAGGCTTCGGTTCAAAGCGTAAAGGCTGATTCCATAGACGAGGCCGTCGCCCAGCATATCGACCGAATCGGCCATCAGCGCCGCGGAATCGGCGATGATCCCGGCACCGAACTCGAGCACGAACATCATCAGGTTGAGCATCATCACCACGACGAGGACCCGGCGAATGTCCTTGTGCAGTGCGATCCGCTCGAGCTCATGGCCCTTCTCGTGGCAGCAATGGGCGCTCATCTGTGTCCGGCCTCCGCCTCGGCGGTCGCTTCCAGGAAGTCCAGAAGCCAAGCCCGCTGCACCTCTTCCACGAAATCGGTGAGTTTGATCTTTTCGCTTTTGATGGGCCGCCCCATGCCCAATATGGTGACCGTCAGCTGGCCTTGCGAGCTCAGGTACAAGCGCAATGACAACCCCGTCGACACATATTCCTGGGGCTGGGCATAAGTGATTTCGGCAGAATGGCGGGCCCCGGCGAGAGAGGATTCTTCCCGATATCTCAGGGTCACGCCGTTGGCTTCCATCGCGCTGTTGAGCTCCTCGACCACCGCTCTCAAGGTGACCTGACTGGCGACCCACGTCTCGAGAAGCTTCTGCACGCGTCGTTCCTTATCGAGCTCCCGGCGCCGCTTCTCCTCCGACGCGGCTAGCCGCTCGTCATAGGCCTGCTTCTGCCTGGCTAAAATGCGTGCCAGCCTGTCCGCGCTCATCTCATCTGCCGATCTACTCGGCCGCGTCCGGGATGGGCGTATCGATCATCGACCTTTCGATCTCGGCGGCCTTCGCTTCGACCAGCCGGACGATGTGATCGACCATCTCCTCGTCGCGGACATGGTGGTCGGTGACCCCTGACAGATAGACCATGTGCTTGCCGTTGCCGCCGCCGGTGATCCCGATGTCGGTCTCGCGCGCCTCGCCCGGGCCGTTGACGACGCATCCGAGGACTGAAAGCGACATCGGCGTTCGAATATGGGCCAGCCGCCCTTCCAGGGCCTGGACCGTGCGGATGACGTCGAAGCCCTGGCGGGCGCAGCTGGGGCAGGAAACGACCCGGACTCCGCGGTTGCGGATTCCAAGGCTCTTCAGGATCTCGAAGCCGACCTTGACCTCTTCCTCCGGCTCGGCCGAGAGCGAGACCCGGATGGTGTCGCCGATCCCGAACCAGAGCAAAGCGCCGATCCCGATCGAGGATTTGACGGTTCCGCCGATCAGCCCGCCCGCCTCGGTGATTCCGAGGTGGAGGGGGCAGTCGACCGCCTCGGCGAGCTGCTGATAGGCCGCGACCGCGAGGAACACGTCGGACGACTTCACCGCGACCTTATATTCCCGGAAATCATGGTCCTCGAGCAGGCGGATGTGATCGAGCGCGCTCTCGACCAGCGCCTCGGGGCAGGGTTCGCCATATTTTTCGAGCAGGTGCCGCTCGAGGCTTCCCGCATTGACCCCGATCCGGATCGCGCAGCCATTGGCCTTGGCGGCGTTGACCACCTCGCGCACCCGCTCGGCCGAACCGATATTGCCCGGATTGATGCGGAGGCATGCGGCGCCGGCGTCGGCCGCCTCGAGGGCGCGCCTGTAGTGGAAATGGATGTCGGCGACGATCGGCACCCGCGCCGCCCGGACGATCTGCCGGAGCGCCCGGGTCGAATCCTCGTCGGGGCAGGAGACCCGGACGATGTCGGCTCCCGCCTCCTCGCAGCGCCGGATCTGGTCGACCGTGCCGCGAACGTCGGCCGTCACCGTGTTGGTCATGGTCTGAACGGTGACCGGCGCGTCCCCGCCTACGGGCACGGAGCCGACCATGATCTGGCGGGACGGACGGCGCGCGATGTCGCGCCACGGGCGGATGCTCATTCCACTTATATAGGCGGTTGAAAGCGCTGGCGAAAGCCGAACCGAAATGGAGGGAATTTGCCGAACCGGCCGAGCAAACGTGCAGGAGAGGCCCGAAGCTTCCCGGCGAAGGCCGGCACCCAGTCTTTCCCTTCGACCCACTGAACCCCGGCTTTCGCCGGGGAACAGAGGTTGCGGGCCGCTACAGGTAGAAGTCCGTCGCCCAGAGCGTGAGCTCGCCGGTGAAGACGATCTCGAAATCCGCCACTCCGTCGCCGGTGAAGTCGCCCTGCAGCCAGGTATCGGTGCCGTCGAACCAGAAGCGAAGCTCGCCGGCGGCGCCCGAAAAGGCGTCCGTGCCGATGAAGCTGAACGCCTGGTCGCCCACCGCCCCGCTGTCGGCGTCGAGATCGCGCAGATCGACCTTGTCGAACCAGTTCTCGAAATCCGTGACGATGTCGGCCGAGGCTCCGGTGCCGGAGTCGCCCGCTGCGAAGCGGAACAGGTCGCTGCCGGTGCCCCCGCAGAGCACGTCCGCTCCGGAGCCGCCGACCACGAGATCGTCCCCGGAGCCGCCGTGGAGGACGTCCGCCCCGCCCTCGCCGTACAGCTCGTCGGCGCCCCCCTGGCCGTCCATGATGTCGTCGCCGGCTCGGCCGGTGATGAGGTTTGCGACATTGCTTCCGGTGAAGTTGAGCGAAGGGTCCCCGGTGCCCCAGAAGCTCAGATTCTCGACATGGTCGCTGAGCATGTAGTTGGTGAGCGTGGTGTAGACGGTATCGGTGCCCTCGGCGATCAGCTCGGTCACGGTGTCGCCTTCATATTCGACATAGAAGATGTCGTTGCCGAGCCCCCCGAACATGGAATCGGAACCCGCGCCCCCGTTGAGGATGTCGTGGTCTCCGTCGCCGTGGAGCTCGTCGTCGCCGTCGGCGCCGTTCAGGATATCGTGGCCGTCGCCCCCGTGGAGGGTGTCGACGGACGCGCCTCCGTTGATCTCGTTGTCGAGCGCGTTGCCGGTGCCGGTGAACATGTGGCCGGTCGAATTGGTGAGCTTCTCGACATGGGCCGGGAGGGTGTAGCTGGCGAGGTTACGGATCCGGACCTCGTCGGTGCCTCCGCCCGCGACTTCGATGACGGTGTCGCCGGCATTGTCGACATAATAGATGTCGCTGCCGTTTCGGCCCTCCATGATGTCGGCGCCGGCGCCGCCGTCGATGATGCTTTGGGTGCCGAGGGCGTGAAGCTCGTCGTCATAGGCGCTCCCGACGAGATTCTCGATGCTGTTGAAATAATCGTCGGCGGCCTCGCCGCTGAAGGTCCATGTCAACAGGTCCACCCCCACCGCGGCCGTGGCATAGGCATAGGAAATCGTGTCGCTGCCGCTTCCGCCCATCACCGACTGGGCGCCGACGCCCATGGTGAAGACGTTGTTGGCCGAATTGCCGGTAATCGAGATCGACCCCGTGTAAAAACGCAGATCGGCGTTCTCGACGTTGGCCGGAAGGGTGTAGCTCGACTTGCGGACCTTGACCGTGTCGATTCCCTCGTTCGCATATTCGGTGACGACGTCGCCCGCCGAGTCGACATTGTAGATGTCGTCGCCGGCCCCCCCGATCATCACGTCGTTGCCCTGCCACCCCTCGAGCTCGTCATTGCCCGCGCCTCCGTCGAGATGGTCGTTGCCGGATCCCGAGAAGAGGAAGTCGTTGCCGCCCTTGCCCTCCAGCCAGTCGTCGCCGCTGCTCCCTCCGATGTAATTGTTGCTGTCGCTGCCGAGGAGCGTTGCGGACGCCATTCCGGAATAATGAATTTGCTCCAGGTAAGCGGAGCCCGCATCGAAATAAGAAGCCGCAACGTAGACGATGTCGGTATCGGCGTACCCGGCCCAGGATTCGACGACCACGTCGCCGATGTCATCGACGTAATAGGTATCGTTACCCTCGCCGCCGGCCATCGTATCGGCGCCGCTACCTCCGTCCAGCGTGTCGTTGCCGTCACTGCCGATAAGCGTGTCGTCGCCGCCGAGGCCGTAAAGGGAATCGTGGCCGTCATCGCCGTAAATCACGTCGTCGGAGCTGGTCCCGGTGAGGGTATCGTTGGCAATCGTGCCCTGGATGTATGCCATGGTTAAGCCCCTTCACTATCGCTGCCGCAAAATGCGGTGCTGGGAAGCGAGCGTTACGCCCGATCCTTGCTGAAATCCTTTCACCAGAGGGGATTAGATCGGAAATGAACCAATTAGTTGTGGACGGTCCGGCAGGGCGCCACGCCACTGCCGGACCGCTTTCCAGGCTCAGAGGATGAAGTCGGAGCCGGAGAGGCTGACGTTTCCGTCGAAACGGATTTCGAAATCGGCGACGCTGTCCCCGTTCCGGTCCGCCTGAGCCCAGGTGTCGGTCCCGTCGAAATAGGTTCGAAGCTCGCCGGCGGTCCCGCTGAAGGCGGCGGCTCCGATGAAGGTGAAGGCCTGGTTGCCGGCTACGTTGCGGTTCGCGTCCCACGCCGAGACGTCGACAATGTCCGCCCCGGCCGCGAAATCGGTGATCCGGTCCGCGGCGGCGCCGAGGCCGCTTTCGAAGAAGCCGATCTTGATGAGGTCCGAACCCGAGCCCCCCGTATAGATGTCGGCGCCCGCGCTCCCGTCCAGATAGTCGTCCCCGTCGCCGCCGTCCAAAATGTCGTCGCCGCCACCGGCCGACAGCTCGTCGTCGCCGTCGCCGCCGCTCAGGACGTCGGCGCCGCCGCCGCTCCGGATGATGTTGGCGAGGACGTTACCGGTGCCGGTGAAGTTGCCGGAGGCGTTGAACTGAAGGATCTCGACCTCGTCGGGGAGGGTGTAGACGGACAGGCCCGCATAAACGATGTCGAGGTCGCCCTCGCCGCTCAACTCGACGACGACGTCGCCGGAATCGTCGACGATATAGGCGTCGTCGCCGTCATTGCCCTCCATATAGTCGGCGCCGAGGCCGCCTACGAGCGTGTCGTGCCCGAGCCCGCCGTAGAGGCTGTCGTCGCCGTCATTGCCGTAGAGGGAATCGTGGCCGTCGAACCCGTAGATGGTGTCCGCGCTGCTGGTGCCGTTGAGCCAGTCGTTCGCGCTTGTGCCGTTGATGAGTGCCATTTCGGAGCCCCTTCGCTCGGGCGCCGCGGACTGCGGCGCGGTGCGAAGACTTTACGCCTCTGCCGAAACGAAATCTGTGCCCGGAGCGGGTTTCGAGTCCGAATCGAACCAAATTGCTTCCTGCCCGGCGGTTCTCAGGAATCGTCGCCCCAGCGCCAGCGCCATCCGCCGCGAGTCCTGGACGCGCAGATCTTGAAGAGCAAGGCGGTCGCCCCACCGAGGACGAGGACGAATCCGGCGATCGTCCTCAGAATCAGGAAGCAGGACCCGACCGCGACAAGCACATAGCCGATCAGGACCGCCCAGCCCTGCCAGCGGATCGGCAGCCCGGATCCGTAGCCGTACTTCCTGGCCCTGAACCAATAGTCGTCATTCGCCATCGTCGTCGCTCCTTCTCCTGGGCCTTCCCCTCTTTCGACCTTCCGGCGGAGCGACCTTCACTCCGCGACGGCCAAGCGCCTCCCTGAGCAGGCATTCGATCTGCGCGTTCACGCTTCGAAGGTCGGTCGCCGCAACGCGCTCGAGCGCGGTCCACAGGGCCGGCTCGATCCGCAGCGGGAAGGCCTTCTTGGGGGCCGGCGGCATCGGCTCGGCCCTATTGGTAGAGCGTGCCGGTGTTGACGATCGGCTGGGTGTCGCGCTCCGAGCAGAGGACGACCATCAGGTTCGAGACCATCGCCGCCCGGCGCTCGTCGTCGAGCTCGACGACGTTCTTCTCCGAGAGCAGCTGAAGGGCGTTCTCGACCATCGAGACGGCGCCGATGACGATCTTCTGGCGGGCCGCGATCACCGCCTCGGCCTGCTGGCGGCGGAGCATCGACTGGGCGATCTCGGCCGCGTAGGCGAGATGGGTCAGCCGGCACTCGTCGATCGTGATCCCGGCGACCCCCACCCGCTCCTGCAATTCCTGCTTGAGCTCGTGGCTGACCACCTCGGCATGGCCGCGAAGGGTGGTCTCCTGATGCTCGATATCGTCATAGGGATATTTGGCGGCGATCGCCCGCACCGCGCTCTCGATCTGGACGAAGACGAACTTGGTGTAATCGTCGACGTCGAACAGGGCCTGGGCGGTATCGGTGACCCGCCAGACGACGTTGGTCGCGATCTCGATCGGATTGCCACGCAGGTCGTTCACCTTGAGCCGCTCGGAGGTGACGTTGTGGACCCGCGTCGAAATCTTGGTCCGGGTCAGCCACGGCCAGCGCCACCTCAGCCCCGAATTGCGGTCGGTGCCGCGATAGTCGCCGCCGAACAGGAGCAGGGCCGCCGCCTGGTTGGGCTGGAGCAGGTAGAAGCCCGCGCAGACGAAGATGAATACGATCGCGCTCAGGACGACGATCGCCAGTCCGCCCAGCGGGCTGACCAGGAAGAGACCGGCGCCGGCCACGGCGGCGGCCAGGGCCAGAAGCATCACTCCAAGCATCGCGAAGCCGTTGAAGGTGACCGCGGGCCGCTCGCTCGACAGCCGGAGCGCCTGGTATTCGGTGGAAGCGTGCACTGAAGTCGCCATCTGAACCCTCCTGTAATGATGATATCATAATTATATGATAGCGAAGATTCAAGCCGTCATTGCGAGCGAAGCGAAGCAATCCAGTACGGAGCCGGACGCCCGCTGGATTGCTTCGTCGCTCCGCTCCTCGCAATGACGGTTCTTCCCTTCCCCCCTCCACCGACCTTGCTCCCCTCACCCCCCGCGGATAGGGCACGCCCTCCCGTGCGTTGCCCTCCGAACGGAGCCGAGAGAATGACCCAAATCCCCTGGAAGCTCGTCATCCACGGCGGCTCCGGAATCATCGAGCGGGAGAGCTCGACTCCGGAGCAGGACCGGCTGGCTCGAAGCGCGCTCGAGCGGGCGCTTGCGGCCGGCGGGGAGATCCTGGCCGGAGGCGGGTCCGCGGTGGACGCCGTGGAGCGAGCCGCCCGGGTTCTCGAGGACGATCCCAGCTTCAACGCCGGCCGGGGCGCCGTCTTCACCTACCAGGGCACCAACGAACTTGACGCCGCCTTGATGGACGGCCGGACCCGCAACGCCGGAGCGGTCACCGGGGTCACCGCGACGAAGAACCCGGTGAGTCTCGCCCGGGCGGTCATGGAGCATAGCCCCCACGTCTTCCTGAGCCGCGAGGGCGCCGACCAATTCTCCCGCGAGCAGGGCCTCGAGCAGGTCGGTCCCGAATGGTTCGCGACGGAGGAGCGGCGGCGCCAGCTGGAGATGATGCGGGCCGAGGGCGACCATTATTTCGACGAAGAGCTGAAATACGGGACGATCGGAGCGGTCGCGGTCGACGTGCACGGCCATGTCGCCGCCGCGACCTCGACCGGCGGACTGACCGGAAAGCGCTGGGGCCGGATCGGCGACACTCCGCTGATCGGCTCCGGGACCTATGCCGACGACCGCTCGGGCGCCGTCTCCGCGACCGGCGCCGGCGAATATTTCATCCGGGCCGCCGTCGCCCACGAGATCTGCGCCCGGATCCGCATGCTCGGCGAAAGCGCCGCGGTCGCCGCCGACACGGTGATCGCCGAGGTCGGCTCGCTGGGCGGGAGCGGCGGGGTGATCCTCGTAACCCCCAGCGGCGACGCCGCCTGGGCCTTCAACACGCCGGGAATGTACCGCGGAATGGCGTCCGCGGAGGGGACTCAGGTCGCGATCTACGGCGACGAATAGCTTTTGCCTCCCTGCCGCGAAGCGGTGGGGAGGGGGACCACCCGAAGGGTGGTGGAGGGGTAACTGGAACAGTCCTGCGCCAGCTACCCCTCCACCCCGCTACGCGGGGTCCCCCTCCCCCATCTTCGATGGGGAGGCAAATCATTGCGGCAACACCGTCACCGATCTCCGGTTCTGCGCCCACGCGCTCTCGTCGGAGCCGAGCGCCTCGGGGCGCTCCTTGCCGTAGCTGATCACCGTCATCCGTCCGGCCGAGACTCCGCGCGCGGCGAGATAATTCTTGGCGGCGTTGGCCCGGCGATCGCCGAGGGCAAGGTTGTAGTCGCGGGTGCCGCGCTCGTCGGCATGGCCTTCGATCGTGACCCGAACCGCCGGGTAGCGGGCCAGCCACCCCGCCTGGGCGTCGAGCGTCGCCCGGTCCCGGTCGTCGAGATCATATTGGTCGGTGTCGAAGAAGACGCGGTCGCCCTCAAGCCCGACCGCCCGGATGAAATCCTCCCGGGACCCGGGGCCGACCCCGCCTGCGGAGTCGCTCTCCGAGCCGTCATCGACGCCCGTGGCGGTGCCCGACTCGGTTCCGTCGCCCGGGGGCGGCGGAAGCTCCTTGGGGGCCTTCTTGCTGCAGCCCGCGGACAAAGCGAGGGCGGTCGCGAGTACGGCGGCTTTCCAGGGGGTGGCTCTCATCTTACGCTCTCCTTTGGATACTTACGGGAGGATCGGGCCCCAGGCCGGGTCGGAGCCGTCGAGGGGCGTCGGGATCCGGCGCTCGTTGCGGCCGGTGAGGTCTACCTGCCAGACGCTCGACTTGCCGCCCCGGCCCTGGGTCGTCCGGAAGAATTGAAGGACCCGGCCGTTGGGCGACCAGCTCGGCGCCTCGTCCTGCCAGCTGTCCGTGAGGAGCCGCTCGCCCGACCCGTCGGGGCTCATCACGCCCACCCGGAAGTTGCCGGCGATCCGGGTGAAAGCGATGAGGTCGCCGCGCGGACTCCATTCGGGAGTCGCATAGCCGCCGCCGCCGAAGCTGATGCGGCGCTGGTTCGACCCGTCCGAGTCCATCACGTAGAGCTGCTGGCGGCCGCCGCGGTCGCTTTCGAAGACAATCTTCGAGCCGTCCGGCGAATAGCTTCCGCCGACGTCGATGCCGGGCGAATTGGTCAGTCGAACCGGAGCGCCGCCCTGGGCGGAGACCCGGTAGATGTCGGTATTTCCGCCGACCGACATGGCATAGAGGATCCAGCGTCCGTCGGGGGAGAAACGCGGGGCGAAGGTCTGGTTCGAGCTTTCGGTGACGATACGCTGCCGGCCGGTGCCGATGTCGTAGATATAGATCCGAGGCCTCTTCTCGACATAGCTCAGATAGACGATCTGCTTGTAGTCGGGCGAGAAGCGCGGAGTCAGGACGGTCGACTGGCCGTTGGTCAGGAAACGGTGGTTGGCCCCGTCCGAATCCATGATCGCCAGGCGCTTCACCCTGGCGTTCTTCGGCCCGCTCTCGGCGATATAGGCGATCCGGCTGTCGAAGAACGGGCTCTCCCCGGACAGACGGGAATAGATGGAGTCGGCGCATTTGTGGGCCGCCCTGCGCCAGTCGCGAGGCGCGACGACATAGCCCTGGCGGGTCAGCTCCGATTGGAGCGCGACGTCGTAGAGATAGCAGCCGACGGTGAGCTGGCCGTCGCCGTTCGCGCGGACGAAGCCCTGGACGAGCGCTGCGGCGCCGGCGCCGCTCCAGGCGGCGTAGTCCGGCGCCATGACTTCCGAGAATGGCACGGCGCGAATTCCGGCCGGACCGACGGGACGGAACAGGCCGCTGCCTCGAAGGTCGGCGGCGACGACCTCGGCGACCTGCCGGCCGAGCGCCTCGGTGCTTCCGGCCGGCGTGTCGGTCGACTGGGGAGTGGGCATGACGGGGACCGCGATGACAAGGTCTTCCGACCCTTCGGCTGTCACATCCACCTTCAGCTGGGCCGATGCGGCCGACGCCGCCAGCCAGCAGGCGGCGAGGGCCGCGCCGAGGTGCTTGAAGGTCTTCATTGGCTTAGCCTCAGATCCAGAGTGACGTTGAGTTGCCTCCAGGCATCGTAATATTTGTCAGGCAGCTTGAACGGCGAGGCGAGAGTGACCGCGCGCCGGGCCCGTTCCTGATGAAGCCCCACCTGGGGCCGGTTGCTGGCGGTGATACCGGTCGTCCGGACCACCTCGATTCCCGTCACCCTGCCGTCGCGGCCCAGCGTCAGGCTGAGCTCGGTGCGAAGCGCTTCGGCGTCGGCCCCGGAGGGGACCGCGCGCTGCCAGTGCGGCTTCAGCTGCCGCCGCACCTCCGCGACCAGCGACGCTTCCACCGCCGGCCCGGCCACGGCGGCGGGCGGGGTGGTCGACCGGCTGGCGCTCGCGCGGTCCGAAACCCCGTTGAGGAGCCCCGACAGGCGGCCGGTCGGCCGGGTTGCGGCGGGCCGGGCCGCCTGGGCGGGCTTCGAGGGCGCCGGCCTCGCGGCCTGGGCCGGCTTCGAGGGCGAAGGCCTGGAGGGAGCCGCCGGCTTCGAAGGCGCGGGCTTCGTGGGAGCAGGGCTCGCCTTGGGAGGCGCCGGGCGGGGAGCGGGCCTGGGCTGCGGAACCGGCGCGGGCGCGGGCGCGGGCGTGCTTGCCGCCGGCTCCGGGCGCGGAACGGGCTGGACTTCCGGGGGCGCCGGCATGGCCGGAGCCGCGGGCCCTTCCTCGGGCGCGAGGAGCGGAGCGGGCGCCTCGGCCGAAGGCGTGGGCGAGGTGCTTTCGAGACCGACCTCCTCGACGAACGAGACTTCTATCGGATCGCTTTTCGTCACGGGCAGCCGGGTGGTCGCGACGCCGTAGGTGAGCAAGGCGAGCAAGGCGGCGTGACCAGCCGTCGCAATCCCCAGTCCCTTGGCTTCGGCGCGGTCCATCACCGCTCCTGCCCCTGGGTGCTGACCAGTGCGACCTTGCGGAGGCCGGCGGCGTTTATCTCGCCCATCACCGCCATCACCCGGCCGTAATCCAGGGCGCGGTCGGCGCGCAGGAAGATCCTGGGACCGCCGGGCTCCTTCGAGGAAGCGGCGATGGCGGCGAGTTTCGGACCGAGATCGGCCGGGGCGACCGGATGGTCGTCGACATGGAGGCTCCCGTCCGACTTGAGCGAGATCTGTACGGGCTTGGCTTCCTGGTCGAGCGCTCCGGCCTTGCTGTCGGGGAGGTCGACGGGGACCCCGGCGACGAGGAGGGGCGCGGTGACCATGAAGATGATCAGGAGGACGAGCATCACGTCCACCATCGGCGTGACGTTGATCTCCGCCATCGGCGATCGCCGGGCGCGGCGGTGCGAGCCGAGGATCGGGCCCATGGCCATCTACCGATCCTCCCCATCGGAGATGGGGAGGGGGACCACCCGGAGGGTGGTGGAGGGGTAAAGGGCGAGGCCAGGGCAATTACCCCTCCACCATGCTTCGCATGGTCCCCCTCCCCCCGCTTCGCGCGGGGAGGATGAGCGCGCGCCCCTCATCCCTCCAGCTCCAGCTCTCTCGAAAGAGTCGAATGGAAGCCGTCGGCGAAGCGCTGCAGCCCCGCCTCGAGCCGGTTGATCCCGAAGCTCATCCGGTTGTAGGCGATCACCGCGGGAATGGCGGCGAACAGGCCGAGCGCGGTCGCGAACAGGGCTTCGGCGATTCCCGGGGCGACGACCGCCAGGCTGGTATTGTTGGCCCCGGCGATGGCGGTGAAGCTTCGCATGATCCCCCAGACCGTCCCGAACAGCCCGACGAATGGGGCGACCGAGCCGATCGTCGCGAGGATGTTGAGCCGCACCGCGAGCCTGTCGACCTCTTCGGTCAAAGCGGAATTCATGACGAGCGCCAGACGCGAGCGGGCGCCTTCGCGGTCGACGACCTTGCCGCCGGTCGACCGGCGCCACTCGGCGATCCCGGCCGCGAGGACCTTGGCGCTCGGCACGTCGGACTTGCCGCGGGTCTCGTAGAAGCGGTCGATATCGTCCGCCTTCCAGAAATCGCGCTCGAACGCCTTCGATCCGGTCGAGGCCCGGCGGAGGCGGAGCGCGTGGCCGACGATGATCGCCCAGGTCCAGATGCTCGCAAGCAGCAATCCGACGATCACCGCTTTCACGACGATGTCCGCCTGCAGGAAAAGGGCGATCGGCGACATGTCCGCTCCGGTCATCGCTGCTCCGGTCACTCTTTTCCTTCCTCGAGCAGGCGCTCGAACGTTTCGACCCATTCGGCCGGATGGCGCCTGGGCCGTCCGTCCGGAGTGAGGAAGGCCGCAGTCACCTTGACCTCGGCCAGAACTTCATCCCCGCGCATGACCCGCTGATGAATGAGGACGGTCGCCGCGCGCACCTTTTCGATCCCGGTGACGATGACCAGGTCGTCGGCGAGCTTGGCCGGAGCGCGATATTTCACCGCGACCTCGGCGACCACATAGACTCCCTCGCCCGCCTCGAGGGCGGCGCGCTGATCGATCCCGATCAGCCGAAGCATGTCGGAGCGGGCGCGCTCCACGAAGCGCAGGTAATTGGCGTAATAGACGATCCCGGCGACGTCGGTATCCTCGAAATAGACGCGCAGCGGGAAGAGGTGGGTCACCCCCCGCATGACTCCGTCCGCCGGCTTCGGTCCGTCCCCGCCCATCAGCGCGGCTCTATCGGCTGCGGATTCGCCGGGGCAACCCCAAAGGGGGGAGGCGTGACGATTTTGCGTTGACGCACTTGTAACCCGTGGGTTACATGTAACCTCTAGGTTACCTCGAAGTGGATTGAATGGCGGCAGAGCTTTCGAACCGGCTTCGCGACCTCCGAACCGAGCGTGGCCTGACCCAGGCGGCGCTAGCGGAGCGGGTGGGAGTCAGCCGCAAGACGATCAACACCGTCGAGAACGGAGTCTTCATCCCCTCGGCCCTTCTCGCGCTCAAGCTGGCGCGCGCGCTGGGCTGTCCGGTCGAAGCCATCTTCTCGCTCGAAGACTGAGGTCATGGAGGTGAAAATGACGTGCGACGAGAGCATTCAGGGGGCGGAGCGGGCTTCCCGAGGCCGGGCGATCATCATGGCTCTCGCGGGGGTCGTGCTGGTCCTCAACACCGGCCTTCAATATGGCGATCCGGATTTCGTGGAGCCCGGGATTCGAGGCGGTTCCTGGATCCTGATCGTCTGCATCTGGATGTTCATCCTCGCTCACGGCGGCGGATTGAGGATGACCAGGCGGATGCGCCAGCTGCTCAACGACGAGCTGTCGCTCCGCAACCGGGCCCGCGCGGTCGCCGCGGGCTTCTACGCGGCGCTCGCGGGGGGCCTCGCCGTTTATGCCGCCACCTGGCGGATCGACATGGCGGCCGGCGACTCCGTCAAGCTGGTCGTTTCGGCGGGCCTTTCGACCGCCCTCCTCGTCTACGCCTGGCTCGAGTGGGACTGATTTTGCCTCCCCATGTTGCGCATGGGGACGGGGACCACCGAAGGTGGTGGAGGGGTGACCTGGAGGGGCCTCGTCGGATCACCCCTCCACCATGCTGCGCATGGTCCCCCTCCCCACCGCTTCGCGGTGGGGAGGCACGTCAGCGCGTCTTCGCCGCCTGCGCTTCGACCAGCCGGAGGAGGTCGCCCTGGGCGAGGTTCATGTCGACCAGGTGGAGGCCCCAGCCCGGGTTGAGCCTGCCGGCGATGAAAACGTCGCCGGGGATCCGGTCGGTGCGGGCGTCTTTCGGGTCTGCATTCTCGGTCACGGCGAGATAGCCGGCCTGGCCGTCGTGGCGGCATTCGGCGGTGACGAGGCCTTCGGTGCGGAGAAACGGAGTCGGCGGGGCGCCCTGGCTCGACCAGGTCACCGGCGTTGCTCCGGGGGCGACGGCCGATCTCGTGAACCAGTAGGAATCCAGCTTCGCCTTGCCGCCGCGAAGGGCGGCGGGGTTCGTGCAGGCGGCGGTCATCCCGGGCCTGGTGGCTCGGCCGAGGAACGATCCCGCAGGAGGCGGAGCCGAGGCCCGGAAGCTCATATAGGTGATGACGCAGCCGGTCTGCCCGAGCTTGCTGCACAGCGGCGTCGACTTGAGGCTGCCGCCGACAAGCTTGCCTTGGGGCACCTCGACCGCCCATCCGAGCAGGATTGCGGAGAGCATTCGCTTCGCGACCGGCTTGCCCTCGATCTCCTGCTGAAGAAGCTGCAACAGATGGATTGCGCCCTGGCTGTGGCCGATGAGGACAAAAGGCCGGCCCTGATTGCGACGCGCGAGAAAATCCTTCCACGCGGCGAGCACGTCCGCATAAGCGGTCGCGAAATAGGGCCTGACGTCTTCGCCGGTGAAGGAGCGGCCAAGCCCGGTGGCGGTAATCTGGCGGTATACCGGCGCGTAGGTCCTGCATAGGCTCGCGAACCGGGCCAGCTGAACCATGGCGGTCCCGTTCTCCTCCATTCCGGGAGCGAGGTCGCTGTTGATACCCGGATCCCGAGAGACGGTCGGGTAGACGTAGAAGCAGTCGATCTTCGCCGCCTTGTCGGGGCTGACCTGGCCGGTCGAGCCGTAGCCGTTGGCGTTGAGCGCCGTGGTGGCGAGCGGAGTCCCGCAGGCGTCGGCTCGGCCGGGAAGGCAGAGCCAGGCCGAGTCCTGGCGGTAATCCGGCGCGGCGGCGAGCGGAGGCGCCGCGGCGGGCGCCTGGGCGAGACCGGGAGCGGCGCCGGCGAGGGCCAGGGCCATCCCCAGCCCCGTTCGGGCTGAGCCCGCCGAAGCCCTTTTTTTGCGGGGAGCAAAGCCGGAAAGGGAAAGGAAGCCCTTCGACGGGCTCAGGGCGAACGGGGATTTCTCAACCGGCGGGTTCATCATGGGTACTCCAATATCAATCGAACAGGCCGTCCTGAGCCGTCTTTGGCTGAGTCAGGCCGAGATGGGTCCAGGCCTTGCCGTTGAGGCAACGGCCGCGGGCGGTGCGGGCAACGAGGCCGAGCTGGATCAGGAACGGCTCGATCACCTCCTCGATCGTGTCGCGCGGCTCGGACAGGCCGGCGGCGAGGGTCTCGACCCCGACCGGCCCGCCCTTGTAGAGGTCGGCGATCATCGTCAGGTAGCGACGGTCCATCGCGTCGAGGCCGAGCTGGTCGACCTCCATCCGGGTCAGTGCCCCGTCCGCGACCTTCGAGTCGACCTCCCCCGCCCCGCCCGATTGGGCGAAATCGCGCACCCGGCGGAGCAGCCGGCCGGCGATCCTCGGCGTTCCGCGCGAGCGGCGGGCGATCTCGCGCGCGCCGTCCTCGGTGAGCGCGAGGCCGAGCAGCCGGGCCGCCCTCCGGACGACCTGCTCGAGCTCCTCGACCGAATAGAAGGTCAGCCGGACGGGGATCCCGAACCGGTCCCTCAGCGGAGTCGTGATCAGGCCCTGGCGGGTGGTCGCTCCGACGAGGGTGAACTTGGGGAGGTCGATCCGGACCGAACGCGCCGACGGCCCCTCCCCGATCATCAGGTCGAGCGCGCGGTCCTCCATCGCCGGATAGAGGATCTCCTCGACCGCCGGAGCGAGCCGGTGGATCTCGTCGATGAACAGGACGTCGCCATCCTCGAGGTTGGTGAGGAGAGCGGCGAGATCGCCGGACTTGGCGATGACCGGGCCCGAAGTGGCCCTGAAGCCGACTCCGAGCTCGCGGGCGATGATCTGGGCAAGCGTGGTCTTGCCGAGCCCGGGCGGTCCGAAGAAGAGCACGTGGTCGAGCGCGTCGCCGCGGCTCTTCGCCGCCTCGATGAAGATCCGCAGATTCTCGCGCGCCGCCTTCTGCCCGACGAAATCGTCGAGAGTCTTCGGGCGCAGGGCGGCGTCGATGTCTTCGGGACGCCGCTCCCCGCCGATTATCCGCTCTTGCTCCATCGCCGGAGCATTAGCCGAAGCCGTCTTGCTGTCGAGCGGGTTTGTCGTAACTTGCCCTCCCCATCCGCTTTGCGGACAGGGAGGACCAGGAACGCAATGCACCGACGCCAATTCCTCGCCGCCGCGGCCGCCGCCGCCCTGCCCCTCCCCGCCCTCGGCCAGTCCCGCCCTCGCGGCTCCGGCCCGAAAGCGATCTGGGTGGACGGACAGGGCGGGATCGACGGGTTCGACGAGAAGGACGGGCGGTTCGTGCCCTCGGCCAGGCTGATCGAGGCGGTGAGGTCGGGATGGATCGACGTCGTCAGCCAGACGGTCGGCGAGGTCGGCAACGGCCCCGACCGGTTCCGCTCGGCGGTCGAGGGGATCGCCTCCATGGACCGGCTGATCGCCGACCTGCCGAGCCTCTTCGCCAAGGCGACCAGTGTCTCCGACCTTCGCTCGGCCAAGACGGCAGGCAAGGTGGCGATCGTCTACAATTTCCAGGACACGACCCCGCTCGAGGGCGACCCGGGCCGGATCGCCACCTTCAAGGCGCTGGGCTTGCGGATCCTCCAGCTCACCTACAACAAGCGCAACCTGGCCGGCGACGGCTGCCTCGAGCGATCCAACGCCGGACTTTCGGACTTCGGGCGGCAGGCGATCGCCGAGATCGAGCGCAACAGGCTGCTCCTCGACCTCAGCCATTCCGGACAGCGCACCACCGCGGAGGGAATCGCGGAGGCGAAAAGGCCGCCGGCGATCACCCACACCGGGTGCCGCGACCTGGTCGACCTTCCGCGAAACCAATTTGACCGCGAGCTTCGGGCCCTGGCCGACAGGGGCGGGGTGGTCGGGATCTATCTGATGCCCTTCCTCCGGTCCAAGGGACAGCCGGGGCGAGAGGATTTGATCCGCCATATCGAGCATGCGGTGAAGGTCTGCGGCGAGGACCATGTCGGGATCGGCACCGACAACCCGCTGACCGGCTACACGATCGACGACGCGGCCCGAAAGGCGCAGCGCGAATTCTTCGAGGACCGGAGCAAGCGGGGGATCGCGGCCCCCGGCGAGGCGGCCGACGTGTTCAACCTGGTGGAAGGCTATAACGATGCGGCGCGCTATTCGCGCCTGGCCGACGACCTGGCCGGGCGGGGCTGGAAGGCGGCGCGAATCGAGAAGGTGCTGGGCGGCAATTTCGTCCGGCTGTTCGGCGAGGCCTGGGGCGGCTGACGGGGTAAGTCGTTCTTTTTATGTTCTTTAATTGAAGGAGATTTTCGGGGCTCGATTTGAGAGACTCGGGTCCTGCTTTCGTGACTTCGGCTCTTTGACATCGTGAATGGATTATCGTCATCCCGGCGAAAGCCGGGACCTCTGGACGAGGAGGCTTGGCGGGTCTCCCCGAGGTCCCGGCTTTCGCCGGGATGACGGTCAGCGGGCGGCCTTCTTCAGGGCCGTTCGGACGAGCGCGTCCAGAGTCGCGCCGGGGCCGAGCTCGCCTTCCGCCTTGCCTACCGCGGCCGCGGCTTCGCCGGGGCGGAAGCCGAGGTTGAGGAGGGCGGAGACGGCGTCGGCGGCGGCGCTGCCCGGGGCGGCGGCCAAGGCGGCGGTGGCTGGGCCGAGGGCCAGGGCCCCGACCTTGTCCTTGAGCTCGTTGACGACTCGCTGGGCGAGCTTCGGGCCGACTCCGGGCGAACGGGCGATCATCGCATGGTCGCCGCTCGCGACGGCGCGATGAAGCTCGTCGCCGGAGAGAGTCGAGAGGATTGCGAGGGCGACCCGGGCGCCGACTCCCTGGACCGAGGTCAGGAGCCGAAACCAGTCGCGCTCGTCTCCCGAGGCGAAGCCGATGAGCCGGATGTCGTCGTCGCTGACCTGCATGACGGTGTGGAGGACGATTTCGCCGCCGGCCGGGCCGAGCGCCGCGAGCGTTCGGGTGGAGGCGAAGACGAGGTAGCCGACCCCGTTGACGTCGACCACCGCATGGTCGGCGGCGAAGGAGTCGAGCAGTCCGCGCAGCTTTGCGATCACGGGCGGGCGTGGCGAGGGTGGGACATCCCTCGCTTTCTAATGGTTCGGGGCGAGCTTGTCCTCCCTGGGATTTCGCGGGGAAGCAGGCCACCCGAAGGGGGAGGGGGTCCTTCGATACGCCGCTTCGACTTCGCTCAGCGGCCACTCAGGATGACCGTGGAGGATATTCTCACCGCTCATCCTGAATAGGGACTGAGCCTGGCCCGTATCGAAGGACCCAGCTCCCGAAATCGCAGCTAACCTCCTGCCCCTCTTGAACTTTCTTCAGCCTGCCCTATCTCCCCTGCATCGTTCAACAACGGAAAGGAGGTGGTCTGATGTCTCATTGTCATATGCCGCGTGCGGCGGGTCGAGTGAGCGCAGCCTCCACGGGGGTTCGCGCCTGAGACTCAAGCCGCATTTCGGCTGACAATGGAAAGGCCGTCCCGAGAGGGGCGGCCTTTCGCATTTCGGCTGCGATCGGCTCTCGATTCGCCGCGGGCGGGTTCGCCGGAAAGCCCAAATTCGCGGACTGAAAAACGCGAAAGGCCTCCGGCAGCTCGCACCGCCGGAGGCCTTCCCGTGGGGCTCGGACTTGCGGCTTAGAAGTCCATTCCGCCCATTCCGCCCATTCCGCCGCCCGGCATTCCGCCGCCGCCGGCCGGCTTGTCCTCCGGAGCCTCGCTCACCGCCGCTTCGGTGGTGATGAGCAGGCCGGCGACCGAAGCCGCGTCCTGGAGGGCGGTGCGGACGACCTTGGTCGGGTCGATGACGCCGGCCTGGACCAGGTTCTCGAAGACCTCGGTCTGGGCGTTGAAGCCCATCGTCTGGTCCTCGCCGTCGATCAGCTTGCCCGAGATGACCGCGCCGTCATGGCCGGCATTCTCGGCGATCTGGCGGATCGGAGCCTGCAGGGCGCGGCGGACGATGTCGATTCCGCGGGTCTGGTCGTCGTTGGTGCCGGTCATGCCCTGGAGCGCCTTGGTGGCGTAGAGCAGGGCGGTTCCGCCGCCGGGGACGATGCCTTCCTCGACCGCGGCGCGGGTGGCGTGGAGGGCGTCGTCGACGCGGTCCTTGCGCTCCTTGACCTCGATCTCGGACGAGCCGCCGACCTTGATCACGGCGACTCCGCCGGCGAGCTTGGCGAGGCGCTCCTGGAGCTTCTCGCGGTCATAGTCGCTGGTCGTGTTCTCGATCTGGGCGCGGATCGCCTCGACCCGGCCCTTGATCCGGTCGCCCTCGCCGGCACCGTCGACGATGGTGGTGTTGTCCTTGTCGATGGTGACGCGCTTGGCCTGGCCGAGCATCGCGACGGTGACGTTCTCGAGCTTGATCCCGAGATCCTCGGAGATCATCTCGCCGTTGGTCAGGATCGCGATGTCCTCGAGCATCGCCTTGCGGCGATCGCCGAAGCCCGGAGCCTTGACGGCCGCGACCTTCAGGCCGCCGCGGAGCTTGTTGACGACGAGCGTGGCGAGCGCCTCGCCCTCGATGTCCTCGGCGATGATGAGGAGCGGACGGCCCGACTGAACCACCGCCTCGAGGATCGGAAGCATCGCCTGGAGGTTGGAGAGCTTCTTCTCGTGGATCAGGATGTAGGGATCCTGGAGCTCGACCTGCATCTTCTCCGGGTTGGTGATGAAGTAGGGCGAAAGGTAGCCGCGGTCGAACTGCATGCCCTCGACGACGTCGAGCTCGAACTCGAGGCCCTTGGCCTCCTCGACCGTGATCACGCCTTCCTTGCCGACCTTGTCCATCGCCTCGGCGATCTTCTCGCCGACGACGGTGTCGCCGTTGGCCGAGATGATTCCGACCTGGGCGATCTCATTCGACCCGGAGACCGGCTTGGAGCGCGCCTTGAGGTCGGCGACGACGGCGGTGACGGCGATGTCGATGCCGCGCTTCAGGTCCATCGGGTTCATTCCGGCCGCGACCGACTTCATGCCCTCGCGGACGATCGACTGGGCCAGGACGGTAGCGGTGGTGGTGCCGTCGCCGGCGAGGTCGTTCGTCTTGGAAGCGACCTCCTTCAGCATCTGGGCGCCCATGTTCTCGAACTTGTCCTTAAGCTCGATCTCCTTGGCGACGGTGACGCCGTCCTTGGTGATACGGGGGCTGCCGAAGCTCTTGTCGAGGACGACGTTGCGGCCCTTGGGGCCGAGGGTCACCTTGACCGCGTCGGCGAGGATGTCGACTCCGCGCATGATGCGCTCGCGGGCGTCACGGGAGAAGCGAACGTCTTTCGCTGCCATGTTGATTTGCTCCTTGGTTCTTTAAAAAATTGCGTCACCCCAGCGAAGGCTGGGGTCTCGGGGGGTGAAGAGCTCGGCGCCTTTCACCCGCTGGGGTCCCAGCCTTCGCTGGGACGACGGTAAGGTCAGCCGACGATCCCGAGGATGTCGCTTTCCTTCATGATCAGCAGGTCCTCGCCATCGAGCTTGACCTCGGTGCCGGACCATTTGCCGAACAGGATCTTGTCCCCCGCCTTGACGTCGAGCGGGGTGACGGTGCCGTCCTCGCCGCGAGTCCCGGTGCCGACGGAGACGACCTCGCCTTCCTGCGGCTTCTCCTTGGCGGTGTCGGGGATGATGATGCCGCCCGCGGTCTTTTCCTCGGCCTCCAGGCGGCGGACCAATACCCGGTCATGGAGCGGACGAAAGTTCATGCGCGTCACCTCTTCGCTATTGCGGCTGCCGGCCCCATATCGGGCGCCGCGGCCGTCCGTTGAAATTGTTAGCACTCACCCCTCGCGAGTGCCAGCAACGCTCATCTAGGACCTGTTCATCGCGGGTCAAGGGTGGAAGCCGGTGAATTTTTGCCCTCGCCCCGGCGAAGGCTGGGGCCCCAGGGGGTGAAGGACCCCGCGCTTTTCACCCGCTGGGGTCCCGGCCGTCGCCGGGACGACGAGCCCGGCGAGGAATTTACACCAAGGCGGCCCTAGTTTAGCCGATAGCCAGGTAACGGAGAGCAAGACGATGAAATTCGCGGGCAAGGTCTGGAAGCTGCTCGTCGGGATCAAGGACGGTCTCGTCCTCCTGTTCATGCTTCTCTTCTTCGCGCTTCTCTACGCGGCGATGACCGCCCGCCCGACGCTTGGCGCGGGGGACCGGGGGGCGCTCCTGCTCCGGCTCGACGGTCCGATCGTCGAGCAGCCCGCCCAGGCGTCAGCGAGCGAAGTCTTCAGCGGAGGGGCGCCGCGCGAGTACCGGCTTCGCGACGTCGTCCACGCCCTTCGAACGGCCGCCGGCGACGATCGGGTGAAGGCCGTCGCGCTCGACCTGGAAATCTTCTCCGGGGGCGGCCAGGCCACCCTGTCCTCGGTGGGCGAGGCGCTCGATTCGGTCAGGAAGGCCGGAAAGCCTGTCCTGGCCTACGCCACGGCCTATGACGACGACAGCTACCTGCTCGCCGCCCATGCAAGCGAGGTCTGGGTGAACCCCATGGGCGGCGTCCTGGTCACCGGGCCGGGCGGCGCCAACCTCTACATGAAGGGCTTGCTCGACAAGCTCGGAGTGACCGCCAACGTCTACAAGGCCGGTACCTACAAGGCGGCGACCGAGCCGCTCACCCGGACCGACATGTCGCCCGAAGCGAGGCAGGCGCTCAGCGCGGTCTACGCGACCTTGTGGGAAAGCTGGCAGCAGGAAGTGCGCCAGGCCCGTCCCAAGGCTCAGGTCGCCGCCTATGTCGCCGACGTTCCGGGCCGGATCGCGGCAGCCGGCGGGGACATGGCGCGGGGCGCCCTCCAGGCCGGGCTGGTCGACAGGGTCGGAGAGCGCGAAGCGTTCGACAGGAGGGTCGCCGAGATCGCCGGCAAGCGCCATGAAGAGCTTCCCGGGAGCTTCGAGCGTATCGACTATCGCAAGTGGATCGAAGCGAATCCGGCCAGCGACAACGGTGGCCGGATCGGAATCGTCACGGTCGCCGGCAACATCGTCGACGGCGAGGCCAATCTGGGCACGGCCGGCGCTGAGACGATCGTCCGGGCGCTCGAGAAGGGTCTTCGGGACCGCGACCTCAAGGCGCTGGTCGTCCGGATCGATTCCGGCGGCGGATCGGCCCTCGCCTCGGAGCGGATCCGCCAGGCCGTCCTCGCCGCCAAGGCCAGGGGGCTTCCGGTCGTCGCGTCGATGGGTAGCGTCGCCGCCTCCGGGGGATATTGGGTGGCGACCGCGGGCGACAAAATCTACGCCGAGCCTTCGACGATAACCGGTTCGATCGGAGTCTTCGGGGTGCTTCCGAGCTTCGAGGGCGCACTGACCAAGCTCGGTCTCGGCGCCGACGGCGTCAAGACGACTCCGCTGTCCGGGGAGCCCGACGTGCTTCGAGGCCCCTCGCCCGAGGCCGACCGCCTGCTCCAGATGGGGGTCGACGGCACCTACCGGCGCTTCCTCGCCTTGGTCTCGGGGGCCAGGAAGATCCCGGTCGCCCAGGTCGACCAGATCGCCCAGGGCCGTATCTGGGCCGGGGGCACCGCCCACCAGCTCAGGCTCGTCGACTCGTTCGGCGGCCTCGAAGACGCGGTCCGCGAGGCCGCCCGGCTGGCCAAGCTCGATCCCGAGGAGGCCAAGGCGGTGTGGCTCGAGAAGGAGCCGGGCTTCGCCGACCAGTTCCTTGCGTCTTTCGCAGGCGGCGGCGAGGAGGAATCCTCGCCCGACGCGTTCAGCCGGCTCGCCGCCAAGCCTCGGCTTAGGATGCTCGCGGCGATCGGGGAGGCCGAGCGTCTGGTCTCGGGCGCCGCCATCCAGGCCCGCTGCCTGGAATGCGCCGGCGAGGGAGCCCGACCGGCTGCTCCCTCGGCGAACGGCCCGGCCGCCTGGCTCTGGCGACTGCTCGGCGCATGAAGCCGAGGGCCGCGACGCCCGAGGACGCCGCGGCCATCGCCGACATCTATGCGCACTTCGTGACTGGAAGCTCGGTCTCCTTCGAGACCGAGCCGCCTGGCGAGGCGGCGATGAGGGCCCGGCTCGAAGCCGGCGGCGGCCTTTATCCCTGGCTGGTGGGGGAAGCCGGGAACGGCTCCATACTCGGCTATGCCTATGCCGCCCGGTTCCGGGACCGGCCGGCCTACCGCTTCGCAGTCGAGACCAGCGTGTATCTCAGGGCCGACGCCGCCGGGCGCGGCCTCGGGCAGCGGCTTTACGAGCCCTTGCTCGCCGCTTTGGAGGCGCAGGGCTTCACCCAGGCGATCGCCGCCATCACCCTGCCGAACGAGGCCAGCGTCCGGCTCCACGAGCGGCTCGGGTTCGAACGCGCCGGGACCTACCGGCAGGTCGGCTGGAAGCTGGGCGCCTGGCACGATGTCGGCCTCTGGCAGAGAAGACTGGCGCGGGCCGGGAGGCCGCCGGTCGAACCCCTCCCCCTGTCAGTCATCCCGGACTTGATCCGGGATCCATGAACACCGCCGCTCGAGACTGAGACCGGCGGTGTTCATGGATTACGGCTTTCGCCGGAATGACGGGGGTTGCGGCTGTACGCGGGAAGCTTCCAGCCGAAGTGGATCGCCCCGGCGCGCATGAGGAAGCCGGCCGAAGCCGCGACGATGCCGGCGATCGCCGCCGGTACTCCGCCAAGCAGAAGTCCGACCATCAGTGCCGCCGAAAGCGCTGCCGCGGTCACGTAAAGCTCGGGCCGCATCAGGATCGAAGGCTCACCCGCAAGCACGTCGCGGACGATCCCGCCGAGGCAGGCGGTGAGGACGCCCATCGCCAGCGCGGGCAGCGGCGCGAGGCCGAAGGCGAGCCCCTTCGCTGCCCCGTAGGTGGCGTAAGCGGCGATCCCGACGGCGTCGAGCCAGGGCAGGGCCCGCCCCTGCCACAGCGAGCCGGGAAGCACCCAGACCGCGATCGCGGCGCTGAAGCAGATGATGAGTAGCGTATTCTCGTGAACCCAGAAGACTGGCGCTCCGATGAGGAGGTCGCGCGCGGTCCCGCCGCCGAGTCCGGTGACGACCGCGAAGAAGATGAGGGTGACCAGAGTCTGCCTCTTCGCCGCCGCCACCAGTGCGCCGGAACAGGCGAAGACGGCCACGCCCGCCCAGTCGAGATAGGGCAAGGCGGAGCCGAGCAAGGCGGCCGGGCCGGTCACCGCCGGCGGCGCCTCAAGGTGAGCGGAAGCATCGCCAGCGCGAGCAATGTGGTCACGAGGGCCACGGCGCCGAAGCCGATGAGCAATGGATTGTGCGAGTCCTCACGGGTCTTGAGGTCCATGATGTGGATCCCCCACATCAGGTCGTAGAAGCGCCACCAGCGAGTCCGTCGGGCGAGGATCTCGCCGGTCATGACGTCTAGATAGAATCGGGTGCCGTCGCTCATCGTCACCCGCCAGGCCGCGACCTTTCGGCGAAGCTCAAGCGGGGGCGCCTCGGCCGAAGTCCGGTCGACCGCGGCGACCCGCGCCATGCCGGTGAAGCGCGCCTCGGCGATCCGGGCGGCGTCCGCGGCGGCAAGCGGAGGGAGGAGCCGGCCGGTCGCCGGGTCGGCGAGCCGCGTTCCGCCGTCGGCATATTTGAGAAGCCACCGGGGACCGTCAGGGCCGGGCTCGAGCCGGAGCGAGGCGAGCGGCCGTGGCCCGATCGCCGGGGGCACCGGGGCGAGTCCCGCCGGAAGCGGCGGAACCTCGGCGAGCAGGCTCTCGCCGCGCACCGTCTCGATCGGCCGAGCCACCATGGCCAGTCCGGACATCGTCCAGGCAAGAAACGGCAGCCCGACGATCCAGCCCAGCCAGATATGCCAGCGCCTCAGCCTTTGGCGCGCTTTCATCGCCCCTCCGTCATTCCCGCGAAAGCGGGAATCCCACTTTACTTGGCCGAGGGGGGAAAAGAAGCGGGATTACTTGAACCGCTCCCGGCACTTGCCGAGGACGGAAATGGGCGAGCCGAGCGCCGCCGCCTGGGCGAGTGCGCGCTTGCGCTCCCGGGCCTGGGCTTCCGTGTCCGAGCCGGCCTTGGCCCGAAGGCCGGGGGCAATGGCGTCGTTCAGCTCCGTGCGCATCCGCCGATAGGCGGCGAGCTCGTTTCCGTAATCCCGCTCGGCGCCTTCGAGCGCAATGCTGGTGAACTCGGCCAGCTCCTCGCAAGCGATCTGCGCCTCGAACCGGCCGGCCGGAAGCGTCGCGCCGGTCTTCACCGTGGCCGGGAAAGCCGAATCGCAGACGGGCACCAGGTCCTGCCACTTCCCGCCCGTAATCCCGGCCTCCAGCGCGCGCATGCGCTTGTTGACCCGGTTCGCCGTCTCCGCCTCGAACGTGCCGCCTTCGGAGGCGGCGAGCAGGGCGTGATGAAAGATCTTGCCCTGCGCCGCCAGCGGAAGCGGCGCCTTTACGTCGGCTTCCGCCGTCCTGGCCGCAGTCGCGGCGACGACCGCGCAGGTCGCTGCACGGTCGATCGGGTCGGCGGGCAGGGCGAGCGGCTTTGATCCGCATCCGGAAGCCAGGGCCACTGCCGAAGCGGCCAGTGCGAACTTTGAAAAAGCGTTTCGGGAATCGTTTCGCATACCCAACCATAGCCGCCTTTGATCCCCTCGTCAGGAGTGCGTGCCTCGGCCCGTCGCTTGCCGGGGTCGGCGCAGGGCGTTAGCCTCCAACCATGATAGCGCGCGCTCCCGCAGGCCTGTTGCTCCTCGTCGCGGCCGTCTCTGGCACCGAGGCCAGCGCCTGCTTTTACAACCCGGAACCCTATATCGGCGACAAGCCGAGCGCGGCAGAGCAGCGCGCCCGGCGCAAGGCGGAATCCGAGCGCCGGATCCGCTACGAGAACCGGCAGGCAAGGCGCGACTGGCCGGGAGAGGCGGGCGCCGCCGCCGCCCTGGCCGATCTGCTCGTCCCCAACGTACGTCCGATCCACATCGAGCATTCCGACTGCGGGCCGACGAACGAGATCGACCTGGGCGAGGGCGAGGAAATGCCGGACGATCTGCTGGCGGGCACCCGCTATGCCGGCCGTGCCGAAGAGTTTCCGGCCATCTTCCGCGGCTATAAGGGCGGCACGCCCGGGCGGTTGTGCAACTCGGAGGTACGGGTCCGCTTCGCCGCGCACCTGCGCCGGAGGCTGAGCGCGGAGACGCTGCGCGAGGTCTATATTTTCCTGCGCGCGCGCCGGCCGGACAGCGATCGGATCGCTCGGATGACGGCGTTCGAAGGGCGGTCGCGCCAGCCGCCGCTGCGGTGGGCGGGCCGGGACGAGTGGGCGACCGTTCAGGTCCGCCGCTGGCTTGTCGGACAGGCGCCCGGGCGCGCCCTCAAGGCCGCGACGGACGAATTCTGGAGCGAAAACGCGCCGTTGCTGGCCGACACGAGGTCGGCCTGCCCGGCGGCGGCCGACGCCTGGCCCGCGGCTCAGGCCGCCCTCGTCGAGGCGATGGATGCGGCGGAGGAACGACGGCGGGCGGCCCGGGAGGGGAAGCCCGCCTCCTGAGCCTCAGATGTGGATCGGCTTGCCCGTCACCGCCATCGCCGCTTCCTTGACCGCTTCCGAATGGGTCGGGTGGGCATGGCAGGTATAGGCGATGTCCTCGCTGGTCGCTCCGAACTCCATCGCCTGGGCGGCCTGGGCAATCATCGTCCCGGCGACCGAGGCGATGATATGGACCCCGAGCACCCGGTCGGTCCGGGCGTCGGCGAGCACCTTGACGAAGCCGTCCGTCTCCCGGTTGGTCTTGGCTCGGCTGTTCGCCATCATGGGGAACTTGCCGGCCTTGTACTCGACTCCCGCTTCCTTCAGCTCCTCCTCGGTCCTGCCGACCGCGGCGATCTCCGGGAAGGTGTAGACGACTCCCGGGATGACGTCGTGGTTCACGATCCCGACCTGGCCGGCGATGATCTCGGCGACGGCGATCCCCTCGTCCTCCGCTTTGTGGGCGAGCATCGGCCCAGGGGTCACGTCTCCGATCGCGTAGACTCCTTCGACCCCGGTGCGGAAATCATGGTCGACCTCGATCTGGCCGCGCCTGTTGAGCTGGATGCCCGCGCCTTCGAGGTTGA
Source organism: Allosphingosinicella sp. (assembly GCA_036389345.1). Taxonomy (GTDB): domain Bacteria; phylum Pseudomonadota; class Alphaproteobacteria; order Sphingomonadales; family Sphingomonadaceae; genus Allosphingosinicella. The sequence continues at coordinate 18,522 of DASVQD010000007.1, read as the reverse complement.
GGCCCTCGACGTTGGGCCGCCGTCCGATCGAGACCAGCACGACGTCCGCCTCGAGGGTCTGGGCCGCGCCGCCCTGGGCCGGCTCGACGGTGAGGGTGACGCCCTCCCCCGATTTCTCCGCTTTGGTCACCTTGGTCGAAGTCCGGATCTCGAAGCCCTGCTTCTTGAAGATCTTGCCCGCTTCCTTGCGGACCTCCCCGTCCATTCCGGGCAGGATCTGGTCGAGATATTCGACCACCGTCACCTTCGCGCCGAGCCGCTTCCACACCGAGCCGAGCTCGAGCCCGATCACTCCGCCGCCGATAACCACGAGATGGCCCGGGACCTTTGCCAGCTCGAGCGCCCCGGTCGAATCGACGATCCGCTCCTGATCGATCTCGACTCCGGGCAAAGGCGTGACCGAGGAGCCGGTCGCGATGACGATGTTCTTGGCCGTGTAGCCCTCGCCCGCGACGTCGATCGCGTTCGGCGCGGTGAATTTCGCATGACCTTTCAGCCAGGTCACCTTGTTCTTCTTGAAGAGGAACTCGATCCCGCCGGTCAGCCCCTTGATCGCCTCACGCCGGCCGGCGTGCATGACGTCCAGGTCGAGCTCGACCCCACTCGCCTTGATCCCCCATTTGGCCATGGTGCCGTCGGCCGCTTCCTCGAACAGCTCCGAGGCGTGGAGCAGGGCCTTGGACGGGATGCAGCCGACGTTGAGGCAGGTCCCGCCGAGCGTCTCCCGGCTCTCCACGCAGGCGGTCCTGAGCCCGAGCTGAGCGGCCCGGATCGCGGCGACATAGCCGCCCGGGCCTGCGCCGATGATGATGACGTCGAAATTGGTCTCTGACATTCGCAATTCCCTATCTCGTCATGCCAGCGAAGGCTGGCATCCCAGGGGGTGAAGAACCCTGCGCCTTTCACCCGCTGGGGCCCCAGCCTTCGCTGGGGCGACGTGTGTCTACAAATCGATCAACAATCTCGTCGGGTCTTCCAGGGCTTCCTTCATCCGCACGAGGAAGGTGACCGCCTCCCGCCCGTCGACCAGCCGGTGGTCGTAGCTTAGCGCCAGATACATCATCGGCCTCACCACCACCTGCCCGTCGCGGACCACAGGCCGCTCCTCGATCCGGTGCATTCCGAGCACCGCCGACTGGGGCGGGTTGATGATCGGGGTGGAAAGGAGCGAGCCGAACACCCCGCCGTTGGAGATGGTAAACGTCCCGCCTTCCATGTCGGCCATGGTCAGCGAGCCGTCCTTGGCGCGCCTGCCGAAGTCGGCGATGGTCTTCTCGACCTCGGCGAAGCTCAGCGCCTGGGCGTCGCGGATGACCGGCACCACGAGTCCGTTCGGAGCCGAGACCGCGACGGAGACGTCGACAAAATCGTGATAGACGATCTCTTCGCCCTCGATATAGGCGTTGACCGACGGCACGTCCCGGGCGGCGAGCACCGCCGCCTTCACGAAGAAGCTCATGAAGCCGAGCCGGATGCCGTGCTTCTTCTCGAACAGGTCCTTGTAGCGGCTCCGGGCGTCCATCACCGCCGTCATGTCGACGTCGTTGAAGGTGGTGAGCATCGCCGCCGTGTTCTGGGCTTCCTTGAGCCGGCGGGCGACGGTCTGGCGGAGCCGGGTCATCCGGACCCGTTCCTCTTTCCGCTCCCCCGAAGCCGCCCGCACCGGTGACGGAGGAGGAGGAGGGGGCACGGCCGCGGCGGGGGGAGGCGGCGGGGCGCCGGGCGCCGGAGCTTCCTTCGCCTTCGCGGCCGCGGCGAGGACGTCGTCCTTGGTCAGCCGCCCGTCCTTGCCGGTGCCCTTGATCCGCGAGGGATCGAGATGATGTTCGAGCACGATCCGGCGGACGGCCGGCGACAGGGTCAAATTGTGCCCGTCCTCGTCCTCGTCTCCCTCCTCGTCGCGAAGCTCGACATTCTCGCCGGCGCCCTCCGGATTGACCGGGACGGCGGCCGGGACTGCCTGCTCCGACTGCGCCGCAGCGGGCATTCCGCTGCCGCTCTCGATCCGCGCGATGGCCGCTCCGACCGCGACGGTGTCGCCGACCGCGACGAGCTGGTCGCCCATCACTCCGTCGACCGGCGACGGCACCTCGATCGCGACCTTGTCGGTCTCGAGGCTTGCAAGCGGCTCGTCCGCCTTGACTGCATCGCCGGGCATCTTGAGCCACTGGCCGAGAGTCGCCTCGGTGATCGATTCGCCCAGGGTCGGGACTTTGACTTCGGTCGCCATGTGGTTCCTTTATCCCGCCTTGCGCTGAGCCGGCGCGTTGCTGCTGCCTGTAGTGAGCGGCGCCGAACTATGGCCGAGCGCGTCGGCGATCAAGGCCGCCTGCTCGGCGGCGTGGCGCTTGGCGAGGCCGGTGGCCGGCGACGCGGAGGCTGGGCGGCCCGCATAGAGCGGCCGTTTCGGCCCGAGACCCGCTTCGCCCAGCCGGCGCTCGAGCCGAGGCTCGACATGGGTCCAATAGCCCTGATTTTGCGGCTCCTCCTGAGCCCAGACCACGTCCTCGAGATTGACCATGCGCTTGACACGCGCCAGCAGCGCCTCGCCCGGAAAGGGATAGAGCTGCTCGATCCGCACGATGCTGGTATGGCGGTCGCCCGCTTTGTCGCGCGCCTCCAGCAACTCGTAGGCCAGCTTGCCGGTGCACAGGACCAGCCGCCTCACGTCCTCGTCCGCCGGCGCATGCGGGTCGGAGAGAATGCGCTTGAAGTGGCTGTCGCCGGTGAAGTCCGCGAGACTGGAGACGGCCTGCTTGTGGCGAAGCAGCGACTTCGGAGTCATCAGAATCAGCGGCTTGCGGAAGTCGCGGTTCATCTGGCGCCTGAGAACGTGGAAATAATTGGCCGGCGTCGTGCAGTTGGCGACCTGCATATTGTCCTCGGCGCAGAGCTGAAGGAAGCGCTCGGGGCGTGCCGAGCTGTGCTCGGGCCCTTGTCCCTCGTAGCCGTGCGGCAGGAGGAGGACGAGGCCGCTGGCGCGAAGCCATTTGGCCTCGCCGGCGGCGATGAACTGGTCGATCATGACCTGAGCGCCGTTGGCGAAGTCGCCGAACTGCGCTTCCCACAGCACCAGGGTCCGCGGATCGGCGAGCGAATAGCCGTATTCGAAGCCCATCACTCCGAATTCCGAGAGCGGGCTGTCGCGAACCTCGAAGCGGGCGGGTCCGACCTGGGTGAGCGGAATATACTTGCGGCCGTCGGTCTGGTCGACCCAGACGGCGTGGCGCTGGCTGAACGTTCCGCGGCCCGAATCCTGGCCCGAGAGCCGGACAGGATGGCCGTCGCGGAGCAGCGTGCCGAAGGCGAGCGCCTCGGCGGTCGCCCAGTCGAAGCCCTCGCCGGTCTCGAACATCGCGCGGCGCGCCTCGACGATCCGGGCCAGGGTCTTGTGGACCGCCAGGTCGCGTGGGACGCTTGTGAGGACTTCGCCGACCTCGCGCGCTTTCGCCTCCGATACCCCGGTGGGCACGTTGCGCCGCTCCGTGATCGCCTCCTGCGGCCGGTTGAGGCCCGCCCAGGCGCCCTCGAACCAGTCGGCCTTGTTGGGGAGATACGATTTGGCCGCCTCGAACTCGGTCTCGAGCAGGGCGGTGAAGTCGGCTATCTCCCTGTCGACCCAATCGGGTCCGATCACGCCTTCCTTCACCAGCCGTCCCGCATAGAGCTGGGAGATCGGCGGGTGCTCCCGGATCTTCGAGTACATGAGCGGCTGGGTGAAGCTGGGTTCGTCGCCTTCGTTGTGGCCGAAGCGCCGGTAGCACCACATGTCGATGACGATATCGCGGTTGAAGCGCTGGCGATATTCGATCGCGAGCTTGCAGCAGAAGGTCACCGCTTCGGGATCGTCCCCGTTGACGTGCAGGATCGGCGCCTGGATCGCCTTGGCGACGTCCGACGGGTAAGGCGAGGAGCGTCCGAATTGCGGGCTGGTGGTGAATCCGACCTGGTTGTTGACGATGTAGTGGATACAGCCGCCGGTCGAATAACCTGGGATGCCCGAGAAGCCGAGGCATTCGGCGACGATACCCTGACCCGCGAAGGCCGCGTCGCCGTGGAGGAGGACTGGGAGCACCGTGTCGCCGTCCGGATCCCCGGAAGCGGCCTGCTGCGCCTTCGCCTTGCCGAGGACGACCGGATCGACCGCTTCAAGATGGCTGGGATTGGGCACCAGCGAGAGGTGGACCTTGATCCCGTCGAACTCGCGGTCGGACGAAGTGCCGAGATGATATTTGACGTCGCCCGAGCCGCCCACATCCTCGGGGTTGGCGGAGCCGCCGGCGAATTCCGAGAAGATCGCGCGGTAGGGCTTGGCCATGACGTTGGCGAGGACGTTGAGTCGGCCGCGATGGGACATTCCGAGCACGATCGACCCGACCCGGTCCGCACCGCCATATTTGATCACCGCCTCGAGCGCCGGGATCATCGATTCGCCGCCATCGAGGCCGAACCGCTTCGTCCCGACATATTTGCGGGCGAGGAATTTCTCCCACTGCTCGGCCTGGATGACCTTGGCGAGGATCGATTTCTTGCCTTCGGGCGTGAAGCGGATCGCCGCCTCGGGACCCTCCATCCGATCCTGGAGGAAGCGGCGCTCCTCGAGGTCGTTGATGTGCATGTACTCCAGCCCGACATTGCCGCAATAATTGCGGCGAAGGATGTCGACGACCTCGCGCACCGTGCCCTGGCTGAGCCCGAGCGCCCCGCCGAGCCAGATAGTCCGGTCGAGCGCGGCTCCGGTGAAGCCGTGATATTCGGGCGTGAGATCCTCGGGCATCTCGCGCTTGGCAAGCCCGAGGGGATCGAGATTGGCGGCGAGATGCCCGCGGACCCGGTAGGTTCGGATCAGCATCATCGCGCAGATCGAATCGTTGGCCGCCTGCTCGACGTCGGCGGTGGACTTGCCCGAGGCGACGGCGGCTTCCCTCGCCTTGGCAGCGACCTTCTCGATCGTCATCGATGTCGGGTCCAGCCCCGCATTGACCTCGTCGAGCTCGGACACGGGCCAGTTGGCGCGGGCCCAGCTCGGTCCCTGCTCGCGTTCGATTCCGATTCCGATGCTGTCCAAGTCCAAAGCGCCTTCTCAAGTCCGTGCACGGAACGCTCCGCGGTCCGTGCCTATCCATTTCCGTCATGCCGGACTTGATCCGGCATCCCATGAACACGGTGCCGCGTGTTGCCGACCCGCGGTGTCCATGGACCCCGGATCAAGTCCGGGGTGACGATGCAGCGACCGCTCCTCAGCCCTTCAAGAGGGCCGCGAGGGTCGATCCAAGCTCAGATGGGCTCGGCGACACCGTAATTCCAGCCGCCTCCATCGCCGCGATCTTGTCCTCGGCACCGCCCTTGCCGCCGGAGACGATCGCTCCGGCATGGCCCATGCGCCGCCCGGGGGGCGCCGTGCGCCCCGCGATGAAGCCCACGGTGGGCTTGCCCCGGCCGGCCCGGGCCTCGTCGGCGAGGAACTGGGCGGCATCCTCTTCGGCGGAGCCGCCGATCTCGCCGATCATGATAATGGACTGCGTCTCTGGGTCGGCCAGGAACAGCTCGAGCACGTCGACGAAGTTGGTGCCGTTGACCGGATCGCCTCCGATTCCAACCGCCGTCGTCTGGCCGAGGCCCGCGTTCGAGGTCTGGAACACCGCCTCGTAGGTCAGGGTCCCTGACCGGCTGACGACGCCCACCGAGCCCTTGCGGAAGATGCTCCCGGGCATGATCCCGATCTTGCACTCGCCCGGGGTCAGAACGCCAGGACAGTTCGGCCCGATCAGCCGGGACTTCGAGCCCGACAGCGCCCTTTTCACGCGCACCATGTCGAGCACGGGGATGCCTTCGGTGATGCAGACGATCAAAGGCACCTCGGCGTCGATCGCCTCGAGGATCGAATCCGCGGCGAAGGGCGGCGGGACATAGACCACGCTGGCGTCGGCGCCGGTTTCGCGGACGGCCTCCTGCACCGTGTCGAAGACCGGAAGCCCGATATGGGTCTGGCCACCCTTCCCGGGAGTCACTCCGGCGACCATCTTCGTGCCGTAGGCGAGCGCCTGCTCGGTGTGGAAGGTGCCGGTCTCACCGGTCATCCCCTGGGTGATGACCTTGGTCGAGCTGTTGACTAGAATTGACATGGGCTATCCTAAAAATCGACGTACCAGAGCACGGGTTGGGCGATATCGGCGAACGGAGCCTCGATCGCCGACATGAACTCGACATCCAGTCGCCGACCGGCGGCGTTCTTGGCGGCGAAGCGGAATGACGGACCGGCCCGCCGCTCGGAGGGCCTCGGAAATCCGTCCAGAACCCCGCGCGGCAACATCGGCAGGAAACCGACCTCGTTCAGATAAATCAGCGACTCGCCCGGGCCGGTGCCGGCGACGGCGCGAAGCTGGCATCCGACTCGGTTCGATTTCCCGCTGTGCCGCAGCAGCGATATGTAGATCGGCGAGTCCGCCCCCAGGCGCTTCCATGTCCGGTGCGAGCGGAGCCATTTCGCTTTCTTGACGAAGGTCGTGACCGGGACACCCGCTACTTCCTCCCAGCCCACGCCGGTGAGGCCGATCTCCGGATCGACTCCCCGAACGGCGGGTTCCAGGCAGTGCCGATTAAAGAGCGTGGCGGCATCCGCCGAGGCGGCCTGGGCCGCGGCCTGGGTGCCTGCGAGGAAAAAAACTGAAAGCGCAATCGCCCGGACGGACCTGCGCGGAAAAGGCCGGGGGCCGGGAACCCTCGACCTCATTCGCCTGGGGGAGGATCGACCCGACACGGAGGAGCAGCCCTCCCGGGCGTTGCAATACGTCACCTGTGTCGACGAATTGACCGGCGCGGACATTCAAAAGCCCCCGATGGCTTGGGCGACGAGGATGTTGCCGCTGAGGCCGAATTGTTTTCCGAGCGGATGGTTGGCGGGAACGTGGCTGACCTCGACGGCGATCCCGTCGCTCCAGCCCGACGGCTCCCAAAGACGCTTAGACAGGCCGGGGGCCGGCTCCTGGATTCCGGTCGGCGGCCGGCCCATCCAGGATTGGAGCAGGCTGCCGTCGAGCGGCGCCGAGGCCTCGAAATCGTAGAGCCGGCAGCCCGAGCCCCAGAAGCCGCTTTTATCCTGGTAGCGCGAGACGATCAGGAAGATTTCGCGCCCGCCCGAATTGCGGCGGAAGGCGGCGCCGGCGGACGTTCCGTCCTTGGCGACGGCTTCCTTCCCGAGCCTGATCAGCCGGCCGATCCGGGGATCGCCGTCGTCCGGCATAGCGGTCCATCCCGCCTTGGCGGCGTCCGCCTTCACCGGCTCGATTTCGTTGCCGGTGCGCGCACAGGCCGCCTTGAATGAGTCGAGCATCTCCCGCCCGGACGGGGGCGCCGAGGCGGCGGGGGCTGCGAAGAGCAAGGCTGCGAGGGTCAGCATCAGCGCTCCAGACCAGGGATCCCGTCATTGCGAGTGAAGCGACGCGATCCGGCTCGGCCTCCGCGGCCCGCTGGATTGCCGCGTCGCTTCGCTCCTCGCATTGACGGACCGAGGGACGTCATGCCTAGAAGGCTATGTACATGTGCATGTTGTCGCCCGGCTGCAGGACCCGGGTCCGCGAGAAGATGTCCCCCCGCGCCTTGCGGCCGTCGGCGAGCTTGCCCGAATACTCCTGATAATGCGGCAGGTCGGTGCTCTTGCCCTTGAGCCCGGCCGCCTTCATCGCGTCCTTGAACCCGTCGAAATAGGGAAAAGCGTTCTTCACGTCGGGGACGAGCAGGGCGCACAGGGTCTTGTACCGCCCCTTGCCCTCGAAGCTGGCGAGAACGGCCCGGACCTCCTTGCCGTCGACCGTCCGGCGCCACTGCTTGTAGCCCGTCGGCTTCTTGAAGTCGCCGATCGGCTGCATGCTTTTGACCGTCCCGAACTCGTCCGCGGCGAGATCCCGGTCCGAGAGGGGGGACCAGGCGGCGTCGGCCGAGAGCCGGGCCTCGATCGCTTCCGCGGTCAATGGGCCGGACGTGCAGGTCTGGGCGAAGAGCGGCGCCATCACGGTGTCGTCCGGAATGGCCGCCGCCGCCGCGCCCGGCGCAAGCAGGGCGAAGCCCGCAGCGAGCGCGGCCGCGCGGATCACGAAAGGCTCCCGTCGATCTTCCTGCACGCCTCGAGCAGCTCCTTCACGGCGTCCACCGAAACCTGGAAGTTCGCCTTCGCGCTCTCGTCCAGCTCGATCTCGACGATCCGCTCGACTCCGCCGGCGCCGATCACCACCGGCACTCCGACATAGAGGCCGTCAACTCCATATTGTCCCTCGAGATAGGCGGCGGCGGGAAGCAGGCGCTTCTTGTCCTTGAGATAGCTCTCGGCCATCGCGAGCGCGCTGGTCGCCGGAGCGTAGAAGGCCGAGCCCGTCTTCAGCAGGCCGACGATCTCGCCTCCGCCCGAGCGGGTGCGCTGGACGATGGCGTCGATCCGCTCCTGGGTCGACCAGCCCATCCTGATGAGGTCGGGAACCGGGATTCCGGCGACCGCGGAATAAGCCGGCACCGGGACCATCGTATCGCCATGGCCGCCGAGCACGAAGGCGGTGACATCCTCGACCGAGACCTTGAACTCCTCGGCGAGGAAATGGCGGAAGCGCGCCGAATCGAGCACTCCGGCCATTCCGACCACGCGCTCGTGGGGCAAGCCGGAGAATTCGCGCAGGGCCCAGACCATCGCGTCGAGCGGATTGGTGACGCAGATCACGAAGCTGTCCGGCGCATGCGCCTTGATGCCCTCGCCGACCGCCTTCATCACCTTGAGGTTGATCCCGAGCAGGTCGTCGCGGCTCATCCCCGGCTTGCGGGCGACTCCGGCGGTGACGATGCAGACGTCCGCTCCGGCGATGTCGGCATAATCCTGGGTACCGGTGAGGACGGCGTCGAAGCCCTCGACCGGTCCCGCCTGGGCGAGGTCCAGGGCCTTGCCCTGGGGGATTCCCTCGGCGACGTCGACCAGGACGATGTCCCCCATCTCGCGGATGGCGGCGAGGTGGGCCAGGGTTCCGCCGATCATGCCGGCGCCGATGAGCGCGATTTTCGTGCGAGCCATAAGGGCTGCTCCAGCCTTTCTTTGGTCAAAACGGGACCGGCGGCAGGACGCCGCCAACGTGCCGCCCGCTTAGACCCGAAGGCGGGAAGGGGCAACCGTCCGCATGCCGTCATTGCGAGGAGCGAAGCGACGCGGCAATCCAGCCTCGGTGCCGGCTCGAACGCCGTGCTGGATTGCTTCGCTGCGCAATGACGGGCTTGTGTCGTTACGAGCCTCCGCCCCTCACTTCCCCGCGAGCGCCTTCAGCATGTCCACCCAATGGTCGACGTCGTCGTACAGCGCCTTGACCGGGAGCCTTTCGTCGCGGCCATGGGCGCGAAGGTCGTCGGGGACGATCCCCCAGCTTCCGTCGACCCCGTAGACGGGAATGCCGGCGACCCTGAACGGCCGGGCGTCGCTCGCCCCGGTGCTCATCTCGGGCATGACCGGAGCGCCCGGGTGCCGGGCCCTGACCGCCGCGGTGTAGGCGGCGGTCACGTCCGGCCGGAGCGGCGAGGCGAGCGACATCTTCTGGTCGTCGGTTCGCTCGACCTTGACCTCCGGATCGTTCACCACCCGCTCGAGCTCGTCCCGGATCGCGGCCGGCTCGGTGCCGGGCATGATCCGGCAATTGACGCTCGCCCGGGCCAGCTGCGGAAGCGCGTTGTCGGCATGGCCGCCCTCGAGCCGGGTCGCGACGCAGCGGGTCCGGGTCAGCCCGACTTCGCCCTCGTCCGACTCGATGAAGTCGGCGGCCTTGCCGTCGTCCGGGTTGGCGAGCCAGGCCCGCATGGCGTCGCCGAGCGGACCTTTCTCGCCCTTCTCGCGGACCGAGAAATAGGCCCGCGTGGTCTCGTTCAGGATCGGAGCGAAACGATAGGCTTCAAGCCGGCCGATCGCATGCGCCAGTTTGTAGATGGCGTTGTCCGCGCGCGGCTTGGAGCTGTGGCCGCCGCGGTTCCGGACCGTGAACGTGTACATCGAATAGGTCTTCTCGGCGGTCTGCATTGCAAAGCCGAGCGCCCGCCCGTCCTTGGCGAAGCCGCCGCCGCCTCCGTCCGAATTCAAGGCGAATTCGGCCTCCGTCCACTTGCGCCATTCGCTCGCACCGAGTCGGGCGCCGTTGCCCTGGGTCTCCTCGTCGCCGGTGAAGAAGACGATTATGTCGCGGGTCGGCTTGAAGCCTTCCGCCCTCAGCCGGAGCAATGCGGTGGTGACCGCGGTGATGCCCTGCTTGATGTCGCTGGTTCCGCGCCCGTAGAAATAACCGTCCTTCTCGGTGAGGACGTAAGGGTCGATCGACCAGTCGTCCCGCCTCGCGGGAACGACGTCCATATGCGCCATGACCAGGATCGGCTTCTTCCCGGAGGGCTTGGCGGCCGGCCAGCGCGCGATGAAGGCGGCGGTCTTGTCGCCGGGAGCGCCTTCGTAGGGGATGACTTGGATGTCGCCTTCCGCCCAGCCGGCGGCTTTATATTGCTCCGCCAGATACCGGGCGAGCTCCGGCACCTTGCCCTCGCCCATCGCGGTCGGGATCTCGACGGACCGGGCAAGTATCTCGCGCGCCTTCAGGTCCCACTTGTCGGGCGCGGGATCGGCGGCGAGGGCGGTGGTGGAGAGCAGGCCGAGGACGAGGGCAGGGACGAGGCGCATGAGGGGCTCCAGCTGAATGAGGCGGTATGGAAGCTGGACCGCGAAGGTCGAAGGGTCAACGGGGCCGTCGTCCCGGCGAAGGCCGGGACCCCAAGGGGGCGAAAGGCTGCGGCCTTACTCACCCGAGAGCCCATCCGGGGACACTTAGGGGACAGTCGGGTGACCGTCCCCTAAGTGTCCCCTGAAAAAGGAGCCAACGCGATTTCGCTCCGAGCCTCTACGCGCTAAAGGCAGGCATGCGCGGGCCGCTCCTCATTTCACCGATCCTGCTTTTGGCCGCGGCCGCAAGCCCCGCGCGGGCCAATGGCTGGGACGATGCGAGCACCGCGGGCGAAGCGACCCTGGTCGCGGTCGCCATCGGCCTTCCGGTCGCCAGGGGAGACCGGCAGGGCGCGCTCCAGGCGGGAGGAAGCCTGGCCGCGAGCTTCGCCGTCACCGAGGGGCTGAAGCGCCTCGTCGACGAGCGGCGGCCCGACGGCAGCGACCGCCGAAGCTTCCCTTCGGGCCATACATCGGCCTCCTTCGCCGCCGCCGCGACCCTCCACCAGCGCTACGGCTGGAAGGTCGGCCTGCCGGCCACTTTCCTCGCCGGATTCGTCGGAGTCGCCCGGGTCGAGGCGCGCAAGCATTTCTGGCACGACGTGGTCGCCGGGGCCGCCATCGGCGAGGCCGCCGGATTCCTCATCACCTCCCGCCACGACGCCCGCGTCCAGGTTCTGCCCTGGGGAGATGCCGGCGGCGGCGGAGTGTCGATGGCGATGCGCTTCTAGGCTATCCGCCTTCAGGGTGGCCATTCCTCTCCTCTCCCGTAAGGACGGGAGAGGGCAAGGCTGCTCGAGCGCGATTGAATGCCGCCTCAGATATTCCCATGCCCGGCCGCGAGATAGTCTTGCGACTGCATCTCGATCAGGCGCGACACGGTGCGCCGGAACTCGAAGGACCCGTCGCCCTGCGGATAGAGGTCGCCCGGAGCGGCGTCGGCGGCGGCGAGGAGCTTGACCTTATGTTCGTAGAGCGAATCGACGAGTGTTACGAAGCGCGCCGCCTCGTTGCGCCGGTCCGGGCCCATGACCGGGATCCCGACGAGGATGACCGTGTGATAGCGCCGCGCGATCGCGAGATAGTCGGCGGCGCCCCGGGCCTCGCCGCACAGCCGCCTGAACGAGAAGACGGCGACTCCCTTCAGGCTCTTGGGCACGTGCAGGGTCCGGCCGCCCTGTACCGCTATGTCTTCGGCGGGAACCTTGTCCCGGTCCTCGACCGAGAAATCGGTCAGCCGGAAGAAGGCGTCGCTGAGCGCCTTCGTCGCCTCCGGCCCGTTCGGCACGTACCAGGTCGGGAAGCCCCCGAGCCGCTCGAGCCGGTAGTCGGTCGGGCCGTTGAGCGGCACCACGTCGAGCTCGCGCTCAACCAGGGCGATGAAGGGCAGGAACAGCTCCCGGTTGAGCCCGCCGAGATAGAGGTCGCCCGGCGGACGGTTGGAGGTGGCGACGACGGTCACCCCGTTGCCGAGCAGCTGCGAGAAGAGCCGCGACAGGATCATCGCGTCGGCGGCGTTGTTGATCACCATCTCGTCGAAAGCGAGAAAGCGGGCCTCGGCGGCGATCGCCCGGGCGACCGGCGGGATCGGATCGCCCTCCTCCCTCGAACGCTCGGCCCGGAGCCGCTCGTGGACCTCCAGCATGAACTCGTGGAAATGCACCCGCCGCTTGGGCTGTGCGGGGATCGCCTCGAAGGCGAGGTCCATCAGCATCGACTTGCCGCGCCCCACCCCGCCCCACAGATAGGCGCCGCGCGGCGCCGGGGGCGGCTTGGCGAACAATCGCGCCCAGTGCGTCTTCTTCGGCGCCGACGCCAGCTCGCCGGCGATCCGGTCGAGAACCTCGACCGCCTTTTCCTGGTCGGAGTCGGGCCGAAGCTCGCCTTTGTCCACCAGCGCCCGATAGCGCCCGGCGACCTCGCTCACCTCGACAGCTTCCTCAGGGTCCCCGACCAGGACGCGACGATCTCCCCCTCCTGCTCGACGAGGCCGCGCATCACCGCGAGCCGCTTGCTCTCGCGGAGGATCTCGACCGAGCAGTCGAGCGGAAGTCCGAGCTTCGCTCCCGAGAGGAACTGGGCGGAAAGGTCGAGGGTCACCGAAGGCCCAAGCGTGGCCCCCGCCGAATAGCCGCCCGCGAACATCGCCATGTCGACGAACGTCAGGATCGCCCCGCCATGGACGATATTGCCGAGGTTGCTCTGGGCGACGTCGGGGAACATCCGGCACCGCGCCCGCCCCTCGCCTTCGCCGCGGACGAGTAGCTTGCCGAGCGTGGCATTGAAGCGCGTGTCGTCGGTCGGGAGGTCCCAGGTCCACCAGCCGGGATGGTCCGGATCGGGCTCGTGACGGATAAGGGGGTGGAGACGGCGCTCGGTCACTTCGTCGCCCCAGCGAAGGCTGGGGCCCCGGCGGGTGAAAGGCCCCGGCGTTCTTCACCCCCTGGAGTCCCAGCCTGCGCTGGGACGACGGGAGCGATCAAACCGCGCGCTCCACCAGCATCTTCTTGGTCTCGGCGATCGCCTTGGCCGGATTGAGCCCCTTCGGGCAGACGTTGGCGCAGTTCATGATCGTGTGGCAGCGGTAGAGCCGGAACGGGTCTTCCAGCTCGTCCAGCCGCTCGCCGACATTCTCGTCGCGGCTGTCGGCGAGCCAGCGATAGGCCTGGAGCAGGATGGCAGGCCCCAGGAACTTGTCCGAATTCCACCAGTAGCTCGGGCAGGAGGAGGAGCAGCAGGCGCACAGGATGCATTCGTAGAGGCCGTCGAGCTTGGCCCGGTCCTCCGGCGACTGGAGCCTCTCCTTGCCCGGCGGATCCGGGGTCTTGGTCTTCAGCCACGGCTCGATCGAGGCATATTGCGCGAAGAAGTGGGTGAAGTCTGGAACCAGGTCCTTGACCACGTCCATGTGCGGCAGAGGCGTGATCCTGATCTCGCCCTTATAATCCTCGATCGCGGTAGTGCAGGCGAGGCCGTTGCGGCCGTTCATGTTCATCGAGCAGGAGCCGCAGATCCCCTCGCGGCAGGAGCGGCGGAAGGTCAGCGTCGGATCGATGTCGTTCTTGATCCGCAAGAGCGCGTCGAGCACCATCGGCCCCGTCTCGTCGAGATTGATCTCGTACGTGTCGTAGCGCGGATTCTCGCCCGAATCGGGATCGTAGCGGTAGATCTTGAATTTGCGGGTGCGCCCCGGCCCGGCGGGATCGGCGAACGAACGCCCCTTCCCCTTGATCACGCTGTTCTTCGGAAGGGTGAACTCGGCCATTCTCAATCCTTTGCTGGAGCCCGCTTAACGGCTCGCGGGGCCCGGCTCAACCACTCCCACTTGGCGCGTCAGCGCCTATCCTTCAACGCTCCTTCGGGGTCCATAGTCGGATTTGTTCGCACAAAGGCACAAAGGCACAAAGATGCGGTCGGTACCGTCGTTCGCGGAAATCCGATTATGCCAGCCCGAGACTTGGACCCTTCGTGCCTTTGGGCCTTTGTGTGAACTAAAGCGGCCTTGCCGCCCCCACGATCCTATGGGGCTTCGCCCGCAAGAAGCCCGTGCCGTCGCAAGCTCTCCGCCAGGATCGTCTCGATCAGCTCCTCCTGGGCGAGCCCGGCCAGCGCCGCGGAGCGGCCGTACACCTTCTGCGACCATAAGTTGGCGTTGAGGTTGACCTCGAGAAAGACAACCTTGCCGCTCTCGCGGTCGAAGCGGAACTCGTAGCGGCCATAGTCGAAGGGCCTGAACTCCTCGGCGATCCGGCGGGTATAGTCGGCGATGATCGGGGTCCATTCCGAGTCGTCGAACTCGACCAGCTGGTATTTCTGGCTCCGGTCGACGAGGTCGCGCTTCTCGTAATAGGTCCGAAGGTGCGACGGGTCGGCCTGCTCGAACAGCATCATCGGCATGATGGCGGGCTCGCCGCCAATCGTGATCACCGGAACCTCGACGTCGCTTCCGTTGAGGAAAGGCTCGACGATCGCGTCATGGCCCTCCGAATGGATTCCGGCGATCGCCGCCTCGACTCCGGCCCAGTCGTGCGCGTCCTGGACTCCCCAGCTCGCCGACGACGCGTTGGGCTTGATTACCATCCGCTCGCCCTCGGGGCAGCGCGACCGCTCGACCGGGGCGCCGCGGCGGTAGATCGCCCAGGGCGCGGTCGGAATCCCGCGGGCGGCGACCGCCATCTTGGTGAGATGCTTGTCGTCGGACATCCCGCGAAGGATCGGGCTTGCGCCGAGAAAGGGGATTCCGTGCCGGGTGCACAGCAGGGGCAGCATCATCTCGCTGTTGAGGAAGCCGCCGCGGTTGAGCAGCGGAAAGACGAAGTCGACCTCGGGCCTGTCGAACAAGGCCTCATATTTGTTCGCAAGCTCGAGGTTGAGCCCGAGCCCCTTCAATATCTCGCGGACCTCGACATGATATAAAGCGTGGTTGCCGTCCTCCGGGTGGAGCCCGCCCTCCCACAAGGCGTGCTTGGCGATGAACATTATACGCAGCCGCTCTCTGGCTTCGGGCGGGATGGTGAGCGGACGGATGTTTGACACGCGGGACTTGGCCTTTCAGGGGGGGCGCGGCGGCCATAGTCCCGCCGCTACGGAAGGCCAAGAGCGAACCCAGTGACCGCCCAAACCCGAGTGCACGGCGACTCCGCCGGTCTGATGACGACCGGGGGCGACGCCCGGATCGTCCTCCGGCCGGATACCGGCCTCAATCGCTACCATTCGGCGCCCCGCCCCAGCGCGGTTCTGGCCTATGCCTCGTCGACCGCCAACGACATCTCCGCCTTGGCCTTCGGCCATGTCGAGGAAGTGCTGGCCGGGATCGCAGCCGGCCTCTCCGGGCGAGGATATGGGGAGCGGCTGGAGGCGCTTCGCGACCGGATCCGGAGCGCTTATGCTCTCGATAGCGAGGTCGACATCGTCTTCGCCCCGTCGGGCACCGACCTCGAATATGTCGCTCTCGCCTGCGCCGCCGGCCGGGGCGGGGCCGGCACCCACAATATCCTTCTCGGCGCCGACGAGGTCGGCAGCGGCTGCATCCACTCGGCCTTCGGCCGCTATTTCGCGCGTGAGACGGCGCTCGATGTCGCGACGGTTCCGGGCGACCCGGTGCCGGGCCTCGGCGAGACCCATGTCGAGCTGATCGACGTTCCGGTCCGCGACGGCCACGGCCGGGCCCGGCCGTCGGCCGAGATCGCGGCCAGGATGGACGAGTCGCTCGCCGAAGCCCGCTCCGCCGGCCGCCATGTCCTCGTCCATGTCGTCCACGGCTCCAAAACCGGCCTCATCCTTCCGTCGCTGGCGGACATCGATCGATTGGTGGCGAAAAATGGCGATTCCGTCACTTTGGTGGTCGACGCCTGCCAGGCCCGGATCACCAGCCCGGCCATCGCGGAGTACCTCGGCCGCGGGGCGATCGTCTTCGTCACCGGCTCCAAGTTCATGGGCGGCCCGCCGTTCAGCGGCTTCGCCCTCGTTCCCCGCCGCTTTCGCGAGCAATCTCAGCCACTTGCCCGGGGCCTCGCAACGATCTTCCGCCGCGGCGAATGGCCGGAAGGCTGGCCCGGCGCTCAAGCTCTGGAGGATTCGTCCAATCCGGGCCTGCTGCTCCGTCTCGAAGCCTCGATCTTCGAGCTCGAACGATTCCAGCGCCTCACCATGGAAGCCGTGACCCGGATCATCCTGAGCTTCCACCAGGCGGTGCGCGAGGAGATCGTCGAACGCACCCCCGCCCACCGCGTCGCCCCCTACCCGCCCGGCGAAAAAGAGACCGCGGACACCCACCCGATCGAGATGCGGACCCTCTCCACCCTCGACCTCAGCGAATATGGCGGCGGCTCGACCTTCGAGGACTCGATCCGCTGGCACAAGGCGATGCTGGACCATGGCGTCCGCCTCGGTCAGCCGGTGAAATGCGTGAAGCTGGACGGCGGGAGCTGGGGCGCGACGTTGCGCATCGGCCTGTCCATGCCGATGGTGGTGGAACGCTCAGCGCTCGACGAGGAGGCGATGCGCCGAAGCTTCGCGGAGGACATGGCGAAAGTGCGAGAAGCCCTGGAGGCGGTCGCGGTCTGACCCGTAATTCCCAGCGAAGCCGGAAACCCGTGAATACCGGCGGGCTAGAGCTCGATCCGCCCCGTTCATCGATCCCGGATCGAGTTCGGGTTGACCTCGCTCGCTTGAGCCGGGATCTTAGCGTTCCGACTGGGGAGGCATCGGGCCGTAATGGGTTTCGCGGTGGCAATTCGGGCAAACCGCGAGGGCGTTGTCGACGGTGTCGTCCCCACCGTCTGCCAGGCGGACGGCGTGATGAACCTCCAGATAAGGTTCGCCATCTGAAGCCCGCAGGAAGGGCGCGGCGCATCCGCAGCGTTCGCACGTCCCCGCCGCACGCTCCAACACCGCTGCAACCACATGTGGATTTCGTTTGTAGGCCAGCGTCTGGACAATGATCCTCTTCGGCTTCCGAGGCGCCTCGGCGAGTTTCGCGGCACGCTGGACCCTCGACAGCTTCCGGGACTTCTCCACCGCGCGTTCGAACTTGCCCTGCTCGGTCGCCAGAGTATCGAGGCTGCCCTCGAACGAATCGCAGATCGCTTCGATATCCTTGAGATGCCCGGACCGGCCCTTGCCCTTGCGATAAGCGGCCAAGTGGCTTCGGACGGACATTAAGGCAAGGTGCGCGGCACCGGGGCCAAAATCCGCGAGGATATTTTTGAGATAATAACCAGTGGCATACGCGTTGATCGTAAAGTGATAACGTTCGCCAGCCAGCATCGGAGACAGATTTCGAATGTAGCTGTAAGCCGATGCCGAAGATATTACACCTCGGGCAGCAAGATCCTCCCGAGCAGAGGCCTCGTCAATTTCGCCTCGGTACACACGCTTCGCCGCTTCATACGCCGCGTGCACCGCCGCCGGTGGGATATCAGCCATTTCAACGCCTCAGTAAACCCGCGCCTTGGGCTGAATATACTGGATCTCGTCGGTCAGCGTATATTCGTGGACCGGGCGGTAATCGATCCTCACCGAGCCGCCCTGGCCGCCCCAGCCTTCGAACCAGGCCGCGGTGTGCTTCATCCAGTTCGAGTCGTCGCGGTTGGGATAGTCCTCGTGCATGTGGGCGCCGCGGCTTTCCTTGCGGTTGGCGGCCGAGTGCATCGTCACCACCGCCTGGGCGATCAGATTGTCGAGCTCGAGCGTCTCGACGAGGTCGGTGTTCCAGATGAGGCTGCGGTCGGTGGTGCGGATGTCCGCCATCTCGCGATAGACGGCGTCGATCTTGCCTTGGCCTTCGGCCAGCGTCGCCGAAGTCCGGAACACCGCGCAATCCGCCTGCATCGTGCGCTGCATGCGGTTGCGGATCTCGGCGGTCGGGCTGGCGCCGGCGGCGAAGCGGAACCGGTCCAGCCGCGCCAGCGCGAGCTCGTCGCCGCTCTTGGGCGCCGGCGGCAGCGCCGCACCGGCCTTGATCGTCTCGCCCAGCCGGTGGCCGGCCGCGCGGCCGAAGACGACAAGGTCGATCAGGCTGTTCGAGCCCAGGCGGTTGGCCCCGTGCACCGAGACGCAGGCCGCCTCGCCGACGGCGAACAGGCCGGGCACGATGCTGTCCGGGTCGCCGTCCTTCAGCGTCACCACCTCGCCGTGATAGTTGGTCGGGATGCCGCCCATGTTGTAATGGACGGTCGGCACCACCGGCAGCGGCTGGCGGGTCAGGTCGACGCCGGCGAACACCTTGCCGGTCTCGGTGATCCCGGGCAGGCGCTCGGCGAGGATCTTCTCGTCGAGATGGTCGAGGTGCAGGTGGA
>DASVQD010000006.1:0-107712 GCA_036389345.1 Allosphingosinicella sp. | reverse complement strand
CGTAGCCGGTGCCCTTCTCCGGGCGACCCCGAAGGGGCGGGGCGGAGAGGCGGCCATGGCGTCGTCGCTCGTCGGTCACGATGCGCAGAGCATCGCTCCCTCGCTCGCTCCTCGCCCTGACCGCCTCTCCGCCCCGTCATGGCCGTTGCCGGCCATGAGTACAGGCCCTGGGGCCGCCGGGCTTCCAGCAAGGGCCGTTTTGGTCTAAGGACCGCCATTCCCATGATATTTCAGCTTGTCAGACGAGTGTCCTCGGCGGACCGGGCTCAGAAGCGCCTGATCCTCGTCGCGTACGACGTCGCCGCGATGATGTTCGCGCTCGTCGCCGCCTTCTCGGCCCGCCTCGGCGAGCCTTATCTGCCGGTCGATCCGGTGGTCCTGCTCGCCGGGGCGATCTCGATCCTGGTCGGGCTTGCCGGGCTGTTCCAGCTTCGAATCTACCATATCGTCCTTCGCTTCTTCGATCTCGGGACGGTCAGCCGGATACTCTTCGGAGCGGCCCTCGCAGCCACGGCCTGGGTCATCCTGGTCTATTTCATGCGCGCCTCGATGGTCGTCGACGGGGTCCGGATCCTGGTGCCGCGCTCGGTCGGCTTCATCTACGGCGGCTTCCTGTTCGTGCTCCTGTTCATGGGCCGCTACGCGATGGCCGCGCTGGTCATCGGCGCCGACCGGAAGCATCCGGAAAACCGGGCTGGCCGGCGCAACATCGTCATCTACGGAGCCAATTCCGCCGGGATCAGCCTCGCCGAATCGGTCCGCCGCGACCGCCATTTCCGGCTCTGCGGCTTCGTCGACGACGATCCCGCGCTCAAGGGCCAGATCATCGCCGGCGCCCAGATCCACCCGCCCAGGGCGCTCACCGCGCTGGTCCAGGACAATGGCGTCAAGGAAGTGTTCCTGGCCATGCCCAAGGCCACCCGCTCGCAGCGCCTGAGCGCGATCGAGCGGCTGAACAAGCTCAACGTCCAGGTGATGACCGTGCCCGCGCCGGAGGAGATCGTCTCCGGCCGGTTCACGGTGAGCGACGTCCGGCCGATCGACGTGAACGACCTTCTGCGCCGCGATCCCGTGGAGCCCTTGAGCGACCTGATCAAGGAAGCCGTCGACGGCCAGACCATCCTCATCACCGGCGCCGGCGGCTCGATCGGCTCGGAGATCTGCCGCCAGATCGTCCGGGTCCGCCCGGCCAAGCTCGTCCTGCTCGATCACAGCGAGTTCGCGCTCTACTCGATCGAGCAGCAGCTGCTCGAGCTGCTCCGCGACCGGGAGCCGGGGGACCGGCCCGCCGTGGTCCCGATCGTCGGCTCGATGCTCAACGAGCTTCTCGTCCGGGACATCATCCGGATCCACGGAGTCGAGACCATCTACCACGCCGCGGCCTACAAGCACGTGCCGCTGCTCGAGCATAACGAGGTCGTCGGAGTCGAGAACAACGTCATCGGCACCTGGGTGCTCGCCCAGGCCGCGTTCGACGCGAAGCTGACCCGGTTCACGATGATCTCGACCGACAAGGCGGTCCGTCCGGAAAGCGTGATGGGAGCGAGCAAGCGGGTCGCCGAGCTGGTCATCCAGGCTCTGGCCGAGGAAGGCGGGACCCGCTTCGGGATCGTCCGCTTCGGCAACGTGCTCGACAGCTCGGGCTCGGTCGTCCAGACCTTCCGGGAGCAGATCCGCCGCGGCGGCCCGCTCACAGTCACCCATCCCGAGGTCACCCGCTTCTTCATGTCGATCCCGGAGGCGACCCAGCTCGTGCTCCAGGCCAGCGCGATGGCCCGCCACGGCGAGGTGTTCGTCCTCGACATGGGCGAGCCGATCCGGATCGCCGAGCTCGCTCGCAACATGATCTCGCTGTCCGGAATGACGGTCAGGGAGGAGGGCAATCCGGCCGGCGACGTCGAGATCGCCTATGTCGGGCTTCGCCCGGGCGAGAAATTGTACGAGGAGCTGTTCGTCGGCGAAGGCGCGCTCGACACCGCCCACCCGCGGATCAAGATGGCCAAGGAGCGCTTCATCTCCTTCGCCGAGCTTCGCCCCCATATCGACAAGCTGCGCGCCGCCATCTTCGCCGGGGACTCGGTCGCGGTGCGCGAGAAGCTGCAGGAGCTGATCGCGCCCGACCAGGGCGAGCTCGGGCCGCCCGAGCCGCTCGAGCGTCCGAAGGGCGTCTCGCGCGATGCTCGAGCCGTCAACTGAGGGCTCGGGGCTTAAGCTTAGGCTCAGCTTGACTGCCGGATGAGGCCGACATGATCAGCCACCGACGTGAGTTCCTGATGACCGGCGCCGCCGCCTGGGCCCTGCTGGCCGGATGCGGATATGCCCAGACCCCGGCGCGGGTCCTCGACCCGGAGCGCTTCGGAGCGAAGGGGGACGGGCGCACCGACGACACCGAGGCGATCCAGATCTGCCTCGATTCGGCCGGCCCGGGCGAGATCGTCCGGCTTCGGCGCGGAGCGGTCTACCGGATCGACACCAACTGGAAACCGACGGTCGAGGATTATGGCGGGCTGAAGCTCAGGTCCGGCCAGACGCTCGAGCTGAACGGGGCCCAGCTCCGGGCGCTTCCGAGCCGGCACATGCGCGGAGCGGTCGTCCAGGGCTTCCGAAGCCGCGGCTGGAAGCTTCGCGGGCCTGGGCGGATCACCGGCGAGCGCAACATCCACCTCGGCACCGGCGGCGAATGGGGGATGGGAGTGGCAGCCTTCTTCAGCAGCGGCTGGGAAGTGAGCGGAGTCGAGATCGACGGCTGCTGGGGCGACGGGATCTACGTCGGCGGCAAGGGGGCGGAAACCCCCCGGGATTTCCTCATCGACTCGGTGAAGATCCGCGATTGCCGCCGCAACGGGATTTCGCTCGTGACCGCCATGGACGGCCGCATCCGAAGGGTCGACATCGCCGGAATCGACGGCACCTCCCCCTTCGGGGGGATCGACCTCGAGCCGGACGACATCGCCCAGCCCAACCGCAACATCGAGATCAGCGACGGCCGGATCGGCGGAAAGGTCGGAGTCGGAATCTTCGTCACCAACGCCAACGAAAACATCCGGATCTCCAACATGGACATATCCGGCTCGAACAGCGGGATCATCGTCTCGAGCCGGGTGGACGGAATCAAGATAAGCAACTCCCGGATCCACGCCGAAGTGGGAGACCAGGAGGGCGCCGCGATCAGGACGGTGGGAGACCGGCGTCAGATCGCCGGCCTGCATATCCTCGACAACCAGCTCACCGGCGGCGGCTATTTCGTCGTGGACATCTTCGGCGAGGGCTACCGGGACGTCGTGGTCGCTCGGAACCGGATCCGGGCCAGCAACGTCCGCACCGGGATCGCCCGGGTGCACAATTCGACCTTCACCGACAACGACTGCGTGCTCGAGCCCGGGGCAAGCGTCGAGGGAGAATATTTCATCCACCTGAAGGACACCGTCTACGGCCGCAACACCTATCGCAACCGGTCCGGCCACAAGGTTCACCCCGTCCTGTGGGACGGCCGCAACCTCGGCGGCGACAATTTCATCGGCCCCAACATGGGGCCGACCTGAAGCGGGGGCATTGAGGGAGCAGGTTGGATCACCGGAACCCGCTCGCCCTGAGCCTGTCGAAGGGTCTTGCTTTCTGGTTTATCAGGGGAAGGAAGGGGCTTCGACAGGCTCAGGGCGAACGGGTTCGAGCGATTGGACCCAACCTCCCGACGCTCCAGCTGAATGCTTCAGGCCACGTCCTGGAGCGGCACTTCGCCGCCCTGCTCGGACGAATGTTCGAGCCAGGCCTGGAACATGAGAATCGCCCACAGCTGATATTGGACGTTGGCCCGGCCGCTCTGGTGGGCGTCCCAGGCGGCGCGGATCGGCCCGGGGTGGAAATAGCCCTCGCCGGCCAGGCGCCGCTCGGAAAGCAGGGCCTCGGCCCAGCCCTTGAGCGGCCCTCGAAGCCAGGCGTGGATCGGGATTCCGAAGCCCATCTTGGGCCGCTCGATCAGGGCCCGCGGCACGTGCCGGTAGAGCAATTGCCGGAGCACCCATTTCGATTCGCCGCCGCGAAGCTTGAGGTCCAGCGGAAGCCGCCAGGCGAACTCGGCCACCCGATGATCGAGCAGCGGCACCCTCGTCTCGAGCGAGACGCTCATCGCGGCCCGGTCGACCTTGGTCAAAATGTCGTCCGGCAGGTAGGTCAGCATGTCGAGCGCCATCATCCGCTCGCAGGTCCCGAGGCCGCCCAGCCGGGCAAGGACGTCGGGCCCCAGGGTCGCCGGCTCGGAGCCGCCGATGACGATCTCGCCGGGATCGCGCCAGCTCGAGACCAGTCCCCGATAGAGGTCGTCGGCCGAAGCGCTTGCAAGGCCCCGGGCCGCCTTGTGGATCGCCTCCCCCCGGCCGCCCCGAAGCGACGCCGGGAGCAGCGGGGAGATTGCGCCCGTCACCTTGTTCCACTGCTCGGGCGAAAGCGCCTGAAGGCCGGTCGCGGCGGCGCGCCGGAGCGGCCTCGGCACCTTCGAGATCCGCCCCCAGTTGCGCGCGGCGAGGTGGTAGCGGTTGTAGCCGGCGAACAATTCGTCGCCGCCGTCGCCGGACAAGGCGACCGTCACCTGCCGCCGGGCGAGCCTGGACACGAGCAGCGTCGGAACCTGCGAGGCGTCCGCGAAGGGCTCGTCGTAGACGGAGGGAAGCGAGGGGATGACCGCAAGCGCGTCCGACGGCTGCAGGTAGAGCTCGTTGTGGTCGGTTCCCAGATGGCGGGCGACCGCGCCGGCATGCTGGGCCTCGTTATAGGCCGGATCGTCGTAACCGATCGAGAAGGTCTTCACCGGTCTCGACGACTGCGCCTGCATCAGTGCGACGACGGTCGAGGAATCGACCCCGCCCGACAAAAAGGCGCCCAGCGGAACGTCCGAGAGCATCTGCTGCGAGACCGTCTTCGAAAGCAGCCGCTCGAGTTCGTCGGTCGCTTCCTCCGGACCGATGTCCAGCGGAGCGGCGGCGCCCGCCGCTGCGACCTCGGCGGCCGACCAGTAAGGCGCGATCGTCGGATCGCGCTCGCCCGCCCGGAGGGTCAGAAAGGTGCCCGGCGGAAGCTTCGAGATGCCCGAATAGATGGAGTGCGGCGCGGGCACGTAGTTGAAGCGGGTGAAGAGGGCGAGCGCCTGCCGATCGATCTCGCGCTCGAAGGCGGGGTGGCGGGCCAGCGCCTTCAGCTCCGAGCCGAACAGGAAGGCCGCCTCGGACCCCCGTCCCTGCCAGCCGTAATAAAGCGGCTTCTCGCCGAGCCGGTCGCGGGCGAGGATCAGCGCCTTCTCCTCGCGGTCCCAAAGCGCCAGTGCGAACATACCGGCGCATTCGCCGAGCGCCTTCTCCACGCCCCACGCCTCGATCGCCGCGAGCAGGGTCTCGGTGTCGCTATGCCCCCGCCACGGCCCGGAAAGCCGCTCGCGAAGCTCGAGATGGTTGTAGATCTCGCCGTTGTAGACGGTGACGTACCGGCCGCCCGGAGAGGTCATCGGCTGCTCGCCGGCCGGCGAGAGGTCGAGGATGGCGAGCCTCCGGTGGCCCAGCGCCACCTCGTGCTCCGGGTCCAGCCAGGCCCCCGCGCTGTCCGGGCCGCGATAGGCGATCGCACCGGTCATCCGGGCCAGCACTGCCCGGGCGCCCTGTCCGCCATGGTCGAAGCGCCCGCCGATGAAGCCGGCAATGCCGCACATAAGTCTCTCCTACGGGGCCAATTCCTTAGCCGCTGACTCGCCGCACTGGAAGCATGTTCCCCGGCGAAAGCGGAGCCTCGGGCACACAGGCGGACCCCTCGGGCGGCGAAGCCGCAAAAATTTGTTTTCACACAAAGACACGAAGGCACAAAGGCGCTTGTGCGCTCGATGAGTCACGGCCTGCTCGAGCGGGCTTTGAGCAACCGCTGCGCGGACCCTTTGTGCCTTTGTGCCTTTGTGTGAAACAAAATTGCGGCCTTCGGCCGCGGCGGGGCGGCCGAGTTCATCCCCTCGCCCCTGCGGAGGCGTCGAACTGCTGGATAACGATCGCCATTGAGTGCCGGTACCGACGGGTCTCGACATCCGCGACTGCGCTTCGCCGAAGCCGTTGCAATTGAACGGCAGGACGGCGATTGGCGTCGTCATGGCCCGCTTCGACCCGAAAAGGCTGACCGACGTGGTGCTTTCGGCCGGCGGCCTCGTCGTGCTCGCTCCGCTTCTGGCCGTCGTCGCGGTCGCGGTGGCCGTGGCGCTCGGCCGGCCGGTCTTCTTCCGGCAGGTCCGCCCGGGCCTCCACGGCAGGCCGTTCCGGCTCATCAAGTTCCGGACGATGCTCGATTCGGTCGATTCCGCGGGCAATCCGCTCGACGATGCCCAGCGGCTCACCCGCTTCGGCCGGCTCCTTCGCTCGACCAGCCTCGACGAGCTGCCCGAGCTTTGGAACGTTCTCACCGGCGACATGAGCCTCGTCGGACCGCGCCCGCTGCTCATGCAATATCTTCCGCTTTATTCGCCCGAGCAGGCCCGGCGGCACAACGTCCGGCCCGGCCTCACCGGCTGGAGCCAGGTCAACGGCCGAAACGCGCTCGGCTGGCCCGAGAAGCTCGCCCTCGACACCTGGTATGTCGACAATCGAAGCTTCGCGCTCGACCTCAAGATCCTGCTGATGACGGTCGCCAAGGTCGTCTCCAGATCCGGAATCGCAGGGGAAGGGTCGGAGACCATGACGGAATTCCGCGGCAGTGAGGCTCCCCCCCAATCCTCCCCTGCATTTGCAGGGGAGGGGGACCACCCGAAGGGTGGTGGAGGTGCCCCTTGCGACTCCGAAGAACCCCTCCACCGCGCTTCGCGCGGTCCCCCTCCCCCGGAAATCCGGGGGAGGACTTAAAGGGGGCTCCGCGTGGACAACGAACCGATCAAGGCGGCCGTCGCGGCCTGGACCGGGCTGGAGCGCGACGCCCTCCACATCTATTTCGCATTGATCATCCAGGTCGGCTCCGCGGCGCTGCTCAGACGGAGCCTGGCCAGCCCGTGGCCCTGGCTGATCGTTCTGGTCTGCGCGCTCGCTAATGAATGGCTCGACATCTTCCGCGACAATCTGGTCGAGGATTGGGAGAAAGCGGGCTCGCTCCACGACCTGTGGAACACCATGCTGCTGCCCAGCCTGCTGCTCCTGATCGCAAGATTCGCACCCCGGCTCCTGATCGCGCGCCCGGCCGCGCCGCCCCCGACGGACCCGCCGCCTCCTTCAGAGTGACGGCAGCAGCTTGCCCGGGTTCATGATCCCGGCCGGATCGAGCGCGTCCTTGATCGCCCGCAGAGCCGCAAGCCTCGCCGGACCGGCGGTGCGCGCGAGCTCGGCCAGCTTGGACTGGCCGATGCCGTGCTCGGCGGAAATCGAGCCGCCCGAATCGCCGACCCGGTCGTGGACCAGCCGGGTCACCGCTTCCGCCTCGGCGGCGAGCCAGGCCCCGGCATCCGCCTCGGGCGGCGGCTGGACGTTGAAATGGACGTTGCCGTCGCCGAGATGGCCGAACGCCACCACCCGGGCGCCCTCGAATCGGGCCTCGACGGCGGCCCGGGCGTCCTCGATGAAAGCCGGCATCGCGGACACCGGGACAGAAACATCGTGCTTGACCGACGGCCCCTGCAACCGCTCCGCCTCGGCGATCGATTCCCGAAGCCTCCACAGCGCCGCCGCCTGGGCCTCGCTCGCTGCGACCAATGCGTCCTCGGCGAGCTCCTCGTCCAGGGCCTCGCCAAGCGCCTCCTCAAGGGCCTCCGCGGCGTCCCGCCCACCCTGGGGAGCGACGGATTCGACGAGGACGTGCCAGCGATGCCTCCCCGCAAGCGGCGGGCGGGTGCCGGCGATCCCGGCGAGCACCAGGGCGAGAGCGTCCTCGGGAACCAGCTCGAAGCTTTCGACCGCCTCCCCGAGACGGCCTTCCAGCCGGCGAAGCAGGGCGAGCGCCGCCGCGGGCGAGCGGAGGCCCACCCATGCCACCGACCGCGAGCCGGGCGCCGCGGCCAGCTTCAGGCTCGCGGCCGTGACGATCCCGAGCGTTCCCTCGGCGCCGATCAGCAGCTGCTTGAGGTCGTAGCCCCGATTGTCCTTGCGAAGCGCCGAAAGCCCCTCGAACAGGGATCCGTCGGGGAGCACCGCCTCGAGCCCGACGACCAGCGATCGCATCGGACCGAAACGAAGCACCTGGGTCCCGCCCGCATTGGTCGAGACCAGCCCGCCCACCGTCGCCGAGCCCTTGGCCCCGAGCGACAGCGGGAATCGGCGGCCGGCCGACGCGGAGGCATCGTGAAGGTCGGAAAGGATCACTCCGGCCTCGACCACGGCGACATTGTCCTCTGCCGAAACGCTCCGCACCGAGTTCATCCGCCGAAGCGACACCAGCAGCGCCCCGCCCTCGGCTCCGGGGGTCGCGCCCCCGACCATCGAAGTGTTGCCGCCCTGCGGAACCAGTGCCGTCCTGGCCTCGGCGCAGCGTCGAACGACGGCCTGCACCTCGGCCGTCGTAGCCGGCGAGAGCAGGGCGGCCGCGCGACCCCGGTAACGCCCGCGCCAGTCGACGAGCCACGGCTCCATCGCCTCCGCCTCCCGGCTGAACCCGCGCGGCCCGAGCAGCGAGGCGAGCGAGTCGAGCAGTTCGGGCGAAGCCGGCCGGAGCATCCGTCCCTCCTGACGTACCGAACGCCCGCAATCAATCGGCCCGCCGGTCCGCCTGTATGATTCGCCTACAATGTCAAAGAGCCGTTTAGAACATAACAAGAACGCCACGGCGTGTCAATGGCGGTGCGCAAATTCGTCATCCCGGCGAAAGCCGGGACCTCAGGACGAAAAGTCTTGGCGGCTCGGCACCCTCGCATCGAGCGTCTCTCCTTCCCCGGCCGGCAGGCCCTGGAATTTTTGAGCGAAGGCACAAAGGCGCAAAGGCACGACGTAGAAAAATTTCTCTCTACGTTGTGCCTTCGTGCCTTTGTGCCTTCTCTTTTAAAGTTGGCGCCCGAGGCGACGGAGGCCAGGCGCAACCGTTCGTCCCACAGCCCGCCACTGCACGGGCCTCGCCCTCGACCCTGAATCCAGTTCACACTGCCGGAAAAATGGCCCTACGGAGCAACTTAAGACGTGGCCACTAAGCCACACGCGCCATCCCTTACGCCTCCGGAACAAATGCAAGCTTTTCCAGTTGAACGTTTTTCAGCGTAAGGACCGGATTCGAACCTCCGGAGCGGCGGGCAATTTGAAGAAGGCCGGGATTTTGATGGGAGCGGTCGCCGCCGGCGCCTTGGCGCTGGCCACGGCCACGCCGGCTTTCGCCCAGGCCACGTCGAACGCCTCCGATCCGCCCCAGGCCCCGGCCGCCGACGAGCCGATCGTCACCGACAGCCAGTTCGAGGAGGCGCTTCCGGCGCTCGACCCGGAACTCGGCAAGCCGCTCGAGCCCCTGGAGGATTTCGCAGGACCGCCGGCGGCGACCACCCCCGAGGGCGAGCTCGTCCCGGTCGTGGCTCCGCCCGATCCGGAGCTCGAGCGTCCGCTCACGCCGATCTCGGAATTCGACGTCACCACGCCTCCGGCAACCGAAGGGGGGGACGACGAGGGGAAGGTCGAGCCGGTCCGCTATTCGCTCGTCGTCGAGGGCCTCGGGGACATCGGGCTGGAGGACCGCTTCCGCGAGCTTTCCGCGCTCGAGGATTCCGACGGCGAGGCGACCAACGGCGCCCAGATCAGCGCCCGAGCCAAGGAGGACGAGCTGCTCGCCGTCCGTCTGCTCCGCTCGGAGGGCTATTACGACGCCACCGCCGCGTCCTCGATCGAGCAGCTGCCCGACACTCCGGGGCAGATGCGCGTGGTGGTGAGCGTCGTGCCGGGCCCGCGCTACCTGTTCGGAGCGATCAAGGTGGACGGCCCCCAGACCGAGCCGCCCGACCTCGCCCGCGAGGCGCTCCCGCTCAAGGCCGAGGATCCGATCGTCGCGATCAACGTCGAGGCGGCGGAAGCCAATGTCCGGCTCCGGCTTCCGCAGCAGGGCTATCCGTTCGCCGAGGTCGGCCTTCGCGACATCCTTCTCGACCCCGAGACCCGGCACGGCGACTACACGCTTCCGGTGAAGCCCGGAAACCGCTCGCGCTTCGCCGGCTTCACCACCGAGGGCGACCTTGCCTTCGGAGCCAAGCATGTCGGGGTTCTATCGCGCTTCAAGCGCGGCGAGCTCTACGACAGCCGCAAGGTCGACGATCTCCGCGAGGCGATGATCGCGACCAACCTGTTCACCACCGTCTCGGCCGAGCCGGTCGCCACCGGGGAGATGGCCGAGGACGGCGCCGAATATGTGAACATCCTCGTCAAGCAGGATGCCGGCCCGGCGCGATCGCTCGCCGGGACCCTGGGCTATTCCACCGGCGAAGGCTTCCGCGCCGAGGCGACATGGGAGCATCGCAACCTGTTCCCGCCGGAGGGCGGACTGATGGTCAACGCCATCGCCGGAACCCAGGAGCAGCTGCTGAGGGTCCGGCTTCGCCGCAACAACTGGAAGAAGCGCGACCGGAGCATCTTCGTCCAGGCGGAGGCCGGGCGCCGCGACCTGCCCGCCTTCAAGGGCTATACCAGCCGCCTCCAGGCGCAGGTGGCGCGCGAGTCGACCCCGATCTGGCAGAAGGTTTGGACCTACGCGTTCGGCGCCGAGGTCATCGCGACCAACGAGGCCCAGACCGGCTTCCCCAAGCTTTCGATCGCCGACGCCTTCTTCCTCGCCGGGATCAGCGCCCAGGTCGGCTACGACCGATCGAACAGCCTCCTCGACCCGACCAAGGGGTTCCGGCTCAAGGCGTTCGTCAACCCGGAGACGTCGCTCCGCGAGCCGAGCCAGCCCTATTTCCGCAATATCCTCGACGGCAGCGTCTATTATCCGGCGAAGGAGAATATCGTCATCGCCGGGCGCGCCCGGGTCGGCTCCATCTACGGCGCCGAGCTTTCGGAGCTCGCGCCGTCGCGGCGGCTCTACGCGGGCGGAGGCGGCTCGGTCCGGGGCTTCGGCTTCCAGGAGCTCGGGCCCAAGGTCGAGGTCGCCAACCCCAAGTTCGATCCGACCGATCCCGACGAGAAGTCCGATCCGACGATCCTCATCCCGACCGGCGGCCGCTCGATGGTCGAGTTCGCCGCCGAGGCCCGCTACCGCTTCGGCAATTACGGGATCGTCGGATTCGTCGACGCCGGCCAGGTCTATGAGAGCCAGACCCCGAGGCTGAACGACATGCGCTTCGGAGTGGGCGTGGGAGGTCGGCTCTACACCAATTTCGGCCCGATGCGCGCCGACATCGCGGTGCCTCTGGGCCGCCGCAAGGGCGAATCGCGCTTCGCCGTCTACGTCTCCATCGGGCAGGCCTTCTAGGTGGCGACCGCGGCCGAACCCGCACCTCACGTGCACCGCGGCCGGCAGCGCGCCCGGACCGCCGCCAAGTGGACCGGAATCGGCCTCATCGGGCTGGTCGTCGCCATCCTGCTCTTCTTCGTCTGGCTGAATTCGTCGCTCGGCCACCGCTTCGTCGTCAAGCAGATCAACCAGCTCGAGACCGCGTCCGGGCTCGACATCGACGTCGGCCGGATCGAGGGCTCGCTGTTCGGCGAGCTCACCCTACACGACCTCACCCTCAAGGACCCCAAGGGCACCTTCTTCCGGGCTCCGAGGGCGACGCTCGACTGGCGGCCGCTGGCTTATTTCCGAAACCATATCGACATCAAGCGGCTCGAGGTTCCGCAGGCGCGGCTCTACCGACTGCCCGAGCTCAAGCCCGGCGATCCCAACGCCCCATTGCTTCCCGACATCAACGTCGACATCGGCCAGATCAAGGTCGACCGGATGCTCATCGACCCGCCGGTCACCGGCTACCGCCATCTGATGAGCCTCGCCGGAAGCGCACGGATCGACGACGGCCGAGCCCAGGTCGCGCTCGACGTCAACGCGATAGCCGGGCCCAATTTGCCCGGCGGCGACAAGCTCGCGCTTCGGATCGACGCAGTGCCGGAAGCGAACCGCCTCGCCATGGGAGTCCGAATCGAGGCGCCCGCCAACGGCTTCGTCGCCAAGCTGAGCGGCTTGAACCAGCCGATCGTCGCCTCGCTGGGCGGCAACGGCAGCTGGACCAACTGGCGCGGCCGGGCGAAGGCGATGCTCGGCGGCAGGCAGTTCGCCGACCTCGCCGTCGGAGCGAAGGACGGCGCCTTCACCGTCTCCGGGCCAATGAACCCCGGCCTGCTTCTTGCGGCCGGAGTGCCCAGGAACCTGCTTTCCCCGCAGATCCAGGTGAATTTGACGACCAAGCTCGATCAGCGCCGGGCCGACACCCGCCTCAGCCTCAGCTCGCCGGCGATCGCGGTGGTCGCGGACGGAATTCTCGATCTCGGACGAAATCAGTTCCAGGACTTCAAGGTCGCAACCCGGCTCTCGCGTCCCGAATTGATCGGCCCAAATATCGACGGCACCGACCTCCGGCTGGCGATGGTGCTGAACGGCGCGTTCAGGACGCCCTTCGTCGCCTACGACCTTCGGGCCCGCTCGCTAAGCTTCAACAAGACGACGGTCGAGCTGCTCCAGGCGCGCGGCCGGGCGAAGGTCGATACCGACCGGATCAGCGTGCCGATCCAGGCCCGCGCCCGCCGGATCAGCGGACTCGATCCTCAGCTCGGAAGCCTTCTCACCAACGTGGGCGTGAACGGAACGATCAACATCAGCGGCACGAAGCTCGTCTCCGACAATCTCAAGATCCGCTCCGACCGCCTGAACGCCACCGTCGTCGTCGCCGCGGACCTCGCCAGGGGCCAGTACCGCGCCGGAATCCAGGGCACGGTGAACAATTATCACATGGAGGGGATCGGGCTCCTCGACCTCACCACCAAGATGGACGTGTTCACCGCCGGAAGCGGCTTCGGCCTCAAGGGCCGGGTCTCGGTCAGGACCCGCCGGATCGACAATCCGAGCGCGGCCGGAGTGCTCGAAGGCAATGCGACGGCGTCGGCGAACGTGACGATGAGCCCAGCCGGGGTGATCACGCTCGACGACGTTCGCCTGAGCTCGCCCGGGCTCCGGATCACTTCGGGCGGCGGGACGGTCTGGCCCGATGGCCGGATCAACATCCGGGCAAGCGGGATCTCCAGGGCCTATGGTGCCTTCGCGGTCGTCGTGACGGGGACCGCCACCCGGCCGCAGATCGAGCTTCGAGCGACCAGTCCGGGATTCGGGATCGGACTTCGCGACATCCGGGCTACGGTTCGCGCGGTCGCCGGGGGCTACGCGATCAGCGCCAGCGGCCAGTCCGCCTACGGCCCGTTCGAGGCGGACGTCACGATCCTGTCCGGGCGGGGCCCGATGACCATCGAGGTTCGCCGTTTGCTCTTCGCCGGGATGACCTTCACCGGCCGGGTCGTCCGCACTCCCGCGGGCCCCTTCGTCGGAACCCTCGCGATGACCGGCCAGGGCCTTCAGGGCACGATCCAGCTCGGCGCGGTCGGCCGATTCCAGCGCGCCGACGTCAGCGCGACGGCGAACGGCGCCCAGATACCGGGCGCCAACCCGATCCAGATCCAGCGCGGAGTCATCCAGGCGAGCGTGATCCTCTACGACGACGCCCCCCACATCGTCGGCGACGCCCAGCTCGCCGGGGTCCGTGCGAACAACTTCTTCCTCGCCCGGGCCCGGGCGAAGGTCGATTATCGAGGCGGCAACGGCCTCGCCCAGGTCTTCGCCGAAGGGACGAGCGGAGTTCCGTTCCGGGTGGCGGTAAACGCGGCGCTCTCGCCCAACCAGGTCCGGGCGGCCGCCCAGGGCCAGGTGCGCAACATCCCCTTCCGCCTCGCCCGCCCGGCGGTGGTCAGCAAGGTCGCCGGCGGCTGGCAGCTCGCTCCGGCCGAGCTCGTCCTGCCCCAGGGCAATGTCAGGCTCGCCGGCCGGTACGGCGACGGCGGGATGGTGGTGCAGTCGCGGCTGAACGATTTCGACATCTCGATCCTCAACCTCTTCTCGCCGGGAATGGGAGTCGGCGGCCGCGCGACCGGAAGCATCGACTTCGCCCAGATCGGCGGCGACACCTTCCCGCGCGCCGACGCCAGGCTCACCATCGCCGGTTTCACCCGCACCGGAATCGCCGTCCGATCGCCGCCTGTCGACCTCGCTTTGGCCGGCCAGCTCCGCCCCGAAGGCGGCAATCTCGCCGCGGTGATCCGCCGCGATGCTGCGGTGATCGGACGGGCTCAGCTGCGGCTCCAGCCGGTCGGCCCGGGCGCCGGCACCTGGTCGACCCGGCTCCTCGCCGCCCCGCTCGCCGGAGGGATCCGCTATAACGGCCCGGCCGAAGTTCTGTGGTCGTTGGGCGGAATAGCCGACATGCAGCTCTCCGGTCCGATCGGAGTCGCCGCCGATTTCTCGGGCCGGGTGCAGAGCCCGCAGCTCACCGGGATCATCCGAGCCAACAACCTCACCTTCGTCCACGAAACCTACGGGACCCGGATCAGCCAGCTCGCCCTGCGCGGCCGGTTCACCAGCTCCGAGCTTCAGATCGAGCAGCTTTCGGGCCGGGCGGGCCGTGGGACGATCGCAGGCACCGGGACGGTCGGCTTCGCCGCCGCGTCCGGATATCCGATGGATATCCGATTGAAGCTCGCCGACGCCCAGCTCGCCCGGAGCGATACGATCGGAGCAACCCTGACCGGCGATCTCGCGATCACCAACAGCCGGGCCAACGGTGCACTCATTTCAGGCGACCTCGCCTTGCCCGAAGTTCGCTACCAGATCATTCGCCAGGGCGCCGCCCAGGTGGTCGAGCTGGCCGGAGTTCGCCGCAAGGGCGAGCCGCTTCCGAGCGTCAGGGACTCGACCCAGCAGGCCGACAACACCGCCCCGAGCATCTGGAAGCTCGACCTTCGGCTTCGCGCCGACAACCGGCTCTTCATCGCCGGAATGGGTCTCGAATCGGAATGGAGCGCCGACCTTCGGGTGCAGGGCACCACCGCCACTCCGTCCATCCTCGGCGAGGCGGACCTGGTGCGCGGCACGTTCAGCTTCTCGGGCCAGCGCTTCGACGTAACGCGGGGCCATATCCAGTTCACCGGGCAGCGTCCGCCCAATCCGCGGATCGACATCGTGGCCAGCGCCGACATCAAGGACGTCACGGTGAACATCAACGTCTCGGGGAGCGCCAACAACCCGCAGATCGCCTTCACCTCCAACCCCGGCCTTCCGCAGGACGAGATCATGGCCCGGATCCTGTTCGGAGGCTCGGTCAGCGAGATTTCCGCGCTGCAGGCGGTCCAGCTCGCGACGTCGCTCAACTCGCTTCGCGGCGGCGGGGGCGGCCTGAACCCCCTCGGCAAGCTTCGCTCCTCGACCGGCCTCGACCGGCTGCGCATCCTCGGAGCGGACGACACGACCGGTCGTGGGACCTCGATCGCGGCGGGCTTCTACGTCTCCGACGACATCTATCTGGAGATCATCACCGACGCCCGAGGTTTTACCGCGACGCAGATCGAGATCGCCTTGTCGAAGGCGCTGAGCATCCTCTCCCAGGTCGCAACCGCGGGCGGAAGCAACAACGTCAACCTGAGGTACCGCAAGCAATATTAGGATGATCCTCCCCATCGGAGATGGGGAGGATGAGGCGTCACCCGATCCTCGTCAGCCTCGCCGCCAGCGGCGCCAGCGCCGGGAACCATTGCAGCAGCCCCATCATCGCGTCCCGCGACAGGCTGTTCTCCGCCGAGCGCCGAAGCACCTCAGCGAGCCCGACCGGCCGAAGCGCCCGCCGCGCCCAGTCGCGCTGGAAGTCCGGCGCCGGCTTGCCCCCGGCAATGGCGTGCGCCGCGGCGAGTCCGCTCTCCAGCGCGATCGCAACTCCGTCGCCGGCCAGCGAAGCGATTACCGCGGCCTGGTCGCCGACCCTGTATACCCCCTCCACGGTCTCGCTGGCCCTCCAGCCGTAAGGGACCCCGGAGACAGCGCTCCAGGCGCCCCCCTCGCCCTGATCCAGCCGCTCGCCGAACGCCGGAAGCTCTTGCGCAAGCCTCGCCACCAGCGGCTCGATCCCGCCCGCATCCTTCAGTCTGTCGCGCGACGTGGAGAGGCAGAAATTGGCCCGGCCGTCCTCCTGCATCAGCAGGCCGGCATAGCCGCCGTCGTAAAGATGAAGCTCGATCACTCCGTCCAGCGCTTCGGCGAGGGCGGGTCCCGCGAGAAGCGCGCTTCGAAGGCCCAGTGGCCGGGTGGAAATGTCTACCGGACGAGCCCCGCCCCTCAGTTCGTGCTTGCCTGTGGCAAGGACCAGGGCTTCCCCCGCCAGGGCCTCCTCGTCGTCGAGCCGGATCCGGCGCTCCGCCAGGTCCACGGCTCGAACCGTCCGGCCGCGCCTGACCGACGCTCCGGCCCTTTGCGCTTCGGCCAGCAAAGCCTCGTCCAGAGTTCGCCGGGAGAGGCCTGCGGCAAGCCGCGGCAGTGCCACCTCGACGGACCTGTTCGGGGAGACCAGCCGGAGGCGGCGGATCGGCCTCGCCCCGAGCGCCGCGGGGTCGAGGCCCAGGCGCTTCAGAGCGGCCAGCGCATCCCAACCGAGAAAGCCTCCGCAAACCGTGTCGTGCGGGCCCTCGGTCCGCTCGACAAGCTCCGACTCGACCCCGGCGCGCGCAAGGGCGACGGCGGCGGCCGAGCCGGCGGGCCCGCCGCCGACGATCAGTGCAGGCGTTCGACGCACAGCCGGAAAGGGAAATAGCGCCGCACGGCCGCCCGTTCGGCCACACCTGCCCGGGCCAGGATCGCGCTCCAGTCGCCGGGGCGGAAGGCGCGGGCGATGGAAAGCCGGCCGTCCTCCCGGACGATTGGGTGGACCCGAAGCAAGATAGCGAGCAGCGGGTAGCCGAAATAGGCGAACCGGTGGCGGTGAAGGTCGTTGACGAACCAGCCGCGGTCGCTGTTCGATTCCATCCAGCGCAGGAACTCGAGAAGCTGGGCGTCCGTCATATGATGGGCGACGAGGCTGCTGATCACGAAGTCGAACCGCCCGAGGTCGCGATAGTCTCCGGTCCGGTAGTCGATCCGCAAGTCGGCCGGAGTCGTCTCGCGCGCCACTTTTTCGCTCTTGAGGTTGAGGTCGACCCCGGTCAGTCGGGCGGCCAGGCCCCGCCTGCGGGCCCATTTGGCGATCGTCCGGAGCATCCCGCCTTCGCCCGACCCGACGTCGAGCAGGCTGAATCCGTCGCGGCCTCTTGTCCCCCGGGCGAGGAAGTCGAGCGTCGGGCGGTCGGCGAAGGTCCATCGATTGACCCGGCCAAGGCCCCGAAGCACCTCGTCATAAACCGCGGGATCGAGCGACGGGTCGTCCATCTGCTCATCATCGCGGACCCGCTGCTCGAGCGTCCTCACGCCGCTCGCTCGAAATGGAAGCCTTCCGCGGCCAGGCCGGGCCCGAAGGCCAAAGCGATGCCGCGGCGGCGCTCCGGATCGCCGAGCAGCCGTTCCAGGACGAAGGGCAGGGTGGAGGAGGACATGTTGCCGAAGCGGCGGAGCACTTCGCGCGATTCGGCCAGCGCTTCAGAAGGCAGGCCCAGGCCGTGCTCGACCGAATCGAGGACGGACCGTCCGCCGGCGTGCACCGCCCAGGAGTCGAACGCTTGCGGTTCCTCGTTGCCGAGCATCGCCTCGCGCACGTTCCGGTCGCGAAGCGCCTCGCCGATCCGGCCGGGCACCTCGCCCGAAAGGTCCATGACGAAGCCGTGATCGCCGACCCGCCAGCGGATCAGCTCGTTGGAATCGGGCAGTGTGGCGGCGAACGGCCGGGACAAGGCGAAGCCGTGCGGCTCCGCAGTGACCAGCGACGCGGTGGCGCCGTCGCCGAACTGGAGGAGTGCGAGCAGGCGCTCGACATCCTCCTCGTACTGGAGATGGAGGCTGGAAAGCTCGACCGTCACGACCAGCACCCGGGCGCCGGGCTCGGAGCGGACGATATGGTGGGCGAGCCGGAGCGAGGACACCGCCGCGTAGCAGCCCATGAACCCGACCAGGGTCCGCTCGACATGGCCGCCGAGGCCGAGCTCCGCGGCGATGATCTGGTCGATCCCCGGGGCGACGAAGCCGGTGCAGCTGGCGACGACCAGATGCGTGATCCCGACCAGGGCTGCGGCCTGGAGCTTCCTGATCGCCTCCAGAGCGAGCGCAGGGGCTTCGCGCGCGTAGATATCCATCCGGTCGCCGGTCCCCGGAACGTCGCCATGATAGAAACCGCCTTCGTCGACGGGGGAGCCGCCCCCCGGCGAGGCCGGAAGGACGGACCAGCGATGCTCGATCCCCGATCGCGCCGCCATCCGGACGAACAGGGCGCGCAGCCTCGGATCGCCAAGCCGCGCCTCGGCCCAGCGGATGAAGGCGGCGTGGACGTCATGGCCGGGAACGGCGGTGCCGATCGCGTTGATATGGGCCTGGCTCGTACGACTTCCTCGTCTAGGGCTCTGAAATGGCGACCGGGATCAGATGGTCAAGGGCGCGCTCACTAGGCCCGGTCGCCGGAAGCGGCAACCGGGCCTTAAGGCCATGTTCGCAGGCCCGGGCCAGCGCGTGGACTTCTACCCGTTGGGTCGCAGCACCACCTTGATCACCCCGTTCTCCTTGTCCCGGAACTGCTTGTACATTTCCGGGGCGTCTTCGAGGCTGGCGGGGTGGGTGATGACGAAGCTGGGGTCGATCTCGCCGGCGACGATCTTCTCCATAAGCGGTTTCGTATAGGCCTGGACGTGGGTCTGCCCCATCTTGATCGTGAGGCCCTTGTTCATCGCGGCTCCGATCGGGAGCTTGTCGGCCATTCCGACATAGACTCCCGGAATCGACAGAGTCCCGCCCTTGCGGACGCTGAAGATCGCCTCGCGAAGGACATGGATCCGGTCCGTGGCGAGAAAGAGGCTGGCCTTCGCCTTGTCCATCACCGCGTCCGCGGCTCCATGCCCCGAGGCCTCGCAGCCGACGCAGTCGATCGCGCTGTCCGGGCCTCGGCCTTTGGTCCGGGCCTGAAGCTCGTCATAGACGTCGACCTCGGAGAAGTTGATCGTCTCGGCGCCGCCGGCCTCGGCCATCGCAAGGCGCTCGGGCACCTCGTCGATCGCGATCACCCTGCCCGCGCCCATCACCAGCGCGGAGCGGATCGCGAACTGGCCGACGGGGCCGCAGCCCCAGATGGCGACGGTGTCGCCGTCTTTGATCTGGGCATTTTCGGCGGCCATGTAGCCGGTGGGGAAGATGTCGGAGAGGAAGAGCGCCTGCTCGTCGCTGATCCCGTCCGGAACCTTGATCGGGCCGACGTCGGCCATCGGCACCCGCAGATATTCGGCCTGCCCGCCGCAATAGCCGCCGAGCATGTGGCTGAAGCCGAACAGCCCGGCCGGCGAGTGGCCCATGGCCTTGATCGCGACCTCGGCATTGGGGTTCGTCGTGTCGCAGAGCGAGAACAGGCCCTGCCGGCAGAACCAGCACTCGCCGCAGCTGATCGTGAACGGAACCACGACCCGGTCCCCGATGGCGAGGTTGGTGACCGCCGAACCGACCTCGATCACCTCGCCCATATTCTCGTGGCCGAGGATGTCGCCGGCCTCCATGGTCGGCTGGTAGCCGTCGAGGAGATGCAGGTCCGACCCGCAGATCGCGCAGGCGGTGATCTTGATGATGACGTCGCGCGGGTGCTTGATCTCGGGATCGGGGACGGTGTCCACTCGAACGTCGCCCTTACCGTGCCAACACAATGCGCGCATCATCGCCTCCTCTGGATCGGAGACCTGAACCTGCCGCCTAGACATCAGTTCCCGGTGCTCGGCCGGACCGCAGCCGCTTCTTTCGTCACCAAGCATGCCGGTAACGGCCATCGTGGGCACCTGGGCAGCCGCAACAGACGCGGCGTTTCGGTGGCGTCACGGATCGGGGAGGCGCGAACGCATCACCCGCGGGCGGCCCGGCGCGATGGCGCCCAGCGCCCGGGCGCCGACGACAGCTGGCGAAGCCCGCGTCAGGGCCCTACGCCTCGACGGACCCTCGCCGGCTCGCGCCCGCCGCGCGGAGCACGGGCACGAGCGCATGATCGTGACGGAAATACTCGCAGGTCGCGGGCGGCGAGACGGGGAAGAGCGAGTAGCCGACGATCTCGTCGTCGCCGACGCCGGCCTCCCTGAGCCGCGGCCGCTGCGTCGCCTCGAACAGGGCGTCCCAAGTCGCGAAGGACTCCTTCAGCAGGCCGGTGGAGGTCAGGTTGCAGTAGGTGAGCTTGCCGCCCGGCTTCAGGAGGCGCATCGCTTCCTTGATAAACGCGAACTGGTGGGTGTGCTGGTCCTCGGCCGACAGGGGGTAGGTATCGTAGAGGATCCCGTCGAACGAGGCGGGCTCGAGCGTCGGGACGACCTCCTCCCAGAGACCGCGGCGCGGAGTGACCTTGCCCGCAGCGCTCGCCGCGAACTCGACGAGCCGGCCGTAAACGTCGCCATTGGCCTCGATGATCACGTGCTCTGCCGGCGCGTGCGACTGGATCGCGCGCGAGGCGAGGCCGAGCCCGAACCCGACCTCGAGGACGCGCGCGCCCGGCGACGCGACCGCGGCGGCGAGCATCGCCATGTACGGCGCCTCCCACGCCTCCATAACCGGGTGCCCCTCGATTCGGAGGCTCTCCTCGTCGAGCGCCGCGGGCTTCGACGACCACCTTGCCTTGTCCGTGCCGGAGACCAGACCTCGATACGCCATGATGAATTCTCCTGCAAAAATGATCAGTCGAGCGAATGGAAGTAGCTCTCGCACGCGCCGCGCCGCCGCACGTCCCATGTCGCGCAGTGGAGGCTGCCGCCGAACTCGAAGACGTCGCGGAAGGGCAGGTCGATGACGTTGAACCCGAGCTCCTTCATCATCCGGATGAGCGGCTTCTCGCCCGCCTCGACGACGACGGTGGTCGGCGACAAAGAGAGCAGGTTCATCGCGAGCCACTTGCTGCTCTGGCAGAAGGCGGGCATCTCGTCGTTGGTGCTCACCGGCTGCGGCGCGTCGACGAAGCGCCAGCCGTTCGCCTCGAAGAGCGCCGCCTCGTTCTCGAGGATGGAACGCTCCGGGTTCGTCAGCACGAGCCCGGGGCGAAGCGGCACGAACGTGCAGTCGATGTGGCTCGGGAACAGGTCGTACGGGAAGTGGACGGGGTGCACCCGAAGGCCGCGCGGCTCGAGGTGACGCTTCAGCCACGCGATGCCGGGCCGGTTCGTCGTCATGCTCTCCTGGACGAAGAGGTCGCGCCCGCACCGCGTGATGTCGGCCGCGTCGAAGACAATCTCGTCCTGGGTCACGGCAAACTCGAAGTCGTGCATTCGGGCGTGCCGCTCCTCATCGCTATAGTCCCAGAACTCCGTGCGGTACATGCCGTCGCCCATCGTCGGCTTCGGCGCGGACGTCCACGCCATGCGCGGGTCCGAGTTGAACAGGTCGTAGACGATGGGACGATAGGCGAGGTGCTCGAAATAGCGCGCGCGCCGCGACATGGTCGCCTCGATGACCTCGTGCCCGATCGTGATCATCACGTCGCGCGGGCAGCCGGTGCAGTACATGTTCTCGACCTCGAAGGTCGGCGTGCGCAGCGGCTGGTCCCACTTGATCGCCGCCGGGCGGCGCACGGTGACGCCCTCGCCTTCGAGCACCGCCGCGAGATGATCGAGCTGGCGGTTGGCGGCGTCGATGACTCGCGAATGCTTCGGGCCGCGCGGCCAGGGGATCGTATTCGCGAGCGCCGGGTCGCGGATCTCCGCGCGGTACCCCGGTTCCGTCGGCGAGAAGCAGGCCCCGTCGACCCGGCCGACGACGACCTCCTCGAGCGGATCCCATTCGTTCCAGGATTCGACGCGATATGCAGGCGCGGCCCCGCGCTCCGGCGTCTGATCGACCGATTCGGCCGCGCTGAATGCATTGTACATGCGAAAACCTCCCCACAATCAGGATCGCGCGAGCGGCGACGATACCCCGAAAGGACTTCCCGAACTCGGGACGCCCGACCACTTCGGGCCCGAAAGTAGCTGCCCAAAAAGGCGAAGTAGAGCGAACAGCGACCCAAATTGAATAAGTGCATTTTAGCGGGGTTCGCTTCATGCCTCCGGTTCAGCGCTCGCCCCGAAGTCGGCGAGCGCGGGCCGCTCCTGACTATAATAGTCGGCCGCGCGTGCCGGATCGAAGCCGAGGAGCGTGAGCTCCCGGAGCTTGGGAAGCAGAAGCAGGCTCGGCGGGATAGCAATGTCCTGGACATGCCGGGCGATGAGATTGCCTTCGAGCACCGTCCAGCGGTCGCTGCCGACTCGGGTAACGAGCCCTTTCGCCTCCAGCATCCGCGCCTGCCGCCAGGCGGTCGCGTAGGGGATCGTCACGGCCGCCGCCAGGCGGCGGAGCGAGATTGCGGCTCGAACCTCGTCGGGTGGGATCGAACGGCCGAAGCGCCGGCACAGCAGCGGATCGTAGGTCACCGCGCGTACCGCGACTACGGTCAGCGCTCCCCAGAGCAGGTGGGCGACCCTGCTCATTCCCAGGAGCCGGAACGTGTCGACCGGCTGAAGCAGAACGTCGAGCCCCCGTTCGATCACGTCGGCAATGTCGAAGTCCCGGCCGCGCGCGACCGGAAAGGCGAGGTCGCACGTTGTCGAAACATCCTCGATCAACCGGACGAAGCGGTCGTGGACGCCCAGATAATATGACAGGACCAGCGCCTCATTGGCCTCGGTCGGTGCCAGCGAGACACCCTGCGGCGACACTGCGAACACTCCGCGCTCGATCAGCTGGCGGCAATGGCGGCGGGTCGTTTCGGACGAGTTGCCGAGCGACAGCGCCATCTTGCGTACGGAGATTGCCCGCACCGCCCGCGCCGGTCGCGCCACGGTCCCTCCGCATGTCCAGTCGGGCAGGCAGATGCGCGCGACGATTCCGAACTCCATCCCCAGAAACGGGTTCTCGGAGAACAGGCGGGCAGTCAGCTGAGCGGTGGCGATCTGCATTTCACCCCTGAGCCGAGTCAGCTGGCGAAGCGGTGGCTCGCCCAAAGCATTGCTCATTATATGTGCTCGTCCAGCCTCTTTTCTTCTGGAATCAGCAGCATAGTTGGCTATTCGCAATCCGCGTCAAGCCTAATGGCCGGCAACCCATAGCGGCGTCAGCCGACGCAACTCCGTTCATCAGACCGCAGAAAACTCCGGTTCCAGGCTGTTCTGAAGCTGCTTGGGAGGCAGTGAAGCAGGGGTAATCGGACCCGCTTAGAAATTTCTGCATCCGCCTCGGTAAACCCGTCTTCTTTGTCTGAGACCCACAGGACGAAACCCGCTTAGGAACCGGTTTCCATCCGCCAAGCCCACTTACGGGCACCTAGCAATCTTCGCCTCCCTTTTCCCGCCGACGGCTGAAAACGGGCCGTCCTTCTAAAGATGTTAGCGTCGGCTGCCCGGCCTCGGGGATTTTCCATTCCGCCAGCGAACCGTCACCAGCCGTTCGTCCAACAACTTCGCCGGGGCAGCTAGGGTTTCGGCCAGACACTCGCTCCCGAGCGCAACGGCTGAGAGCCGATGAGCGTGAAAATCCCTCCCGATCAGCACGGACGACTGGCGGTTTTAAGAAGTGGCTTGATTGTGCGGGTCCCTAGGTCAGACAGTCAGTTAGATTTTTGGTCAACGGGGAGAGTCCGAATGGAAGCAGAACGTTGGATTATTTTGAGGCTACCCTCCGACTTGGCGTCCTCGACGACGCATCGCATGTCCCCCGAGGCGGCGGCGCAGGCGACCATTCATGCTGAGAACGTGTCCATGTCTTCAATTGCGGACGTGATTGAGGATCCGGCCACGCTAGAAGCTGCACCGGACATGCCGACCGAGCTGATCCGTCCCTTCGCCGGAACAGGAACTGCTGGCGGCGATGCCTGGGGCGTCCAGGCAGTTGGTGCGGACGCCTCGTCCTACGATGGTTCAGGGGTCAAGGTGGCGGTCCTCGACACTGGCATAGACGTCAGTCACCCTTGCTTCGACGGGATGAGCATCATTCAGCGGGATTTCACGGGCGCGGGCAACGGAGACGTAGTCGGCCACGGTACCCATTGTGCCGGGACGATCTTCGGGCGCGACGTGGGCGGGCGGGTCGGCATCGCACGCGGTGTCCGAGAAGCCTACGCTGGGAAGGTTCTCGGCGACGACGGCCGGGGTACCGCGCTGATGGCGTCTCGCGGCATACGATGGGCCGCGGAGCAGGGCGCCAACATCATCTCCTTGTCTTTGGGTTTCGACACGCCGGGCTTCGTTGCAAAGCTGGTCGAGAAGGGTTGGCCTCCAAAGCTAGCGGCAGCTCGCGGACTGGACGGCTATCGTCGTAACATCCGTTTGTTCGATAGGCAGATATCCCTCCTCGCCGCGCAGGCGGACCACGGTCAGCAGGTGCTTGTCGTGGCGGCGAGTGGAAACGAGAGCGATCGAGGAGCAAACCCAAACTTCAGGATCCCCGCGTCCCTGCCGGCTGCGGCGGACGGGGTTCTCTCTACGGGAGCACTCGGGCGTTCCGCCGCAGGCCTTCGGGTAGCCGACTTCTCCAATTCATTGCCGATCCTGTGCGCCCCGGGCGTTGACATTCGATCGGCGTGGCCTGGGGGAGGCTTCAAGACGCTGAGGGGCACGAGCATGGCCTGTCCGCACGTGGCTGGGGTAGCAGCCCTCTGGTGGCAGTCGCTCGGCCCCGCAGCGACGGCGGAGTTTGTGCGTGCCAGGATGCTAGGGGCGACGCGGACGACAGACCTCGCGGCAGGCTTTGATCACACCGATGTCGGTCTCGGCCTGGTGCGCGCGCCCTAGGCGCCGTGTGGGCCGGCGCCTCCTGCGTCGCGGCTGCACAGGGCGGCGATTTTGTCCGGCAGGAACGGTAGCTCGTCGTCCTTTGCCAGTTCGCCCTGCCAGGGGCTGAACGAGCCCTTGAACTGGGAGTCGTCTTTTCGCTCGCCATGGTTGACGACCTCGGAGAACGAGATCTGCGCGATCTTCAAGCCGGGATAGAGCGCGATCGGGATTTGACCGAGGTTCGCAAGCTCAAGTGTCACGATCCCCTCGTACTCGGGCTCGATGAGCGTAGCGGTCGCGATGCTCAGCCCCTCGCGTGCCCAAGTTGATCGGGCGGTCACTTCGCCCATCAGATCGCGCGGAAGCCGGATCCACTCCAATGTTGGTACAAGCGCGAGGGAGCCGGGGTGGAGCAGCAGTTCCGCGCCGAAGGGCAGCTCGTACCGCTCGTGCTTCTGCTGACGGCGCAGCTCCGCCACGTAGGGGCTTTGCCTTCTCTCAGACTTTGCGAGCGCCGGATCGACGTGCGAAGACCCCCGGGCGCGGGCCATCAGCGCAACGTTACCCATGCGCAGGTCGATGCTGGAGGTCCCGATCTGGTTCGGCGAGAGCAGCGGCGTCACCGCGAGCTCACTGTTGGTGATGCGGGTGATGAGCTCCCGGCGCCCAAGGATGCTCATAACGTCCGTCTTCCCTGCGCGAGATCGATCGCTTGCTGCTGTAGAAGGCCGAGATCACAGATCTGGTTGAGCTGATAAAAGCTGAGAGGTTTAGGGTCGAGTTGCTTGCGGCCGAGCCAGTAGGTCCAGCCGGCATAGAGCTGCTCCTCCAGCCGCGCCGGATAGGTCGTGGAAATGCCTTCGGTGTCGATTTCTTCGCGGATCGGCGGCAGGTGGCCCCTTAGCCTACTGACGAGCGCTACGAGCATCTCTTCGGATGAGCGTCGGGCAATGGGGGTACCTGTGACGCTGAAGTGGTCGGCGATCGCGTTCATTGCCTCGAGCAACTGGTCGTCCGTGAAGACGCTTGTCCAAGGGTCGAAATCCTTGCCGCTGATGTATTGGATCAGCGCCTCCTCTGCATCTCGCACCTCAGGGAAGGCGGCGGTCGCCACCGGAGTAAGCCACTTCTGGCTTCGCATCGCCCCTGTCAGCACGCTGCTACGGAGCGCATATGCGGGATGGGAGGTCTTCTCGATCTCGAACTCGAGGTGCGTTCTGGTGGACGATTCCAGGAAGGTTCGATGAGCGGCGGCGAAGGAGGGGCCAAATATCGCTAAGCCGAACAGGTCGCACACTAGCTCCACCAGCCAGTGCTCCAAATTGGTTTCCGTCATCGAACCTGTCGTGCGCTCCATTCGCCTGCGGACCTCGTCAGGTGCGCCAGCCGAACGGAGCCAGGCCATTGCCGAGGCAACGTCACGAAGTGGGCCCTCGCGTCGGAGGACTTCGGTGATCCGCATGCTGAGCGGGTCACCGCAGTGAAAGAGCCCGGAGGCGCGCGAGGAGTAGAAGGTGGCGTGGCCGAGTTCGTGTCCAAACAGAGCATGCATGAGGACGTGGTGTTTGAGCTGTCGTGGGAACGCGACCGTGTAGAGCCGACGGTG
Organism: Allosphingosinicella sp.; assembly: GCA_036389345.1. Lineage (GTDB taxonomy): Bacteria > Pseudomonadota > Alphaproteobacteria > Sphingomonadales > Sphingomonadaceae > Allosphingosinicella. Next base: position 81,282 of record DASVQD010000006.1, on the reverse strand, counting down.
CTTGTTCGCTCCAAGGATATGTTCGCTTGAGATTTGATAACTCGTACCCTCCGCGATCATGTGGATGATCGGCTCGACCTTCTCCTCAAGCCCCTCGTCCTCGAGAAGAAGCGAGCTGGCGATCCCACGGATGGCGTCCGCGAACGGCCACGAGAACTCGCCGAGGTGGGAGCGTTCGATCAGAGTTAGTCGGTTTGCTAGGTCCCACAGTTGGCCGACGATCTGTGAGACTGACCCGGCCCCCTCGGATCGAAGGCGATTAAGTGATGCTTCGATGCCGGTCAGTCTGAAGCGGCATTCCTCGTAGTAGTCTACCGTCTGGCCCGGACCATAGTCGTAGCGAAGGCTCTCATCGAGCGCTCGCTTCACGTTCTCGTACTCCTCCTGAACGTACAGGAAGGTATCCAAGTTGGATCAGGCCCGCAGCTTATCGAGGAGCGTCGAAAAGAACTCCTCGGCGCGAGCGATCTCGACCGAGTTAGGCATCTCACCCTCGCGCGGATAGGCAGTCATGCGCAGAACCACCTTCATACCGTCTATTGCGCTGCCAGGATCTTGATCTCCGAAGACGGTCTCGAACGTCTCGTCGAGAGCGTGCTTGAGTTCCCCGACGTTCCTCTCCGACGAACTTAGAAGCGACGTCATAGAGGTCTCGTCCTCCGCGCGGCGATCCTCGACGTAGCCGTAGAAGCCATGGGCCCGGTAGCCCTGCAGCAGACGGTACATATTGTTGATCGCGTTGCCGACAAGCGGATCGCGCCGATCGTGCCGTAACCCCTCCAAGGTCATGGTCGCGAGCAGTCGCGCGGCGTCCCGTGCGTCGTTTTGCTCGTATGCGGCCATCAGTGGCATCGACCGGCCCTCCTCAGCGATTCGAGTGGGAACATAGCACGAACACCATCGGATGCGCCAGTCCACTGCCGCGCACCGAAACTGTACAACGCGGGCGACCCAGAATCAACCATGATTCTCATCGTATCCGAACAGGTTGAAAAGCCAACGTTTTTCCACTTCAATTTTAAACAACATGAACGCCGCCTCGTCTGACCCGAGACCGAGTGATTTCACGTGTGCCGTAAACGCGGACTTAAGGGCGGCGTTGCCGACGTGTACGGTTACTCGGTGCCGGACGACCCCTTCAGTCTGCTCCCTCGGCCCCGTCTGCTCCTGCTGTTGAGCCCGCCGGTGCGACTTCCGCTTCAACCGTGGAGCCCTCAGCTCCCGCTGCACTACGAGCGAACACAGTGCTGCGCGCGTGATTTCGATTGATTCGGCGTAGCTCTCCAATTCCTCGATTTCTGCCTCCGTCATATAGCACCCGATCTGCGCCACCGACGGACCACCCCTTTCTGACAACTCGCCGGTCGTAACCGCGAATCGTATCCGATTCTCGCGCACTTTGAGCGTCGATCAGCGGCTTGCCAAGCTAGTAGAAGCGTCGCGTTGTACGGCGAACTGCCGCTGTCGACGTTCAAATCCGACCCGCTATGCGGGCGGATTGATTCCGGAGCTATACCCAGCGGCTTGTCGAGCCGTGCTTGGCACTCAGCTTGGCCGAGAAGCTATCAGGCAACTTCTGGGCATGATGACTGACGACAGCTGAAGTTGGGAAGCTGTATTGCGGAATTCGAGGTCGAAGAGCGACGTAGCTTATCAGAGCCAGTGCTAGAGAGGGGGCGGCCGGTGCCTTCGCCAAAAGCCTTCTCATGACGCGCTACCGCATGCCGGTTTGCTCCGGTCCGTCAGGGTGGTGCCGGCCATCGCTGCCTCAACCGAGCTACGGTCCCATCCGAGCGTGTTGAGCCGGTCAAGCCGCCCCCGTCCGCGGAGGGGCGCAGGAAGCCGCCGGTTCTTCCCGTTCCACCGGGCCAGCACCTCGCTCTCCGCGATGTGCTTCGAGGCGAGCTCTAGGATCGCGGCGCGGTCGTACGCGCCGTCCATCGGCGCGGGCAACGCCCCCTCTTCGCGGGCGTTGCGCATCGACTTGGGGAAGATGTTTAGCAGCTCCTCGGTATCGCGCCTGTTGATCGACTTCTCGAAGGCGAAGCCTGGATAGTCGGCCGTGTTGAATCGGAGCAGGACGAGCTTGGCCAAGTGGCGCTTGAGGATGCGGACCCGGTCGAGGATCCTCCTGTCGCCCTCGTCGAGACTGAATGCGACGTTGCCTGAAAGCATGGCGGCGATGGTTGGGCCCCACGGCTTCTCGTGCGCGCCTATGATCCGCATCGCGTGGTGGATCGGCACGCCTTCGGTCTCGCCGATGGAGGCGGTGGTCTTCTCGAGGCGGGTGAGTAGGCGCTCGTAGTCGGAGCGCCGCGCCTGACGCAGGGTGTAGGCGACCCTTACCGCGCCATCGTCGAACAGTTCGATCGCCCCGAGGCAGGCGAGCTGCTCAACGCCGTGCCTGCTGATGTTCATCTGTTGGGCGATGGTGCCCATGCCGACCCGGTCGACGAGCATCGCCCGCAGCGGTTCGAGCGCGGCCGCCTCGAAGATCTGGTGCGAGTTAACCTCGCCCGTCGCGATGGCAGCCGTCAGCAGGGAGCCCCGCAGCCGCTCCACCACCTTCTGGCCGGCGCCGAGCGTGCGTTGGAGTTCGCTTGAGTTGACGCCGCTTCTCAAGCTGGCCTTGACCGCGCGGAGCGGTCCGCCCTTGAGCCCCGGGGCTGCGCGGTGAATCGCCTCTTTCAGGTCTGGCCGTGCGTTCTGGAACGTGGTGATCTGGCGGGCGGCGCTGGCGATCGCGAGCGACTGCACCTTTTTCCCGGGGGCGATCCCCTGCAGTGCGTCGATCAGGCTGCGAGGCCAGGTGGCGAGTGCTGTCGATCCCGCCTCGAGGATCGCGAGGCGGGTCTCTACCGCCAATCGCTTGGCGGTGCTGCGGTCGTTGAGCCCGGCACCCGTCAGCGCGCATCCCATTCGCCAGCCTATTTCGAAGATCAGTCCTCGGTCGATCTCGCGGAGCAAGGGGTGCAGGCCATCGCGTGCGGGCACGTGCCACGCGGGATCGGGATTCACGAGGTCCAGCATCAGCCGCGTCGCCTGAACCATGCGGCGCGGGACGGTCTCACTTCGGTGATAGGTGATGTCGAGTCCGCACGAATAGCAGACATAGAATGCGGATCGCGTCCAGATGAGGTTGGTGCCGCAGCGGGGGCAGGTGTCGATTAGGAGTTCGCCCGAGCGAGGGCAGTGCGTGGCGAGACCGTGGTGCCCGAGCGCTGAATGGTATCCTGCGCGGAGCCACGACGGGGCGAAGCGGCAGGCGCGCAGATCGAGATCGTAGGCCGGGATGGTCGCACCGTGGAAGCGGACACCGAGCAAAGTGCGCATGATCTCCTCAGGTGGGTAGCGGCGCGCCTCGATCTCGTGCGGCGGGAGCCGGCAGGCGAACGCCAGCTGCGCGAAGTTGACATTGTCCTGAGCGGCGAGGTTGAAGTGAACGTGCCAGTGGGACGTTGTCGCGGAGAGGATCGCCCGCAGCCTCGGGAGCCAGTTGGCTCCCGAGGTGCGCGCGACCAATCCGATGAGGCTCTCGCCGGGCTTGGCGTCGAGACCTACCATGACGCGAGGCCCCGACCGGTCCGGCGAAGAAGCTCTGCAAATTTCGCACGGGCAGTCGTCATCTGCTCGGTCTAGGGGCCCGCCGGCCCCCGTCCGTTCGGTTGGGCGGAGGTCCAGCGCCTCAGCCATTGGACCTTCCTCCCTTTGCGATCCCGAAGCGAAAGGGATCGTGCGGCGTGAGCCGCTGCTCGACCGCCCAGGTGGAAGAAGCGTGCGAGAGGTCGCATAGCTCGATCGACACCGCCCCGCGCAGGAATGCCCGCCTGCCGGCAATCTGCAGCAGCGCGACGACCCTCCCGAGAAACCCGCTGGAGATCGCCATCAGGCACTCGATGACGCGCGGGTCACGCAGGCACGGGCTGGCCACGAAGAGCCTTTTTGCGACCAAGGCACCATCGTAGGCGGCGAGGAACTTGGCGAACCTCGCCCGCGCTGACGTGTCGGCCACATTGAGCGGCTTGATGTCACACGGTTCTTGTAGCCGGTGGCTCAGCTGGCTGTTCGACTGAAGGAGCTGCAGCGCGTCCTCGTTGCCGAACAGCCCGATGCCCACCTGCGCGTCGGAGATGAAGCGCTTGATGACGTCGGTCGGGGCGGACGAGCCTTGGGATCGGTATCCGGCGTGCTGCACCTCGTCGATGATGAGCAGCTTGGTCCCGTGGCGCTCGAAGGCGTCGTAGGTGCTTCGGCGCAGCCCGTCCTCGTCTTTGGAGGCCGCGAACCCATCGCCATACTTCGCCAGGATCGTCGACCAGAACCGCCTGGAAGTGCAGGCTTGCTCGAGTTCTACCCTGACGATCGGGCTCGTGCCGGCCGGGTAGGTCCCACGCCGTGACACGATCCGCGCGAACTCGTCGGCGGAGGCGCTCTTGCCGGCGAAGCTCGGCGCGGCGTTCCGGACGCCCGTCTGGTAGACGCCCTTCACGCCAAGGCTGAGCACCATGTCGAGCGCCTTGAAGACTGGTGTGTGGTTCGGGTTCTGGATGTAGATCGAGCGCACAGTCTGGTCCCGCTGGCGGACCAAGACTAGCTTGTGGGGCGTGACGTCCGGTTGGGGATCGCCAGTCACCGGGAGCAGCTCTGCGGGGCTGAACGCCGCCATCGTGAGTGTAACGGACATCAGCGATACTCCTCGTCGTCGAGATCGTCTTCGTCGAGCGCCGCCGGCTCAATGATCGGGCTCGTGGGGTCGAGACCCTGCGCGTCGTCGTCGGCGTTGCCGCCGTCGTTCTCATCGGGATCGCTGCGGTCGGTCTCTGCGGCGGCGCCCTTGGCGGGCCGGCTCATGGCGCGCTGCGCGTCGTCCCGATCGTTAGCGGGGGCCTCGTGCTCGATGATTGGGGCCATCCCGTCGTGGCGCGGCAGGGCCTCGGCGAACTCTAATTCGTGGGCCGGTTCGGGCTTGGCGGTAGGACCCATCAGCCGTGCTGCCGCACGCCGTTCGCGCGAATCCATGTCGGGGAATGCTTTGCGGATGGCCAGGTTGAGCGCGTGCCGCGCCGCCAGTCGGTTCGCCTGACTGACGAAGGCGAGGGACTGGCGCTTCGACCATGCGCGGATCTGGCGGTGATGCCAGAGCGAAAGGCCTTCCGCGTAGTCGGGTTGAGTGTTCTCGAGTTCGAGCCAGTCGTCGCCCACGAAGACGTGAATCCGCAGCAGGTTTTCCGGATTGTATTTGACCTTCGAAGTAACGGCGGCGGTCGCGTCGAGGCGCTTGCGGTGCGGTTCGCACGCGGCGAGCCTTTCGATCGCGGTGTCGAGGCCAGGACCCTTCCAGACCATGCCGAACATGCGCACCCCGCCGCTGGCCGTGATCCGCTTGTCGTGCACCGTTATGCCCGTGACGATGTCGATCAGTCTGCTGTCGAGGATCATGTCGCGACCGTGGACCGCCATGCTGGCGCTCCACTTCTGCAGCGGCACAGCATCGATCCCGCTGTGGTGCGTGACGTGATAGAGGTAGAGGAACTGGCCAATCAATTCCATCAGCTCGGACATCGTCACGATGGCCTCGCTCGCCGGGTCGATCCCCAGCTTGCGCAGGACGCTCGGGTCCAGCGTCGCACCGGGCAGCTTGTCGATCAGGAAGGTGTTGAACGACCGGAAGAACCGCTCGATCATCGCCTTGTGCCGAGGCGATCTCACCGGCGCGAGCTCGTGCACGATGCCTAGGTCCAGCATCATTTCCGTGAAGCCGGGCGCCACGTAGTTGAAGCCGTTGTCAGTGATGATTTTGGCCGGCTTCCCGTTGATCGTGGCCAGCGCTGGATAGAGGTCCACCCAATCACGGCGCAGGCCCATCTTCGGGCGATTGCCTTCCCGAAGGCAGTTCATGGCTACCCGTATGCACTCGGCTGACTTGCCGACGTCTGGCGGCTGGAAGCTTACTGTCAGCGCGAGGATGCACCGCGAGTGTACGTCCATGAGCACATTCAAATAGGGGCGCCCGGCTATGAGGCCGCGGTCGACGTCGAGGACCGTGACCAGATCGACGACGGTGTCGTCCATGAGTGCGACCTGGAGGATTCGGTAGGCAGAGATGCCTTTGCCCGACCCGTCGAACTTGCGGCGCGCGGCCGGTTCCCCATACTTCTCGGCATAAGTGTCGCGACAGAGGAGCTCATTCACGCGACGCCGGATTGTCTCCTTGCCTGGGACGTTGAGCGTGGGCTCCCCGGCGGCCGTCCGCCGTAGGTTCTCGCTGACGATTTCCGTGCTGACCTCGGCATGGACGTCGATGATCTTCCACCCGCGGTTTTTCCAAAACCGGCTTCGGGCAGCCTCGATCACCGCCTCCACGGCTGGGTCGAGGCGATTCGCGCGAGGGACGCGTCCGCTCATGCTGAACATGTCGCAGAGTTCAACGGTGGCGCCGCGGCAGCGGCCATACCACTCCCTGACGGTGGCCGTCTCCGGGCGATCACCGAATTTTGCCTGGATCTCAGGGGTCCAGGCCTTCTGGATTTCCGGGCCGAGCCTCGGATCTGTTGGGTCTATGCCGTGCTCGATCAACCGCAACATCACGGCCAGCCGCGCCTCTGCGTATGGGTCCAGTTTTAGGATAAGTTCCCGGTCGAAGACTTTGGCCAGCCTGCGTTCTGGTGCAATCACACCCTTTTCATCGGCGTAGAGCCGAAGGCTACCGTCAGCGAGGCCCCGCTCGAGCCAGCGGGTATCCGGCAGCACCATTTCCCCCGTCTCCGGATCTTCGGCCCGGTAGACCGAGCCGGCGGGCACGGTGATGACGTGGAGGAGGCCATCGCAGAGTTCGCGCTCGATGAGTAGCTTCTCGCCGTGCGATGTCTTGAAGGTAGCGCCGACAGCGCCATTGATTGTGTTCTTTGTCATTTTGGGATCTCCGTTGCGCGCGGGGCCATCCCGCACGAGCTGATTTTCGTGGGGCGGGGCGGACAACGAGAGTTGTCCGTCCGCTCGGTGGGCCACGGCATGCACCGCCCGGCTGGCGCCTGGGCGAGGGCAACGGGGTTTCCTGTGAAAGGGGCGCCGAGGGTATCATCGGCGCAGGCTCGGCATAGCCAACGGGAGCGGCTTCACCGCGATGCATTCGCTGCCGAGGGTAAGGCGCGCCTCGAGGTCGATCTCCACGATCCGACGCACCATCAGAGCGTAGACCATCGAGCGGCCGTTGACCGGATGAAGGAGGTCGGCGAGGTTCCCCAAGGAAATTGGTCCCTTTGCGACCGCAGCGGCCGCGCGGGCGACGAGATGATCGGGAACGTGGACGAACCTGGAAGCCTGGATCTCGTCGACGTTGTCACGCCGGACCTGGCTACCCATGGTGCCTAGGACGATGCGCTCGTACCGGTAGCCGAGCGCCTCGGCCGCCAATTGGCCGAGGAACGACTGGCGCTGGCCATTTGGTTTACGGAAGTCGCTCCAATTGCGCTTCGCATCGATGAGAACGCGCTCGCCGGAGTCGCGCAGGTTTGAGAAGTCGGGAATATGGGTAGCCCAGTTCTCCCAACCGTCGATGAGGGCATGAATTCGGCACGGCTGCGCGATGGCCTTGACGATGTGGATATCGACTTCTTCAGCCTTGATGCGCTCGATTTCGGCCGCCCCCTCTCCGTAGCGGGCCTCCCTGTTTTTCTTTGAGGGATAGGCAACCGTGCGGACCGTCTTGGCGCCAGTGATCTGGCCACGCAGCTGTCCGCGGTCCGGAGCCCGGACGATGATGACTTTGAGTACGCTGGGGTACTTCGCGACAGGGTTATTATGGTCATCGCTGGCGCAGACGGCGTTGCGGCTGTCCAGGGCGATCCGCGCGGAGCAAGGCGCGGTCTCACCGGTATGAAATTCTGCGAAGCGGGACCCGACCGACCCGTCGGTGTCGACGTCGGCATCGCGACCCCATCCTGCTTCTGACTGCTTCAACATAATGATTTCCTGACTGTCGCTTTCTTATTCGATAATCGCCTATTTACAATCGACCGGTGCGATTGCAAGCAGAATCTTCGTTTTTTTATTCGACAGTGGAAGAATCAGTGATATTGCGGTGCCATGAAGAGCGATTTTTCACCCGAGCCCCCGGCGCAGCCGCCTCAAATCCTGTTTGAGGCCTTTGGGGGTGAGCTTCCGGAGCGAGAGGCTGATGCCTGGTCGCGCCTCAATCCCGCGCAGCGGTCACGTGCGCTCAGCCGCCTCATGGCTTTGATGACCTGGAAAGATGGCTCGGGGACCATCAATGCGGCTGAAGCTGCGGAGCAGGCAGGTGTTGGTCTCAGCCGCTTCTACAGACTTGCCGCCGAATGGCGCGCTGGCCCGTCTCTGGCGGCCTTGGGTACATTTGCCTCGAAGCGTCGAAGGGGCTCGAAGTTTAAGCCAGACGCCATCAATGCCCTTCAGGCGGCTGTGCCCCGCGTCGTGCGGCTGAACGGTGGCGCTTCCGTAAGCAGACTGGTCGAACTGCTCGTCGAGGCCGCCGGGGTGCCGAGCGACGATCTTCCTAGGTCAACCAAGCTGCGCGAGATCGTGCAGGACGAGATCAGGCGGCTGGAGGCGACGCACGATGCTGGGACGGCCGTGGTGTTCGACTGTGTCGCATCATCCCTGCCACGTGAAGACGGACGACCGCATATCCTCTTTGCCTGCGTTGATCGCGGGACCAGATGCATCCTTGGCCTGGGGATTGGCGAGATCCATCACAGCGTCATCGGCTATGCCGACGCTGCCGCCGATGCACTGCAGGGGGTTGAGGATGGCGGCCTGGCGCTACCTTGGGGCAGGCGACTTGCGAAGGCTGAGCTGACGGCCGGAATGGACCTAGAAGCTTGCGAGTCGCTCGTGGCGCGCCTCAACGACGAAGTCGCGGGCACCAATTTTCAGCTGGCGAGAAAGCCAAAGAGGTTTGGCCGCTACCTGCGCGAGCTCGTTGGGCCTCGGTTGGGGAAGGTCGCCTTCACCCCCACGCGAACTATGGAGGGCACCGCTCTCGCTGCGAACGGTGACATGACACCCTGGACGAAAGCGGATGCGCTACGAGCTTTGAGGGAAGCCGCTGCGGTGTACAATGCGGAACTGTTAGAGGGAGAGGAGGCAGTGCCGGAAGGGCCGCCGGCGACCTTGCTCATAGCGCTGAGAGCGGTGTCGAAACATTCGGCGGGACGATAGCGCCTCCGATTGTCTCCACGGAGCCGGTTGCAAGGCCCGCATTATGAACCTCAATGGCACTCGCGATCTGCCGTTCTGTTTCCTGGGAAGCGAGCGGTTGGTTTTTCGATGTCCCGAGCAGGCGCCCTACCGAGGCGGTATGCCGCTTGTATAGTATCCGAAGGCCGCCGATCGCCCAGCCAAGGGCCCGGGACAGTTCTTGCGAGGTCGACGTTTTCGCTGCCTTGGGCGGCCTGCCCAATGCGGCGAGGTGCACATCATAAGCATCGGCGGAGTCCCCCGCATCCAGTACAACCTCGAAGGTGTAAGGCGTCCTCCCCAGCGCGGCAAACGCTTGTGCCAAGGCTCGCCGCGGCCGGGCCGGGCGACCGGCCTCACATGACACATCCCACCCGAGGATACGGCGATCCGGCAGGAGGACGGCAACGGCCAGTTCGGGGAAGATTGGTCCTTGGCCGGTGAGGGTGGGGAGCTTCGGCCAGCAGCGAGCGACGAGCAATCGCCTCGGGCCCGCCAGACGTGTGATGCCCGCAGAGCGGGCCTCCATGATATAGGTCCAAACAGCGCCCCGTGATGGTGGCTCGAGTCCTGCCAAAGCGCACCTCTCGACGATCGACCGGAAGATCTCGGCTTCGCTCGCATCAGCGGCAGCATCTTCGATTGCTGCGTTCATGATTGCCTTTGTCTCCGCGGGCAGACCATCACGTCGTGTCCGCTTGCTTCCCCTCGTTCCTGCACCAGCGAGCAGCTGAGGTTTCCGGTGCAGCCGCCACGAGCGCACCAGGCGGTAGAATTGGGGTAGGCCGAGCCCGACCATTGCGGCGTATTCAGCCGTTTGGGTCCGAGTGGGCTTGGTCAGGGCAAGATAGCTCTTGATGATCTTGACGCGCCGGCCGACTTCGGCCCGGCGCAAAGGGTCCACTCCTTCAAGGTCGATTTCGTCCATGTCTGTCTCCTTCGTTATTGGATGTTGGTCTCCGGGGGCGCGCATGTGCAGGCTTCGGGCGAGCGCGAGGCCCTATCGGCAGGCTCTCAGCCTGATCTTTGAGAGCTCGGCAAAGCGGGGGCGGCGAGGCCGCCCGTCGATGATTTCGAGCGCTTAACGGCGCTGCTTTGAAGACCGGGGCCGCGGCAGATCTGGAGATCGTCGCCTAGGGTCCGGACTCAATTGCACCAGTAGATGACCGTCGCGGCGATGAGGGCGCCGGAGAGGAAGTTTCTGGCGAGCTTGTCGTATCTTGTGGCGATTCGTCGCCAGTCCTTGAGCCTGCACCAGAGGCGTTCGACGAGGTTGCGGGCGCGGTAGGCGTTGCGGTCGTAGGGAATGGGAGCCTTGCGGCTGGCGGTGGAGGGGATGACGGCCTGGGCGCCGCGGCCCTCGACGAGGGCGCGGATGGCGTTGGTGTCATAGCCTTTGTCGGCGATCAGCCTGTCGAAGCGTCCGGCCGCCTCGATCAGCGCCTGGGCCATGGTCATGTCGTTGATGTTGCCGGCCGAGACCATGAGGACGCGCGGCCGGCCGCGCTCGTCGGTCAGGCCGTGGAGCTTGCTGGTGCGTCCGCCGCGCGAGGTGCCGATCGCCTGGACGAAGGCCCCCCTTTTGCGCCGCCTGCCGAGCGGTGCGCCTTGATGTGGGTGGCGTCGATGGCGACGCTGCCCCAGACCCCGCAATGGCCGGTCAGCGCCTCGAACATCTCGAACCACAGGCCCTGTCGGCTCCAACGGTTGAAGCGGTTGTAGATAGTCGTGTACGGTCCATATTCAGGCGGACAGTCGCGCCAGCGCGCGCCGATCTTCAGCATATGCACGATCCCCGAGATCACCCGACGGTCGTCCACCCGGTGCGCACCCTTGCGACCGCGCGGCAATAACGGCTCGATCCGAGCCCACTCAGCATCGCTCAACCAAGTTAGCTGCCTCGCCATCCAACGCCTCCGCCTCAAGCAGAAACCTTGAATCAGCGATCCTCCAACCGCGCAAGCTTATTGAGTACGGACCCTAGGGCTCGACAGGCATGAGGTGTGAAGCCGGCTTCGACCGATCGCTGGGGTTCGCCGAACGCGACGAAAAACATCAGCGTCTCGAGAACCGGCTGAGGAGGATTTCTCATTGTGGGAGGCAGCAAGGGGGCTGAACGAGTGCCATGCCCCTGCTCTACCGCCCCGGGGACCGCAGGGGCCGTTAGCCTTTGGCAGCCGTGTTGGAATCAGGTGTTTCTAGGCGGCATCCTGTTCCTTGCGTCGGACGCGGATCAGGCGATCCCGGTGCGCCTTCAGAACTAACACGCCGCCTATCTTCCAGCCGATGAAGGTAAAGATAGCGAACCCCAACATGAGCCACGGGAGATCCAGTTCAGGCCGGGCGGTCGTGAGTTCACGCTGGAAAAACGCGAAAGTGTAACAAGCTCCGATGTACCCGGCGATGGCCGATCGAGCGATGCCTGGCGGCATTGAACGGATCAACATGCCGCCTAATCTCCAGGCAGCCCATCCGGCCGCCGCGGCAAGAGCGATCACAATCGCCGGATGCAAGCTGGTCACGCCTGTGAGGATGACCAGCTTGTACAGGGCGTAGGCCGGAAAGAAGGCTGGTATAAGGACAAGCGCACCTGCAAACAGGAGTACACCAAACCCGCCTGCGGTTTTGAAGACTTGCTGTTCCGGATCGCGGGCCATTATTCGCTCCTGCAGGACGTCGATCGGCCTCAATCGCCGGTCCACCGGACCGCCGGCCTGCCATTGCGCATCTTGAAGATGGCTGCACTTGACTCGGGGCAGGTGAAAGCCACGGCAGTGCGATCGGTCCTGCCTGCTTCGATGAAGCAGTTGCCTGCCCAGCGCTCCTTGAAGCTGGCGATCGTCATCGGCCGCCGTTTCGGCTTGCCGGCGAACTCCACGACCAGGGCCCCGACGCTGGGACCATCCACCATCCGCACCAGGTCCGCCGTGCCGTCTTGGTCGTAATCGACCCGGGCGGTGAAGGTGCACTTGTTGTAAGCGGCGTTATCGCATCTTCCCGCTGGGACTGGGCGCAGCCTGTCCCTGATGAGGTCAGGGGTGCCGGCTTGAAAGGGTGACTCCCAAACGTCCGTTCGCGATTCAGCGATGGCGAGCTGCGGCCAGGAGAGGGCGAGTAGGGGCAGCCATCGGAAGAGCCCTCTGGACCGAGTTAGGCTTCGAGAGCCCTGTGCTTGTGAATTCGAGGCTCTGTTTCTGGCCACGCGCGGTCTCCCTTTGGCGCCGGCCAGACAGCCGGCGGCATCTCCTCGTGCTCGAGGCGATGCCGGCCCTTGAGGAACCGGATGTTGGAAACCTGCTATTAGACAGGCGCGGACGCCTTTAGCCGGATGGCCTGGACATACGCGTCCGCCATCCGGTCGACCAAGGGTCGATGACCGGCTCTAATAGCGAGGTTTCCACGCCTCGACCCATCTCTGGATGGGCGGTTGCAGGCTAAGCGGCTCCCGACGAAAAGGGAAGGCGGATTTTGCGGATGGAGCCTTCGAAGGATGGTCACCGCCAGCCAGCGCTGCTGAGGGGCAAACCCTTATGGAATTTTTCCTCCCGCCATTTTCGACCTGTCCTCATGCTCCCCAAGTGGACATGACCGCATGGTTCTGCAGCAGCGCGTTCCCTCTTTGAAAACGTACTGCCAGTATTCCGCCAAGGCCTTGCGTCGCAGCCGTTCGGTGAACGCTAGATCGACGACTAGCTTGCGCTTCGAGCAATCCTTACGGAGAGTCCGAACTGAGCGCCCACGTGCCCGGCGCCGACAACCGCGCGGGCAGAGTGACCGACCGTTGATGGGCTTCCCCTTCTTGTCGAACAGGCGAAGCTTGGGATCGGTCAGCCAGCTCTCTTCGTCCAGTCGAGCCGCGGCATACTCTTCTTCCAGGCCCGCCTCGGCGGCCAGGGCCAAAGCTCGTTCGTGATGCTCTCCGGCTTCGCCATGGTCGAGCGCCTGTCCCGGGGGCCAGACGCGCGTACGTTCCGCAACACCTTGGCAGATCAAGTACTGGCGTAACTGCTCCCACCATTGCGAGGCGTCTCCTGGCGAACGCACGTCGATATACCTCAGCCCGAGACAGAACATCTTATCGGACTGAATATGACGTTCGGGGCAGCGGGCAGGCAGGTCGGTGCCGGGCACTTCCTCGCGCACCCTTGGCTTGGGATCCCCGGATATGCGAAGGTGCAAGCCGGTTGCGACCCACGGCGTCTTAGGCACGCGGGCCCGCCCGATCAGCGCTTCGCTGTCGACCGCCTCGATTGAAAACCAGACTGGAGCGGTATCAGTCAGGTAACGAGTGGCGGATTTCAACGACGATCATGGGCACGCATGGGAGCAGCCGCTTCCGGCTCGTGGGCGCGCATTGGATCTGGTTCCGCCCCGCTGGCGATGTAGGGGGACGGCATGGTGCCGAGCAGCACCTCCGCTGTGTCGGCGTCGAGATTGGTGATCACGCGGTCGGTGGAGAAGGCTTCGCGAATACTCGCCGGCGACGCCTTATATCCATTCTCTCCAAGGGCGGTCTCGGTGCCGTCGCATCGCCTTTGCTCTGCTTCAGAGACGCAAGTTGCCCGGCTCGCCGCTGCGCGAACGCTGGCCGCGCCCCTCAAGCCGAGCCTGCAGATGGGAGTGGTTCCGTAGTCGATTCCGATAGCTAGACCCAAGCTCTCCACTCCAGGCAGCATTTCCCGGCAGAGCTCGAACGACGAACGCAATCCGGCGGCCGCGCCAACGGCTTTCTTCATCGTCGCGATGGAATCGGTTTTGGTCCTGTCGCCTTCGGCGAGCAGCCCATGGATGCAGTCCCCGATATAGCGGACCTTTCGGCCCCCGAAATCGTCACGCAGAACAGCGCCCATTTCCGCGCGGATCACGTGAAGGTTGGCCACCGCCTCGGCGATCTGTCCAGTCGCGATCGCCCTGTCGATGTAAGCGGTGAAATTGTCGACGTCGGCGAAGATGGACGCGAGCTCCATGCGGACGGCATTGCTTGGAGGATGGTCAGCGTAGACAAGATCCTTCAGCGGCGGTTCCTTGTGGTGGAACCTGAACACCGGCTCACTGGTGCTCGAGCTTGCACGTTCATCGAGACTCTCCACGATGGAGGCGTAGGCCTTCTCGAGCCTGGCGGTGCCGCTGCGCTGGACGTTGGCTGTGATTACCTCATCTCCCAGATACCGGCGTCCGATATCCTCGGTGAGAATAACGCTTTTGGTCAGCGGGTCGGCGTGTTCACCAAGGGCGGCAGCGGCCCGAGGACTGAGATTCAGACCTTCACGATCGCCATCGGCGAGCTTCGCGGCATGGTTCGCGGGACTGCCGACAAAGAGCGGCTCGCGCTCATCGCGCTTGCCTGAGTCGATCGCGACGGCAGGACCGCTGTCGATACCGATGCAGACCTCTGTCTTGAAGTTGGGGTGATCTCGCCCAAGACGCTCAACCATTTCGCGAAAGGCCGCCGCGAAGGTTACCGCGATGCGGACGCGTTCACCCTCGTTTTCCGCTCCTTCCGGAGCCAGCACCACCGCGTGCAGCCTCGATCCATGGAAATCGACCCGCTGCATCTCGAACTCGTCGATGAGCGCATCACAGCCTCCGTAATGCGCGTGAAGGAATTCCAGCGCCCGGCCGTGGCTCGCCTCGGTTTCCCGCCCGGCCTCTGTCAGGACATCGTTAAAGGCGGTGAGGTTGGCATAGACGTGAACCGCGTGGGTGGTGATCGCCCGATTGCGCGGAATGTCTACCAGCGCCGCCTGGGCCGCCGCTTCAACAGCGAGGCCCTTGTGCATCCGCGATTCGGCGAGAAAGCTTCGAAAGTCCTCGACCTTGATGTCGCCTTGAGGGACGCGATCCATAAAACCCTGGATACGCTCCCGGGCGCGATCTTCACTCCATGCCATCGTGTGCAGCCTCTCTCTTGATCGCGAATCACCGAGAGGCTTGCGACCGAATCTGGGGTAGAACCTTAGCAGAACATAGGGCCGCTGGCTAGGCACGATCTAGCCGTTGAAAGGCCCCCACTCCTTGATGTGGTCGCGAAGGATATTGCAGGCGGGCGCCATCCGCGCAGCGGCATCTTTGCCGGGTTGGTAGCTGTATGGAATCGTGGTGATGCCACTGAGGTCGCTGGGCAGCTTCACCTTGTCCTCACGCGGTTCCATGAGGATTGCTCGTTTCCGACCGAGCCTGCCCATGAATAATCCGAGCTCGAAAACGACGTTATCCCGCGGGGTGGGCCAGTCAGCCCCGCGGAAGAGCGTCAGGTCGTCGCTATGAGCCACCGCGATTGCGAAGTCGGACTCGTCAACCGCGCTTTCGAGTGACTCGAGGGCATAGCTCGTGGCCCTGAACACGCCGTCGGTCCACAGAGTGACGAGGAAATCATGGGAGAGCGCGTTCTGGATGATTCGGGCTACGGGAAGGGCTTCAGCGGATGAAATGATGAAGACCCGGGTCTCTTCGCGGTGCTGTCCGACGAGCTTGTTCCGTTCGAGCAGGCGACGCGCGAGCGTCCTGGCCAAGGCCCGGTAGATCTCAGGATGGCGCGCAGCCAGTTCGGTTACGTCGGCATGGGAGAGCTTCCCCACGATAGAGGCCTGCGTAGCGACGACGCTCGCCGACCGGCGCTGGGTAGGCTCGATCAGGGCCATCTCACCGACGTGTTCGCCCCTTCCGCGCACTGCCACATCTCGTCCGTTCACGACGATGCTGAATGTTCCGGCCACGATGAAGAACAGGTCGTTATCTTCCGCGCCCTGGGTGATGAGCGTTTCACCCTCGGCGACTTCAACAAGCTCGAGCCGGTTCGCAAACTCCTCTGCCAAATCGCGATTGCCGCCGGCGATCGCCTGCTGCATCACCGCGTCCATCAGGTTGCCGCGGCCCGCATCGCCTTTGAAGCGGTCGATCATAGTGCTCAAGTCAGCTCTCTCCAGTAGCTCGACGAGTATATGGTCTGGTTGTCGTGCTCGTTCCAGAGCCACTCCCGCCAGATGTTTTCCCGGTTGGAACCCAGTTTTTGATCGTCCTGCAGGTAGTCGTAGACCCGCTTGGTTATCCAAGTGGGAGTGTCGGAGCTGAGGGCTGTGAGCTTAGCGGCCAGGTTGGCGGCGTTTCCAATCCAGACCAGATCGTTGTCGCCGCGGGCTCCGGTTCTCGCCGCGCGGATCTCCGATGTGTCGATCCCCACGACATGGCGGATTTCGAAATCTGTTTTCCAAAAATTCTTGAGCTCAGCCTGGACTATGTTCTTGACGGCATAGTGAATTTCCAGGGCGCAGGCGACCGCGCTGTTACGTTGGCTCTCCGAGATGAATATCCCCATCACTCGATCGCCGTCGTAGGACACGATTGAACCGCCATGAGACCGGATGAGTCTCGAGGCAGCGTAGAGGAATGTCTTGTACACCTCGCCAGCGAAGTCCCACCGATGATTCTCGACGAGGCCTGTGGATCCGTCGAGATCGGCGTACAGGACGGTAGCGGTCTCAAAGCGAACTGCATCGTTCGACAGCTTCAGGTCCGTCGCGTCGGGAACGACCAGGCCATCCCGTATCGCCCACTGCGAACCAAAGGCGTCCTTGGAGTTCTTTTTGATGTCGTCGGCGACGCTCACTCTAGCCGGCTACCTTTTCGGGGTGGACTCGCGTCGCCGGCACGCCAGCGCCGGACACCTGTGTTAGAAAAGCGGAGAGTTCCAGCACAACGTCGGGACAGGCCGTGTAGGTGACGACCCGGCCCTCCTTCGAAGAAGTGACGAGGCCGGCTCTGGAGAGGATCGCCAAATGCGCGGACATCGTGTTCGGTGGAGTTTTTGATCTGGTAGCGAGCTCGCCTGCCGAGAGGCCGGCTGGATGCTGGCCTGCCAAGATGGTGAAGACGTTCAGCCGAGTAGCTTGGGAGAGCGCGCTCATCACCTGCATAGCAGTGATCTTTTCCATTTCTCCAGAATAATCGAACTACTGTCCCCGTCAATGCGCTGCACCCGATTTTTGCCCCATTTTGACTCACAAACATTCTATAGTTCTAGAACCATTGAAATACATTTAGATCGGATTATGTTCGGCTCAGCCGTGTTGCCCTTGTTGCAGCGACGCGGGCTCGAACCACAGGCAATAATGGAGTTCGCCATGGACGCGATGACCATTTCCCGGTCGACTACCACCAGCATCCCGGCGCTGGCCGCAAAGGCTGGCCCCGGCGATCCGCTGGACGCTGACTCTCCGTTTGACGATGTCGTGATCACCACCAGCCGAGCCTTGTGCCGGTTGGCGCTGATTGCGGCTGAAACCGGCGCCCGTTTTCAGCGTGAGGGCGACCCACATGACCCTATGGCATGGCTGCTGGCTCCGCGTCGGCTGTTCGCTGGCTCGACCGCGCTGGAGGCATGTCTTGAACGTGAGCACTTCTTGCGAGCGCTGCTACTGCATGGGCTGTCGCTGGGGCTAGATGCGGACCCGGAAGAGATCGACGGCCTTCTGGACGATCCTATAGACGTTCATCTTGCTGCCCGCCCGACACGCGGTGGCCATGCCTCGCAAGCCCGAGGGCGCGTGCGGCTATACACTGCGAGCGTGCTTCGCTCGACTTGCGGAAGCATGCTCCAAGCATTTCATGCCTCGGTCGGGTCCTCCGTGGAGGAGGTCCGAGCCAGGCTTGAGGCAATGTTCGGTCCAGACGCTGCCGTCGGGGCGGAGATCCGCGTCGGCTTTGATTCTGCAGCGCCTATAGTCCTCGCTCTGGTGCCGGCTGCTGTCGCCAAAGTGCTTCGGAAGGTGGAGCGGGAGAGCGCTGCGCCGGCGTACCGGAACTTCGCCGTGACGATCGAGCATCACCTCGAAGCCTAAGGCCACACCTCACAGAAATCACCTCACCAGAAGAGATACCCCCGCGCTTTCGTCATCGATGCGAGCGCGGGGGCAGGGAGCTTGCGACATGAGCAATTCAAAACCCAATGGAGCGGTTGCACAATCAGGCGCGGAGGATTGCCGGGTCCTACGCCGCGTCGAGGTCCGCGAAGGGCGGACAGGCGAGGGCAATGAAGTTGACGCTCCGTTCGTCGGGATCGCGGTCGACGTTGAGACAACGGGACTTCTTCATTCTGGTGATCGCATCATAGAGCTCGCGCTGAGGCGGTTCCGGTACGACCGTAATGGCGTCATCACGAACATCGATATTCCATATAGCTGGCTTGAAGATCCCGGGAGAACCATTCCGCCGGAAATATCCCGGCTGACAGGCCTCACCGACGCTGACCTGAATGGGCAATCGATAGATGATCACGAGGCGGTGCGCCTTCTGAGCACTGGCACGTTGATCATCGCCCACCATTCCCGGTTCGATCGCCCTTGGATTGAGGCCCGGCTCCCCGACGCCGCAGGGCTCGCCTGGGCGTGCTCGATGGAGGACATCGATTGGCGGGCCAGGGGTCTCGAAGGGGGCAAACTCGGTTTCCTCCTAATGCAGGCAGGATGGTTCCATGATGGGCATCGTGCTGGTGCTGACGTAGATGCCGTCATCCAGTTGCTGCGTCACCGCTTCGAGGACGGGCGAACCGCTCTCTCTGCTTTATTGGAGAAGGCGGCAAAGCCGAGCTGGATAATTCGAGCGGTCGGCGCCGACTTCGGTGTCAAGGATCTGCTGCGCGGCCGCGGCTATCGGTGGGACGCTGGCCGCAAGGTCTGGTGGCGTGAAGTCGCTGACGGGGGCCGCACCCCGGAGGAGTTCTGGTTGGCCGCCAACGTCTACTCTGCACACGCGAATCCGAAGGCGCTTGGACCCACCTTTGAGGAAGTATCTGCTTTTACGAGGTTCCAGGCAGCCTGACAGATCTTGGGGGTAGTGGAAGGGGGCGTCTCGCGGCCGGCCGCCCACCTATATGTAATTCGGGACGAACACCGCGTGGCTTCAAATCTACTTGGCTGGGGGGCGGCGCCTCTTAGGGGATGCGACCGGCTTCTCGGCCGGCTTTCCGCCGCGACGTTTCGCATTCGGCTTGCGTCCTAACCCGATCGCATGCGCCATCTCGCGCCGCTGCTGGGCGTAGTTTGGCGCGACCATGGGGTAATCCCTCGAGAGGCCATACTGAGCGCGATATTGCTGCGGATC
Organism: Allosphingosinicella sp.; assembly: GCA_036389345.1. GTDB lineage: Bacteria > Pseudomonadota > Alphaproteobacteria > Sphingomonadales > Sphingomonadaceae > Allosphingosinicella. The sequence continues at coordinate 61,971 of DASVQD010000006.1, read as the reverse complement.
GAGCTGATGCGCCGTCTCCAGGTGACGCTTCAGCGTCTTTTGTTTGCGGCCGCAGGCGAGACAAATGAGATAGTCTGGCTTGATCGAAGAGCGAACCGAAACAGCGGGGCTTGCGGGTTTCTCTTCGGCCGGCTCGCCAGGCGAACTGCCCAAAGCTGCGAGCGCTCCATGCACGCGGGTGACCAATTCCGAGACTTCACCGACGCCGACACGATTATTGGCGACGTGGGCCGCGACAATGTCCGCGGTCAGCGCGATTAGTTGCTCGGGTTCCATTCCATGGCTCCTGGTTATTGGGGCGCAGGATTGCACCACTGAGATGCGGCGGCAAGAGTCAGGGCAGCGTCAGCGGCCAGCTAGCCAATAAAAGTACGCGCGAGGCCTCTTATGAACGCGCTTCACCCAGCTAAGCGCCGACTTGTTCGATCGTTCGCCGCTCCTGGTCGGCCTCCATCGAGAAAGGGGCTTTGATGCGCGCTCTGGGCGAATGGCTCGTCAGTACGGTCTGGTTATTGCCGAGGCCGTAGCCGCCGTGCGTGATGACGGTCCGCAGGGCCTTGCCCCTCAGATTATGCGCTCGACGGAAGGACTGGGCGTCATCAATCAGCGTTTGGCGCGACCTGTGGGTCGGCCTGGCTCAAGGCTGACCCTTGAGCTCGGCGATCTTGCGCCTAAGCGCGTAATTCTCGTCTTTGAGGAGGACGTTCTCACGGATCGTCCCTGCGGGATCGCACTCTGTCAGGAGGGCGTGGATGAAGCGCTGGAGTGGCATCGGAAGGCGGTTGACGTTCCGCGTCGTCGGTCGCCAGGTCCGTCCGATGAACATGCTTTGGCCGCGGAACTCGCGACGCCAGTTCCAGCGGCCGCTCATTTGAGCTTGGGCAGGGTCTGGCCAGCCAGGCCCCAATGCCGGAGCCGCCGCGCCCGTTTGATCAACTGAGGGGCGTCTCCGATCGTGAAATACTGTGGACTATCGACGTCATCGAGCTCGTCCCATTCGACCGGCGCGGCGACGGGGGAGCCTGGGCGAGCGCGCGCCGAATAGGGCATGATCGCAGTCGCTGTGCGCTGGTTGCGCAGGTAGTCGAGGAATATCCGGCCCTGCCGACGGTCCTTCCTCGTCTCGAGGGTGAAGCGGTCGGGATGCGCCTGCGCGAGCACTGTGCAGAAGGCCTCTGCGAAATGGCGGACTTCCGGCCACTCTTCGCAGGGGGCAAACGGCACGACGACGTGGATGCCCTTGCCGCCGGTTAGTAGCGCAAAGCTCTCGAGGCCGATGCATTCGAGATGGTTTCGGACCTCGAAGGCGGTTCGCTTCACCTCGTCGAAGCCCAACGCCTCATCAGGATCGAGATCGATGGCGATGCGGTCGGGGCGCTCGATATCCGCGATCCGGCTTCCCCAGGCGTGAAATTCGACGGTTTCGGCCTCGACGCAGGCGAGCAGCCCGTCGACGTCGTCGACATAGAGATAGCGTTCGGTCCTGCCGTTCTTCTGGAGCACGGGGACGTCCCTGATCGGGGGTGGGAACAGGCCTTCCGGCCGCGGCGGGTGCATCCTGTTTCGCTGGAAAAAGCATTCGCCAGGATCGTGCGGCGGGCACCTGAAGAGGTTTAGCGGCCGGTGCGCGAGGAACGGCAGGATCCAGGGCCCCATCCGGCGATAGTAATCCATCAGCAGTTCGCGTGCCGGGACCGCGTCAGGTCCTACCTGGTGGGTCGGCTCGGACGCAGGCCGCCTGGACGGTCGGCCGCCGACAGGTTTGCGCTCCGAGGGAAGGTGGCTGATCGCTTTGACGGTGGCGTGGCGGAGCGTCTCTTCGCCGCGAAGGTGCCGCACTCGCAGCCTAATCTCGGGTCGGACCCAGCTGCTTTCCGAGGGCTGCTTCATGTGAAGGGGGGCTTTGTCGGTCGCGAGCCGCTCCATCGTGCGCCAGAATTTTTCCCGCTCGCTCTCGGTGAAGGTCACCATGGCGGCGCCGGCATATTCGAGGCGATGATCTTCCGTCTCGCGGGCGAGGAGGGCGACAGGAGCGAGGTCGCCTTTGGCGGCTCCGATGACGAACTCGCTTTCGGTGAAGGCTTTGGTCTTCAGCCAGCTCTGGGCCGGCCCGCTTCGATAGCGGCTGCCCACCTTCTTCGAGACGATGCCTTCAGCGCCGCTCTGCTCAGCGAGGTGGAAGAATTCAGGTCCGCCGCCGGCGACGTGATCGCTGAACTGGATGGGGCTCCCGGGTTCATTGGTGCCGAGCAGGTCGCGAAGTCGGTCGCTCCTCTCCTCTACTGGCCGCCGCCTCAGGTCTAGATCGTCGAGGTGGAGGAGATCGAAGGCCATGAAAATGAGACCACGCGGCTTTTTCCGAGCGAGCTCCGACCGAAGCGCCCGGAAGTCGGAGAGGCCTCGAGCGTCCTGAATGATGATTTCGCCGTCGATGTGAGCTGATCTGCAGTCCAGCCCGCCGACGGCGTCGAGGATGGAGGCATATAGGTGGCTCCAATCGTGGCCGCGGCGCGTGTAGGCGCGACGGTCCTCGCCGCTGAGGCGAGCTGGGTGCGATAGCCGTCATATTTGAGCTCGTGAATCCAATCGGATCCGTCCGGCGCTGAATCGACCAGGGCGGGCATCATGGGTTCAATGAACCCGATGCGGGGCACGAGAGTCGTCACCGGTGGGAATCGCGGCGGCGACCAAAGGGTTCCGGTCGGGTCGGCCACTCCCGCTAATTTCGACACCTCGTCACCTTCAAGCGACCGCATTGAGCCTCATGTTTCGAGCGCGCCCTGCCAGCGGCGACTGACCCCTTAGAGGCTCCAATGGTAGGTGGAGGCGTAAATCTCCAAATTGTTCATCGCGTTCCAGGTGTGTTTGACCCACATATCTGGGCCTTTGCCATTTTGAGCTTTCTTCGAGGCGTCAGTGAGGACGTCGTAAACGGCCTTGGTAATCCACGTAGGTTTCGCATCATCGAGCGCAGCGAGCTTGGCGGCGTAGTTGGCTGCACGGCCAACCCAAACCAGATCGTTCGCGCCGCGGATCCCGGTTTTCGCTACCCAGAGGCTGGAGGTGTCGATGCCGCAAACGTGCTTAAGCACGAACGGGCTGTTAGGGTATTGCTTCTTAACCGCCGGCTGAATGAGGTACTTTGCGACCCAATTTATTTTTAATGCCGTCCGTGCGGCTGTGCTGTTTTTGAAGTCACCTATGAAAACCGCCATGATTCGGTCGCCGTCATAGGCCGTGATCGTGCCGCCCTCCGACGTAATGATTCTTCCTGCGCAGTGCAGAAACGCCTTGTAGATCTCCGCTGCGAAAAAAGGCTTGTAACCATCAACTAGCTTCGTTGAGTCCGCAAGGTCCGCGTACAGGATTGTTCCATTCAGCTTAACCGCATCGTTGCTTAATTTGATGCTCGTGTCGTCAGGGACGACCGTTCCGTCCCGTGTCGTCCACCGTTGGGAAAAAATTTCTGTAGCCCGTGTCTGGAGGTCGTCCTTAAGTGCCATCTGCTACTTTCCTACAGCTCACCGTATCCCAGGCACTGGCGGCGCGGCAGGAGTTGAACCTGCGCCTCTACGGCGGTAGGCAGAGGTGCGACCCATCTGCTGTCCCTCGGAACCGTAGCGCTCTATCCCTGAGCTACGCGCCGGCTCCCTTTGTGAGGCACCTTCGAGTCCACTTGCAACTCCACCGAAGCGAATATCTGTGGGCGATTTGTGGGTGAATCTGTGGACATCGCCTCTCAGGGGACGTCGGTGTGGAAAGCGGGGAAGCGCTGGGGTGCGTGCCTCCGCTTCTGTGCCCATGCAAAGGAATGAGCGTGGCGAAGAACGATCAACAGGAGGCGTTGGAGAAAGCGCTGTCAGCAAGCCTGACCCGCGTCATTGACCAGCAAAAATTTGCAGAGACAAAAAACGGAGCGCTGATCGCGTTCGACACGGCGTGGACGGTCGCGATCGCGAACCTGCTGTCGAAGGCAGATGGAGTGCCGGCAGGGTACGAAAATGTGCTGCGATACGCGGCCACCCTGTTTCTCCTGTCCGCTTTTGTGGCGCTGATATCATTCCTTCCCCGACGGAAGCTGGATCTTTTTTACCCAAGGCGCGACCGCCCGGGCCGCGATTACAATTTGATATTTTTTGGGGATATCGTCCGCTGTGACCTCAGCGAGGTGGGCGACCTGATGGCCGCTCGGTATCTCCCTAAGGGCGACGCTTCCGCTTCACCTGAATATCTCGCCGATCTATCGAATCAAATCTGTGTGAACAGCCACATCGCATCACGCAAGTTCACCTTGTTTATACGCGCTGCGGCCCTGGCCTTCATCGGGATGGGGTTCGTCGCTTACCCGGCTATGAAATCCACGCTAGGCGGAGCGTGGGCATGGCTTTGGAGTATTTGATGACCCTCTCTACACTCAAAGACGAACTTGAAGATGAGGCATCCATAATTCTAGGCAAAGCCTTTGCGGTGGAGATAACCGCAACGGAAACGGTCCCCTATGCCAACGATCCTAAAATAACGTTCCCCAACCTCGATACCGCGAAGATGGGATGCAAGCTTATCGACACCTGCGTGCTGTACATCGACATGCGGCGCTCTACCGAGCTTAATCTCCGCCTCCGCCCGCAAACCGTTGCTAAGCTATACTCTGCGTTTGTGCGAACGATGACGCGCTGCGCCCGCTACTACGGTGGCCATGTGCGTGGCATCATTGGCGACCGAGTGATGGTCCTGTTTGATGTGGATGGCGCTTTCAATTCCGCTATGGAATGTGCCGTCCTAATGAACTCGGCGGCAAAGTACGTTTTGAACAAACACTTCAAGGCGGGCGAGGTGACGTTCGGAATCGGAATCGACTCTGGGAAAATGCTCTGCACGAAAACAGGCATTCGTAAAAACGGGAATGAGACGCAGAACTATCGTAACCTCGTTTGGATTGGCCGGCCGGCAAACATCGCTTCGAAATTGACGGACATGGCCAACAAGGACGCTGAGTGGACCACTCATACGAAGGTCCATGTCGCTTACGGATCACCGGTTAATGACACGAATACCTGGGCTTGGGCCGTGCAGCCGGCCAGTGACTTCGTAAAACGCCTGGAAGGCGGGCGTTATCCCGATCGCCTCATTAAACACGAAAGTGCCGTTTACGCCTCTCATTTCTGCCTGGACCACCCGGTGCAGACTCGTCCCGCAGCCCCGGCGATACTGATGACCGAGCGGTTTTGGAACGGGTATCGCAGTGCGCAGCCGAACGACGATATCGTAACCAAGGAGTGGGTTAAGCGGGTGAATCTAACCGTTCCTGGATATGGCGGATCCATATATGGCGGTGATGTCGTCAAGACGGCCTTCAAACCGAGCTGATCGCTCAGGCCGCTTCTACCATCATCGGCAGGAAATCTTCTGCGACGTAACGCAGGGAATCTATCGTCGGAGTGGCGACCAGGTCTGTCCGCCCCAAGGGAGCGATACGTGTGTCGCCGCGTGAGCTGTCATTTACCAGCAGAGCGCCCTCATCCTGTTGATAGGAAAAGCGGGCGAACGGCGACGACCACCGCTCAATGCGCTCGAGGTTCTGCGGCTCGAAGAAAATCGATACGGAAGAGACTTCGAGCTGCGCGTCCGAAATGCGCCGTGGCCGATCCGTCATTTCCCGGAGCAAGCGGGTAAGGTCGTTGAGCCGGGCGTTCTCCGTGCCGGCTTTATTGACCGCCCGGATTGCCAGCAGAGTCTCTCGCAATGCGAGCGCCGCGGCGCGGACGTCTCCCGCTTCCGTCAGGAAGCCTGCGCCCATCAGGGGGCCAAGCGGGGTCGATTTGCGCACGAAGATCGGATCCGTTTCCTGTTGCGGCTGCAATCCCTGATCGATTCGAGCGCGTCTCTCTCGTGCGGGCAGCTTCGCAAAAGCGCGGACTGCGAGTCTGTATCGTTCCTCGCGTCTTGCCTCTGCTTCGTAATCGCGAAATTGCTTCACCTCCATCATCGGCGAGCCGGAGGCATGATGGCGTATGAGGTGGCCAAATCCCTCCGGCGAGGCGCGCCGGATCTCGTCCCTTTTCCGCTCGATGACTCGTAGCGCGTCCAGCGACAACAGCGCCTCGACCTCGTCGGCCATGGGCTGAACCAGCTTCATCAAGTTATGCCAGCGCGAGAGTGCATTCTTGCGCGCCTGCTCTTGCCGGAACGCCTTTTCCTCCACCTCGAATCGACCGCCGTAATGCTCCCGGCCGCAATTGCGCGCGCCGATGATGTAGGTTTCACCGTGACTGTCGCGGACGACGTATCCCCTCCAGTGAACCCGTCTGCCGCAATGGCAGCAGCGGATCATAGGCGCGTTCCGGTTGGCTTTCTTACCGCCGGGTGGGGTCTCGTCGTAATAGCCGATAATGAGCGGGTGGGCTTCCGGGTCGGGCACGTTCCGATTCAGACCCTCGATATTCTCAGGGTCACGATAGAGAAACTCGGTGCGCAGCAGCTCGGCATCGGTGAGCCGACGTCTGTTCAGCGTAGAAACTACCCCCATTGGAGACTCCTACCGAGCGGCGAACAATAAGGGTACAGACCTAGCTTGCCAACCCTCGCGACCATTTAGCTGGGGATGAATCACGGGACGAATTCCTCTCTCGAATAGTGCGCTTCTCGCACCGGGCGGGGCGCAAAATGTCGAGGGTATGCAAATCGAAGGTTGATCGTCGCTGACCGGTCCCCCCTGGAACAGGAAAGGGCGGTTTTCGGTTATTTGTCAGGTTGAACGAGGAACTGGATAGATGGCGAGAGACACGCACAGGGTGATGCCGCACGAAGATGGGTGGGCAGGTGAAGCGGGATGGAGGAAAGCGCGCCAGTCACGTGGAGCGGACGAAGGCAGAGGCTGAGAAGATCGGACGCCAGATTAGCCGTAACCAGGAAACGGAGCTCCAGATCCACCGCAAGGATGGATCGATCGAAAGATCCGACAGCCATGGTAACGACCCGAACCCGCCGAAGGACAAACCATAAGGCGGCGCCCCTCTTCGAACCAGCAAGTCAACGACCCCATCAAGGGTGCTCGGCCAGAAGCCGTGTCATTTGATCGAATGCTTTCTGTGAAAGGGTTACGATCGCGCAGCTCGCATCCGCGCCCGAGTTGAACCGCTCAACCAGACCTTGCTCCTCCAGAAGGACGAGCCAGCGAGCAGTATCCTGCGTCGACACGGACGCCGCCATCGAGGCACTCATGACGGAGACGAGGCGGGGGTCGCTGGCCGCGATGTAGAGATCGAGAAGGATGTCCCACGCGGGTTCGCCAAAGAGCGCAGGGCCAAATTCCTGATCGCGCATACGACGAAGGCGATAGTGGCGGCGGGCCTCTTCGACCACAGGGGCGGGGGCATCGGCATATCCAGGCATTGCACCATCCGAGGCAATAGGTCCATTTTGGATTATACGAATCCATCAACCTGTCGAGTCAAAATCATCGCTAATGCGAAAATAGGATATGGGTCAGCGAAGAGGGGCCAAATGGCCGTCCACTCGAAAGCGGACGTGGGAGAAACTATCTCCGGGAGATGACAAGAAAGGCTACTCACGATCGCCATGGCTCTCATGCCGGCCGCGGTTTCCGCTATCAGGACGCGGTGGCCGTCCTTCTGGCCCTTCGGGTCTGGGCCGGCCGTGATTCCGGCGCGATTATCATCCCCGAGGGCAATGACGATGTCGAGCGCCGGTCGGCCGACGGGACTTCACTCGTGCAGATCAAGAGTCGGAGAGAGGACCTCGGCGGTGTGCCGCTGGCGAGCGCGCGCAACTACATCACCGATCTGTGGGACCGGCACGACAAGTTCACGCCGCCTGCGGCCCGGCTCGAGTTGATCCTCGAGCAGGGTATCGTCGACCATGAGACCAGGCCGGACGGCGGCATCATTCCGAACCCGAGGCTGGCCTCGCAGCTTCCCGGCACTGCTCGCGGCAAGGCGCTGCTGGCCAAGACCGACATCCGTCAAGTATCGTCCCCGAATGCGGAATCGATCGCGATCATCGCGAACCGTCTGAGTTGCTCCCCAGTTGCCGCCGCCCTATGCGTCGCCCAGCTTCTGCATGAGGTCGGAAGGCTCGCGGACGACAACGGCCGCCTGAACGCCGATGCTTATCGCGGTTTGTCGGCGAGCGACACCGATCGGATTGTCACCGAGACGCTGGCGGCAACCGACGTCGAGGCGATTGAGGCGGCGCTCCGCAACGGAGCCTGCGAGCCGGCGGATTTTCTGACCCCGCTTGATGATCCCGAATTCTACCTCGGCGTGGACGTCCAGCCCGGACATATTGCCGCTGGATTGGTCATCTCACGGCTGCAGCCTCGCGAGGCGCTGTCTAGAGGCTTGGAGGCGCGCGGTGCTGCGCTCATCGTGGGTCCGTCGGGCGCCGGCAAGTCCGCCATCATGTGGGACACCGCGTACTCTGTGCGCCACACAATCCGGTGGTATCGCCTTCTTCGCATCGACCGGAGCGATCTGCCCGCCCTCCGGCAACTGGTCCGCACGCTGCGGGCGAACCCCGATAGCCCTGTGGGTTTCGTCATCGACGACGTCGGTCGGCGGGGCGCGGAGGGCTGGGACGCCTTGACTCTCGAATTCGCAGCCGTCCCAGGCGTCGTCCTGCTAGGTTCCATCCGCGAGGAGGACCTTTTCCTGCTTCAGGGTCGCTCCCGCGCGGCCGAGGTGCGCGCCGAGCCTGACAAGGACCTCGCCCGCCGGATCTTTGAGGAGCTGAAGTCTAGCGGCCGGACAGAATGGTCTGGCTGGCAAGAGCCGTGGAATCGAAGCCGGGGCCTGGTGCTCGAATACGTGCACATCCTGACCTCCGGACAAAGGTTCGAGGAGACTCTCACTGGACAGGTGGATGCCAGGCAGAGCGACCCCGCGAGAGCAGCTGAGCTGTCCATCCTGCGGGTCGTGGCCCTTATTGGCGCGGCGGGGGCGAGCGCCAACGCTGAGCGACTACCTGCTGTCCTCACACTGCCCGAGGAAGACGTCAGTCGTAGCCTGCGCCGCCTAGTCGACGAGCATCTTGTTCGTGTGAACGAAGAGGGCGAGCTAACTGGTCTCCACCAACTTCGATCAGCGGAACTGGTGCGCCTGACGCACGCGGTCCCGCCACCGGCCATCGCGACGACGTTTGCCCGGGCGGCAGGCACGGTTTCTCCCAGTGATCTCGAGCCTCTGGCTGCTGATGGCATGCGCAACCGCGGTGTCAGCCAGGATGCTGCCATCGCGGCGCTCAGCGCAAGGATCCAGAATGACCCCAGGCTGGACGCGCTCTCGGCAACGCTTCGCGGTCTTGGAACGGCGGCGATCGCTAACGCCGTCGAAGCTTGGCTGGCGACGGAGAAAGTCCAGGCGCTCCCGCCCACGCAGGTTGGCACTGCGGCCATGTTCGGGCTGGCAGAGACCACGGTCCCCGCAACCAATGACACTCTCGAGACGGCGATGGCCGCGGCCGCCGAACTCGCCAGGGTGCGTGCGAACACCGCCGGCGATCCACGATACGCGCTCCTGGAGGCGCTGCCCCTTCCGCTGCTTACCGACATAATCTTAGGCGCCGCCGATCCTGCAGCGCTCGAACAGTTTCTGTCGTCGCTGAACGGCATGCCGCTGCATCCGGCCGTCCGGTCCGCACTGGCGACGAGGCCGGTCGACCTGCTTACGGAGCCGCTCGACAGCGTTGCCCGCCTGCTTGGCACGCTCGCTGCCCTCGACCGGGACGAGGCGATCGCGTGGGTCGATGCGGTTGGGGAGCAGGCGCTTGTGGACCGGATGCCTCACGAGATCGCCTGGGCGACCGCACCGACTTTCGAGAACGCTCCTGACGGACGTGTCATCCGCTGCGATTACAACGAGATCGGTATTCCCGGCGAGGACGGTACCCATGACAAGGTGGTACGGATCTGCGAGGTGGCGCTGGCGCTCTCACCGCGATCGGATATCGCCGCATCCGCTGCCAGGGCGCCGAACGGAGAGGTTGTCGGGTTCGGTGGCGTGTCGCTCGCCGAGAAGCGCATCCCCCGCACGAACCTGCCGGCGGGAACCGTGCCGGAATGGAATCGCCGCTGGCGCGATGCCATCGCAATACGCGTCGCATCGCCGACCTACAGCGGATATCTCGCCCAAGCCGCACATCTCCTCGACCGGCTCGCACCTGCTCTGGAGCGTGTCCTAAACCTTATCATCCGCGGCAAGAGCGTTACCGATTCGCAGCTCGCGACCTTGAATAGCGTGCACGAGGCCGCACGTTCGTTGACGCCGCCTGCAATCGCGTCCTCGGTAGCAACTGGCGAGGGATCGGGCGAATTCAACGCCAGCGTCACCCAGCTGCAGAACCTGCTCTTCGCCGGCAGCGCCGACGTCTGCAGGCGCTTCCGCCAGCTTCCCGAGAGCGTCGGCGCCTTTATCGCTTGGACCGGGGACCTGATCAAAGACGCCGACCATGCCGCCACGCAGGAACCTTGGGCACTCGTTGGCGGCGTGCCCGCAAGCCTCGGCAAAATGCGGGATCTCCTTGTTCGGGTCAGGATCATTGCTGGTGATGGTGCTGGTGGAGTTGTGCACCCTGGTGTTAGTTTCGCCACGCTCCTTCGCAAGGGGAGGCCGGACAACGCGCTACGCCTTGCCGCCTCGGTAATTGAAAAAAGAATGACGACGGCGCGCAAGGAGCTCGCAGCGTCAATCCAGTCCCGACTCGAGAACGACGGCGTCGAGGCCGAAGTCTACGTCGCGGAAAATGCCGATGGCATCCTTCCGTGGCCGCCCAGCAAGGTACTCGTCGTCGTGCCTTTAACCTCGCAGATTGAGATCGAGCGCCACGCGAACGCGGCTGAGGCTGCTCGTCAGGCAGTCCCGGATGCCATCAGGCTCACTGTGATACCGAGCGTCGATGGACGGCTACTGCCGGCGCGCAGCGCCAGCGGCTACGAAACACTCCTGCCGCTTCCTGACGAGGCGGATGCCTGGATCGAGCAACTTGGCCTTCCGTCCTTCCGCGCGGAAATCTCGCCAATCCTGAATATGGCGGTTGCCCACGCCTCGGCCTTGCAGTCGATGGACCGTCTCAATCTCGGCATCGTCGGGCGTCCGCTCGTGGAACTGGAAACTCGCGACAGGCTCGAGGACGAGCTCACCTCGATGCGCCACCGGCTGGCCGCGATGATCAGTGACCTCGACCCGGAGGGCCCAGCCTTCGTCTTTTCGCTCCTTGATCGCGTTCGCTCCGGGGAAGCTGGGCTCGCAGACGCGGTCCAGGAGTTCACCGCGAGCCAGGTGCCGAACGAAATCATTCAGGAGGTCTCGAGCCTGCAAATTGCACTTGACGATGCGGAGTTCCAGAACGGCGCCCCTTGACAGTCCGGATGCCGTAGCTGGCTCAAGACGCCCGAGTACTTGAATGGGCCTAATGGGGGACGCAACAGCAGACTGAAGAAGGAGGAATCTGCACAGAGGCTTCAGTCGTGGCTCCTGAGTCGCTTTCGAGAAAAGCAGCCCTAGCAGGGCTAGCTTAGCCTTCCTGCTCCAGCCTCTCGCGGCAGGCGCGCTCTACCAGCTGCCGCAGCACGGCAACCCGCTCTGTCAGCCAAGCAAGCTCCTTCTCGGATATCTTATAGTGCGGTGAGTAGCGCGCATTCACGTAAGCTTGTCGCAGCAGCTCGAACGCGCGCCGCTCAAATTTTTCCTCCCTCGGCCAGGCATCGATCAACCCGGGAGTGACCTGTTCGGCTTGGGAACGCAGAAAGTTCAGCTTGTGTGATTTCGGGCTGTAGAGGGTCAGCACTAGCAGGACGCAGTGATAGAGCTGCTCCGTAGCTTGATGCAGGAGAAAGGCCGACCGGTTTTTCCAGCCTTCGCCCTGGGTGAATCTCGCGGTCGCGAGGAATTCCGATGCACCGGCAAACCAGCGGTCGAAGTGAACTTGAGCTTCCGTTTTTGCAGCCTCGGGAGATAGCTTTCGCGGGACGGCGAAGGCATAGCCTTCCGCCTCGTACAGCGCGACGCCGTGCTCGACGATGTCAATGAAGAAGGGCCGTCCGCGTTCGAGCTGGTTGTTCACGTCCATCAGTGAGTGGACGATAAAATTGACCGGTGCGCTGAGGCTCTTAGAGATCGACGCCTCTCGCAGCAGCCTGTCGTCAGCGACCGACCAAAAGTCGACGATGTCGGTAAGCCGATCATCGCTGACAACGATTAGGATGTCGTAATCAGATTTGTACCCGCCGACGGGATCATCCACCCAATCGCCGCGGGCGTATGAGCCGTACAGCACGACCTTGAGGATCCGGCCGCTTTTTTTCCACTGCTGGCTCGCACGCCCTCGAACCGCGTCGAACTCCTCGAATAGGATCCGGACCGCTAGGGCGAGCTCTCGCTGCTTGCCTTCCGGCAGATGATCCAGGCCTATCTTCATCCAACCCCATGTCGCCGCGCCAGCGCGGAATGCCAAGAGCATTTCCTTGTGGTCTTATGTAGGCCCTCGAGCCGCGGCCGAGGGCACTGGTCCAGGCGCTGTCCGCCGTACTCGCTCCAAGAGCGACTCCAAGGCCGCCTGCGGCGGTGCTACGCTACCTGGCACGGAGGGAATCGATGGCTTCTCGTCGAAAAATACCAGACGTCACGCAGGCACAGGTACTGCTGGAAGGCCGTCGTCGCTGCTGCGTCTGCTTCGGGCTGAAACGAGATGACGGTCTTAAGCGGGGTCAGATCGCACATTTAGACCGTGATCGGACAAACAACAGACCCAGCAATCTAGCGTTCCTCTGTCTAGATCACCACGACGAGTATGATTCCCCGACGAGTCAAAGTAAGGGACTTACGAAGGCCGAGATACGTCATTTCCGAGATGAACTAAAAGACTATTTAGGCCGTGCTTATAAACTTGCGCATGAAGAGGAATTGAGGCCCCCCGACCCCCCAACGATGGAGGGCCTTCTCGACTTTTTTGAGTCCCGAGAAGATTTTGTCGCAATGTTCGGACGCGCGCCTCGGCCGGTCGGCGACGGTGTCTCGAGCCACGGAAATTGGGCGCTGCGTTTCCACACGCCTTATGAAGCAGCAGTCGGAAATGGGATATTCACTGACAGCGGGAGCTACTTCTACCGAGTTGGAAAGACCCACTACATTTTTAACTGCCTTAATAATGAACTAAAGTCATTCGATATCGAGGACGAACGCCTAGATACACCTTCCACCGCCTTAGCCGCCAAGGATCTCTTGAGTCTCTACCGCAGAGAAAACGGAAGTATCGTAGTTTACGAAATTGATGAAGAAACGCATGAGGCACGAGAAGCCTTTCGCCTATTAGGAGGACACCATTGTTCCCCCGTGCACGGGAGCTTTGACGTTAACTCTGAGCGTCTCCTTACCTGCGACAAAGAGGGAGGAATCACGATATGGGACTTCCCAAATCGCAAGATTCTTTTCCAGATGAATACCTGCGTCGAGAGTGTCACAGAATCTTCTTTCAGCCACATGGATGATCGAATAATTATAACAGGAAAAGATGGTTCGTTTGAGGTGTTCGATGCACGGACCGCTCGTTCGATCGTTCGTTCGAAGCTAAGCATCAAAGGGGCATATGCTCACGTCTCCCTTAGCATGGACGGCAGCTACTTCGTGGGTTCTGACGAGGCGGACCGCTGGGATGTGTCGGACTCTAAGACCCTTCAATCGATTGAACGCTGGAAATGGCATCAGATTTTCACCAGCAACCATCCCTCCACTGATGGACGGGTACAACTGATAAAGAGCGCATCGGGACTGATTTGGGCGATGCAGTCGGTACCGCACTCGCCCGAGGGCAAGCGCCTGGAGCTCCTGCCGCCCGTGGACCGGCGCTGCACATGGATGGCGCTTTCTAACGACGGGCGATTCGCTGCCACGGTCACTGAAAGGCGCGACGTGCGAATCTGGGAGAATCTCCTGCCGGCCTAGATGCACTGATGAGCTAACAAGGAGCTTTCGGCGCTCGCGGCGCGTAATCAGCGATCTGGATATTAGGGCACCATGCTCACTGGCTCCAAAAGGGTGCCATTGCCGAAGCGGCCGTCACGCCGAACCTGATGCGTCGGTCAATGGTCGGGTTTCATCAAACCGTTCCCAGATACGGAGGGTTCGATCTTCCAATACAGTTGCGAGCAGCCGCCCATCGGGGGCCAAGGCCATCGACGTCACCTGCTTGTCGAGCGGGGGGAGGAGATCGGCGGCCAGGCCATTGCCTGGACCCCCCTCCTTATACTCGAAGATAAATATGGGACCTAATGCTGATCGGTAGACGCCGACATCCCCCGCGACTCGATTCGTCGTGAAGATGGCGAGCCAGTCTTCGCGATCGATTGGTTCAAATCCAACAGCACTCACTATGTCCCAACGTCCCATATTATCAGAGGCAACGAGATGCGAGCAATCGAGCGAATGCCAAACCGACGCTCCGGGTCCTCGGACTGCGAGCCGCGAATGGCCAAGCGATTTTCCGGCGTGTAGGTCGAGAAGTTCGAAGCGCCCATTTGCATCGTTGACCACCACCTGCTCGATTGCAGGATTAGGGAAGAAGGAAAGCTCGACTGGCTTTTCAATGACTGTTGTGGCGCGGTTTCGAATGCGCTGGGCTGTCCAATCCCACAGGATGACCTCTCCTGACTCGTCCACAGAAACGAATCGATCTGAGTTGACGTCAAAGCTCGCCGCGATGGGCTTGGCGCCGTGGCCGCGAAGGAATTGGACTTCGGAACACGTCACATCCATCCCGCTAGTAATCAGCTGATAATAAATAATTGACCCGTCCTCACTGGCGTAGAGGCGGAAGCCATCCTTCGCAGCTAGACGCTCTTCCCGTCTCTCCACGTCCTCATCATCGTCCGCCCACAGGAACTCCATCTTTCTGGTTTCATGATCGTATGCATGCCAATCTCGCCCGGACCGGGCAAACAGGCGATGGTCTTCGGATATCAGACCCACCCAGAGACTCTTGTGGTGGGTATGCTCGAACGCGAGACGCCAGCGGCCATGTGATGACAAGTCGTCCCGGCCATTTCCGGGGAGGCTGCCGAAGCGCCGGCCCCAATCAGTGTCCTGGCCGAAACGCGCTAGTATCACGTCAGCGGCGCTGGCTGGAGCCGCCTTCGCGCGTTTGGCACTCTCGGCATTAAGGGCACGGACTCGGTCGGCAAGCTCATGTTTGAAGTGCCTCACCTCATTCGGTGTGAGGCCTTTGCTCTGGCTGCTTTGGCTATCGAGTTCATCATGATGATCGAGGCACAGAAAGGCCAAGTTTTCTGCCCGATTGTCATTGCGGTTTCCGTTGATGTGGCTGATCTGGCCCTTCTTTAGGCTGATGTCGCCTAAAAGGCCGAAACACACGCAGCACCGGCGGCGGGCCTGAATCAGGACCTCAGCCTCCACCAACCGCGCAACCTTAGGCCTTCTTTGAGACATGGTCAGTCGCCGCTCCTGCCACCTCCCGTTTGCACCCGCCGCACCAGATCGCAACTGCTCACGTCGCTCCCGCCTAAACTAAGTTGTGGAGTAGCAGTCGGGGAGCGCGTCGATCACCCGCTGGCGTGAGGCCCCTAATGGCGTAATATCCCGGCGGGATGCGGATTCTCTCAAAGAAAGATGTGGATGTCGACCTGCGTGACATTCAGTCAGTTGCGGATTTATCCGCCGACGCACATCCCACACTCTACTCCTTGCTTCGACCCGAGGACTTCGAGCGGCTTATCTATCTCCTCTATCGCAACAGCAGAGGCCGGTCATTTTATGACTCTGCGTCCCTGGCGATCTCAGGCGCGGACCGGGGGAGGGACGTTTGGCTTACGAAAGCTGAGCAACCGGTAGGCCTCGTTCAGTGCAAGAGGTCCGTACCAGGCTTCTCGGCGCCCGCCGCGGTCCGAGAGGTGGTGAAGTTCCTGCTTTTCACGCTCATCGATCCGGCGCTGCTCCCCGAGCCGCGCGGCTTTCGCTACACGCTTGCGCTCACCAGCGAACCTGCCCGCACTACAATTGCCTTTTTTCAGACGCCTAAGGCCTGGATTAGGGCAAATTCGCCCACGATCGAAGCTTCGCTCGCGGCCCTCATCAAGAAATATGCTACGTTCAAGGAGTTCGGCGCACTGGAGCTACTTCCCAAGATCCAGCGTCTGATGACTGCGATCGACTACGAACTGCTTCGTCCAGACGATCTGAATATCTTGCTCGATGCGGCGCCCATCGCGCTTCGCCGTCGTTTTTTCCAAACGAACATGGTCCTCGGTGCTGAAGCTTCCAGCGCACTTATGGACAAGAAGCTTAGGACTCGGGTGGCTCCCGAATTCTTGAAGGCCAGGCCTGTCGGTCAGCATCGGCGACGCAAGGTCGCCGCGAGGTTGGCGAAGATCGTGGCGGGTCGGCTCGATAATGCCGGAATCTACAAACGCGGCCGGACCATTCGGCGCCATTTATTCGACGTGGAGCTGGAGCGTTTCCTTAAAGGGCCGGCCAGGGTCTTTCCCGTGATCGGCTATTCCGGCGTAGGCAAAAGCTCGGCTCTGGCCGAGCTTGCAGATCGCGACGACGATTCCTTGCCAAGCCGGCTGCTGGTTCGGGGCGCCGACATCACCTCGGAACATGCCGGAATCGACGATCTGCTTGTGCGCCTACCCTGGGCCGAAGCGGGCATGGAGGGATCGGGAAGATCCGCCATGGAAAGCGCTCTTGCCGACCACCAGGTCCTGCTTCTGCTGGATGGCCTCAACGAGAGGAATATGCATAGCGATCAGCTGATAAACAGCTGGGTTCCAAACACGATCGCGTGGCTTCTCCGGCAGGATGCGAAACTGCTGCTCACCTGTCGCCCCGAACTCTGGTCATCCCTGGAGCTGAGCTTTCCTGCCCATTTACTGCACCGGGAGGGCGCGATCGAAGGACGGCCGCCAACCGAAAAGAAGGAGGACGAGTTGGAAGTCCAAACTGCGCGCGCCTTCCGATTGGCGGACTTCACGCGTGGTGAGGCCGGCGAGGCACTCACGGCATATGGCTTTGCCGGTCGCATCGCCGTCGAACGAGCCGCCCACCCGTTCCTACTTGCAGTCGCGGAATCTCTCGGCCCCGATGCCTCGTTGGAGCTTATGGACTTCGATCAGGTGATCGAAGCGTTCATCGATGTACGGGTCGCCCGTGCCGTTGGCGGCCTGGGACAACCCACATGGTCGACACATGTGGCTTCCTGCCTCGAGGAAGCCGCTTCTCGGATGCTGCTCCGAGGCACACAGGTGCTGTCCACCGATGAACTGGAAGAACTCTTCGGTCGATATCGCGATGCAATCGACGTGCTTTGCCGGGAGCATTTGCTCGCACCCGTCGAGTCAGGCTTTCGGTTTCAACACGATCAAGTTCAGGAATTTTTCCAGACGAGACGGCTAAGCCTCTCGGACGTCTTGGCGCGAATTCCGCCGCTTCCTATGACCGCCAACGACCAACCCATCCGGTTTCTCTTTCGCCTCTTGGTGCACTTCTTGAAGCGTCGCCGCTATCGCGGGGAGAAGCTACCCCCCGTCGTCGTTGCAGGCATCCTGGGAAATTCGATCAGGAAAGGTCCATCCCATGAGCTGAGCGTCTTGCTGCGGACTCTGAGCAAGAAAGCCCAGGCTTGGAGTCGCCACGAGTGGGCCGATTGGGCTCGCCAATGCGTCCTTTCGTTGCTGTCGTCGCTCTCCGGGAATGCCCTCCAGGATGAGATGTTCGCTGAATGGCTGGCGAACTTGCTCGCGCGAAAGAACGCGGCCTTCGAGGACTGGATGGAAGATGTCGCAAGGGCGGCGGCTGGGCTCCTGATCAGGAGCGCCGCAGGATATGATACCAAACGGTTCTACCTCGAGCTTATACTATTACGAGAGCACGACTTTCATTGGCGCAGGGGCGAACTCGGCTCCGAAGCCTTTTGGGAAAGGCAGCGGGTTACGGAAGGGAAAAAGGTTCGACCCGACGACACCGCCTTTGAAAAATCGGTCGCCGGGCCATTGATCGCCCATCTCGTAACAGTCGATGCTTCAACGACTCTCGCATGGCTCGGCAAATGTCTGGATGACGAGCGCCGTCTCATGTCGCGGACAACGAGCGGAAGGACACCCGAGTTCTTGTCCGTCGTTGCAATGAGGAGCCTGTACAGGTTCCGCGAAGCCGACATCGAAACCGTCATCGGGTCCGCCCTGGCGGCGCGCTCCCCGGCGGCGGCCGACCTCGTCGAAGCGCTTGCGCATAGCAATCCGGAAGAACTCGAAGCCACCTGCCTGGCGCTGCTGGAAAATTCAGATGAGGGAGACGAGCGGCATCACCTCCAGAGAGCGCTTTGGATCACGGCAAAATCTCCATTCTGTGTGCACAGTACCAGTCTCGAATACGCACTGGATGGACTGAACTTGGCAAAGGGGAGAGGGCTCAATATCATCTGGTGCTCCCGGATTTTCTTTGCTCGACGAGAGAGGCACAAAAGTCTGTGCTCCATGGTCCCCGGGGGGGATACCTACCGAAGTCTGGTCGAGTATTTACGCCCATTCAGCGAACGCGCATTGATGTGCCTACAGTTCCATCTGGCGCACAATGACGTTTCCCACCATCTTGTAGAAGACTATCTCTATTTGCTCGGAGAGGAGTTCGATACCGGACTCCACATTCTAGAACAGCAGCGGACATCCAGCCAAGGCCTTCAACCCCTTGCCTTTTCGGCTTTAGTTAAGTTCATCCGGCGCGACCGTATGAGACAGCCCGGTGGCCCGGAACAACTGAAGAAGCTTATTCTTTTTCTGAATGCTTATATCGATAGCGACGGCCAGAATGCCGTGGCTCGGATCGCATTCTTTGCGCTTCGCTCGGTGGAGCAGGCTGGCATGAACGTCTACGAATTTTCCGCCGATGAGGTCCACGACCTTGGACTGCTGGATCTGGCCAGGCGTATCATCCGCCGAGGCGGTGACGCGGTATCCTCAGCCTGCGGCTCGCTTGTGTGGCCCGTGGATAGCCGAATTCGCAAGGAACTGTTCAGCCTGCTTCGGTCCGCGGATATCCTGCCGATAGATTTCGAGGGTCTGATATTTTCGCTCTGTGCCGGCGGACGTACAGTAGGCCGAGTTGCAGCACATTATATTTTCTCGTTGCGCACAGCTGGGCGTGAAGAGCCGTGGGACAAGGCCGCAGTGCGATTCCTTTTCTGCGCATCGAGAAGGGAGACCCCCGCTCTGGACGAGCAGATTGTCGGCTTTTGGCAGCAGCTGCCACAGGACCGCCTTACAGGCAGCAGTCTGCAGGTTCTGCAGCTGATTTCGGAAGGATACTCGATAAAGGAGGCTGCCCGCCCGGTGAATCGCCGTCGATCTCGCTAGTTAGCCACCACTCCACTGGCACCGTGGCAATTGAGCGGCTTCAACTTCGCTGAGGTTCCTCGTGGGAGGAAGGACCGCCAGGTGCCGCTTCGGTAAAACCTATTAGCGGCCTGCATGGCTGCGGAGTCTGCGCTTTGTCGCCGAAACCAGCCTGGCGGCATCGGCCGAAGCCCGCCAGCCAACGCTAATCAGCGAGGAGCGACGAGGCGGGTGCGCGTGGCGCCAACGCAATGGTCCGGCTATACACCATGCGCGATTACGGAGACCACCAAGGTGATCAACGAGTTCCTCACCGGAGCGACCGCCTACTTCTTCACGCGCAAGAAGGCGATCTCAAATGCCGCGATCAGCAGGATGTTCACTGCACTCCGCAAGGATGCGGTTGGCCGTGACCTCTTCCGTCGGGAACGGGTCGTACACGGGGCGGTCCGGTATTCTGCCATCGCCTTCCCAAAGGAGCGCGTGCCGACCTTCCTACGAGACGACACGGCAGTGCGCGACAGGGTTCACGTCTTCATCCTCGTCGTCGAACGCGATGACTTCGTCGCGGTTCTAAAGTCGGGTGTCGAGATACCGAGCGAGTTTAAGAAGGACCATTTGGGACGCCTCCCGGCGGCGCGCGTCGAGCGCGCCATCGCCACCGCCAATGCGATCTTTGAGCAAATCAGCGTCCGGTCCATGGGCACGTCCAGAGCTGCGCTACGCACAAAGACGCTCGAGGCCGACGACTTGGCCAACGTCATGTCAATGAGCAGCGCAAGTCGCTACCTCCCGCGACGCTTCGCCGTACGACGGGATGGCGCGCGTTTTGCAGCCACGCCTAGCACCGGACGCATTTCCAAGCGCCTGACCGGCCTCAATCTCGATGCAGTGATCGCCTGGACGATCACCGTATTCGACGCGCTAGCTGCTGGGGGTGAGATTGCCCCCTTCCTTGCAAACTTCGCCCGGCCGGTCGACCTTCAGGATTTGCCTGCAACTGTATTCCCGACCGCCTTGGTGCTGGAAGTAGCACTGCTGCGCGAGATGCTTGTTGGCGACGATGCAGTCATTCGGCTTGTAACGGGCAAAGGTGCTGCCACGCGCGCCCTGTCCGATCCAGAGAGGGAAGCCGCGCTGTCGGCTCTCGACCAGCCGTTTTCTGTGAAAGCCAACAAGGAGATCTTCGAAATTTGGAACGAGCCGGAAAACGAACTTATAGGCGAAATCACGCTTAGCAAGAGCGGGATATCGATCAGCAAGCTCAAGCTCGCCGACATTAAAGACGTCGACGTCGAGCGATTGGACGAGCCTCTCGGGCAGGACAAGCACCGCCGAACGCTGCGCAGCTTTATCAGCCGGGAGAAACACTTCTTGGTGTCGTTCAGCGACGTCGCTTTGGCCTACGCGGATGGCCAGCTTTACCGCGACCCCGGTATGGCAGGCGGCGGTGCCCGGTTCATGGCCCATCTGCGGGAGGATCCTGTCCTCACCGAGGTGACGACCGAGAAGGGGGAGTACGACCCGCCGACCAGGACAGCCTTTGACGAGGACAGCGCCTTCGGCCGGCTAGTCACGGATATCGCAGCCGAGGAGGAGATACTCATCTGTGACGACCTCGGTAACGAATGGGCAGACTTCATTGGCCTTACCACTACCACCGCCCCGCCGAGCATCAGCTTCTATCACGCCAAGGCGGGGGATCTGTCGATCGGTGCTTCGCCGTTCCATGAGGCAGTCGGACAGGCAGAGAAGAACCTAGGAAACCTTGAGTTTCCTGAGCGTGACGTCCCCGGGAAGCTGTCGGGGTGGAGCAAAAACTACAAGAACGACGGCGTGCAAACCGCGATTGCGCGGATCGTTCGCGGCGGGCCTCGCGCCAACGTGAAGGCTGCCATCGCCAATCTTCGTATCGCTCCGGAGGTGAGCAAACGCGTATTCATCGTCACCTCGTCGCTCAGCCGCAAGGCTGTGCAGGAGCAGTTCGACCTGATAGCGGCTAACAAACGGCCGTCGGTTTATTTCGTCCAGCTATATTGGCTTCTCAACGCGTATTTCGACGCCTGTGCAGAGGTCGGGGCGGTCGGCTACGTGGTGTGCCAACCATGATCTGCCGTTAGGCCGCGAGGGCCGCTCAAGCGATCGACTTAATGGCCTAAGCGGCTCTCGAGGCCGATTGCTCACGCTCGCTTCACCCGCCCTGAACGGTATCGAGCGGCCTGCTTCTCAACCGCCCAACGGGATAATCCGCCTTGAAGCTAGGGGATCAGAGGCGTCACGTATGTTCATGCCTTCTCGAACACGACTGAGGATGGCTTGACTCACCGGCGTCAGGCTATCGTTCGGTAAGCGCCTCCAGAACTCGATGATTTGCTCTTTCAGCCCATCGGGGCCAAGTCCTTCACCATGATGTAGGTAACGCTGGGCGCCCCTGTCCCAGCCGGCCTCTCTGCCCGCCGTGCGCAAGGAGATGAGATAAGCCGCGCTCGCGCGGCCGGCGAAGGGCTGTCCCACGCACAAGGAGTGAACGAGCTCCGGGATGTGTTCGGGCCGCAGGTCGGCTGTCCGAAGAGCGTTGAGAAGCTCCTTTCGGATGCATCGGTCTTTTGGAAAGAACAACGAGCTACATTCGCGCGATACCGTCTCGCCTCCCAAAGCGATCACCCGCTTCGCCAGGTCGAGCAGGCCGAGGTTCCGAATGTCCTCTGCTCCGATATAATATTCTTTATTCAAACCGGCATGCGAGGCTTGATAGATGACGAACCCGGCGATCATAGCCACCGCTGCCTCGCCGTGCCGGTCGACATAGCGGTCGAGTACAGTGACGAGCTCGGAAAATTTGGCTCGGTGTCCCGGCTCATCGATACGGTATTGAACGATGAACTGCTTGACGGCGGAAAATGCGAGCGGCCGGAGTCCTTCGTCGGAGTTCAGCTGGATCTCGAGGATGTCAATGCCAGCTTCGAAATCCTCCTCCAGAACATAGAGATAATCCTGGCTAAGATGCTCCAACTCTGGACTCCCGGCGAGATGCGCTCGAAGGTACGTCGCAGCGATGCCAGCGTAGGGCTTGAGGTGTTCGACGAGTCGGCAGGAATGCTCAAAGGGCGGATCAGCGCGGCAGCGGAGCTTGTGGCGCCCCAGCCGCTCGAAGAAAATGCGGGCCGACCACACTGTGTGAAGACCGTCACCATGCTCGCCCGCCAGGCCGTGCAGGGCGTATTGCAGCGACTCGTCACTCGCGAGAAAGCCCGAAGAGGCCGCGAGCCATAGCGCGTACTGTAGCTCGAGGGGGTTTTCGGAGCTTTTTTCCGCGAGGCGCTCAAGGCAGACGGCCGACAATTCTTCGGGGTTGCCGGAGGCCAATCCTTCGATCAGTTCGCGACCTGGGGCCGACGTCGACGAGAGCGCGGCCGCGATCGTGAACTCAAGCCATTCTCGCCTGAGATCGAAAAGGCAGATTTTGGCGCAGTCGCCGACGCACAGGGGCGCCCTGATCTGTCCGACAGAGGGCATTTGGGGAAGTAGGCGGTCGTCGTCCAGCAAGTTTCCCAAAGCTGAGATCGTTTCCGCTGGATCCATGGACAGAAGATGCCAGACCAGTCGGGCCGCGGCCGTGTTTTCGCGGCGATGGTGGCGAAACGCCGACCTGTCGTGCTCATCATGCCGCTCCCAGAACGCGTCCGACGCAAGCCCAGCCTTTCGCCAATCGGAATCGCTTTCTCTCAGGATAACGATGGGAAGGAACGCCAATTTGGTTTCGAAGGGCGCGGCGGACCGGGCGAGGAAGTCGACGGCGGCCTTCGATAGCTGCTCCGTCCAACCATAAAACTCCGGATATCGATCCGGCTTGAGCAAGTGGCTGAACCAACGAAGAAAGGCGGCATTGTCCAGGGCTGCCCCGGGCGCGCACGATAATGAGGTGAGTATTAGTTGACGGGCCCAGCTTCGGACCAGGGCGTCTGCCTCGATCGACGTCGCCTCCCTAATTGCTTCGAGAAGGGCAACGATCCGTTCCGGCTGGGCGCTGAGCGCGCCGGCGGCGGCGAGGGCCGCAACGGATGACGGTAGGTCGCCGAAGCGGCTGCGGCGCAACTCCATTTTCCGCCGGGCCTCGTATAGCAAGTAGCGCCAGATAGACCGGAACGGGGACCGCAGGGGCGCGGGGAGGCGAGGGACGAACCTCTCAAGGCTTTCGACGTCCAGCGGCCGCGCTTGAAAAAATTCCCGCACCTGATCGTGCTGAAAGCGATATCCATCCTCGTTAGTCGAGAGGATATGCTCCTCGGCGAGAGCGTCTACGGCTTGGACATGACGGCCGAAAAACTGCTCCAGCACCCCCCGCCCGAGCGTTTGGGTGCGCCGCCTCAACATGTCGGCCGCCACGGCCTCTAGGATGGTTAGGACATGTGGCTTCCACGTGGCCCGGCCGAGCCCTTTAAGCGCGCGGCTGATCTTGGTCGTGATGAGCTTATCAAGAATTTCGATCAGGCCCATATGCCGAATGTCCGTTTCAGGCCCGAGGGCGTCGAGAACGAACAGGATGAAGGGGTGGGTCGCCTGATCGATATCAAGGCGGTCGGCGAAGCCGTAGGCTTGAAGGGCTTCCGCCGCTTCGTCGCGGGTGAAATCGCCCAAGCCAAAGGCCTCGCGCGTGCTCGCCCGGGAAGGCTCGACCAGCTGTGCCGGCGACGGTTTCGGCGGTGGGGGCAAGTGCAATAGCGCGGTAGGGACCGCCATTTCTAGCGACGACCACAGTTCGGGACGGCAGGACAGGAGAACCTTCACGTTGCGTCGGGAGAGCCAAGCCAGCGTGTTCGGAAGCCACCGCGTCCGGATCAGGGACGGGTCCATGCCTGCTTCGTTCAGGCCGTCGATAATTAAGAGCAAAGGCTCGTTCGCGCTTGGGAAAAGGCTCTGGACGGCCTTTCCCGGAGAAAGCTCGCATCCCGCCTCTGCCCATGGCAGGAGCTCAAGGAGATCTGCGATGCTGCCATGGCCGTTGGCAATGTCGGTGCCGCGCACGAGCAGCCGGGGCGGAAGTCCGGAATCGTCGCGCTCGGCCAGCTCTGCCATGGCCGAGCTTTTGCCGACGCCTGACATTCCGATTACCGGAAAAATCGAAGCTCCCGATCCGAGGAACCGTTGGAGCTCCCACTCGAATGCGTCGCGCGGGATCGTGCGCCCGCGCTTGTAGATTCCTGCCAGGGACAGGCGTTCGGCCATCAACGCGGTGAGATCGGCGGCGAGGCGCAGCCTCTGCTCGGGTTCGAGCGGCCTAGTGGGGGAGGGGGCGGCCGCGCGGATCCCCTCCGCGACGGCGGTGCTGACTTGGTCGAGATTCGCGACGACCATCCTCGGCCGGAAGAAGCCGTGCCGGAAAGTATCGGGGGCTGCGAGGAGGCAGCTGTCGAGGTCTGCGGGGCGCAGAAGCGTAAAGCGCAGGGCGCGAAGGCCGGCTTCGACCTTCGAGAGGAGAGCGGCGGAATGGACGTCCGCCAGCCGCTTATAGTCTCTGCTCAGCGAACGGAGCGCATTTTCTAGATCGGCACGGTTGCGCTCGATCCACCTGCCAGGTGCGTCGAAAAGGTCGAGGGTATCCTTCGCGGGATCCCGAGAGAGCGCCAATATGTAGTGAAACCCGTCGAAACCGCCGTCGAAGTCCGGGTCGTCGAAGGCCAGCAGCACGAACTTGACGGCCTCCCGCACCGCCGCCTTCGCGCCGATCTTGGTGCCCCGCCCCTTGCACTGGACAACTCCGACCGGTTTTTCATTCCTCCTTAGGAGGATGTCGCGGCCCTTATCGGCCCCCTCGATGGCGGGCGTCGCCCGGTCGTAGAAGTCCTCGTGGGTCAAGCCGTCGCGGAAGAGTAAGTAGACAAGGCGTTCGAAGTCGCGGGCCTCGAGCAGTGGGTATGGGAAGCTACGGGCGCCCGCTTCGACGTCCTCGACCGGCCGGACCTGACTCATTTCTTCGTCAATAATGCCGTCTGCCACGTTTCCCATTTGCGGCTTGTACCGCTTCTGGGGGGTCAGGTCAGCCGTTAGAGGTGCTCCTGACGCCGAACCGAACCACCTTATGACTAAGATGCAAGCGCTCTACCGAGGGTCAACATAACCTAACGCATACGTACTGGCCTGCACCCGGGCGGACCCGCAATCATCCTGTTGCCGTGGGAGCCCTTCATGCCGAAACTCCCATCGAGGCCTGCCGCTGGCCGATCTCAAGTGCCGCATTGCGGCCTCAGCGGTGGCGCGTGATCTGGTAGCGGAACATGCGAGCGCCTGATTCCGCCATCCGCTGGATCGGGCGTCGGTCGCGCCCGCCGATCGTTTCGCTCCTTACGGTGTCGCGGGACGGCAATCCGGCAGTTGCACGTCGTCGCCCTGTGGCAACGCGAAGGTTGGGACGCTAGCCTTCTTAGAGGCGGGCAGGCTTGGAAATGGATCGAGGCCCGATTGGCGGATAACCTCATCAATCGAGACGATCATACACCGGGGTGTCGCGGTATTTTCAGCGATGTAGCCCACGGCAATATCCCGCCCCGGCAGGTAGATTGCCTTGAAGGTATGGCTCGGCACCATGATGCGGTCGGTGCGGCCCGGCTTGTGCATTCGGACTGGCGTGCCGGTGTAAATTGGCCCGGTGACGATGTAGACCTCGGCCTCGTCACGTGCCAGCCGATGCACCGATGCTTCGAGATAGCGCCACAGATATTCATTGAGCTCGATGGTCTGCGGCACGACATTCGAGATGACCAAAGTGTCGGCCTGGTGCGGCTTGTCGATGGCATCGTTGGCCGGGGTCATGTGCCCGCGGTCAAAGGGCGGGTGCATGTAATCCTTATGGTTGCCCTGTTCGGTGGGTGTAAGCCCCGCCTGCCGGCCGAACTTCTTATTCTTGATCCGGTTCGTATTGTCGCCGCCGACTGCCATTTCCCGCGTCAGATGATAGGCCGTCCAGATCGGATTGAAGTACGATGTCGAGTAAGACAGCGAATAGAAGCTGTGGCAGAAAATCCGGCCACTTCCGGCGTCGTTCGGTATGAAGATTCGGGGCGGCTGATGGCCGAGATAATAGCTGTCGCACGTCGCGGGCGATGGGGCCGTCGCGACGGCCGAACGCGACCTTCGCCGCGCGTCGGCAGGCGAGGCCGCCATTGCAACAACGATGGCGAACGAGGTGATAAATTGCCTGAACATGGCTTGCCCCCGGACGCGGCTCTGCTCGCGAATTGCTGGGAGAAAGCTATGCTTGGTAAGTTGAAGAGTCCAGCAGGGCGCAAACCCAACTAGCGGCCGACAATCCAATGTAATTCGATTGGCACTTGCCCAAGAATGACACACTCAGCGGGGGACAGATTCCCTGTGCTTGACGGACTAGTCTCCTGAAGCGCAGTTTTTGGTCGGTGGCCCCGTGAGAGCGCAAGCTTGCAGGACTGCGCCGGTGACAAGCGTACCACGTTCCCAAAAAAAAGGGGCAGGAACCATGCACGGCATCATCCTCGATCTATACGACGGCGAAGACCCGATAACGGTAAGCGCAATTGGTCCGCCGTCGAAGCTTCGTGAGCGCAAGACCATCGACCCAGATCGTGCCGCGACCAATTGGCCCCTGGCTCAGGTGCAAAAGGTCGAACGTACCAGCAAGCGCAGCACGAAGACTCCGGGCGAAATGCTCGATGGCTGGATTTGCAAAAGGGTAGGTGCATGAACCGCGCTGCACTCGTCGCAGGCTTGAGCTTTCTGGCTCTCTCGGCCTGCGCTCACCCCGAAGATCGCCGCTGGAAAATGCGCACCGAGCTGGACGCGCCTGTCCCGGCCAATGAGCTGCCCGACGTTCAGGTCTACTCTATCGCGACCCCCACGCCTCCGGGTAAAATCCGTCTCACGGAGCTATCCGATCACGGGCAAGCCGCGCTCATCGAAGCGCTCGCCGGGACCGGCGTTGACGCCGCGGCGCTCCGCTCCTGGGTCGCCTCGCCGCTTTCCACCGACAAAGCGGGCTCAGGGTTGCTAGATCGTGCAAGCCTGGACCGCACTTTGATCATTTCCGTCAGTAAAGGCTTCGAGGCGCAGCCCGGCGACCGGCTGATGCGAACCATCGTCACAATCACGCCGCATCGCCCGAACGACGCTGCCCGCCCTCCCTTCGAGTTTGCCGGTTACACGATCGCGGCAACTGACAATAAGGTGCAGGACATCGCCCATCTCGAAACCAAGAGCGATGCTTCGCTTACCGCCACCGTGGCACCGACGATCAGCAGCACAGGCGCTAACAGCCTGGCTGGCAGCTTGGTTGGTGCCTTGTCGCGTTCGCACACGACTTCGGCGGATATCAAGCAGCAATACGAGAATTTGAATGTCGACATCACACCCCAGCGACTGAGGATCACCCGCGAGAGCGAACGCGGCCTCGATGTCGTAGGGAACACGATCATCGCCCTGACTCTGGCGACACCTTCCTACACTGATCGGCCGAGCGCCTTCCTCGCCTCGTCCGGCAAATTTTTTGCCAAAGGCAAAGCCGTGGCACCGAAAGCGGCAGCGCTGAGCATTCGCCCCTACCGCCATCTTGCGGCCTGTCCTCTGGAGGCTGATGTGGTGATGCAATACCAGCTCCGGCGCATCGTCAGGGGCCGGGAATATTACACGGAAGGCAAGCAGCGCGTAGCTATCGTCACCAACGCGGTCAGCCGCCCCAAGCAGATCCTCGTTCGCGGCGAGGAAGCTCTCGGCGAGCTCTATCAGGTGATGGTCTACGCAGGCGGCTCCGACGGCGTCGCCCTGATGGCTTCCACGGTGGACGGAGGTCAGCAGCGGCTGCTGTTCAGCGACTATGGCGAAGCCACCGCGCTTGCCGCCTGGATGAAGGGCCGGCGCGATACCTTAATCGGCGCCGACGGCACGCGGCTTGGGCTGGGAGACGAGGATATTCCGCGGGGCTCCACCTTCCAGGCCGAGGCTTACCGCCAGCTCTGCACTGCACCGGTGCCCATGTCTTAGGCCATCCGGGCGCGGACTTGATCCCCTTCCCTATCGCTGCTCGCCCGCGTCCCGCCGCGGCGGGTAATAGCCGCGAACGATACGCTATATGCCCTGCCGAATAGAAGTAAGAACGGAAGGCTCGAGTTCCCGGATCGCTTCTAACCGCTGGAGGTCGTCCTGGAGCCCCCTTTCGAAGGCGCACTGCAATGCCTCAACTATAAGAGCTTGGTTGCCTCCATTCCTGATTAGCTCCACCGCATGCTTCAGGATCCCCATTCCACGCCGGTCCCAATCTCCGCGTAAATCCCGCAGCTTCGAAGTGATCGCAGTGCTAGCACCAGTCGTGGCCTCCTTTGTCCAATGATCGTCTAGATGGCGGACGGCGCTTGGCACAGGGCCCAAATCCCCAATATTGGCGAGTTCGTTTGGACTGATGCTGACCCTCGCGAATTGAAGGCTTCGCGCCACGACTTCAGAACAAAAGCGTGCCTCGTCGTCCTCAACGGCATCGGAAAAATCTTGGCGAATGGCATATTCGAGCATGCGCTTTCCGGCTGGCGTGAGATCCTTCAACTGACGCAGTTTGAGAACGCCGTACGCACGTCCCACTTCGGTGAGCGCTTCACCGAGAATCGTCCCGGGCGAGAGCGTCGCTTTCCTGCGGAGGACCACGCTATCTTCGCCTTCAGCAATAGGGACCCCGACGATTCGCTGCTCGTCGCGATGCCAAGCCTGGAGATCGAATGGTGCAACCTCGACGCCCTCTTCGAGGCCCGCTTCAATCTTGATCAACTTGCCCAAAGCCAAGGAGGCGTGCCCGAAGGGGCCCGCTGTGGCGTGTGCAATTTTTCGTGATCCCGTTTCCAATATGACGTCGCCCACTTCCAGGCGACTCACGTCGAGTATTCGCATCAGGAGGTTTTAACGCGGTTCCCACGGCGATGCCAAATAGACTCAGGGCCGCCGCGGTGCGCTCGATTGTTCGAGGGCATGGAACCGCTTGAAAACCTCTGGTTGCAAGGCGGAGGCTGCAGAACGGATCAGTTCCGGGTTTTTGAGGTCGCGCTTGGCTTTCGAGCATCCCAAGTCGCGACGAGGAAAGTCGCCATTGAGCTGCAAGATTCACGGCGAGTTCTGCGTGGCGGGCCGCGGGTCTTGCCCGCTTGGGTCCGCCCCCATAGGCGTCGCCGAGCCTGTTCCTCAATGCTCCGAGCTGTTCCACGACCTGCTGGCTGCTGCCGAGAATCTGCTTGAACACCTGTTCGCTGTGATCGTCGGGGGCGAGCTTTAGCGCCTTCGCGAGTCTACGGTACAAAGCGGGAAGGTCTTCTTGATTAGATGGCGTCTCGCCGAGCTGCTCCAGCAGCCATCGGCACACCTCCTCAAGAAGCGTGCGCGCCAGCGTGATGGCGCCTGCCGGATCCGTCGAGCGACGATCGAGGGCGGCCGTCCAACGGCCGTGGATCTGTTCGGGCTCGAATTGCTGGAGAGCCGACGAAATGGCAGCGTCGGCCGGCGAACCGATCGCATGCGCGGCAATGGTGTAAATGGGGCTGCCGGACATCGAGCCGGTGCGCGTCAGGCGGTATCCGTCGTGCTGGAGATGGGTGTTGAGTTGCTCCACCCGGGCCTTCTGCGTCGCCTCGTCCACAGTGGTGGGATGCAGGCTTCGAGGAAGCGGAAGAACAGAGACCGCGAGGAGCGCATGAGGCTGAGTCGTTCGAGCAGATCGCGGTTGCACCAGTCGTCGTTTCTCAGCATGTGCTGTAAGATGTCGTCCTTAAGCGACCGGAAGCCCCAGTCGTCGACGCTGCCCGCCTCCTGATCCCCAGTCATCGACGAGATGGGCCATATCCGTCCGATGAACTCGATATCATCATACTCGGTGCAGATTTCGCTTCCGTCGTAACGCCGAGAATCCTTCTGCGGGTCAGGTCCGAAATCTGCGGGGTGTCCCGTTCGGCGACCCGGTCGGCTGCCGTCGCGCACCCGAGAGTGTCGTACAGCTCCAGCCCATTCGCTCGCTTCAGGCCAGGTTAGGTGTGGACTCGAGCCGTTCCCACCCCCCTGCTCCTCGACATCGCGGCACCCGCTGTGACGTCTCCGCATCCACCGTCACCGCACCGGCTTCCTGCACCTAAATGTGATTGGCGCGGATAGGTAGGTTGCGCCGCCAATTTGGCACCTGCGAGATAGGGGCTTTGACCAGAACGTTAATACTCCATTGTCGACCAAATTCCATCTGGACGTCATAGCACTCCTGAAATACGAGTTTTGACGTGTAATATGGAGTGATCCACCTAATCTCCGCAATAAGAACTCAGCACTATTCAGAGGTCTGTGCGACAAAGAAGGTGCAAGTCTTGGAATACTAAAGAGAGATACTAAAGTTTACGCACAGGTCACAAGTATCTGTGTGGCTTGCTGAGCTATAGTCTATTAATCAGACTAAGGAAATTTCGGATGACCTGTCCTGACTCGGGCGAAGGAATCAGGAGCGCCATTGCCGACTGGCTCGGCGCGCTCGGAAACGTGCTGCCAACTACGGCCGGGTTGCTCGCCAAGAAACTGGAAGCGAGTGTCAGAGGGGAGACCTATCAGCCAACACGGTGGGACATGGTCGAGGGCGTCGGCCTCGATGGACTTCCCTTCATGGGCGCCGGCGAGGCATTGATTAACCGGGGGGCCCGCGTGGCCGGCAGCGCATCGACGGCCCACCATCTCGCAGCCGAAGGCGTCGAAGCGTTGCCAGATCTCTACGACGGCGCTCAGGTGATCAAACGAAGCATAGACCGCAACCCCGACGGCGGCGCTGGTTCGTGCGACGAACCGGACGATCCGGACGAACCGGACGACCCCGACGGGCCCGATGATCCGGACGGCCCCGACGACCCCGACGGCCCCGACGATCCGGACGGCCCCGACGATCCGGACGGCCCCGACGACCCCGACGGCCCCGATGGTCCGAATGGCCCCGACGACCCCGGCGATCCGGATGGTCCGGATAACGGGCGACCGAGCGGCGGTGGCGCGGGCGCGAGCAGTCCCGCCTTGTTCGACCCTCTCGCCCTGGATCTTGACGGCGACGGAGTGGAGCTGTCGGCGATCACCGCGAGCAACGTCTATTTCGACCTCGATCTCGACGGCTTTGCCGAGAGGACGGGATGGGTCTCGCCCGACGACGGTCTTCTCGCCCTCGACCGGAACGGCAACGGAAAGATCGACAACGGGACCGAGCTGTTCGGAAGCGCCTCAATAGATGGCTTCGATGCGCTGAAGGCGCTCGATCTCAATCTCGACGGATTGTTCAATGCGTCGGACGCCGACTTCGCCAATGTCAGGGTTTGGCGGGACGCCAACGGCGACGGAATTTCCCAGTCGAGCGAGCTTCTGACTTTGGCCGATGTCGGCATCGTCTCGATCTCCCTCGCCAGCCACGGCGTCGGCGCCAACGGTGCCGGGAACTGGGTGGCGCGCGCGTCGACCTTGTCGCTTGCCGATGGAAGCATGAGGGGAATCGAGAGCGTCTACTTTGCGGTGGACGCACGGCTGACCAACTATGTCCTTCCAGAGGGGTTCGTCTATTCCCCGGAGGCGGCGTTTCTTCCCGATCTGAAAGGCTTCGGAGACGTCCCCGATCTCTCGATCGCGATCTCGCAGGACTCGATGCTCCTGCAGCAGCTCAAAACGCTGGTGCTGGGCAGCGACGGGATCGGAATCGACGCCCTGCGCGTGCAGGTGGAGCAGTTGGTTCACAATTGGCTTAAGGTGGATGACAAGCCGCATTCCGGCCGAGGTTCCAATGTGGATTACGACAAGCTGGCGGTGGTCGAAGCCTTTGCCGGCCAGCCCTTCTGGGCGCCGGTGCTCTCGCCGAGCAACGCCGGCGCCGTGGCGGCTCGTTACGACAGCATCATTGACGGTCTCCTCGGGCGGCTCGTCGTTCAGCTGTCCGCATCCCATTGGGCGCTCAATTCCATCGCCGGGATCGACCTGCCGCTGTTCGCCCATTCGCTCGCGCCCTACGAAGTCTTCTTCTACGATCGGGAATCCGATACGATCAGCGGGCGGCCGGACCTGTTCCTGGGACTTGCCACCTATCTCCTGGACGGAGACAAGGCATCGCAGCTGACCGAGCTCGAGGCGCTTTTGAGCTTCGCGCCGAGCATCGGGCTGGTTCTGTTCAACGGCGACGCCGACGCCTTCCCTGAATATCTCAATGCGATCCTGAACGATCAGACCAACTCCAGCGAGGTGCTGGGAACCAGGGACGTCGCGTTTGCGCTGAATGCGCATGTCGTGGTCGGCAGCGCGAACGCCGACGTGCTTCAACCCACCGGCCCGAATGCTCAGCAAGACAGCGTCATTTACGCTTTCGGCGGCGATGACACGGTTGCAAGCGGCAGCGGTAACGATGTTCTCATGGGCGCCGCCGGCGATGACGTTCTTTCCGGAAACGGCGGCGACGACACCTACGTCTTCGATCTCAGCAACGGGCAGGATCTGATCGTCGAGTATAGCGGCGCCGGCGGCTGGGGCGGCAGCGACACGGTCGAGTTCGGCCCCGGAATCGACCCCGCGGACTTGATTGTTACCCAGGCCGACAACGGTCACGATCTCGTGCTCGCCATCGACGGCACCACCGACAAGGTCACGATCGACGAGACCATGACGAACCGTGACTATCGCGTCGAGCGGGTAATCTTCGCGGACGGCACGATCTGGACCCATGCCGATCTGGTGGCGCGCTCACTCGCCGCCAGCTCCGGCAACGACACGCTCTGGGGCAGCTACGACGGCGAGACGATCGACGGGGGCGCCGGCGACGACACGATCAGCGCGCGCTGGGGGAACGACACCGTCATCGGCGGTACCGGTAACGATGTCCTGACCGGCGGCGGCGGTGACGACAGCTACGTCTTCAACCCGGGCGACGGCCAGGACGCGATCCGCGACTCCAGCGGCGACAGCGGCTGGGGCGGCTACGACACCGTTCGGTTCGCCGCCGGAATCGCGCCGTCCGGCGTCGTGGTCACCCAGGCCGACTACGGCAACCATCTCGTCCTCTCGATCGCGGGGACCACCGACAAGGTCACTCTCGAATATTCGATGACCATCGGCGATAACCGGATCGAGCGGGTCGTCTTCGCCGACGGCACGATCTGGACCCATGCCGATCTGGTAGCGCGCTCGCTCGCCGCCAACTCCGGCAACGAGACGCTCTGGGGCAGCAACGACGGCGAGACGATCGACGGCGGCGCCGGCGACGACGTTCTCAACGGTCGCTGGGGGAACGACACGATCATCGGCGGCACCGGCAACGATTTCCTGACCGGCGGCGGCGGTGACGACACCTTCGTCTTCAACCTGGGCGACGGCCAGGACGCGATCCGCGACTCGAGTGGTGACAGCGGCTGGGGCGGCTACGACACCGTTCGGTTCGGCGCCGGAATCGCGCCCGCCGACATTCTGGTCGCGCAGGCGAACGGCGGGAATGACATCGTTCTGACGATTGCCGGCACGGCGGATCGGGTGACTCTGGAGTATAGCGTCGCCTATCCCGACGATCGGATCGAGCGCGTCGTTTTCGCCGACGGGACGATCTGGACCCACGCGCAGCTCATGACTTTCGCCACGGCATCGACGGGCGGCGCCGATACGATTCATGGCAGCTACGACGGCGAAAGCCTATCCGGCGGCGCCGGCAACGATTCGATCAACGGTCGAGGCGGCAACGACATCATTACCGGTGGAACCGGAAACGATGTACTGAGCGGCTCCGGTGGGGACGACGTCTACGTCTTCGAGAGCGGCGACGGCCAGGACATAATCCGGGAATATTTCGGCGACGGCAGTTGGGGCGGTGAAGACACCCTGCAGCTGGGGGCCGGAATCTCGCCGTCCGACGTGCTCGTCGTTCAAGCGAACAACGGCAACGATCTCGTGCTTTCGATCAACGGTACGGACCGGGTCACGCTCGAGAACACGATCACCAGCGGCGACAATCGGATTGAGCGAGTGATCTTCGCGGACGGCACCATATGGACCCATTCCGATATGCTGGGTCGTTCCTATGGCGCCACCCCGGGCAATGACACAATTTCAGGTGACGGTACCGTCAACGTCATCAGCGGTCTTGCCGGCGACGACGTGCTCAATGGTCGCTGGGGGAACGATACGATCATCGGCGGCACCGGCAACGATTTCCTGACCGGCGGCGGCGGTGACGACACCTACGTTTTCAACTTGGGCGACGGCCAGGACGCGATCCGCGACTATAATGGCGACAGCGGCTGGGGCGGCTACGATACCGTCCAGTTCGGCGCCGGAATCACACCCGCGGACGTCGTGGTCACCCAAGCCGATTACGGAAACCATCTCGTTCTTGCGATCGCGGGTACCACCGACAAGGTCGCTCTCGAATATTCGATGACCATCGGCGATGACCGGATCGAGCGGGTCGTGTTCGCCGACGGCACGACCTGGACCCATGCCGATCTCGTCGCCCGTTCGCTCTCCGCGAACGGCGGCAACGAGACGCTTTGGGGTAGCAACGACAGCGAGTCGATGGACGGCGGCGCCGGGAACGACGTTCTCAACGCCCGCTGGGGGAACGACACCGTCATCGGCGGTACCGGTAACGATGTCCTGACCGGCGGCGGCGGTGACGACACCTACGTTTTCAACCTGGGCGACGGCCAGGACGCGATCCGCGACTATAATGGGGACAGCGGTTGGGGCGGCTATGAGACCGTTCAGTTCGGCGCGGGCATCGCGGCCGCCGACGTTCTGGTCACCCAGGCCGACAACGGCAACCATCTCGTCCTCTCGATCGCCGGCACCACCGACAAGGTCACTCTCGAATATACGATGACCATCGGCGATGACCGGATCGAGCGGGTCGTCTTCGCCGACGGCACGACCTTGGCCCACGCCGATCTGGTAGCGCGCTCGCTCGCCGCCAACTCCGGCAACGAGACGCTCTGGGGCAGCAACGACAGCGAGACGATCGACGGTGGCGCCGGCAACGATACGATCAGCGCGCGCTGGGGGAACGACACGATCATTGGCGGCACCGGCAACGATTTCCTGACCGGCGGCGGCGGCGACGACACTTATTCGTTCGGCGTCGGTGGCGGCCACGACATCGTACAAGACTATAATGGCGACGGCGGCTGGGGCGGCTACGACAGCATCGTTTTCGGCGCCGGGATTCAGCCCGGAGACGTCAGCATCGGCAAGGTGAATGGCGGCGCCGATTACATCCTCTATGCGAACGGCGCCGCCGATACCGTGACCCTGCGCGGCGCGGCCGCGTGGGGAGGCGATTATCGGATCGAGGAGATCCGCTTTGCCGATGGGACCGTGTGGAGCGGCTCGAGCTTCGAAAGCCGGCTGGTTGCGGGCACGAACGGCAGCGATGTCATAATCGGCACCTCCGCCGGCGAGAGCCTTCGGGCATTCGGTGGAAACGATCGCCTCGACGGCATGGGCGGCGATGATACGCTCAGGGGCGACGGCGGCGACGATATCCTCAATGGGGATGGGATCGAGCCGACGGGACCTAACCTCATCGTCAACGGCAGCTTCGAAACGTCGGGGACGGCGACCGGCTCCGCATCCTGGGTCCTGACCAACAGCGACTTGCCCGGCTGGACGAAGGCCAACGGCCAGGGCTTCGAGCAGATATATTCCGGAGTCGCCGGAGTGCTTGCCTCGCACGGAAACTACTGGCTCGACCTGGACTCGAGCGGCGGCGCCGGCAGCAACATGGACATCAGCCAGACCGTGCCGGCCCTGGCGGCGGGCCAGCATCTCCTCCTTCAATTCGATCACGCCAATCGGACCAGCGCGTCGAGTGGCGGCTTCGACGTCTTCTGGAACGGCGCTCTGGTCGCCTCGATAAATGAAACCGGTACCGCGATGTCGACCAAGGCCTACGAAGTCGTGGCCGTGGCCGGAGATAATGTCCTCAGCTTCAAGGCGACCGGCGCCGCGGAGGACGCTGGAGCCTCGCTCGACAACGTACGGCTGTCGGCAGCCTCCGAGGCCGCGGGCGTCGACCTCCTCGAAGGCGGCGCAGGCGCGGATCGGCTGGACGGCGGCGCGGGCGAGGACACGGCCGTCTTCGGCGGCCTCATTTCGGAATATAGCATCGTCGTAAGCGGCAAATCCGTCATCGTCACGGACTTGAACGCAGCCGCTGACGGCGACGACGGCGCCGATCAGCTCACCAATGTCGAATATTTGAAGTTCAAGGATGGGATCGTCGCAGCCCCGGCTCCGGCGCCCAATTCGGCGCCGGCGAGCCTGGTCCTTCACGGGGCGGCGGCGGCGCCTCCGCTGACCGCCTTCATCGGGTCCGCCGGGCTGGCGGCACCGGACACCTACCTACTCACCCGGGACCTGGCCGGACAGAATGGCGCGGTCTGGGGCGATGTGGACCTGTCGAAGGATGTCACCTGGAGTACGCGGATGTTCTTCGGCCATTCGGACGGCGGCGCGGACGGGATGGCCTTCGGGTTGCAAAATGGCGGAACCGGAACGTTAGGCACCTACGGAGTACTTACCTCCGCGTCGATCGGTATCCGCTTCGACACATACGTCAACGACGGCGAGCCAGGTTCCGACTTCAGCCAGTTCGTCCTGAACGGCCAGGCTGCCACGGCCTTCGACTTGTATCACGCCCACGCCAACATCGAAGACGGAGCTTGGCACGAGGTCGTCATCAGTTGGTCGGCGACCTCTCAAACGCTCAGTTACAAGCTCGACGGCGCCGCGATCGCCAGCAAGACTTATGACGTCCTGGCGCTTTTCGGCTCCGATCCCTCCGTCCAATTCGGCTTTGGGGCGGCGACGGGCGGGCTGTCGAACGAGCAAAGCGTCCAGCTGGTCTCGATGATCACCGTCACAGATCGTCTGTCCGTCGCCGAGAACGCGGCTGGCGGCACGTTCGTCGGCCGGCTGGCCGGAACGGATCCCGACGGGGACCCCCTGAACTACGCCATAGTCGATTCGACCGGCGCGGCGACGAACCATTCGCTGTTCGAGGTCATTGGCCAGGAATTGCGGGTAAAGGCGGGGGCGATCCTCGACTATGAAACCGCCGTCAGCCATACGATCAACGTCAAGATGACCGATGGCGCGGGCGCGTCGCTCATCGTCCCGGTGGCCATCGACGTCCGTAATTCGATCGACGGCAACGAAGCACCGACCGGACTATTGCTTCTGACCGACGCCTCGCTCCCCGTCGCGCTGGGCGGCTCGGCCTCTCAGGTCGGTCCAGACACGTTCCGGTTAACGCCCGACTGGTATTCGCAAAATGGTGCGGTCTGGGGCGAGGTGGACCTTTCTGCGAGCGCCATCTGGACGACGAAAATGTATTTTGGGGGCAATGACGGCGGTGCCGACGGGATCGCCTTCGGGTTCCAGAACGGGGGAACGGGCGCTCTGGGAGCCTATGGCGTGCTGACCGGAACGTCCTTTGGCATTCGCTTCGACACTTACGTCAACTCATCACTGGGGGAGCCGAACTCGGACTTCAGCCAGTTCGTCCGAAACGGGGTGACCGGCGCGCAGGCAAATCAGTTCGATTGGTACCGAGGTCATTCCAACCTAGAAAACGGGGCGTGGCACGATGTAACGATCGCGTGGAACGCCCAGTCCAAGACGTTGAGCTACACACTCGACGGCGCGTTCGTAGCGGCGAAGACGTTCGATCCGGTCTCGAGCTTGTTTGCTGGTGATTCGACTATTCTCTATGGTTTTGGGGCGGCGACCGGAGGCGCAAGCAATGA
Source organism: Allosphingosinicella sp. (assembly GCA_036389345.1). Taxonomy (GTDB): domain Bacteria; phylum Pseudomonadota; class Alphaproteobacteria; order Sphingomonadales; family Sphingomonadaceae; genus Allosphingosinicella. Next base: position 23,832 of record DASVQD010000006.1, on the reverse strand, counting down.
GCATCGGGTCCAAATTGTGGCGGTGCAGGTCGGAGTTCCAAACTTCGAGGTGACGGAAAACGCGCTCGGCGGTACTCTGCTCGGGCGGCTTCAGGGTCAGGATCCTAATGCGGGCGATGTGCTCACTTACCTTCTGGTCGATGCCCAGGGGGCGAGCGTCATCGACAGCCTGTTCGAGATCGTCAACGGCAACGAGCTCAGGGTGAAAGCAGGCGCGATAGTCGACTTCGAGAGCGAAACGTCGCACGATCTGCGAGTGCGGACCACCGACTCCAGCGGCGCCTCGACTGTGACCTTGGTCGAGGTCGATATAATCGACGTCTACGAGAGCGGCAGCCAGGCTTCAGTCTTCGAATCTGGAGGCGACTGGCACTTTGGTGCCGGCACAGCTTATCGGTACGAGGTCTCCCACGTTGGCGATTGGCCCTGGCTAGGATGAAATCTCGGGTGTGCTAAGTTGGTTGTCCCAGCTCAGCCAGCCGTCGGATGTATAGCGATGCTTATAGGAGCAGCCGCGCCGCAATTTGGCTGATACTGCGATGGTTCTCCGATCCACGCAGCTGGGGACGAGATGTTGTTCTGATCGTGTCACCTCGGCGTCGCTTCAAATGATCGGTAGCGAGGCGCCCCTCAGATTTGGCTCTGGTCCTCCGATTCCGCAGTGCGCTGGATTAGGTGCACGTCGAGGGGGGAGGCTCGCCGCTCGAGGCGACGTGTACATATTCGGCCGGACGACCAGCCACGCCACGATCAACGACAATGAGCCGAAGCCCGCCCGGCGACCGAATCCGCTTCGCCTACCCTCTTGAGGCCGAGTCCCCCAAGCGCGTCGGTAAACCGGGCCACGGTCGAGCGATGTGGTTCTCGGCTAATTCAGAATGGTTGTGGGTATCAAAATGGACCGGCTGGAATTTCGGCCCTAGCCTGCCAGGCTGGCTCGGCTATGGTAACGGAAAGCGGGGTGGGGAAGCCTGATGACGTGCTACTGGCGGAAATCCCTCAAAGGCGCCATCGACAGCCGGCCCCAGGCACACAATCCCACCCCGGGCCATGGCGCCCCGATCGCGAAGGGTGCCTCCGTGCGGGCCAGCGGGATCGCCTTGTCTCTTTTCCTCGCCTCGATGCTGGCTGCCTGTTCTCCCTACGACGCTCAGGGGCCGAGCGCGGACACGAAATTTCTGGAAAGCCGGGTGCTACCGCGAATCCTGGAGTGGGCGAAGGGCAGCGAGCCGGAGTTGCGGCTTGCGCCGCTGCTCGAAGGTCGGGGGTATGATCACATCTGCTCGGTGCGGCCCTATGACGGCCTCGACCTGATCGACGGAAAGGCTGGGGCGCCGATCAAGACATTCCACAGCAGGTTCGGCCGGCATTTCAAGAACGGTTACTCTGCCCTGGTAGCGACGCACGGCAATGACGCTCATGCCATCTGGGTGCCGGAAGCAGAATTGTTTCTCGGCGCTAATAGAGACACGCCCTGTTTTCGGACATCGAGCGCGACACTTGTTCGTCGTAATCAAGCCAATTACCGTGGTGTTATAGCGTCTTTGCAGGAGCGATGATGTCAGACGATGGATTTATTAAAGATGTCCTCAGGGGCTGGGTCGAGAATAAGTCCAAAGACGCGAATGCGTTAGCTCAAGGTAATAATTTCTATAAAGATCTAAATGGCGACGCCAAGCCTGAACTCAACGCGATTCAGCACGCTTACGTCAGCGCGCACTATGCTTATACCTATCCAGATTGGATGGTAGAGAGTGCAGGAGACCTGAAGGAATGGGTGTTCGGCAAGGCATTTGGTGAGGCGCCTGGCGATACCTGGAAGGATCAATACAATAACGAGATCGGACGCCAGATCGGCGAATGGGCTGCGAAAGCCGGCCTGACTGAGGCTGCGATTGACCGCCTCATCATCGACGCGGTTAGGAACGGCGAGCTCAAGCTGGACGAGGCTTTCATCCCGGGAACCGAGCCGAACCCTGAATGGCAAGGCAAATATCGGTTCGACCCGACGGGGTGGGGCGGCCCTAACGATCCCTTCCGCTATCCCGATTATACCGGGATCCGTGATCCCGATGGAAGCTGGTTCAGGAAGCAATTCGAAGATGCGAAGCGCACCATAGAAAACACCTACGACCGCGTTTATCGAGAATACAAGGAATGGAGTAACTGGATACAGTCCAAGTTCCGATTCTCTTTCGGCGAGCACGATCCGCTGATCCTAGACTTGGATCTCAATGGCGTGGCGCTTACCTCTCTTGACGGGTCCACCGCGCATTTCGACTTCGAAAAGGACGGCTTCGCGGAGCGTACCGGCTGGGTATCCTCGGGAGATGCGCTGCTAGTCCGGGACCTGAACGGCAATGGCCAGATCGACGATGGCGGCGAGTTGTTTGGCAACGCTTCCCAAAACGGCTTTACCGCTTTGGCTGCCTTCGACGTGAACGGAGATGGAGCAATCACGGCGGCGGATCCGATCTGGTCCGACCTGAAGCTGTGGAAGGACTCCAATCAGGACGGAGTCACCCAGGCTGGCGAACTGCTGAGCCTCGCCGGTGAAGCCGTGGTCGGAATCGATCTGGCCGCTGCCGCCTCCAAGGAGCGTCGAGCCGGCAACTCGATCCTTTTTACCGGCGGCTTCACGCTCGCGGGCGGCTACCGCGGCGAAGCGGCAGCTGTCGGGTTTTCGACCGATCAGGTCAACACCGTCTACCAGCTCCCGGCAGGCTTCGAATACGATCCCGAAGTCTTCTCCCTTCCGAATTTGCGGGGCTACGGCTTGGTGCCGGATCTTTGGGTCGCGATGTCCCTCGATCCGGTGCTCAAGGGGATGGTCAAGGACCTCATAGCGGCTTCCGCATCCTTCACCTCGCTGCAGGACGTCGTCGGCGAATATTTCGTGATGATCTCCGGCGGATTCGGAGGCGGGACCTTCTATCCCCACAGCTACAACATGCAGGCCTTCGACCACATGCTTGCACGGTGGGCGGGAGTGGCCACGGGCGCCGAGGAGCGCGTCCAGGCGGAAAATATCGCCGAAAGCTTCATGAACCGGCAGGCTGATCACGCCTATGGCAATCCCTTCTTCTATCAGGCCTTCGAAGATTTCGCGACGGCCCTTGCCACGCGATTCTACGCGCAGGTGGCTGAGCTCCACGGCTATGCGGGGTTCTTCCACATAATCGACGCGGTCCGAAACGCCGTTCCCGCCAACGGGGTCGAGCTGACTTCGGAGGAGGTCAACGCAGCGATGGAGGCAGCGCAGGCGTCGTTCGCGCCTCCCCCGGCACTCGACCCCGATCTGCAGCCTTTTGCCCTCCTTCTTTACGACTTCGAGACGGATAGTATCGGCGGAGATATCGCGGGCTTCACCGACGTGCAGCTGCAGAGCTACGACTTCAATCCCCTCCAGCCCTGGGAAGGCTATTCGGACTGGTATCTTGCTCGCAAGCCGTTGCTGGAAGCCGTCGACCGCGACGGGCTGGTGCTCGACGAGCGTCACCGCGCCTACACGGCGAACCACGATCTGAAGATCCTTGAGGGCCCGAGTCCCGTCTACAACACGATTTCGGGCGGGTCCGGCGACGACATCCTCAACGGAGATCCATCGGGCACGCTCGTGAGGGTCGATCTTCTAATCGGCGGCGGCGGCAACGACAGGCTTCAGGGGGGCGCCGGGGACGACACCTACGTTTTCTCCGACGGCTCGGGCGCGGATATCGTCTCCGACCTCGTCGGGAACAACGAAATCGCGTTCCAGGATGGCCTGGTTTCGACGCTGGTCCGTTTCAGCTTTGCCAACGGCAACAGGCAGGACCTGCTGATCGGCTTCGCCGGTCGAAGCGAAACGGTGACCATTCTCGGCTATTTCGGCGCGAACGGCGCCGCAACGATGCAGAGGATCACGTTCCCCGACGGTCTCCAGGCAAGCGGCCGGCCGATCCGGGACGGCGTCTTCGAATCCCTGGCCACTGCCGGCGACGACGTCATCACCGGTTTCGCGATCGCGACGACCCTGGTCGGCCTCGCCGGCAACGACACTCTCACCGGACGGAACGGAAGCGACCTCCTGGTCGGAGGCACCGGCAACGACATCCTCAGCGGCGGCGGCGGCGACGACGCCTACCGGTTCGCTCGAGGCGACGGTCATGACATCATCCGCGAATATTCGGATGGCTGGAACGGCTGGGGAGGCACCGACACGATCGAATTCGGAGTGGGCATCGGCCCGGCCGACGTAGCGGTCGGCCAGGCGAATTCGGGCTGGAACCTGGTGCTGACCCTGTCGACCGGCGAGAGCGTCACCATCGAGGGCGACGTCAACGATCCCGACAGGCGGATCGAGCTGGTCGCCTTCGCCGACGGCACCGTCTGGACCCACGCCCAGATGATGGCGATGGTCCTGGCCGGCACCGCCGGCAACGACGTCCTCATCGGAAGCTACGATCCGGAGACGATATCCGGCGGCGGCGGCAACGACACGATCGAAGGCCGGGGCGGAAACGACGTCCTCGCTGGGGGCACCGGCAACGACGTGCTGAGCGGATCGGGTGGAAACGACACATATCTTTTCGGCCGCGGCGACGGCGCCGACACGGTTCGCGAATATACGAACGGCTTCAACGGATGGGGAGGGACCGACTCGATCAAGCTGGGAGACGACATCGCAGCGGCCGACATCGTCGTCAGCCAGGGGCCCGGAGGTTGGAACCTCGTCCTAACCATCGCCGGCACTTCGGATTCGATCACGCTCGAGGGCACCGTCAACAGCAGCGATTCCCGCGTCGAGATGGTGCGTTTCGCAGACGGTACCGTCTGGACCCACGCCGATCTGATGACGAAGGCTCTAACGCCGACGTCCGGCGACGACAATTTCTGGGGTGACGGAAGTACCGAAACGCTTTCGGGCGGAGCCGGCAACGACGTCATCGACGGTCGCGGGGGCAATGACCTGCTAATCGGAGGCGCGGGCAACGACGTGCTGTACGGTTCGGGCGGCGACGATACCTACCGCTTCTCCCGAGGGGACGGCGACGACATCATCCGAGAATATATCAACGGCTTCAGCGGCTGGGGCGGCACCGACACGATCGAGTTCGCGGCCGGGATCGCTCCTTCCGACGTCGTCGTCAGCCAGGCGAATTCGGGCTGGAACCTGATCCTGACCATCGCCGGGACCACCGACCGGATCCTAGTCGAAGGCGGCCTGAATGGCGGCTCCGACTATCGAGTTGAACAGGTGCGCTTCGCCGACGGGACGGTCTGGAGCTTCGCCGAGCTTGTTGCCCGCTCGACCGGTGGCACTTCCGGCAACGACAGCCTTTCCGGCGACGGCAATCCAAACACCATTTCCGGCGCCGGCGGCAACGACGCGATCGAAGGCCGCTACGGCGACGATATCCTGATCGGCGGCACCGGCAACGACGTCCTCTACGGATCGGGTGGCAACGACACCTACGTCTTCGCCCGCGGCGACGGCGCCGACATCGTTCGGGAATTCTCTAATGTCAGCTACGGATCGGGTGGAATCGACAGGATCGAGTTCGCCGCCGGAATCGCGCCCGCCGACATCATCGTCACTCAGGTCGATTCCGGCTGGGATCTGGTGCTGACGATCTCCGGGACAGGCGACTCGATCACGCTCGACAGCGACGTCCAGGACAGCCGCTACCGTATCGAGCAGGTGGTCTTCGCGGACGGCACGATCTGGACCCACGCCGACCTGATGGCGAAGGTCGGTACCGCCACGGCCGGCAACGACAGCTTCATCGGCACCTACGAGGATGATTCGATGGCCGGGGGCGCCGGCAACGATTCGCTGGACGGCCGCGGAGGAAACGACACGCTGACCGGCGGCACAGGCAACGACTCTCTCTACGGCAACTGGGGCGTCGACACGTACGTCTACAATCTCGGCGACGGCGACGACTATCTTTACGACTATCAGGAGAACGATGGCGTAGCGACCGACATGCTCGTTTTCGGCGCAGGGATCACGCCCGAGACCCTCATCTTTTCGCGCGTCGCCACGGACTGGAGTGACATCCGCATAGGCTTCGTCGACCAAGCCGGCTCGATCCTGATCGACAACCAGAATTGGGGCGACGCTGGAATCGAAGCGATCAAGTTCAATGACGGGACGATCTGGAACCACGCCAAGATCATGGAGCGCTACGTCTTCGACCAGCAGACGAGTGGCAACGATACCATCAACGCCAGCCATTTCGCGGATACCGTCAACGCGGGCGCCGGGGACGATTTCGTTTCGGCCGGCTGGGGTGCCGACGTCATCAGCGGCGGCACCGGCAACGACCGGCTCGAAGGCAATGAGGACGGCGACACCTATCTCTACAACGTCGGAGACGGCCACGACGTCCTCTTCGACTACAGGGGTACCCGCAACAACGTCCTGCAGTTCGGTGACGGGATCGCCCTCGAGGATCTGCTGGTCTCGCGGCCCCAGGGCGACGCCGCGTCGATCCGGATTAGCTTCAAGACCCTTCCCGGCTCCGTCACCATCCTCAACCAGACCTGGGGCGATGCCGGAGTGGAAACGATTCGCTTCCATAACGGGACGACCCTGGGCGAAACCGCCCTCGTCCAGATGATCGGCGCCGCGACCAACGGCAACGATTCGCTGACCGGCACGAGCGGCCCGGACGAGGTTTGGGCACTGGAGGGCGCCGACACGGTCTCCGGCCTCGGCGGCGCGGACGTCCTGCACGGGCTGGAGGGCAGCGACGTCCTGATCGGAGGCGAAGGTGCCGACAACCTTGCCGGCGGGGCTGGAGACGATGTCCTGCGCGGCGACCTCGCCGGAGCGGATGTCGCTGCCGCAGGCGCCACCTTGCTCGTGAACGGCGGTTTCGAGCAATCGGGCACCGTGGTCTCGACGGGCAGCTGGGGGAAGTCCAACAGCAGCCTGCCGGGCTGGACCAAGACGAACAGCCAGCATTTCGAGCAGGTGGTGCACGGCTATTCGGGAGTCGCCGCTACCGACGGAAGCTACTGGCTCGACCTCGATTCGGGCGGCGGCACGGGCAGCAACATGGTGATCACCCAGACCGTCTCGGGGCTCGCCGCCGGCCAGCCGATGATCCTGCTCTTCGACCATGCCAACCGGACCAGCGCGGCGAGCGGCTCGTTCGAGGTGCGATGGAACGGCACCCTCGTCCTCACCGTCACCGCGACGGGCACCGCCATGGTTACGGACCGACTCGAATTGTACGCGGTCACCGGCGACAATGTGCTCTCCTTCGTCGGACTTGGCTCGGCGGACAATGCAGGCGCCTCGCTCGACAATGTCCGTCTATATGCGACTGTCCCGGCCTCGGTCGGACAAGACGTGCTCGACGGCGGCGACGGCAACGACCTGATCGATGGCGGCGGCGGAGCGGACCTCATGACCGGAGGTGCCGGTGCCGACATCTTCCGCTTCGAAGGCGGCGACACCGGCCTGAGTGCCGACCGCATAACCGATTTCCTCGCCGGCACCGATCACATCGACCTCTCGGCGATTGATGCCAACAGTGGGGCCGTCGGCGACCAGGCCTTCGCATTCATCGGGGCGTCGACCTTCAGTGGAGCCTCTGGCCAACTGCGCTACGTCTATGATGGTGCCGATACCTGGATCGAGGCGGACATCGATGGCGACGGAGCAGCGGATTTCCAGATCGTCTTGACTGGAAACGTGACTCTCACGGCGGCGGACTTTTTCCTTTAGCCGCCAGAGCGAAGCTAAAATCACGGTCTGTATTTCGGATAGGCGGAACGTCGTGGAGGCGACACGGAAGCCGAAGACTCTCGGTCTGCCACCGCGGCCGCTCCAAGCGCAGTGTTGTGCGTCAACGGTCCAACGATATTGCGACCGGACAATAAACTGGCGCGCCCGGCAGGATTCGAACCTGCGGCCCCAAGCTTAGAAGGCTCGTGCTTTATCTGACCTGAGGACGGCCGGCAGGCAGTGTCGGCAGATTTCTAGCTCCGAGATTTGGCTCCGCACCACTTACCGTGGCGCATCAAACTGCCCGGGTAAGAGCCTAAATGAGGTTTATGGCAGCCTAAGCCGGCCAATCGGTGCTTCTTAGGCGGTCCGATTAAGGGGGAATGGTGCCCAGGGACGGAATTGAACCGCCGACACCGTGATTTTCAGTCACGTGCTCTACCAACTGAGCTACCTGGGCGTTCCGGCGGAGCCGAAGACGAGCGCCTATAGAAGGGCTCAGCCTTCGCTGTCCAGCCCGCCTTCGGGGTTTTCGACGGCCGGCGGGCCTGGCACCCGGTAGGAGTCGCCGAGCCAGTTCAAAAGGTCGCGGTCGCTGCAGCCGCGGCTGCAGAAGGGCTTGTGCTCGGCGGCGGCGGATTTGCCGCACAAAGGGCAGCCCTTGGAAACGCTACGAAGGTTTGAAGTGGACATGGTTCCGCCATGTGGTGAGGGCGGGATGCTCCCGCAAGGCGACCGGTCCGCCGATTCGCCGCCCGAGTGTTTCCAGCCAGTCCGGATTGGCTCGAAGCCTGGCGATCACGGCGGACGCCGCGACCAGCTCACAGCCGCCCACGCCGCGCTCGGCGGTTCGAAGCAGATCCCTGGCCGCGGCCCCCGGCTCGTCCCACTGGATGAGTTCCGGCAGCGAGGGCCGTTCCCGCCGTCGAACCACCTGGAGGAATCCGAAGCCGTTGACCGCCGTCCGCTCGAACGGACGGGGGAGCACCGCATCGAGCGCCTCGACGGCGCGAAGCCTTTCCTCGCGCGACGGCAGGGTCGGAAGGTCGATCCCGATCGAGCCGCCGATGTCCAGCCGGCGGATCGCCAGGGCCGCCGCCTCCGCGCCCGCCAACGCAAGCTCGAACGGCGGGAGGAAGCCGTCGACGTCGAACAGGGTCATTGCCGGAGTCAGGCTCATTCGAAGCGCGCCGCCGGGAAAGTCGATCGCCTCGCCCAAGGCCTCGTCGATCAGCTCCGACCAGCCCGCCTCCCGGAAGCGGTCGGAGCCGAGCGGAGGAAGCGGGCGCGGCGAGCCGATCCGCTCGGCCAGCCGCGGCCCTTCCTTCTCCTCGGCGTCGGTGATCCGGCCCTTGGCGAATTTGGGATGGCCGGGTTCGGCGATCGGTTCGCGGACGATCTCCACCCGAACGCCCTGCCCCTCGGTCAGCGCCGCCGGAAGCGGCTCGACCATGACCTCGCCGCGGTCGGTCGAGACGATCCCGCGGCGGCCCGGAATGGCTATTCGGACGAGCCGGCCGGCGACCACCGAGCCGCAGCGTACCTCCCCGGGAAGCTCGATCGCGGCGGCCAATATGTCTCCGTCGTCGACGAGAATGGCTCGGTTCTCCCCGATCCCCTCCTCGTACAGCCACTCAGCCAAGAGGGTATCCGGCGGAGCGCAGCAGGGTGCGGGTCTCGTAGAGCGGCAGCCCCATCACTCCGGAATGGCTGCCCGACAGCATCCGGACCAGCGCCTCGGCCCGCCCCTGAATGGCATAGCCCCCCGCCTTGCCCTTCCACTCGCCGCTGGCAAGATAGGACTCGATCTCGTCGGGGGCGAGGCGCTTGAAGGCGACCACGCTGGTGGAGAGGCGGGTTCGGGCGACGCCTCGCGCATCAGTCACGGCGACGGCCGAATGGACCCGGTGGCGGCGTCCGGAGAGGAGGGTCAGGGCAGCCCGCGCTTCCTCTTCACTCTCCGTCTTGGGAAGGATCCGCCTCCCGGCGGCGACGACCGTGTCGGCGGCCAGGATCAGGCTTCCCGGCTCGGCCGGGACCATAGCCTTCTCCATTGCCATCCGCAGGGCGTAGCGGTCGGGGATCTCGGCCTTGAGCGGAGTCTCGTCGATGTCGGCGGGAAGGACGGAGTCGGGGGTCACTCCGAGCCGGGCCAGCAGTTCGAGCCGGCGCGGGGAGGCCGAAGCGAGGATCAGGCGCATTCGCGCCTCCAATCGTCACGCTGAACGTGTTTCAGCATCCGGTCCTCCGCCTCCCGACGGGCGACCGGCCGGACCCTGAAACAAGTTCAGGGTGACGAAGGTGCGGGCAACGGCCCGCGAGGACCGTCACTTGAACCGGTAGGTGATCCGGCCCTTGGTCAGGTCGTAGGGGGTCAGCTCGACCAGCACCTCGTCGCCCACCAGGACCCGGATGCGGTTCTTGCGCATCTTGCCGGCGGTATGCCCGAGGATCTCGTGATTATTCTCGAGTTTCACGCGGAACATGGCGTTGGGCAGCAGCTCGACCACCTGCCCGCGCATCTCGAGTAGCTCTTCCTTGGCCATTTACCCTCTTGGACCGGCTCGCAAAAACCGCGACGGCATAGCGGCTGGGCTTCGGAAAGGGAAGCTTTGGCGGCTCGTCCTTGCTAAGCGGCGAAGATGCCGGACCTCTTCACCATTGGCTATGAAGGCAAGACCCAGGCCGAGTTCCTCGACGAGCTGGAGGCCGCGGGGGTTGAGCTCGTCCTCGACGTCCGGGCCGTGGCGGCCTCGCGGCGGCCTGGCTTCTCCAAGACCGCTCTGGCCGGGGGCCTCAGGGAGCGCGGAATCGACTATCTCCACCTGCGCGCGCTCGGAACGCCGGCGGACGGGCGCCAAGCGGCGCGGGCGGGCCGGGTGGCGGAGATGCGGTCAATCTACGCGGTCCAGCTCGACACGCCCGAGGCGGGGCTGGCGATGGAGCAGGCGCTCGCGGAGGCGAGGGCCCGCCCTTCGGCCCTGCTGTGCTACGAGCGCGGAGCTCCGGAATGCCACCGCTCGATGCTGGCCGGGCGGATGGTGGAGCGGGAAGGGTTCGAGGTCCGGGATTTGTAGAGTGCCGTCACCCCGGCGAAAGCCGGGGCCTCAGGGCGGAAGTCTCGGCGGGCCTCCCCGAGGTCCCTTTCGCCGGGATGACGGGGCACGCCCCTATCTCGGCCTTCGCTCCAGATGGAGATAGGTCGGATCGAACTCCGCGATGCGCTGGAGGCGGTCCCAGTCTTCGATCGTCACCGCTCCGCTTCGGAAGGTGAGCAGATTGTCGTCGCGAAGCTTCTTGAGCATCCGGTTGACGTGGACCGAGGTGAGGCCGGTCACGTCGGCGAGGTCGGCCTGGGTGAGCGGAAGAGCGTAGCCGCCGTCTTCGGCGAGGCCCACGATTCGAAGCCGGACAAGAAGCTCGCACAGGATATGGGCGATCCGCGCCATCGCGCTTCGCCGGCCGATCGACAGGATCTTTTCGCGGTGGATGGCGGCGTCGAGAAGGGTCGAGAACCACAGCATCCGGCCGAGATGGGGATGGGTCTCGGTGATCCCGCGAAGCGCCTCGTGCGGAAAGCTCGCCACCCGGACCGGAGTCATCGTCCCGACATTGTGATCGAGCTGCTTGAGCAGGAAGCCGTGAAGGTCGACGAAGTCGCCGGCGACGTGAAGCTCCATGATCTGGCGCTGTCCATCGGCGAGGTCCTTGTAGCGGCACACGACCCCCTCGACGAGGAGGGTCGAGGCACTGAGGGTCGCCCCCGTCCTGACGATCGTCCGTCCGGCCGGGAACTCGCGGATCTCGGAAACGGAGGCGCGCAGGACCTCCTCTTCCTCATCGGAGAGCAGGTCGCGGGCCCTGAGCTTGAGGAGCAGGCCCGCAATGGCCGAGGCGGCATCGGAATCGGTCATCTCAACCCGCATCCCGGGCGCCCTCCTCTCGACCCGGTTCGACCCCGGCGGCAACAAGCTCCGGGTCGAGTCGGCCGGTCGCCCACAGCCACGCCATCTTGAAGTCCGCCGCCAGGGACCAGAGAGGGTAAGTGAAGGTCGCCGGGCGGTTTCGCTCGAGGACGGCGTGGCTGAACCAGGCGAAGCCGTAGCCGGCCAGCGGGACGGCGGCGAGCAGGCGCCAGTCGCCGGTCGCCAGCGCTGCCGCCGAAACGGCGAGCACCAGGCCGGTCCCGGCATAATGGAGCCTTCGGGTCGACGGCCGCTTATGCTCGCGCAGATAATGCGGCCAGAAGTCGCCGAAGCTCGTGTAGCGGGTCATGCGCGCATGGCGAGCACGATGCTGGTGATCAGCCTCATCATCGTCGCCCCTCGACTGGAAGGGCGCCTATAGCACGAATTGCGCTCGTGCCACCCTCGCATCTCTAGGGCCCGTAATCACTCCCCGCGACGGCCCTGACAGAGCCCATTTTGGGCCAAGGGCAGAGCGAGGAGGGAGCGATGCTGTCGCACGTGACCGACGAGGGACGTAGCCCCTGCTCGAATTCGGTCCGCCGCTCCGCGGTCATTGCGGGCAGCCGAGTACGGACCCTAGCCGTTGACGACTTCCCCGCCATTGGGATGAAGCACCTGGCCCGCCATGTAGCTGCTGTCCTCGCAGGCGAGGAAAAGGAAGCTGGGCGCAACCTCGTTGGGCTGGCCGGGCCGGCCCATCGGGACGTCCTTTCCGAAATCGGGAATCTCCTCCGGCGGCTGACCGCCGAACGGGTTGAGCGGAGTCCAGATCGGGCCCGGCGCGACCGCGTTGACCCTGATCCCCTCCTCTATGAGATTTTGCGACAAGGAGCGGGTGAAAGCGGTGATGGCGCCCTTGGTGGCCGAATAATCGAGCAGGCTCTCCGAGCCCTGGTACATGGTCACTGACGTGGTGTTGATGATCGCCGCGCCCTTCTTGAGGTGGGGCCGAGCGGCCTGGACCATGAAGAAATAGCCGAAGAAATTGGTCTGGAAGGTGCGCTTCAGCTGCTCCTCGGTGACGTCGGTGATCTCGTCGTCGGGATGCTGCTCGGCGGCGTTGTTGACGAGGATGTCGAGCTTGCCGAGCCTGTCCACCACTTCCTTCACGGCGCGTTCGCAAAAGGCCTTGTCGCCGACGTCCCCGGCTATCGTGATCGCCTTGCGTCCCTCGCCCTCGACGATCTCCTTCGTCTTCTTCGCGTCGTCATGCTCGCACAGATAGAGGATCGCGACGTCGGCCCCTTCCCGAGCGAACAAAGCTGCGACCGCCCGGCCGATCCCGCTGTCCGCGCCGGTGATCAGCGCGACCTTGCCCTGGAGCCGGCCGGAGCCCGGGTAGCGCGGCGCCCAGTCGGGCTTGGGCTCCAGCTCGCTCTCGTGGCCGGGGAGTGAATCCTCGTGGATCATCCCGACGGTTTCGGTATCGCCCATCGTCTATTCCTTCGCCGCGATTCCGGCGCCTTCCTCGCCGAAGGCCTCGATGGTGGATTCGTCCTGGTCGTCCTGCTTCGGCGCCTTCTCGGCGGCGGTCTTGCCGCCGTCGCGGCCGGTCGTGAAGGAATTGCGACTGCCGTCGCCCGGATCGTCGGACATCGCGTTGTTCTGGTTCTGGGGCTGGTCGTTTCCGGAAGCGTGGTTGCTCTTGCTCATTCAAAATGTCCTTCACGAGGTTTCGAAAAGGACAACCGACCGGCCGGCGAACCGGTTCCGGCGCCGCAGCTGCCGACGGCGACAGGCGCCGCCGGCGGCCGGGCGGGATTACCGGGGCTTCACCGGCGATCCGTTGTAGAGATTGTACCGCCGCGCATTCGGCACCCGCGCCAGCATCGGGTGGACCGCTTCCTGTTGCGGCGTAGTCGCGATTCTCCACAGCCGGAGCGACTTGAAGGAGAACACCTCGTCGAAGTCCATCGCGACCGTGCCGGGAGTCATCGGCACGTTGCCGGGCCTGTTCTTGAACCATTGCATCCACGCCGCGGTGCCGGGCGCCGGCGAGCAGATGTAGGCGCCGTTCGGATCGGGCTGGCCCGACTTGTTGCAGATCGCCGGATTGCTGCTGCCGCTGGTGGTCGGCAGGAGGAAGACGGGCATGGACTGGCTCGCATTGCTCCATTCGGCCGTGCTGTGGCAGCTCAGGCAGCCGGAGTTCGGATAATTGTCATAGGCCTTGCCGTTGAATGTGATCGCGTTCGTCGCGCCGTCGTTGGGGCCGGAAAGCCGGCCGCCCCAGCCCAGCGTCTGGGTGGAATATTTCGGAGCCTTCGGATTGATCCAATTCTCCCTGAGCGGGATAGACGGCGAGGTCGCCTGCGGATCGTTGCCCCATTGCACGCCCAGCGGCACCATCTTGTCCCAGACGTCGCGTCCCGGCGCGTCCTTGTCGTAGACCAGGGTCATGTAGACCCAACCTGTCTGCGGGGCGGAGGCGGTGTCCTTCACGATGATGTCGAACTGGGCGACATAGCCCTGGCCGACCACCCAGGGGCCGGTGGCGGAGGCCTGCTGGTCGTAATTGGGCAGATAGAGGTTCCAGATCTGCGCGCCCTTCATGGCGTCCCACCAGCCGGGCGCCATGGTCCGGTCCGTGGGCGCGAAGACCGCCGCCTTGACGACGATCGCGCCCTCGGCGAACTGGCCGCTGGACGGGTTGACGGTGGGCTTCATCGCCGACGCGTTCCAGACGCGGAAGAGCGTGTTGGCGGCGCGTGAGTCGTAATAGGTCAGCACATGGGTGTCGAAGGTCGTCGTCAAACCCGTGCCCGGGAAGATCGACGGGCCGAACTCGCCGGCCGGATAGGTGCCGGAGATCGCCTCGCGCTGGCTGCCCACCCAGGGCTCGTTGTACCAGCCGGCGTCGGCCGCATTCCAATTCTGCTGGTCCATGATGAGCTTGCGGGCGTTGGGGGTCACCGCCGCCTTGAGCGCGGCCGCATAGGCCGCCGCATTGGCGACCGTGATCTTGCCGTTGCCGATCGCCTGCCGCCACGGCGCGGCGCCGACCGGCCCAGGCGCCTTTGACGGCCATTTGGAGCTCAGGTTGAATGTCAGGCTGCCGGGGGGCGGCTTGCAGCCATTGTTGTCGAGGAACGGCGTCGCCTTGTTGGGATTGATCGGCGTGCAGATGCTCCCGCTCGAAACGGGCGCCGCCGCCTGAAGTGCAAAAACCGAGACCGCGACCCCGCCCGCCGCAAGCAGGCCAAACTTGATATGCTTCATCTTACGCTCTCCCCTAAGAGCGGAGCAGTAGCAGCACTAAACTATGATGATTTCGCCGCGACGCCCCCGTCCACGTGACCACTTCAGGGATTAAGCTCGCGGAACCGGGAAGCTGTCAAGAAAAGATTCTCGAGCGGCGAATGGAATACTATAGGAAGCCGGGATTAACTGTGAAGGGGGCTGACCCTAAGATCGGCGCGTCCCGGCCCGGGGATCTGGACTTGGTCGGCCCTGGGCGGATTGGCCCTGGCGCCGTCCGAGACGCACTCCGCGGCGATGACCGGGAAATCGATATCGGCGTTTTCGGTAAGAGCCGCTTCGGTCGCCGCGGTGCAGGCCGCCCGGCTCTCATAGCGTGCCTCGAGGGTCTTGACCTGCTGACAGGGCGAGTCGCCTTCGCCGCAGCCCATGATCGCGATGATGAAGATTGCCGGTCCCATGTCAGCTAAACCCCTGTGAATCCTGACCGTTCCAATCGTTCCGCAGGCGATGCGGCGAATGGCGGTTTTTGCCCGTGGCGACAATTGTGGGCCTCTCCTGTCATGGCTCCGTGTCGAACTTCGGGATTTCTTGTGTCGATTGTTACAGTTCTGAATGCTTCCGGCGGTCCGGATTTGCAGGGCGGCGCTTGGGTAAAAGCCTTCCCGGTCCTACCTTAGTCCGATGCGCGCTCTCGAATCTTCTCCCGACACGACCCCCGGAGCCGGCTGGGGCGCAATGCGGCGGTTCCTGCCCTACCTCTGGCCAGTGGGAGAGCCGGGGCTGAGGGCCCGCGTGGTGATCGCGTTCCTGCTCGTCCTCCTGGCGAAGGGCATCTCGCTCAGCACCGGCTTCGTCTACAAGGGCGCGATCGACATCATGTCGGGAAGCGCTCGCGGCGCGGACGCGGCGGTCGGGCTCGCCGTCGGCCTGGTGCTCGCTTATGCGGGCGCGCGCTTCGCCGGGGTATTGTTCGAGAATTTGCGCAACGCGATCTTCGAGCGCGTCGGGCAGGACGCGGCCCGGCGGCTCGCGGAGAAGGTGTTCGCCCACATCCACCGGCTGTCGCTTCGATTCCATCTCGAACGACGGACCGGAGCACTGACCAAGATCGTCGAGCGCGGCACCAAGAGCATCGACATGATGCTCTATTTCCTCCTGTTCAACATCGCCCCGACGGTGGTCGAGCTCGCCGTCATCTGCGTCATCTTCGGAGTGAAGTTCGGCGCCGGACTGGTGGTCGCGACCCTGGCCATGGTCGTCGCCTACATCGCCTTCACCCGCTTCGTCACCGAGTGGCGGGCCAAGCTTCAGCGGCAGATGAACGAGGTCGACAACCAGGCGATCGGCCGCGCCGTGGATTCGCTGCTCAACTACGAGACCGTCAAATATTTCGGCGCCGAGGCCCGCGAGTCCCAGCGCTACGGAGGCGCGATGCGGGCCTTCGCCGACGCCTCCGTCAAGAACGAGACGTCGCTCGCCTGGCTCAACATCGGCCAGTCGCTGATCACCAACCTGATGATGGCCGGATCGATGGGCTATACGGTGTGGGGGTGGAGCCGGGGCGAGTTCACCACCGGCGACGTGGTCCTGGTCAATACCCTGCTCGCCCAGCTCTTTCGTCCGCTGGACATGCTCGGCTGGGTGTACCGGACGATCCGTCAGGGCCTGATCGACATGGAGGCGATGTTCGCACTGATCGACACTCCCGCCGAGGTGAGGGACGTCGAAGGGGCCCCCGATCTGCGCCTGAGCGAGGGCCGCGTGCGGTTCGAGGACGTCCGCTTCGGCTATGACGATAATCGCCAGATATTGCATGGAATCGCCATAGATGTGGAGCCCGGGACGGTAACCGCCGTGGTCGGACCGTCCGGCGCCGGAAAATCGACCCTGTCGCGCCTGCTCTTCCGGTTCTACGAACCGACCGGCGGACGGATCACGATAGACGGCCAGGACATCGGCGAGGTGACCCAGTCGAGCCTTCGGGCGGCGATCGGCATCGTCCCGCAGGACACCGTCCTGTTCAACGATTCGATCGGCTACAATATCGGCTACGGCCGCGACGGAGCCACCCAGGCGGAAATCGAGAGCGCTGCGCGCGGGGCCTCGATCCACGATTTCATCATGAGCCTGCCCGAAGGCTATGACAGCCAGGTCGGCGAACGCGGACTGAAGCTGTCGGGCGGCGAGAAGCAGCGGGTGGCGATCGCC
Organism: Allosphingosinicella sp.; assembly: GCA_036389345.1. Lineage (GTDB taxonomy): Bacteria > Pseudomonadota > Alphaproteobacteria > Sphingomonadales > Sphingomonadaceae > Allosphingosinicella. The sequence continues at coordinate 6,735 of DASVQD010000006.1, read as the reverse complement.
CGGACCCTCCTTAAGGACCCCCCGATCCTGATCCTCGACGAGGCGACCAGCGCGCTCGACAGCCGGACCGAGGCCGCGATCCAGGAGACCCTGCAGAGCGTCACCGCCCGCCGGACCTCGATCGTCATCGCCCACCGGCTCTCGACCGTGGTCGACGCCCACCAGATCGTCGTCCTCGACGAGGGCCGGGTGGCGGAGCGCGGAACCCATTCCCAGCTGCTTCGAAGGAACGGCGTCTATGCCGACATGTGGGCGAGGCAGCAGAGCGAGGCGGAGGAGAAGGCGGAAGCGGCGGAATAGGGGCGTCGCCTTTCCAGACGGGCGGCATCAATCCAGCTTCAACTGCCTTATCCGAGCGGCGAGGAGTGCGGCCATGAGCCGTCCCTTGCGCCCGTCGCTGCTGCTCGGAAGCGCTCCCAGCGACAGCCCGCCGGCGCCGAGCAACAGGTCGGCGGCGTCCTGGCCGATGAATTCGCCGAATTCCTCGGCGATCTCGCCCAGGGCGAAATCCTGCACCTGATCCGAGATGGCGCCCGTCACCGCGGAACCGAGCGCCCGCAGGGCCGTGTCGGGCAATTCGGTAGGGATCCCTATCCGGAAAATCGACGGGCCCTCGTCTCCGGCAACCAGGATGAAGACGAGCGCGGCCCACGGCATCGTCTTGACCGATGCGCCGAACAGCCCCGACGTGACCATGTTGGACAGCCACTCGCCGGGCTGTTGGCCGGAGGCGGCAATCTGCGCATCGCCGAAGGGGCGGGCCTTCACATCGACGATTTCGTCGCGCCGAATCCGAAGGGGCCGGCCGTCGGGGCCGATGACGAGGCTGCCGCCGGGCTCCCTGGGGTCCGGGCTCTTGCCGTGACGAATGACGAAGAGATAGCGCGGTGAAACTCCGAGCGAGAATTCGGCCCCGTTCGGATCGAAATCTATCAAGCCCTGCGGACCCTCGAAACGGAGCAGGGCACAGATCGGGATCCGTTCCCCCGAATAACCCGGGAAGGTCTGGCCGAACTGGCTCTCGGCCTGGCGATGCCTCGACGTCTGGCTGTATTGAAAAATGCTCCCGCCGGCCATCGCAATCCCGAGGAGCACGCCGGCCATCGGCCATTCGCCCGGCAGGATTTTATCGCTGAGGTACACGATCAGTACGGCCGTCATGAGCCCGCCAACGAGGCACCCCGCCCCCGAGGAAGTGGACGCGCGGCCGGGCCCGCCCGAAGGCGACGGCTGTTCTGAAGTCGACATCTCCTGCTTCCCCCTGAGCTGCCCGGAAGCCGAAGCTAGTCTGCCCGGGCCGGGTTCGACAACCGGGCATGCGCACGCAATAAAAATAACCGGATATTCAATGTTCTTCGCCGCCCCCGCCGCTCTCGACAGCCCCTCCGCCCATCCGCTAGCAGCGCCCGGTGACCCCCCTCTCCATCCTCCACGAGACCTTCGGATTCCCCGCTTTCCGCGGAGTCCAGGAGCAGGTGATCGGCCGGGTCATGGCGGGGCAGCACACGCTGGCGGTGATGCCCACCGGGTCGGGCAAGTCGCTCTGCTACCAGGTGCCGGCGCTCGCCCGTAGGGGCACCGCCCTCGTCATCTCGCCGCTCATCGCGCTGATGCACGACCAGATCCGCTCGGCCACCGGCTTCGGGATCCGCGCCGCCTCGCTGACTTCGGCCGACGAGGACCGCCAGGAGACGCTGGCTCGGCTGAAACGGGGCGAGCTCGACCTGCTCTACGCGGCGCCGGAGCGCGCGAGCACCGGGGCCTTCCGGGAGCTTGCCGAACGCACCCCGCTGTCGCTCATCGCGGTGGACGAGGCGCATTGCGTCTCCGAATGGGGTCACGACTTCCGGCCCGACTACCGCCTCCTCAAGCCTCTTCTCGACGCCTTTCCCGACGTTCCCCGGCTCGCCCTCACCGCCACTGCCGACCGCCAGACCCGCGCGGATATCCTCGTCCAGCTCGGAATCCCCGACGACGGGCTGATCGTCGCCGGCTTCGACCGCCCCAACATCCGCTACCACGTCCGTCCGCGCGACGGAGTGGGCGCGCAGCTCAAGGCGCTGCTCGCCGAGCAGCCGGGGCCGGGGATCGTCTACGCCACCAGCCGCGACAAGACAGAGAAGCTCGCCGTCCAGCTCGGCGAAGGGGGCCGCAAGGTCCTCCCTTATCATGCCGGGCTCGACCCGCGGGTCCGGGCCTCCAACCAGCAGGCCTTCGTGGCGTCCGAGGACATGGTGATGGTCGCGACCATCGCCTTCGGGATGGGGATCGACAAGCCGGACGTCCGGTTCGTCGCCCATGCCGGCCTGCCCAAGTCGATCGAGGCCTTCTACCAGGAGACGGGGCGGGCAGGGCGCGACGGCGAGCCGGCCGAGGCCTGGCTTTTCTGGGGCGCCGAGGATTTCGCCCGGGCCCGGCAGCGGCTCGAGACCGAGGTGCCCGAGGCCCGCCGGCCCGGGGAGCGCCAGCGGCTCAACGCGCTTGCCGCAATGGTCGAGACGGCCGGCTGCCGGCGGGCCCTGCTGCTCCGCCATTTCGGCGAGGCGCCCACCGAACGCTGCGGCAATTGCGACAATTGCCTGGCCCCGCCGGCCACCGTCGACGCCACCGAGGCGGCCCGAAAATTGCTCTCGGCCGCTTTCCGCACCGAGATGCGGTTCGGCCTTGCGCACCTCACCGACGTCCTCGCCGGCCGCGACACGGAAAAGGTCAGGAGCTTCGGCCACGACCGGGTCTCCGTGTTCGGGATCGCCGGCGAGGACGAGCTTGCATTGATGAAGCCGGTGGCGCGCGCGCTTCTCGCCCGCGACGCCTTCCGGGCCGATCCCTATGGCGGCCTCAGCTTCGGTCCGGCGGCCAAGCCGATCCTGCGCGGCGAGCAGAGGCTCGAGCTTGTCCTCCCGCCGGCCCGCGCGGCACGAAGGCGCCGCGACCGTACCGGAACCGACTTCCCCCACGATCCTCTGTTCGAGGCGCTCCGGGCCCGCCGCCGCGACCTGGCGAAGGAGGCCGGGGTGCCGCCCTACGTCATCTTCCACGACAGCACGTTGCGGGAGATGGCGGAGCTGAAGCCCGAGACGCTCCATGCGCTGTCGCGGGTGTCGGGCGTCGGGCAGGCCAAGCTGGAGCGCTACGGCGAGGCGTTCGTCGAGGTGGTTCGGGGTTTCGTCTGACCGTCATCCCGGCGGAAGCCGGGATCTCGGGGAGACCCGCCGAGACTTTCCGGCCCGAGGTCCCGGCTTTCGCCGGGATGACGGGAGGGGGCGCGTGGCGTAGGGACCTCGCATGCGCAAGCTCGATGAAACCACCTTCGTCTTCGTCCGTCAGCTCGCGGTGGACGATATCGACGAAGCCGCGACCCTCGGAATCCGGCTGATCGTCAACAACCGGCCCGACGGCGAGGAGCCCGGCCAGCCCTCCTCCGCCCAGATCGAATCCGCGGCCCGAGCGGCGGGCCTCGACTATCGCCACATCCCGGTCGCCGGCGGCCTCGCTCCCGAACAGGTCGAAGCCATGGCGCAGGCGCTCGATCAGGGGCCGGTGCTCGCCTTCTGCCGATCGGGAACGCGCTCGGCCTATCTCTGGGCGCTGGCCCGAGCCTCGCGAGGAGTTCCGGCCGAGGAAAGCGTCGCGGCCGCAGCGGCGGCCGGCTACGATCTCGGACCGATCCGGACCTTGCTCTAGTTGATGTCCTGGCGGCGGAACGCTTCGAAGGTGGCGCCCCACAAGGCCGCGATCCAGGCGGCGAGAATCGCGAGCGACTGCGCGCAGGAATAATGGACGACGAGACCGCCCGGAAACTCCCGCTTCAAGGCGGCGCCTGAGCGGATGCAGTCGGAGACGTTGGCCAGGTGGTGGCCCGGCAGGATGTTGAAGAGCGGCCAGACGATCGCCGGGAATTTGGTGTAGAGCTGGGGCCCGAAGCCGACGATCACCTGCTCGAGAGTGGTCGCGGCGATGGCGATGACGAGCGCGGCGATGGTCGAGCGGGTCAGGATCGCCGCAAGGCTCGCATAACCGACCGCGATCAGCACCGGGAGCACCGCAGCGAGCGCCGACCGGCTGTGCTCGCCCCAGAGCAGGGCCGCGTCGATCCCCGCCGGCATCGTGTCTCCGGTCAGGAAGTCGTCGACGAAGGCGAGGCCGGTGATCGAAATTGCGGTCAGTAGGAAGCTGATCGCCAGCAGGCCGACGACCAGCGCATATTTGGCGGCGATGAGCGACGGGCGCCGCCGGTGCGGAACGACCAGCTTCCAGGTGTTCCAGCCATATTCGCCGGCGAAGACGACGGCGACGAAGGCGGAGATCAGGTAGCGGCCGAACGCGTTGCTCGGGACGAACCAGATCAGGACGGTATCTTCGACCCAGTTGTGGAGGTCGGGGCGATCCGGCGGATCGAACCCCGTCAAGCCCGCGCCGATGGTGATCAGCATGATGAGGCTGAAGGCGATCGGGAACAGCCAGACGAGGAACCAGGTGGCCTTGTGGGTGCGCATCTTCAGCGCTTCGGCGGAAAGGGCGTCAAGCATCGTCCGCCTCCGTCTGGGTGATGGACAGGAACACCTCCTCGAGGTTGCGCTGCTCGGGGGCGAGCCGGAAGAGGTCGGCCCCGGCTCCGACGAGCCGCCGGACCACCTCGGGCGCCTCGGCCCGGGTCGCCCGGACGATGAGCGACTCCCCGTCCCGCTCGACAGCCCAGCGCGACGAGAGCGCCGCCTCCGCGACCTCGGGCGGAGCGGCTTCGACCCTGAGGCCGTCGTCCTGCCGGAGCAGGTCGTCGATCGTCGATTCGCGAACGACCTCGCCCTTCGAGATGATCGCGACCCGATCGCAGACCTGCTGGACCTCGTGCAGGAGATGGCTCGAGAGGAAGACGGTCTTGCCCTGGTCGGCGGCGAGACCGCGGATCAGAGCACGCATCTCCTGGATTCCGGCGGCGTCGAGGCCGTTCACCGGCTCGTCGAGGATGACGAGGTCCGGATCGCCGAGCAGGGCCGCGGCGACCCCGAGGCGCTGCCGCATCCCGGTCGAATAGCCTTTGACCTTGCGCCTTCCGTCCCTGGCCAGGCCGACCTGGTCGAGCAGTGCGTCGATCCGCTCGCCGCCGCGGCCCTGGGTCCTGGCGAGGACCTCGAGGTTCCGGCGGCCGGAGAGGAACGGGTAGAAATTGCCGCCGTCGACCAGCGACCCGACCCGGTTGAGGACCGCGGGATGGGCTCGAAGATCCTCGCCGAACAGCCGCGCCTCGCCGGAGGTCGGGGCGATCAGCCCGATCAGCATTCGGATGGTCGTCGACTTGCCGGCGCCGTTCGGTCCGAGGAATCCGTATACCTCGCCCGCGCCGACCGACAGGCTGACGTCGCGAACCGCGCGCACTCCGCCGCCCCGCCGGCCGTAGGTCTTGCTGAGGCTGGCGAGCTCGAGGACGGGTGCGGCGCTGTCGGTCATGGTGTATTGTTGAATTAATACACCGCGACTGTCAACATATCCGTCATCCCGGCGAAAGCCGGGATCTCGGCGAGACCCGCCGAGACTTCTCGTCCTGGGATCCCGGCGTCCGCGGGGATGACGGGGTGGGGAGACCGCCGGGACTTCTCGTCCTGGGATCCCGGCGTCCGCCGGGATGACGGGGTGGGGAGGCCGCCGGGACTTCTCGACCCGAGGTCCCGGCTTTCGCCGGGATGACGGGGCGTCAATCCGCGCCGGCGAGCAGGCGCTCCGCCTTCGGCAGATCGTCTTCGTCGACCATCAGCCGCACCGGGACCGCGAAGCCGACGCCCTGCAAGGTCATCCCCATGTCGAAGATGAAGCTGTCTATGCCCTCCTGCGACAGGAGCGACTGGGCCGCCCCGGCCGCCAGGCTGTCGTAGAATCGGGCCGCCTCGACCAGCGCCATTACCAGGGCACCACGTCGCCGGCCTCGATCTCGGCTGCACGGGGCGTGCGCCCCAGGATAAAGTTGCGGTGCGGAAAGCGGCCGAAGCGCTCGATCACGTCGTGATGCTTCCTCGCGAAGCCGAGCTGGTGATCGTCGCCCAGCGCGGTGAACAGCGCCAGCGACCGCTTCTGCTCCTCGATGTCCTCGCTGTGCTGGAACGGCATGTAGAGAAAGCCGCGCTCGGCCGGGCTCATCGCCGCGTCGAGCCCCCGGTCGACGGCGCCTTTGGCGATCGCCAAAGCGAGCGGATCGGTCGAGAACTGGTCGGCATGGCCCCGAAACATGTTGCGCGGGAACTGGTCGAACAGGACGATCGCGGCCACCGCGTTGCGGGCGCCGCCCAGGAAGGCCGCCGGGACATTCTCGCGCTCAGTCTCCCACAAGTCGAGAAAGCGCTCGCGAATTTCGGCGTCGAGGACCGGATCGGCTTTCCACCATTGCTCTTCGGAGAGGCCGAACCAGAAAGCGAGAACCTCGTCCTGCCAGGCCATCACATGTCCCTCCCCCCCCCCCGGGCAGCATCAAGCTGCAGTGCCGCCCACCGTCAGTCCGTCGATCAGCAAGGTCGGCTGCCCGACGCCCGCCGGCACCGACTGGCCGGCCTTGCCGCAGATCCCGATCCCTTCGTCGAGCGCCATGTCGTTGCCGATACCGGCGACCCTGGTGAGGACGGTCGGCCCGTCGCCGATCAGGGTCGCGCCCTTGATCGGGGCGCCGAGCCGGCCATTCTCGATCCTGTAGGCCTCCGTGCAGCTGAACACGAACTTGCCAGAGGTGATATCGACCTGTCCGCCGCC
>DASVQD010000005.1:0-139155 GCA_036389345.1 Allosphingosinicella sp. | reverse complement strand
CGTCCCGGTCTGCCGGGGGCCGAGGTTGCAGGCCGAGATCGTCGAGACGACGGTCGCGAACGCCGCCATGTTCATCCGCTGCGCCGAGCAGTCGGGACGGCCGAGCCCGTCATAATGGGTCTGGCCGATCGCATGGACGGTCGAGCCGGAGGTCAGCTTGCTGACGACCGGCCGGGCATTGCCGTCGTAGAGGGTCTCGGCCGCCTGGACCGGGCTCGACGAATCCCAGGCCGGGGCCAGGGGGTCGGCGACGACGCCCTGCTCCACCTTGTCGAGGAGTCCCGTCACGCTGTTGTAGGTGTTGCGCACCGCGCGGTGCTTGAGCGGGCCGGCGGGACCGTCCGGGTCCGGTCCGATCGCCCAGACCGGCTCCCGCGCTTCGTAGCGGATCCGGCTGGTGTCGGAACTGCCCGGCAGCGGGCCGTCGATGGCGACGGGATCGCCGAGCGCGTTGAAGGTCATCGTCGTCTCGGCGACCAAAGTGGCCGTGCCGTTGCGGGTGGCGGTCCAGTAGAGATTGCCGTTCGGATCGTAGGCATATTCGGTCTTCACCTCGTCGGTGCCGTCCGAGCAGGAGGCGGTCGTCCGGCATTGCGAGACGGAGGTCAGCCGATATTCGCCGTTGACGGGCGTGTAGCCGAAACGGGTTTGTGGCCGGACGGCGTTCGGAGTGGGGGCCGGGGCGGTGACGGTCAGGACCCCGCCATGGTTCGGATCGTAGGTGTAGTCGGTGACGTTGCCGCGGGCGTCGGTGGTGCTGTTGGGCCGGTTGCAGGTGAGGGGGTTCGAGCAGGTCGAGTCGAAGCTCGCCGAGGTGAGGATGACCGGCCCGGCGCCGCCCTTGGGCACGGCCACTGTCTTGATGACGTTGCCTCGAACGTCGTAGCTGTGCTCGACGTAATTGCCTTCCGGCGCGGTGGTCCGCTCGAGTCGGCCATTGTCGTAGCTGAACCTGGTCGTGCGCCCCAGCGGATCCTTGACGGAGGTCGGACGGCCGATGGTGAGGTCGGAGACGATCTCGGTCACCGGGTCGGGGTCGGGGTTGGACGGATCGACCTGGGTCACCGTCATCGTCGCGGTGGTTCCGGCGACGGTGCGCGAATAGCTTGTGGTAACGCCTTCGCGGATCACCGTGGATACCGTGCTTCCGAGGCCGCCGTAAGCGATGCTGGTCGTGTCGGAGCTCATGCCCGGACGGCGGATGCCCGTGATCCCGGCCCCGGCGGAGCTGAACAGCCATTTCCGGGCCTTGGCGTCCGTGACCTCGACGGCTCCGGCCGAGGGATATTCATAGAGGATCTCCGCCTGGGCGGCGGTCGTGCTCACCGGGTCGTTGAAGAGCCGGGCGCGCGTTCGGCGCTGCCAGCTGTTCGGCGGCGGAGCGCCGTTCAGTCCGACCTCGCCATCCGTCGCGTAAGTGAAGGCGATCCGGTAGCCGAAGCTGTTGGAGACGCTCTGGATGCGGGCCCAATAGCTGCAATTGGCCGGGGTTTCGGCGCCGATCACCTCGCGGGGGCAGCTTTGCCAGGTCTTCCACTCGAAGGTGACCGACTTGCCGTCCGGCGCGGCGATCGAGAGCGGGAGCTGGGTGCAGCCGCCCTGGCCGGGGCTTCCGTTGCAATAGGTGGACGTGCTCTCGGTGCTTCCGCTCGGATCGCCGAAGACGACCAGGGTTCCGTCAGCCGATCGGTAATGATGCTCGCCGTTTCCGGCCTGGTTGACGCTCGACCCGGTCGGCGAGGCGCCCGAGCCGAACAGCTCGTTGCGATTGTCCTTGACGACGCTGACGATCGTTCCGGAGCTTCCCACCGTCCGGGTGAGGTAGATCCCGTCCCACTGGTGGCCGCCGGAGCTGACATGGGCGCTTCCGTTGCCGCTCCCGATCCTCGAGCGCACCAGCGCCAGCTCGGCCTCGCCCGAGCCGATCGAGCCTTCGACGAAGGCCATGACGAAATCGCCATGGGTGAGGTCGACCCCGTTGGAGTCGAGGGCGCGATGTTCTCGCGGCGTCTGGGCCGAGGCCGGCGCCGCGATTGCGCACAGGGCGGTTCCGGCGAGCAGCGCGCAGGCGAGGGCTTTCGCCCGGACGGACGTCGTCTTCATTTTCCGAGTCTCCAAATGCTTGCGCCCTCGGGCGGTGCGTTGACCGGCGAAGGCCGGGGCCAGGCTTCATTCGCCGCCCGGACCCGGCCTTTGCCGGGGAGCGGCGCCCGAATCCTCAGGGCGGCGGCGGGTTGGGCGAGCCCGTCGTCGTCTTCGCGGTGCGGTTGTCCGCTTTGTCGAACGCGTAGTTGGTGGTGACCCCGTCGTTCACGTTGCCGCTCCGATCCACCCCGACGACCCGGCCGCGCGCGTCGTAGCGGTAGACGATGGTCTCGGCGGCCATCGCCGCCGACGCGGCGATGGCCGCCGCGCCCGCGACGATTGCAAGACCTTGCGCGCGTTTCATGCCCACCCCCTCAAAATTAAGAACAGAAGTAGAACACAAGACTATCGCTAATGCAAATCCTATTTGCGCAAGGAAGGTGCCTATTTGATCCGAAATGGCGGAAAAGCGCGCGCAGGCGTCCGGTGATCGATTTTCCCGCTCAAACTGAGCAACATTCCTCGTTTCCGCCGATGACGCGCCGGGCCTAGCGTTCTTGAACGAGACAAAAGGAGAGGCGAGACATGGACGCGAAGACCGGTGAGATGGGCGGCTGCCCGATGGACAAGCCGACGACGGTGCGCTCGCTGCTCGGCCGGACCAACCGCGACTGGTGGCCGGAGGCGCTTCCTCTGGAGATCCTCCACCAGGGCGGCCATTCGCCCGATCCGATGGGCGCCGATTTCGATTATGCCGAAGCGTTCAGGTCGCTGGACTACCGGGCGCTCAAGGACGACCTCAAGGCGCTGATGACCGACAGCCAGCCCTGGTGGCCGGCCGATTACGGCCATTACGGCCCCCTCTTCATCCGGATGGCCTGGCACGCGGCGGGCACGTACCGGACCGCCGACGGGCGCGGCGGAGCGAACAGCGGCCAGCAGCGCTTCGCTCCGCTCAATTCCTGGCCCGACAACGGCAATCTCGACAAGGCGCGGCGGCTGCTCTGGCCGGTCAAGCGCAAGTACGGCAAGCATATCAGCTGGGCCGATCTCTTCATTCTGGCCGGCAACGTCGCGATCGAATCGATGGGCGGCCCGGTGCTCGGCTTCGGCGGAGGGCGCCGCGACGTGTTCGAGCCCGAGCGCGACATCTACTGGGGCTCGGAGGAGCAGTTCGTCGGCCATCCGGACAACAAGACCCGGATCCTGCCCGAGGAGGAGCTCGAGCTCGAGCATCCGCTCGCCGCGATCCAGATGGGCCTCATCTACGTCAATCCCGAAGGGCCGGGGGGAGTCCCCGATCCGCTCCAGTCGGCGCGCGACATCAAGATCACGTTCGAGCGGATGGCGATGAACCACGAGGAGACGGTTGCTCTCACCGCCGGCGGCCACACCTTCGGGAAGGCGCACGGCGCGGGAGACCCGAGCCTGGTCGACTCCGCTCCCGAAGCGGCCGACATCGCGCTCCAGGGCCTGGGCTGGGCGAGCGCCCACGAAAGCGGGTTCGGCGAGCACACGATCACCAGCGGGATCGAGGGGTCGTGGGTGAACACGCCGACCCAATGGTCGGAGAATTACTTCCGGCTCCTGCTCGACTACGACTATGAGCTCGTCCGATCTCCCGCCGGCGCCAAGCAGTGGCAGCCGATCGATCAGCGCGAGGAGGACATGGCGCCGGCCGCCCACGATCCGTCGAAGCGCGTCCCGACGATGATGACCACCGCCGACATGGCCTTGAAGGCCGACCCCGAGTTCCGGGCCATCTCCGAGCGGTTCAGGGCCGACCACGAAGCATTCAAGGACGCCTGGGCGAGGGCCTGGTTCAAGCTCACCCACCGCGACATGGGCCCCAGGGTCCGCTACCTCGGGCCGGAAGTGCCCGCCGAGGACCTGATCTGGCAGGACCCGGTTCCCGCCGGAACCGCGCCGTCCGCCGCCGACGTCGAGGCGTTCAAGTCGGGAATCCTCGATTCCGGCTTCACCGTCGGCCAGCTCGTCAGGACCGCCTGGGCGTCGGCCTCGACCTATCGGCGCTCCGATCATCGCGGCGGTGCCAACGGCGCCCGCATCCGGCTCGAGCCCCAGCGCGGCTGGGCCGTCAACGAGCCCGAGGCGCTGGGTGGACTATTGGAAAGGATCGAGGCGCTTCGAGGCTCGCTTTCGATGGCCGACGCGATCGTCCTGGCCGGAACCGCGGCGGTGGAGAAGGCCGCGAGGGACGCCGGCTTCGACGTCGAGGTGCCGTTCACGGGCGGCCGCGGCGACGCGACGGCGGACTGGACCGATGCCGAGAGCTTCGCGGTGATGGAGCCGGTGGCGGACGGATTCCGCAACTATCTGAAGACCCGGCACAGCGTGAAGACCGAGGAGCTTCTGCTCGACCGCGCTTCGCTTCTGGGACTTTCCGTGCCGGAGATGACGGTGCTGCTGGGCGGCCTTCGAGTGCTGGGCGCCAATCACGGTGACCGGCCCGAAGGAGTCTTCACTCGCCGAAAGGGGCAACTCACCAACGATTTCTTCGTCAACCTGCTCGACAACGACATTTTCTGGAAGGTCGTCGACGAGAGCGGCGACGAGGAGTTCATCGGCTTCGACCGCGGCGAGACGAACGGGAACGAGCGCGAGGAGAAGTGGCGGGCGACCCGGACCGACCTCATCTTCGGAGCCAACAGCCAGCTTCGAGCCGTCGCCGAAGTCTATGCCGAAAGGGGCCACGAGGAGAAGTTCGTCCGCGACTTCGTCGCCGCCTGGACCAAGGTGATGAACGCCGACCGCTTCGACCTGCCGCAGAATACCGACAGCATCGAGCCGATCGGAATCGCCGAGCCGGCTGAATAGTCGGCAAGCCCCGGCGTCGTTGCTCCCCGGCCAAGCCCGGGGCCCAGCGGTTCGGGCGAAAGGGCTGGGTCCCGGCCGCCCCAGGGAAACGAGGAGGTCGAATGCGAAGGTCCGAAGTCGACAACCTCGATCCCGCCCGCACCTATTGGGTGCCCGCCGTCGTGTCGCCGAAGCGGGACTGGCCCGCGTCTCCGGGTTGCCGAAGGGGTGCCCGCTTCCTTGTCGACGGCCGTACCTTCCGGCCGGCCCGCGACGAATTCGAGACCTTCGATAGCGAGTTCGCCTGCCTCGGCTGGATCATGCGCCACCGAAGCCGGCTCAACCGCACCTTGTGCGGGGTCAGGATAAAGGCCGTCCCGCTCGACCGATGGCTTCTCGGCCTGGACTGACCTCGGCCGGCTCGGGCGGCCTCCGGCCGAAGGCCGCGACGGCCGGGCGCCCGAGCGGCGCCCCGGCCGGCTCGAGTTCAGGGGCAGACCCGTGAGAACACTCCGATGCTGATCAATCCCGTGGCGCTGGCCCCGAGGCTGTCTTCGACCGTGTAGGAGACGGTGTCGCCGCCGGCCGCGTCGCCGGCATAGACCATGACCGAGCTCGGGCTGACGATGTCGAAATAAGCAATCGACGACTGGCCGACCGAAGTCACCGTCAGCGGATAATTGCCTTCGGGATCGCTGTCGTTGTTGGTGAGGTTGAGCAGCTTCTCCTGGCACTCGTAGAGCGAGATGCTGTTATTGCCGACGGTCGGCGGGTTGTTGAACTGTCCGGCCGCGTTCGAAGGCAGCAGCGCCAGTGCGGCGCTCCCCGACAGGACTGCAATGGACTTCATCGTTCCGCGCATCGTCATCCTCCTTCATCGTGGAACCGTGAGGAGACCATGGGAAAGCCCGCCAGGCGAATCCTATTTGGTCCGTATTTGATCTAAGGTCTTGGGAACCTAAAGGAGAAAGAGCCTTCGAGGCGGCGCTGGAGCACCCTGTAGCCGGCCATGCCCATCGCGGTTCGGGCTGAGCGTGTCGAAGCCCTCTCCTTACTTTGCAAAGCAAGAGAGAAGGTCCTTCGACAGGCTCAGGGCGAACGGTTCGAGTGATTCAACCAATCCCTGGACGCTCCGGCTCCACTTCAAGGCGGCCAAGTCAAAGCGTGAGCTTCAGTGCGTCAGCCACGAGCCGGAACTCCTTCTCGCGCGGGCTGCCCTTTCGCCAGATGAGGGCGATCCGGCGGAAGGCATGGTCGGCGTCCAGACGGCGGGCGACGACGCCGGTGCCTTCGAGCAGTCCGGCGTCGATCGCCATTTGCGGGACCAGCGTCTGGCCCAGGCCGTTGGCGACCATCTGGATCAGGGTGTGCAGCGAGGTTCCGAGCATCGCCGCCTCGGCTCTGAGCTCGGGGCGGTTGCAGGCGGACAATGCATGGTCCTTGAGGCAATGGCCGTCCTCCAGCAGCAGAAGGCGGTTCGCGTCGATTGCGGCCGCCTCGACCGCGCCTTCCCCGGCCGGCGCCTCCCCTGGCGGAAAGGCGACGAAAAGCCGGTCGTCGAACAGGTCGGCGCTCTCCACCTCGCCGCAGCCAAAAGGGAGGGCGAGAAGGACGCAGTCGAGCTGGCCGCGATGGAGGCTTACGCACGCCGCATGGCTCGTCTCTTCGCGCAGGTAGAGCTTCAGGTCGGGCCAGTCGCGCCTAAGGCCCGGCAGCAGCGTTGGAAGCAGGAAGGGGGCGATGGTCGGGATCACGCCCATCCTGAGGTCCCCGGACAGCGGCTGGCCCGCGGCCCGGGCCATGTCGGCAAGCTCCTCGGCCTCGCGCAGGACCCGCCGTGCCTTCTCCGCGATCCGGGCGCCGAGCGGGGTGAAGCCGACCACCCGCCGGTTGCGCTCGACCAGAGTGACCCCGATCAGCGATTCGAGCTCTCTGAGGCTGGCCGACAGCGTCGACTGGCTCACGAAGCAGCTTTCCGCCGCCTTGCCGAAATGGCCGGTATCCTGGAGCGTCACGAGATACTGCAGCTGCTTCAGCGTCGGCAGATAGACTGTCATCGTTTTTCCCGATCAATTTGATCGTTCTAAATGTCTTGAACGATGATAGCCAGCCTCCTACATGCTGCACTGCACCAAGCGGTGCGACCAGCGAAATTCAGGAGAATAGAAGCAGCCATGCTCACCGTCGGCGATAAGATCCCCTCCCTCACCGTTCCCGTCCAGCAGGGCAGCGCCCTTCCCGCGGGCGAGACGTTCGACCTCGGCGAGACCAACGGAAAGTGGAAAGTCCTTTTCTACTGGCCGAAGGATTTCACCTTCGTCTGCCCGACGGAGATCATCGGCTATGGCGAGCTCGCGCAGGATTTCGCCGACCGCGACGCGATCCTGATCGGAGCGTCGACCGACACCGACTTCGTCCACCACGCCTGGCGCAAGGCCGATGAGCGGCTCGCCGCCTGCGACTTCCCGTGGCTCGCGGACAACAAGAAGGAGCTTGCCAGCGCCCTCGGGATCATCGCCCAGGATGCCGGGGTCGCCTTCCGCGCCACCTTCATCATCGATCCCGACAACGTCATCCAGCACGTCACGGTGAACGGCCTCAACGTCGGCCGCAATCCGCAGGAGAGCCTGCGCATCCTCGACGCGCTTCAGACCGACGAGCTCTGCCCCTGCAACTGGCAGGAAGGCGAGGAGGTTCTGCGCCCGGCGGCTTGAGCCCCCCTGGGCCGCTCAGGCAGCAGACCTCGCGACGGGGGGCGCGGGAGCTTCGGTTCCCGCGCCCCTTATTTTCGTCATCCCGGCGCAAGCCGGGATCTCGGGAAGACCCGCCGCGACTTCTTGCCCCGAGGTCCCGGCTTCCGCCGGGATGACGGGCTCTCCCCTTTCGAAAGATAGACAATGTCCCTCAAGCAGTTCGCCGAAACCCTTCCCGATTACGCCAAGGACCTTCGGCTCAACATCTCATCCCTGCTCAACGACCAGTCGCTCGGCGACCAGCGCAAATACGGGCTCCTCCTCGCCTGCGCCCACGGCACCGGCTATCGCCCGATCGTCGCCGCCGCGGAGGCGGAAGCGGAGGGCAAGCTGAGCGAGCAGGCCGCCAACGCCGCTCGCGCAGCGGCCGCGGTGATGGCGATGAACAACGTCTATTATCGCTTCGTCCACCTCGCCTCCAACCCCGAATACGGCACGCTCCCGGCCCGCCTGCGAATGAACGTGATAGGAGCGCCCGGGATCGAGAAGGAGGATTTCGAGCTGTTCAGCCTCGCGGTCAGCGCGATGAACGGCTGCGGCATGTGCATCGACAGCCACGAGCGCGTCCTCCAGCAGCACAAGGTCAAGTCGGAGACCATCCAGACCGCGGTTCGGATCGCATCGGTGGTCAAGGCGATCGCGACGGTCCACTCGACGCTCGGCTGATTCGGCGAGCGGGCGCGGAAGGCCCGTCATTCCTCGATCGCCGGGACCTCGCTTTCCTCGGCGCGCTTTCTGCCGACCTTCCAGGCGTAGCTGCCCGCCCGGCTGTCCGTCGTCGGATTACCCTCGGCATCCAAGGCGTGCGTGAATTTTCCTCGTCCTCGGGCCTCGAGCAGGTTGCAGGTGGTTGTATCGAGAAGCGGCCAGCCGCTCGAGCGGGTCACCCGGCACCTCATATTGCCGGCGGCGTCCACCTCCATGACGAAGTGGACATTTCCTTCCTGCTTGGCGGCGAGCGCTTGAGGCGGATAATCGGCATCGGTGATGACGTCGGTGAGATCGGCGCTCGCTCGGCGCGGGTAAGGCGCAATCGGCGCACTGGCGAACACGCCTTCCGGATAGGGACCGGCGATCATCAGCGGCCCGAGCGACTCAGAGCATTGCTTGAGTTGAATTAGCGCCCTGCCCAATGCCGGCAATTCGAGATAGTCGAGCTGCCGGCCATCTTCGATGAGGATACGGACCGCCGAGGCGTCGGCGAAACGGCGCAGAAGTCCGGCCTCGCCGTCGCCGGAATAACCCTGATGGGTCGAGCCCACCTCGTTTTCGGCGTCGATCGAGCTGCGGGCTGGGGACCCATCGAATTGCAGGGTCAGGCGGGTCCTGCCGCCGGCGGGTACACGCCAGTTCCGGTTGCCGACGACGATGCCGGGGCCGCCCACCGAGTCCCTGATCATGAGCACGGTCAGCCCCTCGCCGCGATAGTAAGCGGTGATGAAACACTGGTCGTGATGGGCGGAATTGGTCACCTGCCAGGCCGGCAGGAGAGCCTTTTTGGGCGTTTCCGGAGCGGCTGCGCCGAGCGCGAGGGCCGCAAGGGCGATCGACGCCAAGCGCTTGTTTTCCATTGCCGACTCCATCACTTCCTCGGAGCTTGCGCCAACTCAGATCGATCCACAAGCGCGCGCCGCCAGCGCCTCCTGCACTTTGGAATGCGCCTGCCGGTCCAGCGGCCAGCGCGACGCGACCCACGCGGCGATGAGCATCAGCGCGACCGGCGCGAGCACGAATAGCAGCGTCATCCCCAGGATCGCGCCTTCGCTGTTCAGATCCCCAGGCTTCGGGTTGAACCCGATCAGACTCAATATCGGATAGATGATTGCGACCGGGATCGCGTAGCTGATCTTCTGGGTGCTGGTGAGAAGCGCCTGGAGAAGCGCGTTGCGGTCCAGCCCGGTCTCGAGCCGGTCGACGTCGGCGGCGTCGTTCATCATCGCCCTCAGCAGGGAAGGGGCGGCGATGTAGGGCAGCCCGACGATCGCCATTGCCGGGATAGCGCCTGCCATTCCGAGGGACGGCGGAAGCAGGCTGAGGGCGAGCTGGAAGGCGGCGTAGGCGAGTGCCGCGAACGCCAGGGCCCGGTGCTTGCCGATGCGGCGGGCGAGCGCGATCCAGAGCGGGGCGGCGGCGAACCCGGCGACGAAATAGACGAGCAGTAGGAGGCTCGCCTCGCGCGCGTCGAAGCCCAGCCGGTGCTCGAAATAGAAGAGGAACATCGCGCCGGTGATTCCCGGGGCCGCGCTCGTCAATATGTCCAGGACGACGAGGCGGAGCAGCAGCGGGTTTCGGGCCAGGGCCCTGATCTCCCCCCAGCTCGCCCGGGGCCGGTCGCCGGCGCGCTCCCGCTCGGGGACCGCAGCGGCCATCAGGATCGCCGTGAGCGGCGCGGTCACGATCACGAACCAACCCATTGCGTGGATTCCTCCCGACGGAGTGCCTCCTCCCACGAGTGGCGGAAGAAGCAGGACGAGGATCATCCCCAGCACCTGAGCGGCCATCCACCAGGAGAAGATCCTCGAGCGGTCGTGATAATCGTCCGAAAGGGTCGAGCCCCAGCCGAGCTGCGACACGGCGGTCAGCGAATAGCCGAGATAGAGCACCATCAGGAAGGCGAAGGCCGCAAAGGCGCTGAGCCCGGGCTCCGCCATGAACACCAGCCAGACGCCGGCCGCGAGCGTGAGCCCGCCCGCGATCAGCCAGGGACGATAGCGTCCGAAACGGCCTCGGGTCCGGTCCATCCAATGTCCGAGAAGCGGATCGAGCGGAAGGTCGATCGCACGGACCAGGAAGAAGACCAGCCCCACCGCCGCCAGGTCGAGCCCGAGCGAGCCGGCGTAATAAGGCGGCAGGTAGACGATCATCGGAAGGCCGACCGCGCCGATCGGAAGTCCGGGACCCGAGAAGGCGGCGAGTGTCCGGCGCTTCAGCAATGGCTCTCCCCCGTCTTGCCGCAACGCAAGACTATGGGCTGGAATCCGCGCTGTCGAACTCAAAAGCCAACTCCGTCATTCCGGCGAAGGCCTAGTCCATGACACCGCGGCGTGAAACCGCGCACAGCCCAGTCCATGCATCCGGATCGAATTAGGGAGGACGACCTGCGTCGCAGCGATGACGAACCTCGATCGAGCCGGGACAATTGAACTCAAGCTCGCCCCTGTGTTAGCGCCCTCCCTCGCGGCGGCGTTCGCCCGGGGCGAGGGAGCGTGAAGGCCGTGTCGCAGGGGCAAGTCGAAGGCGACGGGTCCGAAGGGATCGCGGAGGCGGCGCTCAGGGCGAGCGAGGCGCGCCTCCGGGTCGCCCAGGCCGCAGGCGGAGTCGGCACGTTCGAATATATTCCGGACGGCGAGCGGATGCTCGTTTCCCCCGAATTCTGCCGGATCTGGGGAGTCGAGGTGGTCGAGGAGGCGTCGATGGCCTTCTTCATGGGCCTGATCCATCCCGACGACCGGCCCCGGGTCGACGCAACCCATGACGAACGCGCCGAAAATGCGCTCGACCCGATCGAATACCGGATCATCCGGCCCGACACCGGCGAGATTCGCTGGCTGGCCCGCCGGGGCGAGCCGATCCGCGATCCGGAGACCGGCGCGCTCCGCTGGTACGGAGTCGTCTTCGACATTTCCGAGCGCAAGGCCGCCGAAGAGGCGCTGAGGGAGCGGGAAGGGCAGCTATCGGCCTTCGTCGACCAGGCCACCGCCGGCTTCGCCCAGGTCGACCTGTCCGGACGGTTCACTCTGGTCAACGACCGTTTCTGCCAGATTGCCGGCCGCTCGCGGGAGGAGCTTCTTACGCTGACCCTGCTCGAGATCACCCATCCGGACGATGTCCCGGCCAATGTCGGCAAGTTCGAGCGCGCCGTCGCGGACGGAACACCCTATGCGCACGAGAAGCGCTACGTTCGGCCCGACGGGTCAGTCGTCTGGGTCAACAATTCGGTTTCCGTCATCCGCCGGCCGTCGGGAGAGCCTTACGGCATCCTCGCGGTCACCATCGACGTAACCGAACGGCATTCGGCCGAGGCCGCGGTTCGAGAGAACGAAGCCCGGCTCCGGGCGCTGACCGACAATCTGCCGGGCGGAATGGTCTACCAGGTCTCGACCGGCCGCGACGGAAGCGAGCGGCGCTTCCTCTTCGTATCGCAGAGCTGCGAGAAGCTGACGGGCTATCCGGCCGAGGCGATCCTCGCCGATTCCTCGGTGGCCTACGGGATGATGGAGGATGCCGAGGACGTCGCGATGATGGCGGCCGCGGAGGAAGCGGCCATCGCCGAGCAGCGGCCCTTCGACATCCAATGCCGGTTCAGGCGCGCCGACGGAGTCCTGCGCTGGGCCCGGATCATCTCCGGACCGCGGGGACTTTCCGACGGGACCACGGTCTGGGACGGGATCATGATCGACGTCACCGACCAGAAGCGGGCCGAGGAGATGCTTCGGGACCTGAACGAGACCCTCGAGCACCGGGTCGCCGAGCGGGCGCAGGAGCTTGCGCTGGCGCAGGAGGCACTTCGCCAGGCCCAGAAGATGGAGGCGATGGGCCAGTTGACGGGCGGAGTCGCCCACGACTTCAACAATCTGCTCACACCCATCATTGGAAGCCTCGATCTGCTCCACCGAAAGGCGCTGGGCGGCGAGCGGGAGCAGCGGCTGGTCGCAGGGGCGCTGCAGTCCGCCGAGCGCGCCAAGACCCTGGTCCAGCGACTGCTCGCCTTCGCCCGCCGCCAGCCGCTTCAGCCCGGCCCGGTCGACCTGCCGGAGCTCGTCCGCGGGATGGTTGAGCTGGTGGCGAGCACGTCGGGGCCGCGGATCCGGATCGAGACCCGGCTCGACCCGGACCTGCCCTTCGCCCGGGCCGATTCCAACCAGCTCGAAATGGCGATCCTCAACCTCGCCGTGAACGCCCGGGACGCGATGCCCGGCGGCGGCACGCTCACCATCGGCGGGTCGGCCCGGACCGTGGCCGAAGGCGCGGTCGCAGGGCTTGCGCCGGGACGCTATGTCCGGCTGAGCGTGGCCGACACCGGGACCGGAATGGACGACGCGACTCTCGCCCGGGCGGTCGAGCCCTTTTTCTCCACCAAGGGGGTCGGCCGCGGAACCGGTCTCGGCCTCTCGATGGTTCACGGCCTCGCGGCCCAGCTGGGCGGAGCCCTCACCCTCGACAGCCGGGAAGGGGAGGGGACGGTCGCCGCCTTGTGGCTTCCGGTCTCGGACTCCGCCCCCGCCTTCGCGGCCGCTCGCCGGGAGCCGGATCCGGGGCCTGCGGCGAGGGCCGGGACCGTCCTGCTGGTCGACGACGAGCCTCTGGTCCGGGCCAGCACCGCCGACATGCTGGGCGAAATGGGCTTCGAGGTGGTGGAGGCCGATTCGGGGGCGGACGCTCTCGCGCTGATCGACCTGCGGGCGCCCGATCTCGTCATCACCGACCATCTCATGCCGGGCCTTTCGGGAACCGACCTCGCTTTGATCCTCGCCGCCGAGCGGCCGGGCCTGCCGGTGCTCATCGTCTCCGGCTATGCCGAGCTCGACGGACTCCCCGCCGATCTGCCGCGCCTCACCAAGCCCTTCCGCCAGGCCGACCTCGCCGAGTGCATCGCCAAGCTTCGCCCGACGGGCTCCTGACCGCGAAGCTGATACAGTCTGCGACAATTTTCCGCTTCCCCGGGGACGGGCATGCGACAATCGTCCGCCATTGCGGATCCGCGCCGTTCGGCGCCGACAAGGAGATTTGAGATGACCAGCAAGATCAAGCTCGGCCTCGCCGCTGCCGCCGGGGCGGTCGCTCTGGCCGCCGGGGGCGCAACCCTCCATGCCCAGAGCGGCGGGTTGCGCGGACCGATGGCGAAGTTCGATTCCGATTCCAACGGTGCCGTCAGCCTGACCGAGGCCCGGACGGGCGTTGCGGCGATGTTCGCCGGAGCGGACGTCGACAAGGACGGCCGGGCCACGCGGGAAGAGATGATGGCCTTCCACGTAAAGATGGGCGGGGCCCACGCGGGCCGCCACGGCGGCCATGCCGGCAGGGGCGGGGACGGCCCGATGCATCTCGATTCCGACGGCGACGGCGCACTCACCCTCGCCGAGGCCCAGGCCGGCATCGAGGCCCATTTCGCGAAGATCGACTCGAACCGCGACGGCTCGATCGACTCCTCGGAGATGCGCGCCGCCCACGAGGCGCATCGCGGACACTGAGCAGGAGAGGGGACAGTCACTGGTGACTGTCCCCGGCTGCCTTTATGTGAAGCCATGGCGAGCTCCGGAGAGCCTCATATCCTGCTCGTCGACGACGAACGGTCGATCCGCGACCCGCTTGCCCAATATCTGGCGCGCAGCGGAGTTCGAGTCAGCAAGGCCAGGGACGCCGCCGAGGCGCGCCAGGTCCTCGCCGCTTATGCCGTCGATCTGATCCTCCTCGACATCATGATGCCGGGCGAGGACGGCCTCGCTCTGTGCGCCCAGGTCCGTGCGACGAGCGGAATCCCGGTCATCCTCCTCACGGCCCGGGCCGAGGAGACCGACCGAATCGTCGGCCTCGAAATCGGCGCGGACGATTATGTCACGAAGCCGTTCAGCCCGAGGGAGCTCCTTGCCCGGATCAAGTCGGTGCTCCGCCGTGCAGGGGAGCGGCCGTCGCGGCTTCGTCCGGCCGACGCTGGAGCCTATGCCTTCGGGCCTTGGGTGCTCCGGACCGGCGAGCGGGAACTCATCGACGCGGAGGGAGTGGCCGTGCCGCTCTCGACCGGCGAATATAACCTGCTCCTTGCTTTGGTCTCTCACGCCCGCCGGGTCCTCACCCGCGACCAGCTGCTCGACCTCGCCGAAGGGCGGGAGCTTGCCGCCTTCGAGCGAAGCGTCGACAACATGGTGAGCCGGCTGAGGCGCAAGATCGAGCCCGATCCCCGCAACCCGATCTTGCTCAAGACCGTTCGCGGCGGCGGCTACATGCTCGCCGCCGACGTCCGCCGGCCGTGAGGCGGCTGTTTCCGTCGAGCCTGCTCGGCCAGATGCTCCTGCTGATCGGGGCGGCCCTTCTCGTCGCGCAGGCCGTCAATTTCGCCTTCATCCTCAACGAACGGCAGAAGTTGAGCCTGGCCCGCAACGAAGGGCCCGCGATCGGCCGCTTCACCCAGGCGGCGGCCGTGCTCGCCGCAACCAGGCCGGAGGCGCGCGCGGCGCTGCTTTCCGCCCACAGGATGGGACCGGCGGCCGTGTATCGCGTCGTCCCGCGAAGCGCCATCGATCGCGAAGGCCGGATTCGGGACGCCGGGATCGAGGCTCGGCTCGCGGCCTCGCTCAAGGAGGCGGGCGTTCCGGCGCGGGCGGTTCGCGCCGCCGCGCCGATGGCCGTCGCAAGTCTCCATGCGCCTCCCGGCCACGGCCATCACGAAGCGCGCCGTGTTCTCATGCTCGCCGCCCAGCTCGACGACGGGCGCTGGCTCGACGCCCGGCTGGACGCTCCCAGCGCCGACCGCTGGCTGATCCACAGGCTCGTGCTCGCCACCTTCATGCTCTTCGTCCTGGTCTTCGGGGCGGCCTGGTGGATTGCCCGCCGGCTAGCCCGCCCGCTTCGCGATCTCACCCGCGCGGCCGAAGCGTTTCGCGGCCACGCCCCCGCCGAAGCGGTCGCTCCCCGAGGCCCTTCCGACCTTCGCCGGGCGGTCGAGGCGTTCAATGCGATGAACCGGCGCACCCTGGCACTTCTGGACGAGAAGGACCGGATGCTCGGAGCGATCGGCCACGATCTGAGGACTCCGCTCGCCTCGCTGCGAATCCGCGCCGAGAATATGGGTCCGAAGGAGGAACGCGAGCGGCTGGCCGCCACGGTCGAGGAGATGGCCGCGACGCTGGAGGACATCCTTACCCTCGCGCGCACCGGCCGGGCGAGGGAGCCGGTGCGGCGGGTCGACCTCGCCGCGCTGGCCGACGCGGTGGTGGAGGAGTTTCGCGAACTCGGCCTCGCGGCCGAGCTGCGGCCTTCCCCGCGCGCGGTCCTGGCGGTGCAGCCCAACCTGCTTCGGCGCGCGCTTCGCAACCTGGTCGACAACGCGCTGGCTTATGGCGGCGGGGCGCAGGTGACCGTCGAGGAGCGGGCGGAGGACATTGCGATCCGGGTGGAGGACGAGGGCCCCGGGATCCCGGCCGACCGGCTTGAAGACGTGATCGAACCCTTCCGCCGAATCGATTCCTCCCGCAACCGCGAGAGCGGAGGCGCCGGCCTCGGCCTGGCCATCGCAAACGCTGTGGCGCAGGCACATCGGGGAAGGCTTGACCTGACGAACCGGGAGGAGGGCGGGTTTCGAGCGAGCCTGATACTGCCGAAGCCGTGAACGCCATCCCGGCGCAAGCCGGGACTCTCGGGGAGATCCGCCCAGACTTCTCGTCTCGGGCTCCGGGCGTTCGCCGGGATGGGGCGTGGGGGGCTCACCTGCCCCGTCCCAATCTCAACCGTTGCGAATTGCGAATGCCCCCCTTTTGTGTTGAGTGGCAATCATGGGAGGCCGGGAGATCGTTTGGATCGGCATGGTGGCGGCAGGCCTCGCCGGCGTCGCGGCAGCGGCTCCTTCGGCTGCCCAGACCGCCGCCGAGCAGGCGCTCGCCAACTCCCGGATCCTGCCCTTGCTGGATCCCTGCGCCTCGCCGGACGGCGGCGAAGAGATCGTCGTCTGCGGCCGCCGGGACGGGCAGGACCGCTACCGCCTGCCCCGAACCGGCGAAAGCGAACCTTTCGCGTCGGGTCGCCGGATTCCGGGTGAAGCGCCGAGGCCGTCGGCCGAGCCGCTGAGCTTCGCGCCCTGCGGCATCTTCGAAGGCCAGAGGCGCTGCGGCAAGCGCGAGGCTCTGGAATATGGTTATGGCGGCGGTCGCGATCCGCTCACCGTCGTCTCGAAGCTGATCACTGCGCTGACCGACCCGGATGCCGCGGCGGGGCCGCCGCCGCTTCCTCCGACGCCGCGTTCCCCCTAGACGACCGACGTCTCGAGGAAACGCTCCGGCGGGCGGTGCTCGCGGATGAAGTCGATGAAGGCTCTGAGCTTGGGAAGCATCTGGGTCCGGCTCGGATAATAGAGATAGGCGCCAGGCGACCAGGCGGCATAATCCTCGAGCGCAAGCTCCAGCCGGCCCGCGGCGACGTGCTCGGTCACCAGAGGCTCGGCGAGAAAGGCGAGGCCCACTCCGCGGAGCGCCGCGGCCTTGCTGACGTCGAGGTCGTTCACGATCAGCGGGCCGCTGACTGCGATCTCGAGCGGCTGGCCGGCGACGTCGAAATGCCAGCGGAAGATCGCCCCCGTGGTCGGCGCGCGCGAGCGGATGCAGCGATGATCGCGAAGGTCGGCGGGCTGTGACGGGCGCCCCTGCCTTTCGAAATAATCGGGCGAGCCGGCCACCACGAGCCGGAATGGCGGGGTCAGCCGGATCCCTATCATGTCGGCTTCAAGATAGTCGCCCATCCGGATTCCGGCGTCGAAGCCCCGTTCGACAAGGTCGATCAGCTCGTCCTCGCCGCATATCTCTACCTCGACATCCGGATAGGCGGCGGTGAAACCCTGCATCACCGGCTCGATCAGGAAGGGGATGGCGGCGCGCGGAACGTTGAGCCGGAGCAGGCCGGCGGGCCTCTCGCCGAAGCTTCGAGCGCCCTCGAACGCCGCAGTCAGTCCGGCGAAGGCGGGCTGGGCCTGTTCGAGGAAGCGCTCGCCTGCTTCGGTGAGGCCGACGCTTCGGGTGGTTCGGGTGAGCAGGGGCACTCCGACCCGGGCTTCGAGCGCCCGGATCGTCTGGCTGATCGCGGACGGGGAAAGCCCGAGATCGTCGGCCGCCGCGCGGAAGCTCCGGCGCTCGGCGACTCGAAGGAAGGCTTCGACCCCGTCGAGCTGATTGCGAGTGATTATGTATTCCTGCTTCATAGCCCATCGACATTATAGCGGATTATAAAAGAAATCCAGAGCGTCTAATCCGGGTTCACATTCACCGGAAGGAATCCATCATGCGCAACGTCATCGCCACCCTCGCGGGTCTCGCCGTCGCCGGACTCGTCGCTTTCACCGGAGCTCCCGCTTCGGCCGCCGCCGATTCACGCTGCGAGGCTATGCCGCAGCAGATCCGCTCGGCCCTCCCCGGAGCCGAGCCCAGGACCGCCCAGAACGCCGCCCGCCGGCTTCGCACCGGCGAGGCCCTCTGCCGGGCCAGCAATGCGCGCGCCGCCGCCAAGGAGTTCCAGGTCGCCCTCAAGCTGCTCGGCGCGGGCGGGGCTGGGACGAGCATGGCCGGCAAGTAATCCTGCCTTCCCATCGACAGACGGGGAGGGGCACCGCCCGAAGGGTGGTCGAGGGGTGACAAGGCGCAGGCCTGAACCCGGTCACCCCTCCACCACCTTAGGTGGTCTCCCGCCCCATGCTTTGCATGGGGAGGCCGGAGGCGTCCCAAATCGGGAGTAAGACCTTAGCGCCTCGGCGCGATCATGCTATCAGCACCGCCCATGCCGCTGCGATTGCTGCCTTATTGCGCTCTCCTCCTCCCGCTCGCAGCGTGCGGGAAGGCCCCCGTGCCGGCTGCGCCCGTAATCCCCGCCACCCCGGCGGCGGCCGCAACCCCGCTTCACCCCGTCAAAGTCTCCGCCGACATCGCCGCATTCTACCGCGAGCGCGGCGCCCGGCCGCTCTGGGTCGACCGGCATGGCCCGCGCCCCGAGGCGCTTCGTCTCGCGGCCGAGATCGAGCGCGCCGCCGACCACGGGCTCGACCCCGTCCGCTACGGCGTTCGCGACCTCGCCATGGCCCTCGAAGCGGCGCGCTCCGGCGATCCTTCGGCGCGGGCCCGAGCCGACCTGCTGCTCTCCCGGGCCTATGTCGGCTTCGTCCGCGACCTTCGGGTTCCGGCGAGCGGCGGCAAAGGAGTCACCTGGGTGGACGACGAGCTCGCTCCCGAGCCGCCCGATGCCCGCGGCTTGCTCGATTCCGCCGCCGAAGCTCCGGATCTCGGCCGCCACGTCGCCCGGGCGACGGCGATGAATCCGCTCTACACGGCGCTCAGCCGAGGCTATGCCCGCCGCCGCTCGGCCTCGCCGCGCCTCTCGGCCGCGGAGGAGAAGGCGATCCGGGCCAATCTCGACCGTGCCCGGCTGATCCCGGCGCTTTCCGGCAGATACATCATCGTCGACGCCGGCTCCGCCCGTTTGTGGATGATCGACGGCGACCGGGTCGAGGGGCCGATGCGTGTGATCGTCGGCAAGCCGAGCATGCAGACCCCGACGATGGCCGGCTTCATCCGCTACGTCACTCTCAACCCCTGGTGGAACGTGCCGCCCGACCTCGCCCGCGAGCGCGCCAGGCGGGTGCTCAAGTCGGGTCCCGGGATCCTCCGGCGCGAGAATATGGAATTGCTCTCCGACTGGAGCGACCGGCCGCGCGTGATCGAGGCTTCGCAGGTCGACTGGAAGGCCGTGGCGAGCGGCAAAACCAGCCTTCGAATGCGCCAGCGTCCGGGGGGCGGCAATGTGATGGGCGCGATGAAGTTCATGCTCCCCAACCGGCTCGGCATCTATCTCCACGATTTCCCGGACAAGAGCCTGTTCGCCCGTTCCGACCGGCGGATCAGCTCGGGCTGCGTCCGCCTCGAGGACGCGCCCCGCCTCGCCCGTTTCCTGTTCGGCGGGCGGGTCCCGCGCCCGGCCGGCCCGGCTCCCGAGCAAAGGGTGGACCTGCCCGAGCCGGTGCCGGTCTACATCACCTACCTGACCGCTCTGCCCGATCCGGCCCGGGGGGTTGCGCTCCAGCGGGACGTCTACGCCCGCGACGAGCGCCGCTCGTCCGGCCGGCGGGCGTGAGCCTCGGGCTTCACCGGCCGACCGGCTTGGGCTACGGACCTTCGGTTCGCCAGCGAGAGGGCACCAAGTGCGTAGATCCGGTTTAGTCCTTCTGCCCCTATGCCTGCTGACACTCGGCACTGTGGGGGGCTGCGCCGGTTATGCGGCGGATTATTGGAAGCCCAAGAACAGCCTGATCGCACCCCAGCTACCCCGCTACGGCATCCCCGCGGCGCAGAGCGCGTGCGTCGGCGAGAGGCTCACCAAGAATCTCAGCGTGTGGCAGCTCCGCCAGCTCGCCGACATCGCCGGGCGCCTTTCGCCGAAGGCCGGCAATCCGCTCGCCCCGCGCGACCTCGCCTACGTCGCAGGGCTCGTCCAGGACCCGGAGGTCGGCCCGGAGGTGAAGGCCACTTTGGACTCCTGCGGCTCCACCGCCGCCGCCGCCGCCCCGAGCGCAGGCTCGGCGCAGCAGGCCTCGAGCCAGGGCCTGGTTCCCGGCGCGACCGCGCCCCAGCCGTTGCGCTGGGTCGATCTGGGCGCCGCCGATACCGGCCAGCGTATCGCCATCGACATCACTTCCGTGGTCATGTCGGCCGACAAGCGAGAAGGCTGGTTCAGGCTCTCGAATCCAGGCGAGACCGCACCCAGCCTCGACGGCTACCGGCTCAGGGTGGACTGCCCCGGTCGGACCATCACACCGACCGCGGCCCGCAAATATGGCGCGGACGGCAAGGTCGCCCAGCATGAGGATTATACCGCCGCCTGGCAGAAGCCGCTCGCGATCGAGGCCGGGACGGTGATGGAGATCGCCTGGAAGCGCCTGTGCGAGTGAGCGTGCGCTCGCTTTATCGTCCGGGACCTGCTAGAGGGCCTTCATCACCTGATCGTGCCCGCAAGCATCGCGTGACGGGGAGACTTGGAGCTCCCGCTTGCAGCGCGGAGTGCAAACCATGAAGCATAATCGCTGGCTTTGCCGGGCACGGCGCTCGGCCGCTCGATCCGGGAGAGGTTGAAGATGGCAAGCTCAAACGACCGCGAACGTCCGACCACCGTCGAGCGCGCTTTCGAGCTCGCGCGTTCCGGCCAGTGCGACAATCTGCCCGCTATCGTCGCGACCCTGAAGGGCGAGCGGCACGAAGCGGTCGACGCCCATCTCGCCGGGCCGTCGATCCGAAAAGACCTGAGGCGGGTGTGGGAAGCGCAGGGAAAGATCCCCCCCGCGGAAGGCAGCGAAGCTTAGTCCATCGCAGATTCTTGCTCCCGCCCTTCGGATCGGTGAACATCCGGCAACGAACTCATTTCCGGGGAGGGATATCCATGATTACGGTCACCGCCTTCAAATGGGTGCCACCCTTCGTCCAGGGGCTGGTCCGCGACCTGCGCGTGCGCTGGGCGCTCGAGGAGGCGGGGCTGCGCTACGACGTGAAGCTGCTCGCCGACGGCGAGAAGGACGGGGCGGAATACCGGACCTGGCAACCCTTCGGTCAGGTGCCCGCTTATGAGGAGAATGGGCTGAAGCTGTTCGAATCGGGCGCGATCGTCCTCCGGATCGCCGAGCGGAGCGAGGTATTGCTTGCCCGCGATCCGGCGGCCCGGGCCCGGGCAATCGAATGGCTGTTCGCGGCGATCAACACGATCGAGCCTCCGATCGCCCATCTCGCCGGGATCGACCTGTTCTGGGCCGACCAGGAATGGGCGAAGCTCAGGCGCCCCGATGCCGAGGCGGCGGTGAGCAAGCGGCTCGCCGAGCTTGCGTCGGCGCTCGGCGACCGGCCTTTCCTCGACGGGGCCCGATTCACCGCCGGCGACCTGATGATGGCGACGGTCCTCAGGATCCTTCGCCATACCGACCTGGTGGGCGAGTGCGGGCTCGGCGATTATCTCGCGCGGTGCGAGAGCCGGCCGGCCTTTCAGCGGGCCCTGGCCGGTCAGATGGCGGCGTTCGAAGCCCCCTAGGACCGGCCTGGCCGGCCGCCTCGCATGACAGCCCTCGGCCACCGCAAGCGCGTCGTGCGAGCCGATCGCCGGGGTCCGGCCATCCCGCCTAGGACCGGCGGGCCGATTTTCGATCTGCTTGACGGTTTCGCGACCGACGTCCGCGGGCTTTCGCCGCGACATGAGCTTAGTTTCCAGGCCGGGGCCTTTCAAAGCTGGGTCGGCGCTCGATTGACAGCCGACTGGCGAAGCAAATCGACGAGCCGCAGCTTCTTTTCGGCCGCGACGAGCACGGGTCGCCAGCTCGGATTATCCAGTTACACGACGGTGGATTTCAGTCTCTTCGCGAGTCCCGCCGAGCGGTTGGGAGGAAAAAACGCCCCTGGTTGGATCAAGGGGACGCCGGTGGCGCTGAGCGTCACCACCTCTTCGACAATCGGCCGCGGGTCGTCGACGAAAACCGCCTGACACCGATCATCTATCAACCGGTCTATCTCAACCCTCTCGGTCGGAGCGTCAGCTTGAGTCTGCGGAAGGTGTTCTGAAGCCCGCGGTCCATGACCGGGCCATGAGCCGCTTTGGGCATCCCTGTCGGGTTTGAATGACGATGACGGGCGGACGCCGCGGAGGCGCCTGGCTCACTCCACCGTCACGCTCTTCGCCAGGTTCCTCGGCTGGTCGACATCCGTCCCTTTGGCGACCGCGACGTGATAGGCGAGGAGCTGGACCGGGATCGCGTAGACGAGCGGCGCGATCAGCGGATGGACCTTGGGCATCTCGATGGTCGCGAGCAGGCGGTCGTCGGACGCCGCGGCGAGGCCCTCGGAATCGGAGATCAGCACGACCTTGCCGCCGCGGGCCTGGACTTCCTGCATGTTGGACACCGTCTTCTCGAACAGGGGGCCGCTCGGAGCGAGGACGATGACCGGGACGTTGTCGTCGATCAGGGCGATCGGGCCGTGCTTCATCTCGCCGGCGGCATAGCCCTCGGCGTGGATGTAGCTGATCTCCTTGAGCTTGAGCGCGCCCTCCATGGCGAGCGGATAATCGGCGCCGCGCCCGAGATAGAGGACGTCGCGGGCTTGGGCAATGAGCGGCGCCATCGCGGCGATCTCGTCGTCATGGCCCAGCGCGGCGTTCATCGCCGCGGGCGCCTCGGAGAGATGATCGACGATCTCGCGCTCCTCCTCCTCGCTGATCCGGCCCTTGTCGCGGGCAAGCTTCGCGGCGAGCGCGGCGAGGACCGCGAGCTGGCAGGTGAAGGCCTTCGTCGAGGCGACTCCGATCTCCGGCCCCGCATGGGTGGGCAGCAGCAGGTCCGCCTCGCGCGCCATCGAGCTCGTCGGGACGTTGACGACGACGGCGATCCGCTGGCCCTCGGCGCGGGCGTGGCGAAGCGCGGCGAGCGTGTCGGCGGTCTCTCCCGACTGCGAGATGAAGAGTGCCAGCCCGCCCGGTTCCAGGACCGGCTGGCGGTATCGGAACTCGGATGCGACATCGAGGTCGACAGGGACCCGGGCGAACTGCTCGAACCAATATTTGGCGACCATGCCGGCGTAAAAGCTGGTTCCGCAGGCGACTATGGTGACCCGCCGGACGCCGGCGAAATCCTCGTCCATGGCCGGAAGCGCCACCTTGCGCTCGAACGGGCGGAGATAGGAGGAGAGGGTCTGTGCGACCACGATCGGCTGCTCGAAGATCTCCTTCTGCATGAAATGCGAGTGATTGCCCTTGTCGCCGACGTCGCTCGAGGCGCCCGATTCGACGGTCTCGCGCTCCACCGGAGCGTTGGACCGGTCGAAGATGCTGGCCCCTTCATGGGTGATCACCGCCCAGTCGCCCTCGTCGAGATAGGCGATGCGCTGGGTGAGGCCGGCAAGAGCCAGCGCGTCCGAGCCGAGATAGGTCTCGCCGTCGCCATAGCCGACGGTGAGCGGAGCGCCCATCCGGGCCCCGATCAGCATCTCGGGATGGTCGCGGAACAGGATGGTGATCGCGAAAGCGCCGTGGAGCCGGGGAAGGACCGCGGCGACGGCCTCCTTCGGGCTCAGCCCCTGCTCGAGCTGGTGGTCGATGAGATGGGCGACGACCTCGCTGTCGGTCTCGGACTGGAAGGTCCGCCCGGCCGACTGCATCTCCTCGCGGAGCGGCCGGAAATTCTCGATGATCCCGTTATGGACCAGCGCAACGCCTCCGACGATGTGCGGATGGGCGTTGCCGACGGTCGGAGCGCCATGGGTGGCCCAGCGCGTGTGCGCGATTCCGATCGTCCCGGCGAGCGGGCTTGCGGCGAGCTCGGCGGCGAGATTGTCCAGCTTGCCCTCGGCCCGGCGCCGCTCGAGCGCTCCGTCCAGGATCGTGCAGATGCCCGCGCTGTCATAGCCGCGATATTCGAGGCGCCTGAGCCCCTTCATGAGCCGGTCGGAGACTTCCTCGCGCCCGACAATGCCGATGATCCCGCACATGTTTTACGCATCTCCTGACCCGGTGGGGCTTCAGCTTCCCACCCGTTCGGGCTGAGCTCGTCGAAGCCCTACTTTTGTACCTTGGAAAAGGAAAGAAAGCCCTTCGACAGGCTCAGGGCGACCGGAAGGGTCTCAACCCGCTTTCTTTTTCGCCAGCATCGCCGCCCGGAACCGCGCCGCCCAGCCCGGTCTCGACTGCTGGGTTCCCCGAGCCAGCGCCAGGGCATCCGCCTCGACGTCCTTCGTCACGACCGATCCGGCGCCGACGATCGCGCCCGCGCCGATGCTGACCGGGGCGACCAGCGCCGAGTTGGAGCCGATGAAGGCGCCTTCCCCGATCACGGTGCCGTATTTGAAATAGCCGTCATAATTGCAGGTGATCGTTCCCGCGCCGACATTGGCTCCGGCGCCGATCTCGGCGTCGCCGAGATAGGTGAGGTGGTTGGCCTTGGCGCCGGGGCCGAGCTTCGCCTTCTTGATCTCGACGAAATTGCCCACCTTGGCCTTCTCGCCGATCACGGTGCCCGGGCGGAGGCGGGCATAGGGGCCGATCTCGGCGCCGGCCGCGATGGTCGCGCCTTCGATATGGCTGAAAGCGCGGATCCTGGCGCCGTCGGCGATGCTGACTCCGGGGCCGAAGAAGACGTTGGGCTCGATCGTGACGTCGCGCCCGAGCCTGGTGTCGAAGGCGAACCACACCGTCTCGGGGGCGATCAGCGTGGCCCCTTCGGCCATCGCCTCGGCACGGCGGCGCGCCTGCCACGCGGCTTCCGCGAGCGCGAACTCGGAGCGGCTGTTGGGGCCGATGGCTTCCGCCGCTTCGCCTTCGATCAGCGAGCTCGACCTGCCGTCGGCCGCGGCGAGCCCGATAATGTCGGGAAGATAATATTCGCGCTGAACATTGTCGTTGCCGACCCGCTCGAGAAGGGGCCACAGGTCGCTCGACCGGATCGCGAACAGGTTGGAGTTGCACAGGCCGATCGCGCGCTCCTCCTCGCTCGCGTCCTTGTGCTCGACGATTCTCGCCACCCGGCCGTCCGGGCCGGCGACGACCCGGCCGTAGGCGCCCGCGTCGGGGGGCCGGAAGCCGAGCACCACCGCGGCGGGATCGGCGGCGCCGTGAAGCGCGTCCAGCATCGCCCGCATCGTCACGGGACGAATGAAGGGAACGTCGCCGGACAGGAGCAGTACGTCGCCGTCGAAACCGGCGAGGGCTTGCTTGGCCTGGAGGACGGCATGGGCGGTCCCGAGCTGCGGCTCCTGGACCGCGAAGGTGGCCCGGCCCTCGAGCGCGGCTTCGAGCTGATCGCGCCGGTCGCCGACGACGACCACGACCCTTTCCGCCCCAAGCGCCTCGACGCTCTCGAGCAGGTGCTCGATCATCGGCCGCCCGGCGATCGGGTGAAGCA
The DNA here is from genome assembly GCA_036389345.1 of Allosphingosinicella sp. Classification (GTDB taxonomy): domain Bacteria; phylum Pseudomonadota; class Alphaproteobacteria; order Sphingomonadales; family Sphingomonadaceae; genus Allosphingosinicella. The sequence goes on along the minus strand of DASVQD010000005.1, from coordinate 113,886 downwards.
CCTTGTGAAGGTCGGATTTCATCCGGGTTCCCTTGCCGGCGGCAAGGATCACGGCGGCAAGCGGTCGGCTCATGACGCGCCAATCGCACGGAAAGCTTGCTAATTCCATAGCGGTCCGCCGAGAGCTGCCGAGCGGCTTTATCGGCTCCTACGAATACAATCGCCGGGCCGGGCCGGATCGTGTAGGTTAACCTCGATCAGGAGGCTTCATGGACGGCAAGGGCACTTACAAGACTCGCGGCGAGGGCGGATCGCCCGATACCGCGCGAGTCGTGGACCGAAGCGTCGCCTTCGACATCCCCGAGCAGCAATATCGCCGGCGCGGCTACAACCCGCCCTTCGAGGAGCTGGGCTGGAAGCCGCTCGAAGGCCCTAGCGCCTAGCTTTCCGCGCCTTCACCCAAAGGTGCCGCGCCAGCATCCCCGGCGGCATCCGAAGCCAATGCGACCGGACGTAGAAGCCCAGGCGGGTGAGCGGGCGCCGCTCCCGGCCCCAGCCGTCGCGGGCAAGCAGGCGCCGTCGGAACAGCGGGTCCGACGAGCGTGTCCGCCCGGCCACAACCTCGTCGACCGGGGTCCCGTAGATGGATCGCGCAAGACGAAGGGCCCGCCCCACCGCGGCCGCGAGACCGTGCCGGCCGGCGCTTTCGCGCAGCTCCACGGCGAAGGTGGAGCTTCGGCCGGAAAACTGCCGGATCAGCCGGTCTATGTCCCACAGGTTTCGAAGCCCGCCGGCAAGGTCGCCGTCGGCGAACAGGTGGGTCGCGGCGTGGACGATCATATCTGCCGGCGACAGCACGAAGAGGCCGTCTTGGAGCGGGACGCGCTTCGCGATCATCACCTCCATGTCCGGCCTGGGCCGGGCGGTGAGGGGCAGGATGGCGTGGTGGACGTCGATCATGCGGTCGCGCTCGCGATGGATGAGCGGTGGGAGTTCGTGCATCCAGCGGCGGTAATATTGGTCGTCGTACGGATCGTCCTTCACCCATTCCCAGCCCGAAGCGAGGAGGGCGCGCTCGACGTCGGGCAAGGCGCGGCGGGGGACGAGGATGTCGAGGTCGCCGATCGACCGTCCGAGGCCGGCGTCGAGGCCGGCCGCGGCATAAGCGGTGCCCTTGAGCAGGATGACCGGAACTCCGACGGGCGCGAGCGACCGCCGGGCCATTTCCGCTTCCCACAAGGCCTGGACCCGGACCGCCTCTCCGTCGCGCCGGGCAGCGGCGAGAACGGCTTCGACCGGAGGCGGAACCGCCTGGCCGAGGAGCCGCCAGGCGAGGCTTCCCGACAGCGACTCGGCGCGGGCGATCGCGATCAGCGACGTCCAGTCCTTCACCCGGCCCGCCGACGACGGGTCGGCGAGGAGCCTGACCAGGGGGCGGGCGTCCCTCATGCGCTCCGCCACAGGCTCTCGACCAGCTCTTCCGCCTGAGCGGTGTCGGAATAGTCGATCGCCTTCGAGGGCAAGGCGCTGACAAATCGCGTAAGGGCCTCGAACCCGCGCTCCCCGAGCGCGACGTAATTGGTCGATGCCTGGGTGAGGCGCATGAAAGCCTCGGCGGCCCCGACCTCGCGCACCGCGGGATCGAGGTCGCGCCCGAAGCGGGGAAAGAGGATCATGACCGGAGTCGCGGGCTCGCCCATCCGGGCCACGGCCTCGGCATTGGGCCGGAGATGGCGGATCCTCCCTTTGGGCGTTCCGGTGAGCACCGGGCCGAGCCGGGCGGGATCGATTCCGCCGAGCAGGCCGAGCGACTCGTTCTTGAGGCTGACCGCCCGCGGGAAGGGGTGGAGCTGGCCGCTTTCCAGGTCGAGGAGCGCGAATTCGTCGCCCATGAAGCGCCAGCCCCGCTCGCCGAGGAGGGCGCCCAAGGTCGATTTTCCGGCGCCCGAATGGCCGGTCAGCAATAGCGCCCGGCCCTCCCGCTCGACGCTCGCGGCATGGAGAAGCAGGAACCGCTTCTGACCCAGCGCCATCTGCAGGTTCATTCCCATCTCGGCGGCGAGAAGGCCCTGCGCGAGCGGCAGCGGCGCAGCGTCCGGAAGCACATAGTCGCCGCGGATCGCCACCGACGGCCTCAGCCACCGTCTCCACACCCGCTCGGCCTCGAGCCGGACCGTGAAGTCGCACAGGCCCTCGGGCTCGGGATAACCCGCATAGAGGCGCCGAAGCTGAGCGACCGGCCGGCCCCACTGCGAGCCGATTCGAAAGGAGACGGGCCCCACCTGGAGCCGGAAGACGTTCCTCATGTGCGCCAGACGAGTCCCGCCGCCTCGAGCTCGGCCAGCCGGGCGGCGATCGCAGCGGCGGGATCGTCGGATTCGATCTCGAACGTCTCGCCCATCCGCGCCGCGATCTGCGCCGCGCTTGCCGGTCCGGACGCGAGCGCCTCGAGGATCTGGGGCGCTGGCGGCGCTAGGAAGTGGGTCAGGCCCGACGTGCGGTGGTATAGAAGGGTGAGGCCTTCGACTTCCGCCATGCGCATCGTCTCGGGCGGGTCGGCGGCGTAAAGCGACGCGGCCATTGGGGCCGCTCCGCGGCTCAGCGCGGCATCTGCAGCGAGGCGTAGCAGGTGAAGCCGCTCATCCCAGCCTGCAGACGGCGAATATAGTTGGCGTAAGCCTGAGCGGCCTCGCTGTCGACTCCGGCCGGGGCCCGGCCCGAGTTCAGCAGGACCTTGACCTCTTCGCCCTTGAGCGGACGGGCGAGCGGCGGATAGGCGCCGGCGGTTCCGGCAGGGACGAGGCTTCCGTCGGCGGCGATGAACTGGCCGGCACCCGCCTGGGGCGCGGGGACCGGTATCTCGCAATTCAGCACCGACCCGGCGGTCTGAGCGAGCGCCGGGCGGATCGTCACCACGGTCGACGCCGCCGCGGCTCCGAGGGCGAGCACGACCCGGCGGCTCGGCCGCCCCATGCCGTCTACTCCGGGAATCTCGTTTGGATCGCTCATTGCACCTGCATCTTAGGCCGAGCCTCTTTCATAAGGGTAAAGCGTCGCAATGGCGAGACGGGCGGAGGCCCATTGTCCCGGTTATGGACGATAGTCGGGAGAAAAATCGTTTCGCCCTCGTTGTAGGGTCGGGCCGCCGGAGTAGGCGCGGCCGCTTGTCCAAGGAGGACCATTACATGAAGATCATCCTTTTCGCCGCGGCGTTGACTCTCGGAAGCGCCGCTCTGGCGCAGAACGGCAATACGGTCAGCGATCCTTCCCAGAGCATGGGGCCGCGCGGAGTGACCCAACAGGGCACGGATCCGGACGGAATGGCCTGCACCCCGGCGGGCTACAACGCCAACACCACCGGCTACCCCACCTGCGGGGCCGGCAACTCGAATAACGCGGCCGGAGCGGGAGCGACCCCGCGCTGCTCGAAGACCGTCAAGGACGGCTGCATCCAGGCCTATGAGCGCGGCGTCCGCCGCTGAGACCCCGGGGCGCCCACCCGCGGGCGCCCCGATTTCCCGACTCGGATAGAAATCGTTTCGGCCTCGTTTAGGCGTGGTGCCGCCGCGCGGATGCGGCCGCCGACCCCAGGAGGAGGCTGAAAATGAAGCTCATCACGATGGCCGCCGCGCTCATGCTCGGCAGCGCCGCGGTCGCTCAGACGGCGCCGCAGGAAGAAACCGAAACCACCACGACCGAAACTAGGACTCCGGAGACGGAGACGGCGCCCGCGCCGGACGCGACCACGTCCATTCCGCCGCCGGCGACGACCGCTCCGGCTCCGGGCAACATGTCGACCCTGAGGGGCTCGGGGCAGACGGTCGCTCCCGGCAACACCTCGCCCGAAACCGACGCGCGCGGGATCCGGGTCATGTCGGCCCCCGCCGAAGCGCCCGCGGGGTACAACCAGGGCGCGCGCACCGTGCCGGCCGGATCTGCGATGCCGACTGTGGCTCCGCCGACTCCGACCGCCTCCGGGCCGCTTCCGCCCTGCACCAGGACCGTTACCGACCGCTGCACCCAGACCTACGAGCGCGGCCGGGCGCGGTGATCGATACTCCTCTCCCGCCTGTCGCGGGAGAGGAGGGGCCCAAGCCGAAGGCTTGGGAGGTGAGGGTCTTGCCGAGTCCGGTGTACAGACCCTCACCCTCCCGCTTCGCGGGCCCCACCCTCTCCCGTAAGGACGGGAGAGGCGATCGAACGCCGATCTATTGTCCTCGCCCGCGACGATCTGCAAAGAGCCCTCGTTTCGTATTTGGCGGGAGGATTGAATAGCGATGACCATCAGCTTCGAAGGCCGGGTCGCCATCGTCACAGGCGCCGGCGGCGGCCTCGGGCGCGCCTACGCGCTCGAGCTCGCCCGCCGCGGCGCCAAGGTGGTGGTGAACGACCTCGGCGGCGCCCGCGACGGCTCCGGAAGCTCCGACTCGGCGCTGAAGGTGGTCGACGAGATCGAGGCTGCGGGTGGGGAAGGGATCGCGAGCGGCGCCAGCGTGACCGACCCGGATCAGGTCGAGGCGATGGTCGCCGAAGCGAGATCGCGCTGGGGCGGGGTCCATATCCTGATCAACAATGCCGGGATCCTTCGCGACAAGAGCTTCGCGAAAATGAGCGTCGAGGATTTCCGGGCCGTCGTCGACGTCCACCTGATCGGCTCGGCCATCTGCACCAAAGCGGTCTGGGAGACGATGCGCGGACAGGCCTATGGCCGGATCCTGATGACCTCGAGCTCGACCGGGCTCTACGGCAATTTCGGCCAGGCCAATTACGGAGCGGCCAAGCTGGGGCTGGCCGGCTTCGCCAAGACGCTCCACCTCGAAGGCGCGAAATACGATATCCGGGTCAACACGATCGCCCCGACCGCCGCGACCCGGATGACGGAAGACATCTTCCCGCCCGAGCTGCTCGGCCTGTTCAACCCGGACAATGTCGTGCCCGCGGCGCTCTACCTCGTATCGGACCAGGCGCCGAGCAATGTCATCGTCGGTGCGGGCGGCGGAGTCGTCCAGGCCGCCTACGTGACCCTCACGCCGGGCTTCGCTCTCACCGAGGGGCGGCGGACGGTCGAGGAGGTCGCCGCCAATTGGGACAGGATCGTCGACCGGAGCGGCGAGATCGTCCCGCAGTCCGGCGCGGAGCAGGCGATGCTGATCATGAAGGTTTTGCAGGGGGAGTAAATTCCTCCCCGAGGCGAGCTCGGGGAGGAATGTTGCCGTATTGTAACACTAACACACCCATGCTATGCATCCACCCCGTTCAGGGAGGAAATCATGTATAGCGACAGCGATCTGGAATCGGCGGTTGCGTCAGGGGCGTTGAGCCCGGACGCGGCGAGCGCCCTTCGCAATTACGTGGCGGGCCGAACCGGCGGCGCCCACGCCGACGAAGAGCATTTCAGGCTCATCACCGGCTTCAACGACATCTTCGTGGCAATCGCCGCGGCGATCCTCCTGTTCGCCGTCGGGTGGATCGGCAACGCCTTCGGCCCGCACGTCGACGGCGACGGTCCGACGCCCTTCGCAGGCGTGCTGGTGGCGGCGACCGCCTGGGGCCTGGCCGAATTCTTCACCCGCAAGCGCCGGATGGCGCTTCCGAGCATCCTTTTGCTCCTCGCCTTCACCGGCGGAGTGCTGCTCACCGCCTTCGTCACAATCGTCCTGGCCGTCGGCGAGCCGAATTTCGAGAATAACGACCAGGCCATCGCGCTCCTTGCCGCGGGGTCCGCGGCCGTCGCGGCCGGAGCCACCTGGCTTCACTGGCGCCGGTTCCGGGTCCCGATCACGGTCGCCGTGGCTGCGCTCGCGGTCGTCGGGGTCGCCATGGCTCTGATCGCCTCGGCGGTCGGGAGCGGGCCGCAGCTCCAGGACGCCCTGCTGGCGAGCGCGCTCCTGCTCGGAATCGGGGTCTTCCTCTTCGCCATGTGGTGGGACTCGTCCGACCGGGCGCGAGAGACCCGCCGCTCCGACGTCGCCTTCTGGCTTCACCTGCTGTCGGCGCCGCTGATCGTCCATCCGATCTTCTCGCTGCTCGGGCTGACCGACGGCGACGCGACAATAGGAGAGGCGCTGGTCGTGCTCGGGGTCTATGTCCTTCTCGGACTGACCGCGCTTGCGATCGACCGGCGGGCCTTGCTGGTCTCGGCGCTCGCTTACGTCCTGTTCGCACTGATCAGCCTGTTCCGGGAGTTCGGAGCGGTGGAGCTCAACATCGCGCTCGCCGCCTTCGTCATCGGCTCGGGCCTGCTGCTGCTCTCGGCCTTCTGGCACGGCGTGCGCCGCTCGATCGTCAGGCCGCTTCCGGCGGGGCTGCAGGCTCGGCTTCCGGTGACGGAGAGGGTGGCGGCAGCCTAGAATCGCTCGTCCTCGCCGTCCGCGAAGCGGATGGGGAGGGGGACCATGCGAAGCATGGTGGAGGGGCCTTCCGACTCAGTCGGCCCCTCCACCGCACTTCGTGCGGTCCCCCTCCCCATCACCTTCGGTGACGGGGAGGACTATTCCCTATTCGTTCACAGCCTTCATCAGGCGCCTTTCGAGAGGCGCAAGCACCGGCCCGAGCTCGTCGCCGCGGCGGATCACCGTCCCCGCCTCGTTGACCAGCGCCCACATGCCCTGGCGGTTGCGGAGCGCGGGCTTCTTCTCGATCCGGTATTCCGGCCGCTCGGCGGTGCGCCGGAATGCCCAGAAGGCGGCTTTCTCGCGGCCGAACTCGACCGCATAGTCGCGCCACAGCCCGGCCGCGACCATCCGCCCGTAAAGGTCGATGATCCGCGACAGCTCGGCCCGGGTGAAGCCGATCTGCGGCGAAGAGGCTCCCGGAAAAGGGAGGACATTGCCCATCAGGCGCGGCCGCGCCCCTTCCTGGCCTGGCCGTCCCGCTCCTCGATCAGCTCCGCGAGGCGCTTCCTCAGGCTCTCGACCTCGCACTGGAGGATTTCGAGCTTCTGGGTGGCGGGATCGAACTGCTCGGAGCAGGGCGTGCCGTAGGGGAGGAAGTTGCCCGAGCTGCTCTGCTCGGCGCTGAGCAGGGTCGAGCGGGCGGGAATTCCGATCATCGTCGCGCCCTCCGGCACATCCTTGGTCACGACCGCATTGGCGCCTATCCGAGCGCGCGGTCCGACGACGATCGGGCCGAGCACCTGGGCTCCCGAGCCGACGATCACCTGATCGCTCAGGGTCGGGTGGCGCTTGCCCGCGACTCCGTCGGTCGGGTTGGTGCCGCCGAGGGTGACCTGCTGGTAGATGGTGACGTCGTTCCCGATCACCGCGGTCTCGCCGATCACGACGAAGCCGTGGTCGATGAAGAAATTCCGGCCGACTAAGGCCCCGGGATGGATGTCGATCGCGGTCATGAACCGGCTGATATGGTTGACCAGCCGGGCGAGGAAATAGAGCTCGCCCTTGTACAGCCAGTGAGCGATGCGGTGGAATCCGAGCGCCCAGACGCCCGGATACAGGAGCACTTCCCAGCGGCTTCGAGGCGCCGGATCGCGGGCCTTGACCGAGTCGAGATACGCAAAAAGCCCCGGCAGCATAACCACTCCCCACTGCTCCTAGCCGGGCAAAATAAGAGAGGTCGGGGCAAATTGCCAGCGCGTCTCTAATTCCTCCCCCGGATTTCCGGGGGAGGGGGACCGCGCGAAGCGCGGTGGAGGGGTTCTACAGGTTCAGAAGGGCCCCTCCACCATGCTTCGCATGGTCCCCGTCCCCTGCAAATGCAGGGGAGGATTTCTGCGGTTCCGACTCCGCTATCCGGGCGCCGGGAACAGCCTCGCCCGGCTCAGCTTCAGTGCCGCCGCGCGCCCGGCCTGGGGAACGTCGCGGTCCCCCGTGCGGATGTCGATGAACGGGTCGACCCCGGCAATCCTGCCCTCGATCCTCGTCGCTCCGCCGAGGCGAATCGCCTGGGAGATCTGCATCGGAAGCGCCCCGGCCGCGCCTTCCTCGACCAGGGTCGCGTCGTGCGGCCGGAAATAGAGCATGGCCGGCCCGTCGGCGGCGGGATCCACCGGGACGTCGAGCGGCCGGCCGCCGAACACCACCCGGCCCGAGTCGATCGTCACCGGGATCCGGTTCGAATCGCCGACGAAGTCGTAGACGAAGGCGGTCGCCGGCTCGTCGTAGATCGTCTGGGGCGCGGCGACCTGCTCGATCAGCCCCTCGTTCATCACCACCACCCGGTCGGCGAGCTCCAGGGCCTCTTCCTGGTCGTGGGTGACGAAGACTGAGGTCAGGCCCATCCTGTCATGAAGCTCTCTCAGCCAGCGGCGAAGCTCCTTTCGGACCTTGGCGTCGAGCGCCCCGAACGGCTCGTCGAGCAGGAGAAGCCTGGGATCGACGGCGAGCGCACGGGCCAGCGCGACTCGCTGGCGCTGGCCGCCGGAAAGCTGGGCCGGGTAGCGTTTGGAGAGATGACCGAGCTGGACGAGCTCGAGAAGCTCCTGCGAGCGGCGCAGAATCTCCGAGCGCCTGGGCCGCTCGCGCCGCCGCTTGACGGTCAGTCCGAAGCCGACATTGTCGGCGACGTTCATGTGCGGGAACAGGGCGTAATGCTGGAAGACGAAGCCGATCCGCCGGTCCCTCACGCCCAGCCCGGTGACGTCGCGGCCTTCGAACAGGACGTTGCCGGAATCCGGAAATTCGAGGCCCGCCATGATCCTCAGCAAAGTCGTCTTGCCCGAGCCCGAGGGTCCGAGCAACGCCAGGAACTCTCCCGGCTTCGCCTCGAGGCTGACTCCGTTGAGAGCGGCGAAATTGCCGAAGCGCTTCACCACATTGTCGACCGCGATGCTCAATGGCCCCCGCCTTTTCCATGATAGCCGTAGCGCCATTCGAGCGCGCTCTTGAGCACGAGGGTGAGCAAGGCGAGCAAGGCGAGCAGCGAAGCGACCGCGAATGCGGCCGCGAAATTATATTCGTTGTAGAGGATCTCGACGTGGAGCGGCATGGTGTTGGTCCGGCCCCTTATATGGCCCGAGACGACCGACACGGCGCCGAACTCGCCCATCGCCCGGGCGTTGCACAGAAGCACCCCGTAGAGCAGGCCCCAGCGGATATTGGGCAGGGTGACGTGCCAGAAGGCCTGCCAGCCGCTCGCGCCCAGGGAGACCGCCGCCTCCTCGTCGCCCCGGCCCTGCTCGGTCATCAGCGGGATGAGCTCGCGGGCGACGAAGGGGAAGGTGACGAAGATGGTCGCGAGCACGATCCCCGGCACCGCGAAGATGATGTCGATGTCGCGCTCCGCGAGCCATTCGCCGAACCAGCCCTGGGCTCCGAACAGGAGGACGTAGATCAGCCCCGACACGACCGGGGAGACCGAGAAGGGCAGGTCGATGAAGGTAACCAGGATGGACTTGCCGGGGAAATCGAACTTGGCCACCGCCCAGGCGGCGGCGAGGCCGAAGGCGACGTTCACCGGCACCGCGATGGCGGCGACGAGCAGGGTGAGCTTGATCGCTGCGATCGCGTCGGGCTGGGTGACGCTGTCGAGATAGACCCCGACCCCACCGCGAAGGGCCTCGACGAAGACCGAGACCAGGGGCAGCAGTAGGAACAGGCCGAGGAAAGCCATGGTCACGGCGAGCAGTGCGATCCGGCCGAGCCGGCCGTCGGAGGCTGGGCGGGCGGCCATCTAGTCGAGGCTCCGGCTTCGAGCCCAGGCCTGGAGGAGGTTGATGAGCAGGAGCAATCCGAACGAGATGACCAGCATCACCGCGGCGATCGCCGTCGCTCCGGCATAATCATATTGCTCGAGCTGGGTGACGATCAGGAGCGGCGCGATCTCGGACCTGAAGGGCATGTTGCCGGCGATGAAGATCACCGAGCCATATTCGCCCACGCCCCGGGCGAGAGCCATCGCGAAGCCGGTCAGCCAGGCCGGGAGGATCGCCGGAAGGATCACGAGGCGCATCGTCTGCAGCCTGCTCGCTCCGAGCGACTGGGCCGCTTCCTCGATCTCCGGGCCGATGTCGGCGAGCACCGGCTCGACCGAGCGGACGACGAAGGGCAGTCCGATGAAGATCAGCGCGACGACGATCCCGAGCGGAGTGAAGGCGACGTCGATCCCCAGCGGAACCAGATATTGGCCGAGCCAGCCATTCTCCGCATAGAGGGCGGTGAGCGCGATCCCGGCGACCGCCGTGGGAAGCGCGAAGGGCAGGTCGACGAGCGCGCTGACGATCCGCTTGCCGGGGAAATCGTGCCGGACCAGCACCCAGGCGATGAGCAGCCCGAAGACCCCGTTGACCGCGGCCGCGGCGAAGGCGGTTCCGAAGCTCACCTTATAGGCCGACAGCGCCCGCTCGGAGAGGGCGACCGCGACGAACTCGCTCCAGCCCATTCCGGCGGTCCGGATGAAGACCGCGCTCAAGGGAATGAGGACGATCAGGCACAGCCAGGCCAGGGTGAAGCCGAAGGTGAGCCCGAAACCCGGCAAGGCGGTGCGCTCGCCGAACCAGCGGCGGCGCGTCGGCCCTTCTGCGATGCCCGCCTCGAGCGCGAGCGAGCCGGTCGTCATCTGCGCCTGACGCCGGAATAGATTGAATCGAAGATCCCGCCGTCGTCGAAATATTTCTTCTGGGCCGTGCCCCAGCCGCCGAAATCCCTGTCGATCTGGAGCATCGCGACCTGCGGGAAGGTGCCGGAATGCTTCGCCGCCACCGCGGGGTCGCGCGGGCGGTAATAATGGCGGGCGACGATCTCCTGGGCCTCGGGCGTGTAGAGGAAGCGCAGATAGGCCTCGGCGACCTGCAGGGTGCCGCGCCGCTTCGCATTGCCGTCGAGAAGAGCGACGGGCGGCTCGGCGAGGATCGACAGGGAGGGGGTCACCGTCTCGAACTTGCCCGCGCCGAGCTCGCGCTGGGCGAGGAAGGCCTCGTTCTCCCAGGCGATCAGGACGTCGCCGATCCCGCGCTCCGCAAAGGTGGTGGTCGAGCCCCGCGCGCCGGTGTCGAGGACCGGAACGTTGCGGTAGAGTCGGGTGACGAAATCGCGTGCCGCGGCCTCGCTTCGGCCGCTCTTCAGCCCGTAGCCCCACGCCGCGAGGAAGTTCCAGCGCGCGCCTCCGCTGGTCTTGGGATTGGGGGTGACGACCTTGACGCCCGGGCGAACGAGATCGCCCCAGTCGCGGATCCGCTTCGGATTGCCCTTCCGCACGAGGAACACGATGGTCGAAGTATAAGGCGAGCTGTTGTTCGGGAGCCGCGCCTGCCAGCCGGCGGGCAGGATATCGGGCCTGCGCTTGCCGATCGCGTCGATGTCGTAAGCCAGCGCCAGGGTCGCGACATCGGCGTCGAGCCCGTCGAGGATCGCCCGCGACTGCTTGCCCGAGCCGCCATGGCTCATGTTGAAGCGGAGGGTCTGGCCGGTCTTGTCCAGCCACTGCCGGGCGAAGGCCGCATTGACGTCGCGGTAGAGCTCGCGAGTGGGGTCGTAGGAGACGTTGAGGATCTCGACATCGCCCTCGGACTTGCCGCCCGAGCAGCCGGGAAGGGCGAGCGCCGCCGCGAGGGCCAGGCAAATCGTCGCAATGCGCATTTCCATCTCCCTTTTCGCGGCCAATCGATTCGCCCGTAGCGGCAGCTTGTGAGTCAACCAGTGCAGTTGACAAGCGATTCGATGAACGGCCCCGGCGGCGAGGCGGGGGGAGGGGGCAAGCCCGTCATCCCGGCGAAAGCCGGGATCCCAGGTCGAGAAGGCGCAGTGGGTCTCCCCGAGGTCCCGGCTTTCGCCGGGATGACGGTCACAATTTGAACAGTCCCCGCGCCGACTCGACCTCCTCCTTGATGAAGCGCACCGCCGCCCTCACCCTGGCGAGCTCCGCGAGGTCCTGGTGGACTGTCAGCCACAGCGAGCGGGTGAGGTTCACCTCGTCCGCGAGAACCCGCGCCAGGCCGGCTTCCTCGCGCGCCAGGAAGGCAGGAAGCACGCACAGCCCGGCGCCCGCCAGGGTCGCGCGGGTCTGGGCGACGAGGTTGCTGCTCTCCATCGACGTGGTCCCGCCGGGGACGACCTGCTGGAGGAAGTCGAGCTCCGGAAAATGGAGCAGGTCGCCGATATAGCTGACGAAGCGGTGGCCCTTGAGGTCGTCGAAGCACTCGAGCGCGGAGGCGCCGGCGAGGTAGGAAGGCGCCGCGTAGAGGCCGAGATCGTAGTCGATCAGCTTCGACACGAGCAGCCGTCCGGCCGGCGGGCGGCTGACCGAGATTGCGATGTCGGCCTCGCGCTTGGCGAGGCTGAACACCGCCGAGGCGGCGACGAGCTGCACGACGAGCTTGGGATATTGGGCCTTCAGCTTCTGGATCCGGGGCGCGAGGAAATAGCTTCCGAAGCCTTCGGGCGAGCCGATCCTGACTACGCCTTCGACGAGCCCGGCGGTCCCTCCCACGGTCTCGGTTGCGCCGAGCGCGAGCCGCTCCATCTCCTCGGCGAGCGGCAGCAGCCGATGTCCGGGCTCGGTCGGCGAGTAGCCGGAAGGGCTTCGGTCGAACAGCTTGGCCTTGAGCGAGTGTTCGAGCGCGGCGATCCGCCGCGACAGGGTCGAGTGATCGACTCCGAGCCTCGCGGCGGCGGCGGTGAGCCTGCCGCTGCGGGCGACGGCAAGGAAGGCGCGAAGGTCGTTCCAGTCGAAATCGGCCATGGGTATGGGAATATATGCACAACGGTCTCGGCACAATGCCGATGGACCGGAGGGAACTTCCGTGAGAGAGACGGCCATCCCTTCAAGAGGCAGAAACTTCATGTTCGACGCTCGGACGGCCGCCGCTTTTGCGGATTTCGACACGCCCGCCGATCCCGAGGCCGGCTGGGCGAGCCGGAACCCGGACCGCGCCATGCTGTTCCTGTTCGTGAGCCCCCGCGACTGCGGCGCGCTCGAGGAGCTGATGGCGCTCTGATTCCCGTCGCCCCAGCGAAGGCTGGGGCCCCAGGGGGTGAAGAGCGCGGCGCATTCACCCGCCGGGATGCCAGCCTTCGCTGGGATGACGTGCTAAGGGAGCCGCCATGACAACGAATCAGCCCCACTCCACAGTCTTCAAGCTCCCCGAGACCCTTCCCAACCCGGCCGACCTCGCCGAAGCCTGGTCGAAGGTGGTCGCCAACGCCGTCCATCTCGCCGCCGGCGCCGCGACCCGGCCGCTCGATCCCCACGTCCCAAAGCCCTTCGACCCCGCCGCGCCCGCGCGCGCCTTCGGCGAGTTCGCGGCGCATCTGTGGACCCATCCCGGCGAGCTCATCAAGGCGCAGCAGAAGGCCGCCTCCGACTGGCTGAAGCTGTGGCAGTCCGCCACCTCGCGCGCCGCGGGCCAGCCCGTCGACCCCGTCGCGGCGCCCGAACGCGGCGACCGGCGCTTCAACGACCCCGCCTGGACCGAGGAACCGGTCTTCGACTATCTCAAGCAGGCCTATCTGCTCACCGCGAAGCGGGCTCTGGAGATGGTCGAGGAGGCGGAAGGGCTCGACGAAGGCGCCCGCACCCGGGTCGAGTTCTTCACCCAGCAATATCTGAACGCCATCTCGCCCGCCAACTTCGCCTTCACCAATCCCGAAGCGATCCGAAAGGCGATCGACACCGGCTCGATCAGCCTGCTCTCGGGCCTCGCCAACCTCCTCGCCGACGCCGCCGAGACTCCCGGCATCGTCCAGCGCCGGGCGGAGCGCGAGTTCGAGCTCGGGGTCGACATCGCCGCCACTCCGGGAAGCGTCGTCTACCGAAACGAGATGATGGAGCTGATCCAATACGCCCCGGCGACGGACGAGGTGTGGAAGCGCCCGATCCTCTACGTCCCGCCGCTGGTGAACAAATATTACCTTCTCGACCTCCAGCCCAAGTCGTCGCTGATCCGCTGGCTGGTCGAGCAGGGCCACACGGTCTTCGTCATCTCCTGGGTCAATCCGGGGCCCGAGCTCGCCGACAAGGGCCTCGCCGACTATATCCGCCAGGGGCCGATCGAGGCGCTGGACGCGATCGAGAAGGCGACCGGCGAGCGCGATGTCGACATGTTCGGCTTCTGCATGGGCGGAACCCTGGTCGCGATCGCTCTGGCGATGCTGGCCGCGAAGGGGCAGGGCAAGCGGGTCGCCTCGGCCACGACCATCGGAACCATGTTCGATTTCTCGCACCTCGGCCAGTGGGCGACCTTCTCCGAGCCCGAGCAGCTTCGGGCGATGGAGCGGCATCTGCTCCACAAGGGCTTCATGGCCGCCCAGGACCTCCAGGCGCTGTTCAGCGCGGTCCGGGCCAACGACCTCATCTGGTCGTCGGTCGTGAACCATTATCTCCTCGACCGGGAGGCGCCGCCCAGCGACATCCTCTACTGGTTCGCCGACGGGGCCCATATCCCGCGCGCCTTCCTACTCGAATGGGCCCGCGACGTGCTTCGCGACAACAAGCTCGCCAAGGGCGGCCTGGAGCTCGACGGAGTGAAGATCGACCTTGGCGCGGTGAAGGCCCCACTGCTCGCGATCAGCCTAAAGGACGATCATGTCAGCGCCTGGCAGGCCACCTACGACAGCGCCCGGCTCGTTGGCGGCGAGGTGAGCTTCCTGCTCGGCGGAAGCGGCCACAATGCCGGGGTCATCAACCCGCCCAGCGCCAACAAGCACGGCTTCTGGACCAACGCGGCGATGCCGGCGACTGCGGAGGAATGGTTGGAGGGCGCGACCCAGCGGGAAGGCAGCTGGTGGCCGCACTGGCACGCGCGCCTGACTCAGGACGGCAAGATGCCGAAGGTGAAGGCCAGGGTCCCGGGCAAGGGCAAGCTCAAGGCCCTGGAGCCCGCCCCGGGCTCGTATGTCAGGAACCGCGGGTAAGGCCGGTTTGCCCGTCGCGCCGCTTCCGTCATTCCGGCGAAAGCCGGAATCCATGAACACGGCCGCAGTCCTTTCGGACACGGCCGTGTTCATGGATCCCGGGTCAGGCCCGGGATGACGGGCGCCGACCGGCTCGGCGTGCCGCTTGCCCTCTTAAAGCCCCGACGGCCCCGCCACCTGGACGCCCCGGCGGTCGTCCCCGAGGGCCCGGACCGTCCCCTGAAGCTGCCTCAGCCTCGACCCGCGCGGGCTCGCCCGCCGCTCGAGGCTCGTTCGGACGAACATCCGCCACTGCGCCTCGTCGGCTCTGGCGAGCATCACCGGAGCGTTGGCCGCGGCGGCGAGCATCAAAATTGCAATCATGGTCGATCCCCTCTTCGCGGCCGTGGTAAACGGACAGGGTAAAGAGCGGGTTAACCAAGGGGACAGTCACTTGGGACAGTCACTAGTGACCGTCACCTTTCTCGCCTAAGAGGGGGCCATGAGGAAATCCGCCACCGAGATCATGCAGGAAATCGTCGCCGCGGCCGTGCTGGACGCCATTGCGGCGCTCAAGACGGCTTCGAAAGGCCTGCCCAACAACCTGCTTCGCGATCTGAACGCGATCCATGCCAACACCACCTTCGCCGATCTTCCCGCGGAAGTTCAGACCGCCGTCTCGGCGAGCGTCCGGGCGGCTTTCTCGAGGCTCCAGAAGGAGGGCTATTCGGTCTCGGGCGGAGAGCCCGCGACCCCGCGCCCGCCGCGCCCGGGCGCCGCCGCTCCCGCTGCCCAGCACCGCCCGTTCCGCCGTCCGCCGCCCAAGCGCGACGGCCCGGCGCCCGGCCGTCCCCCAGGCAAAGGCGGCGGCGCCGGCAGCGGCGCCGGCCGTCCGCCGCGCAAGCCCACTCCGCGTTGAGAGGACCGGCCGGCCCGGATGGATACGCGGCCTCGTCCGGCATCGCTCATCCTTTTCGGCGGTGAGCCCGCCCACCCCTCATTCCGGCCAAGGCCGGAATCCATGAACACGGGCGTCCGGGAGCAGCCCCGGACGCCCGTGTTCATGGATTCCGGATCCAGTCCGGCATGACGCCTCTGGCCGGTCCAGGGACCTCGTGAAGCGGATCCTCGTCCTCGGCGGCTACGGCACGTTCGGCGGCCGGGTCGCACTGCGCTGCGCCGAGGCCGGCTTCGAAACGCTCGTCGCCGGGCGAAGCCCGGCACGGGCCGAAGCCTTCTGCGCCGGCCGCGAGCGCCTCGTCCCGGCCGCCCTCGACGGCGGCCTCGCCGACACCCTGGAGCGCCTCAGGCCGTTCGCGGTCGTGGACTGCGCCGGCCCCTTCCAGGGAGCGGATTACGGGACCGCACGGGCGGCGATCGCCGCACGTTGCCACTATCTCGACATCGCCGACGGCTCCGCCTTCGTCGCCGGGATCGGACTCCTCGACACGCAGTCCAAAGCCGGCGGAGTTTCAGTGCTTTGCGGAGCCTCGAGCGTCCCCGCTTTGTCGGGCGCGGTGGCGCGGAGCCTTGCCGACGGCCTCGACCGGGTGACCGCGGTGGAGATGGTGCTGAGCGCGTCGAGCCGCGGCACTGCTGGCCGCTCGGTGACGGCCGCTATCCTCTCCTACATCGGCCGTCCGCTGCGCCTGCGCCGCGGCGGGCGCTGGACCAATGCCTTCGGCTGGCAGGAGCTTCGCCGCTTCGACTTCGAAGTCGAGGGCCGGCCCCCGCTTCGCCGCCGGCTCGCCGCACTTGCCGACGTGCCCGACCTCGCACTGCTCCCGGATCGGCTGCCGGGCCGGCCGGCGGTCAGCTTCTTCGCCGGCACCGACGCGCCGTGGCACAATCTCGGCCTTTGGCTGCTTAGCTGGCCGGTGCGCTTAGGCCTGCTCCGCCGGCCCGAGCGATTCGCCGGACTGCTTTCCGCGCTCCAGCGCTGGACCCGGGGACCCGGCTCTTTGCGCTCCGCTTTCGAGATCCGGCTGTTCGGAACCGCGGGCGGCGAACGGCTGGAGCGGCGCTGGACTTTGATCGCGGAGCGCGGGGAGGGGCCCGAAATCCCCAGCCTCGCGGTCCCCCTCCTGCTCCGCAAGCTTGCCGCCGGGGGCTTGCCGCCCGGAGCCCGGGATTGCGGCGAGCTGCTGTCGCTGGAGGATTTCGAGCCGAGCCTTGCCGGCCTCGCCGCCGTCCAGTCCGGCACCGAGTGGAGGCTTCCCCGGCCGCTCTACGCCCAGGTGATGGCCGAGCGCTTCGAGGCCTTGCCTCGGGCGGTGCGCGAAATCCATTCGGTGCTCCGCGACGGCGGGGCGGCGGGCGAGGCGGAAGTCGTCCGTGGCCGCAATTGGCTCGTCCGCCTCGTCGCCTCCGCCATCGGCTTTCCCGCCGAGGGCGTCCACCGTCTCCATGTCGCCTTCGCGGAGCGGGACGGCGCCGAGCTTTGGACTCGCGATTTTTCCGGCCGCACTTTCTCCAGCTTGCTGTCGGAGGATCGGGGCCGGCTCACGGAGCGCTTCGGCCCCTTCCGCTTCGCGTTCGACCTGCCCTCCGACGAGACCGGGCTTCGGATGGTGCTTCGGCGCTGGTGGGTCGGCCCGCTGCGACTGCCGCTATGCCTCGCGCCGAGATCGCAAGCGCGCGAGTGGGAGGAAGGGGGCCGATTTCATTTCGACGTCCCGATCGCCTTGCCCCTGCTCGGCCCTCTGGTCCATTATCGGGGCTGGCTGGAGCCCGCCGGCGGCTTAGAAGGCCGAGCATGGACCGGGTGACGATCTCCGGCGGCTGCCACTGCCGGGCCGTCCGCTTCGAGGCGCAGGTGCCGCCGACGATGGAGGCGCTCGACTGCAATTGCTCGATCTGCTCGGCGACGGGCTATCGGCATCTCATCGTCCCTCACCGGGCGTTCCGGCTGCTGGCCAGGGAGGGCGTGCTGACCCGTTACCGCTTCGGAAGCGGCGCCGCCGAGCATCTCTTCTGCTCGGTCTGCGGAGTGAAGAGCTACTACCAGCCGAGGTCCCACCCGGAGGCCTGGAGCGTGAACCTGAACGCGCTCGACGACCCATCCGGGGCTGGAGGTGACGGTTCGCGCGTTCGACGGCCGGAATTGGGAGAAGGCGAGAGCGGATCTGGGTGGCTGACCAGCCCGTTTTCCGTTCGGGCTGAGGCTGTGGAAGCTCATTCCTCCCGGCGGCAATGTGAAGAAGGGGCCTTCGACAAGCTCCGGCCGAACGGGCCGAACGGGGTTCGCCTCCTCCGCGCTTGCCCGTCCCCCGCCCGCCCGCTTACACAGACCCGAAAAAGCAGGGGGGCTTGAATGGCGAAGGCGTTATCCGGCGATTATGTGATCGACGCCAGGCGGGACCGGCTGGTCATCTTCGCCTCCACCCTCGGCACCGTCTTCGAATGGTATGATTTCTTCATCTACGGCACCCTGGCCGCGGTCATCGGCAAGCAATTCTTTCCGGCCCAGAGCGAGACCGCCCAATTCCTGCTCGCTCTGGCCAGCTTCGGGGTCGGCTTCGGAGTGCGGCCGATCGGCGCCGTGCTGTTCGGCTATCTCGGCGACAGGCTCGGCCGGAAATATACCTTCCTCGTCACCATCGCACTGATGGGCGTGGCCACCGCCGCGGTCGGCCTCATACCGAGCTATGCGGCGATCGGGATGGCGGCGCCGGCCATCCTCGTCCTGCTTCGGGTCCTGCAGGGCCTCGCTCTGGGCGGCGAATATGGCGGAGCGGCGATCTACGTCGCCGAGCACGCGCCCCGGCACAAGCGTGGCTTCTACACCAGCTTCATCCAGGCCGGGGTGGTCGGCGGCTTCCTGCTCTCGGTCGCGGTCGTGCTCGTCTCCGAGCTTTTCGTCGACAAGGGCCAGTGGGAGTCCTGGGGCTGGCGGATCCCCTTCCTCTTCTCGATCGTACTTCTCGCCGTTTCGCTGTGGGTGCGCCTAAAGCTCAAGGAGAGCCCGGTCTTCCAGGCCATGAAGGAAGCCGGAGAGGTCGCCAGGAACCCGCTGGCGGAGACCTTCGCCACCTGGTCCAACATCAAGCTCGTTCTCGTCGCTTTGTTCGGGATCGCCGCCGGCCTCACCGTCATCTGGTACACCGCCCAGTTCCAGGCCATGTACTTCCTCCAGAATTCGCTGAGGATCGAGGACACCGCGGCGCGCGCCATGATCGGCGCCGCAGCGGCTTTTTCGATGCTGTGGTTCATCCTGTTCGGCTGGCTGTCGGACCGGGTCGGGCGAAAGGGCCCGATCGTGATCGGCTACGCTCTGACCATCGTCCTCATGTTCCCGCTGTTCCACTGGATGGCGTCGGCGGCGAATCCGGAGCTGTCGGCGGCGATGCGAAAGAATCCGGTCGTCGTCACCGGAAGCGACTGCACCTATGCGCCCTTCGCCAAGGTCCAGCCGACCCAGTGCGGGAAGCTGCTCGACGCACTTTCGAAGAAGGGCATCGCCTATTCGACCGCCCAGGCCCCGGCCGGGGCCCCGCCCGGAGTGACGATCGGAGGGGTGGCCGTCGACGCCTCCGATCCGGCCTCGCTCGATTTCGGTCTGAAGATCGCCGGCTACAAGCTCGAGAAGAGCTCGCCGAGCTTCGGCCAGGCGCTTCAGGTGATCCTCGCCATCGTCCTGATCGGCCTGTGCTCGGGAATGACCTTCGGACCGGTCGCTGCGCTGCTCGTCGAGCTGTTCCCCGCCCGGATCCGCTACACGTCCATGTCCATCCCCTATCATATCGGGACGGGCTATTTCGGCGGCTTCCTGCCCTTCATCAGCCAGTATATCGTCGCCAAGACCGGCGATCCATTCGCGGGCCTGTGGTACACGATCGCGGTGGTCGCAATGGCGCTTGTGGTGACTCTGCTCTGGCTCCCGGAGACCGCCGGCAAGGAGCTGGACTAGCGCGTCGCCCCAGCGAAGGCTGGGGCCCCGGCGGGTGAAAAGCGCCGACGCCTTTCACCCCCTGGGATCCCAGCCTTCGCTGGGATGACGGGTTTCCCACCGCCCCGTCCGTCGCTATCCGCCACCCATGCCCGAGCCTCGCTCCCCTCTTCGCCTCCTTCTCGACGGCGAGGCGCTCGTCGCCAATTGGCGCTGGCTCCGGAAGCAGAGCGCCGGGGCGGCCTGCGGAGCCGCGGTCAAGGCGGACGGCTACGGCCTCGGCGCCCGGGAAATCGTCGTCCGGCTCGCCGAAGCCGGCTGCCGGGATTTCTTCGTCGCCACCTGGGCCGAGGCCGAGCCGCTTCTCGACCGGCTGGGACCGGCCTGTGTCTCGGTCCTGCACGGCTTCGGGGGAGAGGAATTGGCCCAGCTCGCCGCCTCCCCGGCACGGCCCGTGCTCAACACCCCGCTGCAGGTCGAGCGCTGGAAGCAGACCGCGCCCGGCCGGCCCTGCGACGTCATGATCGACACCGGGATCAACCGTCTCGGACTCACGCCGGAGCAGGCAGGCGAGGGGCTTCTCGACGGGCTCGAGATCGACACCCTGATGAGCCATCTCGCCTCGGCCGACGAGGACAGCCCGCTGAACGCCCGCCAGCGCTCCGACTTCTCCGAAATCGCTCAGCGCGTTCCCGCCAAGCGGCGGAGCCTCGCCAACAGCGCCGGAATCTGCCTCGGCGCCGACTACGCCTTCGACCTGACCCGCCCCGGCCTCGCACTGTACGGCGGAGTGCCGAGGGCCGAGGCGGCCGGCCATATCCGCCAGGTCGTCCGGGTCGAAGCTCGGATCGTGCAGCGCCGCCGGGTCGGGGCGGGCGGCTCGGTCGGCTATAATTCGACCTGGACGGCCGAGACGCCCGCCGAGCTCGCGATCCTCAACATCGGTTATGCCGACGGCTATCTTCGCGGCTTTTCCGGAACCGGGCGGGCCCGGCTCGAGCGGGGCTTCGCGCCGGTGGTCGGCCGGGTCTCGATGGACCTGACCGCGCTCCTCGTCGACGAGGCGCCGGAGCTGGAGGAGGGCGACTGGGTCGAGCTCGATTACGCCCTGCCGGCGGCCTCGGCCCGGTCGGGGCTCTCGCAATATGAGCTTTTGACGACCCTGGGCAGACGGCACGAGCGGGTCTGGAAATAATCCTCGTCAAAGCGACGAGGCAATCCACTCGCCCGTCTCCGAGCCGCTGGATTGCTCGCGCTTCGCCCGCAATGACGGAAACATCGCGAGGTACACGGGTTCACCCCCTCATGGCCCGGATCGCCCACCTCTCCGACGTTCATTTCGGCTGCCAGGACGACAAGGTCGTCGACGGCGCCAACGCCTGGCTGCAGGAGCAGCAGCCGGATCTCATCATAATCAGCGGCGACTTCACCCAGCGCGCACGGGTGGAGCAGTTCAAGCAGGCCTCGACGTGGCTGAACAAGCTTCGGGCGGCGGGCTGGCCGGTGCTGGCCGTCCCGGGCAATCACGACATCCCGCTCTACGACATCGCCACTCGATTCGCCGCTCCGCTTCACCGCTACAAGAAATATATCTCGAACGATCTGTGCCCCTGGTTCGAGAATGACGAAGTCGCGGTGCTCGGGATCAACACCGCACGTTCTCTCACCATCAAGGACGGCCGGATCAACCGCGAGCAGATGAAGATCATCGAGGACCGGTTCGCCTCGGTGAGCGACCAGAAGACCAAGATCCTCGTCACCCATCATCCGCTCTTCTCGATGCCGATCGGGGAGGGGACGGAGCTCACCGAGGCGGTCGGCCGGCACGAGGATGCGGTGACGGCGGTGTGCCGGGCCGGGGTCAACATCGCCCTCGCCGGCCATTTCCACCGGACCTACGCCGAGTCGGCGCGCAAGATGGTGGAGAAGGCCGGAGGCGCGCTGGTCATCCAGGCGGGGACGGCCACCTCCAAGCGGCTCCGCAACAACGAGCTGCAGAGCTTCAACTGGATCCACGCCCATCGCAACAACGACGTCGAGCTCCAGGTCGTCGCCTGGGACGGCACCGGCTTCCGCCGGGGCAACCACGTCCGCTTCGGCTATGACGGCCGGGATTGGGTCTCCCGGACTCTTCCCCACGATTCGGCGGAGGACCTGGCCGCCGCGCAGCTGGTCCGGGCGCCTAAAGGTTCAGAAGCGGCCTCGGCGGCGGGAAGGTGAACCTCTCCGCCCGGATCCAGCGCGAGGCCAGATATTTGGCGCCGCTGGTGACCGGCAGGCCGGCGTGGAGGCTGAGCGGGTCCGCCCGCCCGTCCGCGTCGACGTTGCTGAAGAGGAGCGCGTCGCCGGTGCGGCCCCGATAGGAGAGGCCGGTGCGCGGGAAGCGCGTCTCGCCCCCTTCATGATCGTCGGACAGATAGACGAGGAGGGTAAGGATCCGCTGGTTGGCCTCGGCCGGAAGCGCGTCCATGTGCGGCTTGTATTCGCCGCCCGGCCGGTAGCGCAGAAGCTGGAGCGGCTCGCCCTGGTCGATCCTGGTCCCGCTCGCCGACGCGATCCGCCGGTTGAGGGCGTTGACGACGAGATCCTCGCTGTGCACCCCGAAGGTCGCCGCGTCCGACGAGCGAACGGGATGCGGCACCATCCGTCCGGTTTTCGGGTCCACGACCGCCGAGGGCTGGAGAGCCGGGTCCCCGGCCGAGCGAAGCCACGCACACTCTTCAACGGTCATGAAGCCCTCGAAGGCCGCCGCTCTCGGAGCCGCGCTGAGCGGGCGGGCAGGCGGCGGACTGCTCGGGAAGCCGTTCGGATCGAGGTCCATCCGTTCGATCAGCCGAAGCTGGGCGGAAGCGAGCGGGTTCTTCGGGGCGAGCGCGACGAGCGCGGCCATCGCCCTCGGCCAGTCGTCCGCTCCGCCGACCCCGGCGGCCAGGAAATAGGCGTTGAGAAGCGCCGATTCCCGGTCGCCGCCGGCCCCGGCCAGCCCGAGCAGCCGGCGAGCTTCGGCGAGGTCGCGCCTGACGATGTCCCCGGCGATCCGCCAGTGAGCAAGCCCGGCCTGCGCCGCCGGGTCGCCCGCCTCGGACGCCCGGATGAGCAGCCGCGCCGCCTCCGCGACCCGCCGCTCGCCGAGGAGCGCACGTACCTGGGAGATCGTGCCGAGGGAAGCCATGCCTCTCCCTAGGCCTCGCCGCCCGATAATTGAAGCGGCCGGGCAGTACCCGTCATCCCGGCGGAAGCCGGGACCTCGGGAAGACCCGAATTGCCTTTAGCGGCCCGAGATCCCGGCTTCCGCCGGGATGACGGCGGCTGCTTCCCGATCCTTGCGGTTCCCCCGGCCCCGCATTAGCTGGCATCCATGAAGGTCATCGGCAGCTACGGGGACGACGGCTACGCCCATCTTCAGGGCCTGGTCCCGGTGGAGGTCGCCCAGGCCTTCCTCCAGCGTCTGAGGGCCGATATCGGGCCGGCGCCGATCCCGCTCAGCCGGGCGGGGGGGCACGTCAACCTGCTCAACCGGCCGGCCTTCGAGGCCTATGGCCACCTCTACACGCCGATGCTCTATTTCCTCTGGGGGCTCACTCCGATCGTGGAGCAGGTGGTCGGCCGGCCGCTTCTGCCGACCTACGATTATCTGCGACTCTATCGCCAGGGCGACGTCTGCAAGGTCCATTCGGACCGCTATTCGTGCGAGCACAGCCTTTCGCTGACCCTGGGCTACAGCGACGGCAAGCCCTGGGCGCTCGAAGTCGAGACGGAGCGGAGCGACCCCTCCGCGAAGGTCGACGAGGATTTCGGCGGGCCGAGCTCGGCGATCGCGATGGCGGTGGGGGACGCCGTGCTCTACCGGGGCGTCGACCACCGCCACGGCCGCACCGTTCCCAATCCGAACCGCTGGTCGGCCCATCTCTTCCTTCACTGGGTCGACCGCGAAGGTCCGTATCGCGACCACGCCTTCGACCGCCAGATGAAGCCCGCACCGGTCGACTTCAGCTTCAGCTGAGGTTCCAAACCGTCATCTCCCGGCGAAAGCCGCGACCTCGGAGAGACCCGCCCAGGCTTCTCGGCCCGAGGGTCCCGGCTTCCGCCGGGTAGACGACCGCGCCGACGCCCGCCCGCTTCACACAAAAAAAGGGGGCCGGAACATCGTTCCGGCCCCCAAGCTTGGCAGTCTTTTCTAGGTTTAGAACCGGGCGCGGAAGCCGGCGTAGAAGTTGCGGCCGCGGATGCTGTAGATGCCGCTGCCCGCGCCGACGCCGGTGAGACCCAGCGGAGGGTTGCGGTTGGTGATGTTGTCCACGCCCACGTAGAACTGGTGCTGCTTGCTGACGTCCCAGGCGAAACGCAGATCGTGGTAGAGGACCGACGGGTAGAAGCGGATGTCGGCATAATCGAGGTCGTTCGGCGGGCACGACTGGGGCGTGCAAGCCCCGGGAACCTCGAAGAAGTCTTCGTACAAGTTCACGACCTGCTTACCGATGTAGTTCGCCTCGTAGCCGAGGGTGAACGGTCCGTGCTTGAGGTCCAGGTTGAACTGGAACTCGTCCTTCGGATCGCCCAGCTCCTGCAGGAGCCGGTTCTCGAAGTTAGGGTTCGACGGGCTCTGGAAGTTGCTGTTCGTCAGCTGGTGCGAATAGATCAACCGGCCGCTGAGGCTGGTGTTCGCACCGAGGTTACGACGATAGGCCACTTCGAAGTCGATGCCTTCACGCTTCAGAGACGCGAAGTTCAGCGGAGAGATGACCGCGTCGACGTCGAGAATCTGACCCGTGATTTCCAGGTTCGGGCCCGGAGCGGGGCCGAAATAGCGCTGGAACAGGGCGCAGAACTGGTTGTTCAGATCGGGAAGATCGTAGCAACCGTTGGCCACCGTCTGGAAGGACGGCGTGTTGATCACCTTATCCACCGTGATCTTGTAATAATCGACGGAGACCGACAGGCCGGGGACGAACCGCGGCTGAATGATCGTGCCGATCGTCCAGGAGTCCGAAGTCTCTTCCACGAGGTCGGGATTGCTGCCGCTGAAGAAGTTGACCGAGTAGTTCGGCAGAGCCTGGAAGGCCGGATCGGCGAGCGTTGCCCCCAGAGCGGCGGCGCAGTTGGTCGCCCTGGAAGGCGAACCCTGGCCGATATTCTGCGGACGGCACGGATCCTGGAAGCCCGGAGCGAAGTTCTGCGACTGCGGGAAGGCCGTTTCCGTCAGGTTCGGAGCGCGCACCGAACGGCCGTAATTGGCCCGGAAGCGGATGTCCCTGATCGGAGACCATTCGGCGCCGGCATTGTACGCAAAGACCTTTCCGACGCTTCCGCCATAATCGGCAACTCGGCCGGCGGCATTGACGCTGAGCTCTTCGAAGAAGGGCGTATCCTTCAGGATCGGGATCTGGATTTCGGCATAAGCCTCCTTCACGTCGAACCTGTCGGAGTCGAAGGTCGGGATCGCGTTGTAGAAGGAGAAGCCGCCCGAAACGAACGGATCCTGCTCGTAGAAGAGCTTCTCGCGGCGATATTCCAGACCCGCCGCGAAGCGGACCGGGCCGCCCGGCAGCTCGAACCATTCGCTGGTGTCACCCGACCCGAAGGCGCTGAGCACCAGCTGGTTGAGAGTTGCCTGCGCGGTGGTGTCGCGCGTGATGTACGCCCGGGCCGCCGCGTTCTGCTCCGGACTCGAACCGAACGGATTGAAGGGAACGCAGGCTGCGATATCGGCAGCCAGCTGAGTGTCACCGACACCGTTGAAGTCGATACGGGCGGCCGGATCGAAGCTTGCGCGACAGGTGATCGGCGCGTTCGGATTGGCCCGGCCGGCGTCCAGGGCGAAGAGCAGGCGACCGAGGTCGACGTTGCCGAGGATCGTCGTGTCTTCCTTGACCTTGCCGTAATTGGCCGAGATCTCGTAGCTCCAGTCGTCGTTGAACGTTCCGCGCGCTCCGACGACGGCACGGAAGGTCTCACGCTGCGAGCGCTCGTCACGAGAGCCGAGGTCAGTGAAGAACTTCTGAATCGGGAAACGGAAGGAGCCGTTCGCGATGTTGGCGATCTGAGTCGCAGTCAGCGGATTGGTCTGCGCGGCCGAGCTCGGCACGGTGTTATACGCCAGAGTCAAATTCGCGATCTGCTGCCGAATCGCCGGCGTCAGGAACGGGTTGTCGAGACGGATGCGCTCGCGGTTCGCGTCGAGCGTGCTGCCCTGAACGAAGACCGGGCTCGAGTTCTGGCCCTGGGTGTTCACCCGGACATATTTGGCCTCGACGAACGGCTCGAACGCATCGCTCACCGTGAAGTGAGCCAGGAGGTTCGCGTTGTAGCGCTCCTGGAACGGCAGAACCGTGAGCAGGACGCCTTCGCGGCCCGTCTGGCCGTTGCCGCCGATGAACGAGCCGATCGGCCCGCTTCCGACGCGGGTTCCGGTCTGCTGGGTCAGCGTCTGTCCATCAGGAGAGAAGAAGAAGATGCAGCTGTAAGGCGTTCCGAGAGGCCCGTTGTTCGGGCTGTTGCGCAGGCCGACGCCGCACTGCGGTCCACCCGGCTGGGCGGCGCGCTGCGCGAAAGCGATCTGGGCGAACTGGTTGATGTTCGCGGCACGGATGTCGCGGAAGAACGCACGGTCGGGAATTCCGTCCGAATTGTTCTTGCTGACGAGCGGATCGCAGCTCGGCCCGTTTTCGAAGAAGGGGGACGCCGTGTCGTTGAAGTCGCCGTCGCCGTTGGCGTCGATGCAGCGAATGTCGACGTCCTGGACGAGGAAGCCGTCGACCTGGCGGAGGAACGGAACGTCCTGGCCGTAGAGCCGCTCCTGGTGGGCATATTCGCCGTGCAGGGTGATGTTGCCCCGGTCGCCGCCGAAATTCATGCCGTACATGGCCGAGACGTACTGGTTGCCGCCGGCGCCGTAGCCGCTGATTCCGGCATGGCCGCGGACCTGGAGGCCCTCGAAGTCGCGGCGGAGGATGAAGTTGACGACGCCCGCGATGGCGTCGGAACCGTAGATGGCCGAGTTGCCGCCGGTGACGATGTCGACGCGCTCGACGAGGTCGTTCGGGATCGTGTTGACGTCCGGCGACACGCCGTTGTTGAGGATGTCGGCGGGAACGTGGCGGCGGCCGTTGACCAGCACCAGGGTGCGCTGGGTGCCGAGACCGCGAAGGTCGAGCAGGTTGAGGCCGGTAGTGCCGAGGAAGCGGCCGGCATTCTGCTGACCGAACGTGCTGCGCAGCTGCGGCAGCTCGTTGAGCATGTCGCCGATGTTGTTGTTGCCCTGCTGGAAGAACTCTTCGCCGCCCAGCGAGGTGATCGGGACGTTGGATTCGAGGTTCGGACGGCGGATGCGCGATCCGGTGACGGTGATCGTTCCGCTCTCCGCGCTTTCGCCCTGGGCGCCGGCAGTGGCATCGACGCCCGACTCGATCTCGGGCTCACTCTGGCCCTCAGGGACCCGGGCCGCGGTGTCGTCGTCAGCAGGAGTCGTCTGCGCGAAGGCCGGAGTCGCGAGCGCGATGGAAAGTCCAATAAACGTAAAAGAGCCCAGCGCGCTGGTGCCCAGCAGCCCAAATTTTCTCATCCCAATCATCCCTCTTAATCAGCCGCGCTTGCTGCGCACGGCTTCTGGTTAGACGCAGAGACGATTCAGCACCCCCGCGCAAGGGTAGGGCGACGGACGTTAATCGAAAGTTCAGCCAGTGTAACAGTTCTGCAACAGGCGAACGCCGCCCCTATCCGAAAAAGACTTTGGGTAGAGAGGCTTGGCCGGGATGCCCCAGCCGATTAACGCTCAACGCACAGCGCGATGCCCATGCCGCCGCCGATGCACAGCGTGGCGAGGCCCTTCGCCGCGTCGCGTCGCTCCATCTCGTAGAGCAGGGTGGTCAGGACCCGGGCGCCGCTTGCGCCGATCGGGTGGCCGATGGCGATCGCTCCGCCGTTGACGTTGACCTTGTCCGGGTCCCAGCCCAGCTCCTTGCCGACCGCGAGCGCCTGGGCGGCGAACGCTTCGTTGGCCTCGATGAGGTCGAGGTCGGCGACCGACCAGCCCGCTTTCTCGAGCGCCCGCCGGGTCGCCGGCACCGGGCCGATTCCCATGATCGACGGGTCCACCCCGGCCGACGCCCAGCTCGCCACCCGGGCGAGAATCCTCGATCCCCGGCGTTCGGCTTCCTCCCGGCTCATCACGACCAGGGCGGCGGCGCCGTCGTTGAGCCCGGAGGCATTGCCGGCGGTGACGGTTCCATCCTTGCGGAAGGCGGGACGGAGCCCGGCAAGCGCCGGCTGCTCGACTCCGTCGCGTATATATTCGTCATTCTCGACGACCGTGTCGCCCTTGCGGCCCTTCACGGTCACTGCCGCGATCTCGTCCCGGAAGCGGCCCGACGCCCGGGCGGCCGACGCCTTGTTCTGCGACGCGGTCGCGAAGGCGTCCTGGTCGTCGCGGGTGACCTGATATTGCTCGGCCAGATTCTCCGCGGTGATTCCCATGTGGTAGCCGTTGAACACGTCGGTGAGGCCGTCCTTGATCATCGTGTCGACGAGCTCCAGCCCGCCCATCTTGGTGCCTCCCCGCAGATGCTGGGCGTGGGCGGAAAGGCTCATGCTCTCCTGGCCGCCGGCGAGTACGATCCGGGCGTCGCCGGTCTGGATCGCCTGGCTCGCCAGAGCGACGGCCCTGAGGCCCGATCCGCACACCTGGTTCACGCCCCAGGCCGGCACTTCCTTCGGCACCCCGGCGGCCATCGAGGCCTGGCGGGCCGGGTTCTGGCCCTGCGCCGCGGTCAGGACCTGGCCGAGGATGACCTCGCTCACCTCCTCCGGCGCCACTCCGGCCTGCTCCAGGGCGGCCAGGATCGCGGTGCGGCCGAGCTCGTGAGCGGGGGTCGAGGCGAAGGCCCCGAGGAACGCGCCCACGGGGGTGCGCTTGGCGGCGGTGATGACGACGTCGGTGGGGGAGGGCATGGATCGGGGCTCCTGTGCATAGGCTCGTCATCCCAGCGAAGGCTGGGATCCCGGCGGGTGAAAGGCGCGGTGTTGCTCAACCACCGGGGCCCCAGCCTTCGCTGGGGCGACGGCGCGCCCTAGCACTGTGCTGCATTGCGGGAAAGCCACGCGGCGAGCGGCTCCCACAGGGCCTTTTCGGACCGTCCGCCCACCACCATCCCGACATGCCCCTGGGCGAGCTCCAGCCGCTCGCCCGCCCCGGTCGACGACCCGGCGGGGACGATCCGGTCGCTGGTCGAGACGATGTCGAGGAAGGGGCAGGGGAGTGCGCCGGGATCGGCCAGTCGCCACCCGCCTCGGCCGGTGACGTCGCGCCCGAACATGTCCTCGAACAATTCCTTCGCGGCGGCGTGCGGGAGCGGCGGGCCGTCATTCGCCCAGTCCTCGAGCCTGACGAAGCCCCGCGCCTCCGGGCTCCCCTCCGCCATTGTCGCGAAGGCCTCGAACTTGGCCACGGTCCTCGCCGGATCGAGGCTCCAGAAGGCGCTCTGGAGGACTTCCATCGGAAGGCAGCCGAGCGCCTCGGAAGTCGCCGAAGCTTTTTCCCAGAGGCGGGCGAGCGCGCTCCGGGAATCGTCGGGAAAGGCCGAGAATCGCCAGGGCGCAGCGATCGCCGCCACCGCCGGGGCGCCGCTCGGCCCGGCCGCCGCCAGGGCCATGGTGCCGCCCAGGCAATAGCCGACCAGCGCCGGCGATTCGCCGAGCGCCGAGACGAGCGGGAGAAGCACTTCCTCGACATGGCCGGCCACCGAAAGCGCCGAGCGGGCCTCCACCTCCCAGCCCCAGTCGAGCAGCAGCGGCCTCACTCCGCCCCGCGCCGCCAGCCATCGCAGGAGCGAGCGCTCCGGCAGATCGAGGATCGAGGGCGGGTTGATCAGCGAGGGGACGAACAGGACCGGCGGCCCGTTCCCGCCATAATCGCGCACTTTCGAGCCGAGCCGCTCGGCCACCGCGGCCGGCGGCCCGGCCGGCTCCGAGCGCTTCGACTCCTGATAGCGCCTGAGCCCGGCCAGCGCCGCCGACAGGCGCCCCGGAGCCCCCTCCGTCTCGCGGCGCAGCATGGCGAGGAACAGAGGCAAAGGCCTCGGTCCGTGTTGCGGCGCGTCAAGCTTCGGTGCTAGAGCACTTGCCTCCATTGAGGGATCATCCATGGCGGCCTCGGGGTCCGGCGACGACGTCGTCATCATCAAGAAATACGCGAACCGGCGCCTCTATGACACCGAAAGCTCGTCCTACATCACATTGGAGCGGCTGGCCGAGATGGTCCGCCAGAAGCGCGAGTTCAAAGTCGTCGACGCCCGCTCCGGCGAGGACATCACCCACAACGTCCTCACCCAGATCATCATGGACGAGGAAAGCCGCGGCGAGACCCTTCTGCCGGTGAGCTTCCTCAGGCAGCTGATCGGCCTCTACGGCGGCGGCCAGATGCAGTCGATGCTTCCCCAATATCTGGAAGCCAGCCTCGAGGCCTTCCAGCGCAATCAGAGCCAGATGCGCGACGCCCTCGCCGGGGCGTTCACCGCCAACCCCTTCGCCGAGCTCGCCCGCCGCAACATGGAGCTGTTCCAGTCCGCCGCGGCCGGCCTCGCCCCGGGCTCGGGAGCGGCGCCCGCCGCCCAGCCGCCCGGCGGCGGCGACGAGCTCGAACGCCTCCGGGCGGAGCTCGCCGACCTCCAGGCCAAGGTGGACAGGCTCAAGCCCTAGAAAACCGGCGCTGGAAAAACCGGGACAGTATATATTTTCCACGAGGGAGGTTCGAAAAATGCCGCGGCGCTGGGCGAGGAAAATATATACTGTCCCGGTTTTCCTGACGGCTGCCGCCGCCGCGGCCGCGCAGCCCGTCCCGACCCCGCCCGCGCCCTCGGGGCCCATCACGGTCATCCACGCCGGCCGGCTTCTCGACCGCCCCGGCCGTCCGCCCCGGGGCCCCTCGACCGTCACCGTCCAGGGCGGCCGGATCGTCTCCGTCCAGGACGGCCTCCGCCCGCCGCCGCCCGGAGCGGCCCTGGTCGACCTCTCGGCCCGGTTCGTCCTCCCCGGGCTCGTCGACAGCCACGTCCATCTCGAGTCCGACGCCGGCGGCACCGCCGCGCTCATCGAGGACCTCACCGAGAACGCGCCTCAAAAGACCCTCCGGGCCCTCGCCAATGCCAGGAAGACTCTCGAGGCCGGATTCACCACCGTCCGAAACCTCGGCGACGGCTCCGGAGCGACGCTCGCAATCCGCGACGCCGCCGCCCGCGGCGAGGTCGATTCGCCGAGGATCGTCGACGCCGGCCGCTCCATCTCGACCACCTCGGGCCATATGGACTCGACCCTCGGCCTCGCCGAGGACCTCCACGCCTCGATCCCGCAGGACAATCTGTGCGACGGCGCCGATTCGTGCCGCCGCGCCGTCCGCACCCAGGTCCGCCGCGGAGCCGACGTCATCAAGATCGCCACCACCGGAGGGGTCAACAGCCGGATCGGCGCCGGCCTCGGAGCCCAGATGCTCGACGACGAGGCGAAGGCGATCGTCGACACCGCCCGGCTCTACGGCAAGAAGGTCGCGGTCCACGCCCACGGCGCCGACGGGATCAACCTCGCCCTCGCCGCCGGAGCCGCCTCGATCGAGCACGGCACCCTTCTCGACGACGAGAGCGTCCGGCTGTTCAAGCGCACCGGCGCCTGGCTCGTCCCCACCTTGTCGACCGTGAACGGCTATCTCGAGCGCCTCGCCGCCGATCCGAACGCTTATTCCGCCGAAGTCCTCCCCAAGATACGCTGGCGGATCTCGATCACCGGCCGGAACGTCGCCAAGGCCTGGCCGGCGGGCGTGAAGATCGCCTTCGGAACCGACGCCGGCGTGTCGAAGCACGGCCGAAACGCCGACGAGTTCGAGCTCCTCGTCAAATACGGGATGCCGCCCGCCGCCGCGATCCAGGCCGCCACCGTCAACGCCGCCGACCTGCTCGGCCTCGCCTCCGAGATCGGCTCGATCGAGCCCGGCAAGAGCGCCGACCTCATCGCCGTCGAAGGCGACCCGCTCGCCGACGTGACCCTGCTCAAGCGGGTCGGCTTCGTCATGGCCAGGGGCAGGGTGGTGAAGGACCGCCGCTGACTCGTTCAACGGTGAGAGAAATCGACGGCAGGCGGCGGCGAAGGGTGGGACGACCGGCCTCACCCCTTCGGCTTGACGAACCTCAACGTCATCCGGTCGCTCTCGCCGATCGCGAGGAACCGCTCGCGCCCCTCGGCCCCGCCGCGAAGGCTGGGCGGAAGCGACCAGACCCCGTTGGGATGGTCCTTGGTGTCGGCCGGGTTGGCATTGATCTCGCTCGAGGCGACGAACCGGAAGCCGGCCGCTTCCGCAAGCCGCCGGACCGTCGAGACCTTGATGTAGCCCGTCGATTTCTCGCGGGCCGGGTCGGCATCCTCGGGCAGCCGGTGCTCGGCCACGCCCAGGGTCCCGCCCGGCTTGAGCATCGCGAACATCTGCCGGAACGCCTCCTCGGCGAAGGGCTCCTTGGGCATGATCCAGTTGTGGACGTTGCGGAAGGTGAGGACGACGTCGGCGCTCCCCGCCGGCACCGGCGGCGAGTCGGCGCCGGCCACCCCCGCCGGGAAGGCGGCGAAGCGCACCGCCCCGTAGGTCGCCGGATCCTTCGACTGAAGCGTCCGTGCGCCTTTCAGTGCTCCGCCGTTGCCCGCCGCATAATAAGTGCCGCCGTCGCGGAGCAGCGGCGCAAGGATCTCGGTATACCAGCCTCCGCCCGGCCAGATCTCGACCACCGTGTCGGTCGGCTTGACCCCGAAGAATCCGAGCGTCTCGCGCGGGTGGCGATACCGGTCGCGGGCCCGGTTGGCCTCGCTCCGGCTCGCCGCCCCCACCGCCGCCGCGATCGCCGTATCGGCATGAAGCTCCGCCTCCGCCGCGGCCACGGCCCTGGGCGAGGGCGCGCAGCCCGAGGCGGCGGCGAGCAGCCCGAGCAGGAAGGCGGCCGAGGAAGCGCGGCGTCTTGCGGTCATCGAGGGTCTCCGGTCAGGTGGCGGGGCGTCCGCCCGCTCATGGCCGACCGGCGGGACCGGCGCAACCTGCCGAAAGTCACGGCGGCGAGGGCGCGCGCGCTCGTCCTCCCTGCCGGCGAAGCCGGTGGGGAGGGGGACCACCCGAAGGGTGGTGGAGGGGTAGCGCAATGGAGGCGGCTAGTCCTCCCTGCCGCCGAAGCCGGCGGGGAGGGGGCACCCGAAGCGCGATGGAGGCGGCAGTCCTCCCTGCCGGCGAAGCCGGCGGGGAGGGGGACCACCCGAAGGGTGGTGGAGGCCGCTCGTCCTCCCTGCCGGCGAAGCCGGTGGGGATGATCAGGCCCGTCATGCCCCCGGCATGACTGTGGCTGCGGGGCAGCCACACCTGATCATGACCACCCGAAGCGCGATGGAGGCCGCTCGTCCTCCCTGCCGGCGAAGCCGGTGGGGATGATCAGGCCCGTCATGCCCCCGGCATGACTGTGGCTGCGGGGCAGCCACACCTGATCATGACCACCCGAAGGGTGGTGGAGGGGCACCGCGCCGCAAGCGCACCGCGCCGCAAGCGCAGGGGAGCAAACCGCCCCCAACCCTTCGGACCGACGCTCGACAGCCCCTTCCACTCCCGCCCCGAAACCCCCACTTCCGGCCGATGGACGACCCCTCCACCCCCCTCTGGCTCGCCGCCGCCGCCTTCGCAGCCCTGGCCTTCCTCGCCGGCTGGGCCGACGTCCGCCGAGGCAAGCGAAGGAACCTCGACCGGCCGGGCTGGGTGCCGTGGCAGCTCATCATGGTGCTTGCGATGATGCTGGGGGTGGTGTGCCTGGCGCTGGGGGTATTGGTTTAGGGAGCCTTTTCCCTTTTCCTCAACAGTTTCTCTGGCCAGAGTGTAGGGGCGATGACCTTCGTGAAGGACCCGGCATTTGATTCGCCGTTCAGAGCGAGTTTTGGCCCGCGCGCTGTGGCGGCCTACGATCATGATTGGAGTTCCCTTTGTCCCGGCTGACCGATCTTATCTCACAAGTTAGATTGAGAGACGTCCAGCTTGGCGCGGACTTGGCCCGCGAGATCAAGGCACTGCAATTGCGGCGCGCCTTTGGGCTAAACTTCGAACGCCACCAGCCCGAAGCAGTGGAGCTGCCCGGGCGACCGGTGCGCAGAGGGGACAAGGTGCGTTTGTTGCCTGACCGGGGATCGGCCGCGAATGGCGACCAGCGGCTATGGACGGTTAAAGCGGTTGACACGGGGAAGGCACGGCTGGAACTGGCAGGGACGACCGAACAGGATACGCTAGAAGCGGCTGTGACCGATCTAGTCGTCGTGGCGGAGTTTCGTGACTTCATCTTTCCGGGCTTGGTGAGCACGGGCAAGATCGAAAGGGCCGAGGATAAGCCGTTCCACACCGTGATCAACGCCGAGAATTTCCACGCGCTCCAGGCGCTGACTTGGACACATCGGGGCAAAATCGATGTAATCTACATCGACCCGCCCTACAATAGCGGCGCGAAAGACTGGAAATATAATAACGACTACGTCGAGGCAGACGACCACTACCGGCATAGCAAGTGGTTAGCAATGATTGAAAGGAGGCTGGTGATTGCGCGCGAACTCCTTAACCCAAGGGACTCAGCGCTAATTGTCACCATCGACGAGAAGGAGGTTCACCGCTTGGCGTTGTTACTGGAGCAAGTTTTTCCCGAAGCGAATATTCAAACCGTCGCATCAGTGATCAATCCTCAAGGTACCGGCCGCACGAACGAGTTTTCCCGAACGAACGAGTATTTGTTTTTCGCAATGTTCGGCAACGTGCAAATTCAACCTGGTTCGGACAACATGTTCGATAGGAATGAGTCACGGACGAACGTTCCAATCGAATGGCGCAACCTCCGGCGGCGTGAACGGGAAAGCGTTCGCGGTGCACGTCCCAACCAATTTTATCCGGTGTTCGTGGATAATGTGACCGGACGAATCCACTCGGTTGGAGACGCCCTGGCGGACGGTGTTCCAAGACGCAGCATCGCAGCTCCAGATGGCACGAGAGCAGTTTTTCCTCTGTCACCGGAAGGAAAGGAAATGCTCTGGGGCGTCGTTCCAGAGCGTCTCCGTTTTCTCGCGGAGAGAGGCTATGCGAGAGTAAGAGGTGGAAATAACGTTCAGTTTCTGAATTCAGGAACCGTCAGAGCTATCGAGTCGGGCGAACTCGAGATTACAGAACAAGACGTGCACGGAGGTATCACCGCATCGTTCAAAGCAGGGCAGAAAGTACTTATGCCGAAGACCGTGTGGGTCCGCGACTCACATAATGCCCAAGTGTCCGGCACCCTCCTTCTAAAGAGACTCTTGCCGGACCGAGCCTTTCCCTTTCCGAAGTCCGTCTACGCAGTGGAGGACGCGCTCAGATTCTTTATAAAAGACAAACCGCAAGCCATCATTCTCGACTTCTTTTCGGGCTCCGGAACAACAGCTCATGCGGTGATGCGTCTTAATCGGCAAGACCAAGGCTGCCGCCAGTGCATCAGCGTGACCAATAACGAAGTCGCGGCGGCAGAGCAGATGGCACTTCGGGAGCAAGGTCGGCGCCCCGGTGACTCTGAATGGGAAAAATGGGGCATCGCCGACTATATCACGAAGCCGCGAATAGCGGCGGCGATCACGGGGAGGACACCAGGCGGCGAGCCAATCAATGGCGACTATAAGTTCACGGACGAGTTCCCAATGGCAGAAGGCTTTGCGGAGAATGCGGAGTTCTTCACGCTCACTTACGAAGCACCGCTCGCGGTTGACCATAACAGGGCGTTTGAGCGTATAGCGCCCTTGTTGTGGCTGCGAGCGGGAAGCCTGGGGCGGCGGATCGAGACGGTGCCAACGGACGGCTGGGCTGTGGTCGACGCTTACGGATTGCTGACGGATCTGGACTGCGTGGAGTCGTTTTGTGCAGCACTCGCGCGGGCGGAGGGGCCACATCTTGCCTTCATCGTCACCAACGACAACCGCCGCTACGAAGCGGTGGCGCGGCAACTGCCAGAAGGGGTGGAGCCGGTGCGCCTCTACGAGAGCTATCTCAACAATTTTCGTTTCGCGAGCGGGGGCGAGGAATGAAGTTCACGCTCAAGGACTATCAAGACGAAGCAGTCCGAGCAGTTCTGGACCGCCTACGCGACGCGCGTGAAGACTGGCACCGGCCGCGGCCGCGTAAATCCGCATTCTCTCTGACGGCAGCGACCGGTGCGGGCAAGACCGTTATGGCCGGGGCCGTTTTCGAAGCATTGTTCCACGGCGACGACGAGCGCGACTTCGATCCCGATCCCGGTGCGGTAGTGATCTGGTTCAGCGACGATCCCTCGCTGAATGAGCAGACTCGGTTTCGCCTGATTCAGTCGGCCGACCGGCTGAGCCACTCAGACATGGTTGTGGTAGGCAACACTTTCCAGCGCGAGAAGCTGCAGGCGGGGAAAATCTACTTCCTCAACACTCAGAAGTTGGGCAGGAATAGCCTGCTGGTGCGCGGTCATGATAGTGAAGGCCAATTCCCGGCGATCCGGCCAGACCTGAGATCCTACACGATCTGGGATATGATCCGGAATACGACCGAAGACCCGGCCTTAACGCTGTATCTTGTGCTGGACGAGGCGCACCGTGGAATGGGTAACGGTAGGGGCACAGCCGGCGAGCGAACCACGATCGTCAAACAGTTGATTAACGGCTTCGGGGACGTGCCGGCTATTCCGGTCGTATGGGGTATTTCCGCGACCGTCGACCGCTTCAACCGGGCAATGCAGGAAGTGCAGGACCGCACGATGCTCCCGAACGTGGTGGTGGACGCCGCCAAGGTGCAAGACTCGGGTCTGCTTAAGGACACCATCGTCCTAGACGTACCTGAGGAGACGGGTGCGTTCGAGACGGTCCTGCTGCGCCGAGCGACGGGGAAGCTGCGGCAGATCAGTGATGCCTGGGATGAGTACGCCAAGGAGCAGGACGGCGAAAGCGTCACGCCGTTGATGGTTTTGCAAGTGCCGAACACGCCAGATTCTGGCCGCGTCGGCCAATGGATCGATGCGATTGTTGACACTTGGCCCCAACTCGGTGCCGATGCATTTGCAAATGTTTTCGGCGAGCACAGGGACGAAACCTTCGGTCAGCACACGGTTCGCTACATCGAGCCTCAGCGCGTCCAAGATGAGGTGGACGTGCGCGTTCTCATCGCCAAAGACGCGATCAGCACCGGCTGGGATTGCCCGAGAGCCGAAGTAATGGTTTCTTTCCGCGCGGCCGTCGACAAGACGCACATTACGCAGCTGCTCGGCCGAATGGTGCGCACGCCGCTGGCTCGACGCATCCCCGGCAACGAGCCGCTCAACTCCGTGACCTGCCTGCTGCCGCACTTCAACCGGCAGACGGTGGAGCAGGTAGCTGATGCGCTCATGAGTGGCGGGACCGAAGGCGAAGGCGGCATGCCCGGCCGGCGTGTACTCGTAGGGGCCAAAGAGATGGCTCTCAATCTAGAAATACCGGATGACGTCTGGGCGGCGCTCGAAGCGCTACCTTCGCATTCGCTGCCGCAGGCAGCGCCGAAGCCGGTACGGCGACTTACAGCGTTCGCACACGAGCTTGCTTGGGACAAATTGCTTCCCGGCGCGGGCAAGAAGGCCCACGCTGAGATGCACAAGGCGCTGGACGCGGCACGCGTCCGTTACGCCGTGGACATTGCCATGGAACGCAAAGCAGTGCTGACCGTGGAAGGAGTGACTCTCAAGGCTAATCTTCGGGTCCGGGAAAAGAGCTTTGACGAGTTCCTGGATGAGGCGGATTTTGCAGTAATCGAAGATGCCTATCGGCGAGCGGCCCGCCAATTCAGCCCCGACTTGGCGCGTACTTATGCAGAGCACCTAGCGGATGGCATGGAGCAG
Organism: Allosphingosinicella sp.; assembly: GCA_036389345.1. Taxonomy (GTDB): domain Bacteria; phylum Pseudomonadota; class Alphaproteobacteria; order Sphingomonadales; family Sphingomonadaceae; genus Allosphingosinicella. Next base: position 76,375 of record DASVQD010000005.1, on the reverse strand, counting down.
GGCGACGAGGTCGAAGCCTTAATGGGAGCTCATGCAACTATCGCTGCCATGGGCCTAGTTCCGGAGGTGAAACACTACTTGGACGACCAGGCCGACAAGCTGGTGCAGGCTTGGTTCAATCGGTTCCGCGTGCAGATCATGTCGCTTTCAGACGAGCGACAGGACCAGTATCGGCAAATCAAGGGTATGAGCGCTGAGCCCGAGGATGTATGGCTGACGAGGCCGAAGGTGCGGCTTGAGCCGACGATAGAGCGCGATCGCGAAGGTCGTGAAAGGCCGTTGCCCACCTTCGAACATCACCTTTTGTGTGAGCAAGGCGGGCGTTATCCAGTGGTGCTCAACGAGCCTGAGCGAGACGTGCTAGGTCAAGAGATGACTCGTCCGGATTTCATTGCTTGGTATCGAAATCCGCCGCGGCCAAGTCAGGATTCACTGGCTGTTGCCTATGGCGATGGCGCTCGATGCAAGCTGATGCGACCCGATTTCTTGATCTTCGCGCGAAAACCAGACGGAAGTATCGCCGTGGACATTGTGGACCCGCACGGAACCTTCTTGGCTGACGCCCTGCCGAAGCTGAAGGGCCTTGCTGAATATGCGCATGCACACGGCGCCGCCTTTCGTCGTATCGATGCCATTGAGAAGGTGGGGGACAAGCTGCGGGTGCTGAACCTGCAGGACCGAGAAGTTCGAGCGGCAGTCACAGCTGGGAATGACGCGAAGGCACTCTACGAGAGCGATTTGGGGCAAGACTACTGACAACGGCAGAATTTTTATATCGGAGATGCTGAGTTCCTTCTGAGCATGGTTGTGGATGTCACAATGTAGCAGCACTCCGGTGCAGTAAGGAGTTGCCTATATAAAAGCGGCTTGATTTCCGCAGCTTTAGCCCTTGCCCTGACCCTGCCGGCCCGGCCCCGGCGAGCGGCCCGCCCAAAATCCAACAAGCCCTCTCCGCCCTCATCCAACCGCAACCTCCGCTCCGGCGGCTCACGGTTCACGCCCGCCGAGCGCGCCGTGATCGAGCGGAAGTGCGGTTATGGGCCGGGGGAGTGGGACGGTTCGAGGCTAATCTGTCGGACGGGGTGTTCACCTGCCGGGACGGGCGGAGGGTCGACGATCCGGAGGTTCGGGCGGTGCTGAAGTCGGCGGAGCCTCGGATCGAAGCTCGGGTCGAGCGGGTCGTGAAGAGCGCCGAGGTGACGGCGGCGATCGCCCGGGTGGCCTCGGCGGCGGCGGCGGAAGCGGTCGCCGAGGCGGAGGCGAGGGGGCCGCGCTGAGGCCGGTCCGGCGCGGCTTTTCGGCGGGACGTGCATAATCATGCGCTCGAGGGCCGGTTTTCCGTGGGGGCGGTGCATAATCATGCAGCCGGCGGAGCAGGGGAGGGGGCGGCCGGCCGGATCGGGCCGCGGTCGAGGGCTTGCCGCCCCGTGGCGCCTCTCCCTCGCCGCGCCGGCCGCCTCTTTGCAGTGCGCCGGGGGTCGGCGGAATGGGCTCAAGACGCTCCGGCTCCGGCGGAAAGTAGCGATTCGTGGCGATCAGTGGCGATCAGTGGCGATTATCGGCACAGGAAATGGCGGATTTCCGCCGTTTTTTGCGAAGCGGTCGCTGTTGGGACAGGTTTTCGTAAACCAACCTCCACCCGACCACATTTCGCGGCGGGCAAGTCCTACAGACAGGCCTCGAGATAAGGCTGGTCGAAGCCGAACTGCTTGGCCTTCTCCAGCGTGTAGGGCCTCAGCCCCATCGACCGGTACTCGCCGATGATCTTGCCGTCGGCGGTCTCGTCGAGATATTCGAACTTGAACAATTCCTGGGTGACGATGACGTCGCCCTCCATCCCGATCACCTCGGTGACGTTGGTCGTCCGCCTCGAACCGTCCCTCAGGCGCTTGACCTGGACGATGAGGTCGACCGAGTCGGCGATCTGCCTCGAGATCGCCTCCTTGGGCACCTTGATGTCGCTCATCATCACCATGTTCTCCATTCGCGCCAGGCATTCGCGAGGCGAGTTGGAGTGGAGGGTGGCCATCGAGCCGTCGTGGCCGGTGTTCATCGCTGCGAGGAGGTCGAAGCATTCGCTTCCGCGGATCTCGCCGAGGATGATGCGGTCGGGGCGCATTCGAAGCGCGTTGATGACGAGGTCCCGGATCGAGATCGCGCCCTGGCCCTCGAGGTTGGGCGGACGGGTCTCGAGCGGAAGCCAGTGCGGCTGCTGCAGGCGGAGCTCGGCGGCGTCCTCGATGGTGATGACTCGCTCGCCCGGGTCGATCAGCTTCGACAAGGCGTTGAGCATGGTGGTTTTTCCCGAGCCGGTGCCGCCCGAGATGATGATGTTGAAGCGGCTGGCTCCGGCGATCTTCAGAACCGTCGCCATCTTGTCCGACATCGATCCGAAATTCTTCATCATGTCGACGGTGATCGGCTTCTCGGAGAATTTGCGGATCGAGATGGCCGTTCCGCGCAAGGAGAGCGGCGGGATGATCACGTTGACGCGCGAGCCGTCCTGGAGCCGGGCGTCGGCGAGAGGCGTGGTCTGGTCGACCCGGCGGCCGACCTTGTTGACGATCCGCTGGGCGATCTGGAACAGGTGCTCCTCGTCGCGGAACTGGATCTGGGCGATCTCGAGCTTGCCCTTGCGCTCGATGAAGGTCTGGTTCGGACCGTTGACCATGATGTCGGAGATGTTCGGGTCGGAGAGCAGTTCCTCGAGCGGCCCCAGGCCGAGAAGCTCGTCGACCAGCACCTTTTCGAGCGCGAACTGCTCGCGTCGGTTGAGGTTGATCTTGAGCTCGGCGAGCACCTCGCCGATGATCGGCCGGAACTCCTCGGCGAGCTCGTCCTTGCTGAGAGTCGCGGCGGCCTCGGGGTCGACCCGCTCGAGGAGGCGGGGGAGGACCTGCTCCTTGATCCGGTGGATCGAGGCTTCGAAGCCCTCGTTCTTGCTGCTCGGCGCTTCCGAGGACGCGGCCTGGCGCTCGGTGAGCCGGGTCATGGCGTCGGCGTTACGGTCCGCCGAGCTCGGCGTGAAGCTGTCCGAATCGGCGTCGGAGAAGCTGATCGTGTCGAGGGGCGGGAACTGGTCGCCACCTTCCGGCGCCGCCGGCGCTGCCGCTCCGCCGGCGAGGCCCTTCATCGGCCTCGCGACACCGAAGCTTGGGCGTCCGCCGCCCGTGCCGCCATTTCCTGGTCGCCGTCCAAAAGCACTCATTGCGCTCAGATCCTCACCGGTGAAGCTTTACCGTTCGGGGTGGTGAATAAGGCGGAAACTTTGACAATTGCCTAACTGCCCCCGAAGGCCGGCCGATGCCCGCTCATCCCGCCCGAAGCGCATTGCTCATCGCCCTTGCGGGATTCCTCAGCCTGGCCTTCGGAGACGCGGTGGTGAAGTCGATGGCCGGGCAGTGGCCGGCACCCGCGGTGGCGGCGCTTCGCTACTGTTTCGGAGCGGCGGGGCTGACCTTGTACGTGGCGCTTCGGTTCGGCCGGGAGGGATTCGTCATGCCACGCCCCTGGCTCCACGTCGGGCGGGGCGGCGCGGTGGCGCTCGCCACCTTGTGCTTCTTCCTCGGGGTGATGGCGATGCCGCTGGCCGACGCGACCGCGATCCAGTTCACCAGCCCCATCCTTACCGCCCTGCTCGCGCCGCTGGTGCTCGGCGAGCGGACCCGGCCGGCGACCTGGGCGGCCACCCTGCTGGCCTTCCTGGGAGTGCTCGTCGTGCTTCGGCCGAACCTGATCGAGATCGGCCCGGCCGCCTTGTTTCCGATGGGGGCGGCGTTCGGGATGAGCTGGCTGATGATGCTCAACCGGATGGCCGCCGGGGGCGCTCCGGTCATGGTCATGCAGTTCCTGGTCGCCGTGGTCGCGGCGCCGCTGCTCGTCGCAGCCGCCGTCGCGGCCCATCTTACCGGAGTGGCGATCGGCTCGCCTTCGGCGGTCGTCGTCCTGAAATGCCTCGGTGTGGCCGGCTTCGCGACGGCCGGCCACAGCCTGATCTTCGCCGCGGTCGAGCGGGCGAGCGCGTCCACGGTGGCTCCGATGACCTATGTCCAGCTGCTCGTCGCCGCGTTCCTCGGCTGGCTCTGGTTCGGCGATTCGCCCGACCTCGCGACGTTCGGAGGCGCGGCTCTGATTATCGCCGGAGGACTGCTATTGTGGCGGTCGCAGCGGGCGCCTCCGGTCGAGGGAAGCCCAGACTGAAGGGGAGGGGATGAAGATGGGCATTCTGGCGACTGCGATCTTGCTGGGCGCGGTCCCGACCGGCGACCCGAATATCGACGATTTGGGCTGGATGGCGGGCTGCTGGGAGCAGCGCGAAGGAAACCGCTGGACCGAGGAATGCTGGACTCGCCCGCGCGGCGGCATGATGTTCGGAAGCAGCCGGACCGGCCGAGGCGATATCATCGAGGAATGGGAGGCGTTGCGGATCGAGCGCCACGCCTCGAACGGCGTGGGCCCGATCGTCAAGCTCGGCTATTTCGCGGCGCTCGGAGGCCAATCCTGGAAGCGCTTCGCCTGGTCCCCGCACCGCGGGCCGGGCGTCACGTTCTACAATGCCGCCAACGATTATCCACAGCGCATTCGTTACTGGCGCGAGGGCGACATTCTGATCGCCGAGATTGCGTTGGAAGACGGGAGCAAGGCGCGGCGCTGGCGGTACCGACGGCTTCGGGACTAGGCCGGAACGTCTGCCCTCTCGGCCAGGATCGTAAGCCCATTTTCGCCGACCTCGGCGAAGCCGCCTTCGACGGCGATCTTCTCCGGAGCGTCGCCGAAACCGCTTCGGTAGACGGCGATGTCGCCGTTCCTCAAGGTCGACATGAAAGGCGCGTGGCCGGCGAGAACTCCGAAGTCGCCCTCGGTGCCCGGGACGACGACCATGAATACCTCCTCGGAGCGGACGAGGCGTTCGGGGGTGACGAGCTCGAAATGCAGATCGGCCATGTGTGCGGTCCAGTTCAGTCGAAGCGGGAGGTCGAGACGGCGATGACCTCGCCGCCTTTCGGCGCGGCTTCGGTGGTTGCGGAGAAGGTCAGGCGAAGGGTTCCGCGAGGCTTCAGCGGCGAGTCGTACAGGCGGGTGATCCTGTCGGCGACCCTGGTCTCACCCGCCTTGGTGAATCCGCTTCCCGCGGACTCGATCATTCGCCGCAACGCCTCGGCGTCGGCCGAATGGCGCTCGCCGCTGGCGAAGATGATGGTGCAAACCCCTTGCTGGAACGCGCTGATCCAGACGGGTCCTTCGACCGAAGCGATTTCGGCGGGGACCGAGGTGCCCCATTCCTTCAGCCCGGTCCTCGCCCATTCGGGAATCGAGGCATCCACCGCAATTCCCGCGGCGAAGAGCTGCGCCGCATTCTTCTTCCCGATCGTCCGCCGGGCGATCGTGTGCGGGACGCAGCCTTCCATCAGCGCCTGGCGCGCCGCGTCGACCAGGGTCGGCTGCGGCGCCGCCGGCGCGGCGAGGAGCAAAAAGAGGGCAGGGGCGAGCGACACTCGGTCTTAGGCGGCTTCAGCGGCCAGGCGCTGGGCCTTCTCGACCGCCTCCTCGATCCCGCCGACCATGTAGAAGGCGTTCTCCGGAAGATGGTCGTACTCGCCGTCGACCACCGCCTTGAACGAACGGACCGTGTCCTCGACCTGGACGAACTTGCCGGGGATTCCGGTGAAGACCTCGGCGACGTGGAAGGGCTGGGAAAGGAAGCGCTGGATCTTGCGGGCGCGCGAGACGGTCAACTTATCCTCTTCCGAAAGCTCGTCCATCCCGAGGATCGCGATGATGTCCTGGAGCGATTTGTAGCGCTGAAGGATCTCCTGGACGGCGCGGGCGGTGTCGTAATGCTCCTGGCCGACGGTCCGGGCGGTCAGAACGCGCGAGGTGGAGTCGAGCGGGTCGACCGCCGGGTAGATGCCGAGCTCGGAGATGGCGCGCGACAGAACGGTCGTGGCGTCAAGGTGGGCGAAGGACGTTGCCGGGGCCGGATCGGTGAGATCGTCGGCCGGAACGTAGATCGCCTGGACCGAGGTGATCGAACCCTTGTTGGTCGAGGTGATCCGCTCCTGGAGGGCGCCCATGTCGGTCGACAAAGTCGGCTGGTAGCCCACGGCCGACGGGATGCGTCCCAGGAGCGCCGACACTTCCGAGCCCGCCTGGGTGAAGCGGAAGATGTTGTCGACGAAGAACAGAACGTCCTGGCCCTCGACGTCGCGGAAATATTCCGCCTGGGTGAGGCCGGAGAGCGCGACCCGGGCGCGGGCGCCCGGCGGCTCGTTCATCTGGCCGAAGACGAGCGCCACCTTGGAGCCTTCCGGGGTCGGGTTGCCGTCCGCGTCGGTGGCGATGACCCCCGCCTCGAGGAACTCGTGATAGAGGTCGTTGCCTTCGCGGGTGCGCTCGCCGACCCCGGCGAACACCGAGGTGCCGCCATGGCCCTTGGCGATGTTGTTGATCAGCTCCTGGATGAGCACGGTCTTGCCGACTCCGGCGCCGCCGAACAGGCCGATCTTGCCGCCCTTCGCGTAAGGCGCGAGCAGATCGATGACCTTGATTCCCGTGACGAGAATGCTGGTCTCGGTCGACTGGTCGACGAAGAGCGGGGCGTCGCGGTGGATCGGCGAGGTGTCGGTGTGGCCGATCGGTCCGCGCTCGTCGATCGGGTCACCGACGACGTTCATGATCCGCCCCAGCGTCATGGGGCCGACCGGAACGCGGATCTGGCCGCCGGTGTCGGTGACCGCCTGGCCGCGGGTGAGGCCGTCCGTGGAGTCCATCGCGATGGTCCGGACCGTGTTCTCGCCGAGATGCTGGGCGACCTCGAGCACGAGCTTGTTGCCGTTATTGTCGGTAGTCAGTGCCGACAGGATCTCCGGCAGGTCGCTGTCGAACGTCACGTCGACGACGGCGCCGATGACTTGGCTGACTCGGCCGATATTGTTGGTCTGGGTTGCGGTTGCGGCGGTGGCCATTCTTCTCTTCCTTCTTGTTCCCCGGCGAAGGCCGGGGCCCAGTTTCTACCTTTTTGCACCCCGGCGAAGGCCGGGGCCCAGTCTGGATCCCGGCCTTCGCCGGGAAACTACAGCGCCTCGGCGCCCGAAATAATCTCCACGAGCTCGGTTGTGATCGCCGCCTGCCGCTGCCGGTTGTAGGCGATCGAGAGGCGGTTGATCATGTCGCCGGCGTTGCGGGTGGCGTTGTCCATCGCGGTCATCCGGCTGCCCTGCTCCGACGCCGCATTCTCGAGCAGCGCCCGGAAGATCTGGACTGCGACGTTGCGCGGCAGGAGCGACGCGAGGATCTCCTCTTCGTCCGGCTCATATTCGATCGCAGCGCTGGAGCCGGCGCTCTTGTCGCCGCCCGCCGGGAGGGTGACCGGGATGATCTGCTGGCCGACCGGCTCCTGCACCAAAGCAGACTGGAAGCGGGCGTAGAAGAGGTGGACGACGTCGATGCCGTCGGTCTGGTAGCGCCCGACCAGGTCCTCGGCGATCGCCTGCGCGTCGGCGAAGCTTGCGAACTTCATCGCGCTGGTGTCGTGCTGGTGGATAATCTGCTTGGGATAGAGGCGCTGGATCACCGCACGGCCCTTGCGTCCGACGAGGTAGAACAGGACGCTCTTGCCCTCGCGCGTGAGGTCGTCGGCCTTCTTTCGGGCGGCGCGAACGATGTTCGAGTTGAACGCCCCGGCAAGCCCGCGGTCCGAAGTGGCGACGACCAGAAGATGGGTCTGGTCGCGCCCAGTCCCGGCGAGGAGCTTCGGGCTCTGCGGACTGATCGTCACCTTGGAGGCGAGGCTCGACATGACGCTTTCCATGCGGGTCGCATAGGGACGGCCGGCTTCCGCCGCCTGCTGCGCCCGGCGCAGCTTGGCGGCGGCGACCATCTTCATCGCCTTGGTGATCTTCTGCGTCGACTTGACCGACGCGATCCGCCCTTTGAGCGCCTTGAGGCTGGCCATTCTATCCTTCCTTCGCGTCATCCCAGCGAAGGCTGGGATCCCCGGGGGTGAAAAGCTCGGCGCCCTTCACCCGCTGGGGCCCCAGCCTTCGCTGGGGCGACGGGTTAGTTACGCAAACGACTTGGCGAAATCGCCGATGATCGACTTGAGCTGACCCGCCGTATCGTCATCCAGAGTTTTCGTGTCGCGGATCTTGCCCAGGACGTCCGCATGGTCGCTCCGGAAATGGCTCAGCAGAGCGCTCTCGAAGCGGGTCACAGCGTTGACCGGCACGTTGTCGATGAAGCCGTTCACGCCCGCATAGATGGAGACGACCTGCTCCTCGACCGGCATCGGCTGGAACTGCGGCTGCTTGAGAAGCTCGGTGAGCCGCGCGCCGCGGTTGAGAAGCCGCTGGGTCGAGGCGTCGAGGTCGGAGCCGAACTGGGCGAACGCCGCCATCTCGCGATACTGGGCGAGCTCGAGCTTGATCGAGCCCGCGACCTTCTTCATCGCCTTGGTCTGGGCGGCCGAGCCGACGCGGGACACCGAGAGGCCGACGTTGATGGCCGGACGGATGCCCTGGTAGAACAGCTCGGTCTCCAGGAAGATCTGGCCGTCGGTGATCGAGATGACGTTGGTCGGGATGTAGGCCGAAACGTCGCCCGCCTGGGTCTCGATGATCGGGAGCGCGGTCAGCGAGCCGGAGCCGTTGGCCTCGTTCATCTTCGCGGCGCGCTCGAGAAGCCTCGAGTGGAGGTAGAAGACGTCGCCCGGATAGGCCTCGCGGCCCGGCGGACGGCGAAGGAGGAGCGACATCTGGCGGTAGGCGACGGCCTGCTTCGAGAGATCGTCGTAGACGATGACGGCGTGCATTCCGTTGTCGCGGAAATATTCGCCCATCGTGCAGCCGGTGTAGGGCGCGAGGAACTGGAGCGGGGCCGGCTCGGAGGCGGTGGCGGCGACGACGATGGAATATTCCATCGCTCCATTCTCTTCGAGCGCCCGGACGATCTGGGCGACGGTCGAGCGCTTCTGGCCGACGGCGACGTAGATGCAATAGAGCTTCTGGCTCTCGTCGTCGCCCTGGTTGGCCTGCCGCTGGTTGATGAAGGTGTCGAGCGCAACGGCCGACTTGCCGGTCTGGCGGTCGCCGATGATCAGCTCGCGCTGGCCGCGGCCGACGGGGACGAGCGCGTCGAGCGCCTTCAGGCCGGTCTGCACCGGCTCGTGCACCGACTTGCGCGGGATGATGCCGGGGGCCTTCACTTCGACCCGGCGGCGCTCGGTGGTGTCGATCGGGCCCTTGCCGTCGATCGGGTTGCCGAGGCCGTCGACCACGCGGCCGAGCAGGCCCTTGCCGACGGGGACGTCGACAATGGTGCCGGTGCGGCGGCAGGTGTCGCCCTCGCGGATCGCGCTGTCGTTGCCGAAGATGACGACGCCGACATTGTCGGCCTCGAGGTTCAGCGCCATGCCTTTGATGTCGCCGTCGAACTGCACCATCTCGCCGGCCTGGACGTTGTCGAGCCCGTAGATGCGCGCGATGCCGTCGCCGACCGACAGCACGGTCCCGACCTCGGAGACTTCGGCGTCGGTGCCGAAGCTCGCGATCTGATCGCGGATCACCTTGGAAATTTCAGCGGCGCGGATGTCCATTTTCAGCCTTTCCCGTGACGGCGTGTCGCCGTCATCCTTTCATTGCTTGCGCGAGGGTGTTGAGTTTGGTTCGGATGGAGCCGTCGATCATCTGGGAGCCGATCTTGACGACCAGCCCGCCCAAGATGGTGGGATCGATGCTCAGGTCAACGGCCACGTCGCGGCCGAGACGGTTCTTCAGATTGGATTTCAGTGCGGCGACCTGGGCGTCGTCGAGCGGATGGGCCGAGACCACCTCCGCGGTGACCTCGCCGCGGTGCAGCGCGGCGAGTAGGTTGAAGTTGCGGATCACGGCGCCGAGCTGGCCCAGCCGCCGGTTCTGGGCGAGCACTCCAAGGAAGTTGCGGGTGATCGGATCGAGCCGCATCGCGTCCGCGAGGCCGGCGACGCCCTTCAGGGCGTCGTCGCGCCGGGTCAGCGGGCTGGTGGTGAGGGACCTCAGGTCCTCCGAGTCGGCGAGCGCCTGCTTCAGCGAGGCGAGGCTCGCGCCGACCGCCTCGAGCTGCCGCTCGTCGCGGGCGAGCTCGAACAGGGCCATCGCATAGCGGCCCGCCAGACTTGCCTGAATGCCGCCGGAATTCTCCACGCGCGCCTCTACTCCCAGATCGGAATTTGACCCATGATATGAAGCGCGTTTCGCGCCTCGGGTCAGGTCGCGGGCGCCCTAGCAGGGGCTTTGCTGCGATGCAACCGCCACGCCTCGAAAAGCCTGGCCGGCGCGGGAACCGGCGAGCCATTGCTGAGCATCCCGCCGTCGCCTACCAACGGGGCACAGTGGAGGGACGGGGATGCGAAGGATATCAGCGGCGCTTTGCCTTGCAGCTTGCCTTGCAGCGGCCGGTTTCGGCTCGCCCGCGCTCGCCGCCTCTCCCCCGCCGCCCGCCGGGGCGTCCTTTCGAGTGGGCGGCGTGGAGTTCCAGCTTCCTCTTCCCCCGGGTTATTGCCTGCCCCGCGGGCTGCAGGTCGACGTTGCCCAGCTGGTCGCGGCCGGCGACACTGCAAACGTTACCGACCTGACTCTCTTCCCGTGCACGGCGCCGGCCAGCGGGCCGGAGCTCGGAAACCAAAAGGATTATATCCTGATCAAGACTCCGAAGCAGGCCATGGTCACCCAGGTGACTCGCAAGGATCTGCTCGCCGGCCTCGGCGAAGCCTTCGACAACCCCGCCTTCACCGAGGCGTTGAACTCCGGGAAATTGATGAAGGACGCCGGTCAGGGCGTGAGCAATGTCGTCGGAACCAAGATCGACCTGAGCGGCAATGTCGCACCGCGCGGCAAGGACGACGTCTGCGCCTATCTGGGCGGCGCGATGACCGTCACCTCCGCGGTCAAATCCTACGCGTTGTCGGTCGGCGCCTGCATCACGGCGGTCGGCGGACGCATATTGACGATTTACTGGTACGGGCCGGACGAAGGCCCGGCCAGCGTCGCACGCCTGCTCGTGAAGGCGAAAGGCGTGGCCCGGACGATCACCAGCCGCGCCGACCGCTGATTCCCGCCTCCCCTGCACCAATCGCCAGGGCTCAGCGCCGCGGTTTGGAAGCAAGGTCCGGGATGTGGGGCCGGCGAATCGGGATTATACCGGCCGCCATGGAACAGACGTTGATCCCCGATCCCGACTCCGCCTGGGCGGCCGTGCTCCGCCGCGACCGGGCGATGGACGGTCGCTTCGTCACTGGCGTCCTCACCACCGGCATATACTGCCGGCCGTCCTGCGCAGCCCGCCACCCGAAGCGCGAGAACGTCCGATTCTTCGCCGACGGCGCTCGAGCCGCCGCGGCGGGCCTTCGGGCCTGCCTGAGGTGCAAACCCGACGACGTCAGCCGCGACCGTGCCGCGATCGAGGCCGCGCTGGAGCTGATCGAGACGGCCGAGGAGCCGCCCTCGCTCGATCAGCTCGCGGCCAGCGCCGGCTATTCCCCCTTCCACTTCCACCGATTGTTCAAGCGCGCCACCGGAGTCACTCCGGCCGCCTATGCCCGAGGAAAGAGAGCCCGAGCCATGACCCAGACCCTCGCCGCCGACGGCCGAGTCACCGACGCTATCTACGATTCGGGCTATTCCGGGCCCGGCCGCTTCTATGCCGACACGAGGGATCGGCTGGGAATGACCCCGACGACCTGGCGCGACGGGGGAAGGGGCGAGACGATCCGCTGGGCGACCGCACCCACCTCGCTCGGGTCGATGCTGGTCGCAGCCACCGAGCGCGGGATCTGCCGCCTGTCCTTCGACGAGGGGGAGGACGATCTGAAGCGCCGCTTCCCCAACGCCGCGGTCGAGCCCGGCGGCGCGGCGATGGCCGAGCTGGTCGAGCGCGCGGTCGCCGCGGTCGAGGCTCCGGAACGCCCCCACGACCTCCCGCTCGACGTGCGCGGCACCGCTTTCCAGGAAGCCGTGTGGCGCGAGCTGGCCCGGATCCCGCCCGGGGAGAGCCTGTCCTACGCGGCCCTCGCCGCCCGGGCGGGCCGTCCGCAGGCGGTTCGGGCCGCCGGAACGGCCTGCGGCTCGAACCAGATCGCGATCCTCATCCCCTGCCACCGCGCCCGCCGCGGCGACGGCTCGCCCGGCGGCTACGCCTACGGGCTTCACCGCAAGGCCAGTCTCCTGCAACGCGAGGGCTGGAAGGGTTAGGCCTCGTCCTTCTTCTCGGTCTTGGCCTCGGCCGAGTCCCAGGTCTCGAGCGCCGCCTTGGGGCCGCTCGAATCGAGCTTGGCGATCACGGCCGCGATCGCCTGGCCGAGCGCTCCGCCATGCGGATCGTAGGCGATCGGAGTCAATGCCCGCCGGGCCTCGGCGGCCTTGCCGTCGACCAGCAGCTGCCGGGCGGCGTCCATCCTCAGGCCGACGTCCTGCGGCGCCAAAGCGAAAGCCTGCAAAAGCCCGTCGACCGCCAGCCGGGTCGGAGCGATCCCCTGCTCGCCGAAGGTCCGGAAATAAAGGACGAGGGGGCGGGGATCGTTGGCGTCGGCCCGGTTCGCCCGGACGATCGCGGCCCGGACCGCCTTCCATTTCGCTTCCTTGGGGTCGGTCGAGGCCTTGGCGCGTTCGAACGCCACCATCGCCCGGTAGGTGAGCGCATCGACGTTCTTCGGATCCGCGGCGATCGCCCGTCCCGCCGCGGCGTCGGCGGAATCGAGCGCGTTGGAATCGAATTCCGCCTCGGCCAGCGCCGCCTGAACGGCGGGATCGTCGGGCCAGGCGGCCGCGGCCCTGGCCATGTCGCGGGCGACCCTGGCGGCATCCTCCTTGGTCACTCCGACCCGGGAGCGGATGCGCAGGTCCATGATCGCATTCTCGCCCGGCCGCAAAGTCCGCAGGGCGACCGGCTGCACGGCCAGCAGCTCGGCCTTCAGCGGAAGGTAGGGCAGGGTCTTGCGGTTGACATAGGCCTTGAGCTCCCGGTCGAGGACCTTGAGGTCGCCGAAGGCCGACTGCGCCGCCTCGAGGCTTTTCCTGCCGCTCTGGATCGCGCTCAGATAGGCGGTGAGCTGGCCGGTGCGCGCGCGATCGAACGTCAGATAATGGGTCAGTAGCCACCCGCGCGCGTAGATGGTCGCTTCCCATTCCGCCTGGCTGAGCTTGCGCCGGGTCGGATCGAACAGGAGCTCTATCGGGAGCGGGGTCATTCCGACCAGTCCCCAGGCGCGATGATTGGCCGCGGCGCCGAAGCCGATCGAGCCGTCTTTCTCGAACCTCGCGGTCGAGTAGAATTCGGCGAAGCCCTCGCGAAACCAGGCCGGATAGGCTCCGGCCGCGCCCTGGAACATCATGTGATGCGAATATTCGTGGAGCAGGACGGTCGCGGGAGCGAGATCGGTCCGGCTGCCCGAGCCGCTGACCCGCGGGACGACCGCGAGCGACGTCCCGGCTCGGCCGCTGTAGAAGCCTGCGATGGACGAGCCTTTCGCCCGGGCGAGCCTCTGCACCTCGGCCAGGTTATCGACCACGAACACCGTCACCCGGTTGCCCGGCCCCAGATCCTCGTCCCCGAATCGCAGGCGCAGGCGCATCGCCTTGTCGAACTTCTCGAGCTTGGTGGCGAACTCGCGGAGCGATTGCTCGCTCCCTTCCGAATAGACCAGGAAATGCCTGCTGCTCGCCTCCCGCCACTCGGCCTTCGCCGCGGCCGGAAGGCAGGCGAGCAGCGCCAGCCAGGCGAACTTGATCAGCCGGTTCATGTGCCCCATCCCCCAGAAGTCTACTCGACCGCGCAAGCGTTTAGGCCCTCCGTCCACGAATACCAAATTCACTTGTCGCCTGGACCATTTCGGATCGGACGCCCGCCCATGCAAAGCTCTTTCGGCCCCCGGCCCGATCAAAGGAAGGAATAAGGGTCGACGTCGACCGTCACCCGAACCCCCCGCGGCCAGGTCAGCTTGCCGAGCCAGTCGCGGATCACGTCCTGCATGTCGACCGAGCGGGCCGCGTGGACGAGCAGGCGCTGGCGGTGGCGGCCCCGGAGCATTGCCAGAGGGGCGGGGGCGGGGCCGAACACCGCCATGTTGTCGACCCTCGGAGCGGAACGGCCGATCAGCTTCGCCGCCTCGGTCGCCTCGCTCATATCCTCGGAAGAGATGACGATCCCGGCAAGCCGGCCGAACGGAGGCATCGCCGCCTCGCGTCTCGACTGGGTCTCGGCGGCGTAGAAGCTTTCCGAATCGCCGCTGACCAGCGCCTCGATCACCGCCGCCGAAGGCTCGTGGGTCTGGACGAGCACCCGGCCCGGCTTCTCGCCGCGTCCGGCCCGGCCAGCGACCTGGGCGATCTGCTGGAACGTTCGCTCCGCCGCCCGAAGGTCTCCGCCCTGGAGGCCGAGGTCGGCATCGACCACTCCGACCAGAGTGAGGTTGGGGAAATGATAGCCCTTGGTCACGAGCTGGGTCCCGACGACGATGTCGATCTCGCCCGACTCCATCCGCCCGACGAACTCGGCCGCCTTGGCCGGAGACCAGATCGTGTCGGACGTCACCACCGCAGTGCGCGCGTCGGGGAACAGGGCCGCGACCTCGTCGGCGATCCGCTCCACGCCCGGCCCCACCGGAACCAGGCTTCCTTCCTCGCCGCATTCGGGGCAGGCCTTGGGCGGCGGCATCATGTGGCCGCAATGGTGGCAGGCCAGCCGGTGGACCAGCCGGTGCTCGACCATCCAGGCGGTGCAATTGGGGCATTGGAAGCGGTGGCCGCAATGGCGGCACAGGGTCAGCGGCGCGTAGCCCCTGCGGTTGAGGAACAGCAGCGCCTGCTCGCCCCGCCCGAGCGTCTCCTCCAGCTCCCTGACCAGCCTCGGAGCGAGCCAGCGCCCGCGCTGCGGCGGGTCGGCGGTGAGGTCGAGCGCCTCGATGTCCGGAAGCTCGGCGACTCCGTAGCGTTCGGGCAGCTTCACCTCCTTGTAGACTCCGATCTCGGCCATCTGCCGCGATTCGATCGCAGGCGTGGCCGAGGCGAGGACGATCGGGATCTTCTCGAGCTTGGCCCGCATCACGGCGACGTCGCGGGCGTGATAGGGGACTCCCTCCTCCTGCTTGAAGCTGGTCTCGTGCGCCTCGTCGACGACGATCAGCCCGAGCCTGGGATAGGGCAGGAAGAGCGAGGAGCGCGCGCCCACGACCACCCTGGCGTCGCCGCTGGCGATCGCCCGCCAGGCGCGCCGCCGCTGCGACTGCCTGAGGCCCGAGTGCCAGGCGACGGGCTCGTGGCCGAAGCGCGCTGCGAACCGCTTGAGGAAGGGCTCGGTGAGCGCGATCTCGGGCAGGAGGACCAGGGTCTGCCGGCCGAGCCTGAGGGCCTCGGCCACCGCCTCGAAATAGACTTCGGTCTTGCCCGATCCGGTCACTCCGTCGAGCAGGAAGGGCGCGAACTCCGCCCTCCGGACCGCCTCGACGAAGACCCGCGCCGCATCCTCCTGCGCCGATTCCAGCTCGGGCGGCGAATGATCGGGGTCGGGGAGAGGGAAGGGGTCGTCCACCGAGACCTCGACCGCCTCGATCGCTCCGGCCTTGCAGAGCCCGCGGATCACTCCGTCCGAGACTCCCGCGATGAAGGCGAGCTCGCGGACCAGCCCCTGCCGCTCGCCGATCCGCTCCAGGGCCTGGGCACGCTGCGGAGTGAGCCGGTCCGGGACGAAACCCGTCGCCCGATATTCGGTGACCGTCCGGCCGCCCTCCAGAGCGCTCGCCGAAGCCAGCGCCATCCGAAGCACCGAGGCGAGCGGAGCGAGATAATAATCCGCGGTCCATTCGATCAGCCGTCGAAGCGATTCCGCGAGCGGTGGGATGTCGTAGACCTGGAGCAGCGGCCTCAGCCGGTTGTCGCCCACCGACTCCGCCTCGAGCCGATCCTCTTCCCACACCACGCCCGTCATCTGCCGGGGCCCGAGCGGAGCGAGCACGATCGAGCCCGGCGCCACCTCCATTCCGTGCGGCACCCGGTAGTCGAGCGGCCCGAGGGCGGCGTTCAAAAGGAGGACTCGGCAGCGGGTCATTTCATCCTAGATCGAGTCGCGGGAACGGAAACGCAACCGGCAGGGAGACGGAATGCGGAATCCGTTTCCCGGCGAAGGCCGGGACCCAGCCGCGCCGAGGGAGCCGCTGGGCCCCGGCCTTCGCCGGGGAGCATGGCATGCAACAAGCCCGCGTCTTTGTCGTTGGGCCGGCATGCATCCCCAGCTCTCCCGCCGATCCCTCATCGCCGCCGGCCTCGCCATCCCCCTGCTCGTCCTCCCCGGCTGCATCACCCGGGTCGGCGACATCCCGAACCTCGAGCCCGCGATCCGGCGCCTTCTCACCCTCTCGTCGCAGCGCGCCTTCGAGCGCCTGCTGACCGACGAAGGCTTTTTCCGCGACGACGTCGCCCGGATCCAGCCGCCGCCCCAGCTCGGCGGAGCGACCCTCACGGCGACTCTCGCGGTCGCGCTGGGAACCCGGGCGGTCCAGGACAGGCTCCTCCGGGTGGTCAACCGGGCCGCCGGGGAAGGGGCCCGAAGGGCCGCGCCGGCCGTCTACGATTCGATCCGCGACATGCCGATCGCCGACGCCCTCGCCATCGCCCGCGGCGGCCCGACCGCCGCCACCGACTATCTCCAGCGGTCGATGGGCGAGCGGATCTTCGACGCCGTCTTCCCCGGCGTGGGCGAGTCGCTGCGGCTGGCGGAGAACGGAGTCGTCCAGCGCGCCCTTCAATACGCGACCGGGATCAACTTCCTCGGCCTCCAGGCCGACGTCACCCGAAAAACCGCCGCGGCCATCTACCGCGCCGTCGGCCGCGAGGAAGCCGCGATCCGCGCCGACCCCGGTTCGGCAGGGGATCCGGTACTCGCGCCGCTGTTCGGGCGCCCCGGCTAGCTGGTCCTCTCCCGCTTTTCGCGGGAGAGGAGGGCCCAAGCCGAAGGCTTGGGAGGTGAGTGTCTTGCCGAGTCCGGTGTATAGACCCTCACCCTCCCGCTTCGCGGGCCCCTCCCTCTCCCGCAGAAGGCGGGAGAGGGGACTGGCCGCCAAAAGTTCTCCGCCTCAACCCCGGAAGCATCGCCGCCTGCGCCCCCGCTCTCGCCACCAGGAACAGGCTGAAGGCGAGCCACAGCCCGTGATTGCCCGTCCCGGCGGCGGCGAAGAGGCAGGCCGCATAGACGACGCAGGCCGCTGCCATCGTGATCAGCATCGCCCGGGTCCAGGTCGCTCCGATGAAGACCCCGTCGAGTACGTAGGAGCTCACTCCGAGCACCGGCAGAAGCACGGCCCAGGGCACGTAGGCGAGCGTCGTCGCCACAACCGCCGGGTCGGTGCTGAAGCTCGCGGCGAAGCGCGCGCCGGCGGCGGCATAGACCAGGCTGAAGAGGATACCGCCGGCCAGGCCCCAGCCGAGCAGCGCCCCGACCAGCGAATCGAAGCGGCGGCGGTCCTTCGCGCCCACCGCCTCCGCGCAGAGCACCTGGGCCGAGCTTTCGAACCCGTCGAGGATCAGGGCGGAGAGGATGAACAGCTGATAGAGGATCCCGTTCGCGGCGAGCACCAGCGGTCCCTGCTCGGCGCCCTGGCGGGTCAGCAGCAGGATCGCGCCTGTGAGGAGCAGGGTCCGGAGGAAGAGGTCGCGGTTGAGCCGGAGCAGCGCTCCCATGCTCGATGCGCTCCAGGTCGACCGCCTTCCGGCGGCCGCAACCGCCGCCCTGGCCGGCCCCTCGCGCGCCGTCACGGCGAGCAGCGCGACCGTCTTTCCGCCCTCCGACAGCAAGGTCGCGGCGGCGACGCCCGCAACGCCCCAGCCGAAGACGAGGACGAACAGGAGATCGAGGGCGATGTGGATGAGGTTCGAGCCGATTTCGGTACAGAGCACGGCCCGGACCCGCCGCCGCCCGATCAGCCAGCCCATCAGAGCGACGTTGGCAAGCCAGGCAAGCCCGCCCCAATAGCGGATCCCGACATAGATTTCCGCCTCCGTTGCCACTCCGCCGCGAGCCGACAGCGCCTCCATTCCCCACCCGATCGCGACCGGCTTGAGGGCCAGAAGGACGAGCCCGATCGCAAGCGCCAGCCCGAGCGCCCGGGCGAGGGTCGCCGCCTGGGCCTCCTCGTCCCCCCGGCCGGCCGCCTGGGCGGTGAGGGCGATCGTCCCGGTCCTGAGGAAGTTGAAGACGATGAGAAGGCCCATCATGAACTTGGCGCCGAGCTCGACCCCCGCCTGCGGCTCGGCCTCGCCCAGCCGGCCGATCACCCAAAGATCGGCGATCCCGAACAAGGCGGTCGCGACGTTGGTCAGCATCGAGGGCAAAGCGATCCCCCAGATCGCCCGGTTCAGCGCCGGCTGCTCGTCCGGGCCGCCCCCGTCCGTCATTGCGAGGAGCGAAGCGACGCGGCAATCCAGCCGCGGCGTCCGCGGGAACCTCGCCCTGGATTGCTTCGCTCCGCTCGCAATGACGACTGTTTCACTATCCGCCGAACCTGCCCTAGAAGGCCGTCGAAACCCAGCCCCGAGGACCCGAACATGAAATTCTTCGTCGACACCGCCGACACGAACGAGATCCGCGAGCTGGCGGAGACCGGCCTTCTCGACGGAGTCACCACCAACCCCTCGCTGATCCACAAGGCCGGGCGCGACTTCCTCGAAGTGGTCCGGGAGATTTGCGAAATCGTCCCGGGGCCGGTCTCGGCCGAGGTCGTCGCCACCGATCATTCCGAGATGATGCGCGAGGCCGAGGTGCTGCGGAAGATCGCCGGCAACATCGCGATCAAGGTCCCGCTCACCCTCGACGGGCTCAAGACCTGCAAGGCGCTGGCCGGGGAGGGGACGATGGTCAACGTCACCTTGTGCTTCACCGCCAACCAGGCGCTTCTCGCCGCCAAGGCCGGGGCCACCTTCATCTCGCCCTTCGTCGGCCGCCACGACGATACCGGCTTCGACGGGATGCAGATCATCTCCGAGATCCGGACCATCTACGACAATTACGATTTCGAGACCCAGATTCTGGTCGCCTCCATCCGCCACCCGATCCACGTCCTCCAGTCGGCGATGATCGGCGCCGACGTCATGACGGCCCCGCCCGCCGTCATCCGCCAGCTCTTCAAGCACCCCCTCACCGACAAGGGGCTGGAGGGCTTCGCGGCGGACTGGGCGAAGACGGGCCAGAAGATCGGGTGACGGCACGTCGCCCCAGCGAAGGCTGGGGCCCCAGCCTCCGCCGGGATGACGCACCGCCGCTGCCGACACTGTCCGTCATCCCGGCGAAAGCCGGGACCTCGGGTCGAGAAGGCACGGCGCGTCTCCCCGAGATCCCGGCTTCCGCCGGGATGACGAACTTCGTTCTCACAATCTCAAAGAGCCATGGCAGTCCGCGACCCGCCTACGACCCGATATAATAGGAAAAGTCCTACAAAGCAAGAACAAAACGGGAAAATATTTTCCGGGGCAAAAAATGGCCATCGCTTCTTAACCTTGTTCGGGTTAGCCTCCGCTCGATGGGAAAGGTGATCAACTTCGAGGACCGGGCGGTGGCCAAGCTGCGCGCGCGGGTCGCCGCGGCGGAGGAGGCCAATCAGGACCTCATCGCCTTCGCCCGCGGCCATAGCGGAGCGGTCGCCTCGATCCACGAGGCGGTGCTGGCCGCGATCGAGGCGGAGGGCTTCGATCATCTCATCCATATCGTCACCCAGGAATGGCCGCAGATCCTCGGCCTCGACGCCGTCGCGGTCGCTTTGTTCGCCGGCGACAAGGGCGTGAGGGCCGACGCGTCGGGCCTGCAGTTCGTCGACGTCCGGGTCATCCGGCGCTCGCTCGAGGGGCTCGACGGGGTCGTGCTTCGCGGGGTCGGCCGGGGCCATCCCTTGTTCGGCCCGGCCTGCGAGCTGATCAAGGCCGAAGCCCTGGTCCGGCTCGACAGCGAGCCGCCCTTGCCGAGCGGCCTGCTCGCTTTGGGCCAGCGCGAGGCCCAGGGCTTCGAGACCCGGCACGGCTCCGAGCTGCTCATGTTCCTGGGCCGAGTCCTCACCCGTTCGATGGGCCGGTGGCTGATCCCCTGACCGACGGCCACCCGGCCGCGGCGACCGCCTTTCGCTGGCAGAAGCATCTCGCCAACGACCGTCGCCGCTCGCCCCACACCGTCCGTGCCTATGCCGCGACCGCCCACCGGCTGATCGCCTTCCTCGCCGGCCATCTCG
The DNA here is from genome assembly GCA_036389345.1 of Allosphingosinicella sp. Taxonomy (GTDB): domain Bacteria; phylum Pseudomonadota; class Alphaproteobacteria; order Sphingomonadales; family Sphingomonadaceae; genus Allosphingosinicella. Next base: position 56,139 of record DASVQD010000005.1, on the reverse strand, counting down.
GCGGCGCCGTCGACGGCGCCGCTCTGGCGGGCCTCGAAGCGAAGGACCTGCGTGCCTTCCTCGCCCACCGGCGCGGCGAAGGCCTCGGCAACAGCTCGGCGGCGCGCGAGCTTTCGGCCGTCCGCGCTTTTCTCACCTTCGCCGCGGACGAGCGAGGCGGGGAGGGCGCCCTGCCGAGGCTCCGGGGGCTGAAGATACCGAGAAGCGTTCCGAGACCGGTCGCCCCGGACGACGTCGTCGCCCTCGCCGCGGAAGCCGGCGAGGATGCCGGCGAGCCGTGGATCGCCGCTCGCGACCAGGCGGTCCTCCTGCTCCTCTACGGCTCCGGCCTCCGGGTCGCGGAAGCGCTCGGCCTCACCGGGGCCGCTCTTCCCCTCGGCGAGGCGCTGAGCGTCACCGGCAAGAGGTCCAAGACCCGGATCGTGCCGCTTCTCCAGACGGTGCGCGAAGCGATCGAGCTCTATCTGTCGCTCTGCCCCTACGAGCCGTCGCTCACCGGACCGTTGTTCCGCGGCGCCCGCGGCGGCCCCCTCAACGGCGAGCTGATCCGCCGCGCCGTCCGAAAGGCGCGGGTCCGCCTCGGCCTTTCCGAGCGGACCACTCCGCACGCCCTTCGCCACAGCTTCGCCACCCACCTTTTGGGCCGGGGCGCGGACCTGCGCTCGCTCCAGGAGCTGCTCGGCCACGCCAACCTCTCCTCGACCCAGATCTACACCGCCGTCGACGCCGCCCACCTCCTCGACGTCTACCGCAACGCCCATCCCAGGGCTTGAGGGGAGGGCAGGAATCGTCATCCCGGCGAAAGCCGGGATCTCGGGGAGGCCCGCCGAGCCTTATTCGGCCCGAGGTCCCGGCTTTCGCCGGGATGACGGGCGGGGCTACGGATGCCGCCTCCGCCAGGTCACCTGCCGCCAGACGTAGGCGAGGACGATCAGCACGATGATCGCCATCGACAGCGGCCCCAGCACCTTCTCGATGTCGCGGAAGGCCTTGCCCAGGCCCCAGCCGGCGGTGGCGAGGGCCGCGGTCCAGAGCGCCGTGCCGAGGGTGGACCACAAAAGGAAGCTCTTCAGCCGCATGTTGAGAAGCCCGGCCGGGATCGAGATGACCGATCGGATCGTCGGAAGCAGCCGGCCGCCCGAGACGATGATCCCTCCGAACCGAGCGAACAGATTCTGCGACTTCTCGACATCGTCCCAGTCGAGGGTGAGCCAGCGGCCGTAGCGGACGATGAACGGCTTGAATCGCATCAGCCCGATCACCCGGGCAAGCGCGTACCAGAACAGGTTGCCGAGCATCGCGCCCGCGGTCCCGCTGGCGATCACCGCCCACAAGGAGAGCTGGCCCTGCGCCGCCTGGACCCCGGCGAGCGGCATGATCACCTCCGACGGGATCGGCGGAAAGATCGTCTCGAGGAACATGAGCAGGAAGATCCCGACATAGCCGGTCTGCTCGATGAGCTGGGTGGTCCAGTCGCCCATGCTCAGGCCAGCTTGGCTTCGATCGAATCCCAGATCATCCCAGGAATGTCGGTGCCGTTATATTCGTCGATCGCGACGATCCCGGTCGGCGAGGTGACGTTGATCTCCGTCAGCCACTTACCGCCGATCACGTCGATCCCGACGAAGAGCAGCCCGCGCGCCTTGAGCTCTGGGCGGAGCGCCGCGCAGATCTCCAGCTCGGTCTCGGTCAGCTCGGTCTTCGCCGCCGATCCGCCGACCGCCAGGTTCGAGCGGATCTCGCCCGCGCCGGGAATCCGGTTGATCGCTCCGGCCACCTCGCCGTCGACGAGCACGATCCTCTTGTCGCCCTGGGCGATCTCCGGGACGAAGGCCTGGACGACGTGAGGCTCGCGATAGGCGGTGTTGAACATCTCGATCAGCGCCGACAGGTTGGAGCCGTCGCGGCCGACCTTGAACACCGCCTTGCCGGCATTGCCGTGGAGCGGCTTGACGACGATCTCGCCATGCTTGTCGAGGAACTTGCGGGCCGCTCCGAGCGAGCGGGTGAGGAGGGTCGGCGGCATGTACCGAGCGAAATCGAGAACCCAGACCTTCTCCGGCGCATTGCGGACGGAGGCGGGGTCGTTGACGACCAGGGTCTCGCCCTGGATCCGCTCGAGCAGGTGGGTCGCGGTGATGTAGCCGAGGTCGAAGGGCGGGTCCTGGCGCATCCAGACGACGTCCGTATCCCGGCCGAGATCGAGGAGGACGGGCTCGCCGAGCGTGAAATGATCGCCCTCGACCGGCCGGACCGTCACCGGCCGGGCCATCGTCCAGAGGCGTCCCTCGGTGTAGCTCAGGTCCTCCACCGAATAGTACCACAGGTCGTGCCCGCGCTTCTGCGCCCCGAGCATGATCGCGAAGGTCGAATCGCCTTCGATATTGATCCCCTCGATGGGGTCCATTTGGATTGCGACGCGCAGGCTCATGGCGCGCGCTTAGCGGGGCAGGGGGCCCCTGTCATCCATGCCAGATATTGGCCATGTGCCGGGGTAGCCGGCGAGGCACGATGAACACGGCGTCGAGCCTAATGTCGTCGCCGGCCCGGGCATAACGGTGGGCGAGCGCCCCGGCCGCGGCGGCGACCCGGCGAAGCCGCCACTCGTCGAGGGCGAGGCCCGCCTCCTCGGCCGTCGCGCGCGCCTTCACCTCCACGAACGCCACCGTCCTGCCTCGGCGCGCGACGAGGTCCACCTCGCCGACCGGAGTGCGAACCCTGCGGCCCAATATCTTCCATCCCTTGAGCTGGAGCCAGAAGGCCGCGAGCTTTTCCGCGCGGCGGCCGCCTTGCTCCGCCCGCCGCCGCTTCATTTGAGCTTTAGCGCCCGCTCGTACGCCTGGCGCCTCGGCACCCCGAGCGTCTCCGCCACTTCCCCCGCCGCCCGGGACGCCGAGAGCCTGGTCATCGCCTCCCTGAGCGCCTCGTCCACCTGGTCCTCGCCGACGGCCTCGGCTTCGCCCGGAGGCGCCACGACGACGACGATCTCGCCCTTCGGCGAGGCCTCCAGATAGCGCCCGGTAAGCTCCGACAGGGTCCCGGTCACCGTCTCCTCGAACTTCTTGCTGATCTCGCGCGCAACCGCCGCCTCGCGGTCGCCGAGGCCGGCCTGGAGCGCCTGGAGAGTAGCGGCGAGGCGGGGGCCGCTCTCGTAGAGCACCAAGGTCGCCCGGACCGCCGCCACCTCCGCGATCGCAGTCGCTTTGGCGCCGCTTTTGGCCGGTAGAAAGCCGAGGAACAGGAATCGGTCGGTCGGAAGGCCCGCGAGGGTGAGGGCCGCGACGACGGCGGAGGGGCCGGGGAGGGTGGTCACCGGGATCCCGGCGGCCCGGGCGTCGCGGACCAGCTTGTAGCCGGGATCCGAGATGAGCGGGGTGCCCGCGTCCGAGACCAGGGCCACGGCCCCGCCGCGCATCCGCTCGAGAAGCTGGGGCCGGACCCGCTCGGCATTGTGGTCGTGATAGGGCAGCATCGGCCGCCTGACTCCGATATGGTGGAGGAGCTTGGCGGTCACCCGGCTGTCCTCGACCGCGATCAGGTCCGCCCGGGCCAGGACGTCGGCGGCCCGGGGCGACAGATCGGAAAGATTGCCGATGGGGGTCGCGACGATATAGAGGCCGGGTGGCAGAGCGTTCATGAGGATGAGGGTCATGGCAGAGCAATCCCCCGGGTCGCAAGCTCGGAGCGTTTTCCTTGGTCTCGCCGGCTCGGCCGCGCTTGCGATGTCGCTCGCCGGCTGCCAGCTCGTTCCCAAGTCCCGCCCGGAGCTTCCTCCGGCCGAGCTGCCCGACGAAGTCGAGCCGCCGCTCAACGAGGCGCCGGGCCCCCAGCTTCCGCCCGAGGAGATGCGCCACCGGGTCGCCGTCCTCGTCCCGACCTCCGGCGCCAATGCCGGGGTCGGCCAGTCGATCGCCAACGCCGCCAACCTCGCCCTGCTCGACGCCGGCGGCGAGCGGATCCGGATCACCGTCTACGACACCGCCCGGGGCGGAGCGGCGGCCGCGGCCAACCAGGCGCTCGCCGATGGCAACGGCCTGTTCCTCGGACCGCTGCTCGCGGAGGACGTCCGGGCCGTCGCGCCCGTCGCGCGGCGGGCGGACGTCCCGGTGATCGCCTTCTCCAACGACAGCAGCGTGGCCGGCAACGGGGTCTATCTGATGGGCTTCACTCCGGGCCAGTCCATCTCGCGGGTCGTCGCTCACGCCCGAAGCGTCGGGCTGGAGCGCTTCGGAGCGCTCGCTCCGGCCGGAGTCTATGGCCGGCGCGCCTCCGACGCCATGGTCGGAGCCGTCGAGGACGAAGGCGGATCACTCGTCGCGATGCAGAGCTACGACGGCGGCCCGGCCGCGATCCGGACGGCGGTCGTCCGGCTTTACGCCCAGGGCGCCTTTGACGCCGTCCTGATCGCCGACGGCGGCCGGGGCGCGGCGGCCGCGGCGCCGCTCCTCAAGAGCGGGGCCAATGCCCGGGTGCGCCTTCTCGGCACCGAATTGTGGGCGACGGAGGCGGGCCTCGGCCGGACAGCCGCCCTTCGCGGCGCCTGGTATGCGAGCGTCGCCGATTCGATGTTCAACCAGCTTCGCACCCGCTATCGGGCCCGCTTCGGAGCGAACCCCTATCGCCTGGCAAGCCTCGGCTACGATTCCGTGCTTCTCACCGTCCGGATCGCCAAAAGCTGGCGTCTCGGCCGCCCCTTCCCGGAGCGCGAGCTTCGCGACCCAATTGGCTTCTCCGGAGTCGACGGCCCGTTCCGGTTCACGTCGTCGGGCGTCGCCGAACGGTCGCTTGAGGTTCGCGAGGTGACCGCGACCGGCACCACCGTCGTCTCCCCCGCGCCGAGAAGCTTCGACTGAGAGCGGGATCGAGGCTTTGAGACACCGTTCGGGCTGATCCTGTCGAAGCCCTCCCTTGCTCGAGACGGAAAGTAGGGAAGGGCTTCGACAAGCTCAGCCCGGCCGGTTTCCTACCGTGCAATCTCTGCGAGTATCCCGTCGAGCAGGAGCCGCCCGGCCGGGGTCACCGCGAGCCGGCCGCCCGCGTGAACCAGAAGCCCGTGGCCCTCGAGCCGCTTCACCGCCGCAAGGTCGAGCCTGCTCTCCACCGCGCCGATCTCGACACCCTCGCTGAGCCGAAGCCCCATCAGCAAGGCTTCGGTCGCCTGCTCTTCCGGGCTCAGCTGAGTCTCTTCAACGATCCCATGGCCGTTGCGCTCAAGCGCCGAGAGCCAGTTTTCCGGCTTCCGGTGCCGCTGGGTCGCGCAGCCGCTGCGGCGCCCGTGAGCGCCGGGGCCGACTCCCAGATAAGGCCGGTAGCGCCAGTAAGCGAGATTGTGGCGGCTCTCTTCGCCGGGCCGGGCGTGGTTGGAGATTTCGTAGGCGGGGAGGCCGGCCTGCCCGGTCATCGCCTGGGTCAGCTCATACAGGAGGGCGGCTTCGTCGGGATCGCGCGGCCCAAGTTCGCCCCTTGCCGCCATCGCTGCGAAGCGGGTCCCCGGCTCGATGGTCAGCTGATAGAGCGAAAGATGGCCGGTGCCGAAGCCGAGGGCTTGGCCCAGCTCCGCAGCCCAGGCGGAGTCGCTCTGGCCGGGTAAGGCGTAGATGAGGTCGAAGCTTACGCGACCGAAGCAGCCTTGAGCCGTTTCCAGCGCCGCGAGGCCTTCCGAGCGATCATGGGCCCGGCCGAGGAAGCGCAGAGCCTCGTCGTCGAGCGACTGGAGACCGAGCGACACCCGGTTCACTCCAGCCGCGGCCAAATCGGCGAAGCGCGCGGCCTCGACCGACGAAGGGTTGGCCTCGAGCGTGATCTCGACGTCCGGCGCCAGGCCCCAATGCCGGTGCGCCGCCTCGATCAGCGCAGCGACGGTCGCAGGCTCCATCAGCGAAGGCGTCCCGCCGCCGAAGAAGATCGAGGCGACTCCCCGGCCGGGAAAGACCTCAGCCTCCCACTCCAGGTCCCTGAGCAGCGCATCGCGCCATTGCGCCTGGTCGACCGACTCCCGGACATGGCTGTTGAAGTCGCAATAAGGGCATTTGGAGACGCAGAACGGCCAGTGGACGTAGAGGGCGAGACCGGGCCCCGTCATCCCGGCGAAAGCCGGGACCTCGGGGAGACCCGCCGAGACTTCTCGACCTGAGGTCCCGGCTTTCGCCGGGATGACGGCAGTCTGCGCCCCCACCTAGAACAGCGCCGCCACCAGCTTGCGAAACGCGTCCGCCCGGTGGCTGATCCGGTGCTTCTCCGCCGGATCCATCTCGCCGAAGGTGATGTCGCGGCCGGCGGGAACGAAGATCGGGTCGTAGCCGAAGCCTCTGTCGCCCCGCGGCGGCCAGACCAAGGTCCCCTCGACCCGGCCCTCGAACCATTCGCTTCGCCCGTCGGGCCAGCAGACGGCGAGGGCGCAGACGAAATGGGCGTTGCGGCTCGCCTCCGGTCCCAATGCCTCGAGCGATTCCCAAACCCGGCGCATCGCCAGGCCGAAGTCGCGCGGGCCCTCGACCTCGCCGGGGCCGGCCGCTGGAGCCACCCGGGGATCGGCGGCCAGAGCCCAGCGGGCCGAGAAGATTCCGGGCCGCCCGTCGAGCGCCTCGACGCACAGCCCGCTGTCGTCCGCGAGCGCCGGAAGGCCGGACAGATCCGCCGCCTCGCGCGCCTTGAGGTCGGCATTGTCGATGAACGTGGTCCCGATCTCGTCCGGCTCCGGAAGGTCGAGCTCCGACGCGGATACCGGCTCCACGCCATAGGGGCCCAGCAGATCGCGGATCTCGCGCACCTTGCCTTCATTGTGGCTGGCGATGACGAGCGGCCCCGGCTGGAGCTTCCTCATCGCCCCGTCGCCCGGTCCTGGGCGGCGAAGATCTCGCCGCAGCCGATCCGGGCCAGCCGGAGGAGCCGGAGAAGGCCTTCCTCGTCATAGGTCTCGCCTTCGGCGGTGACCTGGGCCTCGACGATGTTGCCGTCGCCGGTGAGGACGAAATTGCCGTCCGCCCCGGCGTTGGAATCCTCGTCATAGTCGAGGTCGAGCACCGCCGCTCCGTTGTGGATTCCGCAGCTCACAGCCGCGACCTTCTGGCGGATCGGGTCGACGGTGAGCGCCTGCTGCCGGAGCAGCCCGTCGACCGCGATCCTGAGCGCCACCCAGCCGCCGGAAATCGCCGCAGTGCGCGTTCCGCCGTCGGCCTGGATGACGTCGCAATCCACCGTGATCTGGCGCTCGCCCAGCGCCTGGAGGTCGACGACGGCCCTCAGCGAGCGGCCGATCAGCCTCTGGATCTCCTGGGTCCGGCCGGACTGCTTCCCCGAAGCCGCCTCGCGGCGCCCCCGGGTATGGGTGGCGCGCGGGAGCATTCCATATTCGGCCGTCACCCAGCCCTTGCCCTTGCCCCGGAGCCACGGCGGAAGGCTCTGCTCGACGGACGCTGTGCAGAGCACCCGGGTGTCGCCGAAGCTGATCAGGCAGCTGCCCTCGGCGTGGCGGGTGAAGGCGGGTTCCATGATGATTTCCCGCATTTGATCGGGCGCGCGGCCGGATGGGCGCATAGAGGGCTTCTCCTTAAGTCGGCGGCGGCTTTAGACAGGGCCGGTGCGGCGGTCCAGCCGCAAGGTCGAGCCGCCGTACCGGCTATGGAACGATTCACCCATGTTGCTCGCTTTCCCTCCGGGCCCGATGGGGAGGCCCGAAAATTCTTGGGAGAACGTGGATGCGTAACAAGACAGTGCTCGCATTGGCCTCGGCCGGTATCCTCACGATGCTCGGCGGCTGCGAAACCGTGGCCGAGGAGACGACCGAGGCGGTCGGCTTCGAATATGTCGCGATGCTCGCGCCTCAGGGCGGCGGCGCCGGCTCGGGAAAGGTCGAGATCAGTCTCAACGACGCAACCAACACCTTGTGCAGCGATGTCGAGCTCGCCGCCGGAGTGACGATGACGGTCGGCCACGTCGTCTCCCCGGACGGTCAGGCGATCGCAACGCTCGACGTTCCGAAAGAAGGCAACGACAGCAAGGATTGCGACCAGATCACCGACGCCCAAATCGACGCCATCAAGGCCAGTCCCGGTGCCTTCAAGGTCCATATCGGGACGACGACCGGCGACCTGTTCGGGAATCTCGTCAAGGAAGGCTGAGGCGGCCCGCCCCCCGCGAAAGCCGGGGCCTCGGCGAGGCCCGCCGCGACACTCCGGCCCGGATCCCGGGTTTCGCCGGGATGGCGTCGGGGGGCAGGTACGCCGGGTTTCCGGCTCGGTGGAACCGGACCGCCTCCGAAACGTCTTCCACTTATCGGCCGCACTTTCCAAGCCTGCGTGCCGGGAGAAAAAAACATGACCCTGATCCTCATCCTGATCGTCGGCGCAGTCTGCGGCTGGCTCGCCGGAATCATCACCAAGAGCGGCGGCGGCCTGATCTTCGACATCGTCGTCGGAATCGTCGGAGCGCTGATCGCCGGCTGGCTCTTCGGAGGCGGCGCCTCGATCCTGAACGGGCCGCTCAACCTTGAGGCCTTCCTCTATTCGCTGCTCGGAGCGGTGATCCTGCTGCTCATCGTCAAGGTCATCCGCCGGGCGACCTGAGCGCCTTCGACGAGGGGGGTGCGACTGCCCCCCTCAGCCCGCAATCCCGCCCTCGCCGGCCGATCCGAAGAGCCGGCTTCTTCGCTTGAGGCGCGAGGCCTCGGGCGTCGCGGGCCTTTGGCCGGCGACATGAAGAGGCTCGACGTTCACGCAAAGGCGTTCGGGGGAGCGGTGAAAAACGCTCTGTAATTAGCTCTTGCGCTCGCGCTACAAATGTAGCACGCTACAAATGTAACGAGAACGGGAGCGATGAGTGCTTGAGAAGTTGCCACCGCGGGAGCGGCAGATCGTCGCTTTGCTCTACGCATCGGGGCCGGCGAACGTCGCCGAGATTTGCGCCGCCCTCCCGGTCCGGATCAGCGACTCCGCGGTGCGTGCGATGCTCACGAGGCTCGTGGCCAAAGGTTTCGTCACCCGGATTCAGGCCGAAGGGGGCTACCGCTTCGCGCCGGCCGTTTCAGAAACGGCGGCCAAAGAGTCCGCTCTGCGCCAGCTTGTCCGAATTTTTTTCCAAGGCTCTCCCGTAGGGGCCGCGAGCGCGCTTCTCGGAATGTCCGAGCAAGTCGAGGAGGCTGAGCTTGCGCAGCTCGAGCAGGCGATCGCGAAGGTCCGGCGGGAGCAGACGAAGTGAGCATTCTCCTTTTCGTCTCAACGTTCCTGAAATCGATCCTTTGCGCCGGCCTCACTCTGCTCGCGCTCCGCTTGCTCAACGGCCGGTCCGCCTCCGAGAGGTCCCGAATCGCCCATGCCGGGCTGCTCATCGTCCTCCTGCTGCCCATCATGACCGTCGCGCTTCCCGGCATCGAGCTGCCCACGCCGAAAACGGTGACCTGGCTTCAGTCGCGGAGTGAGCTCTCGGCGACACGGCCGGGAGATTTCAGCCCGTCCCTGCCGGGAGACGGGATCTCCGCCGAGCCCCCTTCTGCCGGGCCTCTGGAAGTCTCGCTTGAGACGGTGGTGGCGGGCATCCTGCTCGCCCCTGCCGCCGCACTTCTCCTTTTGACGGCCTTTGCCGTCCTGCGCCTTCAGCGACTGCGCTCCCGGTCGCGCGTGCTCCTCGATCCCCGCTGGCTTGCCGCGCTAGCCGCCACTCAAAGTCGGTTCGGGTTCAAGCACGGCACCGCCTTGCTCGCGAGCTCCGAGCTGTCGTCACCCATCAGCTGGGGAATTTTGCGGCCGGTCATCCTGCTCGACGAAAGGGCGGCTGCCGACGGAAGCGAGGCCGAGGCGATCATCGCCCACGAGCTCGCCCATGTGGCCAGGCTGGACTGGGCAAAGCTTATCCTCGGCCGTGCGACGACCGCCGTCTTTTGGTTCAATCCGTTGGTATGGTCGCTTGCTCGCCGCTGCCACGAGCTGCGCGAGGAAGCTGCGGACGATGCAGTGCTTCGAAGCGACTTCGACCGGGCGGACTACGCGCAGTTGCTGGTGACCGTGGCGCGCCACGACCAGCGAGGAGCCCTTCTCGCCGCAAACGGCGTTGCGCCGGCCCCAGGTTCCCTGGGCCGGCGCGTCAGCCGGGTGCTCGATCCCAACCGCCCGAGAAGTCCTGCGGGCTTTGCCTGGTCGCTTCTGTATGTCGGAGCGATGCTCGGAATGGGTACGTTGGTCGCTTCAGTGGAAGCTGCCGCAGAACCCGATAGCCCCGCCATCGGCGCTTCCTTCAGGCCTGCACCCGCGCCTCGAAAAGCGGCCGTGATCGGGTTTCGTCGTCCGGGCCCGGAAGAGACGCGGCTCGCTCGATCCGGACCCGGGCCGGTTCAGCCGGGCAGGAGCGCGCCGGCCGCGGCTTTGCCCGAAGAGGCGTCGAGCGCGGTCGGGCGACGGAATCCACCCAAGGCTCCGGCGCTGCTGGAATATACTTCGGCTGAGGTGCGCGGGCGGGTCGCGCGGGCATTAGGGGAGGCGGGCGCGCTCGATCAGGCTCAGGCCATTGCCGGGCTGCTCCGAGACTCGAACCCGACGGTTCGTCTTCAAGCAGCGCATGCGTTGGGAGACCTTCAGGATCCGGCGACGGAGACTGCTCTTCGGGAAGCTTTGGACGACCCCGATCCCGCCGTGCGAGCGAAGGCGGGGTGGGCTCTGGGCCAGGTACGCGAAGCGCGGAAGATACTCGAACGCTTTGGCGGCGGCTGATCCGCCCGGCCCCGATTTGAAGCACTAAAAAAAGGAGTGGTATATGAGGATCGCGATTCTGCGAGTGATGGCGCTCGCTTTCGGCGTCGGCTCGAGCCTCCCCGGGGCGGCGGTGGCCCTTCCCGAAAACGTTACGAGTTCGGGGACTGCCGGGAATATGGCCGCGGCCGAGCTCGAGGCACTGGGGACCCGGGATGCGCTCGTACTGGCAGGCGCGATTCGCGCCGGCGATTGGCAGAGGCGACGTGAGCCGGGCGCGGGCCGGTTTCATGCGCCCGGTGCACTTTCGCCCCTCGTGCGGGCGCTTCGCGACGACCGTCCGACGGTGAGGCGCCTGGCGCTGTGGGGGATCTCGGAGCTCCGGGCAGCCCAGGCCGGCACCGTCGTCGCCGAATATCTGAACGATGTCGCACCCGAAGTGCGGGCGGAAGCCGCGCGCACGCTCGGGGATCTAGGTGCGACGGGCGAAGCGCTTCGAATCGCCGCGCTTCTGAGCGATCGAGATCCCTTCGTGCGGCTTCAGGCCGCTCATGCATTGGGCGACCTGCAGCATCCCGCCACTCGGCCGCACCTGCGGGCGGCGCTCGACGACCCGAATGCCGCTGTCCGGTCTAAGGCGCTGTGGGGGCTCGCCCGGGTCGCGGAGGCTGAACGAGTCCTCCGCCGCCATGGCAGGGTCGATTGATCGTGCGCGCGATGATGATCGGCCTCGCCGCTGCGATTCTCCTCTCGGCCGAGCCCGTGCCGGCTTCGCAGCCCCAGCCGAACGGCGAAGCCCCGGAGCTCACCGCTGAGCAGTGGCGCGAAGACCTGCGGTTCATGGCGGCCGAGATGGAGCGTCGCCACAAGAACCTCTTCCACACGGTCAGCCGCGCCGACTTCGAGACGGCGGTCGCTAATCTCGAGCAGCGCATCCCGTCGCTTCAGCGCAACGAGATCATCGTCGGAATGATGAGGATCGCTGCCATCGTCGGCGACGGCCACACCAGGGTCGACCCGAGAAAGGACGCCCGGTTCGGCTTCCGGTCCTTGCCGCTGAGGCTCTATTTGTTCGAGGACGGAATCTATATCCGGGCGGCCGCGCCGGAACATGCCTCCCTTGTCGGGTCCAGGATCGAGGCGATCGGAGGCGTTCCGATCGCGGAAGCGATCGGGCGTGTGTCCGAGCTAAGCTCTCGCGACAACGAGATCGGGCCGCGACTGTTCGTACCGCTATATCTCGGCATGCCCGACATCCTTCACGCGCTTCGTCTCTCGGATCGCCGTGATTCGGCCGCGCTGCGACTGCGTAAGGGAAAGCGGGAGATTACAGTCACCGTTCCAGCGGGCGAGGTGGCGCCGTTGTGGCCGCCGGACACCGATGCATCCTTCACCACTCCTCAGGGGTGGGTGGATGCCCGAACCGGTCCGCAGCCTTTGTGGCTGCAGGCGCCGCTCGACTACCATCGGCTCATCGAGCTGCCTGATCGGGGGGCGATCTACGTCCAGCTCAATATGGTCGCTAACGTGACAGGCCAGTCGCTTGCCGACTTCGGCCGGAGGATCCGAGCGCGGGCGGAAGCGGTCAATCCAAGGGCGCTGATCCTCGATCTGCGCCTGAACCAGGGCGGCAACGGCAATCTGGCCAACGGTTTTGTCGCGGAGCTCATTCGTGCCGAGGACAAGGACACCCGAATCTTCGTTCTGACCTGGCGGGGCACCTTCTCCGCGAGCCAGTTCATCCTCAACGATCTCGATCGGCTAACGGACGCAATCTTCATAGGCGAGCCGGCGAGCTCCAAGCCCAGCTCCCACGGCGACGCCTTCCGGATGCCGTTGCCGAACAGCGGCATCTTGGTCAGATCCTCCATCTACTGGTGGCAGGAAGGCCAGAATATGCATCCCTGGACCTTCATCGACCTCGGGACCCCTCTGACTTTTGCCGATTATGTGCTGGGCCGCGATCCGGCCTTGGAGGCTGCGCTCGACTACCGGCCGCAGCCGCCGCTCAGCGAGCAGGTCGTAGCCGCGGCTCGGGCCGGCGGTATGGAACGGGCGCGCCAAGTGCTCTCGGCCTATCAACGAAGCCCGGTCCATCGCTACTCCAATCTCGAGCTTCAGACGGTGCAGGCGGCGGAGCACCTTTATGCCAATGGGCTCAGCGAGGAAGGGCTTGCGGTCGCCGAGCTTGCCACAAGGCAGTTCCCGCGGAGCTCCGATGCGTTTTTCGTTCTCGCCCACCTCGCCCGCCGCGCAGGCCGGTTCGAGCAGGCGCGCAAGGCCGTGATTCGAGCCCTCGAGCTGGAACCGAATCACCGCGAAGCGAGATCGTTTTTGGAGGGACTGCCGTCCGCGAAGGCAGGCGGCTGAGGAGCCGGCCCGCCGCAACGTGCCGTCCGGCCTCGCATCGCGGGGCCGCGACGTCCGCGCCCGGCATCGCACATTCGGGCTTTCGGCCTCGGCAAATTAGCGCTTCGGGCGGGATAGAACTTGAAAAGCGGATCAAAGTACCACTTTGATCCCCCCGTGACTCTCGCCACCCAGATCGACCGCTATCTCGCCCGGCTCATCCTCGTGCCGCTGCTCGCGACCCTGACCCTGGCGGCGATGCTGCTCATCCTCGACAAGATGCTGCGCCTGTTCGATTTCGTGGTCAGCGAGGGCGGGCCCGTGGGGGTCGTGTGGCGGATGCTGGGCAATTTGGTGCCGGAATATCTCGCTCTTGGAATCCCCATCGGCCTGCTGCTCGGCACCCTGTTCGCCTTCCGCAAGCTGGCCTTGTCGTCGGAGCTCGACAGCCTGAGGGCCGTGGGCCTGGGCTATACCCGGCTGCTCAGGGTGCCCTATCTGTTCGCGATCGTCCTGATGGTCCTGAACATTGCCATCGTCGGCTTCGTCCAGCCGGTGGCGCGCTACGGCTACGAGCAACTGCGCTTCGACCTTCGCTCCGGAGCGCTCGGAGCGTCGATCAAGGTCGGCGAGTTCACCAACCTCGGCAAACGCATGACGCTGAGGGTCGAGGCCAGCGAGGACAAGGGGAGGCTCCTCCACGGAGTCTTCGTCCGGGCCGAGACCCGCGACGGCCGGACGATCGCGGTCACCGCCGATCACGGCACCTTCCTCGCCACCGACGATCCGGACGTGATCCTGTTGCGGCTGTCCAACGGCCGGCTGGTCCACAATTCGCCCAGATACAGGGCGCCCAGGGTGCTGAGCTTCCGGATCCAGGACCTGCCGATCGATCTTCCGGCGATCGCGAAGTTCAGGAGCCGCGGCCGCGGCGACGAGGACGAGCTGACCATCCCCGAGCTGTTCCGCTACGCCGCTTCCAAGGCTTCGGTGCCGCCGGCGACCCGCAACGCGATTCGCGCGAATTTCCACTACCGGGTGACCGAGATAGTGATGATGCTGCTGATGCCGCTTCTCGCGGTGGCCCTGGCGGTGCCGCCCAAGCGGAGCACTTCGGGCCTGGGCATTTTTCTCTCGATCGCGATGGTCGTCGTCTACCACAAGGTCAATCAATATGCCGAGCAGATGGCCGCCCAGGGCCGGGTCGACGCCGTGATCGCCCTTTGGACGCCGTTCCTCGCCTTCGGCGGCCTGATCCTGTGGATGTACTGGACTCTCGCCTACAGGCCGGGCGGGCAGCCGATCGGAGCGCTCGAGCGGGGCTTCTCCAAACTCGCCAAGGGGATCGGCCGGATTCTTCGGCTGGGCTCGGACCGGCGCGGGGCGGCACCGGCGCAATGATGAACTTCAACTTCTTCCCGTCGAAACGGATCGCGCTCTACATGGCGCGGATGTTCGTCGTTCGCACCCTTGCGGTGCTCGGTGCGCTCGTCGTCGTCCTGATGACCCTCGACCTGCTGGGCGAATCCGGCAAGATCCTCCGGGTCCCGGGCAACGGCGACGCGGAGCTTTGGCGCTACGTGTCGCTTCGAATTCCCCAGCTCATCTCGCGCTTCCTGCCTTTCGCGGTTCTGCTGGGCACCTTGATCACCCTCGCCACGCTCAATCAGAACAGCGAGGTCGTGAGCATGAAGGCGGCCGGGATATCCGCCCATCAGATCATCGCCCCGCTGATCGTCGCAAGCCTCGGGATCGCCGCGGTGAGCTTTGCCTTCAACGAACGAATCGTCACCCGAGCCAACGACACTCTGTCGAACTGGGAAAAGGTCGATTACGGCCCGTTGCCCCGCGACCGCGGAATCCGGCCCAACGTCTGGGTCCGCTGGGGAGACGACCTGATCCTCGCCCGCGAGGTCCGAGGGAAGGGGCCGGCGACCGAGCTTCGGGGGCTGAGCATCTACGATCGCGATTATGAGACCCTGAAGACGATCGTCACCGCCGAGCGCGCGACCCGGGCGGGGAGCGGCTGGCGGCTGGAAAAGGTCGAGACCTTCGACGTCGCCAAAGGCACGGCCGAGCGGAGCGCAGCCATGCCGTTCGGCGAGGGACTCGACCCCACCCAGTTCACCCTCGCCAGCATTTCCGCGGACGAGCAGGATTTCGTCACCCTGCGCGATTCGGTCCGCGAGCTGAAGAAAGCGGGCCGACCGACGGCGGAGCTGGAATCGGGCCTCTGGCACAAATTTTCCGGGCCGCTGTCGGCGGTGCTGATGCCCTTGCTGGCCGGAGTAGCCGCCTTCGGCCTCGCCCGTTCCGGCCAGCTCTTCCTTCGAGCGGTGATCGGAATGTTCCTCGGCTTCGCCTATTTCGTCGCCGACAATTTCGCGTTGGCCATGGGCAACCTGGGCGCCTACCCGCCGCTGCTCGCCGCCTGGGCCCCGTTCGCCTTGTTCGCCTTGATTGGCGAGACGGTTCTCATTCGCACCGAGGAATGAGCGATCGTCCGTCACCGTTCCGGCGCGGTACAGCCGATGACAATATCCAAAAAAAATCGTCGGCCTGGGCAGTTGATCCGAACCGTTCTGCCGCTACAAAGGCGGCGTCCGGGGGCGGGCATAATCGGTGGCTGGGGGGACTTACCGATGAATCGAGATTCCGTTTTGATGAGCCGTCGCCTTCTGCTTGCCGGCCTAGGCGCCGGGGCCGTGGGCGCTGTCGCGGCGGTCTCGCCGGTCCTCAGCCTCCGCCCGGCCGACGGCGCTTCGGCGAAGCCTGAGTCCTGGTGGGACCGGACCTTTCTGTCGCTTCAGGCCGCCGGGCTCGCGGAATGGAGCATGCTGGTCGGGGAGATGTTCGACCTGGACGGCCCGAACGGCCCGCACCGGCTTCGGATCGCCGCCGTTACGGCCTTTCCCGGATCGGGGCCCCGTCCGGCGACGCTCGCCCGTTCCCAGGCCTTCTCGGTCGTGTTCGAGAGCGTCGAAGGGGCGCCGCTGCCGCCCTCGGACCGGCTGTACCAGCTCGTTCACAGCTCGTATCCGCCGCTTCCCATCTACATGGGCGCCCCGTTCGCCCTCGGGCGCATGTCCCGGCTGATTGCCGTGTTCAACTAGCCGGGCTCGGCGGACGGGAGACAAAGCGGGGGGAGTCGCGTTTCCGGGGCGATGCCCGTTCCCTTCTTCACCGTCGGCCACTCGACCCGGACGATCGAGGATTTCATCGAGCTGCTGCGAGCCGGCGAGGTGGCGACGGTCATCGACATCCGCACCGTTCCGCGCTCCCGCCACAATCCGCAATATAATTCCGACGGCCTGGCCGACGCCCTGGCTCCCTACCAGATTGGCCATGGCCGGATCCCCGCGCTGGGCGGCCTTCGGAGCCGGGTGCGCGACGTCCCGCCCGAGATCAACGGCTGGTGGGAGAATCGAAGCTTCCACAATTATGCCGATCACGCGCTGTCCGAAGATTTCCGGGCGGGGCTCGAGGAATTGATCGCGCTCGGGCGGGAGCGTCCCGTCGCCATGATGTGCTCGGAAGCGGTCTGGTGGCGCTGCCATCGCCGGATCGTCGCGGACCACCTCATCGCCCGCGGGGAGACCGTCTTTCACCTGATGGACGGCGGCCGAGCGGAGCCGGCCCGGCTCTCGGCCGGCGCCTTCGTCGAGAATGGCCGGGTCGCCTATCCGGCCCGGCCCGAAAATCCCTCGTAGGATAGAGGCTCGGGCGCCGGCCAACTATTGCTCGTCCGCGGCTCGGGTCGCGTCGGCGGGGTCGTGGACGTAGTCGAGCAGGTCTCCCGGCTTGCAGTCCAGGGCGGCGCACAAGGCGGCGACGGTCGAGAAGCGCACTCCGCGGACCTTGCCGGACCGGAACAGCGACAATTGAGTCTCGCTGATCCCGATGGTGCGGGCGAGCGCGTTGGCCTTCATCCGCCGGGCCGCGAGCACCGCGTCGAGGGTGACCACGATCGGCATCAGAAGAACTCCCCGAGCTCGGCCCGCAGGTCCTGGGCCTCCTTCTGGACTTCGGCGGCGCGCTCGAGCAGCTGCCCCAACAGGAACAAGGCGATCCCGACGACCCCGACCGCGAGATAGGCGGTGTCGAAGATGAGGACCGATCCGAACCGCCGCAACGGCTCGGGAACCAGGCCGTGCTGGGCCAGTATCCTTATCGCGTTTGGAACCCCGACCGCGCTCGCGGTCGCTCCGGCTGCAAGCGCGATTCCCGAACGGCGGCACCCCTTCGCGATCGCCGGGCCGAACAGCCCGCCGCGGGCGAAGGCCCCGAACGAGCGGCCGATCGCCCAAAGCGCATACAGGTAGAGGACGGCCGGTATCCAGAACACGGCACGGAAGAGAATGTGCGGGCCCACCGCTTCCCCAATGATCTTCGTTCCGAAGCCGTTCGTGATCGGGATCAGGATCAGGAGGGCAGTGGCGCAGAACAGGAACAGGGTCAGGCGCGACAGCCACAGGCTGTGACGCCGAAGGCGCTCGATCTTCTGCTCGTCCATTTCACTCTCCGAAACTTTATATTGCACTTAAATAAATCCAACTCTAACTTAAACTCGGCGCGGCAACATGTCGAGCCTCGCAAAGCATGGATTGGAGCAGATCGATGGGCCTGGCGGTAGAATCGACCAAGCTGAGCCGCCGCTTCGGGCGACAGGAGGCGGTGTGCGGAGTGGACCTCGCGGTGCCCTCGGGGTGCGTCTACGGCTTCCTCGGCCAGAACGGCGCGGGCAAGACGACGACGATTCGGCTTCTGCTCGGCCTTCTGAAGCCGAGCGGCGGAAGCGCACGGCTGTTCGGCCACGACGTCGCGGCCGACCGGATCGCCGCCGTCCGGCTCGCCGGGGCGCTCGTCGAAACGCCCTGCCACTACGATCACCTCACCGGCCGCGAGAATCTCGCGATCACCGCGAGGCTGCTCGGCGCCGACCGGGCCGAGATCGAGCGGGTGCTCGAAATCGTCGAGCTCGCCGGAGCGGCGGACCGCGGGGTCGGCGGCTATTCGCTCGGGATGCGCCAGCGGCTTGGAGTCGCCCGCGCGCTTATCGGCAGGCCGCGCCTGCTCATCCTCGACGAGCCGACCAACGGCCTCGACCCCCAGGGCATAAGGGACATGCGCCGGCTCATCGCGTCGCTCGCACAAGGGGAGGGAGTGACGGTATTCGTATCCAGCCACCTCCTCGCCGAGGTCGAGCACACGGCCACCCACCTCGGCCTGATGCACCGGGGACGGCTTCTGTGCCAGGGTGCAGTTCCGGAAATGCGCGGGTCGAGCGCCGGGCGGCTCGTCCTGACCGTCGACCGTCCCGATTGCGTCGTCGAGATGATAAGGCCGACAGGCCTCGCCGCGGCCCGGCACGGCGCCGATCAGGTGCTGATCGATCGGGCGTCTCCAGAAGATGCGCCGGCGATCAATTTCATGCTGGTCGAACAAGGCATACGAGTCTCCGGAATCGAGCTTCGCGAACCTTCGCTCGAGCAGATCTTCCACGACACGATCGAGCGGGCCGACCTGCTCGAAGCCGCCTGAGGAGGCTCGCAATGCTCCGGATATTCATCGCCGAGGCGACCAAGCTTCGCCGCTCGCTCGTCCTCCTGCTCTGCGCCGCTGCCCCGGCCATGGTGGCGCTGCTCTGCGCCTTGATGTTCAACCAGAAGGCCGGACCGGATCAGCCCTGGACCCTCTACCTGCTGAGCGCGTCCGCCATCTGGAGCTTCTTCATGCTTCCGATGACGGTCACCGCGCTGACCATCCTCGTCGCCCAGCTCGAGCACGGCCCCAAATTGTGGAACCACCTGCTGGCCCTCCCGGTCCCCAGGCCCGCCTATTTCGCGGCCAAGATCGTCATGGTGATCCTGCTCGTCGCCGGAATGACGGGGCTTCTTTTCGTCCTGACTCCGCTCCTCGCTCGGCTCGCCGACTGGGCGACTCCGGCGCGCGCCCTGACCGGCGGGGCCGACCTGGGGCAGTTCGCGCAGATCCTGGCGAAGATGTTCGCCGGGGCACTGCTGCTCATCGCCCTGCAGCTTTGGACGGCTCTGCGGTTCCGAAGCTTCGTTCCTCCGCTCGTGCTCGGCATAGCCGGGACCTTCGTCGCGGTGGTTGCCACCGGATCGGATTACGGCCCCTATTTCCCCTGGCTGATCGCCACCAACGCGCTGGCGAGCGATCCCGCCCGGGCGGAGCTGGCGCTGCGCGTCGGGGCCGTCGGCGGGTTGATCGCGATCGCGGCGATGGTCGCAGACCTGTCGCGCCGGGAGGTCGTATAGACGCTCGTCATCCCGGGCTTGACCCGGGATCCATGAACACGGCCGCCCTGAGATCTCGAAAGTCGGTGTTCATGGATTCGGCCTTCGCCGGAATGACGACGGCGAGCCGACGCACGGGGTGACGGAAGGCCGGCGCCGGCCTATCTATCCCGGCATGGCCTCGACCCCCGTCAGCGAGCTTACCGAACGCGCCCGCGAAGTCTTTCGGATGGTGGTCGAGAATTATCTCGGCTCCGGAGCTCCGGTGGGGTCGCGCACGCTTTCCAAGCTGCCCGGCCTGAACCTGTCGCCGGCCTCGATCCGCAACGTCATGCAGGATCTGGAAGAGCTCGGCCTTCTCGCCCACCCTCACACCTCCGCCGGTCGGATCCCAACCGAGAGCGGCCTGAGGCTGTTCGTGGACGGAATGATGCAGGCGGCCGAGCCCAGCGCCGAGGAACGCGCCGCCATAGAGGCCCGGCTTGAGCGCGGAGGCCCGATCGAGGAGGCGCTCTCGGCGGCCACCTCCGCCTTGTCCGGACTTTCGGCCTGCGCCGGAATCGTCCTCGTTCCGAAGCGCGAGCCGGTCCTGCGCCAGCTCGGCTTCGTCCAATTGTCACCGACCCAGGCCCTGGCGGTGATGGTCGGGGTGGAAGGCAGCGTCGAGAACCGGGTGGTCGACCTTCCGCCCGGGATCACCGCCTCCGCGCTCAGCGAGGTCGGAAACTACGTCAGCGCCCGGCTCAGCGGACTGACCTTGCCGGAGGCGCAGCGCCGCCTCGCGGCCGAGATCCAGGCCGGGAAGGCGGCGCTCGACGATGCCGCGGGCGAGCTGATCGACCGAGGCCTCGCCTTGTGGTCGGAGGACGGCGCGCAGCGTCCTGTCCTGATCGTCCGGGGCCAGGCCAATCTGCTCGAGCCAGGCGCAGCCGCCGATCTCGAGCGGGTCCGCCAGCTGCTCGAGGAGCTCGACGGCAAGGAGGAGATCGTCCGGCTGCTCGACAGCGCCCGGGCGGGGCAGGGGATGAAGATCTTCATCGGCTCGGAGAACAAATTGTTCGCTTTGTCCGGATCCTCCGTCATAGCGGCGCCCTATCGCGGCAGCGACGGCAAGGTGGTCGGAGTGGTCGGAGTGATCGGCCCGACGCGGTTGAACTATGCGCGGGTCGTACCCATGGTGGATTTCACGGCACAGGCACTATCGAGATTGATGGCATGAACGAAGACCAGGAACTGCACGAAGAGAATATCGAGACCGAGGACGGCGCCGCTGCGCAGAAGGCGCCTGAGCAGGACCTGTCCGAGCTGGTGAAGGAGCTGGAGCAGGTCCGCCAGCACGTCCTCTACGCCCAGGCCGAAACCCAGAACGTGCGCCGCCGGCTCGAGCAGGAGAAGCAGAATGTCGCGGCCTACGCCGCTACCGGCTTCGCCCGGGACGTCCTTTCGGTGAAGGACAATCTCGACCGGGCGCTGGCGGCCATCCCCGACGACCTTCGGCAGGACGAGCGCATGAAGTCGCTGATCGCCGGAATCGAAGCGACCGGGCGCGAGCTCGACACCGTCTTCCAGCGCAACGGAATCACCCGGGTCGAAGCCCTCGGCCAGCCGCTCGATCCCCACCGCCACCAGGCGATGGTCGAGATCCCGAGCGACGACGCGGAGCCCGGAACGATCGTCCAGGAAATGCAGGCGGGCTACATGATCAAGGACCGGCTGCTGAGGCCGGCGATGGTCGGAGTGGCGCGGAAGGGCTGAACCGTCGCCCCAGCGAAGGCTGGGGCCCCAGCGGGTGAAGAACGCCAGGGCCCTTCACCCCCTGGGATCCCAGCCTTCGCTGGGATGACGAGTTGCCTCTACCCGCCGGATGCACTGCCGCCCTCGGACCGTTCAATAATCCTCGTGCATCATGTCGATCTCGCGCACCCGGCGTTTCTGCCGGGCGTCTTCGACCAGGCGGCGAAGCTCCTCCCGGCGCTGGGCGGCGCGTTCGACGTGGCGGAGGACCAGGGGCCCGCCGCGGGTCGTCTCGTCGCTTGAGTTGACGGTGATGGTTCCGATCCCGGCCACCTGGTTGATCAGGCTGAAATCGAGCCGGACGTCCTTCACCCGGTAGAGCTCGACTTCGTCGAGGCTCTTGATGAAGATGCCCTGGCGGACGATGAGCCGGTCGGTGCAGACGTCGTAGCGTGCCGCCAGGCTCTCGAACCATTTCCAGATGACGATGAGCAAAGCGACGGCGCCGAGCATCATCGGCCAGCGTCCGATCTCGGGAGACGCGACCGCGGTCAGCAATATGCCGACCGGCACCAGGGCGATCGTCCCCCAGCCGGCTAGCGTGCCTCTGAGCCAGCCCCAGGTCGAGGAGCGGAACGTGTCGAGCGGCTGTTCCATCATTCTCTCCTACCGACCTTTGCCTCCCTGTCGCGAAGCGGCGGGGAGGGGGACAATGTGAAGCATGGTGGAGGGGTAACTGGAACAGGCCTCGCTTTCTACCCCTCCACCAGGCTTCGCCCGGTCCCGCTCCCCGAGTCAGGCATGGGGGGCCAAAGGTTGAGGCTTCGTCCTCAACGCAAAGCCGGAACTGCCCGGGCGAGGACCGGAGCCGGCTTCAGCCAGGTGGCGGCGGCGCGGCGCACGTCGTCGATCGTCAGCGCCTCGAGGTCGGAGCGAAGGCCTGTCAGCTCGCGCATCGCCGCGCGGTCGCTCCCCGAATGCGCGATCATCGACGCCCAGGCGGCGTTTTCGCTCAGAGCCTGGTCGGCGGAGGCCAGGAGCGGGGTACGAGCAGCGTCCAGCTCCGTCTGGCTGATCGCGCCGTCGGCCAGCTCTCCGGCGACTTTCCGGGCCGCTTCCACGAGCGGGCGGATATCGTCCGGAGCGGCTTCCAGCACGACCGTCAATATCCCCTGATCCGCATCGTCCGGGCTCGCGAGTCCGACGGTGGGCGCATAAACCTTCCCCATCACCACTCGAACCTGGCGGAGCAGCCGGGTCTCGAGGATCGAGCGAAGCAGGTGGACCGAATATTCCTCCGGCCGCCGCTCGGGGCTCGCGACCCACAGGGGCCAGGCAAGGACCGCCGCGGCCTTGTCGGCCGGGCCGCGGTGGGTGTCAGTGATCGGGGGCGGCAGCCGCTCGGGGAAATAGCGGAAGGGCCCTTTGCCCTCGGGCAAGGGCGGAAGCGGCGGGCGGGGCGGAAGGGCTCCGAAGGTCACCGCCACCGCGTGCTTCGCCACGTCTTCGGTGAGGTCCCCGACAATCGTCACTTCGACCGGCGAGCGGGTCAGCGCCGGCTTCAGCATCCGCTCGAAATCGGCGGCCCGATAGGCGGCCATCCGCTCGCGCGGCGGCAGCGACTCGCGCCCGGGGAAGAGCGCGCGCTCGAGCGCCAGGGTGGCGACGAAAGCGGGATCGGTGCCGACCATTCGGTAGGTGAGGTCGAGGGCCGTCGGAAGCTTCTCGTCGATCAGCGGCCGGAACCCCGGATCGGTCATATAGGCGGCGAGCAGATGCATCTGCTGCTCGACATTGTCGGCGAGCGTGCTGCTGGTCAGCATGAAAGCGGTGGGGCGGGGCTCCAGGGTGAATGCCCAGGTCGAGTTCGCCAGCGCGCTCCCGATCTGCTCGTAATCCATCTTGCCGAGGCCGCCGTTGGGAAACAGGCCGGCGGCGAGGGTCATGGGCATCCTGTCGGCGGCGCTCAGCCCGCGCTCCCCATGACCGAAGCGGACACGGATCTCGGCTCCGCCCGACTGGAAATCGGTCTGCTTGAAGTTGAGGACAGCGCCGTTCCTGAAGGTGAGCCGGGTGAATTCCGGTCCCGCCTCGCGCGAAACCACCTTGCCGCGCTTCCCGAGCTTTCCGTAGGCCCATTGCGCGGTCTCGCGGTCCGCGAAGGTCTCGAGCGGAGCGGCCGTCTCGTTCGCTCGCCACGCCGCCGTGAGCTCCGCCGGAGCGACCGCGTCGGGCCCGGTCAGGACCAGGAGCGGACCGTTGCCGCTCCAGTCCGCCTCGAAGGCGCGCTTCACGTCGGCCGGAGTGAGCCCCGCGACCAGGACGTCGAACACCCGCATCGCCTCGCCGGGGTGAAGGAAGGGCGTCCCGGCCAGCTCGGACTCGACGATCCCCTGAGCGAGGTCCCGGGTCGAGCGGGTGCCGCTCTGGTAGACGGCCGCCCGAAGCCGGGAGCGGAGCTGCTCGGCCGCGGACTCGACCTCCAGCGGAGTGGGACCCGTTTCGGCGAAGCGGCGAAGCTCCGCCTGAGCCTGGGCAAGGCCCTCGCGCCACTTCCCGACATTGGGCACCGCGATCAGGCAGGAGATCCGGGCGTCGGGCAGGCTTCGGTTGACCAGCGGAGCCGAGCCGAGCAGCGCCGATCCGGCCTTCATGGTGGAGCGGGTCGAACGGTCGGTGAGGATCGTCACCCAGATCTGCGAAAGGGTCTCGCGACGCATCCGCTCGAGGCTCCCGTCGCGCGGCCCGTCCAGCGCAGCGACCCGGCAGGCGCTTCCCGCGAGTGGAAGCGAGGGTCCGCTTCGCGTGAAGGAATCGAGGCCGCGCCGCCCGAGCGGAACGGGCCTGGCCCGAGTCCCCGGCGCGCCCCGCCCGGTCCAGCTTCCGAATGCTGCCCGCGCGGCCTTGAGCATCGAGTCCGGATCCAGATCGCCGGCGATGACCAGGACGGCGTTGTCCGGCCGGTACCAGCGATCGTAAAAGGCCTTGAGCGCCGCCGGAGTCGCTGCGCGCACCGAGGCTTCGCTTCCGCCGACCTCGCGAGCGAGGGATCGCAGCTCCGGCCCCTGGAACCGGGCCGCCTCCCGGCCCACGATCGACATCGGGCTCGTCCGGCCGCGGATCTCGGCGATCACAACGCCCTTCTCGATCTCGACGGCCGCAGGCGTGAACAGGATTCCGTCGGCGGCGCCCCGAAGCCATTCGAGGACCTTGCCGACCGCGGCCGGATCGGCGACCGGAAGGTCCATCTGGTAGAGGGTCGATTCAATGCCCGTCGCCGCATTCTCGTCGCGGCCGAAGGCGACTCCGAGGCTCGCGAACCGGGTGTCGAGCGAGCCTTCGGGCGCCTGCCGGGTCGAGCGGAACGCCATATGCTCGACGAAATGGGCGAAGCCGGCCTCGGCTTCCTCCTCGTCATAGCTCCCGGCACGGATTGCGAGCCGGATCGAGACCGCCTTGGCGGGCGAGCCGTTGCGCATGATCGCGTAGCGAAGGCCGTTGGGCAAGGTGCCGGTCCTGACCGCCGGGTCGGGGACGGCCTTCGCCGTCGGCGGCAGCGGATCGATTGCCCAAGCGGGGCAGCCCAAGGCCAGCACCGCCGCCGCAGCGGCGAGTGCCCGGCCAAAAACGCCAAATTTCATTTCAAAATCCCACGGAAAACGCCAAATATTACCCGAAGAGGCCAAGCCTTTTCAATCGCTCACGTGCGATTCCTGAGAGAATCGCGGATTTCGCGCAAGACCTGCAGCTCCTCGCTCGGGCCGGCGGCGGGCGGCGCCTCCCGGGTGAGGTTCACCCGGGCCGCCGCCTTGACCAGCTGGTAGACGACGAAGGCGAGGATGAGGAAGGAGACGACGGCGGTGGCGAACTGGCCGTAGCCGATCATCGGGACTCCGGCCTGCTTGAGCGCTGCATAATTGTTGGGATCGCCCGCATAACCGGCCGGGATCGGCCCCAGCCGGATGAAATAGCTCGAGAAGTCGAGCCCGCCCGAAAGCCAGCCGATCAACGGCATCAAGATGTCGTCGGTAAGCGACGAGACGATGGTCGCGAACGCGGCGCCGACGATGACAGCGACTGCGAGATCGAGCACATTGCCTTTCGCGATGAACTGCCTGAACCCGGACATGATGCGCTTCCCCTGTTAGTCGTTGGGGTAAGCTAGCGGCCTCGGCCCCTACCGTCACCCCAGGGAAGGCTGGGGTCCCGGGGGGTGAAAAGCGCCGCGGTCTTCGCCCGCCGGGGCCCCAGCCTCCGCTCGGGCGACGGAATTTTCAATGACCCTCGTGCGGCCCCTCATCTCCCGCGGCGACGACCTGAGCCTCCACCGTGATCGGAGGCGCAACGTTGAACGAGAAGGTGAGCGGTATCTTGTCGCCGGCCTTCACCTTCGGACTGATCCCGAACAGCATAGCGTGGCGGCCTCCGGGCTCGAAGACCAGCTCGCCGCGGCTCGGGAACTCGATCTCCTTGTGTTGCTTCATCTTCGTCCTGCTTCCGGTCATGCTGGTCTCGTGAAGCTCGACCCAGCGCACCGAAGGGCTCGACACGCCCAGCAGCCTGGTGCCCTCACTCCCCGCCTCCATCCGGAAATAGGCGCCGCCGGGCCGGCTCTTCACCGCGGGAAGCCTGACCCAGACGTCCTTCACCCGAACGGCTCCGTCCGGCGGAGGGCGGTCGCAGCCCGCAAGCAGCGTCCCGGCGAGGGACGCAAAAACGAGGCTTTCGAGC
Source organism: Allosphingosinicella sp. (assembly GCA_036389345.1). GTDB lineage: Bacteria > Pseudomonadota > Alphaproteobacteria > Sphingomonadales > Sphingomonadaceae > Allosphingosinicella. The sequence goes on along the minus strand of DASVQD010000005.1, from coordinate 30,386 downwards.
ATCTTCTTCATGGCCGCGGCGCTCCTAGCGCGAGCCGCACTTCTTGTCGCGTCGGAATCCACCCCTATATCGCTCCCGAAACACTCCGCGTGCCTCATTTGAAGGACGCAGGGGTGCGGTAAACTTTTGGGGCACAAGAGGATTAATATGGCTAGAGTCATCGGAATCGATCTCGGCACCACCAACAGCTGCGTCGCCGTCATGGAAGGCGGCAAGCCGAAGGTGGTCGAAAATGCGGAAGGCGCCCGCACGACGCCCTCCATCGTCGCTTTCGCCAAAGACGGCGAGCGGCTGGTCGGCCAGCCGGCCAAGCGCCAGGCGGTCACCAATCCCGAGAACACCGTCTTCGCGGTGAAGCGCCTCATCGGCCGCCGCTTCGACGATCCGATCACCAAGAAGGACACCGAGCTGGTCCCCTACACGATCAGCCGCGGCCCCAACGGCGACGCCTGGGTGAACGCCGGGTCCAAGGATTACAGCCCGTCGCAAATCTCCGCCTTCATCCTGCAGAAGATGAAGGAAACCGCCGAGGCCTATCTCGGCGAGAACGTCACCCAGGCGGTGATCACCGTCCCGGCTTATTTCAACGACGCCCAGCGCCAGGCGACCAAGGACGCCGGTCAGATCGCCGGCCTCGAGGTCCTCCGGATCATCAACGAGCCGACCGCGGCGGCGCTCGCCTACGGCCTCGACAAGCAGGACGGCAAGACGATCGCCGTCTACGACCTCGGCGGCGGAACCTTCGACATCTCGGTCCTCGAGATCGGCGACGGCGTCTTCGAGGTGAAGTCGACCAACGGCGACACTTTCCTCGGCGGCGAGGATTTCGACGCCAAGATCGTCGATTACTTGGCGGACGAGTTCAAGAAGCAGGAGGGCATCGACCTTCGCGGCGACCGGCTCGCCCTCCAGCGCCTCAAAGAAGGCGCCGAGCGGGCGAAGATCGAGCTGTCGTCGGCGCAGACCACCGAGGTCAACCTTCCCTTCATCACCGCCGACCAGAACGGCCCCAAGCATCTCGTCAAGACGATCACCCGGGCCGATCTGGAGAAACTGGTCGAGGATCTGATCAAGCGCACGCTCGAGCCCTGCAAGAAGGCGCTCGCCGACGCGGGCGTCAAGGCGGCGGACATCGCCGAGGTCGTGCTCGTCGGTGGAATGACCCGGATGCCGCGGGTGCGCCAGGTGGTCCAGGACTTCTTCGGCAAGGAGCCGCACACGGGCGTCAATCCGGACGAGGTCGTCGCCATGGGCGCCGCCATCCAGGCCGGAGTCCTCCAGGGTGACGTCAAGGACGTCCTCCTGCTCGACGTCACTCCGCTGAGCCTCGGAATCGAGACCCTGGGCGGAGTGTTCACCCGGATGATCGACCGCAACACGACCATTCCGACCAAGAAGTCGCAAACCTATTCGACCGCCGAGGACAATCAGAACGCGGTCACCATCCGCGTCTTCCAGGGCGAGCGCGAGATGGCCGCGGACAACAAGCTGCTCGGCCAGTTCGACCTCGTCGGGATCCCGCCGGCGCCGCGCGGAGTGCCCCAGGTCGAGGTGACGTTCGACATCGACGCCAATGGCATCGTCAACGTCTCCGCCAAGGACAAGGGCACCGGCAAGGAGCAGCAGATCCGGATCCAGGCCTCGGGCGGCCTCGCCGACTCGGACATCGAGAAGATGGTTCGCGAGGCGGAGCAGTTCGCCGAGGAGGACAAGAAGCGCCGCGAGGGCGCCGAGGCGAAGAACAGCGCCGAAGGCCTCGCCCACAGCACCGAAAGGCAGCTCGCGGAGCATGGCGACAAGGTCGACGAATCCCTCAAGTCCGAGATCCAGTCGGCGATCGACGAGACCCGCAAGGCGGTCGAGAGCGGCGACATCGAGTCGATGAAGTCGAAGACCGCGGCCCTCAGCCAGGTCGCGATGAAGCTCGGCCAGGCGATTTACGAGAAGGAGCAGGCCGGAGCGGCCGGCGGTTCGTCCGACGCAGACTCCGGACAGGGCGCCGAGACCGCTTCCTCCCAGGAAGAGGTGGTCGACGCCGAATTCTCCGAGGTCGACGACGAAAACAAGGGCTGAGGCATGTCCACCCGTCATTCCAGCGAAAGCTGGAATCCATGCGGCATCCTCGGGCCCGCGGGGATTGGAGAGTCTGCATGGACCCCAGCATTCGCTGGGGTGACGGGGTTCGGCTCGGGGGCCATACGCTGTGACTGAAACCGATTATTACGAGCTGCTGCAGGTCGAGCGCGGCGCCGACGAGAAGACTCTCAAGACCGCCTACCGCCGGCTCGCCATGGAATGCCATCCGGACCGAAACCCGGGCTGCAAGGATTCCGAGGCGAAGTTCAAGGCGATCAACGAAGCCTATGACTGCCTGAAGGACCCGCAGAAGCGCGCCGCCTACGACCGCTTCGGCCACGCCGCCTTCCGCAACGGCGGGATGGGCGGAGCGGGGGCCCAGGATTTCGGCTCGTTCAGCGACATCTTCGAGAACATCTTCGGCGAGTTCATGAACGGCCAGCAGGCCGACCGCCGCTCCAACGCGCTTCGCGGCTCAGACCTTCGCTACGACCTCGAGATCAGCCTCGAGGACGCCTTCGCCGGCAAGCAGGTCGAGCTGAGGATCGACACGACCGCCAAATGCGAGCCGTGCGGCGGCTCCGGCGCGAAGTCGGGGACGAGCGCGCGTCCTTGCACCATGTGCCACGGCCGGGGCCAGGTGCGCGCGCAGCAGGGTTTCTTCGTCGTCGAGCGGACCTGCCCGACCTGCCGCGGAGCGGGCCAGGTCATTGCCGACCCTTGCGACAAGTGCCGAGGCGAGGGCCGGGTCGAGCGCCAGCGCTCGCTCGAGGTCCGGATACCCGCCGGAGTCGACGAGGGCACCCGGATCAGGCTTGCCGGCGAAGGCGAAGCGGGCGCTCGCGGCGGGCCGAACGGAGACCTCTACATCTTCGTCCATCTCGCCCGTCACGATTTCTTCCAGCGCCAGGGGACCACCCTGTTCGTCCGCTGCCCGGTCAGCATCACCACCGCGGCGCTCGGCGGAACCATCGAGGTGCCCGGTCTCGACCGGCAGAAGCATTCGATCCAGATCCCGGCCGGAATCCAGTCCGGCAAGCAGCTCAGGAAGCGCGGCGCCGGAATGCCGGTGATCAACGGCCGGGGCCATGGCGACATGGTTGTCCAGGTCGAGGTCGAGACTCCGACCGGCCTAAGCGCCCGCCAGCGCGAGCTGCTCGAGGAATTCCGGGCCACGGAGACCGGCGAGGAATGTCCGGCGTCGAAGAGCTTCTTCGGCAAGCTGAAGGGCCTGTTCGACGCGTGAGGCGCGCGCCTCTGGTCACCGGCTCGGCGCGGCGGCGATCAACTTGCGCACTTCCTGCTGGACCGCTTTGTCGTCGGCGAGATCCACGCTGAACAGGATCGTCGGCGCATAGGGCCCCAGCTGCCTGGGGACATGGACGGAATAGGCCTGGAGGCTTGAAAAGTTCGACAGCCCGGAGGGCAAATCGGTGGCGATCGCGTTCGAATAATGCGTATTCGCATTCGTCTCCTGGCCGACATGAGTCGCTCCGAGGTCGCGGAACAGGCGTGCCGCCTGCAGGCATGAGCTGAAGCACAGGCGGTCGGTGACGAGGACGACCCGCGGCGGCCGCTTCACCCGGTCCAGCTTGCGAAGAGGCGCTTTGGGATCGATCGCGGCGGGGGCCTCGGCGAGCGGGCGTCCGAGCTCCACGGCAGCCTTGATCGAGTCCCGTTGGGCCGTCATTCCAAGTACGAGAGGGTGTTCCGGGCCTAGCCGCCCGGCGCGCTCGACATAGGAATTGGCCGTCTTGAGAGTCGTCGCCGAGGCCCGCCAGACCACCTTCTCGGGATAGGCTGCGCCTTTGGGGAAGGCGGCCCGGTCTACCCGGGCGGTCCCGTAGATGACCTCCGCGATCCGGTCGCTGATGAACGAGGCGCCGCCGCCATTGCCCCGAAGGTCGACGACGACCACCGGGGCGCGCCGAAGCTCGGCCTGTCGCGCCTCGACCTCCTTCATCAGTGGGACGGCCGAGCCCGACTGAGTGCCGAGCCGAACCCACCATCCGCCTTCGAACGGTCGAAGCGCCAGCTCTTCCGAAGCGACGGGGCCGAGCTTTTCGAACTGCGTCGCCAGGTCCGCGCCGCTGATCCGCCTCCAGTTCAGCCGGTGGGTCGAGCTCCTGCCGTCGGGGGAACGGAAGTCGCACTGCTGAAGCCTCGTGCGGTGCGGGTTGCCGGTGTCGAGGAGCAGGGACGACTCGCTTTTCATCCGCTGGGCCTTCACCGCCCAGGCCGGAGTGAAAGGGCCGAGCGCCGCCGCCGCGAGGGCATCCGGATCTTTGCCGTCGCAGGAGATCAGCTCCGCTCCCGCTTCGGGTCCGTCGGGGGCGCCGCCCGCTGCCACCTTCCAGCCGCCGCGCCGAGTGGAGACGAGGAAGCCCGGCCAGAAGGTATCCGGCCGGACCCAGCTTGAGCTGGCGATATGCGGATCGTCGAAAGCGGCCGCGAAACGCTCGAGCGCGGCCCGGTAGCCGCCGAAGGTGCGCGCGGATCGCGCCAGCGAGCGGGCTTGCGCATAGCCGTCGCGCAGCTGGCCCAGGAACTTCGAATCCCCGCGCTCCGGAACGGCACCGGGATGCGTTTCCGCGATGAAGGCACGCGCCGCCTCGAGATCCTCCTCCGCCATCCGGCTCCAGGCTTCTGACTGAGCGAGCGCGGGAGCGGGCTGGAGCGCGAGAGCGGAGCTCGCCAGCGCCGCAAGCGCTCGATGTGCTGAAACGACCATCAGAGCCTCCGCCTGTGCGCCGGATAAGCGGCCACCCAGGAGGCTAAGCCGAACCGAGCCTTTCAACAATGGTTTTCGAGCGTTCGAAGCAGGACGTGCCTGGCCGCCCGAATGGCGCTATGCTCCGCTTATGCGAATACTGGCCCTGCTCACGGCGACCCTCCTCACGGCCGGCGCGGCTGCCCCCGCCAAGGCTCCGGCTACCTTCGCCAACCCGGTCATCGACTCCGATTTCCCGGATCCGGCCATCCTGCGGGCGAAGGACGGCTATTATTACGTCTACGCCACCCAGACCGAGCGCGGCGGCAAGTGGATCAATCTCCAGGTTGCGCGTTCCCGGGATCTGATCGCCTGGGAGCAGCTCGGCGACGCCCTCCCGGCCAGGCCGGCCTGGGCGAGCCGGACCCGGGATTTCTGGGCGCCGCATGTCGCCGAGCACCAGGGCCGCTATTATCTTTATTATTCGGCCAAGCCCGACGAGGCTCTGACCGACGGGAAGAAGGGCTTGTGCCTCGCCGTCGCCACTTCGGACCGCCCCGAGGGGCCGTTCACCGACATGGGCCGACCGCTTCAATGCGGACCCGGCTTCGTCAACATCGATCCGATGTCCTACGACGATCCGGCGACCGGCAAGCGGCTGCTCTACTGGGGCTCCGGCTTCGGCCCGATCAAGGTGCGCGAACTGGCGCCGGATCGAATGTCCTTCGCGCCGTGGAGCACTGCGATCGACCTGATCAAGGTCGACCCGAAGACCCCCTATCGCCGGCTCGTCGAAGGCGCCTGGGTGGAGCTTCGCGGCGGCTATTACTACCTCTTCTATTCGGGCGACAATTGCTGCGGGAAGGGGGTCCGCTACGCCGTGATGGTGGCGAGGTCGCGAAGCGCGACCGGCCCGTTCGAGCTCAAGCCCGGAACGCTCCTCGAGGGAAGCGCGAAATGGATCGGGCCCGGCCACAACAGCGTGATCGACGACGAATATGGCGAGAGCTGGATCGTCTATCATGCGGTGGCCTCCACCCGTCCCCGCTCCAAGCCGACCGACGAGGTCAATACGAGGCGGGCGATGCTCATCGACCATCTCGTCTGGACCGACGAATGGCCGCGGGTGAAGGGGCCGACGAGCGGCCCGCAGCGGCGTCGCTATCCGGAACGCTACGCCCCGGACTGAACCGGATCAAGAAGTCGAATCGATGCGCGCGGCCGTGGCGCAAAGCTACCGCTTCGGAATCTCCAGCCCGCGCTGGACCGCCGGCCTCGCGAGCCCGCGCTCAAGCCAGAGCGGGACGTTGCGGAGGGAGTCGAAGTCCACCAGCTCGCGAGCCTCGTAGAAGCCGATCAGGTTCCGGACCCCAGCCCAGCGTCGCCACGTCGGCGATCGAATAATCGTCCATGATCCAGTCCCGCCCGTCGAGCCGCCCCTCGAGCACTCCGAGCAGCCGCTTCGATTCGTCGACGTAGCGCTGCAGCGGACGCTTGTCCTCGATCGCCTTGCCGGCGAACCGGTGGAAGAAGCCGACCTGGCCGAACATCGGGCCGATTGCGGCCATCTGGAAGATGAGCCACTGGATCGTCTCCCAGCGCCGCGCCGGGTCGGAGGAGATGAGCTGCCCCGATTTGTCGGCCAGATAGACGAGGATCGCGCCCGATTCGAACAGTCCGAGCGGCTTTCCGCCGGGCCCGTCGGGATCGACGATGGCCGGGATCTTGCCGTTCGGGTTGAGCGAAAGGAATTCCTCCGTCCAGGTCTCGTTCTTCGTGATGTCGACCAGATGCGGCTCGTAGGGGAGGCCGATCTCCTCGAGCATGATCGACACCTTCACCCCGTTGGGCGTGTTCAGCGAATAGAGCTGGAGCCGGTCGGGATGCTCGGCCGGCCAGCGGCGGGTGATCGGGAATTGGGAAAGATCGGTCATTGCTGCCTCGCGTGGAGTCGTCATTCCGGACTTGATCCGGCATCCATGAACACGGCTCCATTCCTGCTTGGCAGGTCGGTGTTCCTGCATCCCGGATCAAGTCCGGGATGACGAAGGCGTCAGATCGCCGTCGCCCCAAGCTCTTCCCGCCAATGCTCCAGCCGCCGCTTCAGGATCGCCGCGACCAAAGCGGGCGAGGAATCCGGTTCGTCGATCCGCTCCACCACCTCGAAATCGAAGGCGGCCTCGCCATGCGCCCGGGCCGCGGCCTGGAGGCTGCGGTGGGGGGTGCTCGCCGTCTTCAGCGCAACCGAGAGCCGGTTCCAGATGGTCGCCAGGTCGGAGGCGCGGCCCACCCATCGCTCCCCCGTCGCACGGCAGGTGAGGGCGTAGATTCCGGGCGTGCTCTTCCGCTCCTTGAAGGCCGCGACGGCCGCCTTGCGCGATTGCTGGTCCATGGCGGCGCCGTAGCAGCCCGGCCGGCTGCCGTCAATATTACCCGGATAATATTAGACTGCAATATATCCGGATGATATTGAGGGTGACCCGCATCAAGGCAGAGACGAGGGCGCCGCGGCCCCGAACACCCGCTCGAAGATCGTGTCGACGTGCTTCAGGTGATAGCCGAGGTCGAAGCTCTCCTCGAGTCGCTCGGCGGGGAGAAGCGCCGAGACTTCCGGATCCGACTTGAGCAGATCGAGGAGCGACAGGGTCCCGCCGCTTTCCCACACCTTCATCGCGCTCCGCTGGACGAGACCGTAAGCCTGCTCCCGGCTCGCCCCGGCCTGGGTCAGGGCGAGAAGGACCCGCTGCGAGTGGACCAGGCCCCCCATGAGGTCGAGATTCTTCTGCATCCGGTCCGGATAGACGAGAAGCTTGTCGATCACCCCGGTCAGCCGCGCGAGTGCGAAGTCGAGGGTCACCGTCGAATCGGGCCCGATATAGCGCTCCACCGAGCTGTGGCTGATGTCGCGCTCGTGCCACAAGGCCACGTTCTCGAGCGCCGGGTTCACGTAGCTTCGGACCATCCGGGCGAGACCGGTCAAATTCTCGGTCAGGACCGGGTTGCGCTTGTGCGGCATCGCCGACGAGCCCTTCTGCCCCGGCGAGAAATATTCCTCGGCCTCCAGCACCTCGGTGCGCTGCAGGTGACGGACCTCGGTCGCGAGCCGCTCGACCGACGAGGCGATCACGCCCAGGGTCGCGAAATACATTGCGTGACGGTCGCGGGGGATGATTTGGGTCGAGATGGGCTCGACCCTCAGCCCCATCTTCGCAGCGACATGCGCCTCGACCCGCGGGTCGACATTGGCGAACGTGCCCACCGCGCCGGAGATGGCGCAGGTCGCGATCTCGTCCCGGGCCGCGATCATCCGCGCGCGCGCCCGGGCGAACTCGGCATGAGCGAAGGCCAGCTTCAGGCCGAAGGTCACCGGCTCGGCGTGGATCCCGTGGCTTCGGCCGATCGTCGGAGTGAGCTTATATTCGCGGGCGCGCCGCTCGAGCACCGCGAGCAGGGCGTCGAGATCCTCGATCAGAAGGTCGGACGCCCGCTTCAGCTGGACCGCGAGGCAGGTGTCGAGGACGTCCGAGCTGGTCATGCCCTGGTGGAGGAAGCGCGCTTCCGGCCCGACATGCTCGGCCACGCTGGTCAGGAAGGCGATGACGTCGTGCTTCACCTCCGCCTCGATCGTGTCGATCCGGTCGACGTCGAATCCCCCCTTCGCCCAGACCGCCTCCGCCGCCTCGCGAGGGACGATCCCGATCTCCGCCATCGCGTCGAGCGCGTGGGCCTCGATCTCGAACCAGATCCGGAAGCGGGCTTCGGGCGCCCAGATGCTGCTCATCTGCGTCCGCGAGTAGCGGGGGATCATCGGCGCTTCCTAACCTGGATTGGGGAGAGGGGCCGCCTAGCAAAGTCGCCCCGTGGCTTCAATCGGACGAGGCACGGAACGACCTTGCTCGCCGCGTCGTTTTTCCCCTGAGCCTTCAGAGCCTTACTGCCCCAGGGCCCGAGTTTTTCAATCGACATCGATTATAGAGAGGTAGAATCTTATGCTGAAATCCATCCTGATGGGCGGCGCGATGCTGCTCGCCATCCCCGCGCTGGCCCAGACGACCGGCACAAACAGCGGCGGCACCGGCACGGGTGCCGGCACCAGCCAGACCGGCACGACCGGCGACGAATCGACGCAGTCCGACGATCAGGACACCGGGACGACCGGGACGACCACGGGCACGAACACCGGCAGCAGCGGCACGGGCATGAACAGTGGGACCGGGATGAACTCCGGCACGGGCATGAACAGCGGCACCGGCATGAACAGCGGCACCGGCATGAACAGCGGAACCGGGATGAACTCCGGCACCGGCATGAACTCCGGCACGACCGGTAGCGGCATGAATAATGGATCCGGCTCCATGGGCAACGGCGCCATGGCCGGCTCGGGCGGCGCCCGGAGCTACCCGCCCTGCACCCGCACCCGCACCGACAGCTGCACCCAGCGCGGCCGGCGGTAATCCAAGTCCTCCCCCGGTTTTTCCGGGGGAGGTGGGCCATGCGAAGCATGGTGGAGGGGCTTTCCGATTGCGGCAGGCCCCTCCGCCACACTTTGTCCGGCCCCATCGCGCCTGAGCCGCGAGGGGTTTTCGATCAAATCATCCCAGGGCCCATCGATAGCGACCGGTGATCGGCCAGGCGCCGAGGCCGTCTTCCTCGCGCGTGCCGGCGCCGATATTGTGGACGATCAGCCAGCCGTTTGGCCCGCGCCGGTCGGAAACCAGTCCGATATGGGTGCCGGTGCGCTCGACGAGGGAGGTGAAGATATCGCCCGGCCTCCAGCCCGAGGCATCGGCCGGGATCGGCAGCGCCGCGCCCTGGCGGGTCAGCCAGGTCCGCAGGTTGGGAACCCGACGATGATCGATGCTCCGGTCAGGCGCACGCTGGCCCCACAGGCCTGGATAAGCCGCGAAGTGGGAGCGCATGTCGGCATTGACTAGCGCCTGCAGGTCGAGACCGAGTGAGTCGCGATAGGCGCGGATGACGACGTCGGTGCAAACCCCCCGCCCGCGCGGAACGTCGCCCTCGGGGAAGGGAAGGCGGTATAGGCGGAATCGTAGCGGATCGTGACCCCGATCTGAGCGCGGGCTGCGGCGATCAGCTTGCCAGCCTTCCCCGGCGCGGGCTGAGCGGCGCGTTCGGCCGGGCTCGGTCCGCAGCCCCGCAAGGCCAGGTAAGCGCCGGCGCCGACAAGCAGCGTTCTGCGATCCGGATGAGTCACGTCGCAATTCTATCATAGTGCGGCTTCGCTCGGTCAAACACTTCGCGGTCGCGCCGCACCCGCTTCGATTCGAGCCCCGTTTCGCCTAAAAGGATCGCTCCGCGCTCCGCCGGTCGGGCCGCCCGAGAGGATTGAAGTCGTGGACCAGCCGTCGTCCATTCTCGCCAAGGCGCTCTCCGCAATCCTCGCCGGCGTTCTGGCATTCACGCTGACGGCAGGCAGCCTACTCCTGGGGGCGGCCCTCTTCGAGGGATGGATCATTCTCGTTTCCTTCGCGGCCGTGCCCGCCGCGGCCATCGCGGCTCTGCCCTTCCGGGCAAGGCTTTTCTGCTTCGGCCTGGGCCTTGTGGCCATGGCCGGAGCCTGGCTGCTGGATGCGACGGGTCCGGACAATCCGCTGATCATGCTTACCTGGATCGCCATGTGCTTCGCGGGAGCGGCGGTCGTGGCGGAGGTCTGCGTTCGCTCGGTCGCGTGGTGGCTTGGCCGGCAGGGGTGCCAGCCTGGAGCCCCCCGTCCGCGCCGTCGTCCGAGCCTCAGATCAAACCCAGCGAGCGCAGGCTCGCACACGTCCTCGCTCCGACGATGACATGGTCGTGGACGGCGATCCCGAGCGGTCGCCCCGCCTCGACGATCTCGCGCGTGAGCCTGATGTCCTGCTGGCTCGGCTGCGGGTCGCCGCTCGGATGGTTATGGACGAGGATGACCGCCGTGGCGTGATATTCCAGCGCCCGCCGGATGACCTCCCGGACATAGACCGCCGCCTCGTCGACCGAGCCTTCCGACATCGGCTCGTTTCGGATCAGCATGTTCCGGGCGTTGAGATAGAGGATCCTCACCCGCTCGATGGCGAGAGCGCCCATGTCGGCTCGTAAATAATCGAGCAGGGCCTGCCAGCTGCCGAGCACCGGCTGGTCCATCACCCGCGATTCGAGAAGCCTCAGGGCCGCGGCCTGGGCGATCTTGACCGCCGCAGCGGCGCCCTCGCTGACGTCGCCGACCCGCATGATCGCTTCCGCATCCGCGGAAAGCAGCCGCCCGAAGCCGCCGAAATCGTGAATGAGCTTTTTCGCTAAGGGCTTGGTGTCTCGACGCGGCAAGGCGAGCGCAAGCAGATATTCAATAAGCTCATGCTCCAGGAGAGCCTCCGGCCCGCCCTCGAACAGGCGTCTCCTCAGCCGGGCACGGTGGCCGCGGCCGTCGAGAGACTCGTCGGCCATAAGGCAAGATTAAGCTTGGAGAGCCTCTTAGGCAAACCGCTTTGCCGCCGCGCGTGCGAAAGGTACGGAGGCGCAACGGGAATGGGTGAAGGAGCTTGGACGGCCAGTGGACGAGGAGGCTCCAGCGGAGGTGAGACGGCGGCCGGTGAAGCGGCTGATCGCGCTCGCCTTGCTCGTCCTGGTCCTGCTCGCGCTGCTCGTCGCCTGGACCCAGCGCCGGCCGATCGCCTCCGACTATATCGAGCGCGAGCTCGCCCGGCGCAACGTCCGCGCCACCTATGAGGTCAAGCAAATCGGGTTCAGGACCCAACGGCTCGAGAATCTGGTCATCGGCGATCCGCGCAATCCCGATCTTACCGCTCGCTGGGTCGAAGTCCGGCTGGGCTGGAGTGGGCTGCGCCGTCCGAAGGTCGATTTGATCACAGCCCGGGGAGTCCGACTCAATGCCCGGCTGGCGAGGAACGGAAAGGTCAGCTTCGGCGAGGTCGATCGGCTGCTCCCGCCCCCCAGCGGGCTTCCGTTTCGCTTCCCGGACCAGAATGTCGACATCGCCGACACCGGCATCCGGTTAGACACGCCGGCCGGCCGGGCCGGGATCGCACTCGAGGGCAAGGGCAATCTCGCCGACGGCTTCCGCGGCCGGATGGCGGCGGCGGCGCCGGAGCTCTACGTCGGCAATTGCCGGCTCGGTGGCGCCAGGGGTCATTGGGACGTCCGAATCGCCAGGCTTGAGCCGAGCTTTCGCGGCCCCGCACGGGCGACCTTGCTCACCTGCGGCGCCAGCCTCGCCGTCGCCCAGCCAAGCCTCGATCTCGACGCGAAGCTGGCTCAGGGGCTGGACCGCTGGACGGGGAGCACCAGTCTGACGGTTGCCCGCCTTCTGGCAGGCTCGATCGCGATCACCAATCTGACCGGTCGGGTCGGCCTCGACGGCGATGCCCGGATGACCCGCGGCAGTCTCGACCTCGCCTCCGCCGCCGCCCGGGCCGGCGGCGTGGACTCCGCGCGTACCAGGGTCCGGGGCCGCTACGGGCTGTCGCTGGACAACGGCGGCTTCACACTGCTCGGCAACGCCGAGGCGCGAGAAACCTCGGCGGGGCCGGCAGTCGCCGGCGCGGTTGCCGCGCTCGGGTCGGCCGGTGGCACTCCGCTCGAACCGGTGGGCGATGCGCTTGCCGCCGCCCTGTTCCGGGCCGCGGGCGGCTTCGACGTCGACGCCGACCTCCGGCTCGTCCACGGCCGGGGCTTCGGCGGGGTCCGGTTCGAGCGGCTGAGCGCCGCGACTCGAAGCGGCGCGCGGATCGAGCTCGGGGGCGGGCAGGGCCTCACTTATTACTGGCCGAGCGGAGTGACCCGGCTCGACGGGGACCTCTCGGTCGCCGGCGGCGGCTTCCCCGCCATTCGCCTCAGCCTTTCCAAGCCCCGTCCCGGTTCGCCGGTGAGCGGCTCCGGCCGGATCCAGCCGATGCGGGCCGGCAATTCGCGGCTCGCCCTCGGCGACATCGCCTTCACGGCGGCTCCGGGCGGGGAGACCCGGGTGTCGACCGTGGCGACGATCGACGGGCCGCTCGACAACGGCTGGGTGCGCGGGCTCGTCCTCCCGATCGCCGGCCGGATCGACGGCCGCGGCGGTTTCGCCTTCGGGGCAGGCTGCACCGCCGCCCGGTTCGAATCGCTCCAGGTCGGCACCCTCCGGCTTGGACGAACCCTGCTTCCACTCTGCCCGGCGGGCCGAGCTCTGATCTGGAGGAATGCCGGCGGGCCGGTCATGGGCGGCGCACGGCTCGCCTCGCCGCGCTTCGCCGGATCCCTCGGCGCCTCGCCGCTCAGCGTCGCCGGAAGCGGCTTGAGCTTCGGCCTCGCCGGTCCCCGATTCGCCGCGTCGGACCTCGAGATCCGGCTGGCCGCGAACCGCCTCGACCTGGCCTCCCTCACCGGCGAATTCGGCCGAGGCGGGGTGTCGGGACGATTTGCGGGCCTCTCGGGCAAGCTCGGCAACGTGCCCTTGCTGATGAGCGAGGGCAGCGGCACCTGGCGGATGAAGGGCGCCGACCTCTCCATGGCCGGCGGGATTCGGATCTCCGACGAGGTCGCTCCGCCCCGTTTCTATCCTCTGGTCACCACCGATTTCCGTCTGGAGCTTGCCGACAACCGGATAGAGGCGGGCGGCTGGCTGGACGATCCGGAGACCGGGACCCGGATCGTCCGGGCCGACATCGACCACGATCTCGGCACCGGCCGCGGGCGCGCGCGCCTGGACGTCCCGGGCATCCGCTTCGACAAGGACTACCAGCCCGAGCAGCTGACCCGGCTCACCACCGGGGTCATCGCCCTGGTGAACGGGGTCCTGAAGGGGCGGGGGGAGATAGGCTGGGACCCGTCCGGCTCCCGCTCCAGCGGCACCTTTTCGACCGACGACATGGATTTCGCCGCCGCCTTCGGGCCGGTCGAGGGCCTGTCCACCACGCTGCACTTCACCGACCTGCTCGGACTGGCCAGCGCTCCCGGCCAGGAGGCCCGGATCGGCCTCGTCCGGGCCGGGATCGACGTGCTCGACGGGCGGATCCGCTACCAGCTCCTCCCCGGCCTTCAGGTCAGGGTCGAGGGCGGGCGCTGGCCGTTCGCCGGCGGCGAGCTGATCCTCGAGGAGACGATCCTCGACTTCTCGAAGCCGTCGGCGAAGCGCCTGACCTTCCGCGTCGAGGGCCTCGATGCCGCGCTCTTCATCCAGAAGATGGAGTTCGCCAACATCACCGCCACCGGAACGTTCGACGGGGTGATCCCGATGGTCTTCGACGAGCGCGGCGGGCGGATCGTCGGCGGCCGGCTCGTCGCCCGGCCTCAGGGTGGAACCCTCTCCTATATCGGCGAGCTCACCGACAAGCAGCTCGGAATCTACGGCAAGCTCGCCTTCGACGCCCTCAAATCGATGCGCTACTCGAAGCTGACGATCAATCTCGACGGAGCGCTCGAGGGCGAGTTCGTCGCCGGGATCGAGCTCGACGGAGTGGCGAGGGACCCGGTCCTGACCGCCGCTCCGGGCGGCGGGATCCAGGGCATGGTCGCCGGCCGCGCCCTCGGCCAGCTCGCCAAGATCCCGTTCGAGTTCAACATCAATGTGAAGGGACCCTTCCGGGCCCTCATCGGGACGATGCGCTCGCTCCACGATCCCACCCTGCTCATCCAGTCGACCCTGCCGGACCTGATCCGCGGAAAGCCGGAGGAGCCACCCATTGTTCAGCCCCAGGAAAGCGAGATTGTGCGATGAAGCGGCCCATGTTGACGTCGATGCGTTGCGGTGCGACGCAAGGCGCGATGAGAAGGTTGAAGATCCTCCTCGCCGCGCCGGTTGTTCTCGGCTCGGCCGGGTGCGTTCAGGTGAGCGCACCGGAGAAGCCGATCGAGATCAACCTCAACATCAACATAAGGCAGGAGGTCGTCGTCCGTCTCCAGCAGGACGTGCGCGATCTCATCAAAGAGAATCCGGGAGTGTTTTGACATGAGCCGCCGAATGAAACTGATCCTCGCCGCGGGCATCGGGCTTGGCGCCGTTCTGGGCACGACCTCCGCCGTCGCAATGCTCCAGGACGCCTCGGCGCAGCTCCGCGCCTCGGGCCAGGTCGGAGAGCAGGCCGACGGCTATCTCGGCCTCGTCGGCTCGGCCCCCGCGGCCGTCCGCGCCCAGGTCGATTCGGTCAACATCAAGCGCCGCGCTTATTACACCGATCTCGCCGCCAAGCGCGGTGCCAAGATCGAGGAGGTCGCCGCGACCACCGCCTGCGAGCTGTTCCGCACCAAGGTCGCCCAGGGCCAATATTACCGCCTTCCCGACGGAGTCTGGCGCCAGCGCGACTCCGCCCCGATCCCGCTCCCCGCTTATTGCGGATAGAGCAGGGGAGGGGTTCCCCGGGATGACGAGGCGGCGCCGTCCGAGCCAACCCGCGACTGCGGTGCGAACTCATTTTTGAACGCAAAGACGCAAAGACGCAAAGACGCAAAGAGCGCGGAACGCTCCATCGCCGCCCCGGCTAGCGGACGGCGAGGCTTCATCGGACGGGCAATGAGGTTTTCCGCTTCGCGGAATCTTTGCGTCTTTGCGTTGAAAAAATCGACCGGCACAGCGCTCACGGATCGGCTGGGATGGCGCAGGCCGCCATCCCGGGGACCTGCCGACGCTTCATCCGAGTGATTCGACGCCGTTTGTCGCCGCCGAGCCTGGCCGGCCACCACGCAGTCGTCGAGGTTGGAATTGCAGGCGCGGGCGGGGGAGCCGGACACGGCGAAGCTGGTCCTGAACCGCTTCGCCACGAGCGCCCGAAGCCGTTCGGTGACCGGCAGATGGACTTCGTAAGTTCCGCCGGCATAGCCATCGAGCTCATTGAACGTGATCTTGAGCGTGGTGACCTGCCCGCCGGCGCCCAGCAGCGTGAAATCATAGGGCGGAGGCGTGCACGGGCCCCTGAAGAAACCGCCACCCCGGGCGGCCTCGCGCCTGCGGGCTTCGGCGAGCACCGGGCAGAGCTGGGCTCCTATCTCCGAATTCGCGGCCGCCGGGTCGCTGAACAGCGCTTCGGGCTCCAGCATGCGGTTGCCGGCCTTGTCCCAGAGCAGGGTCTCGAAGACGTACCAGCCATGGGCGCCGCCGCTATATTCCGAGGTCGACTTGGACAAGGAGAGCAGCCCCGGAAGGTCGGAGTCCAGCGTATAGACCTTTTCGTGGAAGAACCGGCCCTCGGGATGCTCCTTGGCATATCTCGACAGCGCGCCCAGGCCGTCCGCGTCGTTCTCGTTCCACTCCTGCCTCATCTCCGCCTTCGACTGGCTCCGGAGCCAGGAGTCGAGGGCCGGGATTCGCGCGGCCTCGGGCGGATAGACGAAGGCGTAGGTCCAGTTCGGGCCTCTCCTGGCGATGCACACGCTGCCCTTTGCAGGCTCGGCGCCTCGCGTGGGGCAGTCCCGCTTGGCCGCCCTGGGCGCGGCGGTCGGCGCCGCCTCGGGCCGCCGCTCCCCGCAGCCGCCCAGGGTCGCGCCGATCGCGAGGAGCAGTGGAAGGGCGAGGGGCCTCGACATCGGCAGAGCCTAATCGCCCCGGCGCGCCAGTCAATTCGCTCCTTTGCCGCACCGCACAAGAGTTGACTTGGGCCACCCCCCTTCCTAAAGGGGCGGCGCCTTGGCGGGGTTCGTTCGCCGGCATGTCCTCGCACCCTCATCAGCGCGCTTGCAAGCGCCGCTGTCCATGGAAGAAAGACATGGCGGAAGACGAGCACCGGCAGGACCCGAAGCTTCCCCCGGACGCGCGGCTCGACTCGCTCGATGAGCGATTGAGGGACGCTCAGTCGGCGGAAGCGGCGAGGACCGGCGTGAAGCAGCGCCCGGCACAGACTGGCCAGCGCCAGGGGATGCGCATCCTCTCGGTGATGTTCAGCTATCCGCTCGGAAGCGCCCTCATCGGTTGGGTGATCGACCGGGCCGCCGGGACCCGGGGCATCTGGGTGGCGATGCTGTTCCTCGGGTTCGGCGCCGCCATGTGGGAAGTCTGGAAGATTTCGAAGCAAAAGCCCGAATGACGGGCAAAGGGACGTAAAAGAGTGGCGGCCGAAAGCAAGATCGACCCGATGCACCAGTTCCAGATCAGTCCGCTCGCGGGCAATCTGGACGGCAATCCGTTCGTCTTCACCAACAGCGCGCTTTGGATGCTCGTCGTCCTCGCGCTGATCTGGATCTTCATGCTCGGCGGCATGAAGCGCCAACTCGTCCCGGGCCGCTGGCAGGTGATGGTCGAAGGCGTGACCGGCTTCATCCATTCGATGGTCACCACCAACATTGGCCCCGAGGGGCGCAAGTACATGCCGTGGGTGTTCACGGTCTTCATGTTCATCCTCTTCGCCAATCTGCTCGGCCTGATGCCCTTCGCTTTGGTCGGGGCCCAGCCGTTCACGGTCACCAGCCAGTTCACCGTCACCGGCATCATGGCGATCATCAGCTTCGGGATCGTCCTCGTCGTCGGCTTCTGGAAGCACGGCTTCCACTTTTTCTCTCTGTTCATACCCCACGGCACCCCCAAGCTGATGCTGCCCATGATCTTCCTCATCGAGCTGCTCTCCTTCATGGTCCGTCCGTTCAGCCTCGCGCTCCGGCTCTTCGTCGCGATGATCGCAGGTCACATCCTCGTCGAGGTGTTCGGGAGCTTCGTCGTCCAGGGGATCAACGCCGGCGGCGTAGGCCCCGCGGTCAGCCTTCTGTCCTTCGTCTTCATCGTCGGAGTGATGGCGCTCGAGATCCTGGTCTGCGCGATCCAGGCCTATGTGTTCGCACTCCTGACGTCGCTCTACATCAACGACGCGGTCAACCTTCACTAGCTTCTCATTGAACCTACTTTTCCCAAGGAGATTGTCATGGATTTCGCTTCTGCCCAGGTCATCGGAGCCGGTCTCGCCGCGATCGGCGTCGGCGCCGCCGCGGTCGGCGTCGGCAACGTCTTCGGCTCGTTCCTCGAGAGCGCGATCCGCAACCCGGCCGCCGCCGACAGCCAGCAGGGCCGCCTGTTCATCGGCTTCGCCGCGGCCGAGCTTCTCGGCCTGATCGCCTTCGCCGTGGCGATGATCATCCTCTACGCCCGTTGATTCGGAACGAGGGGACACTTAGCTAGCTAAGTGTCCCCGCCTCGAGGACCGACATGCCCCAGATCAATCAGCTGGCCGACGCCGCTTACTCGCAGTTCTTCTGGCTGCTGCTGGTGCTCGCCATCCTCTATTTCGGCATCGGCCGGATGATGCTCCCCAAGATCCAGTCGACGGTCGAGGCGCGCGACCAGCGCATCGCCGGCGACCTCGCCGCGGCCCAGGCCGCGCGCGAAGCCGCGGAGGGCACCGAAGCCGCCTATCGCGCCCGGATGGATTCCAGCCGCGGCGAGGCCCTCAAGGTCGCGCAGGCCGCCAAGGTCTCGAGCGCAAAGGCGACCGAGGAGCGGATGCGGGTGGCGAACTCGGAGATCGGGGCTCGGGTCGAAGCCGCCGAGGCCCGGATCCGGGCCGCGACCGAAGCGACCCTCGGCGAGATCGAGAGCGTCGCCGCCGAGGCGGCGCGCGAGATGGTCGAGCGCCTGGCCGGAGTTTCGGTCGACAGCGATGAGGCCGCCCGGGCGGTCAGGAATGCGATGACCCATGGCTGAGGAAAACCCCCAGGCGCCCCATATCCGCGAGGCCCCAGGCCACGGTGGCGCCGAGCCCGCCGGAGTGGTCGGAGCTCCCGAGCATCACGAGCTTCCGACCGCGCTCGGCCTCGACGCCCCGCAGTGGATCGCACTGGCGATGGTGGTGGTCTTCGCCATCCTGCTTTGGAAGCGGGTCCCGGCGATCATCGGCAAGGCGCTCGATTCGAAGATCGCCGCGATCCGGGCCCAGCTCGACGAGGCCGCCCAGCTCCGTTCCGAGGCCGAGGCGATCAAGGCCGAGTATGAAGCCAAGTCGGCCCAGGCCGACGCCGAGGCCGCGACTCTCCTCGACCGCGCCCGCGCCGAGGCCGAGGGGATCGTCCGCCAGGCCGAGACCGACGCCTCCGCTCTGGTCGAGCGCCGGGGCCGGATGGCCGAGGACAAGATCGCCGCGGCCGAGCGCTCCGCCCTCGACCAGGTCCGGGCCAGGGCCGCGAGGGCCGCCGCGGCGGCCGCCGAGGCCCTGATCCGCGAAAAGCTCGACGCTGGCGCCGACAAGGCCCTCGTCGACCGCACCATCGAAGGCCTCGGCCGGGCGAATTGACGGTCCGGCGCCTTCGGAGCCCGTTCGCCATCTCGGTGCCGGCCGATTTTTGAACGCAACGACGCAACGAGCGCGGAGCGCTCCTTCGCCGCTGCGAATAGCTGGAAGGGGCGGCTTCGTTGGGCTTACGGGGCGTTTGTCCGCTTCGCGGAATCGTCGCGTCGTTGCGTCGTTGCGTTCAAAAATGAGTTCGCACGGACTCGTCATCTCCGCGGCGCCCGCTTCCGCCAAGCCGCCGCAAGGGCCGTCTCGAGCAGCTCCTCCGAAACCGCGTCGAGCCGCACCAAGGTGCTCCCGCCGCGCCCCCACGCCCCCGCCGCCGGCTTGAACGCGTCCGGCGCCAGAGCCATGAAATCCTCCTGCTGCTCGGGCATCAGCGAGGCCATCCCCCAGGCCTCGTCCGGCGAGCCGAGGCTCGCGAAGATCTTTCCGCCCACTCGGAAGTCGGCGGTGCCCATATGCGAGCCTTCCTCCGCGCCGGGAAAGGCGAGGGCGATTCGGCGGAAATCGTCAGGATTGGCCATGGCTCACCTTAACATGGCCGCACTCCACATCTAGATCGGCCCTGTGACCGAAACCCCGCCCGCCGACCGCTTCAACGAGGAGAAGAGCGCCTACACCGTCCGCGGCAGCGACCAGCCGGACCTGGAAACGGGCGTGGCCGCCATCCGCAAGGTCGTGAAGGGGCTTCCGGTCCGACCGGGCGTCTACCGGATGCTCGATGCCAAGGGCGACGTGCTCTACGTCGGCAAGGCGAGGGCGCTGAAGAACCGGGTGACCAACTACAC
Organism: Allosphingosinicella sp.; assembly: GCA_036389345.1. GTDB lineage: Bacteria > Pseudomonadota > Alphaproteobacteria > Sphingomonadales > Sphingomonadaceae > Allosphingosinicella. Next base: position 10,620 of record DASVQD010000005.1, on the reverse strand, counting down.
CCAGGTCGCCCGCCTGACGAAGCGGCTGCAGCGGATGGTCTCGCAGACCCGCTCGATGCAGATCGTCACCACCAACACCGAGTCGGAAGCGCTGCTGCTCGAAGCGCAGCTGATCAAGCGCTACCGCCCGCCCTACAACGTGCTCCTGAGGGACGACAAAAGCTTCCCCTTCATCCTCCTCCGCGAGGATCATCCCTTCCCGCAGATCCGCAAGCATCGCGGCGCCCGGCGCCACAAGGGCCAATATTACGGCCCCTTCGCGAGCGCCGGGTCGGTGACCCGGACCCTGAACGCCCTCCAGAAGCTGTTCCTGCTTCGAAGCTGCACCGACACCTTCCTCGCCACCCGAAAGCGGCCGTGCCTGCTCTTCCAGATCCGCCGCTGCTCGGCGCCCTGCGTCGGCCGGGTTACGCCTGAGGCCTATGCCGAGCTGGTCCAGGACTCGAAGGACTTCCTCGCCGGCAAGTCGAGCCAGGTGCAGCTCAAGCTCGCGGCCGCGATGAACGAGGCCGCCGAGGCGATGGACTTCGAGCTCGCCGCCGTCTTCCGGGACCGGCTCCGCTCGCTGACCTTCATCCAGGGCTCGCAGGCGATCGCCGCCGAAGGGCTGGGCGACGCCGACATCTTCGCCCTTGCCTGCAAGGGTGGGACCATGTGCATCCAGGCCTTCTTCATTCGCGGCGGCAACAATTGGGGCCACAGGAGCTTCTTCCCCGCCCACACCGCCGACGTGCCCGAGGCGGAGGTTCTGGCGAGCTTCCTGATGCAATTTTACGAGGAAGTGCCGCCGCCCAGGCAGATACTCCTCGACCGCGAGGTGCCGGAGTCGGACCTGCTCTGCGAAGCCCTGTCCGAACGCTCCGACCGCAAGGTGGCGATACGGGTCCCCAAGCGCGGCGACCACGTCCGGATGATCCGCCAGGCCTCGCGCAACGCCGAGGAGGAGCTCGACCGCCACCTCGCCGAGACCAGCACCCAGGCGAAGACGATGCGCGCTCTGACCGAGATGCTGGAGCTTGCCGAGCCGCCGGAGCGGATCGAGGTCTACGACAACAGCCACGTCATGGGGACCAACGCGGTCGGAGCGATGATCGTCGCCGGCCCGGAAGGCTTCCGCAAGAACGCCTACCGCAAGTTCAACATCAAGCGGCCGGAGACGGCGCCGGGCGACGACTTCGCGATGATGCGCGAGGTTCTCGGCCGGCGCTTCGCCCGGCTCGAGAAGGAGGATCCCGACCGGAGCCGCGGCGAGTGGCCGGATCTGCTCCTCATCGACGGCGGCAAGGGGCAGCTCTCCGCCGTCCTCGAGACACTGGAATGTGCCGGGATCCACGACGTGCCCGTCGTCGGAGTGTCCAAGGGCCCCGACCGGAACGCCGGCCGCGAGACCCTCCATCTCGCCAACGGCCGCGATTTCCAGCTTCCGCCCAACTCGTCGGTCCTCTTCTATATCCAGCGGCTGCGCGACGAGGCCCACCGCTTCGCCATCGGAGCCCACCGCGCCAAGCGCGCCAAGAGCATGACCGCGAGCCCGCTCGACGAGGTCCCCGGAATCGGCCCGAGCCGGAAGCGGGCTTTGCTCATGCATTTCGGAACCGGCAAGGCGGTTCGGGGGGCGGGGCTCGAGGATCTGGAAAAGGCCCCCGGAATCTCGAAGGCCATGGCTCGAAGCATCTACGATTATTTCCACCCCAGCGGGTAGTCCCGTCGTCCCAGCGAAGGCTGGGACCCCAGCGGGTTAAAGGCTCGGGCGCTCTTCACCCCACGGGGCCCCAGCCTTCGCTGCGGCGACGGAAACTGTTACCCTCGGCCCATGCACCTCCTCACCCCGGCGATCATCTGCGCGGTCCGCCCGCATGGCGAGCATGGCGCGATCGTCCGGGCGCTGACTCCGGCGGACGGGATCCAGGCCGGCTTCGTCCGGGGTGGCCGGTCGCGGCGGCTCCGGCCGATCCTCCTGCCCGGCAATCTCGTTCAGGCCGAATATCGGTCCCGGACCGAAGAGCAGCTCGCCCAGCTCAGCGTCGAGCTGGCCGCAAGCCGGGCACCGCTCCTCGGCGAGGCGCTTCCCGCCGCCGCGATCGAATGGACGACGGCGCTCGCCGCGACCGCACTTCCGGAAGGCCAGGCCTATCAGCGGCTGTACGACGCATTGGACGGCCTCCTCGCCGCCATCGAGGCCTCGCCGAGCGCCAGGAGCTGGGCGCCGTCGCTGGTGCGCTTCGAGCTCTTGCTGCTCGCCGAGCTCGGCTTCGGTCTCGACCTCGGCGAATGCGCCGCCACCGGAGCGACCGACGATCTCGCCTTCGTCAGCCCGAAGAGCGGCCGGGCCGTCAGCGCCGCCGCCGCCGCCGAATATCGCGACCGGCTCTTCCCGCTTCCGCCTTTGCTCCTCGGCGCTGGAACGGCCGGGTGGCCGGACATCCTGGCCGGCCTCAGGATCACCGGCCACTTCTTGGCCCGCGACGTCCTGATCGAGCGCCAGTCCGAGATCCTCGCCGCCCGGGAGCGCCTGATCGACCGGCTGAAGCGGGCGGGGGGGTAGGTGGGAGCGCGTCGTCCCAGCGAAGGCTGGGACCCCAGGGGCGAAAGGTTCGGCGCCCTTCACCCCACGCCGCCCCACCTTCCCCGGGCCGGCGGATTATGCCCGCTCCCCCAGCCAGGCCTCGATCGCCGCCGCGATCCGCTCCGATGCGCGACCGTCGCCGAAGGGGAAGGCCGGGCGCGCCATTCGCGCGTATCGCTCCGGATCGGCCAGCAGCCCGGCGACCGCGTCGAAGATCCGGTCCGGGTCGGTTCCCACCAGCTCGAGATTGCCGGTCGTCAGGGCCTCCGGCCGCTCGGTGACGTCCCGAAGGACCAGAACCGGCTTTCCGAGCGCCGGTGCCTCTTCCTGGAGCCCGCCGCTGTCGGTCAGGATCAGCCAGCTTCGGTCCATCAGCCGGACCATCGCCTCATAGCCTTGAGGTTCCAGCAGTTCGATATGGTCCGCCCCGGCGAGCTCGGCTTCGAACGGGGCGCGCGCCCTTGGATTGAGGTGGAGCGGCGCCGCGATCCGGACCGGGAGCTCGGCAGTAATGCGCCGAAGAGCGCCGCAGACGGCCCGCGCCGGCTCGCCCTGATTCTCGCGCCGGTGGCAGGTGACGAGGATCGGCCGCCTCCGCGGCTCCTCCGCTTCGGCGCCGGGGGGATCGGCGATTCCGGCCTGGACCGCGAGCAGCGCGTCGATGCCGGTATTGCCGGTGACGAAAACCCGTCCCTTCACCCGCGGCTCCATCCGGAGGTTGCGGGCGGACTCATCCGTCGGAGCGAAGAGCAGCTCCGCCAGTGCGTCGATTGCGACCCGGTGGCTTTCCTCGGGCCAGGGCCGGTCGAGGTCGAAGGAGCGAAGCCCCGATTCGACATGGGCGATGGGTATCCCGCAGTCGAGCGCGGCGAGGGCGCCAGCCGCGGCGCTGGTCGTATCGCCGTGGACGAGGACCAGATCCGGCGGCCGGCGCCTGAACCGCCCGCACAGCAGCGCCCGCAGTGCCGCCCGGACCCTTGCGACGTCGCGGTCGCGGGGGTTGAAGCCCAGCTCCCGAAGACTGCCCGCCGGGAGGTCGAAATGACCTTCGAGACCGCCATGCTGGCCGGTCAGGAAGACTTCATGCTCTACTCCCGAGAGCCGCGCCAGCGCTCGGGCGACCGGCGCCATCTTGATCGCCTCGGGACGGGTTCCGACGATCGAGACGAGGAAGGGCGGGGTCATCCCGCCAAATTAGCGGGCCCGAAATCCTATCCCAAAAGCCCATCGCGTGCGTAGGAAGACGCTCGCCTCTCGTGGGCCGAGCCGCCTTCGCGCGGGGCGATGGGCCACGAACGTTCTCACAATCTCAAAGAGCCAGGACAGTCCGCGAATCGCCCACGGACCCTTTTAATAGGGAAAATCCTACATTGCAAGAACAAAACGGAAAAATCTTATTTGCCCGTCCTTCCGTCGTTCCGGCGAAGGCCGGAATCCCTGAACACGGATCGTTGAAAGCTCCAGCCACCCGTGTTCATGGATGCCGGATCGAGTCCGGCATGACGAAGAGGGACCGACCGTCTCCGACTCACCCCGCCAGCGACGCGTTGTCGATGACGAACCGATACTTGACGTCGCTACGCTGCATCCGGTCATAAGCCTCGTCGATCTGCTGCACCGGGATCGTCTCGATCTCCGATACGATCCCGTGGTCCGCGCAGAAATCGAGCATCTCCTGGGTCTCGGCGATCCCGCCGATCAGCGAGCCGGCGATCGACTTGCGCCCGAAGATCAGCGCTCCGACGCTGGGCGAGGGGTGGGGATGCTCGGGCACTCCGACCAGGCACAAGGTGCCGTCGCGCTTGAGCAGCGCGGTGAAGGAGTCGAGGTCATGGCTCGCGGCGACCGTGTTGAGGATGAAGTCGAAGCTTCCGGCATGGGCGGCCATCTCGTCCGGGTTGCGCGAGACGATCACTTCGTCGGCGCCGAGGTCGAGCGCGTCCCGCCTCTTGCCCTCCGAAGTCGTGAAGGCGACCGTATGGGCGCCGAGCGCGTGGGCGAGCTTGATGCCCATATGGCCGAGCCCGCCGATGCCGACGATCCCGACCTTCTTTCCCGGCCCGGCCTTCCAGTGCCGAAGCGGCGACCAGGTGGTGATACCGGCGCAGAGCAGCGGGGCGACCGCGGCGAGCTGCTCTTCCGGGTGCCGGATGCTGAGGACGAATTTCTCGTCGACGACGATGCTCTGCGAATAGCCGCCCAGCGTGTGGCCGGGCGGATCCTGGGTCGCGCCGTTATAGGTCCCGGTGAAGCCGTTCTCGCAGAATTGCTCCAATCCCTCGGCGCAGGACGCGCAATTCTGGCAGCTGTCGACCATGCAGCCGACGCCCACCGCGTCGCCGGCCTTGAAGTTGGAAACCTCGGAGCCGACGGCCCTGACATGGCCGACGATCTCGTGCCCCGGGACGCAGGGATAGATTGTCCCGCCCCATTCCGAGCGGACGGTATGGAGGTCTGAATGGCAGACCCCGCAATAAGCGATCTCGATCTCGACGTCGCGCGGGCCCGGGGTCCGGCGCTCGATGGCGATCGGCTCGAGCGGCTTGTCGGCGGCATGGGCGCCATAGGCTTGGGTGGTCATGAAGTTCTTTCGAAAGGTGGGGGTGGGTCGCATATAGGTGCTGCGGGTCGGGAAATCAGGACTTGAAACTCTCACGTCATGCCAGCGAAGGCTGGCATCCATCCCGACTCCGGGCCTGAACCGGGATTCGGTATGGACCCCAGCCTTCGCTGGGGTGACGGGGGCAGGTTTCGGCTGGCCCGGACGGCTGACGCGGCGGGCCGCAGCAGATAGGGGAGCACGAATGACCAAGCTCAAGCCCGTCTACCCCCTCTACCTCGCCAACGAGGCCCGTCAGCCCAACGCCGACCTCGAGGTCACCGACAAGTATAGCGGCGAGGTCGCCTTCCGCTGCGCCCAGGCGGATTCGGCGACGATCGACGCCGGGATCGCCGCGGCCGCCGAAGCGGCGGGGCCGATGGCCCGGATGGCGGGCTTTGAGCGGCAGGCGGTGCTCCAGCATTGCGTCGAGCGCTTCCAGTCGCGCTTCGACGAGCTCGCTTATGCGCTCTGCGTCGAGGCCGGGAAGCCGATCGGGGATTCAGAAGGGGAGGTGACCCGGCTGATCGACACATTCCGGATCGCCGCCGAAGAGAGCGTCCGGATGACGGGCGAGGTCCAGCCGCTCGACATCAGCCCGCGCGCCCGCGGCTATCAGGGGATGTGGAAGCGGGTTCCGATCGGGCCGTGCAGCTTCATCTCGCCGTTCAACTTCCCGCTCAACCTCGCCGCCCACAAGATCGCTCCGGCGATCGCGGTCGGCTGTCCGTTCGTCATGAAGCCGGCCAGCCGGACCCCGCTCGGAGCGCTGATCATCGGCGAGGTGCTCGCCGAGACCGACCTGCCCAAAGGCGCCTTCTCGATCCTTCCGGCGCACCGAGAAGGCGCGGACCTGTTCACCACCGACGAGCGGCTGAAGCTTCTCAGCTTCACCGGCTCGCCCGCGGTCGGCTGGGACTTGAAGGCGAAGGCCGGCAAGAAGAAAGTCGTTCTGGAGCTCGGCGGCAATGCGGCGGTGATCGTCGACCGCGATTCCGACCTCGACGACGCGGTGGAGCGGATCGTTTTCGGCGCCTTCTACCAGTCGGGGCAAAGCTGCATCGGAGTACAGCGGATCATCGCGCATTCCGACATCTACGAAGAGCTCAGGAAGAGGCTGGTGAAGAAGACCAGGACCCTGGTCGCCGGCGATCCCCACGACCGGGAGACCTTCATCGGTCCGATGATCGACGTGAAGGAGGCGCAGCGGGTCGACGACTGGATCCGCGAGGCCGTCGAAGGCGGCGCTACCTTGCTGTGCGGCGGAAAGCGGGAAGGGGCCATGCTCGAGGCGACCTTGCTCGAAGGCGTCGACCGCAAGTCCACCCTCTATCGCGAGGAGGCGTTCGGGCCGGTCGCGATCCTGTCGAGCTTCACCGACTTCGACGCCGCGCTGGACGAGGTCAACGACAGCCGCTTCGGGCTCCAGGCCGGACTGTTCACGCGCGACCTGTTCAAGGCCCTCGACGCCTGGGACCAGCTCGAGGTCGGCGGAGTGGTGGTCAACGACGTGCCCTCCTACCGGGTGGACAACATGCCCTATGGCGGAGTGAAGGACAGCGGCCTCGGCCGCGAAGGCGTGCGCTTCGCGATGGAGGACATGACCGAGATAAGGAATATGGTGATCCGGCGCGGGGCAGGGGCGGCGTTGAGGCACTAACGTCCCGTCACCCCAGCGAAGGCTGGGGTCCCGGCGGGTGAAAGGTGCTGTTGCTTTTCACCCCCTGGGGCCCCAGCCTTCGCTGAGACGACGAGCGTTGCACAGCCGTCGCTGGGGAGGATGACGATGATCCAAATGCTACTGGCCGCGATGCTCGCCGTGCCCGTCGCGGCCGCTCCCGCGCCGCGCGTGGGCGCGTTCAAGATGCAGCTTTATTACGAGAGCACGGGGAGGCTCTCGAAGGACATCTCGCCTCCGGTCGAGTTCACCGGATGGAATACGATCATCGGCGAAGGATCGGCCGAGGAAGCGGCGAGCGATCTGCTAGTCACCGTCGAGGTCAAGGGGCCGCCCGGCGAATTTATCGAGGTGCCCCTCACACTGGTGGCGCGCGCCAAAGGCAAGGTCCTCGCCGAGCGGAAGTTCGATTCACTCCTCACCACGGTCGAGGGACGGACGTGGAAGGCGCTCTGGCTGAGCGACGTCGGCTGCGCCGGCCGGATTGAGGTCACCGCCACCATCGGCAAGTCGACCCGCAAGACGGCGATCAGCCTCGACTGCGGGGAGTAAGGGGTCACCGGGAGCAGCTAGGCCGCGGCGCTCCGGAAGGACGAAGGCCTTCGAACCAGCTTCTTGAGCTTCGCGACCCAGGATGTCCGGCCGCCCGGCTGGAGGACGAACGAATTCTCACCCGCCGCTTCCTCCTCGCCGTAAATCTCAAGCGGTTCCGGGAGGCGCTGGCGTAGGACGAGCTTGCGCCGGCCCTTCAATATGTCTTCCGCTTCGGTGAGCGCCCGGACCAAATCCTCTTCCCGATAGGGCTTTTGAAGGCAACCGATGGCGAGGTCGCGGACCGCGAAGCCCGGGGCCCTCGCGGTCGTGAACAGGCAGGCTATGCCGGAATCGTGGAGCCGGGCGGCCACCGCATAGCCGCTGCTTCCGTTGGCGAGCTGGAGGTCGACCAGCGCAAGGTCGGGCCGCTGGGCCTCGACCGAGTTCATCGCGCTTGCAAGGTCGAAGGCGATCGCCGTGACCCGGAATCGCGGGTTGAGCTCGACCAGGCTCTTCACCGTCTCGGCCAGCAAGGGATCGTCCTCGACGATCAGAATGTTGAGCACCGTCACTCCCCCGGCAGGAACCAGACCCGAAGCTGACTTATCCACAGCCCGGCGGCCATCGCTCGCGCCTCGATTTGCGCCGAACGATTCCTTTCCCGCGCCGAAACGAGTCGTAACCCCGTCATCCCCGCGAAAGCCGTGACCTCGGGCCGGACCGGCGCCGCGCTTTTCACCCGTCGGGGTCCCGGCTTTCGCCGGTATGACGGGCATTTTCGCAAACCTCGCCAAGTTGCCGTCAGTTCATCCTTGGCTCTATAGAGCGCGCAAATCCGACTTCGCCACCAGGAGCCCCATCTTGAAATCCTTACTTCTCGGCGCCGCCGCCGCTCTCGCCCTCGCGGGCTGCGCAACCACCAGCAGGACTTCCGACATGCAAGCAGCCGCCGAGCCCGCCGCCGCCGAGGCTCCGGCCGCCGCGCCCGCCGTCACCGTCCCCGACAACATCCTTCTCGCCGACTGGACCGGCCCCTATGACGGAGTTCCGCCCTGGGACAAGGTCACGCCCGAGCTTTTCCCGGAAGCGATCCAGTTCGCCATCGACGAGCAGCGCCGCGAGGTCCTGGCGATCGCCGACAATCCCGACGCCCCGACCTTCGCCAACACCGTCGAAGCGCTCGAGAAGAGCGGGCAGAGGCTCGACCGGGTCCTCTCGCTTTTCGGAGTGATGACCGACAACATGACGACGCCCGCCTACCAGGCGCTCGAAAAGGAATGGTCGCCCAAGCTCTCCGCGGCGAGCGACGAGATCACTCTCAATCCTAAGCTCTTCCAGCGCGTCAAGACCATCTACGAGATGCGCGAGGCCGCCAATCTCGACTCCAAGCAGCAGCGGCTGGTCACCCGACTCTACGACAGCTTCGTTCGCCGCGGCGCCAACCTGTCGCCCGAGCAGAAGCAGCAGCTCACCGCCTACAATTCCCAGCTCGCCGGGAAGTTCGCGACCTTCGGCGAGAAGGTGCTCGCCGATGAAAGCACCCACATCGCAGCCACCGAAGCCGAGCTGAAGGGCGTTCCGGCGGACGTCAAGGCCGCCGCCGCCTCCGCCGCCCAGGAGCGCAAGCTCCCGTCCGGAAGCTTCGCGATCGTCAACACGCGCTCGGCCGTCGATCCGATCCTGACCTATGCCGACAACCGTGCCCTTCGCGAAAAGGTGTGGCGCGCCTTCGTCAACCGCGGCGACAATGGCGGCGCCAACGACACCAACCCGACCATCGCGGAGATCGTCAAGCTTCGCGCGGACCGAGCGAAGCTGCTCGGCTTCTCGAGCCACGCGGAGTTCCGGATGCAGGATACGATGGCCAAGTCGCCCGCCAAGGCGCTCGACCTGATGAACCGGGTGTGGCCCGCCGCCGTGGCCAGGGTGAAGGAAGAGGTCGCCGACATGCAGGCGCTCGCCCGAAAGACCGACAAGGGCCTCACCATCGAGCCCTGGGACTATCGCTACTATCAGGAGAAGGTGCGCAAGCAGCGCTACAACCTCACCCAGGAGGAGGTGAAACCCTATTTCGAGCTGAACAACATCATCCAGGCGTCGATGTGGTCGGCCGGCGAATTATACGGGCTCGACTTCAAGGAGATCACCGGCACCGTTCCGGTCTGGAACCCTGACATCCGGGTCTACAGCGTCACCGACCGGACCTCCGGCAAGCAGGTCGGGGTCTTCTACCGCGACGATTTCGCCCGCACCGGCAAGCGCTCGGGCGCCTGGGCGACGACCTACCGGAGCCGCGCCGGCCTGCTCGGGGACGACATCGTGCTCGGCTCCAACAACAACAATTTCGTAAAGCCCGCCGCCGGCCAGCCGGTGCTGATCAGCCTGGACGATGCCGAGACGCTCTTCCACGAATTCGGCCACGCCATCCATTACTTCCTCTCGGACGTCTATTATCCCAGCTTCGGCGGCACTCCGCGCGACTTCGTAGAGTATCCGAGCCAGGTGAACGAGAATTGGCTCCTCACTCAGCCGGTGCTCAGCCGCTTTGCCAAGCATTACAAGACGGGCCAGCCGATGCCCGCGGCTCTGATTGCCAAAATCGAGAAGGCCTCGACCTTCAACCAGGGCTTCGCGACCGCGGAATATCTCTCGTCCGCGATCGTCGACATGATGCTTCACATGGATCCGAACGGGGTCGTCGATCCCAACGCCTTCGAGGCGCAGGCGCTGGCGAAGATCGGGATGCCGAAGGAGCTCGTGATGCGGCACCGGCTGCCGCAGTTCAACCACCTGTTCTCGTCCGACGCCTATTCGGCCGGCTACTATTCCTACCTCTGGTCGGAGACGATGGACGCCGATACCTGGGCGGCGTTCGAGGAAGCCGGCAATCCGTTCGACAAGGCGACTGCGGACCGCTTCCGCCGGACCCTCCTGTCGACCGGGAACGAGACCGACCGCGCCGAAGCCTACCGCGCTTTCCGCGGCCGGGACCCGGACGTGAAGGCCCTGATGCGCAAGCGGGGCTTCCCGACGGGCTGATTTATGCCTCCCCATGCGAAGCATGGGGAGGGGGACCAGGCTTTGCCTGGTGGAGGGGTGAGCCGGCTAGAGTCTGTTCTGCTCATATTGAAGCGTATCCCGAGTTTCGCAGGTAGTTGGCGCATTCGTGGGGTGGGAAGGCGTCGAGGAGCGTGCCGATGCGTTTCCATGTTGCGTCGACGGAGCGTTCGGCGGCTTTGCGCA
>DASVQD010000004.1:0-4448 GCA_036389345.1 Allosphingosinicella sp. | reverse complement strand
CCCGATCGCGTTCGAAGTCTCATTCTGGGCGAGCGCCGGCGCCCCCGCCGCGGCGAGGACCGAAAGACTGGCGGCGGCGGCCCGAAGGCGGCGGCGGATCGGCGGCATCGAGACTGAAACCCTTCCCGCCCGAGCCCTTACCCGCCCGCCCGCATCCAAGTCCAGCGGCCAGCGCCGAGCCGCGTCCGCGGCGGGCCGGGCGGCGCCCCCAAAGGCCCGCACCGGCGATCCCGCGGCCTCGCGACGAGCGCCGCCGCGCGGGCGCGAACGGTGCCCGGAAGCTCCCGGCGCATCGAATTATCCATTATGGATCAAATATTTAACACCCGGCCGGTTGACCCGGATCGGCCGCTTTCCCTAATCGCCGAGGAGATTTGAAGGGGCGGATTCGGAATGATCAGAGGGGGTGCCAGGTTGTTCCTGGCGACGTCGTTGCTCGCGCTGACCCAGTCGGCGCTGGCCGACGAAGTGGTCACATACAGCTACGACACGCTCGGCCGCCTGGTGCGGGTCTCGCGGACCGGCGCGGTGAACGCGGGAATCACCGCCGACTACAGCTACGACGCCGCCGACAACCGCACCAACGTGACCGTGGCCGCAGGTGGGTCGCCAGCTCCGCCGCCTCCGCCTCCTCCTCCGCCTCCGCCTCCCCCTCCGCCGCCGCCGTCTCCGCCCCCGCCTCCGCCGCCTCCGCCGCCTCCGCCTCCGAACCAGCCGCCGGTCACGGCTCCGAACAGCCTCACCCTGGGCAGATGCTCGACTGCGGTCGTGAACGTGACCGCGAATGACAGCGACCCGGAGGGCCAGGCGCTGGAGCTGATCGCCGTGTCCGATGCCGACCCCGACCGGGGCCTGGCCTCGGTCGCGACCGCGAGCACGGTCCGCTTCGAGGCCGGGGGGCTGTCGGGCAGCGAAAACCTGACCTACACGGTCAGGGACAGTCTCGGCGCAACCGCCACCGGCACCCTCACCGTCACGGTCTCCGGCGGCTATTGTCCGATCGCGCCGGTGGAGGAGCCCCCGGCCGCCCCGCCCCCTGCCGAGGCCCCTTCCGACGAGGCGCCCCCTGCCGGGCAGCCCACCAGCGGGAAGGAGAAGGTGCGATGACCCGGCCGCTTCGAGCCCTCATCGCAACGCTCGCCCTCGCAGCGCTCGGCCTTGCAATGCCCGGCGCCGCCCGGGCCCAGACGACGAAGCTGAACAACACCCCGGCCGAGAAGTTCATCGTCGCGCCCGGCGGGGTCGACATGCGCACCGGCCGCTACGTCTACAACGAGACCGACCTCTCGATCGGCGGCGAGGGCAATGGCGGCCTGGCACTGACCCGGACCCTCACTTCCAACGCTCAGAACGGCCACATCAACCCCTTCGCCAGCCTTTCCCACAATTGGGACATCATGGTGACGGAGTCCCAGAGCCGGCAGCTCAACGAAAGGAACCAGTACGACCGGTTCGCCCACGTCCATTTCGGCGGACGCTCGCAGACCTTCCCGGCGTCCACGGTCAGCGGCACGGCCCTGGCCCAGGTCTCCCCCGGAATCGCCCAGTCGCTTTCCTTCGAAGGCGCCCGGGGACCCGACGGAAGCGGCGGAAACGTCGTCTACACCTACATTGCGGCCGACGGCACGGTGGCGGTCTTCCGGCCGCTCGGGAACGATTGCGGCGGAAGCTGCGCCTATGTCTCCCAGATCACCGAAGCGGACGGGACGGAGTTCAAATTCGACTATGAACCGGCCGACGGCGTTGCCAACGGCCGGATCCGGCTCACCCGGGTGACCAGCTCGCGCGGCTATGCGCTGATCCTCGAGGGCAGCGGCTATTTCGTCAGGAAGGCCTGCGTCGTGAACCTGGCGAAGAGCGCGGCTGGAAGCGTCTGTCCCGCGGGCGTTCCGACCGCGACCTACGAATATGTGACTGCAGGCAAGACCCGGCTCGCCAAGGTCACCGGCCCCGACGCCGCGGTGTCGCGCTTCACCTATCCGGCGGCGACCGAAACCGGCACCGTCACCGGCTACGTCAAGCCGGGTTACGATACGCCGTGGATGACCCTCGCCACGCAGGTCCTGGGCGACGAGCTGGGGGTGCCCCAGGACATCGTCACCCGGCAGGATTTCGCCGACGGGCAGAGCTACGACTACGGCATCGAGAGCGGGCCCGTGGCGAATTCGGGCCGTGCCGGCGGCTGGTACACCAACGCCCTGGGCGAGCACACCGAGGTCAGGTTCGACTGGCCGAAAGAGCCGGGCCAGAACACTCCGGGCAGCCTTTGCCGCCGGCTTCCCTGCGAGCCGGTCCAGGTCGACGCCCAATATACATGGGTCTACCAGCAGACCCCCGGCCCGGTGACGATCGCCGACCCGCTCGGCAACTCGACGAAGTTCGATTATTGCGAGGAGGCGCCGATGAGGCTCCTCACCGGCAACGTGCTGGATCGCTGCATCGTCTTCGGAGCGCCGCTGGTCGTGACCGATCCGGAGGGGATCGTCACCGAGTTCAAATATGACAACAAGCTCAACGCCATCTGGGCGAGGAAACACCCCAAGCCCGGAGTCCTGAACCCGGACGGAAGCGTGCCCGAGCCGATCGTCACCTCCGCCGTCTACGACAATTTGAACATGTCCAAATCGGCCAACAAGCCGCTGTCGATGACCGACGCGCGCGGCAACACCACCAGCTGGACCTACTGGCCCGAACATGGCGGGGTCCGGACCGAGACCGGCCCGGCGGTGACCTCGGCATCGGGGCCGGGGGCGGGCCTGGTGACTCCCCAGAAGCGCTACACCTACGTCCAGCTCGCCGCCCGGCTCGCCGACGGAAGCGCCGCGGGACCGCCGGTGTGGCTGCCGAAGGAAATATCGACCTGCCGAACCGGCAATCCCGCGCCCGGCGGCGTCGGCTGCGCGCTCGGCCCGGATGACGAGGTGGTGACCCGGTTCGGCTATCCCGGAGCCGCGGCGCCGAACAACCTGCTGGTTCGAAGCCAGTCGGTGACCGCCGATTCGAAGACCCTGCTGACCTGCTTCGCCTACGACGGGCTCGGCCGGAAGATCAGCGAGACCAGCCCGAACGGGACGGCGGGCCTCGTCACCTGCCCGCTATATCCGCCGACCACCGGTCTGCCCTGGACGACGAGCACCCGCTTCGATTCCGGCAACCGGGTGACCGGGATCATCTCGCCCGATCCCGACGGCGCCGGGCCGCTTCCCTTTCCCGCGGTCCGCAACAGCTACGACCCTGCCGGCCGGCTGATCCGGGTCGAGGAAGGCGCGCTCGCGTCCTGGCAGCCGGACGGAGTCCAGCCCGCTTTGTGGCCGGGCTTCACCGCCTACAAATATACCGACACCAGCTACGACGCGCTCGACCGCAAGACCCGCCAGGCCGTCGCCGGCGTATCGGTCACCGAATTTGGCTACGACCAGGCGGGCCGCCTGCGATGCACCGCGGTGCGGATGAACCCCGACGTCTGGTCGACCCCGCTTCCCGACAAATGCGTCCCCGGTCCCGCGCATCCGGTGCACGGCTTCGACCGGATCTCGATGAACGTCTACGACAAGGCCGGCCGGGTGATCGAGAGCTGGGACGGGGTCGGGACCCCGCTCCAGCGGCGCGAGGCGGCGTGGGGCTTCGACAAGAACGGCCAGAAGACGAGCCTGACCGACGCCCGCGGCTTCCGCGCCGAGATGAAGCAGGACGGGTTCGGCCGCCAGTCGCGCTGGCTGTTCCCGTCCAAGTCGACCCGGGGGGTCGCCGACCAGGCCGACTATGAGCAATATGGCTACGACCCGGACGGCAACCGAACGTCCTTGAGGAAGCGCGACGGCTCGGTGCTGGGTTTCCAGTACGATGCGCTGAACCGGATGACGGTGAAGATCGTCCCCGAGCGGGCCGGGCTGTACGGGTCGCAGACCCGCGACGTCTATTACAGCTACGACCTTCGCGGGCTCCAGACCGGGGCCCGGTTCGACGGCTATTCGGGCGAGGGCGTCGCCAAGGCCTATGACGGCTTCGGCCGCAACGTCTCGACGACCACCAGCATGGGAGGAGTCAGCCGAACCGTCTCGCACCAATATGACCGCGACGGCGGCGACGTGGAGATCGCCTTTCCCGACGGCGCCAGATTCTGGACGGAGCGCGACGGGCTGGGGCGGATGGTCGGGGGCTATTCGGGCGCGCTCGGCGATTCGACGGTCGGGATGACGGGCTTCGGTTACAATTGGGCCGGGCACCTCTACCGCTTCGGGCGCCGCTGGGGCTCGGCGACCAACCTGGAGCATGACGCGCTGGGGCGGGTGACCAGCCTCGGCGAGTGGTTCAACGATCCGGCAAGCCCGACCTTGTCGACCTTCGCCTACAATCCGGCGAGCCAGGTCACCTCCGAGACTCGGAGCAACGACGCTTATGCCTGGACCGGAAGCGTCGCCGCCAACCGCGACTACGCCGCCAACGGC
>DASVQD010000003.1:0-9101 GCA_036389345.1 Allosphingosinicella sp. | reverse complement strand
CCTCCGCCATTTCGTCAGACTTTCTTCGGTCCGCCATGGGGCGCGCCGATCGCGCTTCCGGTGGCGGTGGTCCCGCCCGGCGAAGCCGCGCCCGGACCCTTGGCCGCATTCGCTCCGCCGGCGGCCGCGCCGCCGGTGGCGCCGGCGCGGTTGACGACCGGGCGGACCGCGCCGCCGGACATCATGTAGCCGTGAAGCTCGTTCGAGAAGCGCGCCAGCTCCTCGACGATCGACTTGTTGCGGCGGATCAGCCAGTTGTAGGCGAGCACCGCCGGAACCGCGACTACGAGGCCGAGGGCGGTCATGATCAGAGCCTCTCCGACCGGGCCGGCGACGGTGTCGATCGAGGCCTGGCCGGCCGCGCCGATCTTCACGAGGGCGCGGTAGATGCCGACGACGGTTCCGAACAGTCCGACGAACGGAGCGGTCGAGCCGACGGTGGCGAGGAAGGCGAGGCCGCCCGACAGCTTCGAGGTGATCGCGCCCTGGCTGCGCGCCAGCGAGTTGAGCATCCAGTCGTGCTGGTCGATCGGATCGGTCAGCTTGTCATGCTGCTCCAGCGCGACGATCCCGTCGTCGACGATCTGGCGGTAGGCGCTGTTCTTCTCGAGCTTGGAGGCGCCTTCGCGAAGGTTGGCCGATTGCCAGAAGGTGGTCCTGGCGCGGCGTCCCTGGTTAATGATCTTCTGCTGCTCGAACAGCTTGACGAACAGGACGTACCAGGAGCCGGCCGACATGATCACGAGGATGATGAAGGTGGCCCAGGCGATCAGACCGCCTTGCTCGAGGGCGGCCATGAGGCCGTAGGGGTTTCCGCCGCCGCCGGGGGCTGCAGGTGCTGGGGCTGCCATGGTCTCTACTTTCCTCTCAGATAGAAATTGAATTCTTATTCCGGCCGATCGTCCTCAATCGGCCGGGAGACGCCAAACGATTCGGCCGGTATGCGTGTCGGCTGTCGGAGCGCCGGTACTGTCCGTTGCCGGAGTGAAGCGCGCCCGGGACCTCAACAGCCGGCAGGTCGTCGAATCCAGCGCGGACGAGCCGCTCGACGAAGTCACCGTGCAGTTGGTGACCCGGCCGTTGGCGCCGACGTCGAGCCGGAAGCCCGTGGCCCCCGATTCCTCGGCACGAAGCGCCGAAGCCGGATAATCCTCGTCCGAGAACAGCGAACCGAGATTCGCCTTCGCCCGGGCCGGAGTGACCTTCTTGGGCGGCGGCGGAGGCGGCGGCGGAGGCGGACTCGGCGCCGGCGGAGCCGGCGGAGCCGGAGGCGCCGTATACGTCATCTGCGGCGGCGGAGCGATGTTCGTCGTCACCATCGGCGGCGGCGGCGTGTTCGTCCGGACGATCGGCGGCGGAGTCACCACCGGCGGCGGAGTCTGCGGCTGGTCCGGCGGCGGGGGCGGCGGCTTCTCCTCGGGGGGCGGCGGCTCCTCCTCGACGTTGAACGTCTTGAGATCGGCCGCCACCTTCTTGACCACATTGTAGGCCAGACCGGTGACGAACGCGTAGCCCAACAGAGCATGGAGGATGGCGACGATTATGATCGCCGTCATGCGGCTCCGGCTCATCCTGTTGTCAGCATATGCCATTAATCAGCCACACTCCCTCTCTTCGTCCCTCTGCCGGGGACCGGCGCGTCGTCAACAACGCTGCTGATCCCCAACGGCTCCATCCGAAATGCGATGTATCAACATATCATCCGCTGGAGTGGGTTGCTCTATCGTGTGACCAAGGAGGACGCAATCCTCCTGTGAATGCAAGGCGCATGCGCCTAAAATGGCCGAAATCCGCCGTTCATCCCTCTAAGCATATGGGAATCGGGGGATAAACTTACGGAGGCGGAACGGTGGCAGGCGCTTTAACTTTTTGTAAACGGGCCTTCGCGGCCGCTCTCGTCGCCGCCGCGGCGGCTCCGGCCGAATCGCAGGGGCCGGCGAGTCCTCCCGCTCCCGCTTCGCCGACCTATGCCGATCTCGCCGACCTCGCGCTCGAAGCGCCCGTCGCCGCCCAGGTCCGGATCGCCGCGGCGACCGCGGTCAAGGGCGAGCGGGCTCCCGATCTGAGGCCCGGCCTGGCGCGCTTCTATGTCCAGGCCGCTCTGGTCTCGCTGATCCGTTCCCCCCAGTCGCTGCCGGCGCGGCTGAGCTACGTCGTCGACCTTCCGCGCGACTCGAAGGGCAAGGCGCCGAGGCTGCGCAAGGGGGCCGAGTTCCTCCTTCTCGCCGCGCCGGTGCCTGGCAAGCCGGGCGAGCTTCGACTCGCCGCTTCGGATGCCCAGATCCCGTTCACGCCCGAGGGCGCCGCGACTCTGAGGTCGATCATCCGCGAGGCGAGCTCGGCCTCGCCGCCGCCGCGAATCGCCGGGATCGGCCGGGCCTTCCATGTCCCCGGGGCGATCCGCGGCGAGAGCGAGACCCAGATATTCCTCCAGACCGCCGGCGGGACCCCGGTCTCGCTGACCGTGCTTCGCAGGCCTGGCGAGACCCCGCAATGGGCGGTTGCGCTGGGCGAGATCGTCGACGAGGCGGCCGAGCCGCCAGCGCCCGGCACCCTGCTCTGGTACCGCCTCGCCTGCGGCCTCCCGCGCGCGCTTCCCAGGCAGAGCCTCGCCGAGGCGGACGAGCAGGGGGCGGCGGCGATCCAGGCGGACTACCGGCTGGTTCTCGAGCGGCTCGGGCCGTGCGTCAGGAATAGGCGGCGGGGCTAGGGGGCCGGCAACCCGTCATCCCGGCGAAAGCCGGGACCTCGGGGAGGCCCGCCGAGACTTTTCGAGCTGAGGTCCCGGCTTTCGCCGGGAAGACGGGAGGACGCCCCGGCTTCGCCGGGGTGACGGCTAGTAGGAGGTCAGCTCGACCCCCACCCCCGCGCAGTCCGGATAGATATCCGGCTTGCGGGTCGCGACTCGAAGGCCGGTCACTCCGCGCCGGGCCGCGACCAGGTCGTAAACCTCCCGGGCGACCGTCTCCTGGAGATTGAAGCGGCGGCCCCCGATCAGGGCTCCGATCTCGGTCCGGAGGAAATCGTAGTCCCATGCGCCGGCCGGCTGGTCGTCGGCGGGGAAGCTCGACTCGTCCACCCAGACCTCCACCGTGACCAGCAGGCGCTGCGGCGCTCCGACCTCGAATTCGTGGAAGCCGATGTCGGCCGCGACGCAATAATCGTCGAGCACGATCTTCCGGCTCCGCGGCGCAAGCCGCTCGGGGACGAGGCCGTCGAGCTTCACCTGCTCATTCATTGCCGGGCTCCAGGAACTGCACGTCTCGGGGAAGCGCGAGAAAGCGCTGCCCGCCGTCGAGAGTGAGCGTCTGCCCGGTGATCGTGGGCGTGGCAATGAGGAAGCGCAGGGCGGCGACGATATCGTCCACCCGCACTCCGCGGCCGAGCGGATTCAGGTCGTGGACCGCCTCGAAATTCTTCTGGGCGCCCGAGACGAGGGTCACCGAGGGGGCGATCGCGCAGACCCGGATTGCGCGCTCCGCCCAGGCGCGGGCGCACAGCTCGGTCAGACCGGCGAGCCCGAACTTGGAGACGGTGTAGCTGAAGAAGTCCGGGTTGGGCGCGGCGAGCTTCGAGTCGAGCAGGTTGACGATCAGTCCGCCCCCCTCGGCCCGGGCCGCGAACGCCTTCGAGAGCAGGGCCGGAGCGCGCAGATTGACGTCGAGATGCGCTGCCCAGCTTTCCGGGGTGAAGTCGTCGGCGCCGTCGTTGGCGAACAGCGAGGCGTTGTTGATCAGCAGCCGCGCGGGCGGAAGGCCGTCCAGAGCCGCCATCACGCGCCCCGCCGGATCCGCCGAGGCGAGGTCGGCCTCGACCACGGCCGAGTTGCCCAGCTCGAGCGCCAGGGCCTCGGCCTCGGCGCGCGAGCGGCGGCAGTGGATGAGCAAGTGCCAGCCGTCCTCGCTGAGCGCCCGGCACAAAGCGGCGCCGATCCGCCTCGCGCCGCCGGTGACGATCGCCGTCCGCGCGCCTTCGAACTCGCTGGCCATGCCGCCGGATAGGAAAATCCGCCTCCCCCGTCACCCTGAACTTGTTCGGGCTCCGGCTTCCCCGGCGCGAGGCCGTGTTCGGGACGGACTCGTTTCAGCTCTCCATGCGCCGCAGGCGCCATTTTCAAAGGGAAGGCGCAAAGGCGCAAAAAAGGCGCGACGTAGAGAGCCCTTTTTCTACGTCGCGCCTTTGCGCCTTTGCGCCTTATCTCAAAATATCCAGGGCCTGCCGGCCAGTGGGTAGAGGCGCTCGATGCGAGGCCTGCAAACGGGGCAGCCGCTCGACCCTGAATGCTGAAGCAAGTTCAGCATGACGCGGAGGAGGCGGGCAAGGGTTGCTCCCAAGCTCCGGCACCGCCAGAGTCGCCGCCATGCCCATGCCCCCCCTCCCCGACGACCTCGCCGGACTTTCGCTGGCCGAGATCGCGCGCCTGGCGGAGGAGAAGAAGCTTCCGCCGGTCGAAAAGTGGAACCCGACCCATTGCGGCGACAGCGAGATGCGGATCGCCCGCGACGGGACCTGGTTCCACCAGGGCAGCCCGATCGGCCGGCAGGCCATGGTCCGACTGTTCTCGACCATCCTGAGGCGCGAGCCCGACGGGCGATTCGTCCTGGTGACTCCGGTGGAGAAGCTCGACATCGAGGTCGAGGATGCGCCTTTCGTGGCCGTCGAGCTCAAGGCCGAAGGCGAAGGCGAGTCGGGCTCGCTCGCCTTCCGGCTCAACACCGGCGACCTCGTCGTCGCCGGTCCCGACCATCCCATGCGATTCGAGGCGGGACCGGAAGGGCCGCACCCCTATCTCCGGGTGAGGGGCGGCCTCGACGCGCTCGTCGCCCGGCCGGTCTATTACGAGCTGGCCGAGCTCGCCCTCGCCGGCGGAAGCCCGGCCGGCCTGTGGAGCGGCGGCGCCTTCTTCCCGATGGAGCCGGAATGACCGGCCTCGCCGGGCGCCTGCGCGAAGCGCTCGAGCGTGGGCTTCGCCGCCGGCCGATCCTTCTGAAAGGCGACGTCCTGGAAGGTGCGGACGGCGATCTGACCCCGGCGGCGGTCCTGGTCGCGGTGGTCGACCGCGCCTCCCCCACCGTGATCCTCACCGAGCGGCCCAAGACGATGCGCAAGCATCCCGGCCAGATCAGCTTCCCGGGCGGCCGGATCGACCCGGAGGACGACGGCCCCGTCGCGGCCGCCCTTCGCGAGGCGGAGGAGGAGATCGCCCTCCCCCGCGACGCCGTCGACGTCATCGGAGCGGCGGACCTCTACCGCACCGTCACCGGCTTCGAGGTCACTCCGATCATCGGAGTCGTCCCGCCGGGCCTGCGCCTCGAGCCCCAGCCGCTCGAGGTCGCGGCGATGTTCGAGGCGCCGCTGCACTTCCTGCTCGATCCGAGGCACCAGAGGGTCCGGACGGCGCAATGGCGGGGGCTCGAGCGAAGCTATTACGAGATCGAATGGGAAGGCCGGCGGATCTGGGGCGCGACCGCCGCGATGATCGTCAACCTGTCCCGCCGCCTGGAGCTTGCCGAATGAAGCTGCCCAGGGCGCCCTGGCAAAGGCGGGAGGGGATGAAGGCCCTTCTGGCCGCGCTCGGAGCGAAGGAAGGCGAGACTCGCTATGTCGGAGGCTGCGTCCGCGACACCCTGCTCGGGCTCGCCGTCAGCGACGTCGACCTCGCCACCCGGCTCACGCCCCAGGCGGTCCTGGAGCGGCTCGCCAGTGCCCGTATCAAGGCGGTGCCGACCGGGCTCGCCCATGGCACCGTCACCGCCGTAGCCGCCGGACAGCCTGTCGAGGTGACGACCCTGAGGCGCGACGTCGCGACCGACGGCCGCCGGGCGACCATCGCCTACACGGACGACTGGCGCGAGGACGCCGCCCGCCGCGACTTCACGATCAACGCCCTGCTCGCGGATCCCGAGACCCTCGAGGTCGTCGATTATTTCGGCGGCGAAGCCGATCTTTCCGAACGGCGGGTCCGGTTCATCGGCGACCCGCTCACCCGGATCGCCGAGGATCATCTTCGGATCCTTCGCTTCTTCCGATTCTTCGCCCGCTTCGCCACCGGGGACCCCGACCCCGAGGCCATCGAGGCGTGCGCGGCCCGGGCCAACGACCTCATGGCCCTGTCGCGAGAGCGGATCGCCGACGAGCTGACCAAATTGCTCGCCTTGCCCGAGCCGATTGCCGCCGTCCGGCTGATGGTCGGGCGCGACATCCTGAAACCGGTGCTCCCGGAGATCGGGCCGGACGGAGTCGAGCGGCTGGAGAGGCTGGCCGCCCGGGAAGCGCTGGCGGGCGCTGCGCCGAATCCGCTTCGGCGGCTTGCTGCTTTGCTCCCGGCCGACCCGGAGAAGGCGAGCGCGGTCGCGGCGCGGCTTCGACTGTCCAACCGCTCGGCCAGGAGGCTGGCGGCGGCGGCGGGCCGCGGCTCCGGCGACCCGCGCTCCCCGCAAGCGCTCGCCTACGCGATCGGCGCCGAGGAAGCGGTCGACCGGATTCTCCTCGGCGAGGGCGACCCCGCGGCGGCCGCGGCGCTCGACGGCTGGCAGAGGCCCCGGCTCCGGCTCGGCGGAGGCGAGCTCATCGCCATGGGCCTTGTGCCGGGGCCGGTCGTCGCCCGGACCCTGCAGGCGGTCGAGCGCGAATGGGCCGAGGCCGGCTTCCCGCCGGACGCCGCGGCGCAGCGGGCCATCGCCCGGCGCAACGTCGATCAGGCCCTGCGCGAGGCCCAATAGGCGAAGGCGTCCTCGGGCCGGAGCGGGCGGGCGAAATGGAAGCCCTGGCCGTGCGAGCAGCCCATCCCGGCCAGCGCCACCGCCAGATCGGGCGAATCGATGCCTTCCGCGGTCGTCTCCATTCCGAGCGCGCTGGCCAGCGACAATATGGCCCGGACGATCGCCACCGAATCGGGATCGCTGAGCATGTCGGAGACGAAGCTCCGGTCGATCTTGAGCATGTCGATCGGGAGCCGCTGAAGATAGGCGAGCGAGGTGTAGCCGGTTCCGAAATCGTCCATCGCGACCTTGACCCCGAGCGCCTTCAGGCCTTCGAGCACCTGGGTCGCGCGCCTCGGGTCCTGGACGATCGCGCTTTCGGTAAGCTCCAGGATGAGCCGCTCTCCTGGAAGCCCGTGGCGGTCGAGGGCCGAGGCGACGAGCCCCGCAATGTCGTCCCGGGCGACCTGGAGGGCCGAGAGGTTGACGCTCATCGAGAGCGGAAGCGGGCCGCCGCCCCTACCCTCCCAGCCGACGAGAGTCGCGATGGCGGTTTCCAGAGCCCACCGGCCGAGCGGAACGATGAGCCCCGATTCCTCCGCGACCGGGATGAACTCGGTCGGCGAGATCGGGCCGCGCCGGGGATGGTCCCAGCGCGCCAGGGCCTCGAAGCCGGCGACGGCTCCGGAGCGAAGGTCGATGAGCGGCTGGTAGGCGAGCGTTAGCCCGCCTTGCTCGATCGAGCGGCGAAGCTCGGTCTCGATGCTGAATCGCCGCCGCGCCGCGCGCGCCTGGTTCGGCTCGTAGATCTGGACGAGGCCGCTCGCCTTGGATCGCTTGAGAGCGAACTGGGCGTTCCGGAGCACTTCCTCGGCCAGCGCCTCGCTTCCGCTCAGCAGCGCGCAGCCGAGCGCGCAATCGACCCGGATCTCCAGCTCCGACAGCCGGAACGGCTCCGCCATCACCGCCTCGATCCGGACCGCGGCCTGAAGCGCCTCCTCGAGGCCGAGGTCGAGCCTCATCAATATTCCGAACTCGTCGCCGCCGGTTCGAGCGAGCAGGTCGCCGGCGCGAAGCGCCGCGTAGAGGCGCCGGGCGAAGGTGATCAGCAATTCGTCGCCGGCGAGCGCGCCGACGCATTCGTTGACCCGGCTGAACCGGCGCATGTCGACGACGAGGACGGCGTAGCTTCCGGGCTGGAAGCCGGGATCCTCGAGCACCGCCTCGACCTGCTCGTTGAAGGCGGTGCGGTTGGGAAGGCCGGTCAGGCTGTCGCGAAGCATCTCGGCGCGAAGGCCGCGCTCGGTCTCGACCTGGGCGGTCCGGTCGTTCAGCGAGACGAGGCAGCGGCGGCCGAGTGCCGGAACCCGGTCGAGGCGGCCGAACCTGATCTCGAAATGGCGGCCGCCGACCGGCTTGCCGTCGCCGCACTCGAACGTGCGCACCCGCTCGAGGCCGCCGAGGAAGGCGGCGATGGCCGGTCCGAGGGTGCTTTCGGTAAGGAAGGGAATGGAATCGATCGGAGTTCCGGGCGCGAACTCGCCGGCGAGGCCGCGAAACCGGTCGTTGGCGACGTCGACGAAGGGGCCGGCCTCCTCGCCCTGGGCGACGACGAAGGCGGCGATCGGCAGCGCCTCGAGATAATCCTGCCGCGCCCGGTCGAATTCCGCCTCCTCGGCGGTGAGCGAAACAGCCGCGCCGGCCACGCGCGGGCGGGCCGAAGGGGGTGACTTGCTTCGCCCACGCTGGGGTGCGGCCTGCATGGCCACGGCGTTAGAGAAACAGGGTTAACGAAGCGTTAGAGACGCCTTGTCGTCATCCCGGCGGAAGCCGGGCTCTCGGGGAGGCCCGCCGAGATGGAGGCCGGCGCCATCCGCGCCGGTTCGCGGCCGCCGTGCCGGTCGATTTTTTGAACGCAAAGACGCAAAGACGCAACGAGGGCGGAGCGCTCCACCATCTCGGTGCCGGCGGGAGATGCGGCTTGGCCAGGATGAACGCGATTTTTCCGCTTCGCGGAATCGTCGCGTCTTTGCGTCTTTGCGTTGAAAAACGGGTTCGCACCGCGTGCGAAAGTGGACTCGGTCAGCACCATCCGTCGTCACGGGAGGGAGCCCATCAAAGTAATACTTTGATGGGAACCCGGAAGCCGGGATCTCGGGGAGGCGCGCCGGGACTTCTTGTCCTGGGGTCCCGGCTTTCGCCGGGATGACGGGTGGGCATGCGCGGGTGGGGGTCTGGTCGGGTGACGGCGGACGCACTTGTGCCTCCGTTGCCGGATGGGGGGAAGTTGCGGCCGGCGCGTCCTTGCCACGGGCACCCGGGGCTGGACGACTTTTGTTGCTGCTTTCGTCGTTACTCGAAAGCGTCCAGGCTTTTTCATGAAGAGCCGCCGGGCCCTGC
>DASVQD010000002.1:0-25306 GCA_036389345.1 Allosphingosinicella sp. | reverse complement strand
GCCTCGAGGCCGACGCTTCCGAACTGCGGCATCAGGGCGTCGACCGCGCCCGGGGCGAAATTGGCGGCGACGATCCGCCGCTGCTCCCGCCACAGCCCGCCGTCGGAGGTGAGCAGGCCCTCCCCGATCGCCGGCGCGAGCAGCCGCTTGACGACGTCCGGCTTCACGTAATTGGCGGCATTGTCGAGCAGGACGTGCTGGACCATGGCCGGGTCGAGCGGGATGTGGACGTTGAAGCCGAGGGTCCGGCGCTTCATGTAGGGCTGCCGGAAGGCGAGCTCCGACCAGCCGTAGACGGCGGTCCGCGCCCGCTCGCCGACGAAGCCGCGCCAGACCGGGACCGGCCCGGCGCCGCGGGGTGGATGCGAGGGAATGAAGGGATCGGCCTTCCTCCCTGCCGGCGAGACCGGCGAGGAGCAGGACGGCTCGAAGGGTCGTGGAGAGCCAGCGGCACCAAGGCCGTCCACCCCCCCCGTCAGACTCTCGGAATTCTGAGCCATCCACTCCTCCACGACGCTTGGCACAATTCCCCTCCCGATTTTTCGACGGGGAGGCAAATCATTCAGTCTCCCTTGCCCTTCACGGGCGTCTGGCGGGCCTGGACCATGGCCTCGTCATAGACGTGGATCAGCGCGTCGAAGCTAGCTCTGAACTCCACCGCCTCCGCCCGGAAGGGGACGTCCGTCCCGCCGGTGACCTCGGGGGAGAGGAGCCAGTCGAGATGGCGCCGCGCGGCCTCCCTGCGTCCGCTCCTGGCGCCTTCTTCGCGGAGCCGGATCATCGAATCCTCGACCTGCTGGAACCGGCGCGACCAAACCCTCACCCAATTGGCTCCCTGCTCTCCGTAGCGCCGGAGCCAGACGATCTGGGGGTCGTCGGAGTCCACCTCGGACTCGTCGGCCAGGATGGCCCGCGTCCGCTCGTACATCAGCTCCTGGAACACGATGTCCCGCTCGCTGCCCCAGCGCTCGAGGAGGCGGGTATCGGGCCGAGCGAAATCGCCCTCGGGAAAGAGGAACCGGTCCATGAAGATCGGGTGGTCGAAGGTGAGCGGCCTCAATTCGGGAAATTCCAGATAGACCGCCATCTCGGTGGCCGTGCTCGCCTCGCGCTCGTTTCGGAAGGCCTTGGCCTCGAAGGTCGGGACATTGCCGTTGGGGATGTAGGGCAGGGTCGCTGCATGGTGGATTTCGTGAAGGTAGCGAAGGTCGCGCACAGCCGGGCTGTCATAGTCGCACAGCAGGATCCCGCCCCACCAGGTGGAGAAATGGGTCCATTCGATGCCCTGGTCCGACGCCCGGAAAAAGAATCGGGGGAGGCGCGCGAAGCGGTCGATCAGGCGCTTTACCGCTCCGCCGGAAGCGTGCGACTGCCGGATCGGACCGTCGCTCCACAGGCCCTTCACGAAATCGTGGATGTCGGCCGGCTCGACGAGGAGCTCGATGCTCTCGGTCTTCATCCCCAGGCCGCCTCGAGACGCGGCGCCGTCGCCGGGGCCATGGCCGGATCGATGAGGCAGGTCATGGCCGGAGTCAGACACAGCCGGACGACCCTTTCCGCAGGGCTTCCCCTCAGGACGCTGGCAAGCAGGTTCGGCAGCTCGGCCCGGGCAGGAGCGGTGGCGAGCAGGAGTACGTCGGCGGCGGCGAGGCCGTCGGCGCCGAGGAGCGCCGCCACCCGGCGCACCGCCTCTTCCTGAACGGGGCGGTATTTGCGCGGCAGGTCGAAGACCGAGTGACGCCGCATCATCTCCGTCCCCCAGGCCAGCGACAACAGGTTCTTGAACCATTTGTTGCCGAACAAGGAAGGGTGCTCGCGGCGGGCGAGGATCCCGCCGACCCGGTGATAATAACCGCCGAACGGCTTGCTGTGGCTGATCACCACCGCCGGAATGGCAGGCGAATCGAGCATGATCCGATATTCGCGCGCGACGCTTCCGACATAGGTGAGGTCGGGCACGATCTGGGCGCCGCTCCCCCGCTCCGCGACGGCCGAGACGAACGCCTCGAAATGCGGCCACACATTCCCGTCGATCGCAGAGGGCTGGCTGATCCAGAACATGGCGTCCTCGCCGAGCCTGGCCGGGACCTCGCTCCAGGCGGCGCGGTCGTGACGGACGATCGGAAGCTTCAGAGCGTCGGCGTAGGCGGCGAAGCCCTCATATTCGCCTTCGAACATGTGCACCGCGGCTCCGAGTGCCGAGGCCCGGCGCTCGGAAGCGAATTCGGCGATGAGTTTGAATATCGCCTCGCTCGCCCCGGCGGTCGGATAGCGGAAGGGAAACTCTTCGCTGCGGATCGCGACGGCCGGGGCGGACCATCGCAGCCATTCGTCGAAATATTCCTCGTGCATCGAATCCTGTTTTTGGGTCCAAGGCTCGCGATAGCGGTCGAGGAAATCGGGCTCGCCGACGACCGCGCCTAGTGCCTGTTCCGATTCCGGCATGACCAGCGAGTAGATGGTGCCCGACGCCCCCGCCGCCGTAAGACCCGACTTGACCTCGGCCGCCGTATAAGCCGGAAGATCGGCCGGTTGCCCCTCGCCCATCACTCCGCCGCAAGCATCCGCTCAGCGCCGCCGAGGTCCACGCTGACCAGCCGGCTCACCCCCTTCTCGATCATCGTCACTCCGAACAACCGGTGCATCCGGCTCATCGTCACCGCATTGTGGGTGACGATCAGGTAGCGGGTCTCGGTTTCGTTCACCATCCGGTCGAGAAGGTCGCAGAAGCGCTCGATATTGGCGTCGTCGAGCGGAGCGTCGACCTCGTCGAGGACGCAGATCGGCGCCGGATTGGTCAGGAAGAGCCCGAAGATCAGAGCGACGGCGGTCAGCGCCTGCTCGCCCCCCGATAGCAGGGTCAGGGCCGAGAGGCGCTTGCCGGGCGGCTGGGCCATGATTTCCAGGCCCGCCTCCAGCGGATCGTCCGATTCGACCAGCTCGAGATGCGCCTGGCCGCCTTCGAACAGGGTGGTGAAGAGGCTCCGGAAGTGTCGGTCGACCGTCTCGAAGGCGGCGAGAAGCCGCGCCCGGCCCTCGCGGTTGAGGCTTCCGATCGAGCCCCGGAGCCGGTTGATCGCCAGCCCGAGCTCCTCCCGTTCGGACTTGGAGGCGGTCCGGCTCTCGTCGAGCTCGGCGAGCTCCCGCTCGGCGATGAGATTGACCGGGCCGATCCGCTCGCGCTCGGCCGTCATCCGCTCGTGGCGGCTCGATTCCTCGCCGGCCGGGACGACGGAAGCCTCGTCGAAGCCGACCTTCTCCGGAAGGAGCGGCGGCGGACATTCGAACCGCTCGCCCGAGATGCGGCCCATCTCGATCCGCCGCGCCTCCTGGTTCTCGTGGCGGGCGGCGGCGCCGGCGCGGGCCTCCCGGGCGGTAGCGAGCGCCTCGGCCACCTCGGCGAGACGGGCCTCCGTCTCGCGCAGGGCGGCTTCACCCTGCCGTTCGGCTTCGGCCGTCGCACGGACCGAATCCGCGGCTTCCACCGTCTCGGCCTCGAGCGCTTCGATCCTTCGCTCGATCTCGGCCGGAGAGTCGGCGAGCCGGTCGGCCTCGGCTTCGGCCTCGCCGATCCGCCGCCCCATGTCGGAGTGGCGCTTGCCGGCTTCCGCCGAGCGCACCCGCCAGTCGGCCGCTTCCTTCACCGCGGCTTCGGAACGCTGCTTGTCGGCGCTGACCGCCCGGGCGTGAGTCGCCGCCTCGGCGCGCACCTCGGCAAGGGCGTGCTGGGCCGCTTCCGCGGCGCGGCGAAGCTCCGCCACCCGAGCCTCGGTCGCGGCCGAGTCGGGCAGACCGGCGACGACCCGGCGGGCCTCCTCGGCGCCGCGGCGCGCCTCGGCGAGATCCTGGGCGGCCTGGTCGAGGCGCTCGGCGAGGCCGGTCCGCCGAAGGTCCAGCCGCTCCATCTCGACTCGCGCGGAATCCTCAGCCCGGCCGGCGTCCCGAATCTGTGCCGACGCCTCCGCCTCGCTTCGGCGGGCCGAGTCGGAGGCGGATCGAGCGGCCTCCATGTCGGCCAGAGCGGCGGCGATCAGCGCCCGTGCGGCCTCGACCGCGGCGGCGGCCGGCGGAATCGAATGCTGGATCTCGGAGAGCCGGTTGACCCGGATCAGCCGCTCGGCGGCGGCGGCGCCGAGGCCGGTGGCGACGAAGCCGTCCCAGCGGCGGAGCAGGCCGTCGCGGGTGACGAGGCGCTGACCGACCGCCAGCGCAATGCCTTCGTCCCGCTCGACGACCCCGACCTGCCGAAGCCGTCGGCGCAAGGCGGGCGGGGCCTGGACATGGAGGTCGAGCGGCTCGAGGCCGGCCGGCAGCGGCGGATCGCCGGGGAGGCTCTCAGCTCCGGACCAGCGCCGGGGCGAATCGCCTTCGACCGCCGCTTCGAGATCGTCGCCGAGTGCGGCTGCCAGCGCCCGCTCGAAGCCCGGATCGGCCCTGACGTGATTGATCGCACGATCGCCGCTCGATCCCTCGACCGCCTTGGCCAGCGCTTTGGCTTCGGATTCGAGGGCGGCGAGAGCGGCCCGGGCGGTCGAGCCCTCGCTCTCGGCCGAGTCGCGCGCCAGCGCCGCCTGCTGACGCCGGGCTTCGGCCGAGGCGATCGCCTCGCCGGCCGACTCCAGCCGCGCTTCGGCCTCTTCCCGCCGTCGGCGGGCGGCATGGAGCGATTCCACCAGCGGCGCTTCTTCGCCGAGGGCGGCCATCTGCTCCTCGAGCCGGCGCCTCTCCGCCTCGGCCCGGACCAGCTTGGCCGCCGCGGCTTCCAGAGCGGCCCGGGCGACCCGCGCTTCCGCCTGTTCCGCCGCCTGGACGGCCCGGGCCTTTCCGAGCTCGGCTTCCGCTTCACGCGCTTTGTCTTCCAGGTCCACGGTTCGAACGTCGATCGTTCCCCTTGCGGCCTCCGCGGCCGCGAGTCGGGCAGCGATGTCCCGCGCCTCCTGCTCGAGCCGGGCCAGGGCCGCCTCGGCGTCGGCGCCAAGCGCCGCTTCCCGCTCGCGGTCGCCAATGAGCGCGCTCCGCCGCTCGGACAGCTCGCGAAGTCGGCGGGCGATCGCATCGCGCTCGGACCGCAAGGTCGAAAGCTGGTGGCCGAGCGACGTCGAGCGGTCGCGGGCGGCGAGCGCCGCGGTCCGCCGGTCCGCGAGCACCTTCGCCGCCTCGGTCTGCCACGCCGCGGCCGAGCGCTGGGCCTCGGAGGCCTGGTCGACGGCGGCGCCGGCCGCCTCCGCGTCGCGCTTCGCCGAGTCGGCCGCGGTCGCCGCCTCCCGCCAGCGGGCGTAGATCATCCGGCCCTCAGCGATCCGGATCTGGTCGGAAAGCCTGCGGTAGCGTTCCGCGGCCTTGGCCTGTCGGCGAAGCGCCGAAGCCCTCATCTCCATGTCGGCGAGCACTTCGTCGAGGCGGACGAGATTGGCCTCGGCCGCGCGCAGTTTCTGCTCCGCGTCCTTGCGGCGGACGTGGAGTCCGGAAATCCCTGCCGCCTCCTCCAGCATCAGCCGCCGCTCGGTCGGCTTGGCGGCGATGACGGCGCTGATCTTGCCTTGGCTGACGAGCGCGGGGGAGTGGGCGCCGGTGGCCGCATCGGCGAACAGCAGAGCGACATCCTTGGCCCGGACGTCCCGGCCGTTGACCCGGTAGGCCGACCCGGCGCCGCGCTCGATCCGGCGGGCGACCTCGACGTCGCCGACGGGCGCCATCGTCACGTCGCCCGGCATGTCCTCGGACTCGCGCTCCACGAGGAGCGACACCTCGGCGAAATCCCGGGCGGGACGGGAGGCGGTCCCGGCGAAGATGACGTCGTCCATCCCGGCGCCGCGCATCGACTTCGGGCTGGATTCGCCCATCACCCAGCGAATCGCCTCGAGGACATTGGATTTGCCGCAGCCGTTGGGACCCACGATCCCGGTCAGGCCCGGCTCGATCCGGAGCTCGGCCGGCTCGACGAAGCTTTTGAAGCCCGAAAGCTTCAGCCGCTTTATCTGCATGGCCGCCCCCCGGCTTTCATCCTACCCCGCCGCTTCGCGCAAAGCCGGCTCCAGCGATTCCCAGGAGTGGGGCCCGATATTGGCGCCGTTGAGGAAGAAGGTGGGAGTCCCCTCGACTCCCAGCGCCCCGGCGGCTTCGTTCATCTTGCCGAGCCGATCGAAGGCCACCCGGTCCTCGAGACATCGCTTCGCCACGGCCGGAGATATTCCCTGCTGAGCGGCAAGCCGGGTAATCCCCGCAAGCTCCGCCAACCGGCCGAGCCGCTGATTTTCCGGAAGCGCGTTCAGCGCCTGCTTCTGGGCCTCGGTGAGGCTCTTGACCCGGTCCTTCCACTGGTCCTGGGTCGCGTAGAGCGCGTCGGAGACCCGGAAGAACCGGCCTGCGCCGCCGCAGCGCGCGACGAGCGTGGCGGCGACGTCGAGCCCGTTCAGGATGAAGTTGCGATATTCGTAGCTGACCTTCCCGGTGCGCACGTAGGTGCTCAACAGCGGCGCCTTCCCGGTCTTGGCGAAGGTTGCGCAATGGCCGCAGGTCAGCGAGCCATATTCGACCAGCTTCACCTTGGCGGCCGGGTTGCCCATCCGGAAGCCGCCCTCTGGAGTTGCGACCACGGTCCGGGCCCAGTCGACCCGGGCCGGGGCCGACTTGCCGGCCGGGGCGGCGGCCGCGGCGGGCACCGCGGCGGCCGAGGCCAGCATGAGAAAGAGTGACCAGGCCTTCATCAGCCGATCTCCTCGCGAATCGCAGGCTCGAGTCCGCGCCAGGCGGCGACTCCGTCGACGACCTTGCCGTTGATGAAGAAGGTGGGCGTCCCGCTGACCCCCATCTCGACGGCCTTGCGCTTGATCTCGGCCACCTTCTCGAGGCCGGCCGGATCGCCGAGGCAGGATTCGATCTGCGAGGAGGGCATTCCGCGCTGGCGGAAGAATTCGTCGAGCCCGGCGGCCCGGACGACGATCGCGGCCGATTCGCGCGGAGGCTTGGTTCCGAGCGCCTGGAGCTGATCCTGGGGCAGGGCCTGGATCTTGCCCATCCAGGTCGCCTGGTCCTTGTAGATCTGCTCGACCGCCGGGAAGAAGGCGTCCTCGCTCTGGCAATTCGCCAGGAGCGAGACGCCCGGATCGGTCGGGAACAGGAGATAGGTCCGGAATTCCCAGCTCACCTGGCCGCTCTTCACATAGGTGTCGCGAAGCGTCGGAGCTCCCTGCTCCTCGAATTCGGCGCAATGCGGACAGCTCAGCGAGCCATATTCGACCAGCTTCACCGGAGCCTCGGGATTGCCCATCAGGTAGCCGCCCTCCGCGGTCTTGACCACTTTCTGGGTCCAGTCGCCGCCGTTCGGGGCCGGGATCTGCTTGAGGGCGCTGGTGTCGACGGGCGCCGACTGATTGCCGCCCCCGTCGCCGCAGCCGGCGAGAACAAGGGCCAAAGCGGCCGCACCGGCCGTGAAAATCGACTTCATCTTTTCGTGTCTCCACCAATTCTGCCGAGCACCGGGATTGCGACGGCCGCCCCCATCGCGGCTTCGTTCGCCGCGACTCCGCGGGCCAGCGACTCCAATATGGCGCGGAGCTCCGGATCCGCCACCTCGCGCAGCGAATCCCCGAGCTCGACCGGAATCGGACGCAGGGACGGCGGCGCGGCGCGACTTCTCGCGCGGGCTACCTGAACCAATCCTTGCCTGAAAGCGACCCTCGCCACCGCCTGGTAGCCGAAGAAGCGGTTGACCCGCTCGACGATCACCGGCGCGACATGCTGCATCATCGGCGCATGAGCGCCTTCGACGATCAGGTTCAGCACTCCGTCGGAGCGCTTGCCGGCCGGGAAACGGATCGATTCGGGCGAGGAGACCGCGGCGTAGCGCTCGCCGACGATTTCGCGCCAGCGGCTGACGATCGACGACTGGACGAAGCCGAAACGGCGAAAGGCGGCACGGCCGACGTCGGGGACGAGGTCGCAGACCGCCCGGGCGCGATTCGCCCGCGGTGCTTCCGGCTGCCTTTTCGAAGTCCCGCCCGATTTCGCCATGCGGCGGATCATGGCATAGGCACGGCATGTCAGTCGATGCTTGCGATGCTTTGTTGCGGTGGTTTGCTGTGGATAAGCGGCGGCTGCCGTGGCGGGCCGAAGGGCCGGAGCGCCCGGACCCCTATCGCGTGTGGCTGTCGGAAATCATGCTCCAGCAGACGACCTGCGCCCACGCCGCCCCTTATTTCGAGAGCTTCACCGCGCGCTGGCCGAGCGTCGAGGCGCTCGCCGAAGCAGCCGAGGGAGAGATAATGGCCGCCTGGGCGGGGCTCGGTTATTATGCCCGCGCCCGCAACCTGATCGCCTGCGCCCGCCGGGTCGCGGCGGAGCCGGGCGGCCGGTTTCCGGAGACCGAAGAGGGGCTTCGCGCGCTGCCCGGAATCGGCCGCTACACCGCCGCCGCGATCGCGGCGATCGCCTTCGGGCGCCGGGCGGTGGTGGTCGATTCCAATGTCGAGCGGGTCGTCGCCCGGCTGTTTGCTCTCGAAGCTCCGCTTCCGGCGGCCCGGGCGGAGATCTACCGCCTCGCCGGCTCGATCACGCCCGACTCGAAGTGCGGCGATTTCGCCCAGGCGATGATGGACCTCGGCTCGACGATCTGCACGCCCCGCTCGCCCGATTGCGGCCGCTGCCCGCTCGCACCGCTCTGCGCGGCCCGGGCGGCAGGGCACCCCCAGTCCTATCCGCGCAAGGCCGCCAAAGCGCCGAGGCCGAAGCGGGAGGGGACCGCCTACTGGCTTGAGAATGACGGCCACGTCCTGCTCGTGCGCCGCCCGGCCAGCGGCCTGCTCGGCGGGATGCTCGCTCTGCCCACCGACGACGAGGGCGCGCCGGCCCAGGCCCGGTGGAGCGAGGCGGGGAGCGTCGATCATGTCTTCACCCATTTCGAGCTGACGATGAAGCTGCTCTGCGCCGACGTGGAGGAGCGGCCGGGCGGGACCTGGTGGCCGATCGAGAAGATCGGCGATGCCGGCCTTCCGACCCTCTTCGCAAAGCTCGCTTCCCGGGGCGCCGAGTGGCGGGCCGCGGCATGAGGCCCGGCTTCACCGGAGCCGGGCTCGACCGCGCCGACCATCTCCGGCTCGACGAAGCGCGGCTGGCGGGGCTCGCGGCAAGCCTCGAGGCGCGGCTTCTGCGGCTCACCGGCCTCGACCCCGATCTCGACGAGGAGGGCCGCCTGGGCTGGGACCCGGTGGCCGGGACAGAGGACCGGATCTTCCTCGGCCTTCGCGGCGGCGTCCCGCTGTTCGCGCCGCTGGTCCGGACCGAGCCGGGCCAGCGCGCCTGGTCGGTCTTCACCCTGCTCAACCGGATGGCGGGGGAGGACGCCGCAGTCTGGGGCACGGCCCGAAGCCTGAACGAATGGCACAACCGCCACCGCTTCTGCGGCAATTGCGGCTCGCCGACGGCTCCGTTCCGGGGCGGCTGGGGACGGCGCTGCACCGGCTGCGGCCTCGAGCATTTCCCCCGGGTCGACCCGGTCGTCATCATGACCGCGGAATATGAGGGGCGAGTGCTTCTCGGCCGCCAGCCGCAATATCCGCCGGGGCGCTATTCGGCCCTCGCCGGATTCGTCGAGCCCGGCGAATCGATCGAGGAGGCGGTCGCCCGCGAGCTCGGCGAAGAGGCGGGCATAGAGGTGAGCGACGTCCGCTACGTCGCGAGCCAGCCCTGGCCCTTCCCCGGCCAGCTGATGATCGCCTGCACCGCGACGGCGGCGAGCGCCGAGATCGTCCTCGACACCAACGAGCTCGAGGACGCGATCTGGGTCGACCGCGAAGGCGTGAGGGCGGCCCTGGCGGGGGAGCCCGGAGCGCCGTTCGCCGCCCCGCCGCACTTCGCCATCGCCCATACGCTGCTGAAGCACTGGTCCGACTAGTCCTCCCCGCGGGCGGAGCCCGTGGGGAGGGGGACCATGCGAAGCATGGTGGAGGGGCAGGGTCGAGGCTTCCGCCAGCCGCCCCTCCACCACACTTTGTGTGGTCCCCCTCCCCATCGCTTCGCGGCAGGGAGGACGAACGGCGTCTTGCCCCGCCCCACTCCCCCGCCTAAAGGGGCTCGCGAATTTCCCTCATCCCGCGAGCGCTGCGGGCCGCCCTGGAGGTCTTTGAAGGCATGGACAACCGCTCCAACACGATTGCGGGCTGGGTGCTCGGCGCCGGAATCGTCGCGCTCGGCGCTTCGATCGTCACCGGCGAGATGTTCCATCAGGAACGCCCCGAGAAGATGGGCTATCCGATCGAAGGCGTGGTCCTGAAGGGCGAAGGCGGAGCGGCCGAAGCCGAGGTGCCGATCGCCAATCTTCTCGCCAAGGCCGATGTCGCCAAGGGCGAGGGCCAGTTCAAGAAGTGCACCGCCTGCCATACGATCAACCAGGGCGGAGCCAACGGCACCGGGCCCAATTTGTGGGGCGTCGTCGGAGCCGCGATCGGCAAGCATGCGGCCGGATTCCCTTATTCCCCGGCAATCGCCGGCAAGGGCGGCAACTGGGATTGGGAAGCGCTCAACCACTGGCTCAAATCGCCGCGCGAATTCGCTCCGGGCACCAAGATGACGTTCGCCGGAATCTCCAAGGCGGAGGACCGCGCCGACCTCATCGCCTACCTGAACGCGCAGGGCAGCAACCTTCCGATGCCTGCCCCTCAGGCCGCCGCGGCGGCGCCGGCCGGCGATCCGAAGGCGGCCGCCGAGAAAGCGGACCAGCCCGCCGCCGGCGACAAGGCCGAGGACGAGCCGGTGATGAACGAGCAGCAGGCGACTCCCAACCGGGTGTTCGGCGAAGGCGCTCCCTCGGTCGCGGGCCGGGCGGAGCAGACCAAGGCCCAGCCGAAGCAATAAGCGGAGGCGGGCGTGGCAGGCAGCGAGGCGCCCACCCCCGAAGCCTATCTGTCGGAGCTTGCCCCCGACCGCGCCGGGCTGGTCTCGAGCCTCCGCGACCTGGTCAACGCCAACCTCCCCGACGGCTATGTCGAGCGGATGAACTGGGGGATGATCAGCTGGGAAGTCCCGTCGGAGCGCTATCCCGACACCTATAACGGCCAGCCGCTCGTCTATGCGGCGCTCGCCGCACAGAAGAACTACACCGCTCTCTACCTCAACTGCGTCCAGGCCTCCGAGGAGCGGACCGAGCGCCTGAAGGCGGCCTGGACGGCCTCAGGCCGGAGGCTCGACATGGGCAAGAGCTGCCTGCGCTTCAAACGGGCCGAGGACGTCGCCGAGGACGTGCTCGCGGAGACGATCCGCTCGATCCCGGTCGACCGCTTCATCGCCGAATATGAGGCGGGGCGGGCTCGCTGACCTTTCCCGTCATTCCGGACTTGATCCGGAATCCATGAACACCGTTCTCGCCGAAATTCGCGCGGCTGCGTTCATGGATTCCGGCCTTCGCGGAATGACGTACCCCTCAGCGGCAGGTCACCTGCTCGTTCTTCGCCGCATAATAGTCGCAGACGTGCTTCCAGGCTTCGTCGGCCGAGTCGACGAAGTTGAACAGCTTGAGGTCGTCGGGGGCGACCACGCCTTCCTCGACCAGGGCGTCGAAGTCCACGACCCGCTCCCAGAATTCGCGGCCGAAGAAGAGGATCGGAAGCGGCTTCACCTTTCCGGTCTGGACGAGGGTGAGAAGCTCGAAGGCCTCGTCGAACGTTCCGAAGCCGCCGGGGAAGATCGCCACCGCCCGCGCCCGAAGCAGGAAGTGCATCTTCCTCAGCGCGAAATAGTGGAACTGGAAGCTCAGGCCCGGAGTGACATAGGGGTTGGGCATCTGCTCGTGCGGAAGGACGATGTTGAGCCCGACGGACTCGGCGCCCTCGTCGTGAGCGCCGCGGTTGGCGGCCTCCATGATCGACGGGCCGCCCCCGGAGCAGACGACGAAGTGGCGCTGGCCGCTCTCGTCGGGATCGCAGCGGCTGGCGAGGCGGGCGAGGCTCCGGGCCTCCTCATAATATTTGCCCTTGGCCTTGAGCCGCTCGGCGATGCGGCGCTGCTGGTCCGTCGCTGCGGCGGCGATCAATGCGTCGACCTTGGCCGGCTCGGGAATCCGGGCGGAGCCGTAGAAGACGAAGGTCGAGCCGATCCTGGCCTCGTCGAGCAGTAGCTCGGGCTTCAGCAATTCGAGCTGGAACCGGACCGGTCGAAGATCCTCGCGAAGCAGGAAGTCCATATCCTGGAACGCAAGGCGGTAGGCGCCGTGCTCGGTCTGGGCGGACGGGGTCGGCTGGTTGGCGGCTTCGGCTTCCTGGCGCGCGGGCGGGAAGACTCGGTTGGGGGGTACTGGATCGGTCATGGCGGCCCGTTTAGCGGCAATACGGCCGGTGTCCCACCCGTCATTCCGGCGAAGGCCGGAATCCATGAACGCGGACCTTCGAAACCTGCCGCGGCAGTGTTCATGGATCCCGGCCTCCGCCGGGATGACGGTATCGCGCGGTTGACACCGCCGCCCTCGCCTCTATCCCCGCCCACGGGCCACGCCGTCCCAACGCGGCGCGTGCTCTCTGCGAGGAGAGTTGAAAGTGACGACAGACAAACCCGACGTGCGTCCAGCGCGTCCCTTCTTTTCCTCGGGCCCGTGCGCGAAGCCGCCGGGATGGGGTCCCGAACATCTCGCTTTGGGCTCGCTCGGGCGGTCGCATCGCTCGAAGCTGGGCAAGGCGCGGCTCGGCCACGCCATCGACCTGACCCGGCGGGTGCTCAGGGTGCCTTCGAGCCACAGGATCGGAATCGTCCCGGCCTCCGACACCGGAGCGGTCGAGATGGCCTTGTGGTCGATGCTCGGAGCACGGCCCGTCACACTGCTCGCCTGGGAGAGCTTCGGCGAGGGCTGGGTCACCGACGTCGTCAAGCAGCTCAAGCTCGACGCGACGGTGATCAAGGCCGGCTATGGCGAGCTTCCCGACCTTGCCGCCGTCGATCCGGGACACGACGTCGTCTTCACCTGGAACGGCACGACCTCGGGCGTGAAGGTCCCGAACGGTGACTGGATCAGCGATTCGCGGGAAGGCCTGACGATCGCCGACGCCACCTCCGCGGCCTTCGCCCAGCCCCTCCCCTGGGAGAAGATCGACGTCGCCACCTTCAGCTGGCAGAAGGCGCTCGGGGGAGAGGGCGGCCATGGAATGCTGGTCCTCGGCCCCCGTGCGGTCGAGCGGCTGGAAAGCTGGTCGCCGCCCTGGCCCCTGCCCAAGATCTTCCGGATGACCAAAAGCGGCAAGCTGATCGAAGGCATCTTCCAGGGCGAGACGATCAACACGCCCTCGATGCTCGCCGTCGAGGATTATATCTTCGCGCTCGAATGGGCGCTCGAAACCGGCGGGCTTGCGGGCCTGATCGCCCGGTCCGAGGCCAATGCGGCGGCGGTGGACGACTGGGTCGGACGAACCGACTGGGTCGAGCATCTCGCCCGAGTGCCGGAGACAAGGTCGAACACCAGCGTCTGTCTGAAGTTCACGCATGGCGGCGACCCTGAGGCCCAGGCGGCGCTCGTCAAGAAGATGGCCGGGCTGCTCGAGGCGGAGGGCGTCGGCTACGACCTGGCGAGCTACCGCGACGCGCCTCCGGGCCTCAGGCTGTGGTGCGGGGCGACGGTCGACACCGACGATCTCGAAGCGCTCTTCCCCTGGCTCGACTGGGCCTTTCACGAGGCGAAAGTCTAGCGTCGTCCCAGCGAAGGCTGGGACCCCGGTGGGTGAAGAACACGGCGCTTTTCACCCCCTGGGGCCCCAGCCTTCGCTGGGGCGACGGTTTTCCCTTCACCCCCCTCGGGCCCCAGCCTTCGCTGGGGCGACGGAGAGCAACAAATGCCCAAAGTGCTGATTTCCGATTCCATGGACCCCAAGGCGGCCGAGATCTTCCGCGACAAGGGAGTCGAGGTCGACGAGCGGCCAGGCCTTTCGAAGGACGAGCTCAAGGCGATCGTCGGCGGCTATGACGGCCTCGCGATCCGCTCCGCGACCAAGGTCACCGAGGACGTGCTGGCCGCCGCGACCAGGCTCAAGGTGATCGGCCGCGCCGGGATCGGAGTCGACAATGTCGACATCCCCGCCGCCACCGCCCGGGGGGTGGTCGTCATGAACACGCCCTTCGGCAATTCGTTCACCACCGCCGAGCATGCCATCGCCCTCTTGTTCGCGCTCGCCCGCGACCTTCCAGCCGCCGATTCCTCGACCCAGGCGGGCAAGTGGGAGAAGAACCGCTTCATGGGCGTGGAGCTGACCAACAAGATCCTCGGCCTCATCGGCGCCGGCAATATCGGCTCGATCGTCGCCGACAGGGCGCTCGGGTTGAGGATGAAGGTCATCGCCTACGATCCCTTCCTGACTGCGGAGCGGGCGCTCGACCTCGGAGTCGAGAAGGTCGAGCTGGACGAGCTCCTCGC
This sequence comes from Allosphingosinicella sp., assembly GCA_036389345.1. Classification (GTDB taxonomy): domain Bacteria; phylum Pseudomonadota; class Alphaproteobacteria; order Sphingomonadales; family Sphingomonadaceae; genus Allosphingosinicella. Next base: position 10,920 of record DASVQD010000002.1, on the reverse strand, counting down.
CCGGTCCGACTTCATCACTCTCCATACGCCGCTCACCGAGCAGACCCGCAATATCCTGTCGCGCGAGAATCTGGCCAAGACCAGGAAGGGCGTCCGGATCGTCAATTGCGCGCGCGGCGGGCTGATCGACGAAGTCGCGCTCAAGGAAGCCCTGGACAGCGGCCACGTCGCCGGAGCCGCCCTCGACGTGTTCGTCGAGGAGCCGGCGAAGGACAGCCCGTTGTTCGGAACGCCCGGTCTCGTCGCAACCCCGCATCTCGGTGCCTCGACCACCGAGGCGCAGGTCAACGTCGCGATCCAGGTCGCCGAGCAGATGGCCGAATTCCTGGTTCGGGGCGGAGTCACCAACGCGCTCAACATGCCCTCGCTTTCGGCCGAGGAAGCGCCCCGGCTCAGGCCCTACATGGCGCTCGCGGACAAGCTCGGATCGCTGGTCGGCCAGCTTTCCCACGGCCCGATCGCGGGCCTCTCCATCGAAGCGGAAGGCGCGGCCGCCGAGCTCAACATGAAGCCGATCACCGGCGCCGTCCTCGCCGGGTTCATGCGCATCCATTCGGACACGGTGAACATGGTCAACGCCCCCTTCCTGGCCAAGGAGCGCGGCCTCGACGTCCGCGAGATCAGGCACGACCGCGAGACCGACTATCACACCTTGCTGAGGGTCTCGGCGATGACGTCGGCGGGCGACCGGCCGGTGGTCGGAACCCTGTTCGCCAATTCCAGCCCGCGCCTCGTCGAGATCTTCGGGATCCGGGTCGAGGCCGAGCTCGAGGGCGAGATGATCTACATCGTCAACGAGGACACGCCCGGCTTCATCGGGCGGCTCGGCACCCTGCTCGGCGAGGAAGGAGTCAATATCGGCACCTTCAGCCTCGGCCGGCGCGAGGCGGGGGGCGAGGCGGTCGCCCTGGTGTCGGTCGACGGCCATATCGGCCCTGAGCTGGTCCAGCGCCTCCAGGCCCTGCCCGGAGTGAAGACGGTGAAGCCGCTCAGGTTCTGAACCGCACCCAATCCTCCCCTGCCTTTGCAGGGGAGGGGGACCACCCGAAGGGTGGTGGAGGGGCGTTGCCGACTCCGAAGAACCCCTCCACCGCGCTTCGCGCGGTCCCCCTCCCCGAGAAATCTCGGGGAGGACTGGCGACCACCCCAAGCACCGGAACTTTTCCAGCTTGTGTGACATTGTAACATAATGTTATGAGATAATGTCTCACGAGTCGCACGGCGACCGAAGCAGGAGAGAGTCGATGATGGAAGGAGCAGTACAGCAGTCGAGAAGGACCAGTCCGACGGCGCTTGCCGTCGTCGTTCTGATGCACGGAGCGGGCATCACGGCCTTGGCCCTGGCCAAGATGGACAATCCGGGCCGGACCATCTTCGGGCACACGGACGTCACGTTCGTTCCAATCCCGAAGGATCCGCCCGAGGTTCCGCCGGAGCCCACGGAGCGGAAGGTTCAGCCTCGGCAGGACACGGTCCTGACCCCGCCTGAGCCCGTGTTCAAGCTGCCCGCCGACGGGCCCGTCGTGCCGTGGGATCCTAAACCGACCCCGACCGTGGTCATCGCCGAGCCTGGGCCCATCGTAGTGCCCAAGGCCGATCCGCCGGCGCTTCCGGCCGAGCCGAAGCCGCGGACGGTGGAGCCCGCGCGGGCCCGCGCCAACCTCGCCTCCTACGTCTCCGACGAGGATTATCCCGCCAACGCCGCCCGCAACGAGGAGCAGGGGACGACCCGCTTCCGGCTCGTCGTCGGGCCCGACGGGAAGGTCAAGGAGTGCAGCGTCACCGGCTCGAGCGGATCGTCGGCGCTCGACTCGACGACCTGCAGGCTGATGAAGCAGCGGGCCAGGTTCACCCCGGCGAGGAACAATCGGGGCGAGCCGACCAGCGACACCGTGGCGAACGCCATTCGCTGGGTGCTACCGACCGACTGACCGGGGCTGGCGGGGCGGCGGCGAAGCGCCTATCTTGGAGCGATGCCGCTGCCCCGTCCCGCCTCCCCCCGCGCGCTTTGGGCCGATATTCGCGCCTTCACCTCCGAGCGCCGGCCGCATCACTGGGTTGCGATGGCGCTCGCGGTCGCGATGCCGGTCGCGATCGTCGTCACCTTCTATTTCGACGGCAAGACCAACATCAGCCCGGGCCCGCAGCTCATCTACGTCGAGAGCTGGCCGGCCAGCCGCACCGACGAAGAGATCAAGGCCCAACAGAAGATCGACCAGGCCGCCCGCGACAAGTTCAAGAAGGAACGGCAGGAGCAGTTCAAGCGGCTCGACGACAAGCTGGAGCGGCTCGGAATTTGACTCCGGAGCAGCGCTGGATGGGCGCGGCCGTCGCCCTGGGCGAGCGCGGCCGGGGCAACAGCGCCCCCAATCCCAATGTCGGCTGCGTCATCGTCAGGGACGAGGCGGTGGTCGGGCGCGGCTGGACCCAGCCGGGCGGCCGGCCCCATGCCGAGGCAATGGCCCTCGCCGAGGCGGGGGAGGCCGCGATCGGCGCCACGGCCTATGTGACTCTCGAGCCCTGCTGCCACCGAAGCGGGCGGGGACCGGCCTGCGCCGACCTGCTTGCCGAGGCGGGGGTGGAGCGGGTGGTGGCCGCGCTCCAGGATCCGGATCCGCGAATGGCCGGCGCCGGCTTCGAACGGCTGCGCTCGGCCGGGATCGACGTCGAGACCGGGCCCGGCGCCGACGGGGCGGCCCGTTCCATGGCCGGTTTCCTGACCCGCATCCGGCTCGGCCGGCCGTTCATCACCCTGAAGCTCGCGATGTCGCTCGACGGCAAGATCGCCTTGCCCTCCGGCGAAAGCCGCTGGATCACCGGCGAGGACGCCCGGGCCCATGTCCACCTCGAGCGGGCTCGAAGCGACATGATCCTGGTCGGCCGGGGCACTTACGAGCGCGACCGGCCCAAGCTCGACGTCCGCTTGCCGGGACTCGAGGAACGGTCGCCCCGGCGGGCGCTCCTGACCCGCGGCGAGGCGGTCGAGGGCTGGACCCGGCTGGGGGCGCCCGAGGAAGTTTTCGGCCTCGCCGACGTCAACGACCTGCTGGTCGAGGGCGGCTCCGCCACCGCCTCCGCCTTCCTCGCCGCCGACCTCGTCGACCGGATGCTGATCTACCGGGCGCCGATCCTGATCGGCGACGGAAAATCGTCGGTCGGCTATATCGGCCTCACCGATCTCGCCGACGCCCATCGCCGGTGGAGCCTCGCCGACAGCCGGATGCTCGGGGTGGACCGGCTCGAAATCTACGAGCGCGGGCGGGACTAGTGTCTGTCCTGCCGTGGAAGCGCCGCCTTTCGTCATGCCGGACTTGATCGGCATCCACCTTCTTGTTTGCTTCCAAGGCTTGGAGAAGTGGACCCCGGATCGAGTCCGGGTTGAGGATTCCACTTGAACAGGACCGACTCTAGGGGACCCGGCGGGCCGGTGGGCGGAGCCGCGATCGGGCGGCCGCGGCAAATGTCTTCATTGCCAGGTCGCGGAACGCCCGGTCCGAGCCCGTGGGCGAAGGCTGCTTGTCGACCCAGGCCATGGCGGCGAGACAGTGGCAGCGGACATAGAGATCCACGACGTCGTCGGGCGCCTCGATCCGGCTCTGTTCCCTCCAGGTCCGAATGAAATGAGCGGCGAGCTCTCCACGGCCGTCCAGATCGCTCCAGACCATCTTGGCCAGGTCGTATCGCGGGTCGCCGGCCAGGGCCGTGCCGAAGTCGATGATCGCCGCGGTCCCACAAGGGCGGACGATCAGGTTCCGGAAGAGATAGTCGCAGTGGACGACGGTGCGCAGATCGTCCGGAGCGGCGCCGACCCGGCGGAGCAGCGCCTCGATCGCGCCGCCGCCGCCGATCGCTGCCAGGGACGCCGGGCTGAGGCGAGAGAGCCATTTTTCAACCTGCGATCCGAGCAGCCCGGGCCAGCCGTGGCGGGCCGGAAGGCCCCCGACATGGGCCATGAAGCCGAAATCGGGCGCAGGGGCTTCCAAGGCCGAGCGGCACATCGCGGCATGGGTGGCGGCCGCCAGTCCGACCAGCGCCACTCGAGCGCGACCCCGCGCAGCCCGGAAGGCCGCCGGTCCCGGAATGCCCTCGATCCATTCCTGGACCATCGTCGGCTTTCCGCCATGGAAGCCCACCCAAAGCAAAGCGGGAACCGGAGCCCCGCTCGCCGCCGCCGCCCCCAGTGCGCCGCATTCGCGGTTGAAACCGGCCTCGGAAGCGAAGACCTTCACGGCCGCCCTGGCGCCCTCGAACAGCCCCTCCGCGACGGATGCGCCGGAGTGGGTGCTGACGGGTCGAACGATCGACAAGGCCGGCTGCAACCCTAGCCCTCCTTCAGCCATTCCATGACTACGAACCAGGGTGCCCGAACGAAGCGGCGGGCGGCGGAACCGGAGTCTTCCTTGGGCTCGGGCTCGTCGAAATAGCTCAGGCGCAGGCCCTGGCGAAGAAAGAGCTGCATGTACGTGGCGAGCGGGCGATGCCAGTTCACGATATCGATTCCGTCCCAGGTCTGGCGGATCGGCCGCTGCTGCAGATAATCGTCGATCAGAAACCCTACCGCCTCGCCGCGATCGTCCTTCAGCCACCGGCCGGCCGAATTGTGGCTGGCGAGGTTGGCGATGAGAAGCTTCCCGCCCGGGCCGAGGACCCGGGTCATCTCGGCGGCGGCGGCGGCCAGGTTTTCTATGTCGACCAGCGAAAGGTAGGAGAGGACGAGGTCGAAGGCGCCGTCGGGAAAGGGGAGATGCTCGGCGCGACCGACCGAATATCGCCCCCCGGGGTCGTTCCGGCGGGCGGCGTCGATGAAGGCTTCGGTCGGATCGACGCCCGTCGCTTCGATCCCCTCGCGGGCCAGGAGCCGGCAGAACCGGCCTTCGCCGCAGCCCACGTCGAGGGCCCGGCTCCCGGATCCGCGCACCCGCTCGAGCATGACCGCGTCGAGGACCGAACGACGCGCCCAATCCCCGCCCTCGGCCATCGCCGACAGCCAGGCCGAGGCGGATCGATCCCAGTCGCTCGTCATCGCCGGGATCCTAACATGTGTCCGCCGCGGTGCGGAGTCAGCTTCTGAACCGGCGCTTCGAACGGCGGTTCGACACGGTCCGCTCGATTGGCTATGGGGCCGCGCAGAGACTATGTTCACTGGAATCATCACGGACGTCGGCCGGGTCGTCGCGGCGGAGGAGCGGGGCGACCTCCGCCTCAGGATCGCCTGCGGGTACGACATGGGAAATGTCGACCTCGGGGCTTCGATCGCCTGCTCGGGGGTTTGCCTGACGGTCGTCGACAAGGGCGGGGACTGGTTCGCTGTGGACGTCTCCCGCGAGACCCTCAGCCGGAGCGCGCCCGGTCTGTGGCGGGAGGGCGCCAGGCTCAACCTCGAACGCTCGCTTCGAGTCGGCGACGAGCTCGGCGGCCACATCGTCACCGGCCATGTCGACGCCGTCGGCGAGGTCGAGGCCGCGGCCGAGGTCGGAGGCTCGGTCCGACTGACCGTGATCGCACCGTCCGAGCTCGAAGGCTATATCGCCCCCAAGGGCTCTATCGCGCTCGACGGGGTCTCGCTGACGGTCAACGACGTGGAGCCGGTGTCCGACGGGGTGCGCTTCGCTCTCAACATCATTCCGCACACCGCCGCCCAGACCAGCTTCGCCGACCTGGCGCCCGGACGGAAGCTCAATATCGAGATCGACATCCTCGCCCGCTATATCGGGCGAATGCTCGAATTGAGGCGATGAGGATGGAACGCGGCTTCCTGTCCTCGCCCGAGGAGCTGATCGACGAGGCCCGCAACGGGCGGATGTTCATCCTCGTCGACGACGAGGACCGGGAGAATGAGGGCGACCTCGTCATCCCGGCCCAGATGGCGACCCCGGACGCCATCAACTTCATGGCCCGCCACGGACGCGGGCTGATCTGCCTCGCAATGTCCAGGCAGCGCGTCGACCAGCTCGGCCTCCAGCTGATGAGCCGCCACAACGGCACCCGCCACGAGACCGCCTTCACCACTTCCATCGAGGCGAAGGACGGAGTGACCACGGGCATTTCCGCGGCGGATCGGGCGCGGACGATCTCGGTCGCCATCGACGCCTCCAAAGGGCCCGAGCATATCGTCACTCCCGGCCACGTCTTCCCGCTCGTCGCCCGCGACGGCGGGGTCCTGATCCGGGCCGGCCATACCGAGGCCGCGGTCGACGTCGCCCGGCTTGCCGGACTGAACCCCTCGGGCGTGATCTGCGAGATCATGCGCGAGGACGGCACGATGGCCCGGATGGACGACCTCGTCGCCTTCGCCCAGCTTCACGGCCTGAAGATCGGGACGATCCGGGACCTTATCGCCTACCGGCTCGTGAAGGACCATCTCGTCGAGCAGACCGGCGAGGCGAGCTTCGAGAGCCGCTGGGGCGGCACCTGGACCGCGAGGAGCTTCCTCAATAAGGCGCTCGGCACCGAGCAGATCGCACTCGTCAAAGGGAAGATCGATCCGTCGAAGCCGACCCTGGTGAGGATGCACCAGCTCAGCCTGTTCGCCGACGCCTTCGGCGAGGAAGGCGGGCGCGGCGGGATGCTCCGCGGCGCGATGAAGATCATCGCCGAGGAAGGAAGCGGAGTCATCGTCGTCCTCAATCGGGCGATGCCGGACGCCCTGTCCGCGGCGCTCAACCTGCGCTCGGGCAAGGCCGCGAAGGGGCCGGACGAGCTCAGGGATTATGGCGGCGGGGCCCAGATCCTCTCGGCGCTGGGAGTCCACGACATGGTGCTCCTGACCAATTCCCACCACAGCCCGGTCGCGCTCGGCGGCTACGGCCTCACCATCGTCGGCGAGCGGCCGATCCCGCTGGAGGAATAGACGATGGCCCGATTGCTGATCGTCGAGGCTCGGTTCTACGAGCATCTGAACGACCTGCTCCTCGAAGGGGCCAAAGCGGCGATCGAGGCGGCGGGGCACGAGCATGAGACGGTGACGGTGCCCGGCGCCCTCGAAGTCCCGGCGGCGATCGCGCTCGGTGCCGGGACGGAGCGTTACGGCGGCTTCGTCGCCCTCGGAGTCGTGATTCGCGGCGAGACCTATCATTTCGAGATCGTCGCCGGCGAAAGCGCCCGGGGGATCATGGCGCTGACCCTCGACGGGCTTGCGATCGGAAACGGAATCCTGACCGTCGAGAACGAAGCCCAGGCGCTGGCCCGGGCGCGCCCTGACGAGAAGGACAAAGGCGGCGAGGCGGCCAAGGCGGCGCTCGCGATGATGGCGCTGAGGGAGCGCTTCGGAAGCTAGGGTCTGTCCTTTTGAGATTGAAGCGCCGGATTTCGTCATGCCGGACTTGATCCGGCATCCACCTTCTTCCTCCATCCCCGACAACGTAAGGTGGACCCCGGATCAAGTCCGGGGTGACGATTCCATCTCTACAGGACCGACTCTAACCGTGATCCGGGCGAAAGCCGGGATGACGGAGGCGGGATCGTCATCCCGGACTTGATCCGGGATCCATGAACACGGTGGCACGAGGCTTCGCACCGCCATGTTCATGGATTCCGGCCTTCGCCGGAATGACGAAGGGGGCTCCCCAAGGTCCCGGCTTTCGCCCGGATGAGCGTGGGGGGCCTTTCACCCCCTGGGGCCCCAGCCTTCGCTGGGGCGACGGGCCTATCGCCGGAGCCAGTGCCTCCACATGAACCAGGCGAGCACGAGCACTCCGATCACGATGCACAGGAGGACGACCCCCATGAACGCCCAGGGCTCTTCCGCATAAGGAATGCCCTTCACGTTCATCCCGAGCAGGCCGGTGATGAAGGTCAGCGGAAGGAAGATGAAGGCGACGATCGAGATGAGCAGGGATCGCGAATCCATCTGCTCGCCGCGAAGGTCGGTGAGCTGCTCGTGGAGGAGCGCCGCCCGCTCGCGCACCGCTTCCAGCTCCTCGGTCATCCGGGCGAAGCGGTCGGCCGCCTCGCGGATGTGGAGCCGGTCCTCTTCGGCAAGCCAGCCGAAGTCGAGATCGGCCAGGGTCAGGAGGGCGTCGCGATTGGGGGCGACGAACCGGCGATAGGCGATGGAATCCGAGCGGATCTTGGCGATCGAGCTCCGAAGCCGGTAGAGGGCGCGGCTGTCGTCGAGCTCGCTTTCGTAATCGTCGAGCGTGTCGCCGAGCTGAGCGACCTCGGGATCGAGCTGCTTGGAGATGGCCCGGGCGAAGCCGGCGACGAGGTCGCCGGGATCGAGGATCCGGCCCGACTCCATCTGGGCGGTCACCGCCTCGGTCGCCGCCAGCGGCCGGCGGGTGACGCTGTTGACCTTGCCGCGCCGGATCCACATCCGGATCGAGACCAGCCGGTCGCTATCGTCGGTTTCCTCGGCGGCCGGGCCGCGCAGGTTGACGATCGCGCCCTCCTCGATCCGGTCGCAGCGCGGGCGGGTCTCGGTGGCGATGAGAGCGTTGGCGGCGACGTCGGGAATGTCGTCGCCGCGCAGGAAGTGAAGCTCCTCGTCGGTCCCGGCGTCGATATGGACCCAAATGAAGCCCGGTCCGGAATAGAGCGAGGCTTCCTCGACGGTGACCGCTCGGGCCGGCCCGTCGCCGACGAGGATGGCCGCGCAGCTCACAGTCCGGCCAGATAGTCCCGAAGCGCCGGAGCGACGTCGCCCCGCTTCAGGGCAAGCGCGACGTTGGCGATGACGAAGCCCAGGGTGTGTCCGCAGTCGTGCCGCTCGCCGTCGAAGGTGAGGCCGTGGAAGGCCTGCTTTCCGATCATCGCGGCCATCGCGTCGGTCAGCTGGATCTCGCCTCCCGCGCCGCGCCCGACCTTGCCGAGGGCGTCCATGATCTCGGGCTGGAGGACGTAGCGGCCGGGAAGCATCAGGTTGGACGGCGCCGTCCCCGGCGCCGGCTTCTCGACCAGGCCCAGGATCTCGGTGAGCTTCCCGTCGACCGCTCCGGGGGTGATGACCCCGTATTTGTGGGTCTCTTCCGGCGGCACTTCCAGGACCGCGACGACATTGCCTCCGACCTTCTCATAGGCGTCGACCAGTTGGCGGGTGCAATTGGGGCTCCCGACCATCACCTCGTCGGGCAGGAAGACGGCGAACGGCTCGTCCCCGACGATCTCGCGCGCGCACCAGACGGCATGGCCGAGGCCGAGCGGCTCCTGCTGGCGGACCGCGACGATCGAGCCCGGCGGCATTCGGGTGCTGTCCAGGATGTCGAGCGACTTGCCCCGGCTCCTCATGGTCGCTTCCAGCTCGTAGGCAATGTCGAAATGGTCTTCGAGCGCGGTCTTGCCCCGGCCGGTGACGAAGATCATCTGCTCGATCCCCGCCTCCAGCGCCTCCTCGACCGCATATTGGATGAGCGGCCGGTCGACGACGGTCAGCATCTCCTTCGGGACCGACTTGGTGGCCGGAAGGAATCGCGTACCGAGGCCGGCGACCGGGAAGACCGCCTTTCTGACTTTCTTCAAGTTCGTCTCCGCAAAAATCTAAAGGGGCCGCGGCGTCAGCCGGTCGGCGGAAGGTCGAAGGGATCGTCCTCGCGCTCCTCGGAGCGGCGCAGGCCGTCGTCGCGGCGCTCCGGGCGGGCGTGGGGAGGCGGGGTGAGAAGCTCGTCGGTGGTGGGCGCCCGGGCGGCCATGGCGGGCTTCGCGGGCATGCCTTCGCCCGCCTTCGGCTGAAGCGGCTCCCGGTTGCCGCAGGCGGCAACCAGAGCGAGCGCCGGGATGAGGAGCAGGATGCGCATATCGAGGCGCGGCATAGCGCAGGCGGACCGCAGCGGCCAAGGCGAATGTGCGGGGTTGGGCTGTCCGGTTCCCGGCGGAGGCCGGGACCCAGGCCTGGGCAGGCGCCGCCGGGCCCCGGTCTTCGCCGGGAACGGAGGTTTCCAGTTCGGCGGGACTGGCTATAGGCGTGACCATGCGGCCGATCCTGTTCCTCCTCCTCCTCGTCGTTGCCGCCTGCGGCGAACCGAAGCGGGAGCCCGACGCCGCCCCCGGTCCCGGTTCGAATTCCCAGGCGGCCCCGGCCGGCAGGCTCGACCGGTCGAAGGCCGGGCAGCCGGCCCCCGCCACCGCATTCGAGGATCCGGACGGCGCACCAGCGACCCTTGCCGGCTTCCGAGGCAAGCCGGTCCTTCTCAACCTCTGGGCGAGCTGGTGCGCGCCGTGCGTCGCCGAGATGCCGACGCTCGACCGGCTTGCCGGGCGCGAGGCCGGCCGGCTCAGCGTCCTCACCGTCAGCCAGGACCTGGACGGGCGCGACAAGGTCGAGGCCTTCTTCGCCAAGCAGGGCTATCGCAACCTCGACACCTGGCTCGACCCCCGGATGGCGCTGATGACCGACCTCGAGGCCGACACCTTGCCGACGACGATCCTCTACGACTCGGGCGGGCGCGAGGTCTGGCGGATGGTTGGAATGGAGGATTGGGAGAGCGAGCGGGCGGCGGCGCTGCTGGCGCAAGGGCTGGGATCCCCGGAAGGCCGCCGGGACTAATCGCTCCGAGGTCCAGGCTCTCGCCGGGACGACGGCCTGCGCCATCGGCGCCAGCCCGCGGCCCCCGTGCCGGTCGATTTTTCAACGCAACGACGCAAAGACGCAACGAGCGCGGAGCGCTTCGCCATGTCCGGTGCTGGCGGGAGATGCGGCTCGATCGGGATGGGCGAGATTTTTCCGCTTCGCGGCGGGATCTGAGGCAGACCGTCATCCCGGCGAAAGCCGGGACCTCGTGTCGGCAAGTCTCGGCGGGTCTCCCCGAGGTCCCGGCTTCCGCCGGGATGACGGGCGGGCGCGGCTGTGCCTCCGTTGCCGGATGGGGGGAAGTTGCGGCCGGCGCGTCCTTGCCACGGGCACCCGGGGCTGGACGACTTTTGTTGCTGCTTTCGTCGTTACTCGAAAGCGTCCAGGCTTTTTCATGAAGAGCCGCCGGGCCCTGC
>DASVQD010000001.1:0-74848 GCA_036389345.1 Allosphingosinicella sp. | reverse complement strand
CGGTAACCGGGTCGGGCGGAAGACGGTGATCTGGGGGCGGCGACTCTCGGACGACGGCCTGTCCGTCGCGGGGCCTGCGGCCGCATTGATCGAAGACGACCAGAAATGGGAATGGAAGCTGGTCGAGGCGCCGGCGATGGTCCGATCGCCCGCGGGGCTTCGACTGTTCTACTCGGCGGCTTATTACGGCTGGGATCCGAAGGAGCGATTGTCGCGATACGCCACCGGCTACGCGACCTGCTCCGGACCGCTAGGGCCGTGCAGGGACGCGCCCGAAAATCCGATCCTCCACAGCTTCAACGACAAGGCCGCGGGCTGCCTTAGCGGCCCCGGCCACCCGGCGATCTTCGAGGCGCGCGGCCGCCAGTTCATCGCCTTCCACGCCTGGGAAGCGACCCGGGGCTGCAGGAAGGCCGAGGAGAAGCGCTACCTCTATGTCGCGCCTTTGTCCTGGAAGGACGGCAAGCCGCAGATCGGGATGAGCCTTCGTGAGCCAGCGAAATGAGGGCTGACGGGCGTTTCTTTCTTGTTTCCCGCTTTTCGAGGGAGAGGGGGAGACTCAAGCCGAAGGACTGGGGGGTGAGGGTCTTGCTCACTGGGCGGTACAGACCCTCACCTCCCACCCGCTTCGCGGGCGGGCCCCTCCTCTCCCGTAAAGGACGGGAGAGGGCTTTCACGACCCTCGTCGCCCTTGCCGCGCTCGCCTTCGCTTCCCCTGCCGCGGCCCAGGAAGAGCTCTACCGCTATCGCTCGGGCGAGGCGCCGCGCTGGATCAGTCCCGAAAATCCGACCGGCGCGAAAGGTGCTGGCGGAACCGAGAATCGCGGCGCCAAGGGCCACGCCTTCGAGACCATCCCGGTCGGCGCGTCGCATGTGATCGCCGACATACAAGGCGCCGGAACGATCGACCGGATGTGGATGACGATCGAGGACCGGTCGCCGGAAGCGCTGCGCGGGCTGAGGCTGGACATGTTCTGGGACGGGGCCGCGACCCCCGCAGTGTCGGTGCCGCTCGGCGACTTCTTCCTTCACGGCGCCGGCGAGATGGTCGCGATGGAGACCGCCCTGCTGTCGAGCCCGGAAGGCCGCTCCTTCGTCTCCTACATCCCGATGCCGTTCAGAAGCGGCGCCCGGATCGTCGTGACCAACGAATCGGGCAAGCCGGTCAATTTGATCTTCTACGACGTCGACTATCGCTCGCTCCGCCGCCAGCCGAGGGACTCGCTTTATTTCCACGCCTGGTGGAGCCGGAACCGGGCCACTGCCCCGGGGCGCGACTTCGCGATCCTTCCGCGGGTCCGGGGCCGCGGGCGGTTCATCGGCGCCAGCGTCACGATCCTCACCAACCCGGTCTACGAAAAGACCTGGTGGGGCGAAGGCGAGGTCAAGATCGCCCTGGACGGGGACCGCTCCGACCGGCCCACTTTGGTCGGGACCGGGACCGAGGATTATATCGGCACCGCCTGGGGCCAGGGCGCCTTCATCAACCGCTATCAGGGCGCTCCGATCGCCACCTGGGACGGGGACGGCCGCTGGACCTTCTACCGCTTCCACATCCCCGATCCGATCTTCTTCGCGCGCGACATCGAGGTCGGACTGCAGATGATCGGCGGCGCCAGAAAGGCGATCGTGCTCGGCCTCCAGAAGAAGGGCATTCCCTTGATCCCGGTGACCATCGATCCGGGCTCACGCGACAATTTCCAGCAGCTGCTGGCGAAGGACCCGCCCGTGCCGCTTTCCGATGCCTCGCTCCCCGACGGCCATACCAATTACTATCGGAGCGACGACGTCGCCGCGGTGGCTTATTTCTATCTGGACCGGCCGCAAGGGGCGCTTCCGCCCATCGCCGGCGGGGCCGAGCGCCGTGCCGCCCTCAGGCCCCCGCCGAAGCGGGATTAGGCCGCGGGCACGGCGGCGGGTGGGCGGTCACGGGCAGAAGCCGAGTGGGATCCCAGGCCGCAGATGGGTTCGCACAAAGGCACAAAGGCACCAAGGGATCCAGCGGGGCCGCGCGCAGCGCCTTTCATTCGGGGGGTGGAGAGTAATCGATTGCGGCTTCGCCGCGGCGGACTCATTGCGCCTTTGTGCCTTTGTGTGAACCCAATACGACCTCGGCGCGGGCCCGCGGTCATCCAGATTGCGGATCGTCGACCGTCAGACCTGGGAGCGGCGCTGGATTGCTTCGCTCTGCTCAAATGACGGTGTGCGGCGAAGGGGCGGCGCGGGCTTCGAGGGGGCCTTCCTTCCTGCCCTCTCCCCGCTGGGGAGAGGGCAGACGGAGCGAGTTACAAGCGGAAGCGGAGACCGAGCGAGAAGGTCGTCTCTTCGTAGCGCAGGAAGCGGACGTAGGACGCGCGCGGCCGGCCGTCGCGGGCCGAGCTGAAGGTCTGGCGGAACGGATCGCCGGTGATGTTGGTCCAGTCGAAGAACACCGTGGCGTTCGGGATCACGTTGTAGCTGGCCGAGAAATCGAGCCGACCGGCCGGATAGGCTTCCTCCCGGTAGAAGCCGCCCGCCTCGTTGCCGCGTACGTCGCGGCGATCGAGATAGCTGCTGCGCTTGTTGTAGGTGAGCCGGGCCGAAGCGGGGCCGTTCTCATAGATCCCGGCCAGATTGTAGGTGTGCTTCGAGACGCCGCCGCCGGGCGGATCGGGGATATCGATCCGGTCCATCACGAACTGCTTCGTATCCTCGTTGAAGACCTCGGCCTTGGCGTCGAGATAGGTGTAGTTCGCCTGGATTCCGAAATGGCTCATCCAGTCCGGCATTCCGCCGAAGTCGAAGAAGGTTGTGACCTGCGCCTCGAAGCCGTCGATCCTGCCGCTGCGCGCATTGACCGGCGCGGTCACCCGGACCGGGCCGAGCGTGGGATCGTCATAGTCGACGGTGTTGCTCTGGATGAAGCCGTCGACGTCGCGGCGGAAGAGCGCGAGCGCGGCGAAGCCGGTTCGCGAGAAATAATATTCAAGCGAGGCATCGTAATTGTTCGACGTGAACGGCTGGAGGAACGGATTGCCTCCGTTGCCGGTGCGCCGCCCCCCCTGGAGGGGATCGGGCGACCCCAGGGTCGCCGAGGGATTGAGCTGCTCGAAGGTCGGCCGGGTCCGGGTCTGGGTCGCGGACAGCCGAAGCTGAAGCTCGGGCGAGAAGCGCACCCGGACGCTGGCATTGGGCAGCCAGTCCGTATAGCGGCGACCGAGCGCGACCGGAGTCAGGACATTCTGGACCCTCGACGTGCCGGCGATCTCGGTGTCGGTCCGCACCGCCCGGATTCCGACCTGGCCGTCGATGATCTCGCCGATCCCGAAGTGGAGCTGGGCGTAGCCGGCCAGGGTATCTTCCTCGGCGTCGTAGGTCTGGGTCGGGTTCGGCAACACGTCGGCGTCCGTGAAGCCGGGCCGGCCCTTGCTCCGGACGAACTGGCGAAGCTCCACCAGATTGTCCCGGATGCTCCGGTAGGTCGGCGCGAGCCAGGTGTCGAAGCCGGACTGGACGTCGGTCCCGCGGAAGCCGCGGCGAACCATCTCGAGCTCGAGCGGAAGCTCGGTGATCGGGATATTCGCGCCGCGGAAGCCCTCGAACCGGTTCCCGAACTCGCGATGCGCATCGCGGGTCGTGTAGCGCGCACCGACCTGGAGGCGCCGGAGCAAGCCGTCGCCGAACTCATATTCGGCATCCAGGCGGGCCTGATAGTCGTCGCCCTTCGAGACCTGCGCCTCCTCGTACAATCCGTCGAAGAAGTAATTGGCCGGGTTGGTGGCGTCGAAATTGTTGATCGTGAACTGGGGCGTGCGAAGGTCGAAGTCGACGCTGGTCGTCGCCTGGCCGCGGAAGATGCGGTCCACCGATTCGGTCGACCCGGTGAACTTGCTGTCGGTGCGGGCGAGATCGACCATGATTTTGAGCGGACCGGCATCGTAGGAGCCGCCCACCGCGAACTGGTAGGTGTCGGTCTTGTTGAACGTGCCGCCCTGGAAAGAGAAGATCGGATCGGCGAGGCCGGTGATCGTTCCGCTCTGAAGCAGGTTCGTCCCCTCCCGGAAGACGAGGTTGGAATAGGCGCCGCCATTGTAGAGCGGAACGTCGACCCTCCGGTCGCTGATCTTGTTGCGGAAGCCCTGGTAGAGGGCCTCGGCGTAGAAGCGCAGGTCGGGGCTCGGCTTCCACTGGAAGGCCGCGTTGACAGAGGGACGGACGCGGTTGCCGGAGCGGTAGAAGACCCGCTGGATGTCGGGGAAGCGCGCCGCCTGGCCGTTCCCGTCGGCGATCAGTCGGTTGCCCTCCTGACGGAAGGTCTGGAGGAAGTCGGTGTTCGACGGCTCGGAATCGAGGAACTGAAGCTCGGTGCGCGAGACGTTGACGAGAAGCCCCATCTCGCCGTCGCCGACGTCCCAGCGGGTGCTGGCGAGAGCGTTGAAGTTGGGCGTCCATTTGCCGGCCTGGGTCGTGTACAGGCCCCAGACCGAACCGGCGATCTCGGTCCCCTTGAAGTCGAACGGCCGGCGCGAGCGCACGTTGACCTGGCCGGCGAGCCCGGCCTCGACGAGATTGGCCGTGGTGGTCTTGAAGACCTCGAGGGCGGCGATGTTGGCGGACGGGAAATCCTGGAGCGCGACCTCGCGCCGCTCGGCGGTGAAGATCTCGCGGCCGTTATAGGTGGTCGAGAAGTCCGGAAGTCCGCGAACGAGGACGCTCGACGCCTCGCCGCCGGTGCGGACCACCTGGACTCCCGGGATGCGGGCGGCGGTGTCCGAGACCGCGAGATCGGGAAGCTTGCCGATATCCTCGGCGACGATGGAGTCGACGATCTGCTCGGAGTTGCGCTTGATGTTCTGGGCGGACTGAAGGCTTCGCCGGATCCCGGTGACGACGATCTCCTCGCCCGTCGTTTCTTCCGTGTTGACCGGATCGGCCGGAGCTTCCTGGGCCTCGGAGGCCTCATCGGCGGGGGCTTCCTGGGCCCCGGCGGCCGGATCGGCGGCGGGGGCGTCCTGAGCAGCGGCGGGCGTCGATGCCAGAGCGAGAATAAAGGCCGACGATGAACACAGGACGAGCGTCTTCAGGCGCATGCCAAATCCCCCTTCAACAGGCTCTTTCCCGGAGCCTTTATGTCGGGTTCCTACAGTCAAGCCGCCGAAGCTGACAAGCCATTTATCCGATTTATAGGCGGGTGTGGCCCCCCGGACGCAGGACAGGTTAAGCGGCCGGCGCCGATGCACTGCCTCGTCATGCCGGACTTGATCCCGCGCCATGAACATGACGGCATGATCTTTGATACGGCGCTGTTCATGGACCCCGGATCAAGTCCGGGGTGACGACTTCCTCCAGCCCCAGCCACCGCGCCATGAGCTCGAGCTCCGCTTCCAGCCGCTCAGCCGTCTCCGCCGGCGCGCCCGGCTCGAGATTCACTTGCTTCACAAGCAGCCTCGAGCCCTGGCGGTCGGCCTTGAGATCGACCCGGGCGACCAGAGCCTCGTCGAGCAGGAAGGGAAGCACGTAATAGCCGTGCACCCTTTTCTCGGCGGGCGTGTAGATTTCGAGCCGGTAGCGGAAGCCGAACAGCCTCTCGGTCCGGCTTCGCTCCCAGACGAGGGGATCGAACGGCGCGAGCAGCGCGTGCCCGCGGACCCGTCGCGGGCGGCGCGAATCCCGGTGGAGCCAGGCCGGCCGGGTCCAGCCCTCGACGGCGGCGGGGAGCAGGATTCCCTCTTCCTCCAGCTCGGCGATGGCCTGCCTCGCCGCCTCGGGCTTCAGCCGGAAATAATCCCTCAGATCGGTCTCGGCGGCGATTCCGAGCGCCTCGCCCGCTTTCGCGACCAGGGCTCGCTTGGAGTCCGCCTCCGCGGGCGTTGGAAGCGCCAGGATCGCGGCCGGGATCACCCGCCTAGTGAGGTCGTAGACCCTCTCGAAGCTCGCCCGGCGGGTGGCGGTCGTGATCAGCCCCGCCCAGAACAGCCATTCGAGCGCGCGCTTCGTATCGCCCCATTCCCACCAGCCGCCTTTCCCCTTTCCCTCCTCGAAGTCGGAAGCGGCGAGCGGTCCCTCGGCGCGGATCCGCGAGAGGATCGCATCCGCCTCGGAGCGGCGCTCGACGGCATAGGCCCTGAGGCTCCCCCAGCCGATCTCGCCCCGCTCGGCGCTCGCCATCCGCCAGCGCAGCAGCGGGTGCATCTCCATCGGGAGGAGCGAGGCTTCGTGAGCCCAATATTCGAACAATCGCCGGTCGCGCGGCGGGCCCCAGGCGTCGCGTTCGAGGAGGCCGCGATCAAAGGGTCCGAGCCTCGAGAAGGCCGGAAGGTAATGCGCCCTGACCAGCACGTTGACGCTGTCGATCTGGTGGAGGCCGAGGCGGGCGACGGTCCGGCGTAGGTGGCGCGCCGCAACCGCCTCGGGCCGCGGGGCTCCGAAGCCCTGCGCGGAAAGAGCTATCCGCCGCGCCTGAGCCAGCGAGAGGCGTTCGGCCACGCGATGCGGCTTCAGCGGCGCGCCGGAAGCGGCTGCGCGTGGATCCCGAAGCTGGCGCCGACGAAGCGTTCGCAGCCGCCGTGCACGGGATAGGTGCAGGGCGACTTGGAGTCGCTGGGGATGTTGAGCAAGCTGGCCTTGCCGCCGCCGCCATCGACGGCGAGCGACGTCGATCCGCCGCCGTCGAGATTGATCGCATTCACCGCGCCGAGCTGCTGGAGCATCTGCGCGGCCTGGCGCAGGGTCAGGCCCTGGCTGGTCTCGCGGGTGACCGCCGCGACCCAGAACACGGCATCGCCCTTGGACAGTCCGACCACGGTCCGTGCGTTGGGCCCGAAGAACTCGTCCGTCCCGTCGGGCGGCGCCATGTTCTTGCCGAAGAAGAGCAGTTCGTGGCTCCCGGTCACCGCAGCCTGCGCGCCGGGCAGGACCGTCGGGGCCTGGACGATCATCACCTTGCCGTTCCTGACGACCAGGCTCCAGCGGAACGGATAGCCGTGGCAGGCGGCCGGGCGGTGATCCCACGCGGAGAGGGTCTTGCCGCCGCTGATCTCGAGCCCGCAAAGATCGGTCGTCGTGGGTTTGGGGGGCACGGGCGGGGTATAGCTGCAGCAATCGGCGAAGAGGTTGGCGTTGAAGGCGACCTGGCTTCCGGTGCGCTCCAGGAAGGCGGTCGGAAGCTCCAGCTTCAGAGCGTCCCTGGCTCCACCGGAAGCCTCGAACGAGAGGCCCGGCGCTGCGAGATCGACCCGGACGACATGCACCTCGGTGGTCGACGTGCCGGACCCGGACGGGCAGGTGACCGCGGCGATCCGAGAATCCACTCCGACGAACAGCGGCGCGGGCGCGGACTGCACGGTCGTGCAGCCCGGATCCACTTCGGGCGCCGACGGCGAAGCGGGTGAGAGCGCCATCAGCAGCGCGACCAGCATATTCATTTCGAGCCCTCCTTGCGGCTCAGCCGCGGCGCTTCTTCTTCCAGATTGAGACGAGGATCACGGAAAAGGCGGCAAGCCGCAACAGAAACAGCCCGGACCGGCAAGGCAAGCCGGCACGACCCCATTCGTCATCCCGGCTTTCGCCTGGATGATGGGAGCCGACTGGTTAATCGCACGCTTGGCAAATTTCTGGGGTGGAATTTTGCATCCTTCGGCTATGGTTGCGCCACGGGCGGGGGCCCTTACTGAATTTTCGGGCGGGGGAAGACGCACGAGGAGTGACTTGGTGAACGTACAGGCCCCCCGCGATTTCATCGATCGCCGCCAGCTCCTCAGCGCCCTCCGCAGCTTCCGGCGCGGCGATTTCACCGTCCGTCTCAACGAGGATCTCCCCGGCGAGGACGGCGAGATCGCGCGTCTGTTCAACGAGACGGTCTCCTTGAACGAGCAGATGACCGACGAGCTCGGCCGGCTCTCCCAGGTGGTCGGCAAGGAAGGCAAGATCAGCCAGCGCGGCCGGGTCAAGGCGGCGACGGGCGGCTGGGAGCACGCCATCCGCTCGGTCAACGAGCTGATCGAGGACATGGTCCAGCCGACCGCCGAGGTCGCGCGAGTGATCGGAGCGGTCGCCAAGGGCGACCTTTCGCAGTCGATGACGGTCGAGATCGACGGTCGGCCGCTGAGGGGCGAGTTCCTTCGCATCGGCAAGATCGTGAACACCATGGTGGAGCAGCTCGCCTCCTTCGCCTCGGAGGTGACCCGAGTCGCCCGCGAAGTGGGTACGGAAGGCAAGCTGGGCGGCCAGGCCAACGTGAAGGGCGTCGCCGGCACCTGGAAGGACCTGACCGACAACGTCAACGCCATGGCCACCAACCTCACGGGCCAGGTGCGCAACATCGCCGAGGTGACCACCGCGGTGGCCTCGGGCGACCTTTCCAAGAAGATCACCGTCGAGGTGAAGGGCGAGATTCTGGAGCTGAAGAACACGATCAACGTCATGGTCGACCAGCTCAACAGCTTCGCCTCCGAGGTGACCCGGGTGGCCCGCGAGGTCGGCACCGAAGGAAAGCTGGGCGGCCAGGCCCGGGTGGAAGGCGTCGCCGGCACCTGGAAGGATCTGACCGACAACGTGAACCTGATGGCCGAAAATCTGACCGGCCAGGTCCGCAACATCGCCGAGGTGACCACCGCCGTCGCCTCCGGCGATCTTTCCAAGAAGATCACCGTCGACGTGAAGGGCGAGATCCTCGAGCTCAAGAACACGATCAACGTCATGGTCGACCAGCTCAACGCGTTCGCCTCCGAGGTGACCCGAGTGGCGAGGGAGGTCGGAACCGAGGGCAAGCTCGGTGGACAGGCGCAGGTTCCCGGCGTCGGCGGAACCTGGAAGGATCTGACCGACAACGTCAACCTCATGGCCGACAATCTCACGGGCCAGGTCCGCAACATCGCCGAGGTGACCACCGCCGTGGCCTCGGGCGATCTTTCCAAGAAGATCACGGTGGACGTGAAGGGCGAGATCCTCGAGCTCAAGAACACGATCAACACCATGGTGGACCAGCTCAACGGCTTCGCGTCCGAGGTGACGCGCGTTGCCAGGGAGGTCGGAACCGAGGGCAAGCTGGGCGGCCAGGCGCAGGTCCCCGGAGTGGCCGGAACCTGGGCTGATCTCACCGACAACGTGAACCTGATGGCCGCCAACCTGACCGGCCAGGTCCGAAACATCGCCGAGGTGACCACCGCCGTGGCGAGGGGCGATCTATCGAAGAAGATCACCGTCGACGTGAAGGGCGAGATCCTCGAGCTGAAGAACACGATCAACGTCATGGTCGATCAGCTCAACAGCTTCGCGTCCGAGGTGACCCGCGTCGCCCGCGAGGTGGGTTCGGAAGGGAAGCTCGGCGGTCAGGCGCGGGTGGAAGGAGTCGCCGGCACCTGGGCCGATCTGACCGACAACGTGAACGCCATGGCCGGCAACCTCACGGGCCAGGTCCGCAACATCGCCGAGGTGACCACCGCCGTGGCCTCGGGCGACTTGTCGAAGAAGATCACCGTCGAGGTGAAGGGCGAGATCCTCGAGCTCAAGAACACCATCAACACCATGGTCGACCAGCTCAACTCCTTCGCCTCCGAAGTGTCGCGCGTGGCGCGCGAGGTGGGCTCGGAAGGTAAGCTCGGCGGCCAGGCCAAGGTGGAAGGCGTCGGCGGAACCTGGAAGGACCTCACCAACAACGTGAACGAGCTGGCCGCCAACCTCACGGGCCAGGTCCGAAACATCGCCGAGGTGACCACCGCGGTGGCGCTCGGCGACCTTTCCAAGAAGATCACCGTCGACGTGCGCGGCGAGATTCTCGAGCTGAAGAACACGATCAACGTCATGGTCGACCAGCTCAACGGCTTCGCCTCGGAGGTGACGCGGGTGGCGAGGGAGGTCGGCACCGAAGGCAAGCTGGGCGGCCAGGCCCAGGTGCCCGGAGTCGCCGGCACCTGGAAGGACCTCACCGACAACGTGAACCTGATGGCCGAGAACCTGACCGGCCAGGTCCGCAACATCGCCGACGTGACCACCGCCGTGGCGAGGGGCGATCTTTCCAAGAAGATCACCGTGGACGTGAAGGGCGAGATCCTCGCGCTGAAGGATACGATCAACGTCATGGTCGACCAGCTGAACGGCTTCGCCTCGGAGGTGACCCGAGTCGCCCGCGAGGTCGGGACCGAGGGCAAGCTCGGCGGCCAGGCGCAGGTGCCGGGAGTCGGCGGGACCTGGAAGGACCTCACGGACAACGTGAACCTGATGGCGACCAACCTGACCAACCAGGTCCGCGGAATCGCCGACGTCGTCACCGCGGTCGCCCAGGGCAACCTCAAGCGCAAGCTGACGGTGGATGCCAAGGGCGAGATCGCAGCTCTGGCCGAGACGATCAACTTCATGATCGAGACCCTCGCCACCTTCGCCGACCAGGTCACCAACATGGCCCGCGAGGTCGGAATCGAAGGCAAGCTCGGAGGCCAGGCGCGAGTGCCGGGAGCCGCCGGCCTGTGGCGCGATCTCACCGACAACGTGAACCAGCTCGCGGCCAACCTAACCAACCAGGTTCGCTCGATTGCCGATGTCGCGACCGCGGTGACCAAGGGCGACCTCACCCGATCGATCGCGGTGGAAGCCTCGGGCGAAATGGCGGCGCTCAAGGACAACATCAACGAGATGATCCGCAACCTCAAGGAGCAGACCTTGAAGAATGCGGAGCAGGATTGGCTCAAGACCAACCTCGCCCGCTTCTCGCGGATGCTCCAGGGCGAGCGCGACCTCGCGACCGTCTCGAACCTGATCATGTCCGAGCTGGCGCCGCTGGTGAACGCCCAGTACGGGGTCTTCTACGTAACCAAGCGCGAGGAGGAGGACACCAAGCTCGAGCTGGTGGCGAGCTACGGCGCTGAGAGCCACGACACCCTGAAGCGCGAGTTCAGCCTCCGCGAGGGCCTTGTCGGCCAGGCCGCCGCCGACAAGCGTCCGATCCTTCTCCAGAACGTGCCCGGCGACTTCATCCGGATCGGCTCCGGCCTCGGCCACGCCGCGCCCGCCAACATCAACATCCTTCCGGCCCTGTTCGAGGACGACGTCAAGGCGGTGATCGAGCTGGCCTCGTTCAGCGAGTTCAACGAGACCCACCAAAGCTTCCTCGACCAGCTGATGGAATCGGTCGGAATCGTTCTCAACACGATCGCGGCCACCATGCGGACCGAGGGCCTGCTCAAGCAGTCCCAGCTCCTTACCCAGGAGCTTCAGGCCCGCCAAACCGAGCTCACCACCAAGCAGGAGGAGCTCCACAACACCAACGAGGAGCTTCAGGAGAAGGCGCAGCTACTCGAGAACGAGAAGAAGCAGGTCGAGGCGAAGAATCTCGAGATCGAGATGGCCCGCCGGGCGGTCGAGGAGAAGGCCGAGCAACTGGCGCTGACGTCGAAGTACAAGTCCGAGTTCCTGGCCAACATGTCCCACGAGCTTCGGACCCCGCTCAACTCGCTGCTGATCCTCTCCAAGCTGCTCGCCGACAATCCGCAGGGCAACCTGAACGAGAAGCAGACCGAATTCGCCCGAACCATCAACTCGGCCGGCTCGGACCTGCTCAGCCTGATCAACGACATCCTCGATCTCTCCAAGATCGAATCGGGCACCGTCTCGATCGAACTCGGCGACATGCGCATGCGCAATCTTCGCCAGCACATGGAGCGGACCTTCCGCCAGCTCGCGGCGGACAAGGGCCTCGAGTTCGACGTCGAGTTCGACGAGAACCTCCCAGCCTCGATCCGGACCGACGAGAAGCGCCTGCAGCAGGTCGTCCTCAACCTGCTCTCCAACGCCTTCAAGTTCACCGCCCATGGCGGGGTGACCCTGTCGGTGCGGAGCGCCGACAGCGGCTGGAGCACCAACCATCCGGTGCTCCGAGGAGTCGACCGGGCGATCGCGATCGCGGTCACCGACACCGGGATCGGGATCCCGGAGGACAAGCAGAAGCTCATCTTCGAGGCGTTCCAGCAGGCCGACGGGACGACCAGCCGCAAATATGGCGGAACCGGCCTGGGCCTCTCGATCAGCCGCGAGATCGCCCGGCTCCTGGGCGGAGAACTGCAGGTCAGGTCGAAGCCGGGCGAAGGCTCGACCTTCACCCTCTTCGTCCCGCTCGAGGCCGCGGCGGTCGCCGCCCCCGAGGGAGCGCCGAGCACGACCGCCCGTTACGAGAATAGCGGCGCGAACGTCCCGACGGCCCTTCCGGCCACCCTCGAGGTCACCGACGATCGCGACAATCTCGGCGGCGACCCCTTCGTCCTGATCGTCGAAGATGACGTCACCTTCGCCTCGATCCTTCTCGATATCGCGCGCGAGGCCGGGCTGAAGGGGGTGATCTCGCCCGCGGGCTCCGGCACCTTGGCGATGGCGCGCAAGCTCAGGCCGGACGCGATCACGCTCGACCTCGGCCTCGACGACATCAACGGCTTCGTCCTGCTCGACCTCCTCAAGCACGACGGCGATACCAGCGGCATTCCGATCCACGTCATTTCGGGTGCCGACGAAGTCTCGTCGGTCACTCAGATGGGCGCTTTCGGGGTGACCGCCAAGCCGGCGGACCATGACGAGCTGGCCGACGTCTTCAGCCGGATCCAGGCCGAAGCGAAGGCCCGGCGGCGCCCCCGCCCCCGCAGCCGAAGCGACGACGCTCCGGCCAAGCTGCGCACGGTTCCCGAGCTCGCCGGGACGAAGATCCTCATCGTCGACGACGACATCCGCAACATCTACTCGCTGACCAGCGTGCTCGAGAGCTACGACGTCGAGGTGCTCCACGCGGAGCGCGGGCGCGACGGGATCGACATCCTCGAGCAGACCCCCGGGATCGACGCGGCCCTGATCGACATCATGATGCCGGAGATGGACGGCTACGAGACGATGCAGAAGATCCGGGAGAAGCCGGCCCTGGCGGGGCTTCCGCTGATCGCGGTCACCGCCAAGGCGATGAAGGGCGACCGCCAGAAGTGCCTCGACGCCGGAGCCTCCGACTATATCGCCAAGCCTGTGGACATCGAGCTCCTTCTGGCCCTGCTCCGGGTGTGGATCGGCAAGGCCCGAAGCCGGGGGGCCGGCCGCGCCGCCGATCCGCAGCCGGTACAGACTGCGGCGGAGTGAGCTCATGAACATTCCAAGGCAGGTGGGTCCGGCCGATCCGGCGGCAGGCCCGATAAACGAGGCGGAGCCCGCTCCGGCACCGCGCGCCAGGGTGCTGGTCGTCGACGACGACGATCACAACCTCCTCGCCATCCGGACCGTTCTCGAGGACCTGGCGGACGTCGAGGTCGCCTCCTCCGGCGACGAAGCGCTTCGCCACCTGCTCAAGGGCGACTTCGCCGTCATCCTGCTCGACGTCTACATGCCCGGGATGGACGGCTACGAGACCGCCCAGATCATCCGTGGCCGGGAGCAGACCAAGCGGATCCCGATCGTCTTCCTCTCCGCCGTCAACAAGGAGAAGGAGCATCTCATCCGCGGCTATTCGATGGGCGCGGTCGATTATGTGTTCAAGCCGGTGGAGCCGGTGGTCCTTCGCTCCAAGGTCGCGGTGTTCGTCGACCTGTTCCTGATGACCCAGGAGATCCAGCGCAAGGCGGCGCAGGAACAGAAGCTGCTCGACGCCAACCTTCGCGCCAACGCCGAGCGCCTCCGGGTCGAGCAGGAGCTTCGGCTCGCCGAGCAGCGCCAGGCCGCGATCATCGCCTCGCTGCCCATCGTCCTCTACATCGAAGCGGACGGCCCCTCCCCCCGGGTTCCGCAGTTCGTCGGCGGCAATTTCACGGCGGTCACCGGGTTCAACTTCGACGCGGTCGAGGCCCAGCCCACCTTGTGGGCCGACCGGCTCCATCCCGAGGATCGCGAGCGGGCCCTGGACGCCATCCGCGACCGCCAGCGCACCGGAGCGATGAACATCGAATATCGCTGGCAGTGCGCCGACGGGCAGTACAAGCATTTCCTGGACCAGGCCGTCCTGCTTCGGGCCGAGGACGGCGACGCGGCCCAATATGCCGGCACCTTGCTCGACGTCACCGACCGCAAGGACCTCGAGAAGCAGCTTCTCGAAGCGCGCAAGATGGACGCGATCGGCAAGCTGACCGGCGGCATCGCCCACGATTTCAACAACCTCCTCGCCGCCGTGCTCGGCGGCTTGGGGCTGATCGAACGGCGCCTTCCGCTCGAGGAAGAGCATAAGAAGATCATCGCGATGACCCGCCGGGCGGCCGAGCAGGGCTCGGAGCTGGTCAAGAGGCTCCTCGCCTTCGCCCGGCGCCAGACTCTCCAGCCCGACGCCGTCGACATCAGCCGGCTGTCGGCGACGGTCACCGACCTCCTCGCCCACACCCTGGGCGGCCTGGTCCAGCTCGAATGGCGCGCGGAGCCTGACGTGTGCCGCGCCTTCGCGGACAGCACCCAGCTCGAGCTTGCGCTGATGAACCTCATCATCAACGCCCGCGACGCGATGCCCAAGGGCGGGACCATCGTCGTCACGGGCCGGAACGTCGAGACCTCGGCGGGCAATCCGGTCGGCCTTCCCGCCGGCCAATATGTCGTGCTCGCCGTCTCCGACGACGGAAGCGGAATCCCGGCCGAGATCCTCGAGCAGGTCACCGAACCCTTCTTCACCACCAAGGCGGTCGGCAAGGGGACCGGCCTCGGCCTGTCGATGGTCTACGGCTTCGCCCATCAATCGGGCGGTGCGATCGACATCGAGAGCAAGGTCGGCGAGGGAACCCGGGTCGAGATCTGGCTTCCGCGCGCGCCGACGGCCGAAGCGTCGGAGGAAGAGCCGCCCGCCGCCGCGGCCGAAGCCGAGACCGCGGGGCGGTCCCTTCGGATCCTCCTCGTCGACGACCATGACGCGGTGCGCGAGACCACCGCCGGAATGCTCAGCGACATGGGACACGAGGTGGAGTGCGCCAGCGACGGCCCCGGCCTGCTGCGCAAGCTGAGCGCCGCCCCGGGCGACTACGACCTCATCATCACCGACTATGCGATGCCGCTCCTGTCGGGCGCCGACGTCCTCAAGCAGGCCCGCGAGATCAGGCCCGGAATGCCCGGGATCATCATCTCGGGCTATGCCGACAGCCGTTCGATCGCCCAGCCGGGCTGCGAATCGGTGGTCGTCACCAAGCCCTTCACGCTCGAGCAGATGAAGAGCGCCATCGGAGCGGTCGGCGGAGCCCGGGAGCCGGCCCCGGTCCCCTAAGCCGCTCCGGGAAACGGGTCACGGTACAAAGCCTGTAGGAACGGGGGAGCGCGCGCCGTGTTCTTCCACCGACTTCACCGGGCGAGAATCCGATGCGCGTTCAGCTCAAGCCGGTCTCCCGGCAGACCATAGTGATCACCGGCGGGACCAGCGGGAACGGGCTCGCCGCGGCCCGGGAAGCCGTCCGCCGGGGCGCCGCGATCGTCTTGGCCGCGCGCAACGCCGAGGCACTGGAGAGCGTCCGAAGCGAGCTGGAGGCGCTCGGCGGGCGGGTCGCGGTCTGCGCCGCCGACGTCGCGGTGGAGTCGGACGTCGCCCGAATCGCCCAGGTTGCGGTCGACCGGTTCGGCGGGTTCGACAGCTGGGTGAACGACGCCGCCGCCGCGACCTACGGAGCGATGGAGGACGTGCCCATCGAGGACCATCGCCGGATCTTCGACGTCAATTATCACGGCCTGCTGATGGGCTCGCTCGTCGCCGCCCGCCACCTCCGGACGCGCGGCGGCGGAGCCATCGTCAATCTCGGCTCGGTGCTTTCGGACCGGGCGATGATCTTCCAGGGCCCCTATTCCGCGACCAAGGCGGCCGTCCAGGCCGCGACCGACGCGCTTCGGATGGAGCTGGAGCGGGACGGTGCTCCGGTCTCGGTGACCCTGATCAAGCCGGGCTCGATCAACACGCCCTATCCCGAGCACGCGCGCAACTACATGAGCGCTCCGCCCAGGCTCCCACCGATGCTTTACGATCCGGCCCTGGTCGCCGAGGCCATAATCTTCGCCTGCGAGACCCCGCGCCGCCACCTCTATGTCGGAGGGAGCGGCTATCTAATCTCGCTGGCCGGCCGCCTGGCGCCGCGAATCACCGACTTCGCGATGGAGGCGTTCGGAGTGGGGGCCCAGCAGAAGCCGGGGGATCCGGGCGATCCGGAAAAGCGGGACAATCTGTACTCGGCGCGGGGCGACGGGGAAGCGCATGGCGACCAGGACGTCTTCGTCCGGCGGACCAGCCTTCTCCTCCAGGCCCAGACCAGGCCGCTCGGACTCCCGCTCGCCGCTGCGGCCGCCGGGCTGGAGATCGCCGGCGGGGTCTTCGAAGCCCTGAGGGGCCGGACCGCGACCGGGGCTCCGGCCGCTCCCGTCCACGCCCGCCCCCCACGGCCCCGCGGCGGCGCCCGTGGCTGAGCGAAATGGGGACCGCGCTTTGGCGAGGTGCGGAAAAAATGGCGGAGAGGGAGGGATTCGAACCCTCGGAACGCTTACGCGCTCAACGGTTTTCGAGACCGCCCCGATCGACCACTCCGGCACCTCTCCGTTTGGGGATTCGCCCCTGCGCGGAACGCGGGGGCCGGTCGACAGGCGGGCGCTTAGCCCAAGCGGTCCGGCTTGCCAAGGTGCCGGACTCTCTCGCCTCGCTTGCCTGACCGCCGCCAGGCCCTACATAGGATGACGATGGAACCGACCGACAAATTTTTCACCGGCAGCGGCCCCGCCTCACCGCTCGCTCCGCCCGTCGCCCATGCGCGGTTCGCGATCGGCGACGTCGTCCGGCACCGCCTGTTCGATTTCAGGGGGGTCATCTTCGACGTCGATCCGGTCTTCGCCAACTCCGACGAATGGTACGAAGCGATCCCCGAGGACATCCGTCCTGCCAAGGACCAGCCCTTCTATCACCTCCTCGCCGAGAACGGGGAATCCTCCTACACCGCCTATGTCAGTCAGCAGAACCTGCTCGCCGACGACAGCGACGAGCCGGTCGACCACCCGGCAATCTCCGGACTGTTCGATACGATCGCCCGGGGCCGCTACCGGCTCAAGCGCGAGCATCGGCACTAGGTTTCAGCAACGCTCCTCGGGGAACAGGGTCCGCCTCGCTATCCGGCACTCCGCCCGGCCTTCGGCCGTGCACATCCATCCGGAAGAGAAGGATTGGCACCGGGACGGTTCCAGCCTGGCCACTGAATCGAGCAGCTTCTGGCGGGAATCCCTGATCAGCATCCCGCATCGCTCCGCCGCGTCGGTTCGGGCGGCCTGCGCGATCCCGCGCTCCGCCCCGGCCCTCGACGCCTGCCCGTCGACGCCGACGCTGATGCCCATCGTGACCGAGTCGACCTTCTCGCGGACCACGTCGCGCGAGCGGGTATTCCAAATCTGCTGCGCTGCCTTCGAGAGGGACGTGTCCGCGGGCTCCGACCGGAGCAGGGCCGCGATGGCCGGACAGCCCTGGCTCCTCGCCCTCGCCAGGCGCTGCTCTTCGGACGGAGTGAGGACTCCGCCGAGCCCGATGGGCCTGCAAATATTCTTTCGTGGCCATTCGGAAGAGCAGAGATAGGGGATGCCCGGATCGAGCGCCAGAAAGCCGAGCAGGATCGCCCAGCCGACCCCCGCCACTGCTCGGCCGATGGTAAACATCTTGAAGAAGCGTGTCCTGCGCAGACGCTCCCACCAGGACTTCAGGAGAAGCCGGATCTTCTCGACCGACACTCGCCGGAGGGCGGCGACGACAGGGTCCAGGCGGGCCCGGGCCGTGTCACGGAACGATTGGACCGAAGCGCGCAATCGGCGGACACAGGCCATCGCCCGGTCAGTCACAGCGAATTCGAAGCGCATCGATCACATCGGCCGCCGAACCGGAATCCCCGGCGCGCCGTCTCGTTCTGCACACCCATTGGCGGTCCTTGAGGGCCCAGGGATCGGCCGACAGCGAGCGCAGAAACCAAGCCAGCGATTCCCCGATCCCCGCTCTCGACTTGCGCCGCGCCAATTCCTGGGCGAGTCGGATGCGGCATCGCCAGCCGGCGCGAGCACTCTTCTCTCGCTCGATGACCGAACATGCGAGCTCGCCCTCACGCAGGATGCGTAGCGGCAGCATCTCATCGCTTTCGCCTTTGTCGAGGGCCGCGAAGCGTCGAGCCTCGAGCTCCGCGAAAAGCGCCAGGGCCTCTTTCACGCCGCCCGTCGCCAGTCGCGCGTGACCGAGGAGCCAGAGGCCTACTTCGAACGACTCCAAGGCGACCGAGCGCCGAGCCTCCGCCAATTCCGCAGCTTCGCGGGCGAGGATCGGATCGGAGATCGTCGTCGGAGCGGGAGAAACCACCGGGGCGTTGCTGCCACGCCGGCCATGTTCGACATAAGTTTGCACGAAGGGCAACGCCGCTTCCGGTCGGCCCGATTTGAAAAGCAGCCAGCCCAGACGCAGATGGGCCGTCGTCCAGTCGACTCCCATGTCGGGCCCACCCTGAATCACGGTCCGGTAGGTGGACATCGCGCCTTCGATGTCTCCGGCGGCCTCGAGGGAGTAAGCCAGGGAAACCCCGGCCTCGCTGACGTCGGGACGCCAGGCCTTCCCCGGGCAGGCCTCGCAGGCTCGTCCACGAGGCGCCATGGCCTGCGCAGACCGGAAGAGTATCGCTGCCGCGGCTGCAGCCTCGTCGTGCTTTCCGGCCGCGGCTCCGGCCGCTCTGAGAATCTTATAGACGTTATGACTGGGCAAATCGTTCGTCGTGAAAACCTGCTCCGCCCCGCCCCCGACCTTACCGAAGGCCACCAGTCGGGCTGACCGGCGGATACTGGGCAAATCTGGGCGAGCGCTATGCTGCACTGCAGCCAACGCGATCTGCTGCCGCGTGAGGAGCCGAAAGGTTGCCTGGCGAGCAGATTCGGCCGCAGCGCCCGGAGGAGCGGGTATCAGCCCGCATCGACCGGTCATGGTCAATACCTCCTCCAATATCCCGGAATCTTCGTCGCTGAGCGGCCTGTCCGCATAGATGATCGCCTCTGCGAATTCGACGAGCAGGGCGCAGGAAGGCGGGTAGTCGGGCCGCGGCGCCATGATGCGCTTGATCGAGCGAAAGACATCGCCGTTGCTGAACCGGCCGCCCAATGGGGCCGAGGCGCTGAACTCGGCATACCATTGGAGGCTGCTCAGCGCGAGGATGGCATCCGTGATATGGGGATGATGGAGCGGATAGGTGTCGAGCTCGGCACTGAGCAAGGCATCCGCGACCTCGCGCGCCGCTTCGGGTGACAGGACCTGGAGCTGGGCTACAGCGACGCGGTAAAGGGGCGATCCCTGGGCGAGCACCTCATTCCGCTGCATCCAGACGGTTTCGGCCGCTCCCCTCTGCGCGGCGATCGCGGCAAGGATTCGAGCGGCAGCGGCCTTCGTGTCGGACGGCGCGACCTCCTGTCCTTGCGCGTGCCGAGCGAACAGAGCGTGGAGGCGGATCCGGGCACAACGGTCGCTCCCCTGCAGGGCCCCGGCCGAGGACTTCCCGCAAAGCTCAACGAGCGGCGTCATGGCAGAGGTGAAGTCCGCCCACCGGCGACCGGATTTTGCGGCCGACTCACCGGCTTCCTCGCCGTCGAGCCCGGCCTGGAGGATTATCGCGGTGAGTCCGGCCAGCAGCTCGGACAGTCCGACCGCGAATTCGGAAGGATCGGGCTCGACGGCGACTGAGCGATGGCGGGAGTCCCCGCGCCGTCGTGATCTGTCCAGTTCCGCCAGCCGGCTCGCGGACGAAGACGCTTGGCCGACGCTCTCGACGCAGCGTTTCCCGTCGTCGGTGAACCTGGGAAGGACATCGTCCCGCTCGACCGCCTCGACATCGATTGTCGCCACGCAGTCCCCCAGAAGCGCCAGCATGCGCAGGAGACTCTCTCTCTGCTCTTGGGAGAGGTCACGCCTGTACTCGAACGCCTTGCGCATCGGGCCCGCGAGCTCGGCTATGCTGGTCCATGGCACGGGGCCCATCTGGAGCATCTGAAGGACGAGAGCGGACGGAGTGCCGAAGAGATCGTCGAGAAGGCTACTGATCCGATCCTCGGGATCGGGCCGCGTCGAGGCGATCTGCCGCTGCTTGAGCGCGTTCGGCTCGTCTCCGTCCAGCGTATAGAGATAGGCGAGAAGCAGGCGATCGCCCCGATTTTCCGCGCGGGTCTCAGCAACTTTAAGCCAGTCCTCGATGGCCATGGCGACCGGAATCCTCCTGGACTCGACGGCCTTTAATGCTTCGATGGCGATGACCCTGCGTCCATCGACCAGGATCTCGCGCGCCGTCTCATCGATCGCCTCATGTGCGGCGGTCATCGCTTCGCGATCCGCTTCTTCTTGCAGCTTTTGATTCGCCCGAAGCAGCTCCAGGCCCGCCGCGGGGTCGCCGCGGGCGATGAGCCGCCAGCCGGCAAGCTCTTCAGGGCCTGCCTTGCGCAATGCGGTGAGGATCATCGTTCGATAGGCGAACATGGCCTTGCGAAACTTCGGCTCGGTTACCCAGGAAAGGGTCCGCAATTCCTCCTCCAGCTCCGCGATCCGAGCCTTCGAAGCGCGATCGGACCGCCGCTGCCGGGCTCTGAGTTCACGGACCAGATACTGCCAGCGCCGGTTCGACTCGTAATATCGATGGTCCTTGGCAGCGAGGCTGTTTCCAAATCGGGTCCCCAGATCATACCAGATGTCGAGATCGTCGGACATTTCATGCCGCAGCCGGCCGTCCGCGACCGACGACGGCGCCGCTTCGACCACGCTCACGGTCAGTGGCGACAACCCAAGCAAAAGAGCAAACTTGATTACGTGCAGCTTGGCTCGCATGATTTCTTATCTCAAAGAATGAGCATCCCGCCAACCTTGATGGCTTT
Organism: Allosphingosinicella sp.; assembly: GCA_036389345.1. Classification (GTDB taxonomy): domain Bacteria; phylum Pseudomonadota; class Alphaproteobacteria; order Sphingomonadales; family Sphingomonadaceae; genus Allosphingosinicella. Next base: position 54,043 of record DASVQD010000001.1, on the reverse strand, counting down.
ATCGCAAGTCAGTGATGATACTTACGCCTCGGAGGCGCGGCGCTCGCATGAAAATCGGGGCCGGCCGGAACGGCTCGCGCGGTTGGGACCAAGATCGTTGACAGGCCGGGCCGCCTTCGGTAGCAGCCCGGTTCCCGCGCGGGGGTTCGGCCGCAGCCGACGATTTGCGCGGACAGCATTAGTATGATGGAAAAAGCCATGTTCGCAGTCGTGCGCACGGGCGGCAAGCAGTATCGCGTCGCCGCCGGAGACAAGATCGTCGTCGAGAAGCTCGCCGGAGAGGCGGGCGACACCATCCAGCTGGGCGACGTCCTGCTCGCCGGCGAGGGAGCCGACCTCAAGTCGACCGACGGCCTGACCGTCTCGGCCGAGATCATCGCCCAGGCCAAGGCCGACAAGGTGATCGTCTTCAAGAAGCGGCGCCGGCACAATTACCGCCGTAAGAAGGGCCATCGCCAGCAGCACACGATCCTGAGGATCACCGCGATCGGCGACGAGAAGGCCGAAGCGCCGAAGAAGGCCAGGGCCGAGAAGGCTCCCTTGAGCGACGTCGAACGGCCCGCCGACGAGGCTCCCGCCGCGGCGACCGCACCGGCCGAGACTGCCGCCGCCGCGGCTCCGGCTGCCGACGCTTCCGCGGCCGAGGGTCCGAAGAAGGCGAAGGCTGCCAAGGCCCCCGAAGAGTCCGGCACGCCCGAGGCTCCGGCCGCCGCCGAAGCGCAGCCCCAGGCTCCGCTCAAGGTCGACGGCGCCGAGAGCCAGATGACCGACAGCCCCGTGGCGGCGAAGAAAAAGGCTTCCCCAAAGAAGCCCGCCGCTGATAAAGACGCGTAACACTCGAGAGATATAGAGCTCAGTCATGGCACATAAGAAAGCAGGCGGATCCTCACGCAACGGTCGCGACAGCGCGGGCCGTCGCCTGGGCGTGAAAAAGTTCGGCGGCGAGACCGTGATCGCGGGCAACATCATCGTTCGCCAGCGCGGCACCCGCTGGTACCCGGGCACCAATGTCGGAATCGGCAAGGATCATACCCTCTTTGCGCTTACCGACGGCCGGGTCTCGTTTCGCGACGGGAAGCTCGGCCGCAAGTTCGTCTGCGTCGACATGCCGCAAGCGACCGAAGCAGCGGAATAGGGACGAGCCGAGGACGGGCCGTCCCCAGGAGGGGCGGCTCCAGGTCTCAATAGAGAACCGAATTCGAGGGAGAGGAGCCGCCAGGGTTTCTCTCCTTTTTTCGTTTCTCCCTCGAAACTGTCGGAAGACCGTCACCCTCGCCGGGTAACGGACGGACGGCCGGGAAGGGAGGACGATACGATGTTCGTAAGGACCGAGAGACTGTTGCTGCGGCCCGGCTGGAGCCAGGACGCCCCTGCCCTTTTCAAAGCGATCGCCGACGAGCGGATCGTCCGCAACCTCGCCAGCGCGCCCTGGCCCTATCGGCCGGCGGATGCCGAGGCGTGGCTCGCCACGGAGCGCAAGGAGTGCGAGCCGGCCCCACTCATCTTCCTTCGGACCGGCGCGGAGCCGGAGCTGATCGGAGCGATCGGCTTCGGCCGCCGGCCCACGGGCGAGATGGAGTTCGGCTACTGGATCGCCAGGACCCATTGGGGCCGCGGCTATGCGACGGAGGCCGGGCGAGCGATCCTGGCCACGGCACGCCACAGCCTGAGGCTGAAGCGGCTCGGCGCCGGCCACTTCCTCGACAATCCGGCTTCAGGCCGGGTGCTCGAGACTCTGGGCTTCAGGCCGACGGGGAAGATCGTTCCCCATTACAGCGCCGGCCGCGGCGAGGCGGCGCCGTGCCGGCTGTTCGAGCTGGACTTCGGCGAAGAGGCGGAGGTCTCGCCGGCGGCGATGGCTGCGTGAGCTGAATGCTCCCCGTGCAAGGCATGGGGAGCATTTGCCTTCCCGGCCCGTCCCTCCCGTGCCAGTCTGCGCCCATTCACCAGGAGGCCCATCGATGCGCGCTCTGTTCAGGAATACCGCCGGCGGCAAGCAGGGCGCGATCGACGGGCTCAACCTCTTCTTCGGCGCACTGCTCGGCGCCAATCTTGGAACGCTCGATAAGCTGAGGCTGGTCGACTACATCCAGATCACCGCTTTGCTCGCCGGAACGGTGATGACCGTGCGGATGGTCTCGACCTCGGAGCGGCGCCCGCTCGTGTTCGCGGTGCTCGCGGTCTACGCGGCGCTGCTCGTCGCCTTCGTCCTGCTGCCGGACTTAAAGCTCGCCGGAATGGCGGCCGAGGATCTCCACCGGCTGGTCGCGACCCTCGCCGTCTGGGTGATCTTCGTCCTCGGGATCGAGCTCTCGCCCGCCCACGAAGCCGCGGAGCCGCCAGCCCTGGACGATCAGGCGAGCGCTTCCTGAAGGCTTCGCTCCGCCTGCGCGATCAGCTTGCGGTCGTCATGCTTCCACGGGTGGAAGCCGGGAAGGAAGAATTTCACCCAGGCGCCCAGGATCTTCCGGAACATTCCGGGGCTGACCATGGCGTACCAGAACAGTCCGGCCCAGGCGCGCGGCCCCTTTATTCCGTCCTGGGCGAGGAGGATGAGCGCGCCCTCGCTCCGCTCGACGAAGAAGTTCTTGGTCACCTTGAGCATCACCAGCGACTTGACCATCCACCGCTTGCGCCTCGGCCAGTTGCGGGTCGCGTGCAGCCAGGTGTCGTAGGCGACGCCCTTATGCTCGATCTCCTCCATCGAATGCCAGCGCCACAAGGCCGCCGAATGGGGATCGGCGCCGGCAAGGTGGCGCGGATTGCCGAGCAGCTGGTTGGCGAGGATCGCCGTGAAATGCTCGAGCGCCATGGTGGCGGCGAGGTTGACCACCGGCGGCCGGCTCTTCGTCTCCTCGATCCGGTAGTCGACCTTGGCCTCGAGCTCGGAGACGTCGTAGCCGGCGTCCACCGCCCTGCGATTGAAGGCGACATGCTCGCGGCTGTGAAGCACCTCCTGGGTGGTGAACGCCCTGATCTCCTCGGCGAGCTTCGGCGGAGCGTCATGGCGGAAGGCCCGGACGCTCTCGACGAAAAAGGCCTCGCCCTTGGGGAAGGTGATGGAAAGCGCGTCATAAAGCGCGCTTCCGTAAGGATTGCCGCCAAGCCACCAACGTTCCGTCTTCGAGCCGCGACCGAATCGGCGGTCGCGCGGGGTGATCGTCAGATCGGAGGGCGTGATTTGGTTCATTTCCTGCTCCCGTCGTCCCGGAGTAAGCCGGGACCCATGAACACGGACCTTGTCGACCCGGCGATTCCCGTGTTCATGGACGCCCGATCAAGTCCGGAACGACGAACAACATATACTTACACGAATGTCAATAGCGCGTGAACGCCTCTCCCCCGAAGAAAGTCGCGCCGCGGCGCTCGAAGCCGCTCGGGCGCTCCTGATCGAATCGGGCCCCCAGGCGGTGACCCTGAAGGCGGTCGGGGCTCGGATCGGCAAGACCCACGGCAACCTGCTTCACCATTTCGGCTCCGCGGCCGGACTGCAGGGCGAGCTGGCCCGGCTGATCGGGGAGCGGGTCACCGCCGAGATCGCCCGGGTCGTCGAGCGCGAGCGCCAGGGGGAGGCCGACCCGCGAGAGATCGTCGACCGGACCTTCGACGCTTTCGACCGCGAGGGCGCCGGAGCGCTCGCGGCGTGGATGATCCTTAGCGGCAATCGAGACGCGCTCGATCCGATCCTCGACGCCATCCACCGCCTCGTCGACCAGCTCGGCGCAGGGCATGAGGACCGTCCGGTCCACGAGACGACCTTATGGCTGGTCCTGGCAGCCCTGGGCGATTCGCTGATGGGAGGCCCGATGGCGAGCGCCCTCGGACTGCCCCGCGAGCAGGCGCGCGAGATCGCGACCCGGCATCTGGTTCGAATGGCGAGCGAGCCGAAGGAGGGGTGACCGGGTCGGCCGCCGCCACCGTCATCCCGGCGAAAGCGGGGACCTCGGCGGGGATCGGGCACGCCATCCTTCATCCGCCGAGGCCCCGGCTTCCGCCAGGGTGACGATTGCCCTACATGGCCGCAATGCATTTCCTCGACCAGGCCAAGATCTTCGTCCGTTCCGGCGCCGGCGGCCCCGGCGCGGTCAGCTTCCGGCGCGAGAAATATATCGAATATGGCGGTCCGGACGGCGGCGACGGCGGCAAGGGGGGCGATATCGTCTTCGAAGCGGTCGAGGGCCTCAACACGCTCATCGACTTCCGCTACACTCAGCATTTCCGGGCCCCGCGCGGCAAGGGCGGCTCCGGCCAGAACCGGACCGGCGGCGGGGGCGACGATCTCACCATCAAGGTCCCGGTGGGGACCCAGATCCTTTCCGAGGACAAGGAGCATGTGCTCGCCGACTTCACCCGGGTCGGCCAGCGCCAGGTCTTCCTGAAGGGCGGCGACGGCGGCCGGGGCAATGCCAGCTACAAGAGCTCGACCAACCGGGCGCCCCGCCAGCACGGCGACGGCTGGCCGGGCGAGGAAGCCTGGGTCTGGCTTCGGCTGAAGCTGCTCGCCGACGTCGGCCTGGTCGGGCTCCCCAATGCCGGCAAGTCCACCTTCCTCAACGCCGTCACCAACGCCCAGGCCAAGGTCGGCGCCTATCCGTTCACGACGCTCCACCCCAAGCTGGGAGTGGTCCGCCACCGCGAGCGCGAGTTCGTCATCGCCGACATTCCAGGATTGATCGAGGGCGCCGCCGACGGCGCCGGGATCGGCGACCGCTTCCTCGGACATATCGAGCGCTGCCGGGTCCTCCTCCATCTCGTCGATTCCGAGGTCGAGGACGTCGCCGAAACCTATCGGACGGTCAGGACCGAGCTCGAAATCTATGGCGCCGGTCTCGCCGACAAGCCGGAGGTGATCGCGCTCAACAAGTCGGACACGCTCGACGAGGAGCTGATCGTCGCTCTGTCGGCGGAGCTCCAGGCCGAAGCCGGGGCGAAGCCTCTGCCGCTCTCCGGAGTGACCGGCGCGGGCGTGGAGGCGGTCCTCGACGCCCTCCTGCCGCATATCGCCGCGACCAAGGCCGCGGAGTCCGAAGAAGAAATGAAACCGTGGTCGCCTTAGGCTCATCCCCGGTACGGGGAGGGGGACCATGCGAAGCATGGTGGAGGGGGCCCGGCGTCGGCGCTGCTCGGAGGCGGGCCCCCTCCACCGCGCCGCGCGCGGTCCCCCTCCCCGTTCCGGGGAGGAACTGACTGGCCATGCCCCGCAGCCGAGCCAAGATCCGAACCCTCGCCGTCACCGGCGGGACCGGCTTCGTCGGCTCCCACCTGCTTCGAATGGCGCTGGCCCAGGGCTATGACGTGCGGGCCCTCACCCGCGGCTGGAAGCCGCCGGAGGACGAGATCGCCTGGGTCGACGGCGCGCTCGACCGGCCCGAGACCCTCGTCAAATTGTGCAGCGGCGCCGACGCGGTCATCCATCTCGCCGGAGCGATCAACGCCCCCGACCGTGCCGGATTCGAGGCGGTGAACGTCGCGGGGACCGCGGCCGTGATCGACGCCGCCCGGGCCGCCGGAGCCCGCCGCTTCGTCCACATTTCCTCGCTTGCGGCGCGCGAACCCCGGCTTTCGTCCTACGGCTGGTCCAAGGCGCGGTCCGAGCGGCTGGTCGCGGCCTCGGGCCTTGCCTGGACGATTCTCAGGCCGCCGGCCATCTATGGACCGGGCGACCGCGAGACGTTCGAATTGTTCAAGATGGCCCGGCGAGGGCTCATCGCACTTCCCCCCGGCGGCCGTTTTTCGGTCATTCATGTCGAGGATCTGTGCCGGCTAATTCTCGCCGCCCTCGACGACCCGGACAGCTGGACCGAGATCTACGAGCCGGACGACGGCCGCGAAGGCGGCTGGGAACACCGCCATTTCGCCCGGACCCTGGGCCGGATCTACGGCAAACGGGCGCTCACCTTGGCCATGCCCAAGCCGGTGCTTCGGCTCGCCTCGAGACTCGAGCGCCTGTTTCGCCGGGGAAAGGCGAAGCTCACCCGGGACCGGGTCGGCTTTTACTGCCATCCCGATTGGGTGGTCGCCGCCGAGAAGCGCCCCCCGGAGCGCCTCTGGCGGCCCGGGATCAAGACTTCGACGGGCCTGAAGGAGACCGCCGACTGGTATCGCGAGCAGGCCTGGCTGAAATAGCCGCCGGCATCCCGGCGCAATCCGGAACCTCGGGGAGACCCGCCGAGACTTTCCGGCCCGAGGCCCCGGCTTTCGCCGGGGTGACCGCTCTAGCTCAGCCCGCGACCGTGACGTCGACCTTGTCGACCCACTCCGGGAAGAAGACGGGCTCGCGGTTGGACCAGCCCGGCGCGGTGGCGGCGGCTTCGCTGATCGACTGCAGCAAAGCGCGGCGGCGCTCCGGATGGAGGTGCGGAAGAGCGGCGGCGGCGCAGAAGGCGCCGGGCAGCCAGGGGCGAACCGCGGCCCCGATCAGCCGCTCGTAGAGGAAACGGTAGGACGCGAAGTCGGGAAGCCGGTCCTGGCCGAGGTCGAAGGCGGTCATCGTGACCAGCGGACCCATCACCGGCTCCATCTCGTCGAGGCCGCTGTCGTCCGGAACGTTGGAGCGGACCTGGTCGAGCCGCCTGTACATGCGCTCCTGAGCCCGGATCGAGGCGGCCTCGCCGACGTCGCGCGACCAGCGCCGGAGCGCGTCGCGGCGGCCGAGGCCGATGTCGAGCGAACGGCGGATGTAACGCTGGGTCGCCGCGGGGAAGCCCGCGAATTCCTTCATCTCCACCAAAGTCAGGGCACCGTCGGCCGGCTTCGTATTCGTCGCCATGATCCCACTCCCACTCTCTTACCCGGAGATCTTGCAATTCAAACGGTTACCAGCCGCTTAACCAAGATCCCGCTCCCCATTCATAAATGAATCAGTTTTCGAAGATGGCAGCAACGAGAAAAGTTGGACGAGGCGAGAGGGGCCTGCGGGTGTCACTTTGGAGACACAGGGCCGAAGACCGAAATCGCGCCAATTCAGTGACTTCGCGAGCCCGAAACGACTTTTCCACAGATTTCTTCTTTTCCGTCATCCCGGCGAAAGCCGGGACCTCGGGGAGCCCCGCAGAGACTCTCGTCCTGAGGTCCCGGCTTTCGCCGGGATGACGGTCTCTCGCCCTCGTCCCTTTTCGACCAATCCCCTCCCCCCGTCTGCGAACCGCACGCGCCGCGCGACAAATTCGAGCAAGTGCGGCTAAGAAGGCTGCGGATGGAGAGCCTCACCGACTATCGCGCGCATCGGCGCCTGCCCGATCTGCCGCTCGCGGCGGCGTCGATCCTCGGTTTCTGGATGTTCTATTTCACGACCATCGTCATCCGCACCCTGCTGATCGAGGAAAGCCTCGCCTGGCTCAGCTATCGGGCGCTCGGCTGCCTGATCGGGGTCATGCTGACCTTCCTCGTCTACGTCGTCCTCAGCCGGGCGGCGCGCGAGAGCGTCAGGATCCAGATCGTCGCCGCGGCGATCGCCTGCGTGCCCGCGGCAGCGATCTTCTCCACCTTCAACCTCGCCTTTGCGGTCCAGCAGCCGCTGATCGAGAAGACCATCATCCGCCAGGGGCCGGACGGCACCCGGATCATCGGCTCGGCCGCGGGCGACGAGGTCAGGATCGACAGGAAGGGGATGCAGATCGTAGCCCCTCTGCCGGCGGACCCGCAGCTTCGCCGCCAGAAGGCGTTGCGGCTGATCGCCGACGGGCTGGTCACCTGGTATTTCTTCTTCGCCGCCTGGGCGAGCTTCTATATCGCGATCAGCTCGGCGGCCCGGCTTCGAGCCGCCGAGCGCCGGGCCGCCGGGGCGGAGCGCGACGCCCAGGAGGCCCAGCTTCGTGCCCTTCGCTACCAGGTCAATCCGCATTTCCTGTTCAACACTCTGAACTCGCTGTCGTCCCTGGTCATGGCCAGGCGCGAGGAGGAGGCGGAGACGATGATCGTCAACCTCTCCGCCTTCTTCCGGTCGAGCCTGGCGCTCGACCCGAGCGAGGACATCACCCTCTCCCAGGAGATCGAGTTCCAGCAGCTCTATCTCGATATCGAGAAGACCCGCTTCCCAAGGCGCCTCGACGTCCGGATCGAGGTGCCGGCGGACCTTCGCTCCGCCCGCGTTCCGCCGCTCATCCTCCAGCCGCTGGTCGAGAATGCGATCAAGCACGGCGTCGCCCGGACCGCCGATCCGGTCCGGCTGACGATCGCCGCGGCGGAGGAGGATTCCCGGCTCATGCTCACCGTCGAGAACGACCGGGGGCCCACCGGCCCGGTCAAGGGCGAGCACGGCACGGGAGTGGGCCTGGTCAACGTCTGCGAGCGGCTCGCGGCGCGCTTCGGAGCCCAGGCGACATGCGAGCATGGCCCGCTGCCCGACGGCGGCTGGCGAGTCACCCTCTCGATGCCCCTGGAGATCCCGATGCCCCTGGAAGCCCATGCCTGATCCGATCCGATTCCTCGTCGTCGACGACGAGCCGCTCGCGGTCGAGCGGCTCCAGCTACTGCTCGCCCGGATGGAGGGCGTCGTCCTGGCCGGAACCGCCTCCGAAGGCTCCGCCGCGCTTCGAATGGTCGAGGCGGTCCAGCCCGACGCGGTGCTGCTCGACATCGCGATGCCGGGAATGGACGGGATCGACGTCGCCCGCGCCCTGGCGCGGGTGCCGAAGCCCCCGCTGGTCATCTTCGTGACCGCGTTCGACATGTTCGCGGTCGCGGCGTTCGACGTCGAGGCGGTCGACTATGTGATGAAGCCGGTGTCCGCCGAGCGCCTCGCCCGGGCGGTTGAACGCGCCCGCGATCGCCTCGCTGCGGGGAGCGAATCCGCGCCGGGCGGCGACCCGGCTTCGCCTTTCGTCGAGGAATTCTGGGTCTCGGAGGCCCGCGGGCTGGTCCGCCTCTCGACGGCGGACGTCGACCGGATCAGCGCCGAGCGCGATTATATGCGGCTCCACGTCGGCAAGAGGAGCTGGCTGATCAACCACACGATCGGCAAGCTGGAGGAAGAGCTCGACCCCGCCATGTTCGTCCGGCTCCACCGCTCGGCGATCGTCCGGCGCGACTTCGTCACCGGCTTGAGGCGGGATGAAGGGGGCCGCTGGTGGGCGCGCCTCGCGGACGACGGCGAGCAGAAGGTCGGCCGCCTCTACCTCGCCAACGCAAAAGGGCTCGCCGGGCGCCGCTAAAGGGGCGGCGGCGCCCGGCGAGCCAGTTGTCCGTGGCTTCCTTCAACGGACCCGGAGAGCGAGGCGGAACGGAGTGGACTGCTTGGCTGCGGCGAGCTGCACCGAGCTTCGGGCGTCGGCGGTGACCGCCGCCTCGCAGGCCGCGGCTTTCACCCGCATGTCGAGCGGCTGGATCAGGGTCGAGCCGCAAAGGTTCTGGGCGGCCATCCTGATCCGGCGGTCGATCCGTGCCGCATCGGCAGGGACCGAGGAGTCGAGGCCTTCGAGGCTGATGTTGACGACATCCTCGGCGGGAGCGGCATTCGCCGGAGCGGCGAGAGCGAAGGTGCCGGCCGTCATTGCGAGGGCGGCGGCGAGGGCGGTAAGCGAACGGTGCATGGATCTATCCTTCATCTGAACTCGGTTGCGGCGCGGGGCCCCTTTCCCGGGGATGAGACAGGGCCGAAGCCCCGCGTCGCTGGATTCGAGCTAGACGGATGAAGTCGGAAGCGCTCGCCCGCTTCGACACGGAGCCGCAACGGTTCTGCGAACCGCCCGGCGCTCCGACGAACGACATTTCAGGGCCGACGAACGCAGCTTGCCTCCCCATCGCCAGATGGGGAGGGGGACCAGCAAAGCTGGTGGAGGGGTGACCAGACACCCGCCCCTTTGAACTTGATCACCCCTCCACCACCTTCGGTGGTCCCCCTCCCCATCGCTTCGCGATGGGAAGGCAGATCGGCTTAAGGCCCGATGTCGTCGATCTTGGTCTTGACCCGGGGCCGGATCTGGCCGGGAAGGCCGAGCGCTGCTGCGACCTTGTCGTCCCAGGCATAGGGGTCGGTGCGGAACACGACCCGGCCGCCGTCGAGATAGGCGCTGTGGTAGAGCAGCCGCACCGGGATCTTGTTGCCGAGCTCGACCGGAGTCTCCTCCTTGGTCGCCATCGCCTTGTCGAACGCCTCGAGCTTGCCGTCGTCCTGGGCGAGCAGCCGGGCGAACTCGACGGCGTTCTCGACCCTCGAGCAGCCGTGGCTGGCGTGGCGCTGCGTGGAAGCGAACAGGGCCTTGGCGGGCGTGTCGTGGAGGTAGATCGACTGGTCGTTGATCATGTCGAACTTGACGAGGCCGAGCGCCGATTTCGGTCCCGGCTGCTGGACCAGCCGGCCGTTCTTCGTGACGATATTCTCTTTCGCCAGATAAGCCGGGCCCTTGGGGAGAAGCTCCTCCTTGGCGATCGACTCCGGGACCGTCCAGGGTGGGTTGGCCACGAGCCGCGCAATGGGCGAGCCGAGCTCGGGAGTTTCCCAGTCGGGCTGGCCGACGACAACCCGGCGCCGGTCCTTCTCCGCGCCGTCCTTGTAGTAGTGAAGCTCCGCGGCGGCCGTGTTGACGTCGATCCGGGTCGCCGGGGGCGCGCGGTCGAGCCAGCGCCGCCGCTCGAGGTTGACGGCAAGGATCCGGGCGCGGTCCTTGGCGCCGGTGTTCAGGGCCTCGATCGTCGAATTGCCGATCACTCCGTCCGGCGCGATCCCGTAATCGGTCTGCACCTTCTTGACGGCCGCGACCATGTCGGCCCCGTAGACGTCGCCGGTCGAGGACCCGCCGGCCTTGCCCTTGGCCTTTTCTTGCTTCGCCTTCGGGTCGGCGGCGGCCGGAGCGGTCGCCGCGGCGAGATAGCCGTTGGCCGTCAGGCCTTCGCGGATCTGGGCGACCCTCGGGTCTCTCTTGCCGGGCTTGATCTGCTCGCCCGCCGAAATCAGCGCCTTGCGCTCCTGGCCGGCTTTCTGGCGGTAGGCGAGATAGGCCTCCGACAGGGCCTTATACTCCGCGTCCTGCGGAGCGAGGCTTGCGAGCCACTCCCGGACCCCGCCCTGCTCCACGGCTTTTCCGAGCCCCCCGCCCACGTCCACCCTGGACATCGGCACGGTATAGACCTCGAACAATTTGCGGGGATCGACGGCCCCCTGGGCAAGCGCCTGGGCATAGTCCATCGCGGCGAGGGTCAGGCCCGCCTCGCGCTCCGCGGCGCTGGCGCCCTTGGTCGCCTTCTCGGCATAGGATCTGGCATCGATCGCATGGCGCGCAGCGTCGTCGAAGGCCGCGGTCAGCTCCTTGGCCCGCTCGCCGGTCCAGACCGCCTGCCAGCCTCGCGCCTCGTAGAACCTCTTCACGCGCGGATCGCTCACCGCCGATTTGAGATCGGCCGGAGTCACCGCCTTGGGATCGACCTGGACGACCGGCCCGGAGCTTCCGCCCCCTCCGCCGCCGCCGCTCACGTTCACGAAATCGCAGCCGCCGGCCAGCAGGGCCGCCAGCGAGACGCACGCCAGAATCTTACGCATACACACCGCCGCTTAACTTGGGATCAGGCCCCTCAAACGTCCCCACCCGGCAATAAGCTCCGAAGAAAAAGAAGCGCCGCAGCCGCTTAACAGCCGCCCGGCTATCGTCCCGCAATGGGACAGCGGGAAATGGGGGGGCGCATTGGTGCAACATTATTAGCTATCGGAAGCTAGGCGGGCACTTCGAACAGGCGACGAGGATCAAGTTGGCTTTGCTGGATTCCATATATTTCAAGGCCTTGGGAGAGGCGCTTCGCTGGCGGGGCCGGGAGATATGCTGCGGCGTGGCACTGCTCGTGACCGCGTCCTGCGTTCCGCTCCAGGCGGCCCCGGCGCCGGTCGAGATCCTGGCCGAAGCCAATAAAATCCAGCCGGCGCAGCCGCCGCTTCCGGAGCCGGCGGCGCTTCGCGACGTCGCTCCCACCGAAGCCTCGCGGATCAACGACTCGATCCCGATGTCCACCGAATTCAATCCCCGGGCCCCGTCCACCGTCTTCCGGGCGTCGAGTCCGGGGGACCAGTTCCGGTCGCTTCAGTGCCTCGCCGAGGCCATTTACTACGAGGCCCGCTCCGAGAGCGAGGATGGACAGCGCGCCGTCGCCCAGGTCGTCCTCAACCGGGTCCGGCACCCGGCCTGGCCCGGCACCGTATGCGGAGTCGTCTATCAGGGGCCCCTTCGCGCCGGCGGCGGCTGCCAATTCACCTTCACCTGCGACGGAGCGCTTCTGCGCATGCCCTACGGGGCGGACTGGGCGCGGGCCCGCCGGATCGCCGCCGAGGCGCTTGCCGGCTACGTCTTCGCGCCCGTGGGCCTCGCCACCAACTATCACACGCACCAGGTCCTTCCCGACTGGGCGTTCCGCCTGCCCAAGACGACGGTGATCGGAAACCACATCTTCTACCGCCTGCCCGGCGCGTGGGGCGGAGCCTCCGCCTTCAGCCAGGCCTATCGCGGCCGGGAGCCCTCCCCGGCGACGGTGATGGCGGCACGCCTTCCGATCAACCTGGGCCGCGGTGGTCGCGCCATGCTGGCGCCGCCGGTCAACCTGGCGAGCTTGCCGCTTCCGGTGACAGCGTCCGGCTATCCGGCCTATCCCGCCTCGCCGATCCTCGCCAGCGAGGCGCCGCCGACCCCGGTCAACGATCGCCTCCCGCAATCGACCGTGAAGGCGGAGTTCGCCAACAGCGGCCGCTATCTGGACGACATCCCGCCGGCGACCTCGGCGCGTTAATATCGTCATGCCAGCGAAGGCTGGCATCCCGGCGGGTGAAAGGCGCGGCGGTCTTCAACCCCGGGGGCCCCAGCCTTCGCTGGGGCGACGTTCACCGCCTCGCCGCCGCGCTCCGTTCCCGGATCGACCGGAATTCCGAACCCGCCTTCCACTCCGGCCAGTCCCGCCCGAAGGCCAGGTCGCGGCCGATGTCGTAGTACAAAGCGACGTCCTGCGCGGCGCCGCTCAGGTCCAGGTCCGGCCGCCATTCGTCGCAGGTCTGATGGTAGCAATTGGCGGTGAACTCGGTGACCCACCGGTCCCCCGCCTCGCGCCCCCCGTTCACCAGGTCGACCCCTCCGCCAAGCGCCATCAGGAGGAACACCGGAACCCCGCGCTTGGCGAAGGCGAAATGGTCGGCCCGGTAGAAGAGGCCGCGCTCGGGCTTCGCGTCCGGCGTGATCGTGCGTCCCTGCCGCCTGGCGGCCGCGGCGATCCGGTCCTCGAGCTCGCTTTGGCCCTTGCCGATCAGGACGACGTCGCGGGCGAGGCCGTTGGGCTGGAGAGTGTCGAGGGTGAGGTTGGCGACCGACCTGTCCATCGCGAAGAGGGGGTTGGTCGCATAATATTCGACCCCCAGAAGCCCCCTTTCCTCCGCCGTCCAGGCCGCGAAGACCAAAGTCCGCTCCGGCGGAGGCCCCGCTTTGAAGGCCCGCGCGATCTCGACGATCCCGGCGATCCCGGACGCGCTGTCGAGAGCGCCGGGCCGGACTCTCTTGCCGCGGGCGTCGGGCGCTCCGACGCCGTAAGCGTCCCAGTGGCTTGCGAACCAGATCGTCTCGTTCGGCCGCTTCGACCCGCTGAGCTTGCCGAGCACGTTGTGGCTCTCCACCCGGGTCGATTCGACTCCGAAGTCGGCGGAGAAAGTGGCGCCGAGGTCGATCGGCCGGAAGCCGGAGGTCCGGGCCTGCCTCTTCACCGCCTCGAAATCGAGGCCGGAGCGGCGGAACAGGTCCTCGGCGACGGGCCGCTGGATCCAGCCCTGGAGCATCACCGGCTGCTGAGCGCCGGGCTTGAGGACGATGTTGTAATTCTCCCCGCCCGGCGCCTGGACCGTATTCCACCCGTAGCCCGCGCCGGCCGTCTCGTGGACGACGAGCGCGGCGATCGCCCCGCGCCGCGCGGCCTCCTCGAACTTGTACGTCCAGCGCCCGTAATAGGTCATCGCCTGGCCGCCGAACCGGCCCGCCACCGGATCGCCGGCGGCAGCCTCGAAATCGGGATCGTTGACTAGGAAGACGGCGACCTTGCCCTTGAGGTCCGCACCCTTGAAATCGTCCCAGGGCCGCTCCGGAGCGGCGACCCCGTAGCCGACGAAGACCATCGGCGCGCCATCGATCCGGGCCCGCTCCGTCTCGCGCACGGTCGACAGATAGATGTCCTCCGGAACCCGGAGCGGCCTCGATCCGCCCTTCCCGGCCACCTTCACCGAGCCGCCTCTGGCGAGCTGGGTCCGGACCAGCGGCACCTTCTGCATCCAGCCGCCATTCTCGCCCGCCGGCTCGAGCCCGGCGAGCCGGAACTGCTCGGCGATGTAGGCGATGGTCTTCGCCTCTCCCGCGGTCCCGGGCGCCCGGCCCTCGAACTCGTCGGAGGCCAGGGTCCGGATCATGTTCGACATCCGGACGGGATCGATGCGGGGAGCGGCGCTCCGCTCCGCCGGGTTCGACGCGCAGGCGGCGAGGAGGAGGAGTGGGGCGAGGGCGAAGTTTCTCATTGAGCGGCTCCCGATGTCGATGGCCCAACCTTTCGGCGCCGCTTCGGTTGCGGGGGCTGGGTCCTCCCCTGCATTCGCAGGGGAGGGGGACCACCCGAAGGGTGGTGGAGGGGCCTTTCCGACTCCGAAGAATCCCTCCACCGCGCTTCGCGCGGTCCCCCTCCCCGAGAAATCTCGGGAAGGACTATTTCACCAAATACCCTCTTCGATCTTGCGCCTTCGCTCCAATTCGGCGGCGCTCGGCTCCCCCGTCGCGAAGCTGCCCGGCTCGACCGGCCCGTCCGGCTCGTAGGCCGCGATGAGGTTGCCGCGTTCGGTGACCTTATGCTCGACCATTCGCATCGTCGCAGGGGCAGTGCCCTCGCCGAACAGGCGCTTGCCGGAGCCGAGCACGACCGGGAAGGTCATCAGGATCAGCTTGTCGATGAGACCGGCGGCGAGCAATTGCGGGTAGAGCGTTCCGCTGCCCTGGATGACGAGATCGGCCCCCTCCCCTCGCTTCAGCTCCGCGAGAGCGTCGAGGCTTTCGACGCGGTGGCTGTTCTGCCAGTCGAGAGCCTGGTCGCCGCGGGTCAGGACATATTTGGAGGCTCGGTCGAAAAGCTGGCCGATCCCGCCGGGCTCGCTCGCATTATAGGGCCAGAAAGCGGCGAAGATGTCGTAGGTGCGCCGGCCGAGCAGAAGGTCGAACGGGGGCGTGAACAGCCTGTCGATCTCCTCGCGGACGACCTCGTCGAAGAAGGGCGCGAGCCACCCGCCTAGCTGGAAGCCCCCGCTGGGATCCTCCTCCGGTCCGCCGGGCGCCTGCATCACTCCGTCGAGCGACACGAAGCACGCTCCGGTTATCCTGCGCATTCGGGTTCTCCCTTCGCTCGTCTCTGCACGTCTTCCCGGCGGAGGGCGGGATCCATGAACACCGGTGCTCGAAATGGGGCGAGGCCTCATCGTCCCGATCTCCACTTCCCGTGTTCATGGATCCCGGCCTTCGCCGGGATGACGCTTTGGGTCCAAACCCTACCGCGCCGGGCACTTCCCGGCGCCCGGCCCCTTCACGAAACGCCCGGGGGTCGCCCCGGTATGCTCTCCGTCCTTGAGCACCTGGACCCCGTTGACGAAGACGTGGCGCATTCCGGTCGCATATTGCTGCGGCTTGGGGAAAGTCGCGTTGTCGCGGATGGTCGCCGGGTCGAAGATGGCGAGGTCGGCGAAATGGCCGGGCCTGAGAGCGCCGCGATCCCGGATCCCGAGATTGCCTGCGGGGTAGGAGGTCATCCGCCGGATCGCGTCCTGAAGGGTCACCACCTTCTCGTCGCGGGCATATTTGCCGAGCACCCGGGCGAAATTGCCGTAGGCGCGAGGATGGGTGGAGGATTTCAGGAAGACTCCCTCCGGCGCCTGGGCGGACGCATCCGAGCCGAAGCTCATCCAGGGAATTGCGATCTCGTGGCGGACATTGTCCTCGCTCATCGAGAAATAGGCGACCTGGATCCGGCTGTTGTCCTCGACGATGAGGTCGGCCGCGGTCTCCTCGGCGGTCTTGCCGCGCTCTTTGGCGACCTCCTCCAGGGTCCTGCCGGTAAGAGGCTTGAGCGCCGGATTCTTGAAGCCGAGAAGCAGCACCTTAGAGGGCTCCTCGACGACGAGCGCGCTGTCCTCCGACTTGCCCGATCGCATCTCGGCCAGCACTCGGGCGCGCAAGGCGGGATCCTTGAGGCGCTTCACCCAGGCCTCGATCCCGCCTTCCTGGACCCACAACGGCATCGAGGCGTCGAGGCCGGTCGAGCTCGCCGGATAGGTATACATGTCCGCCGTGATCCGAAGGCCGCGGGCGCGGGCGGCCTGGACCCGGGCGATCGCCGCGTCGATCTTGCCCCAATTGGGCCGGCCGGACTGCTTGAAATGATAGATTTCCGCAGGCGCCCCCGACGCCGCCGAAATCTCCACCAGCTCGTCTATCGCTTCGAGCAATTTGGGACCTTCGTCGCGTATGTGGCTGATATACATTCCGCCGCACCTGCCCGCCTCGGTGGCGAGGGCGATCAGCTCCGGGGTCTCGGCGAAAAAGGCGGGCGCGTAGATGAGCGAGGAGCCGACGCCCATCGCGCCTTCGTTCATCGCGGCCCGGACCAGCGCCCGCATCCGGCCGAGCTGGGCCGGGGTCGGGTCGACGTCGCCCTCGCCCAATTCGTGCACCCGGACCGTCGTCGCACCGACGAAGCTTGCGATGTTGGGGGAGACGCCCTTCCGCTCCATGTGGGAGAGATAGTCGCCGAAGCTGGTCCACTCGATCGGATAGCGGATGTCACCCTGCCGCTGGGTCTCGAGCCGCTTCATTTCCTCGGACATCGGGCCCATCGAATCCCCCTCGCCCATCACTTCCAGGGTGACGCCCTGGCGGATGTCGCTCTGCCCCTTGGGATCGGCGATCAGGGTTTCGTTCGCCCAGCTGAGCATGTTGATGAAGCCGGGCGCGACGGCGAGGCCGGACGCGTCGATCTCGGTCCGGGCCGGCCCGTCGAGGCTCGGGCCGACATAGGCGATCTTGTCGCCGCGAAGACCGACGTCGCCTTTGTAGGGCGCGCCGCCGCTTCCGTCGTAGATCGTGCCGCCGCGGATGACGGCGTCGTAGGCCGGTGTGGACGGAGTCGTCGCGCAGCCGGCGAGGAGGATCGCGAGGGTCGCGCTGAAAACTCCTCTCCCGCTTTTCGCGGGAGAGGAGGGACCCAAGCCGAAGGCTCGGGGGGTGAGGGTCTTCCCGACTCCGCGGTACAGACCCTCACCTCCCACCGCTTCGCGGCGGGCCCCTCCGCTCCCGTAAGGACGGGAGAGGGCATCTTGGTCGCCATTCACTCTCTTCATTTGCATTTCCCCCATCCCGGGCCTCGGACGAACCGGCCCGGCTTCGCGCCCGTATGCTCTCCGTCGCGAAGAACCTGAACCCCGTTGACGAAGACGTGGCGCATTCCGACCGCATATCGATGCGGCGTCTCGTAGGTCGCCCGCTCGGCGATCGTCGCCGGGTCGAAGATCGCGAGATCGGCGAACAGACCCTTTTTCAGTCGACCGCGGTCGGCGATCCGAAGGTTGTCCGCCGGAAGCGAGGTCAGCCGCCTTACCGCCTCGGCGAGGCCGAGCGCCTTCCCGTCGCGGACGTAGCGGCCGAGCAGCCGGGCGAAATTGCCGTAGGTGCGCGGATGGACTTCCTTGTCGGTGAACGGAGGCTCGGTCGCGATCGCGGCGGCGTCGGAGCCGAAGCTGACCCAGGGCCGGGCCAGCACCTTGCGCAGATTGTCCTCGGAAATGGAGTGGAAGATGGTGACGACCTGGCTTCCGTCCTCGGCGACGAGGTCGACCGCGGTCTCCGCGACGCTCTTGCCGCGCAGGGCGGCGATTTCCGGGAGCCGCTTTCCGGAATAGATGCGAAGCGCCGGATTGACGAAGCCGACCGGCTGAACCGTGCTCCAGTCGCGCGACCCTCCCTGCATCTCGGCCGCGACCCTGGCCCGGACGGCGGGATCCCTCAGCCGGGCCTGGAGAGCCTTGGGACCGCCCTCGCGGACCCAGAGCGGGAGCGTGGAGTCGAGGCCCGTGCCGGACGCGCTGTAGAGATACATGTTCGCGGAGACCGGGACACCCGCTGCCCGGGCCGCTTCGATCCGCTCCAGCGCGGAGTCCATCAGCGGCCAGTTGGAGCGGCCCGCGGCCTTCAGATGGTAGATCTCGCCGCGCGCGCCCGAGCGGCGAGTGATCTCGACGAGCTCGTCGATCGCTTCGAGAAGCCCGCTGCTCTCGCTTCGCATGTGGCTTGCATACATCCCGCCGCAGCGGCCGGCCTCGGCCGCCAGGGCGACCAGCTCGTCGGTCTCGGCATAGACCGCCGGGACGTAGATGAGCGACGAGCCGAGCCCCATCGCGCCCTCGTCCATCGCCTGGCGGACGAGCGCGCGCATCCGGCGCAGCTGCTCGGGCGTGGGGTCGACGTCGTTTCGGCCGATCTCGTGGACCCGGACGGTCGACGCTCCGACCATCGAGGCGACGTTGACGCTGACTCCCTTCTTCTCGAGGAATTGCAGGAACTCGCCGAGGGTCGTCCAGCTTATCGGGTAGCGGGTGACGGTCTGCTCGGCCGTCGCCTCGGCCTTCTGGGCCGGGCTGAACGGGCCCATCGACCAGCCTTCGCCCATCACTTCGAGGGTGACGCCCTGGCGGACGTCGCTCTGCGCACTGCCGTCCCGGATCAGCGGCTCGGCCGCCCAGCTCAGCATGTTGATGAAGCCCGGAGCGACCGCGAGGCCGCGCGCGTCTATTTCGGCCTTGCCCTTGCCGGGAATTCGCGCCGCGACCGCCGCGATCCGGTCGCCCTTGATCGCGACGTCGCCGGTGAAGGGGGTTCCCCCCGTGCCGTCGTAGATCGTGCCGCCGCGGATCACCGCGTCGTAGGCGGGAGCGGTTCGGGCGGAGGCGCAGCTCGCGAGCGTGAGGGCGATTGCGGCGACGAGGCGGGGGTACATCGCCCTACGCTAGCGAAGATGGAGGCAAAGTCTAGAAACCGTCAGCCTATCCGTCATCCCGGCGAAAGCCGGGACCTCAGGGCGAGAAGTCTCGGCGGGTCTCCCCGAGATCCCGGCTTTCGCCGGGATGACGGGTGCCGCCCGCCCCCGTCAGTCCCGCCTGCCGTCCCGCATTTCCCTGGCGGCCTCGCGCATCTCGCGGGCGCCGTCCTGCATCTCCCGGGCGCCGTCCTCCATCTCCTCGGCGGCCTCGAGCAGCTCCTCATGGGTGACGCGCTCGCCGCGGGCAGCCTGGCGGCGGATCTCCGACTCGCGATAGTCGCGGTTCCTGAAGCGGTCGGCCTGAGCGAGCATTCGGGCGGCGCTCAGTTCCATGCTTCGGGCACCGGTCTCCATTCCGATCGCGCCGTGCTTCATTCCCGCCACGACGGCCGCGGCGGCTTCGCCGGCGGCCCGGCTCGACACGGCCGCGATATCGACCGAGCGCATCGCCTCGGCGACCGCGCGCTCGACTTCGGCTTCGATCAGCGCCCCGTCGACATAAGGCGCGCCGGGCGCTCGGGGATGGCGCGGCGCGCGGGCGGTGGCCTGCATCGCGGCGGCAAGAGCGGCAGGCAGCCCCGGCGGCATCGGCCCCGGCCCCACGATCGTCACCTTCGGCGGCGCGGACGGGGCGGGAGCCGCACCGGGCGCCGGCGGGGCCATGGGCGCCGCCGCGAGCGGAGCGAGCCTGGCCAGCGGCGCCAGCGCTGCCGCCGGAGCAAGCGGCGCGGGCGGAGCGAGCGGCGCTTCGGGCGCCTCGGGCACGAATTCCAGGGCCGCGACCGGCGCCGCGAAGGCGGCGCAGCCGAGCATCGCCGCGACCGCCCAGGCCGAGCCGGAGCGGCGGGCCACCCGGCCGTCCAGGATCGCCTTCACCCGCCGCGACAGTCCCGGCTCCCCCGCGCGCGATGGCGTTGGCCGGAAGGGTGGAGCCGCCGCTCAGGCGGGCCCAGTCGAGCAGGGTCTGGGCGTAGCGTGCCGGCTCGACCCGGGCCGCGGCCTCGCTGTCGGCCGCCTCCTCGGACTGCTGGGCGACCTCGCGGTCGAGCCTCCAGACCAAAGGATTGAACCAGAAGAGCGCGACCGCGAGCCGCGACAGGATCAGCGACGGCCAGTCGCGCCGGGCGACATGGGCGACCTCGTGCGCGAGGATGGAGTCGGCTTCCGCCGGAATATGAAGGGTGTCGCGGTCGAGCAGGATGACCGGTCGCCGGAGGCCCCAGCTCAGCGGCGAGCGCGAATCCTCCGACGCGAGCAGCCGGATGCCCAGCGCGTCGCCGCCGGCCCGGGCGAGCGCGGCCCGCCATTCCGGCGCTTCGACCTCGCGGGCGCCGCGGGTCCAGGATCTCAAGGTCCAAAGCCCGGCCACGAGCCGGCCGCCGACCATCGCTACCCCGCCCAGATAAAGCAGGAAGAAGAGCAGACTGGGATCGTCCCAGTCGCCTGTCGGAGCTTGAGCCGGAGCCGAGACGGCGGGACCGGTCGAGGATTCGAGAGCCTCGAGCGCCGCCGGCGACAACGCCGCCGGTGCTTGCGCCGGCGCCGGAGCAGGGGTTGCGATCTCCAGCGCCGGAGCGAACGCTGCTATGGCCGGAAGCGCGAGCAGCAGGACGACCGCGATCTTGAGCACCGCGCCCCGGTCGGCCGCCGAGCGCGACCTCAGCATCGTCGCCAGGAGCAGCGCCCCGCCCGCGATCGCCGCGGATTTCCAGCCCATCTCGATCAGGAAGTCGTAGCTCATTGGTCGCGCTCCTTTGCCTCGTCGATCGCGCGTTGCAGCGCGTCGAGCTCTTCGGGCTTCAGCGATTGGGAAAGGCCCAGGAGGGCCGTCGCGGCGCTCGCCGCCGACCCGTCGAAAAAGGTTTTGACCAGTGCCTTGAGAGCCGTCTCCCGAACCTTGGCCGGCTGCGGGACGCTTCGGTAGACATAGGTCTGGTCCTCGGCGCGGTGGCTGACCAGCCCCTTGGCCTCGAGCCGGGCGAGCATCGTCCGGACCGCCGAGTGGCTCGGCGCGTCCGACATCGCCCGTCGGACGTCCGCGGCGGTCGCCTCGCCGGCGCTGCACAAAATCTCGAATATCTCGCGCTCCCGGCGCGGCAGGCTTGCAATCATCGACTCGACGTCCTTGCTGCTACAACTGTAGCATGCCACAAATGTAGCAGGTTGCAAGCCCCTTCGTCGAAATGCCGGGTAGGTCCGTCGATCGCTCCAGCTTGACGCGCATCGCGGCGTCGGGCGACATGCCCGCTCGAGGGGCGGCTGATGGCTGGATTTTTCTCACGCGAACGGCAGTTGGTCGTTTCGGACGAGGCGACCGGCGCCTGG
This sequence comes from Allosphingosinicella sp., assembly GCA_036389345.1. Classification (GTDB taxonomy): domain Bacteria; phylum Pseudomonadota; class Alphaproteobacteria; order Sphingomonadales; family Sphingomonadaceae; genus Allosphingosinicella. The sequence continues at coordinate 32,701 of DASVQD010000001.1, read as the reverse complement.
GGATGGTCGGTGCGGGTCGACGAGCGCTACCGGCCGCTCGTCGAGCGGCTCGACCTTTCCGCACGCCGCGACCCCGCCGGTTACCGCCGCCGGGTCGTCCTCGCGGCGATGCTCGGCTATGCGGTGATCGTGGGGCTGATCCTGCTCTGCGCCGCTGTCGTCGCCAGCCTGCTCTACATGATCATCGTAGTGGGCGAGGCGAATTTCCTGTTCGTCAAGCTGCTCGCCGTCGTGGCGGTGATCGGCTGGGCGGTGATCCGTTCGCTCTGGGTCTCCTCCGAGCCTCCTCAGGGCCGGCCGCTTGGAGCGGAGGAAGCGCCGAAGCTTTTCGCACTGATCGATCATCTGCGGTCGAAGGTAGGCGGGCCGAGGATTCACTCGGTCCTGGTGACCAGCGACCTCAACGCAGCTATCGTCCAGCAGCCCCGGTTGGGCCTGCTGGGCTGGTACCAAAACTATCTGATCGTCGGCCTTCCCCTTCTTCGAGCTCTTTCAGAGGCCGAAGCCGCCGCCGTCATCGCGCATGAGATCGGCCATTTCGCGGGACAGCACGGCCGGCTGTCGTCGCTGGTCTACCGCGTTCGAATCGTCTGGGCGCAGCTTTCGGAACGGCTGCAGGAGGGCCACTCCGCCAATCTCCTGCGCCGCTTCTTCGCCTGGTATGGCCCCTGGTTCACTGCCTACAGCTTCGTTCTGGCCCGATCGCACGAATATGAAGCGGATCGCACTGCCGCTGACGCGACTTCTCCGGACACGATCGGCGCCGCGCTCGTGCGGCTGACCGTGCAGTCCGACTGCCTCGATGCCGGCTGGAACCGATTCTGCGACGAGGCGGTGGAAACTTCGGCGTCCGACCGGCGGCCTTTCGCGGAGCAGGCCGATTGGCTGCGCAACGGGGATGACGAAGCTGCGCGCCGAAGCCTCTGCCGCGGCCTCGCCCAGCGGACCGGGCTCGAGGATACCCATCCAAGCCTCACCGACCGGCTCGCTTCGCTCGGCGTCGATCCCCAGCTTCCGCTGCGGCCCGTGCGCACGGCTGCGGCCGCCCTGCTGGGGCGAACGGCGGACACGATCGCCGAGGAATTCGACCGAATTTGGTGGGCGGACGCCCAAGCCTGGCTCGACGAGGCCAGGACCGAGAGGCAGAGGAACCTCGAGGAGCTTGCCGGGCTCCGCGACCTCTCCCAAACCTCGCTCACGCTGGACCAAAGGCATCGGCAAGCGGAGCTCGTTTCGACGCTCGAGTCGGAAGCCGCCTCGCTCCCGCTTTACGATTCGATCGCGGCCGATTATCCCGAGGACGAGGCGGCCGCCTGGTTCGCGGCGCTCTACCGGCTGCGCTCGGGCGATGCGGCCGGGCTGGCGATGATCGAAGCCGCGGCAGGTTCGCCCCACCTCGCTGCAGCGGCTTGCGAGGCCGTTTTGGCGTTCCATGAGGCCCGTGGCGACGAGGAGGCGGCGACGAAGGCGCGGGCCAGGCTGGAACGGGCCCTGGGCGCTCTGATGGAGGCCGAGTCCGAATTTCGAACGCTGCGGCCGCACACCGTGATCGAGCCACCGGACCTCGACGAGGAGGAGCGCGCCGAGTTTCGACGCAGCGTCGATGGAATTCCGGGCCTGCGGGCCGTCCATGTCGGCTGGCGCCACCTCTCCGAAGGTCTGGGACGCCAGCAGGTGCTTTTGGTCAAGGTCCGCGGCATGGGTGCCGACCCGCAGGAGGTGCTGAGCAGCGTCGGGGAGCTGCTGCTCCCGTGGGGCGACTATATCGGATTCACCGTTGCTGCCGACACGCGATGGCTGGACCGCAGGCTCAGGGCGATCGAAGGGACCCGGCTTTACCCGTAAGACAATCTCAGCGCGCCGGCTTCCTGAACCGGTACATGAAGCGATCGGTCCTGCCGCGGATCGACGGGTCGAAGACGTTCTTCGAATGGTCGTCGCCCGGCACCCGAAGGATCTGCGACTGGGCCTCGAGCACGAAGCCCGCCCGCTCGAAATCCGCCTTGACGACGGCGGGGTCGATTCGATGGAGCTTGTCGACCACCGCCCTTGTATCGCCGCCGGGCGGCGCGACATGGTCGATGACGGCGACGGTCCCGCCGGGCTTCACCGTGTGCCACAGCGCCTGCACCACGGTGTTCGGATCGATCCTCGGGAGCTTGTACTCGGCGCTCTCCCAATAAGCGTCGTGGTAGACGAGGTGGAGCATCGCGAAATCGAAGCCGTCCTTCGGGAAGGCCAAGGCCGTCGTCGGAGTCCCGAAATAGCCGAAATTGGGATTGCGCGCCTTGACCTCGTCTAGCGCCGCCCTGACCTTCTCGTTGGCGTGGAAGCTCGCGGCGTTCCAGCCCAGCACGAGTCCCTTCGGACCGACCGCGCGGGCCATGATGTCGGCATAATAGCCGGTGCCGGTGAAGTAATCGAGCGCGCGGTCGCCCTTCTTTAGGCCCATGAACCGAAGCACCTCGACCGGCTTCCTGACCGGGTCGAGGTCGGTCGCCGCCTTGGGGCGTCCCGGCGCCGCCACCGCCCCGGCGACATCCGCAGCGGCGCGTCCCTGAGTGCTGGCCGCCGCCGGCGCCATCAATGCAAGTGCAATCGCCGCCAAGGCCGTACCGCGCATATCCGCTCCCCTTCCTTCGATCCTCAGGCCGAGTTGCGCCGTCCGGCGCTCTCGGTCAACGCCTGTTCCTGCACCCGCGCCTGAAGCGCCTGCATAGCCGAATGCGATGAAAGCGCCGCGCCTTCCTGCCAAAACTGGACGTAGCTCAGATGCTCGCCGGCGAAGAAGATCGGGCCCTCCGGCTTGTAGAGCTCCGAATAGCGCTCCGGCCGGGGCGATTCGAACCAGGCGGGGTCGCCCGGGCCGACGCCCTCCGACCAGCGGGTCAGGCCCCAGGACACGGTGACCGGCCGGGTCAGCTCCCCCGCCATTCCGGGATGCATCCGGCCGATCACCTCCCGGCAGATCCGGAAGCGCTCCTCGTGGCTGAGCGCAGTGAACTTCTCGGGATGGTCCTGCCCGGTCCAGCCCGCCACATAAGCGGCGACCAGGACGCCCTTGTCGCCGTGCCAGTTGCCGGACGGGTAGAGCACGTTCTCCGACATGGCGTCGGTCCATCCCACTCCGCCATAGACTCCCTCGTCCTCCCAGAAGCGGCGCGATTCGAAGGCCGCCTTGACCGCCGGAACGTACGCGATGTCCTTCATCGCCGACTTCTTGGCCGGCGAGAAATCGTTCGGGATCCGGGCGAGCAGGTTCACCGGCAGCGTGCAGATGCAATAGTCCGACTCGACCATTCGCCCGCCGCCGGTCTCGATCCTGACTCGATCTCCGGCCCTGCGGATCGCCGTCACCTCGGTTCGAAGCCGGACCGACGGCCTCACCTCCTCGTAGAGCGCGTGAGCGATCCGGTCCATTCCGCCGACCGGCTGGAACATCGGCGCCTGCTGGTCGAATATCTCCTCGAACAGGAGCGGCAGGACCCAGCCCCGCTCCTTCAAAATGTCCTCGAGCTTCATCGCCGGGACCGTCGTCCCCGCCTCGCCATAGGCTCCGGGAAGGGTCGAATAGCCGGATCGGCCGTCGCCCTTATACGCGCCGTCGGGCGGGGAGAGCCCGCCATAGGCGCCGAGGAAATTGACCATCACGCTCTTGTCGACGGCGCTCAGCTCCTCGTCGAGGGCGCCCTTCCTGACCGCCTTGACGAGGAGCTCGGCGGTTCGCCCTCGAACGTCGTTCACCGCCTGGCGGTTGGCGACGTTCCTTCCGCCGAAATCCCATTTGGCGGCGCGGTTGGAATTGACCATCACCTCCAGCGGAACCCCGAGGCGCTTCGCATAGCCGAGGATGACATGGTGAGCGGTCGGGATCCGGGCCGCCCCGGCGTTGAGATACAGCCCCTTCGAAAAGCGGCAGACCTGGTCGGGCCTGCCCATCTGCTCGATCCGGTCGCCGCCGCGCACGGTCCAGACGCGCCCCCCGATCCGGTCACGGGCTTCGAGGACGGTGACGTCCCATCCCGCCCGGCGAAGCTCGTAGGCGGCGACCAGCCCGGCGATTCCGGCGCCGAGGACGACGACGGACCTCTTGCGTCCCGGCGCCGGTGCAAGCTCGAACGGCCGGGCCTCGGCCGGCGGGGCATTGAGCAGCCCCATCGCCTCCATCCCGAGATAGACCGCGCTCACGCCCCCCGCGAGGCCGAGGCGCTCGAGCAATTGCCGTCTCGTCAGACCCATCTTCCCCTCCCCGATCGCTCGTCCCGAGTAGCGTCTACTCGGGATGAGCGGGTTTCATTTCCGCCCCGCTTTCGCCGCAGTCGCCTCGATCTCGACCAGCCAGCCCGGATCGACCAGCCCGGCCGCCTGGAGGGTCGACCGCGCCGGCTTGTTCGGTTGGGCCGCGGTCCCGAAAAATTCGCGATAGGCGGTCATCATGCCGCCGAAATCCATCCGCGCCTGTCCCGGAGGCGCGATCAGGAAGACCCGCATCATGACGATGTCACCGAGCCCCATGCCGTGCTGCTTGAGCTGTGCCTCGATCTTGCGGAGGACCGAACGCGTCTGCGCCGCAGTGTCGCCGTAGCGCTGGACGGATCCGGCAGGCGCGGACGGGTCCACCGCGTCGGGGACGGTTCCGCTGATGTAGACGAGACGGCTTTCGGCGGGAGCCTCGGCGGAGGATGAGATCGGCGATTCCGCCGGGCCGAGCCGCCGAACCTCCTTCGCCTGCGCAGCCGACGCGGCGAGCAGACCGAGCGCGAGAATCAGCGAGCGCATTGCACATCCCCCTTGCAGCCGCCCGATGCTAGCCCAGCCGCCCGGCCGCGTCATCCGGCTTCGTCGCACGGACGGGCTTACAGGTCGATGTCCGTCGCTGCTCCGACGCCGCGGTCCCGACCCTGCCCGCTCGACGGAGGCGTGACCGGCGTCACGGCGCCGATCGATGATCCTCTCTATCAGGCCACGAAAGTCGCTGCGTCGGGCCGCGGCAGCCTCAAGGAAGACATCATGGCCAACGGCGCTCCCCGCACCCTCCGGCGAGTCTCCTCCATCGTCGACACTCTCGTCCCGAACATTCCGGTCGCCATCGCGGTGATCGCGATGCTCCTCCTCGCCGGCTGGCTCGGCTATCACATCGTCAGCGGGAAGCCGGCGGACGCCAATCCGACCTTCGGCTTCATCAGCATCGTCATCATCTTCATGGCCGCGCTCACAGTCGCGGCAACCGTTTTCGTCGGCCTCGGCCTCGCCGACCCGCTCGAAGCGTTCGGTCTCCCCTCGGGGTCGATGCGGGCCCTTCTCGCCATCGGAATCATGATCCTGTTCGTCGTGTTCGGACTGCCGATGATCACGTCGCCGGCCGGCGATCCGGTCAAGGAGGCTCGAGGCAAGGTCGCCGCCGAGCGGCTCGACGAAGCCGTGAGGTTCCATCGCGACCAGGGGCTGAAGGTTCGAATCGTCAACTACGGTTCCGTGGCAGTGGCGGAAGTGCGGGCCGCCGACGGCCGGGTCACCCTCGCCGCGAGCCCGGCGGTCCCCGCCGAATATGAAACGTTCGGCCGGGTCGACCCGCGTTCGCCGGAGTCGGTCGACTTCGGAAAGCAGATCCTGACCGCCGTCATCACTCTCCTGACCAGCGTCGTCAGCTTCTATTTCGGAAGCCGCGCCGTGACCGACGGCGCTCCGGCGAATCCCGGCCAGGGGGGCCGTCCCGGCGCAAATCCCGCCGCCGACCGACTCCGCGTCGCCGGGACCTGGAAGGACCTCGCCAAGCGGATCGCCGACCTCGGCGCGCGAGCCGACAAGGTCCCGGACGACACGCCCGAGCGCAAGTCGGCGCACAAGGCCCTCGCTCCCGCGCGCAAGCGGATCGAGGAGCGCAGCGAGTCGATCGAGAAGCATATCGCCGCCGCCGACGCCGCCTTCGCCCTGGTCGCGACGTCGACCGTGGCGGCCGATATCGCCCGCCATTCCAAAGTAGCGGCGGATCATCTCGCCGAGGCCGAAGTCCTGATCGCCGCGGCCGAGGCCGACCGGATAGGCTATGCCGAGGCCGTGGAGAAGCTGGAGAAGCTCTGAGTCCCCGCGGCCCGTAGCGACGCGCCGACTCTTCGCACGCATGAAGATTTTTCCCGTGCACCGGGCGATGACGCAGGAAAATAGCGGGTCGCGTTCTGCTTTAGCCTCACCCTTTTGAAGTTGCATGTTTCGTCATGCCGGACTTGATCCGGTATCCACCTTCCCCCTCGATGCGCCAGGGAAAAAGGTGGACCCCGGATCGAGTCCGGGGCGACGATTCAAGCGATGCATGTTTCGTCATGCCGGACTTGATCCGGCGTCCACCTTCTTCCTCGATGCGCCGTGGAAAGAAGGTGGACCCCGGATCGAGTCCGGGGCGACGATTCCCCTTCGACAGGTCAAACTCCAAGCATTTATTCGCCTGAACACATGCCTTTCTACCACGGCCAGGCGACGCGCTCGCCCGCGCGCGTCCGCTCGAAGCTCGCCCGCTCGACAACTGAAGCGCCCACCGCCCCTTTAGGCGCCTCCCCACCTTGCCATCCGCCCCCCGCGCACCCATCTCCCCCCTGCCGCGTTGACCCGTCGCGCGTCCTCTTCTAACCGCAGAACAGATCTGGAACACGACCGGCCATGCTGACTCACCTTTCCGTCCGAGGCGCGCGCGAGCACAATCTCAAGAATGTCGACGTCGATATCCCGCGCGAGACTCTGACCGTCATCACCGGCCTGTCGGGCTCGGGCAAATCCTCGCTCGCCTTCGACACCATCTACGCCGAGGGGCAGCGCCGCTACGTCGAGTCCTTGAGCGCCTATGCGCGCCAGTTCCTCGAGATGATGCAGAAGCCGGACGTCGACCATATCGAGGGCCTCTCCCCCGCAATCTCGATCGAGCAGAAGACGACGTCGAGGAACCCGCGCTCGACCGTCGCCACCGTCACCGAGATCTACGATTACATGCGCCTGCTCTGGGCGCGCGTAGGCGTGCCCTACAGCCCCGCAACCGGCCTCCCCATCTCCGCCCAGACCGTCAGCCAGATGGTCGACCGGGTGATGGCCCTGCCGGAAGGCACCCGCCTCTATCTCCTCGCCCCGGTCGTCCGCGGCCGCAAGGGCGAGTATCGCAAGGAGCTGGCGGAGTGGCAGAAGGCCGGCTTCGCCCGGGTCCGGATCGACGGCAAGCTCTACGACATCGAGGACGCCCCCGCCCTCGACAAGAAATACAAGCACGACATCGAGGTCGTCGTCGACCGCCTCGCCGTCCGCGAAGGCATCGAGACCCGCCTGGCCGACAGCCTCGAGCAGGCGCTGAAGCTCGCCGAGGGCCTGGTCTATCTCGACCCGGCCGATCCAGGCACTGGAACCGGGGAACCCCTATTGGGTGTCCCCGCCGACGGTACCGGCAAGGGGACACCCAATAGGGTGTCCCCGGCGTCTCCCGGCGTCCTGCAGGACAACGCCCCCCCGGGCCGGCTCGTCTTCTCCGAAAAATTCGCCTGCCCGGTCTCCGGCTTCACCATCGCCGAGATCGAGCCGCGCCTGTTCTCGTTCAACGCCCCGCAGGGCGCCTGCCCGGCCTGCGACGGCCTGGGCGAGAAGCTCCTGTTCGACCCCGAGCTCGTCGTCCCCAACGAGAATCTCTCGATCAAGCGCGGCGCCGTTGTCCCCTGGGCCAAGTCCAACCCGCCCAGCCCTTATTACATGCAGGTCCTGGGCTCCCTCGCCCGCGAGTTCGGCTTCAGCCTCGAGACGCCCTGGAACGAGCTCAGCGACGAGATCCGAAGCACGATCCTGTTCGGCACCGAGGGCAAGCCGGTCACCCTGCGCTTCATCGACGGCAAGCGCAGCTACGACGTCCGGAAGCCCTTCGAGGGCGTGATCGGCAACTTGAACCGCCGGATGCTCCAGACCGAGAGCGCCTGGATGCGCGAGGAGCTCGCCAAATACCAGTCCGCCGCCCCCTGCGAGACCTGCCACGGCGCCCGCCTCCGCCCGGAGCCGCTCGCCGTCAAGATCGCCGGCGAGGACATAAGCATGTCCACCCGCCGCTCCGTCCGCCACGCCCTCGAATGGTTCTCCACCCTCGAGGACAAATTGAACGGCCAGCAGAAGGAGATCGCCCGCGCCATCCTCAAGGAGATCAACGAGCGCCTCGGCTTCCTTAACAATGTCGGCCTCGACTATCTCAACCTCGACCGCACCTCCGGCACCCTTTCCGGCGGCGAAAGTCAGCGCATCCGCCTCGCCTCGCAGATCGGCTCCGGCCTCTCGGGAGTCCTCTACGTCCTCGACGAGCCCTCGATCGGCCTCCACCAGCGCGACAACGACCGCCTGCTCATCACCCTCAAGCGCCTCCGCGATCTCGGCAATACCGTCATCGTCGTCGAGCATGACGAGGACGCCATCCGAACCGCCGACTATGTCATCGACATGGGCCCCGGCGCCGGCGCCCATGGCGGCGAGGTCGTGGCCAAGGGAACGCTCGACGAGGTCCTCGCCAACGACAAGAGCCTCACCGCCGACTACCTCACCGGCCGCCGCTCCGTCGAAGTCCCGGCCACCCGCCGCAAGGGCAACGGCAAGAAGCTCACCGTCAAGGGCGCGAGGGCCAACAACCTCAAGGACGTTACCGCCTCGATCCCGCTCGGCACCTTCACCTGCATCACCGGGGTGTCGGGTTCCGGCAAGTCGAGCTTCACCATCGACACCCTCTACGCCGGCGCCGCCCGAGCCCTGAACGGCGCCCGGGTCGTCTGCGGCCCGTGCGAGAAGATCAGCGGCCTCGAATATCTCGACAAGGTCATCGACATCGACCAGTCGCCGATCGGCCGCACCCCACGCTCCAATCCCGCCACCTACACCGGCGCCTTCACCCAGATCCGCGACTGGTTCGCCGGCCTCCCCGAGAGCCAGGCGCGCGGCTACAAGCCCGGCCGCTTCAGCTTCAACGTCAAGGGCGGCCGCTGCGAGGCCTGCAAGGGCGACGGCCTCATCAAGATCGAGATGCACTTCCTCCCCGACGTCTACGTCACCTGCGACGTCTGCCACGGCCACCGCTACAATCGCGAGACCCTGGAAGTGAAGTTCAAGGGCAAGAGCATCGCCGACGTCCTCGACATGACGGTCGAGGACGCCCACGAATTCTTCAAGGCCGTCCCCCCCATCCGCGACAAGATGGCGATGCTGGAGGAAGTGGGCCTCGGCTACATCAAGGTCGGCCAGCAGGCGACGACCCTCAGCGGCGGCGAGGCCCAGCGGGTGAAGCTTGCCAAGGAGCTGTCGAGAAGGGCGACGGGGCAGACTCTGTACATCCTCGACGAGCCGACCACGGGGCTTCACTTCGAGGACGTGCGGAAGCTTCTGGAGGTGCTCCATGCGCTGGTGGACCAGGGCAACAGCGTCGTCGTCATCGAGCATAATCTCGAAGTCATAAAGACGGCCGACTGGGTCCTCGACCTGGGGCCCGAGGGAGGCGACAAGGGCGGCGAGATCGTCGCCGAAGGCACGCCCGAGCAGGTCGCGGCCGAGCCCGGCTCCTACACCGGCGGCTATCTCAAGGCCCTGCTGAACGGCCCCCGCGCCGAACCCGCCGCGCCCAAGCCGAGAAAGAAGCGCGCCTCCACCGCCGTGCGCGAGCGCGAAGCCGCCGAATGAGGGGCTACCGCCCCGAGTTCGAGGAGGCGCTGCGCCTCTTCGGCCGGGCGAGCCAGGCGATGAAGGCGCGAGGCCTCCCGGCCCCGGTGCTGGTCGGCGGCGCCGCCGTCGAGCTCTATTCGAACAGCGCGGTCGCCACCGGCGATTTCGACATCGTCACGCCGTGGCAGGCCGAGTTCGAGGAGGAGCTTCAAAGTCTCGGCTTCGTCCGGCCGTCCGGCGCGGGGGCGGCGACTCGCGGCTGGGTCCACCCCGGGCTTCGACTGGGCTTCGAGATCGTCTCGGCCAGCCTGCTCGACGGAATGGCCGACCGCGACCGCCTCCGCCTCATCGACCTCGGCGAGGACGGCCAGGCGGCGATCATTTCCGTCGAGGACATGATCGCCGACCGGGTCGGCCAATATGCCTCCGGCACGGCGCCCGAAATGCTGGAGCAGGCCCGCCGCCTCTTCGCCCTTCATGCCGACGCCGATCGCGCCTATATGGAACGCCGCATCCGGCACGAAAGCGCAGGTAAATATGGCGTCGAACACCTCGAAGGCTGAGCCCCGGGCCGTCCCCCTGGCCGACTTCGCCGCCGACATCGCCCGCCGCCGAGCCGAAACGAGGATTGCCGAGCTACCCCGCAATTCGGGCAAGCGCCGGACGCCGAGCAAGCGAGCCCTGCTCGAGGCGATCGAGTCCGCGGGCGGAAAATGGTGACTCGTTGTGGTGCCCACAGGGACGACCGTCCGGGGGACGGTCGGATCGAGCATACGCGCCAGCGGGACGTGATCAAGACGGCGGACTGGGTACTGGATTTGGGGCCTGAAGGGGGCGACAAGGGCGGGGAGATTGTGGCGGAAGGGACGCCGGAGCAGGTTGCCGCCGAAGCTGGCTCCTACACCGGCGACTATCTGAAACAGCTGCTTAATTGCCCTCGCGCCGAGCACGCACCGCAACGGAGGAAGAAAGCACGCGCGTCCGCCTCAATGCGAGAGCGGGAGGCAGCGGAATAAATTGAACGACAGGAAGCAAACCCAGGTTCTTGTTTTGTGCGGTTGAATTGCACGTTTGAAACGTACTCTTCGAGCATCTATCCTACCCTGAAGGTGGCAGCCGAGGGAACCCGGCCTCTTTTTGAATGGAACCGTAAGCGGTGGATACCACAACCGGTGAACGAATTTTCGAAGGCGACGATCAGCAGGGATTGGAACAGGAGAGCTTGTTTCCTGAGCTTACCGACTTGCCGGAGAAAATCGACCGCCCGTTTGACCCGCACCAAATAAAGATTAGCCGGCGAGTCGTGACTATCGGGCAGATTACGAGCCGTATTGAGCACGGCGAGGTAGAACTGGCACCCGATTTTCAACGCCGTGCACGGATTTGGGACATTACTCGCAAGAGCAAGTTGATAGAGTCTATACTATTAAGGATTCCTCTGCCAGTTTTTTATGTAGCTGCCGACGATGTTGAAAATTGGAGGGTGGTGGATGGGCTGCAACGTCTAACCACAATCTATGATTTCATTCATACAGAGTCCGTTCATTCGTTTTCCCTATACGGACTTGAGTATCTTCATGTCTTCCAAGGCGCAACTTATGTCAATTTGCCTCGTTCGATCAAGAGAAGAATTGACGAGACCGAGCTTAATATCAACGTTATCGAAAGCGGTACTCCTGATGAGGTGATGTTCAATGTTTTCAAACGCATCAACACCGGTGGTATCACTCTGAACGGGCAAGAAATCCGACATGCACTGAATCCAGGCCCTGCTCGCGCTTTTTTATTGCAGCTCGCGGAATCCGAAGAGTTTAAGCGCGCTACTGATGAGTCAGTTCGGGATGATCGTATGGGAGCTCGCGAGTTGGCTTTGCGCTTCGCTGCGTTCTCGATCACGCCACCCGAGCACTACGTCGGAAGTGATCTTGATGGCTTCCTTAACGAGGCGATGAAGGCATTGAATAAGATGGCGGCAGGTGAACGCCAAACATTACAAAACCGCTTCAAAACGGCAATGGTTCGCGCCGAGACTCTCTTCGGAAACGACGCGTTCCGCAAACGCTATGTGCAAAATGCTTCCAGAACACCGATTAACCGGGCGCTATTCGAAGCTTGGTCGGTTTGCTTGGCTGAACTGACCGATGAGGAGTTCGACGAGCTGGCCATCAAACAGGAATATGTAAAAGCGGTGTTCATGGACGAACTAATGGATAATTATGAATTTGAGCGGTCGGTGTCGGCAGCTACCGGTGGCCGAGCACGAGTCGTTTTAAGATTTTCCACGGTTCGGCGCATTATTCGGAGTGCCCTAGATGCTTGAGAGCATAAGACTACGTAACTTTAAGAGCTTCGCAGACACTTATATTCCGTTGCGGCCTTTGACCGTTATACTAGGATCGAATGGAGCGGGAAAGACTAGCCTGATTCAGGCTCTCCTATTGCTTCGGCAACATATATCTTCGTTGGGTGAGCGCCGGATTGCGCTAAATGGTCCCTTGGTTCGCCTAGGCACTGGCCGAGATGTGTTGCGGCATGGAGCAGATGAGGAAATCATCGAAATTACCCTTAAAAGTTCGGAGCGCAGGTCTGGGCGCTTTGGTTTGGGGTATGAACCGGATGCCGACCTTTTGCCCCTTACCACGCCGTTCCGGGTTTTGTCGGAGCTTACGACTAATGACTTTACCTATCTGACCGCAGAGCGAGTTGGACCAAGGCTAGTAAACCCGAGATCACTTGAAAACGCCTCGCGGAGAGACATGGGACCTCGTGGCGAAGGGGCCTTAGCGGTACTTGAGCAATACCGAGCTGAGATTTTATCGGCCGATGATCCTCGTCGAGGCGGCGCTACTGGGTCCATCGAGGAGTTGTTCCAAATGTATCTGGCCTGCATCAGCCCCACTGCCCGCATCGACTTGCATCCCTATGGAAACGTGGACAGCATCGGCTCGACCTTTAGCTTTACGCCTCCGGGAGGCATTCCGGGCCTGCCATTACGACCTACTAACGTGGGTTTCGGGCTTAGTTATAGCCTGCCGATCATCGTCGCAGCGTTAGTCGCTCAGCGCGATGGTCTGTTGATCGTAGAAAATCCAGAAGCGCACCTTCACACTAATAGTCAGAGAGCTATGACCGAGTTGCTGTTCCGGACTGCGGCGGCTGGCGTGCAAGTGATTGTGGAGACGCACAGTCGGGAGACTTTCCACTGGCTGAGAAACCAAGCGCGGGCGGGTCACATTGACGGGTCACTAGTGTGTTTTAATTATTTTCAGGCCTTTTATGAAAGGGGCGAGCGGATCTCGACCTGTACTTCGCTAACTCCGGCGGACGGGGATCTGGCGAACTGGCCGCAGAATTTCTTTGATGAGTACGGATCTCCCACTGACTTGATTGCGCCATTGTAACGAACACAATTAATCAGATTGTAGCCCCCGCTCGATCAACCGCCGAATCGCTTCGGAGCGGGAGGGCTGAGGGTCAGGCTGACGCTCAATCCAAGTGCTGATCGTCTCTTGCACATCGTGCGGAACGTCTACCGGCACAACATCCGGCGCGCCCTCTTCGGAAAATGCCTCGTCAATGAGTTGCCTCATCAAAGGTATTTGATTCTCTAAATGCTTCTGAAAAATTGGCGATCGAATCAATCGCGCGTGGATTAGCACGTCATCCTTAATAGCTGCTCGCCAGAACGGGTCCGTTGGAAAGAGGCTCAGGATACGCTCCCCCGTCATGAGACAAAAGGAGACGAACACTCGATAGCAACTCAATTGTTCTTCCGATGCTCCGTCAGTGTTGAACGTCCCGGAGCCGAACTGTGGATGCTGCAGAGAAGCCAAATGGTATTGCTCATACGCGGACAAAGCACTGAGTTCCCTTGATATTCCTACTTGTCGCCATCCTATGAAGAGGGCGACACCGGCGAAGATCGCCACAGTCACGTCCGCAGCCGCGCTGATGAGATCACCTGTCATCACTCTGTTTCTAACCCCCTCTCGATTAGCTTGCGGATCGCTTCCGATTTGGATGGCTTCGGTCGCGGCTGCCTCTCGATCCAGGCGATGATCGCCGCTTCCAGCTCGTCGGACCAACGAACGGTCCGAACGGGGTCGCGGCCCGTTCGGGGGCGGCCGCGCGGTCTTTTTTCAGTTTCGGCTATTGACCCGCCCCTGCAATATGGTAACACCATAAAGAGCCGAACAAGGCACCCGCCTCGCTTCGGCCTGACCAGCGAACGACTCCCGATCAAAGGAGGCGAAGGATGGCTGACGGGCAGCATAAGCTGTCGCGCTCCGGACCGCCAGCGGTCCGGAGCCTATGAAACGCAATTCGACCGAGATCAGTCGAAGGGCGCTGCTAGGCGGTGTCTGCGCTTCTTCCCTTCTTCGTCATCCCGGACTTGATCCGGGATCCACCTTGTCTTCTCCGGCGCTTGAGGAAGGAAGGTGGATCCCGGATCGAGTCCGGGATGACGAGGTGGGCCCGTGGCAGCGAGCCCTCGCCCGTTTCAACCAGGCCCAGGTCGTCCTCGACTCGGCGCGCCACGAAGAGGACCAGGACGTTTACGACGCCCTCCTCGACTCCCACTCCGAAGCCCTCGCAGCCCTGCTCGCCCTCCCCGCCCCCGATCTCCCCGCCCTCGCCGCCAAGCTCGACGTTATCGTCCCACAGCTCGCCTGGGAGCTCACCGGCTGCGAGGACTGCCTCGAGCGGCTGCGCGAGGACGCCCACCGGCTCGCCGCTTCCGCGGCCTGATTTGGGTTCGCACAAAGCCTGTCCTGAGCGACGTCGAAGGGGCACAAAGGCGCACGGAGTCGAGGCCGCTCCAAGCGCCGCAGGCAATCTCTTCCGCAGCGTCGTTCAGTCCGGGAGCCGGCAGGAGCGCTCTGCGCCTATCGCGCCCACGGCCCCTTCGTGCCTTCGCGCCTTTGTGCGAAACAAAAAGCGGCTCCGCCGCCAGGACGCCGCGGCCCCTTCCCGCCCCTTCGCGTGAGCCGATCCTTCCCTCGCCGCCGCCCAACCCCGACGCCCAAGTTTATCCTGAGCGACCGCCTGAAATCGTTTTCACCCGGCAAGCACAAGCGGAAATCAACGGCATTTATCCCGCATCCGAGAGAAACAGTTTCTCCCCTCTCATTTCGTCCAGCGTTTGACGAGTCGCGGAAATACTGAAAGACATAAAGATCGTCGCTGCCTTCGATACACAGGCAAACCCGCGCTCATCAGCGCCAGCGACCCAGGGGAGTGGATCCAGTGGCAGAAATTTTTGACCTCGTGGGGAATTTCGTACTCAATCGAGGCTATGCGAGGATCGTCGCCTGGGACCTCAACAGCGGCGTCGACGGAGGCACGTCGTTCGGCAATGCCCTCACCCCGATGGACGGCGGCACCACCCTCAAGCTGATGAAGTCCATGCCGAGGCTGACGGGCCCCGTCGGGGTGGCCACCGGGGCGGTGAATACGATCCAGCAGGGATATTCCTATTTCGACCAGCTCTTCATGCTGGTCCCGGCAGCCGGCGGCTTTCGAGCCGTCAGCCACAGCAGCGGGAGGTGCCTCGATTATGACGACTGGTTCTTCAACCTGGACCGCTCGCGCAGCAACGTTCGCAACCTCGTCCTCAGGCCCGTGGACGCATTGTCCAAGTCGCAGATCTTCACGACTCAGAAGGATGGCCGAGTCACCCCCGCCGGGAAGTTCGTCTGCACCGTGAAAGGGGAGAAGTTCGCGCTCACGCCGAACGATTTTCCAGCGAAGCAATCGGTTCTCGTGACCCTCGGACAGTCGTTCAGCGACTTCTTCGCGGTCGAGATCGAGCCCTTTCCGCGATGACGGCGCCCTCGCCCGGCCGGCGACAGATCCGCAACGGATCGGACGGCCCGGAGCCTTCCAATACTCTATTGTCATTGCCCCGGAGTTGCGACTAGGCTCGGCGGCAAGACTTGGGAAAAGTCTGTTCAGGAGGAGTCACTCAATGCGCTTTCGGACCATGACCGCCGCGCTCACCGCCGCGGCGATGATCTGCACTTCCGCGCCGAGCTTCGCGCAGTCCGCGCCGGAGCCCGCCGCAACCGTCGAGGACGGGCTCGCGCTCGCCCATGACGGCACCGACCATGACAATCGACGCCGCCGCTCGACGATGTGGGCCGTCGCCGGCTTCGTCGCGCTCGTGGTCGCGCTCCTGCTGCTCTACGGCGGCGGCGAGGACGACGACGCTCCGGTCAGCCCCTGATCCGAATCGGCCCCGGCCGGACCCGAGCTTTCGCCGCCGCGCCCGGCGGCGGATCCTCACGGTCCGGCCGGGCGCCGCGACCTGATCCACGCTCACTCTGGATCGCGCTTCGTCCGCGCATTAATCGCGACGCATCGCCCTAATAAAAGCGGCTCTCACCGCACCTCATTTGCACATCCCGCCGAAATCGTGCACAAGGTCCGGGCTAAAGTCGCATGCGACGGACATTTCCCGCCTCGGTTGGTTTTTCCTTCTCTCTACGCTTCTAAAGCCCGGCGCCGTCGATTGCGGCGCTGCCGGCACTCTCTACCAAAGGAAAACACCATGCCGACCGGCACCGTAAAATTCTTCAATCTCGACAAGGGCTACGGCTTCATCCAGCCCGAGGGCAGCGGCAACGACGCCTTCGTTCACATCTCGGCCGTCGAGCGCGCCGGAATGAGCACCCTCGAGAAGGACCAGCGCGTCAGCTACGATCTCGAGCAGGACAATCGCGGCAAGACCAGCGCCGTGAACCTGCAGAGCGCGTAAGCACTCGCCATCCGCAAAGGAGGGCGTCGCTTCGGCGGCGCCCTTTTTTCGTCCGCCGGCCGCGGCGCGCGTACCCGGGGGCGCCGATCCCGGTGGCGCCCGCCGCCCGTCGGCCTTCCGATTCGATTCGTCGCCTCCGCCGGCCGCCGGCGCAACTTCGGGCGCCTCCGCTCATTCTCTCCCGCAGCCGCGCGCGCGCGCCGCCACCCTGACAGGAGAGTAAGCATGAGTATCTTCGGCAAGATCCGCGACGCCATATTCGGCAAGGCGAAGGCGGCGCAGCCGCAGGCCCAGGCTCAGGCTCAGGCTCAGGCTCAGGCTCAGGCTCAGGCGCAGCAGCCGCAAAACCCGGCCATGCCGCAGATCAAGCCGGCCGCCCCCGCTCCGGCGCAGCCGGTGGACGTCGACGTCGACGCGGTCCTCGCCGAACTCGCCTCGAAGAACGGCGAGACGCTCAACTACCAGTCGTCCATCGTCGATCTGATGAAGCTGCTCGACCTCGACGCCAGCCTCGCCAACCGCAAGGAGCTCGCGACGGAGCTGGGCTATACGGGCACCAAAGACGGAAGCGCCGAGATGAACATCTGGCTCCACAGGCGCGTGATGGAGGAGCTCGAGAAGAACGGCGGCAAGGTCTCGGCCTCGCTGAGGGACTGACCGCGTTGGAGGCGGGGCCGGAGTCCGATCCCCACCGGATCCCGCCCCGCCCCCGCCGGGGTTCGCGCCCCGCATGGAAAGAAGCGCGGCCCCGGACGGCGGAAGGCCTGGAACTCAATGGACCGCCGCGTCTTACCCCTTCCGTGACCGGCATCACGCCCGCGGCCGGTCGTCCAACCCAGGTTATGGCGCCCGGAGCCTCGATCGCGGAAGCGGAAGCGGAGCGGGGCCGGCGACTAAGGAAAGGCCACGCCGATGCGCATCCACCATCTCAATTGCGGCACCGACTGCCCGGTCGGAGGCGCCCTGTTCGACGGCCGAAGCCTCGGCCCGCTCGGACGCCTGGTCTGCCACTGCCTGCTCATCGAGCATGAGAGCGGCCTGATCCTCGTCGACACCGGCTACGGGCTCAAGGACGTCGCCCATCCCCACCGGCCGCCGCATCCGCGGATCACCCGCGCCATGCGGACCATGCTCAACATCCGGCTTCGCGAGCAGGAGACGGCGGTCCGCCAGATCGAGGCCCTGGGCTTCAGGCCGGCGGACGTCCGCCACATCCTCCTCACCCACCTCGACTTCGACCATGCCGGCGGCCTCGAGGACTTTCCGGGCGCCACCATCCACGTCATGGCCAGGGAGTTCGAAGCCGCCACCGGGCCCCGGCGGGGCTTCGTTCCGCGCAACCGCTACCGGCCGTCGCAATATGACGAGGTCCGCAACTGGCAAAGCTATGCCGGGCCGTCGGGCGAGCCGTGGTTCGGATTCGAGGCCGTCCGGGCGCTCGAAGGCCTTCCTCCCGAGATATTGATGGTGCCCCTGCCCGGCCACACCTGGGGCCATGCCGGAATCGCCGTCGACCGCGGTCCGGAGGGATGGCTGCTCCACGCCGGCGACGCCTATTTCTACCGCCACGAGGTCCGCCGCCGCGACCGCAAATGCACCCCGGGCCTTCGCGCCTACCAGACGATGATGGAGGTCGACCGCGACCGCCGCCTCGCCAACCAGTCCCGCCTCCGCGCTTTGTCCGTCGACCGTGCCGCGGAAGTGAAGCTGGTCTGCGCCCACGACGCGGCCGAGCTGGAGGCGTGCCAGTCGGGCCGGCCGCTCTAGGGAATTTTCCCCGGTTCCGGCCGTCGGGCCGGCCTGCTAGACGAGTTCGGCAGGCGACAGCAGGAGGAACCCTTATGCCCCGCTACATGGTCGAACGCACCTTCCCTGACGGCCTGAACGTCCCGGTCAACCCGGACGGCGCACAGGCTCTGTGTGGAATCGTCGCCACCAATGCCGAGGAAGGCGTAAGCTGGGTCCACAGCTACGTCTCGGCGGACAAGACCAGGACGTTCTGCGTCTACGACGCGCCTTCCGAGGACTCGATCCGCAGCGTGGGGGCGAAGAACGGAGTGCCCGTCGATGCAATCCACGAGGTTCGAGTGCTCGACCCCTATTTCTATCATTGAGACAGCGGGCCGAAGCGCACCTCTGGACTCGGCGGACATTTCCGAACAGAAGGCGCGCCATGTCCAGCCAGCTCGAATTCTATCAGGCCCGCGCCGCCGAGGCGCGCGCCGACGCCGAAGCCGCCACTCTCGACAATGTCCGCAACCGCTGCGTTCGCGCCGCGGAAGCCTGGGAGGCGATGGCCGCCCGCGCCCATCGCGGCGACGCGATGCGCGCCCGCCAGGAAGCCGACAAGCGCGCGCTCGCCGAAGCCGGCGCGGTTCCACCGGCGAAATAAGCCGGCGATTGAGGCGTATCGCCCAATCCAGGTTAGCCATTGCCGCTGATCATGGCAGGTGCTAGCAGCAAGGCTCGGCACCAGCCGAAGGGGCAAGCTTCCTTCTCATCTCGGGCCGAACGCATGCGCCGGCACCCATGCCGGCCACCAAGGTTGACGCTGCATGAGGCATTTTTCCCCACAGACGCTGCCCGCCCGAACAGGGCCGGGCATTGCGGCGGGGGCATCGTGGCCGGGCTTTTCCGCCGGCCTGCCGCACGCAGCAGAGGCGAACTTTTTCTTTTCAACCCGGACATTGAAGGCGCGCGCCGAGCAGGCCGCGCCTTCGTCCATATTCGAGCGCGCGCCTGGCGCCGCCGCAAGGACGGCACGGCGCGCGTGGAGTGACTTCAATGACAATGCGCATGTTGATCGACGCGCGCCACCAGGAAGAAACCCGGGTGGCCGTCGTCAAGGGAAACCGGATCGAGGAATTTGATTTCGAATCCGCCGAGCACAAGCAGCTCAAGGGGAATATCTATCTAGCCAAGGTGATGCGGGTCGAACCGTCGCTACAGGCGGCGTTCGTCGATTACGGCGGCAACCGCCACGGCTTCCTCGCTTTCTCGGAAATCCACCCCGATTACTACCAGATCCCGCGCGAGGACCGCGAGGCCCTGCTCCGCGAGGAAGCCGAGCATGCCGCCGAGGAGGAGCGCCTGCGCGCCGCCGAGGACGCGCGCTACGAGAGCCGCGAAAGCCGCAACGACCGCGACGACCGCGACGACGACCGGGACGACGATCACGAGCGGGATGAAGCCGAGGGCCGCTACGATTCGGAGTCGGAGGACGGCGAGCCGAACGACGAGGACGCTCCCGCTCTGCCCGAATCCGCCGAGAGCGCTCCCGAGGAGAATGCCGCCGACGAGCTTCGCCGCAAGCGCCAGAACCTGCGCCGTCGCTACAAGATCCAGGACGTCATCCGGCGCCGCCAGGTGCTTCTCGTCCAGGTCGTCAAGGAGGAGCGCGGCAACAAGGGCGCCGCTCTCACCACCTACCTCTCGCTGGCCGGCCGCTATTGCGTCCTGATGCCCAACACGTCGCACGGCGGCGGAATCAGCCGCAAGATCTCGAACGGCGCCGACAGGAAGCGCCTGAAGCAGATCATGTCGGATCTCAGCCTGCCCAACAGCATGAGCTGCATCGTCAGGACGGCGGGCCTTTCGCGCACCAAGACCGAGATCAAGCGCGACTTCGACTATCTTGCCCGCCTCTGGGACGAGATCCGGGAGCGCACCCTCGGAAGCTCGGCTCCGGCTTTGATCTACGGCGATAGCGACCTGATCAAGCGCGCCATCCGCGACATCTACAATCGCGACATCGACGAGGTCATCGTCGAGGGCGACGAAGGCTACAGGCACGCGCGCGCCTTCATGAAGCTGCTCATGCCGAGCCACGTGAAGCGGGTCCAGAATTACGTCGACACCGTCCCGCTCTTCCAGCGCTACGGCGCCGAGGACCAGCTCGCCGCGATGTACCAGCCGGTCGTCCAGCTCAAGTCCGGCGGCTATCTCGTCATCAACCCGACCGAGGCCCTGGTCTCGATCGACATCAACTCGGGCCGCTCGACCCGCGAGCACAATATCGAGCAGACCGCCTACGCGACCAACATCGAGGCGGCCAACGAGATCGCCCGCCAGCTCCGCCTCCGCGACATGGCGGGCCTCGTCGTCATCGACTTCATCGACATGGAGTCGAACGGCCATATCCGTAAGGTCGAGAAGGCGATGAAGGAGGCTTTGAAGAACGACCGGGCCCGGATCCAGGTCGGCCGGATCTCGTCCTTCGGGCTGATGGAGATGAGCCGCCAGCGGCTCCGCACCGGAGTGCTCGAGGCCTCGACCCGCCCCTGCCCGCATTGCGAGGGCTCGGGCCTGATGCGCACCGCTTCGTCGGCGGGCCTTTCCGCGCTCCGGATGCTCGAGGAGGAGGCCGCCCGCGGCCGCGGAAGCCGGATCGTCCTTCGCGCCGGCCGCGAGGCGGCGGTCTACGTCCTCAACCGCAAGCGCGGCGAGATCGGCGAGATCGAGTCGCGCTACGGAGTCGTCATAGAGGTCCTGATCGAGGAGTCGTTCGAAGGCGCCAAGATGGCCGTCGAATCCTTCGGTCCGCCGCCGGCGGCCCGACCGCGGGTCGAGCGGATCGTCGAGCCCGAGATCGACGAGGAGGAGTTCGCCGAGGACCTCGCCGATGAGGAGGACGAGGAGGAGGAGCCCGAGCCGTCGGAGGCCGAGGATCGTCCCCGCCGCTCGGAGAATCGCGAGCAGCGTGAAAGCCGCGAGGAGAGCGAGGAGCGCGGACGCAAGCGCCGCCGCCGGCGCGGCCGTCGCGGCGGCCGCCGAAGGGAGGGCGAGGAAGGCGCCGAGCAGGGTTCGCCCGAGGACGGTTCGTCCGAGCGGGGCGGTTCCGAGCAGGAGTCCGAGCAGGACTCCGCTCCGGAGTTCGCGCTTGCTCCCGAGTCGGACACGCCGGAGCGTCAATATGCGGCCCTGTCGGAGCCGACCGACTCGGTCGAGCCGGCCGCCGAGGCGCCTGCCGAGGCTCCCGTCGAGGAAGAGGAGAAGCCCAAGGGCCGGAGGCGCCCCCGCGCTCGCCGCAAGTCCGAGACTCCGGCTCAGCCGGACCAGGCCTCCGCCGAGCAGCCTGCCGCCGAAGCGCCTGCCGCCGAAGCTGAGCCTGCGCCGGTAGCGCAGGCCGAAGCCCCGGCCGAGGAGGAAAAGCCCGCCAAGCCGAAGCGGACCCGGCGCAAGAAAGCCGTGGAGGCGGTGGAAGCCGAGCCCGCGACGGAGCCGCCCGCCCCCGAGGCCGCCAACGACCGCGAAGATTCCGCCGCGGACGAACCGGCCGCCAAGGCCCAGCCGGAGGCCGAGGCCGAGGCCGGAGAACCGCGCCGCGGCTGGTGGCAGCGCACCTTCGGCGCCTGATGGACATGGCATCGAGCGCGCTTGCCCCGGCGGGCGCGCTCATGTCAGGTTCAGCCCCGCCAAGGGATAGGATGCCGAATGGCTGAAGCTACGGTTACGCTGAAGAGGTGGAGCGCCTTCCTCGCCCGCCTCGCATTCCTCCTCGTCCTGAGCTTCGGGCTCGCGGCTCGGCCCGCTGCGGCCCAGTCGATCCTCCGCGACGCCGAGACCGAGGCCCTGTTCAAGGACATCTCGCGGCCGATCGTCGCGGCGGCCGGACTCAGGCCCGAGGACGTCCAGATCGTCCTCATCCACGACAAGACGATCAACGCCTTCGTGGCCGGCGGCCAGATCGTCTACATCCACTCGGGCCTGATCGCGGCGGCCGACGACGCCAACGAGGTCCAGGGCGTCATCGCCCACGAGGTCGGCCATATCACAGGCGGCCACGTCATCCGCATCCAGGAGGGAATCAAGGCCGCGACCGGGATCATGCTCCTCTCGCTCGTCCTCGGTGCCGCGGCGATGGCCGCGGGCGCGGGCGAGGCGGGAATGGGAGTCATGGCGGCCGGCCAGCAGGCGGCGATGGGCAAGTTCCTGGCCTTCAGCCGGACCCAGGAATCCTCCGCCGACGCCGCCGGTGCGAGCTTCCTCGCCAAGTCGCAGACCAATGGCCAGGGCCTGATCAGCTTCTTCAAGAAGCTCCAGAACCAGGAGTTCCGCTACGCCATCCCTCAGGACAACGGCTACATGCGAACCCACCCGCTGACCGGCGAGCGGATGGCCGCGCTCGAGCAGTCGGTGAAGAGCGCGCCCGGCTGGGGCCGGCCCACCGACCCGAAGCTCGAGGCCCGCTTCCAGCGGGTCAAGGCGAAGCTTTCGGGCTATGTCGAGGACCCGACCCGGACGCGGGTCCTCTATCCGGAGAGCAACAAGAGCGTCCCGGCGCGCTATGCCCGCGCTTACGCCTGGCACAAGAGCGCCTATCCCGACAAAGCCCTCGCCGAGGCCGAAAGCCTTCTCGCCGAAGCGCCCACCGATCCCTATTTCCTCGAGCTCAAGGGCCAGATCCTGCTCGAATCCGGCCGGCCGAACGAGGCGCTCGAAACCCTTCGCCAGGCCGTCCGATACGCCCCGGACCAGCCGCTCATCTCCGCTCTGTTCGGCCATGCCCTGATCGCGACCGAACGGCCGGACCATTACGAAGAGGCCAAGCGCGTCCTTCGGGCGGCGATCGGCCGCGACAATTCGAACCCCTTCGCCTGGTACCAGCTCGGGATCGTTTACGACCGCGAAGGCGATCCGGGGCGGGCCGCCCTCGCCACCGCCGAGCGCTACAACCTTCAGGGCGAGCCCCGCCTCGCCCTCGTCAACGCCGAGCAGGCGCTCAAGACCGTCCCGACCGGAACGCCCGACTGGCTTCGGGCCCAGGACATCGCCATGGTGTCGCGCACCGAGGTGGAAAAGAAGAAAAAGAATCGTGACAACTGACACCGCGCAGTCGCGCCCGGCTTTCGGCGGCTGGAAGACCGCGCTCGCCGCCGGCCTGCTCGGAGCCGCGGTCGGCGGCGGGGCCGTCGCCTATGTGTCGCGCGAGTCGGTCCGCGACTATCTGCTCGAAAATCCCGAGGTGCTGCCCGAGGCGATGGACCGCCTTCGCGAGCGCCAGGCGGCGAAGATGGTCTCGGCCAACCGCTCGGCGCTCGAGCGGCCGTTCGGCGGCGCCTGGGCGGGGGCCGAGGACGGCGACGTCGTCCTCGTCGAGTTTTTCGATTATGCCTGCGGCTATTGCCGCAAGAGTAACGCGGACGTCGACCGGCTGATCCGCGAGGACCCGAAGCTGAAGGTAGTCTGGCGCGAATGGCCGGTGCTCGGGCCGGACAGCGAGGCGGCCGCCCGGGCCAGCCTCGCCGCCGCCACCGCCGGCCGGTTCAAGCCCTTCCACGACGCCCTGTTCGCGGCCGGCCGGCCCACTCCCGAGGCCGTCGCCAGGGCGCGCTCCGCCGCCGGCCCGGCCGCCGATCTCCCCGCCGGAGTCGCCGACCAGGAGCTTGCCCGAAACTTCGATCTCGCCCGCGGCCTCGAGGCCAGCGGCACTCCGACCTTCGTCGTCGGCGACCAGATCCTCCAGGGCGCCGTCGGCTATCAGGCGCTGAAGGACGCGATCAGGGAAGCTCGGGAGAAGAAGGCCTGACCCCGTCATCCCGGCGAAAGCCGGGACCTCGGGGAGACCCGCAGAGACTTTTTTGGCCCGGGATCCCGGCTTGCGCCGGGATGACGGACGGCTTCGAAACCGCCATAAGCCCCCCATGCAGCCCTATCTCCAGCTCCTCTCCCGAATCCTCGACGAAGGCGCCGAGCAGAAAGACCGCACCGGAGTCGGAACCCTTTCAGTCTTCGGCCACCAGATGCGCTTCGATCTGGCCGACGGCTTCCCGCTCCTCACCACCAAGAAGCTCCACATCCGCTCGATCGTCATCGAGCTTCTCTGGTTCCTCAAGGGCGAGACCAACATCGCTTGGCTGAAGGAAAACAGGGTCCGGATCTGGGACGAATGGGCGGACGAAGGCGGAGACCTCGGACCGGTCTACGGCAAGCAGTGGCGCGACTGGGAGGGGCCCGGCGGAGTGCATGTCGACCAGATCGCGAACCTCATCGACCTCATCAACCGCGACCCCGCGTCCCGGCGCCAGATCGTCTCCGCCTGGAACCCGGCCGAGATCGAGCGCATGGCCCTGGCGCCCTGCCACTGCCTGTTCCAGACCCAGGTCTCGCGCGGCCGCCTCAACCTGCAGCTCTACCAGCGAAGCGCCGACGCCTTCCTCGGAGTGCCCTTCAACATCGCAAGCTACGCCCTCCTCGCCCACATGCTCGCCCAGCAATGCGGCCTCGAGCCGGGCGTGTTCGTCTGGACCGGAGGCGACTGCCACCTCTATTCCAACCACCTCGACCAGGCCCGCCTCCAGCTGGCCCGCGAGCCGAGGCCCCTGCCGAAGCTCGCCATCCTTCGCCGTCCCGAAGCCATCGACCGCTACGACTACGAGGATTTCGAGATCACCGGCTACGACCCCCACCCCCACATCAAGGCGGAGGTCGCGGTGTGACCAACCCCGTCATCCCGGCCTCCCCCGTCATCCCGCCCTCCCCCGTCATCCCGCCCTCCCCCGTCATCCCGGCGAAAGCCGGGACCTCAGGCCGGACAGTCTCGGCGGGTCTCCCCGAGGCCCCGGCTTGCGCCGGGGTGACGGGAGCGCATTGACATGCCCACCATCACCATCGTCGTCGCCCGAGCCCGAAACGGCGCCATCGGCCGCGACGGCGCCCTCCCCTGGCGAATCCCCGCCGACCTCAAGCACTTCAAGGCCGTCACCACGGGCACTGTCATGATCATGGGCCGAAGGACCTTCGACAGCCTCCCCGGCCTCCTCCCCGGCCGCCGCCACATCGTCCTGACCCGCGACCCCGACTGGCGGGCGGAGGGGGCTGAGCGAGCCGGAAGCGTGGACGAAGCGCTGGCCCTGGCTGGCGGCGAGCCCATCTCGGTCATCGGCGGCGCCGAAATCATCGCCCTGTTCCTGCCCCGCTCGGCCTCGATCGAGCTGACCGAGGTCCATGACGAGCCTGAAGCGGACACCTTCATGCCGGCCTTCGAGGAGTCGGATTGGCGGGAAGCCTTAAGGGAGGATCATCCGGGCTTCAGCTTCGTCAGGCTGGAGCGCCGGGATCCCCCTTTACCGTCACCCTGAACGCGTTTGGCGATTGTCCCCTTGCGGCATGCGAGGTGCTCAAACCTGTCATCCCGGGCTTGACCCGGGATTCCTGAACACCGCCGCTACGAAGTTTCGACCGACGGTGTTCATGGATCCCGGCTTCCGCCGGAATGGCGAATGGGTCCAGTCATTCTACATGTTCGGGGCGGTACAGGCGCCAAGTCGGGTCCAGGCCTCACCCGCCGACGTCAGGCTGTGGGACCGACGCGCGCCCCCGCCCCCCGGAGCGCCCCGTCGCCAACTTTCAAAGGGAAGGCATCCAGGCACCACGTAGACAGCCCCCTTTTCTACGTTGTGCCTTCGTGCCTTCTCCCCAAAAATCCAGGGCCTGCCGCCGATGAGGTTCGCACGCGATGCGACAACCCCGGACCCCGGACCGGCTCGTCGCTGGCGTGCTGAAACAAGTTCAGCAAGACGAGTGACGCGGTTATACCCTCGCCAAAGGGGGGACCATGCGCAAAATCGTCTACGGGCTTCTCGCCCTCATCGTCGTCGCCGCCGGCGCTTTCCTCCTGTTCGGGCCCGGGATCGTCGAAAGCGGGATGAACAAGGTGGTAGCGACCCCGCTGCCCGCCGTGGGCGAGCGGGCCAGGGCGCTGCACGCGCGGCTCGCAATCGCCGACATGCACGCCGACACGTTGCTGTGGAAGCGCGACCTCCTCGACCCGTCGAAGCGCGGCCAGGTCGACCTTCCCCGGCTCGAGGCGGGCAATGTCGCGCTCCAGGTCTTTTCGTCGGTGACGAAGACCCCGAAGAACCAGAATTACGATTCCAACGGCGCCGAAAGCGACAACATCACCCTTCTCGCGGTCGCCCAGCTTCAGCCGCCCCGGACATGGAATTCCCTCCTCGAACG
Source organism: Allosphingosinicella sp. (assembly GCA_036389345.1). Lineage (GTDB taxonomy): Bacteria > Pseudomonadota > Alphaproteobacteria > Sphingomonadales > Sphingomonadaceae > Allosphingosinicella. The sequence goes on along the minus strand of DASVQD010000001.1, from coordinate 6,327 downwards.
CTCGCTCTGGCACGCCGAGAAGCTCCGGAAGGCCGAAGCGAAGTCGAACGGGCGGCTTCGGATCGTGAGGCGCGGGATCGACGTCCGGCGTTTGGTCGCCGACCGGGCGGCGGGCCGCAAGGTGACCGGCGCCCTTCTGTCGATCGAGGGGCTCCAGAACCTCGAAGGCCGGCTCGAGAACCTGGAGCGGCTCCACTCCGCCGGCTTCCGGATGGCCGGGCTCGCCCATTTCTTCGACAACGAGGTGGCCGGCTCCATGCACGGGGTCAGGAAAGGCGGTCTCACCCCGCTCGGCCGCCGGGTCGTCCGCGAGATGGAGCGGCGCGGGATGATCGTCGACATCGCTCATTCGAGCCACGCCGCCGTCGCCGAGGTCCTCGCCATGGCGCAAAGGCCGGTCGTCTCCAGCCATGGCGGGGTCCAGGCGACCTGCAAGGTCAACCGCAACCTCACCGACGAGGAGATTCGCGGGGTGGCGCGCACCGGCGGCCTGGTCGGGATCGGCTATTGGGACGCCGCGGTCTGCGATCTTCGCCCCGCGGCGATCGCCGCCGCGATCGCCCACGTCCGCGATCTGGTCGGAATCGACCATGTCGCGTTGGGGTCGGACTTCGACGGGGCGGTGACGACGGGCTTCGATACGTCCGGCCTCGCCCACCTCACCCAGGCCCTGGCCGACCGGGGCTTCACCGACGAGGAGATCGCCAGGGTGATGGGCGGCAACCTCCTTCGGCTCTTGGCCCGGCTTCCCTAGGCTTCGCGCCGTTTCCCGGCGCAGGCCGGGATCCGGCCCTGTCCTGGGAACAAGGCTTCAACCTCATCGGGACAGGCGCTAGACTCAGCACCCTCGATGCAGAACCCGTTTCCCGGCGAAGGTTCGGCGCACTTGAAACCATCCATGGACCTGGGAGCGTGTGAATCCGTGAATCCCCTTGTTTCAGATCAGCATCTGACGGTCGAGGAGCTTCGCCGCGGCGTCGGGCTGCCCTGGCTGTTCGTCATCGACGATTTCCTGGTCGAGCCCGACACGCTCCGGCAAAGGGCGCTCGAGCTGACCTACGACCGCCCCGGGCATTTTCCCGGCCGCAACTCGGCGGAGAAGATCAAGCTGACCGGCCTCACCCGGATGATCTCTGAGATCGTCAGGGAGCGGCTGCACACGCCCTGGTCGCCCGATTATGCCCATCAAAGCTGCCGCCTCGCGCTCGCCTCCGACGACCGGCCGGGCCGGGTCCATATCGACACCAGTCACTGGACCGGAGTGCTTTCGCTCAGCCGCAATGCGGATTCGTCCGGCGGGACCGAATTCTTCCGCCACCGGCGCACCGGCCTCGACCGCTTCCCGCTGACTCCCGAGGAGCTCGCCGGTGCGGGCTATAGCTCCTACGAGGCGCTCGACGCCGACATCCTCCAGAAGGACGCGCTCGACCGAAGCCGGTGGGAGCCGCTGCTCAGCGTCCCGATGCGCTACAACCGCCTCATCCTTCTCCAGCCTCATTATTGGCACACCGCCGGACCGGGCTTCGGGACGGGCGTCGAGAACGGCCGCCTCGTCTATTTGATGTTCTTCAACCGGGTGCCGGAGGGAAGGCCGGCCTGGCAGGCGGACCGGGCGCCCGCGCGCTAGAAGCCGCGGATCCTGGGCTCGGCCCGCGGACGGATCAGCTCGCTCATTGCCCACACCATCGCGTCGGCCCGGTCGGGGCTGTTTCCGGGCCCCTGATACCCGCCGCCATAAGTGAGCCCGGCAAGCTCGTCCTCGAGCTCCGCAAAGCGCCCCGCGAGCTTCGCCCGCCCGGCCTCGAACAAAGCCGCCACCGGCTCCGCCCGGGCCGACTTGCTCCCTTTCGCGTGGACCAGCTTCACCGGCAGCCAGACCTCGGCGTTCCTCATCACGCTCTCCACCATGTCGCCGCCCTGGTTCTTCTCGGCCACCACCCGGTCCGCCCCCCACGCCTCGGCCGCCCGGGCCACCGCCCGGGCCCAGCCTTCCGGCCGCTCGCCGCTCACGCTGCAATCGGCGAGAACGAAGGCGACGTCGTTCTCGCCGAGCGCGCACACGACGATTCCGCACGAGTCGCCGTCGGCCGTCACCGGCGGGTCGACCCCGACCACGATCCGCTTCCACGCCGGCGCCGCTCCGTCGAGCCTCGCTTTCTCGATCATGTCGCGGGTCCACAGCGCGCCCTCGACCTCCTCGAACATCTCCCCGTCCAGCTCCTGCCGGCCGAGCCGGGTGCCGCCGTAGGTCTCCTGCGCCCACTCTCGAAACGCCTCGGCGCTGTGGACATTGTCCCCCGTCCGACCGAACGTCTCCACCGTCCCCTTCAGCCCCCGCACCCGCCGCACCAGGGCCGCGGCGCGCGGAGTGGTCGTGACGATCAGCCTCGGGCTGGTCCCCAGCCTCATCCCCATCTGCAGATTGTCCCAGGCGGCGTCGCCCTGGTTCTTCCATTTGGCGAGTTCGTCGCACCAGGCGAAATGATGCTCGGGCCCGCGCAATTTCTCCGCCGCCCGAGCCGAATAGACGAAGCCCAGCGCCCCCGAATGGAAGCGGACGATTCCCTGCGTCGGGTTCCACTCGACCGGCTCCCCGCACCGCGCCTGGGCGATAAGCCCGCCCGGCCCCTCGATCATCACCTTCCGGACCTCGTCCGCGCTCCCGCCGACCAGCGCGATCCGGGCGCCCCCATTCTCCCGGGCCCGGTCGAGCACCCAATGCGCCCCCGTCATCGTCTTCCCGAACCCACGCCCCGCCCGAAGGAACCACACCCGCCACTCGCCCGGCGGCTCGGCCTGTCCGCCATGAGTCTGCCAATGGAAGAATTCCTCGAAGATTCGCCTCTGCACCGGCGGCGACAGCCCTTTCAGCAACCACGCCCAGTCCGAGTCGGAAAAGGCCCAGGCCGCCCGCTCCAGCAGGTCGACGAAATCCGCCGGGTCCGGCCGGATCACTTCTCATCCTCCCCTGGATTACCAGGGGAGGGGGACCGGGTGAAACCCGGTGGAGGGGCCGGCGGCGAAGCCGCCGCAGACGCTTTCGCGCTCTTCCGCGGCCCGACCGGCGGAAGCCACGCCGGCGGCTCCTTTCCTTCCGCCCGCATCCGCCGCCCGAAGGCCCGGAGCCTCTTCTCAAGCTCTTTGCGCACCTGGGCGTTGGACGCGGCCCGCGGCATTCGCCCGCGATTGCTCGGCCGCCCGACCGGCGCCCCGCCGCCGCCGCCACCCCGCCCCTTGGCCCGCTCCATCTCGACGATCAGCGGCCACGCCTTCTCCAGGTCGCAATCCTCGAGCTCCGACTCGCCGACCCCGCCGTCCAGCGCGATCGGCCCCTCCTTCGCCTTGAGCTCCACCATCCGCGCCTTGTTGCGCATCAGGCTCTGCTCGAACGCCCGGTCGAACGCCTCGGCGAAGCGCGGATCGTTCATCCGGTGCCGCCACACCGTCTTGTCGGAGAACCCGACCTTCTGAGCCGACCAGGCGACGTTCCCGGTCGCCGCGAACCATTCCAGAAACGCCTTGCGCGCCTTCTTCCCGAACAATTTGCGCTTGCCGGTCCGGCTGATCTGGAGCTCGCGATGCTTGTTCGAGCAGAGGCGCTCGTCGCCGTCGATCGCGGCCCTCCTCGACGGCCCGCCGCCATCCGTTCGGCCTGAGCCTGTCGAAGCCTGTCCTGAGCGGCTGCCTTTGGCAGGCAGCCGAAGGGGCTTTTCCTTCTCTTCCCTGCCCTCGATTTGCCTAACTTCGTTCGAAGACGGCTCCCCCTCCGGCCCCGCCGGAATATCCCTTGTCCCCACGCAGCACCTCCCCCGCGGCCTCCGCCGCGTCAGCGCGGGCCCGTTCCCCGCGAGGTCCTGCTTGGGCTGGCGGACTGTCATCGTCCCCAGGGTACGGCCCCGAAGGCCGTTTCGGCACCGGCGGTCCAGGCCGCCAACGACCGCCCGACGAGCCTCGCGCCACCGGCTTCGCAACTTCCGGCAGCATCGCGATTCGTATCACAGCGCGTCGCCAAATACAAGAACATTCAAAGAACACCGGCAGCAGGGCTCCGCCTCTGCTTAGTGCCCTTCGTGATCTTCGTGCGAAACAAAAAAGAGAGGGTTCACACAAAGCTCACGAAGCCACGAAGATGATGCGCCCGCGCCCCCGCGACGTTCCGGTGCTAGGCACCCTTGCGACGTTCCGGTGCCAGGTACCCTTGATTTTTCCTAGGTACCTGGCACCACCAATGCCCAGCCGCCGAAATGCCAATGCTTAGCGAAGCGCGGCCGGCAGCGCGTCGGGCGCGCAAAGCTCCATCTCCACCGGCTGCATCGCCCAGATCATGACCCGCCCGGATCCCCGCGGAACGACGATCACATCGAGCTGCCGTGGTTCGGGCACGGCGCCCGGCCCAGGGGAGACGATGGTTCGCCACCGAGCGACCCGGCTGCTCCCGCACCCGCACGATCGGATACATCGGACGCACGGCGCCTCTGGTCCACCCGATAGCTCGTCCGTCATAGCGAAACAGCGACCCAGGATTTCCACAGGCCTCGCCCTGCTCGACATAGGCGCCGATGCCGATCGGGAGCAGGCCGAATGAGGCGCGAGGCCTAAACAGTGACAGTATACATTTACAGGTAAGGCCCAGGCGCGCGGGATGGTTCGCGAGTAAATGTATACTGTCACTGTTCGACCTCCTGTCACTGTTCAACCTTGGGAGCGATGGGCCAGGGCCGCCCCCGGGGTCCGGGCCCGGCCTTGCGGCCGAGCCTCGACTCGAGCGACTGGACGAAAGCAGCGCCGCCGAGCGCATAGCCGGTCCGCTCGCGGCTTCGGATCGCTCCGAGCGCCGGCTCTTCGAGGCCGCCGTCGAGCAGCGCCCGCCAGTCCGGTATCCGTTCGAGCAAAGCGCCACTCTCGCCCACCGGATCGCGGTCCAGCCCCAGGTGGGCGCTCGCGCTCGACCAGCGCCAATCCTCGGGCCGCCGCACCAGGCCGGCGCGGACCGGATTGAGCTCGACATAGCGCGCGCAGGCGATCAGCCATTCCTCGTCCATGGGAAAAGAGGCGAAGCGCTCCTGCCACAAGTGGCCTTTCCAGTCCGAACGCCGATTGACGGCCGCGGCATAGCGCCGATGCGGCTCCGCCAGGGCCTCCCTCAACCCGCTTTTGTGCGACGGCACCAGGATGAGGTGAACGTGGTTGGGCATGAGGCACCAGGCCCAGACCCTGGTCCCGGCCTTCTCGCACCCCTCCCTCAGAAGCCGCAGATAGAGCCGGCCGTCCCCCGCCGAGAAGAAAACACGCTGGCGCCGGTTCCCCCGCTGCGTGACGTGATGGGGAATGTCGGGCACGACGAGGCGGGCGATCCGTGGCATCGCACCGAAGCTACCGCCTCCGCCACATCATCCAAAATCCGTATCGGACCGCGCTCAAAACGGTGACGCCCTAAACAGTGACAGTATACATTTACCGGACGCGGCCCTCGACGCCGGACTGCCAGCGGTAAATGTATACTGTCACTGTTTACCCCGACCCGCTGACCGACCTCGCCCCGGCCCGCGAACGCATCGACGACTGGCGCGCCTTCCTCGACCAGGGCCTGGACCCCGAAGACCGCGCCGCCCTCCGCGCCGCCGAACGCTCCGGCCGCCTCCGCTAGGATTTATCCCTGGTACCTGGCACCAGCACCCCAAAGCTCCAGCGCGAGATTAGTGAGATCGGCGCGAAGATCGAGGCGCAGGAAGGGGCAACTTTCGGCGGCATGTATATCGAGCACCGGCCGGCATTCCGGGTGGTGACTAAATTCACGGCGAATGGCGAGGCGACTCTCCGGCGGTACACGCAAGACCCGACGTTCGTCGTGACGACGGCGGCGCATACCTATGCGCAGCTGAAAGGCGCGCAGGACTCTCTCGCCACACTGCTGAAGCCCCTTAGCATTCAAGCCTGGACGGACATCGACATCCCCGCCGGGAGGGTCAAACTCTATGTCCCCGATCCGGCCGTGCCGCTCTAGTGAGCTACCGGGGCGCGCCTTTCGGGTAAAACAGGGACAGTATATATTTTCGGCCGCCCCGCGCCGCCGATGCGCGTTCATAATTGTATACTGTCCCCGTTTTTCCGGCGGGGACGGCCGCGCGGCCTCGGCGCCACCGGGCGGCCGAGGGTATCGGCGAGCCGGTTTGCGTCCTCTGCTGCCTTCGCGCCTTAGGTAAAACAGGGACAGTATATATTTTCGGCCGCCCCGCGCCGCCGATGCGCGTTCATAATTGTATACTGTCCCCGTTTTTCCGGCGGGGACGGCCGCGCGGCCTCGGCGCCACCGGGCGGCCGAGGGTA